>CAJTAK010000007.1 GCA_910574255.1 Clostridia bacterium
CTTAAGTGCTTCGTTCGACTTGCATGTGTTAAGCACGCCGCCAGCGTTCATCCTGAGCCAGGATCAAACTCTCATGTTCGAGTCTTTGACTTGGCGAGATGGTTTCGAGCTTAGTCAAAACCGACATCACGGCACTTGGTGAGGTCCTCTCGAACCTAGTGTCGGGATGTTTCCGCTTTGCCTGATCTTTGTTCAGAACAACTACTAGCTATTCTTCCCGTTCTTACTGTTTTTAGGTCGCTTATCTCTAAGCTTGTTCTTGAATGATAATCGCTTGATTCTTTTTACAAAGTCAAACCATTATCCATGATTCTCTTTTAGAATTTTCAAGGTTTTTACACTGTTTAGTTATCAAGGTTCGTTTGTGTTGTCTCCTGCGACAGCTTTTATATATTACCACGCCGTTTTTTGGTTGTCAACACCTTTTTTTATTTTTTTTGACAATTTTTTTATAGTCTTTATATTTTATTAACAGTTTATTTTAAGGAAACTCTGTCACGGATTCCTTCGTAGTCTCCATCGCCCGTTTTGCCAGCTCCGCCGCTGTCCCGCTGCTGTCCATGGACAGTTCCATATAAGCCATCTGATTCAGCCCTGCAACGGTACGGTACTTCTCTGCATTGGCAGCCGTACGGAGCGCAGCTGCTTGGAAGGGTGTTGCACCGGGAAGATCACAGCAGAACAATACCTCTTTTTCTCCCAGTCTCCCAAGCAGCTCATCCATATGAGCCTCCAGCTCCGCCCGATCCTGTTCCTTTGTAAAATTCAGAAAATGCATATTTTCCGGAACCCCTGTAACCATTTCCAGATTGGTGCGCACACCCTCGCCATAGCCTCCATGTCCAATCACAATAATCTCTGTCATCACTTATCCTTTCCAAAAGGGGCGCTGCTGAGCATTTGCAGCAGCCCCTGTAATATTTTTATGCATATACGCCGCAGGCGAATCCAATGGCTGTAAGTATCGCCGCCAGCACCAGAATCAATCCCATCAGTTTCATGGGAGACCATTTTTTCTTTGCATACAGATAGTATACAAACAAGGTCAGCCCAAGGGGCAGGATGTTCGGGAAAACGGAATTGAGCATACTGTCTGCATTGAACAACACCTGTGCCTCCAGAACAGTATCTGTGGTTACATCATACACATCCTTCACAATCTGAATCGGCAAAGACATGCTCACAAAGGAGGCTGTCAGAGCGCCTACTACAATAAGTCCCATAATGGTCATGGTGTCTGTCAACATATCCAGTTTTCCGTTAGCCATGAACTTCTGCATCCCCTCAAGTCCGGTATGATAGCCGAATTTGTACAGCTTCCAGCTGATAATGCAAGTGCATATTGGATAAATCACCATATACAGCACCGGTCCGGCCCATGCCACAGAAGCATTTGCCTGGGAAATAGAAAGGCAGATCGTCAGTAAAATCGGAATGATGGTTGCCACCCACAGGGAATCACCGATGGCCGAAGTCGGACCAATCAATGCAGTCTTTACACTGCCGATGATCTCCGGTGTACACTCGCCGTTAGCGTTGGCCTCCTCCATACCACAGACAATGCCGTTGCAGATGGAGCCAACCTGTGCCTCTGTATTAAAGAGGGTCACATGACGCTTCAATGCCTCTGCCTTTTCTTCCTTTGTATCATACAGCTCATCCACCACCGGAGCCATAGCCTGTCCGAATGCCATGCCAAGCATACTCTCCGCCTGCTGAGAGCAGCCGTTCCAGAAGAACCAATTCCAAAAGGATTTCTTTAAGGTCTTTTCACTAATTTTCTTTGCCATAATCATTCCCTCCCTGCCAATTTGTCAATGACTGTAAAATAGAGAATCGCCGTTATCACTGCCACAACTGCCACACCCATCATGCTCAGTCCAAAATATGTCACCAAAATAAAACCAACCAGGAAAACAGCAAAATGATACTGCTTTTTCAACAGGAAGGACAGAATAATTCCCATTCCAAGAGCCGCCATCATGCCGCCGAATACGCCAAGAAGCGTAGTCACCCATCCGGGAATCATGCTTGCGAAATCTCCCTGGCCGGAAGCCGCTGTCATGGAGCTTAACACGATTACTGCAGGTATAAAGCGGCAGGCAAAGCCAATGAGCTGTCCGAATACTACGTTTGGTATGTACATTTTCTTTGTCTCGCCGGCTTCTGCATACTTATTGGCAACACGATTTAAAGGAAGATTAAGTGCATAGGATACATTCCACATCACGCCGCCCACCAGACCGCCGATTCCTGCAAACAGCACTGCCAGACCGATAACCTCCGTGGTTCCCATACCTTTCCCGAATACCAATGCTCCTGCTGTGCCGATATAGGTTGCATAGGATAAATCCCAGGCAACAGCGCCTCCAGGAGTTACATTTCCCATATACATAATCTGTAAAGGAACACCCACAAGCATGGCGGTGGACACGTCACCCATAATAACCCCTACTACAAAAGAAGCAACAAGGGGTCTTCCCAGTGTGTACCATCCAATGGTGTTGCCTACAATGGAGCCAATTGCTCCCAGATATACAAATAGTGCTATTAAAATAATCTGAACCATATTCATATCTCATTCTCCTATTCCAGTTCCGTAATATTCTTCCAGGTCACCTTTATCTAAATAGTTTCTTTGAATGCCTTCCAGGTCACCTTGGAGGCATTGGGCAGCTGATGGAACACAATGTCCATTCCCTTATCCGCAAGTTCATCCAAAAGCTTTACGTCTGCCTCGCTCAGATAGAAAATGCCTGTGGCTCCGCTTACTTTGTGAACCGTATCCGGCCGTTTTGCCATATTTCCCAGAATCAGTTGTTCGCAATCCCGGATGTTTTCTCCCAGCTCCCCGAGTTTTTCCGGCACTTTCACAATGACCAGCCGGTTCTTGTTGCTCTTTTCCTTCAGAAGGTCATTTGCCTCTGCTGTAGTGACAATGTTTGTCACATAATTCTTCGGGACTCCCATGGTTAAAATAGATTTCAGCATAGGATTCTGCGCACTGACATCATCCACTGCAATAATTTCCTCAATTTTGAGTGTCGGGCACCATGCCACAATGGTCTGGCCATGAATCAGCCTGTCGTCCACCCGTACATATAATTTTCCCATCACCATTCTCCTTTTATTCCAGTTCCGTTTCCAGTACAACGAAAATTAAGTTTTGGATAGTTTGACGCAGAATATTCTTCTGAGAGTGCTGCTTTACAAACGCAGTCGCAGCAGTGGCTGCGGCGAGGCTTGATGAGTAGTGCTATCAGGAAAATAGGCAAGTCAAACTGCCAATAACTTAATATTCGTTGTACTAGGGTATACATTTCCGCACAAACCCCCTATTCTTCTTCAGCAGCCCCACAGCCGTCTCCCGGTCTGTTCCAGTGAGAATCATAACAATGGCTTCCTTAGTAGAATATCCCGTTTCCTCTAAAATCTGCTCAGCCTTCTCATAATCACAGCCTGTGCTCTGCATCACGATTCCTTTTGCCCGTTCTACAAGTTTCTGATTGGTCGCCTTCATATCTACCATCAGATTGCCGTACACCTTCCCAATCCCAACCATAGAAGCAGTGGAAATCATATTGCAGATAAGCTTCTGGCAGGTTCCGGCCTTCAGCCTGGTGGAACCGGTGAGAATCTCCGGCCCTGCATTTACCTCAATGGCTATCCGGGCAAGCCCGGAAATGGCCGCTCCCGGATTGCAGCTTATGCTGATGGTTCCGGCTTCCACTAAAGCTCCGTACTTTAAGGCCCCCATACAATAAGGTGTCCTTCCGGATGCTGCAATAGCACATACCACATCCTCTTTTTTAAGCCCAAGCTTTTTCAAATCCTCCACAGCCAGGCTTTCCGAATCCTCGGCTCCTTCCACAGCCTTAATAAAAGCTCCGCTTCCACCGGCAATTACGGCCTGGACCTCATCTGTCGTGGAAAAGGTAGGCGTGCACTCCACCGCATCCATAATGCCGATCCTTCCGCTGGTTCCGGCTCCCACATAGATGAGCCGGCCGCCCTCATTCAATGCCTGCACCACACGCGTAACTGCTTTTTCAATCTGAGGCAGCGCTTTTTCTACCGCATCCACCGCCCGTCTGTCTTCCTCATTCATAATGCGTAAGATTTCTCCCGGGGACAGAAGATCCAGCTCCATAGTTCTGGGATTTCTGGTCTCCGTATTCAGATGGCTGATTTTTACCTTTTGTCCGCTCATAGCCCTTACCACAGCTCATTCTCAATGAGACTGGCATACATATAGTTCACTGTGAAACCGCTGCTGCCGCACTCAATCTGACGCACCTTTCCATTGGTTGTATAATATGGAATATATGGAAAATCATTGATTTCCCCGTTAAATACCTGGTATTCCTTAAGCCCTGAGAACCATTGCTCTTTCTCTTCCTCGTTCAGAACGAAATATGCCTGCGGCAGGAAGCCTACCAGATCCTCGAAGGTCTCTCCGTACACAAGACGGATGGGATTTCCCTTTCTTCTTAAAGCTTTCACAGCAGTTGTAACAGCATCATGGGTATTGATATGTCTTGGATGCATGGAGCCTCGCCAGTGGGTGATTACCAGTTCCACCTGTTCCTCTTCAAAATACTTCTCAAGCCTTGCCGCAAACTCCTCCGTAGACGGCATACTGCTGGAAACATAGCCCAGCCAGATGGTATCTCCTCCCAGTGCTTTTGCCGCTCTCTGGTTCTGATCAAGCAGAGACTTAAGATATGCATCCTTTTCCTCCTGTGTGGCATCCGGGTCCTCCAGTCTTCCCTGGGTCACATGGATAAAGGTGCAGTGTGCGCCCTCCTTTGCATATTTCAGCATCAGGGGGCCTCCCATAAGCTCTGCGTCAAGGGAATGGGCCCCGATGCTGACAATGCGTTTCATTGCTGCCATAAATTAAACTACCTCCTTTCCTACAAATCCTTTTTGTAGGATGTAAAGCTCCGGAACACATGAATTCCATGCCGCTCATAGTAGCGCCGCCCCGGTTCATCTGTAGAAACAAAATACATATGGTAAACTCCTCTTTTTGCCATCTCAAGCTGTGCAAAGTCAAGAAGAATACTTCCAAGCCCCTCATTTCTCATAGCCTTATCAATTCCAATGGGGCCAAATCTCATGGGATTGCCGTCAATCATCCGCATACAGAAGCCGCAGATCTTTCCTTCGGGACTTAACACCAGCAGAATCAAATCCTCTGCCGTCCCATTCTGCATGGCTATAAGCGCATTGCGCTTCCAGCCTCCCCCAAACTGATTCTTATTAAATTCCAGAAGCTCCAGTGCATACTCATAGGTAAAATTAATAAAACAATAGCCTTTTTTCTTAGCCGCCTCCATTCTTTCCCTGGCCTCCGGGCTCATCTGATAGCCATGAAGATCCTTGCACATGGAGTAATCCTTTTTTCCGGGAGCATACCCAAGCTTTTTAAAAAACGCCGCAGCTGCCGGATAATTTACCTCATCCACACCCGGAAAAAAGTAGCTGGGACTGTAAGCGCTTAAGGTAATATTCTTCGCACCGGCACGTTTCATGTCTTCCTCTGCCCGGTTCACAAGAGCGGTTCCAATCCCTTTTCTCTGAAATTCCTCTGCCACAAACATGACCACAATCCATCCCCGGTCCGGCTCCAGGCCCCGTTCCATATAGGGAAATTTCCTGCGCATCCCCAGGCAGAAGCCCACAGGCTTTTCATTCTCCAGGGCAATATAGCAGAGAGAAGGATCAAAGTTTTCGTCAAATAATGCCTGTTTCCTGAACTTTTTTACAGTAAGCGGATCAAAATGGAGCGTCCGATTCCATAAATCCACGACTGCTTTTTCATGCTTCTGTGTATAAGTTACAATTTTCATTTCTGCCTCCTTATGTTACAAATGAAACTGTATTTCTTTGAAACGTCATTATTAGATTTTTCCAAATGTTTTGACGCCTTACTTAATATATTAACATGTTGTTTTATATGAATAAATAATATATTAAGTTTTAAAAAATTGCAATAGGCAAATTGAAAAAAAGCAAAACCACCAAATCGGAGGCTCTGCCTTTGTATACTTTGCCCTAAATTCAAGCAAATTCTTATTATCTGTGCCGAGACAGACAGCTCTGCCAGCATGTCCATCTGAATCACTGTTCACAAAAATGAAATCATTTTAAATCTTGATCGTCACATTTACAGAATACCAGTCTTTATGAAAATAGGTTTCCGAATATTCCACCACCTTGTCCTCGTCATTGTAGGCCGTCCGCTTGATGAAAAATGCAGAATTGCCCTTGGGTATTCCCATAAGCTCCGTGATATGTGCATCCGTCACATCCCGGACCGAGTAATTCTCCACCGCCCATGTAGGCTTCCTTCCAATAGAGTCCAGAGTTTTATAGAAAGACTTACGTTCATAAATCTCCTGGGCCTGCTTAAGGCTCAAAATCCGGCTGTCTATATAGGAAATATGGTATGCTACCGGATCTTCATTTGCCATGCGGACACGCTTTACCCGAATCACAGACTGCTCCGGTGCAATATCCAGAGCCTCTGAAATCCGCTTATCAATAATCTCCTCTATGGCGTCCACATAGAGATCAATTACATACTTCTGCTCCAGCAGCTCTTCGCTGAAGCTTATGGAGGTCAAGGCTCTTATCATCTGCTTTTTCGCCACAAAGGTTCCCACACCCTGGACTCCGTTTAAATATCCCTGGCTAATCAAATCGGAAAATGCTCTCCGCACAGTGATTGTGGATACGCCGTATCGCTGCTTTAAAACAGATTCACTGTCAATCCGATCCCCCGGACGCAGACGTCCCTCTTTGATGGCTTCTATGATATCTTCCTCAATCTTGCGGTACTTCACGTCTTTTGCACACATATAAACCTCCGGATTTTCCCTTTTATTAATATGCTAACATAGGATTCACGTTTGTCAAGAGAAAAATCTGTCATCCATTAATTTATCCGTTTGCTTGCCGCAGGCCTTCTAAACCGTTACGATCCTTTCTCATACTCTCCCGCCAACAATGCCACTACCAGAAATCGATTCTTTGGCGCATCTCCTATGCAGGTAGACAAGGTCAGAAGGCGGCTCCCAAATGGCACCTCCATGTTTTCCCTTATAAGTCCGGGAGAATTTCGCAAATCCTCAATAAAGCTCATGAAGGCTTCCTCTTCCTCAAAATCGTAAAACCCCGGAAGGTATGCGTCGGAAAACTGTACTGCAGCAAATATCTGATACAGCAGCGTCCGATCCGGCAGATGAATATATACATAGGGCTGCTCCTCAAAAAATGCGGAATTTTCATAATCATGAAGACTTCCGAACATGGTGTCATTTTTCATATTATGGCCGTAAAGGATTGTCTGATGAGCGGAAAAGTCCTTTGGATGTATGGGCTCTGAATAAATGCTTCCCGGCAGGCCGGACACATGATCTATGGTATGGTTCAGATAATACTCATCCTGAACAGGATGCTGCAGGACCGGGTAATCCACTTTTGTTCCCGGAATGAAAATCCAGGCATAGACATCGCGGTTCTGTTCCTTTAATGCCGTAAAATCCACTGTGTTTTCTATGCGAAGGGAGGGGGCTACCTCTCTGGATATTTCCTTCAATGCCCTTTCTTCCTCCTCGGCCCGTGCAGCTGCTTTAGCCTTTGCCTTCTGTACTTTTGCTGTCATTGCCGCCTGGAATCCTGCTCCTTCCTGGAGACTTCTGCCCTTTTCCCCTAAAAGTGCCTCAAACAAAGCTTCCGTCCGGCCGCTTTTCACCCAGAAGCAGGCCGCAAAAATCAGAGAGACTGTAAGCATAGTCCCCAAAAGTATGAAAATCCTGTTTCTGACTTGTTTTCTTTTCTGTCTGATTCGTTCGTTCATGGCAATCTCACAGTTGCTATCCATTCAGCAATCATAGGTTTCTTCTATATTATATGGTCAATCAAAAAAGTTTTCAACAGTAAACCCCTGCGGCAACCAAAAATTGCGCAATAGTTGGTGGATGTAACAAAGTATTTGGGGTAAAATGAAGTCTAGAAATCCATCCGGGAAACCGAATACCCTTTGGAAAGTGCAAAACTGAAATAGGAAGGAGTAGAAATTTATGTACATTATGACAACTTTTATGATTCTAGCTTTGATATTTTGGCTTGCTGTTACTGCAGCGTTAATTTACCTGTTTATACTGCTTGTCAAGGCACTCAAAAAGTACATCGCTTCAAAAGAAGTAAGAGCGGAAAAAAGTATCGTCCGTAAATCTCTTGGTGAATTTCTGAAAGAAAACCGGCTCCGCTGCAGGATGACCCAGGAATTTGTGGCAGAATCCTTGGGCGTCAGCAGACAGGCTGTTTCCAAGTGGGAAGGCGGAATCTCGGACCCAAGCACCTCAAACCTTCTGGCCCTGGCCAAACTTTATGGAGTGCCAGCGGAAGAATTGCTGCGGAATATAGGAATATAAGTCTATTCCTTTACCCATTACGCTCTGACACGATCCTCCGGAAATGTTTTTTAAAACAGCAGAGAAAGTACTTTTACTCTATCATATGTATTTTCTTGGCTGTCCGTTATCATCTTGGAGAAAAGATCCGCATGAAACATTAAAGCTTATACCCACCGGGTAATAGACGAACTGCACCAAGAAATACAGAAAATTACAGAATAAAAATAAGGGGCATGCTATACAAGCGTGTCCCTTATTTGTTAGTTACCTGTTAGTTATGTGTTAGTTACCATGTCTTTTTGATACTTTTTCACTCTTCCGCACAAGTCTAACCAGGCTGCATAAATACGCTATTCTTAGAACTTCCCGGCCTTCGCCGCTTCCTCGATGGAAACAGCCACAGCCACAGTCATACCAACCATGGGGTTATTGCCTGCGCCAATAAGACCCATCATCTCTACGTGAGCCGGTACGGAAGAGGAACCTGCAAACTGAGCGTCAGAGTGCATACGTCCCAGCGTATCGGTCATACCATAGGAAGCCGGTCCTGCTGCCATGTTGTCCGGATGAAGAGTACGTCCCGTACCACCGCCGGATGCAACGGAGAAGTATTTCTTTCCTGCTTCCAGTCTCTCCTTTTTGTAGGTACCTGCTACCGGATGCTGGAAACGTGTAGGATTGGTGGAGTTGCCGGTGATGGATACGTCTACGTTCTCCTTCCACATGATAGCAACGCCTTCGGGAACGCTGTTAGCGCCATAGCAATTAACCTTTGCACGAAGTCCCTCTGAGTAAGCTTTTCTGAACACTTCCTTTACCTCATTGGTGTAAGGATCGTACTCGGTCTCTACATATGTAAATCCATTGATTCTTGCGATAATCTGAGCAGCGTCCTTTCCAAGACCGTTCAGGATAACACGCAACGGTTTCTGACGAACCTTGTTGGCCTTCTCAGCGATACCGATAGCGCCCTCTGCGGCCGCAAAGGATTCATGACCTGCCAGGAATGCGAAGCACTCGGTCTCCTCCTCCAGAAGCATCTTGCCAAGGTTTCCATGTCCCAAGCCTACCTTACGGGTATCTGCTACGGAGCCGGGGATACAGAAGGACTGAAGTCCCTCACCGATTGCTGCTGCTGCGTCTGCGGCCTTGCGGCAGCCCTTTTTGATTGCGATCGCAGCGCCTACGGTGTAGGCCCAGCATGCGTTCTCAAAACAGATAGGCTGAATGCCCTTAATCTGATTGTATACGTCAAGGCCCGCATCCTTTGTAATCTTCTCTGCCTCTTCCAGGGAAGCGATGCCGTAGCTGCCTAATACCTCATTGATTTTATCAATTCGTCTTTCATATGATTCAAATAATGCCATCTTTGTCTACCTCCTCGCTTATTCCTGTCTCGGGTCGATGATCTTCACTGCGTCATCTACGCGTCCATACTGTCCCTGTGCCTTCTCCCAGGCTGTGTTGGCATCGTCGCCCTTCTTGATGAAATCGGTCATCTTGCCAAGATTTACAAACTTGTAGCCAATGATCTGATCCTCTGCGTCCAGAGCGATTCCGGTTACATAGCCCTCTGCCATCTCCAGGTAACGAGGTCCCTTTTTCAGAGTTCCATACATGGTTCCCACCTGGCTTCTAAGACCCTTTCCAAGGTCCTCAAGACCAGCTCCGATAGGAAGTCCGTCCTCAGAAAATGCGGACTGTGTTCTTCCGTATACGATCTGCAGGAACAGCTCTCTCATAGCTGTATTGATTGCATCACAGACAAGGTCAGTGTTCAGTGCCTCAAGGAGAGTTCTTCCAGGAAGAATCTCAGATGCCATGGCTGCGGAATGGGTCATTCCGGAACATCCCAGAGTCTCTACCAGCGCTTCCTGAATGATGCCCTCTTTTACGTTCAGGGTCAGCTTGCAGGCTCCCTGCTGAGGTGCACACCAGCCTACACCATGTGTCAAGCCGGAAATATCTTTGATCTCTTTTGCCTGTACCCACTTTGCTTCTTCCGGAATCGGAGCAGCGCCATGATTTACGCCCTGTGCTACCGGACACATCTTCTCAACTTCGTGTGAATAAATCATTTTAAAACTCCTTTCAAGTTAAGTTAAAATCTTAAGCGACCGCCGTAGGGTTTCTAGGGCTTGTCGCATTTGATTATATTTTCTCATAATTTCTGGAAATAGTCTAGTGGTTTTTTGAATTTTTCGGTAATGGAATAACGGACGCCGCCGTGAAGAATTTTTCCTTCCTGCCCTGCTCCGCCCAGAGGGCTAACACGCCTGGCAGGAAGGAAAAATTCTTCACGACGGCTGTTCGTGGGGGTGTATGGGTGGCTGCTGCCAGGATGTATAGCCTGTGGAGTTATTGCCAGCGGTTGTTCGTGGGAGTGTATGGGATGGCTGCAGGGAAATTTGGGGATGTTATATGAGCCTTCGGCCCATGAGGACGCCCATCATGGAAGCCATCATCAGGCCCCTTGTCCAGCCGCTGGAATCGCCCAGGCAATAGAGGCCCTTTACATTCGTTGTAAAGTCCGGCGTCATCTGGATTCGGTTGCTGTAGAACTTAAGCTCCGGCGAATAAAGGAGCGTCTCATTGGCTGCAAAGCCGGGAACTACGTGATCTACGGACTGGATAAAGTTTATGATGTTTATCATGGCACGGTAAGGCATCGCTGCCGTTATGTCGCCTGCTACCGCATCCGGCAGGGAGGGACGCACGTTAGACTGAGCCAGCTCTTTTTGCCAGGTTCTCTTTCCGCCCAGAATGTCCCCGTAGCGCTGTACCAGAATCTTGCCGTCGCCCAGCATGTTTGTAAGCTCTCCCACTTTCTTTGCATAGGCAATGGGCTGATTGAAAGGATGGGTAAAATTGTGGGAGCAGAGGATGGCAAGGTTGGTGTTGCTGGATTTCAAATCCTTGTAGGAATGGCCGTTTACTACTGCCAGATCGTTGTCGTAGTTTTCCTGGCTCACAAAGCCTCCCGGGTTTTGGCAGAAGGTGCGGACCTTGTTTTTAAAGGGCAGGGGGTAGCCGATGAGCTTGGATTCGTAGAGTATGTTATTGACATCCTCCATGATTTCATTGCGCACCTCTACACGGACGCCGATGTCTACGGTGCCCGGCTCATGGGCAATTTTGTGCTGCTCACAGAGCTTTTCCAGCCAGTCCGCACCCTTGCGGCCGGTGGCAACTACTACATGCTCTGCGTGAATGGTTTCTTCCTCTGCACGGGTTCCCGCCTTTTCGATAACGACGCCCCTGCAGGTGTCCTGCTCTACGATCAGGTCTCTGCACTGATAGCCAAATATGATTTCTACGCCGTGGTTTATTAAATACTGTTCAATTTCGTAGTAGATTTCCTGGGCCTTTTCGGTTCCCAGATGACGGATGGGACAGTCTACCAGCTTTAAGCCTGCCTGGATAGCCCGCTTGCGCACATCCTTGACGCCCTGTTCGTCGCTGACGCCCTCTACTTTTGTGTCTGCGCCGAATTCCAGATAGATTTTATCTGTGTAGTTTATCATTTCCTGGGCAAAATCCTCTCCGATGAGCCTCGGCAGATCGCCGCCTACCTCATAGCTTAGGGAGAGCTTTCCGTCGGAAAATGCACCGGCTCCGGAAAATCCGGTGGTGATGTTGCAGTAAGGCTTGCAGTTTACGCACTCCTTTGTCTTGGATTTGGGGCAGGTCCGCTTTTCCACCGGTTTGCCCTTCTCCACAAGAATTATTTTCTTTTTGCTTCCCTGCTTCAGCATCTCAAGTGCCGTGAAAATTCCGGCCGGCCCTGCTCCAATGATACAAATGTCTGTGTTCCTCATAATCTTCCTCCATTCCAGTTCTGCAAGCTTCCGTTCAGCATGCAATAAACACAGATGTATTTCCGCCCCCAAAAGCCTATGTCCGTAAATCTATCCAGGTACTGAGCGGATGATTTCTGTTTTTACTCCAATTCCGAAATATTTATAGCTTTTTCTTCTTTTCTTACTCTTCCCCCGTTTTTCCGGCCCATACCTTTGCATTACACTTCACAAAACCTATAATTTCCTGTAAAAAAATACCGCAATGATGATACAGCCTCTCCTTGGGGGAGACCTATAGTCAACTATTACGGTAGTTGGTAGAAACATTCAACCTATTATGAATTTATATAAGTCCAAGTCACTATCAGTGTACAAAAAATTCCTGTTTTTGTCAAGGTAGTGAAAATCTTCCCTTCACTCTTTCAAGAACTGATAGAACTGCTTGTTAAAATCCGGAGCCGCCGCATCTTGGCTCCCCCGTCCGTCCTCACACAAAATTCACCAGCAAAAACCGCCCAACCGCCCAAAGCATCAGCAAATGCCCCGGATAAAACCCATAGAAAAAGTACTTCGGCTGCCTTCCCCTCTCCCCATTGTAAAGGGCAATCAGCAAAAAGGAAAAAGCCGTCGGCCACTCCAAAGAATTAAACGCCACAAGAACAAACACACAGACAACGGCCCGAAGCCATGGCCGTTCCCGCAATAGATACATAAGCACAATCACCAGAACCCCCACGGCCCCATAATCCGTCAGCAAAAGCTGCGCCGCAAAAGCCGGCAGCAAAAGCCCCAGGGGAAGCCGCCAAACCTGCTGTCTCCATCCCTTCAAAATCCACACGGCAAAAAGCCCCATAGCAAGGGTCAGAAATACATTCTGTCCCCCCGTAAAAAAGAGCATATTGTGAAAAGCCAGATCAAAAGGCACCTCGGACAAAAGGGCAAACAATGTCAGACGAAGCATATATTTTCCCATATCCCGGGTATGGACGGCCCCTTCCACCAGCAAAAAGCAAAAGATAGGAAAGGAAACTCTTCCAATGAGACGCAGATAGATGTCAAAATCATACCATGCCATAATCTGCTCTCCGGTAAGCCGCCCGGCCAGAGGAGACGTGCCATGAGCATTCATTACAAACACCTCAATAAGGCATGCTCCCACATGATCAATCAGCATGGTAAGAATGGCAATCCATTTGAGTGCACTTCCGGTTAACGGCTTTTTCATGGGTATACTCACCTCTTCTCTGCTACCTCTCCCTGCTTTTTATAGATAGAATTAGCCGGAACAACGCCCCGCACGGAGGACAGGGGATAAATATTGCTGTTTCTTCCAATCACAGTTCCCGGATTCATGACTGTTCCGCAGCCAACCTCCACCTCATCGCCGATCATGGCTCCGAATTTCTTGATTCCCGTCTCAATATCTCCTTCCGGTGTATGAACCTTTACCAGAAGCTTATCGGACTTTACATTAGAGGTAATGGAGCCGGCTCCCATATGAGCCTTATATCCTAAAATAGAATCGCCCACATAATTGTAGTGAGGCACCTGCACCTTGTTAAAGAGAATCACATTTTTAAGCTCCGTTGAGTTCCCTACTACAGCCCCCTCTCCTACCAGAGCATTGCCACGGATAAAGGCGCAGTGACGTACCTCCGCATTCTTTCCGATAATGGCAGGCCCGGTAATCGATGCTGTGGGTGCCACCTTTGCGGAACGGGCAATCCAGATATTTTCTCCTTGTTTCTCATACTCTTCCTCGCTTAAGGTTGCTCCAAGCTCCAGAATAAAGGCACTAATCTTCGGCAATGCCTCCCATGGATAAGTCACCTCTGACAGCAGCGGTGCAGCCAATGTCTCGGTCAATGTGTACATGCTTTTTACTTCCAATTCTTTCATAATCTTTCTACTCCTTCTTCTTTTCTATCTTCTCTCCTATAAAAATACATTTTTTTCACAAAAGCATTTTTATTTTCTATCAACGCCGGAGCTTGTAGTATTCCTCTGCTCCTTTTCTTTCCCCTGCTGCCCGGAAGCCTTATCCCCGGATTTTTTCTTCCCAGCCTTGTAAAACCCCGAAGCCGCATCAAAGCAGGGCTTAAGGGCTCTCCGGTAATCGGCTCCCAGCACCGCCTGGGTCTTATCGGTAATAAACTTCTCCAGCTTCTGCATATAAAACTCTTCCGTGATACTGCCCTCCGCCATCTGGGTCAGACCCTTTTCCCAGCTTGCCGTAAGCTCCGGATTCAAGAGACTGTAAATGGAAGCCCTGACCACATCATAGATCATTTCTCCCAACAGGGTCGGCGTAATGATCTGGGTCTTTGCATTTAAGGCTATGTATTTATTATTCACAAGCTTTTTCAGAATCTCCGCCCGGGTAGCGCTGGTTCCAATGCCGCTTCCCTTGATCTGTGCCCGAAGCTCCTCATCCTCAATAAGCTGTCCGGCATTTTCCATGGCAAGAATCATAGAGCCGGAATTGTACCGCTTGGGAGGCGATGTCTCCCCTTCCTTAATAACAAAGTCTCGGACCTCCACCATGTCGCCCTTTTTAAGCCCCTTTAAAATCTCCAGAAATTCCGTATCACAGCGGACATCCTCTGTCTCCTCGCCCTTTTTCTTACTGCTGTCCCCGGAGCTTCCCGGCATCACCTTCAGATACCCTTCCGACAGCAAAATCTTAAAGCTGGAAAAAAACTTCTCCCCTCGAACTGCTGTCACAAGCTGCACCTTCTGGTACTCCGCAGCCGGATAAAAGATTGCCAGGAACCGCCGGGCAATCAGCTCATAGATCTGCTCCGACAGCTTTGACAGGCTTTTAAGGACCCCATAGCCCTGGCCCGTGGGAACAATGGCATAGTGATCCGTAATCTGCTTATCGTTCACATACCTGGTCTTTGCAAGGTTTTTCCAGGAGGTCCCCGCCAGAACCTCCCCTGCAAAGGTGGACAGCTTCTGGTAATTTCGAAGCCCTCCGATATTTCTCCCAATCTCCTTGGCCGCCGCTGTGGACAGCACACGGGCGTCTGTTCTGGGATAGGTCACAAGCTTTTTCTCATACAGCTCCTGGACCACCCGAAGGGTCTCGTCGGGACTGATTTTAAAGAGACGGGAGCACTCGTTTTGAAGCTCCGCCAGATTGAATAATAGTGGCGGATTCTTTTTCTCCTTTTTTCGTTCCAAGGAAAAAACAGTGGCCTTGACCGGCTGTTCCTCTTTTAAAAAGCAAATCAGTTCCTCCGCATCTTCCTTTTTCTTAAAGCCATTTTCCTTATAAAGCTTGGGGGACTGAAAATAGGCGGAACCCTCTAAAGCACGCCACTCACCTCTGGCCTCCCTGCCCTTTAGGGAGAATTCCTCCTCCACCCGGTAAAAGGGCGTCTTCACAAACTCCCGTATCTCACGTTCACGCTTTACCACCATCCCCAGAACGCAGGTCATAACCCGCCCCACGGAGATCACCGTCCGGTTTACCTTCAGATAATTGGAAATGGCATCGCCGTATTTTAAGGTCAGCAGACGGGAAAAGTTGATTCCCATCAAATAATCTTCTTTTGCCCGAAGATAGGCGGCGCTGGAAAGATTGTCATACTCCGAAAGATCCTTTGCCTCCCGGATTCCCCGCAGGATCTCTTCCTCCGTCTGGGAATCAATCCACACCCGGCGGCGCTTTTTCCCCTTCACGCCGGACATCTGCTCCACCAGACGGTAGATGTACTCTCCCTCCCGTCCGGAATCGGTGCAGACGTAGATAGTCTCCACATCCGGCCGGTTTAAGAGACCCTTTACGATCTCAAACTGCTTGCTCACGGAAGGGATGATTTCATATTTGAATTCTTCCGGAAGAAACGGCAGGGTGGCAAGGCTCCACCGCTTAAACTTGGGGTCATAGACCTCCGGATAGCTCATGGTCACCAGATGGCCTACGCACCAGGTTACGATGCTGTCCTCTCCCTCCAGATAGCCGTCCCGCCGGGAGGTGCTAAGTTTAAGTACCTTGGCAAATTCCTGGGCCACACTGGGCTTTTCCGCAATATAGAGTGATTTTCCCATAGTTCCTCTTTTGCTGTGCTTTATGCCGCCTGGCTTTCAGACATATCTTGAAGCTATCCGATTCGCCCTCCCAGGCTGTGTATCCCGGCACACTTGCAGGGTGTGTGCATGAGGATTCCAAAGCACAGTTTTCTATTATATACTTACTTTCTGTTATCTCTGTCCTATAACCACAGACTTTTTTATTTTAACACAAAAAAGTGATGGATGGCAATGAGAAATAAAAAGGGCTCACCTTATCATAAAGTTAGCTATCATAAAGTTATGCCCGAAAAGCTTGTAAAAGCCTCAGGCAGGAACTGCTTCATATCCTCCGGAACAGGTGCCTCCACCTGCAGCTCTTCCCCTGTAAAGGGCTGAAAAAAATGAAGTTGCCGGGCATGCAGAGCCGTCCGTCCCATCCCTGGAAGCTTCCCGTTTCCATACAGAGGATCTCCCAGAAGCGGACAGCCGATAGACGCCATATGCACACGAATCTGATGGGTTCTGCCCGTCTCCAGGCGAAGGCCGACCAGCGCACAGCTCTTTTTTATTTCCCCACACCCACATCCGGCAAATGCGCTGTTATCATCCTTACCCTTATATAACTCCATATTCCCCATTAAGGTATAAAAGGTAACTGCCCTCTTTCCCTCCGGGTCCACACACATGCGGTTTCTCACGCCGGGAACAGGTCCCAGAGGTTTGTCAATCCTCCCTTCCCCCGGCTTTGGCACGCCCTCCACAATGGCAAGATAGCTCTTAAAAAGCCGCCCCTGCTCCCTCTGGCGCTCCAGCCGGACAGCCGCTCCCCGGTTCTTCACTGCCAGAACCACCCCGGAAGTATCTTTGTCCAGGCGGCCAAAGATCCGAATGACCGAATCCTCACCTTTTCCTCTCAGATAAGCTGCCAGGCGGCCTGCAAGGGTATCCAGATCCGTCCTCCCCACCGGATGCACCGTCAGTCCTGAAGGCTTGTCTGCCACCAGCACATCCTGGTCCTCATAAAGCACCAAAAGCCCTCCGTCAAAGGCTTCCACACTCTTAGAAACCTCCTCCCCCGTCTCAAGCAGCACCTCCACAAAATCCCCTGTCTTAAGAAGCGTATTCACCTTCCTGCGCTCTCCATTTACACAGATCCCATCACGGCGAAACTTCGCACGGCTGATCTCATTTTTAGTCAGCCCCATTCTCCCTCTCAAAAAATGCTCCAGCCGAATCCCTTCATCCTCTTTTTCCACTACACCGTTCACTCTCTTCTCCACGCTCTCACCTCCTTCCGGTTTTGCAGATACTGTTGCAATTTTTAAGAAAAAGCACGAAGAATCTCTTTTCCCCGTGCTTTCCATGTAAGCTTTTAAGCCCGCTGCTTTTCCAGCTCCGCAATCCGGCGCAAAGCCGCTTCAAGTAATACCTTTATTTTGCTGTGTTTCCTTAAAAATGTCAATAGGGATGAATACATATTTCTGCAGAAGCTCTATCTCGATTCCCGTATCCGACTTCTGCTCAAATCGGTGTATGTAAGTTGTAAAACATTCTCAGCCCCTTTACTCCCCACCTCAACCATGCTAAAATACCCCCATACCAGTCAAATACCCCGTAGCAAGCTGACGAGGCACCAAGCTTGTAGCGCAGCAAGCTGCGGGGTATTTGACCCTTGCGGCAGTCGCCAAACGGACATGCCAGCATGTCCGCTTGGCTCGTTGCCCGCAGAAATAAAAAACCACCAAGCAAATATCTGCAGAAAGGCACATCCTCATGAAAACCCTAGGAATCATCGCCGAATACAACCCTTTCCACAAAGGCCACGCCTATCACTTACAAAAAGCAAAGGAACTATCCGGTGCGGACTATACTGTTGTTGTTATGAGCGGCTCCTTCACCCAAAGGGGACTTCCTGCCCTTACCGATAAATACACCCGTGCCAAAACCGCTCTTTTAAACGGCGCTGATCTGGTTTTGGAGCTGCCAACCCCCTATGCCACCGGAAGTGCCGAGGCCTTTGCCCATGGAGCTGTCTCCCTTTTGGATTCTTTAGGCTGTATCGATACCCTCTGCTTTGGCAGCGAATCCGGAGATTTAGGCTCCATACTCTCCTATGCCCGGCTTTTCCAGGAAGAGCCAAAGGATTATCGGGAGCTTCTTAAATTCCACCTAAAGCAGGGACTTTCTTTTCCTGCTGCCAGAAGTAAGGCGGCTGAGGAATATCTATATTATACGGAGCATGTATGTGTATGCTCCCGGGAAGATGCGGACTGCCGCCAGGAATCAGAGCTTTTACAGCATCCCAACAACATTCTGGGGATTGAATACTGCAGGGCTCTCCTTGGCCGTCACAGTCAAATCCGTCCCATAACTCTTCCCCGGGCTTCCTCCGGATATCATGATCTGTCTATGAATACCGATTTTGCCTCCGCCTCCGCTATCCGAAAAGCTATTAGCAGGGAAGGTCTGTCCGAATCCGTACAGGCTCAGATCCCCTCCACTGCCTTCACTGTCTTAAAAAAGGCTTTGGAAAGCTGCCCTCCCATTGCCTTTGACGATTTTTCTTCCATCCTGTTCTACCGGCTGCTGAACCTAACCCGTAAGGAGCTGGCTGCTTTCCAGGATATTTCTTCAGATTTGGCTGCCCGCATGGAAAATTGCAAATATAAATTTTCTCGTATTTCTGCCTATGCCGATCTTTTAAAAACAAAGGAACTGACCCACAGCCGCATTACCCGTGCTCTCTGTCATATTCTTCTTGATCTCTGTCAAAAGGATCTGGAGCTGTTAAAGAAAGAAAACTGGCCCGCCTACCTTAAGCCCCTGGGCTTTCGTAAAAGCGCAGGCCCTCTTTTAGCTGCTGTTAAAGAAAAAAGCGCCTCACCCCTTCTTGTAAAAGCGGCGGACGCTTCTTCTTTGCTCACTCCGATTCAGTATGCTCTTTTTGAAAAGGATGTACAAGCTTCCCATATTTATGAATCCGCAAAAGTCTGCCAGCATGGTACCCGCTTTGTCCATGAATATACGAGGACTCCTGTCATCCTTCCATAAGCGCCTCTTTTCATCCTCGTTCACAGGAATCCCTGCCAAAAAACAAATCATCTCTCTCCTAATTCTTAAATGAATGAATCGGTGCCGGTATCCGTCCCCTGCGGCCTACAAAAGCATCGCAGGAAAAACGATTTACAGGCATAATCGGCGCATATCCCAGCAGCCCGCCAAACTCCACCATTTCCCCTACATCCTTCCCGATTACGGGAATCAGCCGCACGGCCGTAGTCTTCTGATTCACCATGCCAATAGCCATTTCATCCGCAATAATTCCGGAAATAGTGGTGGCTTTTGTATCTCCCGGAATGGCGATCATATCCAAACCTACTGAGCAGACACAGGTCATGGCTTCCAGCTTTTCCAGAGTCAAAGCCCCCGCCTGCACAGCGTCAATCATTCCCTGATCCTCACTGACCGGAATAAATGCTCCGCTCAATCCCCCCACATAGGAGGATGCCATGACACCGCCCTTTTTCACCTGATCATTGAGAAGGGCCAAAGCTGCCGTAGTTCCCGGTGCACCACACCGTTCCAGGCCAATTTCCTCCAGAATCTCTGCCACACTGTCGCCAATTGCCGGTGTCGGCGCTAAAGACAAATCCAAAATGCCAAAAGGAATCCCCAATCTTGCGGATGCTTCCTGAGCCACAAGCTGTCCTACCCGTGTGACCTTAAAGGCTGTTTTCTTAATGGTTTCACAGAGAACCTCAAAGTTCTCACCACGAACCTTCTCAAGAGCGTGCTTCACCACGCCGGGACCGCTGACACCTACATTGATGATTGCATCAGCCTCCGTAACTCCATGGAAAGCCCCCGCCATAAAGGGGTTGTCATCCGGCGCATTGCAGAATACTACCAGCTTAGCGCACCCAAGGGAGTCCTGCTCTTTCGTGTTTTCTGCCGTCTTAAGAATCATTTCTCCCATCAGGCGCACTGCGTCCATATTGATTCCGCATTTGGTAGAGCCCACATTGACAGAGCTGCAGACCCGATCTGTCCTGGATAAAGCCTCCGGTATGGAACGGATGAGATTTTCTTCTCCCTTAGTCATTCCCTTAGATACCAGAGCGGAATATCCTCCGATAAAGTTAACGCCCACCTGCTTTGCCGCCCGATCCAGAGTCTCGGCTATGGTCACGTAATCCTCCGGACAATGGCAGGCTGCCTCCCCGATAAGGGCAATGGGTGTCACTGAGATCCGCTTATTTACAATAGGAATCCCGAAATCCCGCTCAATGGCTTTTCCCGTTGCTGCCAAATCCTTTGCTGCCGTGGTTATTTTTTCATATATCTTCTGATTGAGCTTTTTAAGATCCGCATCAATGCAGTCCAGAAGGCTGATACCTAAGGTAATGGTACGCACGTCCAGGTTGTCCTGCTCAATCATCTGATTGGTTTCTCTTACCTCATATAAATTAATCATAAATGCATTTCCCCCTAGACAGTTTAGATCCGGTGCATCCGGTCAAAAATTTCCTCATGCTGGCACTTAATCACCACGCCAATCTCTTCGCCAATCTGCTCAAGCTCAGATGAAAGATTTTCAAAGGACTTTACTTTTCCCGTATCTACCACCATCATCATATTGAAAAAGCCCTGAACGATCGTCTGAGAAATGTCCAGAATGTTTACGCCGTTTCCGGCTAGATAAGTACATACCTTTGCAATGATTCCTACGGTATCCTTTCCCACTACGGTAATAATTGTTCTTTTCATAATATATTGCTCCTCCTATTCACAAGATAATGCCCCTCACAGCGCCCTTTATGTTAGAAGGATTTTCAGCCGCTAAAACCTACTTCTGCAATTCTCTTTGGCACTGTATGAGGTACTACTTTTTTATTTCATTATGTATTCCTTATATCCGGATACATGGAGAGATCTCGTCCCGGCTTGCCACACTGATGGGAAAATCTCCCGGCTCATAAGGCGTATCCCCAAGCTGAACCTCCAGCTTCACCGTCTCCCTTGCCAGCTCCGCATAATTATTCTCCTTACTCAAATGACCCAGAAGCACTGCCTTCATATTGTCATGAAGCACCTGGCAGAGAAGCTTTCCTGCGGATTCATTGGACAGATGCCCTCGCTCTCCGGCAATCCGGCGTTTCAGATAATAGGGATATCCCCCTACCTCCAGCATATGAATGTCATGATTCGCCTCCAGCAATAATACATCCAGCTCTTTCAGGCACTCCACCGTGTAATCCGAATAAACACCCAAATCCGTAGCCACGGCTGCCGATCTGTTGCCGCATGTTATGCGATAAGCCACCGGCTCTGCCGCATCATGAGAAATAGAAAAAGGCGAGATCTTCAGATCTCCAATATCAAAAGGCATATCTGCCTGTATCTCCACAAACAGCTCCTCATTTATCTTTCCAAGCCCGTCCATACCTCGAATAGCCGCCGCTGTTCCCGGTGTAGTATAAATAGGAATCTCATACTTACGTGCCAGTACGCCAAGCCCTTTGATGTGATCGGAATGCTCATGGGTAATCAGGATTCCATTCACATCATTTCCCTTAAGATCAAGCTCCTTTAACCCCGCCTCCACACGCTTACCGCTGATTCCGGCGTCAATCAGTATATGATTATTCTCGGAACCGATATAGATACAGTTGCCGCTGCTTCCGCTGGCGATACTGCACATTCTCATCTCTTTTGTTCTCCTTTTCCGAAATATCCTTTTTCCCGGCCTTCAGCGGATATTTGCCAAGATATCAGCCATGCCTTTCTTAGTTTATGACCAGTTCCCAATCCGTTCCGTCATCAATGCTGATACTGCTCACAGTCTCCGAACCCTCGTCAAACTGGAACGTATACTCAAATTTCCCATCTTCAAAGTCCAGATATGTTTCATGATCCAGCGTCATCTTGGCTCCGCTCATGGCTTCTTTGATCTGATCTCTTGTATATCCTTCATAATTTACGCCATTGATCAGAATCTCCCCGGTGTCGTAATCGGGATCCTCATAATCAATCACTACCCGAAATACTTTTCCCTCTTCAAAATCAATTTCCTTGGAACTCTTATTGGCAGCATACATGGTTCCGTAAGTAACATCACCTTTCATGGCATAAAAATTCTCCCATGAATTGCTGTCAATCCGTGATTTGGCACTGTAAGAGTACTGATCCGTAAATCCCTCTTCCATGGCGGCTCCTACCTTTGTTTTTCCCAGTTCCAGTTCGAAAGTACCGTCATAGGTCAGCACAGTCTTTTTTCCGAAAGAACAGCCGGTTAAAAGAAACAGTCCTGTTAACAGAATACTTACATACAATTTTTTTCTGATGTGCATTTGTCTTTCCCTCCCCGTTTTTCCTTCTAAAGATACGTCATTTTGCCTTTCTTGTCAATCTTCCATAAGCAAGCCGTCTTCTCAATGGTATTATTAGAAATTGTCGTATTGTTTTTCCTCTCATTTTTGTCTCCATCTTCTTATTGTATTATTACACAATTCATTTCTTAGAATTGTGATTTTCTGTCAACTTCGGCAGATTATTCAAGCTTACGGCCACCAACGTCTGTATCTGCTGTACTGCTAATTGGCGAAGCAATTCCATTCGTTCTTTTTGATTCTTTCTCTGACTAATCAAAACAGCATTATAACTTTCTAAATTCGCAAGTACTAATAATTGGTTCAATGTTGCCGCATCTCTCATGTCCCCCTCGAATTCGAGGGGGTTAAAATCTGGATTATGCAGTCCTTCCCAGGAAAATAGCTTCAGCAGGAAAAACTCCGCTTTTACGTTGATTACGCTGTCAGGTTTTTTGTGGGAAAGCATTACAACCGTCTCCTCATATTTTCTTTTGCAAAAGAACCCGTATCTGCTCGCAAGCTGCTTCAATCGTTCCACTGTTGTCAATGACCACCTGACAGTGTTTCCGAAATTCCTCATCTGCAAGCTGGCTTTCAAACACTGCCGTAGTCTTTTCATCCGTGTAGCTGCGGGAGACCCGAAGGCGCTCTCGTCGAACTGCCTCGTCCGCATACACATACCACAGTTCATCGCAGATTTCCTCATAATGATCTTCTATCAGCAATGCCGCTTCTATAATAAACAACCGGATTCCGCCCTCACTGCGGGCCTTTGCAATTTCCTTTCGGGCCAGCGCCTTTACCGCCGGGTGGATGATCCCGTTAAGATATTTTCGCTTTTTTTCATCAGAAAAGACCTGGGCTCCCAGCGCCTGTCGGTCAATCCGTCCGTCCACGGCGAGAATTCCTTTTCCAAAATATTCTACAATCAGTCCGTAGGCATCCGTCCCCGGCTCCATCACCTGATGGCCTGCCTGATCCGCCTGAAACACTTGAGCCTTATAAGCTTCTTCCAAGAAGGACAGCAGCCGGCTTTTCCCTGCGCCGACGCCTCCTGTAATCCCTATTACCCGCATATTCTATTCCAGTTCCGCAGTTCCATATTTCTAATGAGCCTCGTACCAGTTTCCTCCCTGCTTCATATCAATCTCTAAAGGAACCGAAAGCCTGGCCGCCCCATGCATTTCCTCCGAGAGAATCCTTTTCACCTGCTCGATTTCATCCAAATGAGTCTCCACCAGAAGCTCATCATGCACCTGGAGAAGCAGACGGGAACGCAGCCCCTCTTCTTTTAATTTTCGATCCACACGAACCATGGCAATCTTAATAATATCCGCTGCCGTTCCCTGAATAGGGGCATTCATGGCAACCCGCTCCCCAAAGGAGCGCTGCATAAAATTGGAGGATTTAAGTTCCGGCACCTGCCGCCTGCGTCCAAACATAGTGGTCACATAGCCTTTTTCCTTTGCATCCTTTACGCAGCCGTCCAAAAACTCTTTAATCTTTGGATATGTCTCAAAATATTTCTGAATATATTCCTGGGCTTCCTTTCGGGTAATGCTCAGATCCTGAGACAAGCCAAAGGAGCTGATCCCATACACAATTCCAAAGTTCACAGCCTTGGCATTCCGCCGCTGGAGATCCGTCACCTCATCAAAGGGAATATGAAATACCTGGGAAGCCGTCAAGCGGTGAATATCCTGAGCCTCCCGATACGCCTGAATCAGATTCTCATCCCCGGACATATGGGCCAACACCCGAAGCTCAATCTGAGAATAGTCCGCATCCAACAGCGTATATCCTTTCGCCGGAACAAATACCTTGCGAATCATCCGGCCCAATTCCATTCGGATGGGAATATTCTGCAAGTTAGGCTCCACGCTGCTCAGACGCCCGGTTGCCGTGATAGTCTGCTGAAAGGTGGTATGAATCCTCTGATCCCCTCCAATATAGACTGCCAGTCCGTCCGCATAGGTGGATTTAAGCTTCGTCAATTGACGGTATTCCAGAATATGAGACACAATCGGGTATTCCGGCTCCAGCTTTTCCAGAACATCCGCCGAGGTGGAATAGCCTGTCTTTGTCTTTTTTCCACCCTTCATTCCCATTTTTTCAAATAAAATCACACCAAGCTGCTTGGGAGAATTGATATTAAATTCCTCCCCTGCCTCCTGGTAGATCTCTTTTTCCAACTCCCCTATTCGAACAGCCAATGCATCGCCGTAGGTCTTAAGCTCCTTAGCCTCCACCTGTACGCCTGCACGCTCCATGGAAAAGAGGGTAAACACCAACGGCATCTCCATGTTCTCATAAAGCTCTTCCATACCCTCTTCCCTGATTCGTGCCCGTATGGGAGACAAGACCTCATAAAGTACATAGCTCAAATAACCTGCATAAATCCGAAATTCCTCCGGCTTTTCCTCCAGAACTTCAGAAAGCTTCTGTTTCCCAAAAAGCTCTGCTCTTGAAGGCACCGAAAGTCCCAGATATTCCCCAGCCAGCTCTTCACTGGAATAGCTGTCTTTCAGGGGATTCAGAAGATAAGCTCCAATCTCCACATCCCAAAAAGCCGGGGATGTCTTTACATCCAAAAACTTAAGCTGTTCTTTTAAGCCTAAGCATACAATTTCTTTCACGCCTGCCAAAGCCCTGGACAGCCGTTCCGTAAGAAAGCCTTCTGTTAGAAAGCCCTGAACCGGGAAAATATATACCTCCTGTGCTGACAAAGCCAGAGAAAGCGCAAGTACCTCCTTGCCCTCCCGGATCAATTCAAAGGCCAGACGCTCCTGCTTTTCTGCCTTCTCAAACAGATTTTCCGCCTCTCCCAGATCCGTAACTGTCCGAAAGCTCTTTTCGACAGCCTCATTAGCGAGAGCCTCCACAGAGAAACGGGACAGCATATTTTTAAACTCCAGTTCCTTAATGATCTCATAGGCTTCTTTTGTGTAAATGTCTCCAAGGCGTGCCGCTTCCCAGTCATAATCGTAGTCACAGTCAATGTTGATGGTTGCTAGAGCCTTGCTCATCTGAGCCATATCGTAATGGTTCCTCAATGCCTCTTTTGCCCGGTTGGGAGTAATCTCATCCACATGGGCATATGCATTCTCAATACTTCCATACTTTACAATGAGATTGGTGGCCGTCTTCTCCCCAATGCCCGGAACACCGGGGATATTGTCAGAAGAATCGCCCATAAGCGCTTTCAATTCGATAATCTGCAAAGGCGTTATCTGATAACGGTCAATTACGTCCTGGGTATTGTAATTTTCAATCTCCGTCACGCCGCCCTTTGTCTTAGGCATGCGGATTCGAATATGCTCCGTGGCAAGCTGAAGCAAATCCCGATCGCCGGAAAGCACAATCACGTTAAGGCCTTTCTTCTCACTGCGCTTTGCGGCTGTTCCCAGAAGATCGTCCGCCTCCAGGCCCGCCTTTTCCATGGTAAGAATCCCCATGGCATGCAGCAGCTTCTTTAACACCGGAACCTGCTCATGGAGTTCTTCCGGCATAGGCTTTCTTGTTCCCTTATATTCCGCATACATCTCATGGCGAAAAGTAGGTGCCTTTACGTCAAAGGCCACTGTCACATAATCCGGCTTTTCCTCCTCCAGAACTTTAAACAGCGTATTCATAAACCCAAAAACAGCATTCGTATGAAGCCCCCGGGAGTTGGTCAGATTTGTCACTCCGTAAAAGGCCCGATTAATTATGCTGTGTCCGTCAACAAGTAAGATTTTTTCACTCATATTTTTAACATCTCCATTATCATAATTCCGGTCAATGCCGCCATAGCAAGCACCTGGGACAGCACATAGTACACATCAAAGATTTTTTTCCCCCGAATACGCATCTCAGAAGCCCAAAGGGACTCTTCCAAAAGCTTATGCATATTCTGATCCTCTCCGCCCTCCTCAAGCTGCGCAAGGCCTGTGTAGATAGTATAATAGATCTCCAGCTCTTCATAGCAGTCCTGACATGTATGGACATGGGCCAGAAAAGCGCTCAATTCCTTGTCCGTCAGCTCCTTATTGATATATGGCATTACCATCTGCTCCGCTTCTTTACAAGTCATAGTCTGGCTCCTTTCCTTGCATTTCAGGCAAATTCACCTTGCCCGCCGGGTGTTTCTTCAAACATTCTACCATTCCCATCTTTAAATTACAACCTTACTTTTCCCATAAACAGAAACAGAGATACGCCTTGAGCATATCTCTGTCCAATAAGTTTGGAACCTGCTTCCAAACCTGTTGTTCATGATTCAGTACAAATCTTTTATGCCTGCTTCTTCCGGTAAGATTCCGCCTCCCAATGGGTGATAAAGTAAGTCAGCTCATCCGTCATAGGAAGAATTCCGCCGAATTTCTCCGCATAATAAGCCACCTTCATAGCATCCGTAAGAAGAAGCTCCGCATTCTTAATCTCCTTCTCGCTCTGGCAGAGGGCAAAGGCCCCCACATTCTGCATAAGGACAATCTTCGGATAATCCCCTTCCTTCTCCTTAAATGCGTTCAGCGCCGTCTCCAAATCCTCATCCTGTCCCACAAACAATGGAAATGCACCGCAGTATACAATGTGATCCGGTGTAAACGGCTTTAAAAGCGCCTGTGCCTTCTCTTTGCTGCTGACGAAATGAACGGCTTCCCGTATAGGCAGGAACTCCGCTGCCCGGCCGGTAACGGCATGAAGCTTCGCTGTCAGCTCATCCTTCCCCTCTGTCCGAACGTAAGCCTCCAGCTTATCAATCACATCTGCCAGAATCCGGTCAATCTCTTCCACAGTCTCCGCAGCAATAAAGATACCATGGTTCTGCAGAAGCACAACCTGTACCTCCTGGCCATGTTCCTTCCTGTAAACCTTCATAGCCTCATTGCACAGCTTGCCAAGCGTATATCCCGGACGGCAGATGGGTATCCAGATCATCTGAGAGCCCAGAATCTCCTTTGCCAGCTCTTCGGCACCCTTGGAGCAGGTCAGGCCATTAATAAGCGCCGGATGAATGTGAAGCACAAAGGTCTGCGGGAACAGGCTGTGAAGCAGTGCCTCCACGCTCGGCCGTTTGCTCAGGTCCTCGTCACAGCGGGCATCCATCACATCCTTAAGGAATGCCGCCTCCCTTGCCGCATCCTCAGCCGGATAGTCCTTCTCCATCAGAGCCGTAAGCTTGGCAATATCCATAGCCACAAAGCCCTCTGCCGTAATGGTTCCCAGGCTGGTTCCTGAGCATTTTACATAGAGTACCCCGCCCTTCTTATAGGAAGTATTGCCGCCGCCTGCCAGCACCAGATCCGGATTCTTCCCATGCTTATTTGACATTTCAACTAATTTCGTTAAATCTACCATGATTTTTCTCCTATTTTCATTCCGCACAACCCCTATAACACATAAGATACGGAACCATTTCCAGCCGCTAAACATATACATTTCCACATATTCTTAAACGGCTCCATGCATTATTTGAATTCTGCTGATTTGTACAGATAAAGCCATTTCCGCTCTACGCCCGGAAGGAACGTACTTCAAAAGAATTCCGAATGCACACCCTGGCATCCCAAATGTCCCGAAGCTCCCCTGCCGCAATCATCTGGGCTGCCAGATTGCCCAGAGCTGTAGCCTCACCAGGTCCTGCCACAACTTCCTTCCCGGTATAACGGGCCGTCAGTTCATTGAGATAATCCGCATTGGAACCCCCGCCCACTACATGAATCTTCTCATAATGCTTTCCTGTCAGTTCTTCAATCTCCCGAACCGTCTCCCCATAGCTGCGGGCCAAATTCTGATAAATCACCGTGGCAAGCTCTCCCGGAGTCTCAGGCACCCTCTGGCCATGCTGCCGACAATATTCCCGAATCGCCTCAATCATGCTGTCCGGTGCCAGAAAGCTTCCGTCATTCACATCTATCACCGCCGGAAAATCCGAAACCTTCTCCGCCATCTCACAAAGCTCCCCATAGCTGTATTTCTTCGGCAGTTCCTTTCGCACAGACTGAATCATCCAAAGCCCCATAATATTCTTCAAAAACCGGAAGCGATAATTTACACCGCCCTCATTGGTAAAGTTTGCCCTGCGGCTATCTTCCCTGCAGTCTGCTTCTTTCAGTTCCGTTCCCATCAGCGACCAGGTACCTGAGCTGATATAGATCACATCCTCCTCCGTAGAGGGAACGGCCAGAACCGCCGAAGCCGTATCGTGGGTGGCCGGCTGCATCACCGTACAGGAGAAGCCAACCTCTTCCTCCACCTCTTTTTTTAAGGGTCCTACCACCGTACCCGGAAGGCTGATAGGCCCGAAGATTTCCTTTTTATAACCCAAACGTTCAATTAATTCAAAGTCCCAGTCCTTAGTCACAGGACTTACAAGCTGTCCGGATGTGGCATTGGTATACTCCGTCTTCGCCACTCCCGTCAGCA
Source organism: Clostridia bacterium (assembly GCA_910574255.1). Taxonomy (GTDB): domain Bacteria; phylum Bacillota; class Clostridia; order Lachnospirales; family Lachnospiraceae; genus Laedolimicola. The sequence continues at coordinate 29,026 of CAJTAK010000007.1, forward strand.
GATAATGAAAATAATCCGGAAGCATCAAAAGCTGCTCCGCTTTATCCATCAGTTCCGGCTGCTGTTCCTTTACTGCCATCAACTGGTAAATCGTATTAAAAATCTGCTTTTGAATTCCTGTTCTTGCATACAGCTCTTCGGGGGAAATGATCTCATAGACCTTATCATCCATGCCCTCTGTCCGCTTATCCCGATAACCTACCGCATCCCCCAGACGTTCCCCGTTTTTGTCCAGAAGAACATAGTCTACCGCCCAGGTATCCACACCCATACTCACCGGAATCTTGCCAAGCTCCTTACAGCGCTTCATTCCGGCCTTAATTTCTCCAAATAAACCATCCGCATCCCAGCACAAATGGCCATTTTTCGGCTTCATCCCATTGTCAAAGCGGTAGATCTCCTCCAGAACCATCTTTCCATCCTCAAGATGTCCCAGAATATGACGTCCGCTGGAAGCGCCGATATCGACTGCCAGATAATAGGTGTTGCTCATACTTTTCTCCTTTTTTAAAACAGGGGACTGCAGGCGCAGTCCCCCAGTTTTCATATGTCTAACAAAATCTTACAGCTTGTCAATCCACTCAGCCATGTTGCCCTTGTAGAAGATGTACGGTGTACCAGCCAGAACAAAGGTTCCGTCGCCCTGTGTATAAACGCTGTAATCCTCTTCCGCATAGTCACGGAATGCAGCCATAGTAAAGGTCTCACCGTCTGTTCCTGCCCAGCCATTGGTCAGAGCAGCGTCAATTGCAGCACCTGCTACAGCGCCAAGATGAATAACATCCCACAGCATCATGTAGGGGCATACATAAGTGAAAGCATCCTCGTCCGCACTGTTGGGCATGAAGGACTGCATCTCGGAAGGAAGTCCAAGACCTGTCAGCTTAATTTCGCTGTTCGCCTGCTTCAGAACCTGGCCTGCTGCTGCGATACCAACTGTTGTCGGAGAAATGATACAGTCAACCTTATTCTCTGCTACGAAAGCATTTGCCTGAGTCGTAGACTCTGTCGGGTCATCATTTCCATACTTCTTGTCAAGCTCGGGGCTGACCTTGCCTGCGTACATATCCTTTGCAAGCTCTACTTCCATAGCCGCGATCCAGCTGTTCTGTACAGGAGTATCAACACCTGCGGAAAGAACACCAAGAACGATCTCGTCGCCTGAGTAGCTGCCAAGCTGCTCTGCTACTACTTCTTCCATAGTCTTATCTTCCGGATAATCTACACCAAGAGTAATCAGAACGGCTGCCTGTACCAGATAAGATCCGATATCCTGAACCTCTGCCTGGTTGATGTGTGCCAGACGATAGTTTACGCTTGCCTCAGAGTCGATGGAAACGATGGGGATTCCGGCATCCTTTGCCTTCTGGAATACTTCATCATATCCGGTATCACCGTTGGTGGAAATAACGATAGAGGCAACACCCTGTGTAATCAGCTCATCCAGCATCTGAACCTGAGCTGCTACCGTAGTCTCAGCCGGGCTGGTGTACTCAGTCTCATAACCAAGTGCACTCATGTACTCGCTGTAGCCCTCATACATCAGATCACCAAAGCTGTTACCGGTAGACTTGAACATAAAGATGTGTTTTCCGGAGCCATCAGCTGCCGGTGCAGGAGCCTCTGCATCATCTCCGCCCTCAGCCGGAGCCTCTGCTGCCGGCGCATCAGTTGCCGGTGCTTCTGTTTCTTTGGAACCGCAGGCAGCAAGTCCTGCAATCATGCTCACACTGAGCATCAGAGCTAAGAATTTCTTCATCATAATTAAGTATCCTCCTTTTAATTTTGACTTTCTATATATACGGAGCGCTCTAAACTCCGGATATACCTTGATTTACCCACCCTGAAAGGGTATGTGTTGCGGGATGCCCTTGGGATATACCTTATGAAAAACGTTCCTTGTTCCTGCGGGCATCCTCTGCAAGCTCCGCTTTCATCTGTGCGGTTTTCTCCTTGCAGGTAGTCCGGAGAGTTGTAATTTTCTCCTCCAGCTTACGGATCTTTCCGTCCGTATCCCCGTCTTTCTTAAGCTTTGCAATCTCTGCCCGAAGCTCTTTTACCTCTGCGGCAGTCTTCACATTCAAAGCTTCAATATTCTTATTGTTCTTATACAGAACCTTTAACTTAACATCTGCAATCAACTGCCGATTCACACTTGGAATGAGTACCGCAATCAGCAGAACGATACCCGTTACAATCTTACGGGTATTGGCATCCACGCCAATGAGACCCAGCGTATACAGCAGGAATGCCATAATAAAGGTAGAGATAAAGGGACCATAGACCTTGCCCTTTCCGCCATTGGTAGACACACCGCCCAATACACAGATTGCAATCGTATCCATCTCATATCCCGTACCCATGGAGGAGGAAAGTCCGCCGCCCATACGTCCTACAAAGAAAATGGAACCAATACCTGCCATCACTCCCATGAGAATGAAGACAACCAGCTTTACACGCTCCACACGAATGCCGGAATAAGCCGCCGTAACAGGATTGTTTCCTACAATATACAGCTTCCGCCCAAAGGTGGATCGATGCAGAATAAAGTAGAAAATTATCGTAATAATAATATACAGCACCATACAAATAGGGAAGATTCCCCAGTTTCTCCAGCCAATGGCATTGTAGAAAGCCGGAAAGTTCTTCAGTGAATTTACATCCAAAATAATCTCTACAATTCCCCGGAAAAGCATGGAAGTGGAAATGGTTACAATAACCGCAGGCATCTTAATATATCCAACCAGAAAACCATTAAAGGCTCCGCAGACCGCTCCCGTAAGAACACCTGCCAGTACTGCTACAATCGCCGGCGCTCCGTTCTGGTACAGAAGTCCCGTAGTCATTCCTGAGAGAACCATATTAGACGCAATGGATACATCAATATCTCCCAGCATCAGCACAAACACCATACCCATTACCATGGGAGAGAGATCCAGCCCCGACTGAATAATAGACTGAATGGTGCCGATGTTAAAATACAGTGCCGGTCTTGCTGCTGCCAGAATCAGGTTAATGAGAATCAGTATGTAAATCAGAATCATTTCCCATTTTACCAGGAACTTACTCAGTTGAAAACCCTCTTTTACAGTCAGATCCCTAACTGTTGCTTTATTCTCAGCCATCAGAGCAGTGCCCCCCTTTCTTTCATGACACGCTTCTCAGCAGAACGTGTCATGGCAATATTCAGGAATACGGCTGCTATAATGATAGCTCCCTGCAATGCTTTCTGCCATACGGACAGACCCGGAAGCAGACTGATAAACTGGGTAATCACACTCATCATCAGCCAGCCAATGAGAACACCGTCCACTGTTCCACGGCCGCCCGTAATGCTGACACCGCCCAGGATGCAGATGGCAATCGCCTGCAGCTCATAGCCGTCGCCGTTACTGTATGTACACATGGCATAGTTTGCCGTGTAAAGCATTCCGGAAAGGCCTGCCAGCGCACCGCAGATAACAAATGCCAGAAAGCGTATCCTTGCTTCCTTGATACCTGCAACCTTTGCGGATTCCACATTCGTACCGATTGCATAAATCCGGCGTCCGGTCGTCCGGTAGTTCAGATACCAGGCCGCCACAATAAAGACAAAAGCCGAAATCCAGAGAATCGCCGGCACTCCCGCAATACTCTTTGCCGCCCATGCCTGGTAAGACTCGGAAATCTGATGGGGGAACCACCAGTTGCCGCCACTGAGCAAAAAGGCAAAGCCTCTGTATATATACATAGTGCCAAGTGTCGCTATCATAGGAACCACTTTTAAGTAGCCCACTATAAAACCGTTAAATGCCCCGCAGATAATTCCAATCACAAGGCTCAGCAGTACCCACACAACCGAAGGAATCTCCATGTGGCTGCTCATTAGGGAAGTACATACCACGCCGGAAAGACCCAGAATGGAGCCCACAGACAGGTCAATGCCTCCCGTCACAAGCACAATCATCATTCCCACTGCCAGGAATACGTAAACCGCATTGTTCCTCAGCATGGAAATCAGTGCATTTACCGTTAACATGGACGGTGTAATAATTGCCGCCAGCACCAAAAGTCCGATCAGGCCGAATACAAGGCCGATATTTCGATATCCGAATAGCTTCTTCATGCCCTGGCCTCCTTCCTCTGCTCACCTAACGATGCCGCCATAATCATTTCCTGAGATACCTCTTTATTATCAAACTCACCGGTTACATGCCCGGACTTCATAACCACGATCCGATCCGCCATGCCCAGAACCTCCGGCATCTCCGAGGAAACCATAATGATTGCATAGCCGTTTGCCGCCAGCTCATTCATAATCTCATAGATCGAATACTTTGCGCCCACGTCAATACCCTTGGTAGGCTCGTCAAGAATCAGCACCTTTAAGGAGCAGTTCAGAAGCTTGGCAAATACAACCTTCTGCTGATTACCGCCTGACAGTGAAGAAGGCGGTGCACTGATGTCCTTCGCTTTCAGAGAAATCTTCTGGCAAAGCTCGATGGCTTTTTGAATCTCCGCTTTCTCATCCAGCATGCTTGCCTTGGCAAACTGCTTCATATCCGCTGAGGATACGTTCTGATAGATAGGAAGCTCATTGATAAGTCCCTGGGTCTGCCGGTTCTCCGGAAGCAGCCCGATGCCATATTCAAAGGCCTCTACCGGAGTCTTTATTTTAACCTCTTTTCCCTCTAAAACAATCCGTCCGCTGTCCGGATTCATAATTCCGAAGATGGTCTGGCATACCTCCGTACGCCCTGCGCCTACCAGCCCGGTAAGTGCAAGAATCTCTCCCTTTTTCACCTCAAAGGAAATATTCTTGAAGTAGCCTTCTTTGGAAATATTCTCTACCTTCAATACGGTCTCGCCGATCTTGGCCGTCTTTTCCGGATACATCTGATCCAGCTCACGTCCTACCATGGCCCCTATGAGCTTCTGGTTGGAAATCTTATCCACATCCCAGCAGCCTATGTACTGCGCATCCCGGAACACGGTCACCCGGGTAGCCAGCCGGTACATATCCTCAAAACGGTGAGAAATCAGAATAATGGAAACGCCCTCATTGCGCAACCGCTCCGCAATGGTATAAAGCTCCTCGCACTCATTTGCTGTCAGGGACGCCGTGGGCTCATCCATAATCAGGATTCTCGCATCTCTGGAGAGCGCTTTTGCAATCTCCACAAGCTGCTGAGCCGCAACACTTAAGGAACCCATGGGCTTTGTTACGTCGATCTCCTTGCTCAAAGGCTCAATCAGTTCCTTTGCCCGCTGGTTCATCTGACGCCAGTCATACATGCCCAGCTTGTTCTTAATCTCCTGCCCCATGAAAATATTTTCAGTCACAGACAGATCCGGGAATGCCGTTACGTGCTGATAAATAGCTGCGATACCCAGCTTTGCCGAATCCATGGTGTTCCGGGGTGTAATCCGTTCTCCCTCTAACAGCATGATTCCGCTGTCCGGCTGATGAACGCCTGTGATAACTTTGATGAAGGTGGATTTTCCTGCGCCGTTCTCACCCATCAGTGCATGAATTTCACCTTTCTTCAGTTGAAACTGCACGCCTGCCAGGGCGGTGACGCCACCAAAGGTCTTGACCACATCCTTCAGTTCGAGAATGTAATTTTGCTCGTTCACCCTATCTTCTCCTTCCTTGCTTGGTCTTCATATTACTAGCTAACCCTAAAATACGCTAATATTCAATATCAAATATTGTTTTTTAGGTATCACATATTGCTTTTCTGGCATTTTTGTGCTATATTAGAGAAAAATTCGTTAATTATTTGTCATTTCAAACAATCGTCCCCAAAAAAGAAAGGAAATTCGTATGAAATTACCACAAAAGGAATATCCTCCCAAATATATCCACAAGTCAAATCTTCTACCGGATAAATCCGTAAGCCTCCCCTTTCAAGTATTAAAGTGCGGTTTTTCCAACGAAAGGGATCTGAGCTGTGATGCCAACTATGCCGAGTTCATTATTTTTTACGTTTTAGAAGGCGTTGCCCAGTATACCAAATACAAAGAGATCCAGTATGTCCATCCGGAGCATATTATCATCTCCAACTGCAACACAAGGCTGCGCTTCTCCAAAGCCACGCCGGAATGGAAATACTTCTATGTACTTTTTTCCGGGAGTCATGCCAAGCTCTACTATAACATGATACGGGGGAAAAAGGGGGTTATTCCCATTACGCCCCTCCACAATATCTGCTCCCATTTTACCACCCTGTGTTCCTATAACTATACAAAGGATCTTTATGTCCAAATGGAAGCCTGCTATCTGCTGCACCAGATTATTCATGAGCTTCTGATTGTAACCCATGAGATAGAGGAAGCAAGGCTTTTGACCCCTGTGCAGCAGACCATTGTGAATACTGCCCTTAAATATATTGACGATCACTACAAAGATGAGCTGTCCGTAGATATTATCTGTCAGAAGGTGAACTTTTCCAAGTTCTATTTTTGTAAGATTTTTAAGGCGCATACGGGAAAAACCCTGTATCAGTACTTGACTGAATACAGGGTTAACAAATCCAAAGAGTATCTTACCTATTCTAAGCTGTCTATTCATGCAATTGCAATAGAGGTCGGCTTCAAAAATACACTTGCCTACAGCCGTTCCTTTAAAAAATTCACGGATATGACGCCTAGTGAGTTTCGGGAAGCCTTTTAGGGCTTATAGGGAATTCCCAACTGTGTAAATTCTACATTACGAGGCTGCCAGTTCCTCTTCTCTTGGAGCCTGATTCTGCAGACTGGCAATTACATCCTCTGCGGAAAGTTCATTTTCCTGCATGTACGCATAAAGTTCCTGCATTTCCTCGTCCCGTTTTGCTTTCAGAAGATCTTCTCTCTCCTTTTGAAGCAAGGAAACAGCCTCCGTATGCTTTTTCAGCTTCTCCGCATTTTCAGTCAGCAATTCTTCATAGGTTTTTCTAGCTCTTGTTCTTGGCCTTGCCATATGTTTGTCCTCCTGCTTTTTCATATTACTAGTAGTATATGTTAAACATGGATAAAATATGCAGATAAATAAAAATAGCTACATGAACATATTGATATAAAGTCTCGTAAATGTGCTTGTGTAATTTTTTTTACAATTAAAAATGAGGACATGCAAGATCTCCTTTCTTAAGTTTAGGGAATCAAGGGCAATCAGATTAATAAAATAAAAAATTGCCGAAAACACTCGTAAAATCAAGCATTTCAGCAATTTTCTTTCCTGCCGGCAGCGGGACTTGAACCCGCACGTGGTTGCCCACAACAGATTTTGAGTCTGCCTCGTCTGCCATTCCGACACGCCGGCTTTTTTGTATAAGCTCTGCAACGAAAATTATTGTATCACATGTTTCTAAAAATAGCAAGCAAAAAGTTAATAGACTTTTCCTTTTTCATCCTATATAATAATACCATAAATGCTCAAGCATATGATGCGCTTTCTTTCATATGTAACACGCAATCTAAAAAATGCTGAAAGGAACTGTTATGAAGCCTTTATTCTCCCGATTGAATACCGCCGGCAGGTGTTTTTATTTTCTTTGCTACACCTTACTGTTTCTTCTATTATCTGCTGTCGTATTTTTACCTTTTGTGCAAAACGGAAAGTCTCTCATCTGGAAGCCGGATGGACTGACTCAGCACTTTAATTCCCTGATCTATTTCCGCAGCTGGATACTTTCCATTCTGCGCACACTTATTGCGGAACATCGGCTTTCCATTCCCCTATGGGATTCTGCCATTGGCTATGGGTCTGATATTTTAACAACTCTGCACTATTATGTCATCGGCGATCCTCTAAATCTTCTGGCCCTGCTGGCACCTGTCCGTTTTTTGGAGGGTATGTATGGGTTTCTGGCTGTGCTGCGCCTGTATCTTGCCGGCATTGCTTTTTCCTGCTACTGTTTTCGAATGAAGCGGGAGGGTATGGCCGCTCTTGCCGGAAGTCTGATTTATGTGTTTTCTGGTTATGGGATTGTTCTTTCCCCTATACATCCCTATTTTATCAATCCCATGATCTATCTTCCTCTGCTTCTTATAGGAGTGGAACGAGTACTTCATAAGGAAAAAGGACATCTGCTCATTGCAATGGCAGCCCTCTCCTCTCTGAGTAATTTTTATTTCTTTTATATGCTGGTGATTTTAACCGTTATTTACTTTATTATCCGTTTTTGCACCATGAAACACTTAAACTGGAAAAAAGATCTCGGCAGCTGTCTGGGACGGACTTTATTCTTTTCCCTCACAGGAACTGCCATTTCTGCTGTTATTTTGCTGCCTGTTTTGCTGCAGTTTTTCTCTGACGCACGTTCCGATACAAGCCTTACTTACTCCCCCATTTATGGATGGGATTACTATGATCAGCTTTTTGACCAGTTCATTTCCCTCTCCTTTTCCTCTTATTGGACTTACCTGTGCTTCGCCGCACCTGCCCTGCTCTGCGTCTTCCTCCTATTTTTAAAGAGAAAACGCTTCCTCTCTCTAAAAATAGGCTTTCTGGTTTTGACTGCCCTTCTGCTGATCCCCGCCGCCGGTTCCTTCCTGAATGGTTTCTCCTATGCTGCCAATCGTTGGGATTTTGGCTATTCTTTTCTGATTGCCTTTATTACTGCCTTTCTCTGGCCGGAGCTCTTTTCCCTCAGCTCCAAAGAAAAATGCCTGCTGTTCCTGCTGTTTCTGTTATATGGAACCCTTCTGTTCCTGTTGCCCGTCTCCGGATCTGACCATGCATTTTTCTCTCTGTTCCTGGTGCTTTTGACCCTCTTTTTCCTGACGGATCTCCTTCCCCATGTGCGGAAGTATCCCCATGGAGCCCAGAGCTGTCTGCTTCTGCTGATTTCTATTAATATCTGTGCTAATTCCATTTTTTACTACCAGAATAATATGGAAAATCATCTGAGCCGGTTTGTAGACAAAGGGGACGGCATCTCTTCTCTGACCCACTCTGCCTCTGGTATGGTAAATCTCTTTCTTACTGACCCGGACGAGTTCTGCCGATATGCGCAGGATGTGGTTCCCGTGCGAAATGATACCTTGATTGAAAAGGCTAACAGCATTCATTATTACTGGAGCCTTTCCAATGGAGCCATTACCCAGTTTTTCAATGAACTTGCCATGCCTTTTGAGGAACGTTCTTTTAAATATGACAATCTGGACAACCGGGCACAGCTTCATGCTTTGGCAGGTGTCCGCTGGTATGTTCAGTATGATCCCAACAAATACCTGCCCTACCCCTTTGAGGATCTCCGTCTCTTTGATTATCAGGAAGACCTTTACTATGTCTCCGAAACCAAAGACTACCTGCCCTTTGGCTACACCACTGCAAATCTGATCTCCCTGGATACCTACAAAAACCTCTCCTATCTGCAGCGTCAGCAGGCGCTGCTTCAGGGCGTTGTATGTGATTCCCTGCCGGCTGGTACTCCTGCCGCTCAATTAACCTTCGAAGAACAGAGTGCCCCGCTGGCGATCTCCTGCAGCTCCGATATTTGGGAACAGGATGGCATCTACTATGCCATGACAGACGGCGCCGAACTGACCCTCACCTTTGAAAGCATTCCCGAAAGTGAAACCTATCTTCTTCTGAGTGGAATGGAAGCCCGTAGCTTAAGCGAATGGGAGATCTATACTCAGGAGCCCACTGCTCAGTTCTTTGAGGAAGAGCGCTCCGCCCTCAACACCTACGAGCAGCGCCAAAAAAAATCTGACCACTTCTATGCTCCAGACATTGCCCGATTTCCTGTTACCTGCACCTCCGAAGTGCTGAAAACCACCTTCTGCTATTACAACAGTCTGACAGAAAGCTCCTATGACCGTTCCGACTTTCTGCTCAACATGGGGTATTCGCAGGAAGGCCAGCATACCATCACCATAACCCTGCCCTACCGGGGAATCTACACCTTTCAGGACATCTCTATTATCAGCCTCCCCCTGGAACACTTGTCCGATCAGATATCCGTTCTCAGTCAGGAGCACCTGGAAAATGTAACCTTTACCGACAATCAAATCACCGGAACCATCACCGTATCCGACCCCAAATACCTCTGCCTGTCCATCCCCTACTCCAAAGGCTGGACTGCCCTCACAGACGGCCAGCCAGTCCCCGTCCATCAGGCCAACACCATGTACATGGCCATCCCGGTAGAAGCCGGATCCCATACCATAGAACTCCGCTACACCACTCCCGGCCTCATCCCCGGCCTTTTGGTCACTGTCCTTGGACTTGTTGTCTGGCTTCTATACTTCCTATTAAAAACAAAAAGCGCCCTCATGAAAGAGAAGCGCAACTCACCGCCCAACTAACTTCAAATGCCAAACTACCGCCCTCAAGCTCAGGGGCTGCCGCAAAATAAGACAGCCCGTCCTCCTCTCAGCACCCCTTCCGCAGCTTCTCCAGCACCTCCGCAAAATACCCCGGCAATGGCGCCTCCACCTCCAGATACTCCCCCGTAGAAGGATGAACAACCCCCAAAATCATAGCATGCAAAACCTGCCCCTGAAGTCTAAAAGAAGATTTCCCTCTCCCATAAACCTCATCCCCCAAAAGCGGATGTCCAATACTCGCCATATGCACCCGAATCTGGTGAGTCCGGCCAGTCTCCAGTTCACATTCCACATAGGTATACTCGCCAAACCGCTCCAGCACTCGGTAATGGGTAACAGCCCGTTTCCCGCCTCTGGAAACGACAGCCATCCGCTTCCGATCCACCGGATGCCTTCCAACCGGCGCATCCACCGAGCCCTCATCTGCCTTCAGATTTCCGCACACAACTGCCCGATACCGACGGGTAATAGAGTGCTCCTTCAGCTGCTCCGCAATTTGATTGTGAGCCAGATCATTCTTACACACAATCAAAACCCCCGTAGTATCCTTGTCGATTCGATGGACAATTCCCGGCCGCATAACCCCATTGATTCCCGAAAGCTCCCCCTTGCAATGATATAGAAGCCCATTCACCAAAGTCCCGGAAGTATGTCCTGCCGAAGGGTGTACCACCATATCCTTCGGCTTATTTACAAAAATCACATCTTTATCTTCATATAAAATATCCAAGGGAAGATTCTCTGGCTGTATCTCCGGCTCTACGGCAGGCGGCAGCACAAGTTCAATCACATCCCCTGGATTCACTTTGTAATTAGCCTTTAAAGGCTTACCTGACAGAGACACGCCTCCGTCCTTTATGATCTTCTGTATATAAGACCGTGAAAGCTCCGGCAGTTCCTCTGCCAGATATCGGTCAATGCGAAGTCCTGCCCTTTCTTCCACTTTATAGCTTCTCTTGTTCTCCATCCCCTGCCTCTTTCTCCTTCTTTTTAATAGAGAAAAATTCCAGTTCCTCCTCTTTATAATAGAACAAAATCAACAGAGCCAGCAGCGCAGCCCCCACAGTCACATAACAGTCCGCCACGTTAAAGACAGGAAAATCGATGAGTTTAAAATATAAAAAATCGACTACATAAGAATTCACAGCCCGATCAATCATATTTCCAACAGCGCCGGCCGCTAATAAAATTCCTACCAGGCGTGTGGGCGCAAAGCGCCGCCCCTTTGGAAGCCGGCAGTAATAGAGGGCTACCAGCCCCAGAATCAAAACCGTGCATATCAAAAATGCCGCCTTCTGTCCCTGAAAAATGCCAAAGGCCGCTCCCCGGTTTTCCAGATAATTCAGTTCAAATACACCCTCCCACAGCACGAAGGGCGCCTGCCCCTTTAAATGCAGGACTGCCAGACGCTTTGTCCACTGATCAATGGCCGTAAGCACCCCGACGGCTCCAATGCCTGCCAGATTATACTTCATTCCTTTTGTCATCTCAACGATCCTCTAAAATCCACGAAACCGCATCCAAAAGCTCTTGCTCTGTAACTGTCCGATCTACGAACGCCTGGCCTATCCGGCTAAGAAGAACAAACTTGATGCTTCCCGCCTCCATTTTTTTATCCGAACGTGTGGTCTCAACCACCTTCCCGGCCTCAAGCCCCTCAGTGCTCACAGGAAGGGAAAATGTCCGAAGTCCTTTTGTAATCTCCTCCAGGTCTTCCAGCTCCAGTAATCCCCTCTGCCAGGAGATCCACCCTGCCGCAACAATCCCTACTGCTACACATTCTCCGTGAAGCAGCCGGAAGTCCTTCAGCTTTTCCACTGCATGGCCCACCGTATGTCCGAAGTTCAAAAGAGCACGTTCACCTTGTTCTGTAGGATCTGCTTCTACCACAGCACGTTTAATCTTGCAGCTTTCCCCAATCATATAAAGCAGCGCTTCATATTCCCTGTTCCGGATTCTTGCCTGATTCTTAAGAAGCCACTTATAGTATACCTCATTTCGAATAAGCCCATGCTTCAAAATCTCCGCCATACCGGAAGCAAACTGCCGCTCAGACAGAGTCTTCAGGACAGAAAGGTTCATATACACCAGACTGGGCATATGAAAAGCGCCTACCATATTTTTATAGCTGTCAAAATCCACTCCTGTCTTGCCGCCAATACTGCTGTCCACCTGAGACAAAAGAGTGGTGGGAATTTGGACAAAACGAATCCCCCGCAGATATGTGGCCGCTGTAAACCCCGTCAGGTCTCCTACTACGCCGCCGCCTAAGGCTGCCAGCATATCCTTACGATCAAAGTGCTCCAGAATCAAGTGCTCATAAAGCCCTCTTACCGTATCCAGCGTCTTATATTCTTCCCCCGCTTCTATGGTATAGACCGTTACCTTTTTGCAAACTCCGGAAAGCTCCTGCCGTACCTGTTCACTGTAAAGCGGCCCTACCTGACTGTCCGTCACAATACAAATCTTACGTTCTGCAATCTCGAGCTTTTCCATCTCACCGGCAAGCTGTCCAAAATCTTCCTCCAAAATAATAGAATAGCAAAACCGGCCGTCTCTTTCCACTGGCAAAACTACACTTTTCTTCTCATCCATTTTTGTACCTCGCCCGTCATGGCACCGGATCTCATCTCCTCTTCCCCTGTGCCAATCCTCAAATATATTTCAAAAGAGTTACATAGCTTCTTCCCTTTTTTGAATGTCCTCCAACCCCTTGAAGGCGAAAACGCCCCATCCCCCGAACGGAAACCAAATCTCCTTCCTTTGGCTGATATCCGTTGGAGGTTGTAAGCCTTCCATTTACAAAGACCTTCCCGCCTTCAATCTGTCCGGTAAGACTGCTTCTGGAAGCTTTGAAAGCCAGTGACAGCAAGCTGTCCAGCCGAACAGAAGCTATTGTACCCATAATTTCCTGCACCTTGGGCTCATAGGAAAAGTCTTCTCTCCCCACTTGCTGCGCCATAACCGTCGTATGCCGAATACGGGTCAGATTCTCACAGATAAAATCCGCAAGCTTATCCTGACAAAATAAATATGCCTGTTCTTCCTCCACCAGAATATCTCCTGTCTTGGCACGATCCAGTCCCAGATTCAAAAGAGAACCCAAATAGTCTCTGTGAGACAGTTTTTCTGCAAACTTCTTCTGCAGGGGCACAATTCTCACACAGGCAATGGGATATTCTGAACAAAACAGGGGAGCATCAGGAACAAAGGCTGCTATCTGACGCTCCGCTGTTTCGTATCCGCCAAAACTCTCTGTTTTAAGATAGGATAATTTCGGCCGAATACTGTGAAAAATATTCTGTTCATTTAGATTCAGGAAATCGGAATAGGTCACTATTCCCCTCTGATAAGCCGTCTCTGCCAAATCCAGAAGGCGTTTTTCTAATTGCTGTTCTTCCTTTGTCATCGCTCTAGAACTTGCCGTACACAGAAGGGATGTCAATGGAGCCGCTGATAATATCCTGCAGGTCGCCGGAAATATCTACATTTCTGGGCGTTGCCAGAAAAATGCTTCCGGACACCTTCTGCAGGTTGCCGCCGATAGCAAAGCAGGCACCAGATGTAAAATCTATGATCCGCTGGGCCACATCCACATCCAAACCTTCAAAATTCAATACCACTGTGCGGTTGCTGAGAAGTGTCTCGCCAATCTCCCGGCAATCATCAAAACTTGTGGGTTTAATTACGCATACTTCCATACCCTTCCCCTGCTTTCTCGGTGTCTGACGAATCGGTGTTACCTTGGTACGCTCTCTGGAAGACGGCTCATCCTCATAATCATCGTAAACCTCTTCCTTCTTACGTCGAAATGGGCTCTTTCTTTCCGGCTTTTCTTCTTCGTAGTCATCATCGAAATCATCATAGTCGTCATAATCATCGTAGTCGTCATCGCCGCCTAGCTTCATGACGTCCAGGAATTTATCGATTACACTCATTCTGCATTCTCCAATCTAACTATAATTGCGTTCTCCAAAAATCCCCGTTCCAACGCGGATCATGGTTGCGCCTTCTTCAATCGCAACTTCATAGTCTCCCGTCATACCCATAGACAAGACACTCATAGATACATTATCAATGTTTTTGTTTTTTATGTCAACACATAATTTCTTTAAATTGGTAAAATATGTACGATTTTCCTCCGGTTCTGCCACAAATGGGGCAATTGTCATCAATCCCTGAATAGAAACAGCAGGAAGCTTGGCAATATTTTGGACAAGTGATTCTGTCTCTTCCGGTGATACGCCAAACTTGCTTTCTTCGCCTGCCACATTGACTTCTATGAGAATAGGAACGGTAATCTGCCTCTTTACTCCCTCCTCACTGATAGCCTGCGCCAGCCTTAAGGAGTCTACGGAATGGATCAGGCAGGCTTTATCTACTGCATATTTCACCTTATTCCTCTGCAGGTGTCCGATAAGATGCCAACGAATGTCCTTCGGAAGCTGTTCGTATTTCTCGCAAAGCTCCTGTACTTTATTTTCTCCAAAATCTCGGGTTCCACCCGGAAGAAGTTCTTCAATCATGGAAATGGGCTTTGTCTTGCTCACGGCAATCAGTGTTACCTCGTCTCTTCTGCGTCCTGCCCGTTCACAGGCGGCGCAGATCTTTTTTTCCACCTCCGCCAGATTTTCAACTACCATTTTTGTCCCTCCTATCTTAAGTTGCTACGCAACGGTACTAAAGGGTAAAGTCACTTCGGCACACCTGTAATGAGAGAAACTTTCATTATAATCTCTAATCATAGATTACTTCATCCTCATCTACCGTATCCGCATTCAGCACAATATGATCGTAAACAGACAGCCCATAGCTGGTGCCCTCCTTTACGATACAGTATTCCTCATTCTCATAGAGCACCTGGATCTGCCGAAATACAGTATAGCCTTTATTTATATTGTAAACGCCCTTAAGCATGGCAGTCTGCCCCACCTGATAGAATTCTGCGGAATCTGTCCGAATCAGCAGATCTCCGTTCTGAAGCAGCTTCTCCGAAGTGCCGAAATTCTCTTCTTTCGGATCCACATAAGCGTATTCTTCATCCTGATAATAAATGGTACTGTTTACAAATTGCGCCTGACTGCTTCCATCCTCTCCAACGGTCTGCTTCATAAAACCCATATTGTTGTCCGAACCGGAGGTTGTAATGTAATTCTTATCAATTACAAAAAATTCCTTCTCTGTCACTGCCGTCTTGGGAATCTTAAGCCCTGATGTCTCATCCCTTAGTATCTCAAAAGTCAGGAACCGGTCATTGGCATAACGAATCATGGAATTGATAAACTCCAGCACACCGTAAGCCTTACCCTCCCGATACTCTACTGTCACCGAGGGCCACAATTCCTGCTTGTCCTGATCCATTCGGATCTCAATATAGGTCGTATTTTGAATAATAGTGCCATCCTCTGTAGTCCGCTGGTTTTCCCGAATCTTGTCCAGAAGATATGTCTCCATCTCTTCATCCAGGGGGAACACAATCCTCCATGCTTCCTCTGTAACCAGCTTATACACGGGCTCTCCCTGCCCTACCAGCTCCTCTGTGCGGAGGTTGGTTCTCTCATACGCCTCTTCATCAAACCACTCGCTGCTCAGGGATTCCAGAGAAGCGTTCTCAAAGCCGTCCACATAATACTCCACTACTCCGGAGGCTGCCGCATTATAGCTGGCAAAGGTATTCCCTCCGCTCTCAGCAGCGCTGTCAAGCTGGGCAATCATATTTTGATTCATCAAATCCAGAATACTTGCGTCAATGCTTGTTTTAAAATCGTAGACTTCCGAAAAGTTCATGTCCGAGATATTACTCATATAAGCTGCTATCTCACTTCGAAGCTGACTGTAATCCTCTTCACTTAAGCTCAGATCCTCGGCGCTGTCCTTCATAAGCTGAGCCATCCGGCCGCTCTCATCCACAGTATACACAGCAGAATTCACTGACACCTTTTCGCCCTCTCTGGCGTAGTAGCTGACATATCCCGGCTTTTCTGACTGGAAAACCTGCTCTGTCCGCAGGGCAATTCCCGTATAGTGATAGTCCGCCGCCAGATTGCCTGCTATCACCTCATAACCGGAAATATGAGTGGAATTAAAAAACATATATACGCAAATAATCAGATAAACTGCTATAAACCCAAAAAATACAACGCCGATGTTCATAGGGCGCCGGTATTTGATAATCTTTTTATTCTTTTTTCTGGAACCCGTCACGAATATAACCCCTTCTAACCCTGCTGCGGCGCTGTTGATGAATCTTTTCCCATTATATAGTAAATGTGGGGCTGCCGCAAGTCAGACAGCCCCCTCTCTTATGTATCGTATCTTAACAGGAAATAAGAACCTGCTCTTTTGCAAAATCCGGTAAATCCTTTTCCTCTACGGAGATGCTGATGCAGAAATCTACCTTAAACTGCTCGCTGATCTGGTTGAGCTGTGTCAGTGCATCGGTCAAATCCTTGTGCTCCAGATATGCAATCTTCAAAAAACTATCCAGATATACCTGTTCCAAATCATAGTCCTGAGAAATGATTCCGCAGATAAACCCGATAAACTCGTCACTGTTCTTTAAAGGATAATCCTTTACGTTGATCAGGCGAACCTTATTGTTAAGCTCATGCATATGCTTAGTGCTCTTGTCCAAATATACGATATTTCCCGATGCTGTCTTGATCTGACTGTTCACTCTATCCAGTAAATGCTTTGTCTTTCCATCTCCCTTATTTCCGATGATTAACTGTACCATAGCCTTGTCCTCCTTGGGTTTCTATTATATTTAAATATCTCATTTTTATATGGTAATATTATAGTCTATTCATGCAGAAAAGACAACCTATTTCTGTGGGCCTATACATAGAGCTCTCTCCACTCCATATCACCCCGATCCAGGGCCTTGATTAACAATTCCGCTGTGGCCAGATTCGTAGCCATAGGAATATTGTAGGTATCACAAAGTCGTATGACATTATTCACATCCGGCTCATGCTTCTTTGGCTCAGAAGGATCCCGAAGGAAAATCAGCAAATCAATCTGATTGTGCTCAATCTGTGCCGCAAGCTGTTGTTCTCCCCCAAGATGACCAGCGAGATACTTGTGCACACTTAAATTTGTCACTTCTACAATTAATCTTCCGGTAGTTCCGGTGGCGTACAGACTGTGTTTACATAAAATCCCCCTGTACGCAATACAGAAATTCTGCATCAATTTCTTTTTTGCATCATGTGCAATTAATCCAATGTTCATGCGAACACCCCCAATTTAATATTTTTTCGGCTGCAAGCCGACATTTAAAACAAAACCTATTGCCATAAATAACGTGACCAGAGACGTAAGTCCGTAACTGACGAAAGGCAGAGGAATCCCCGTGTTGGGCATAATCCCTGTCGCCACACAGATATTTACAAAGCTCTGGAATCCGATATACCCTGCCACCCCACAGCAGATAAGGGTTCCGGAAAACTCTCTGGAACGTTTGCCAATCCATATACATTCTATCACAATTAAAGCCAATAGTAAAATAATTGTTGCACAGCCAATAAATCCAAGTTCTTCCCCTGTCACAGCAAAGATAAAATCCGTCTGGGGCTCTGCAATAAAGCTTCCGTTCTTTACGGAAGATACAGAGTTGTTATTCAGCCCTTTTCCCACCAACTGTCCGGATCCAATGGCTATGATGGAATTTTGCTGCTGATAGGCATCATCCGCATATCTGGCAGGATCCAGCCATGCCATAATACGACGGAATGCATAATCATCCAAAATCTCCTGATCCGGCTGAAGAATCAGGCTGATAAAAACAAGCACAGCGGGAACTCCTACTGCAATAGCTGCACCAATAATCTTATAGCTCAAGCCTCCGATAAACAAAAGGATCAGGAAGATCACAGTAATTGAAATCGTTGTTGACAAATCTGGCTGCTTCACAATAAAAACCGCCGGAATTCCGAACAGTGCTGCCGTGATAATCAGAATCTTCCAGGTATTCAGATGCTCCTTATATTTCTCAAAAAATCTTGAAAAAAACAGGATCAGCAACAGCTTGGAAAGCTCTGAGGGCTGAAACTGAAATCCGACGATATTCAGCCATCTGGTAGCTCCGTTGACCTCTTTTCCAAAAGGTTCAATGCCCACAAAAGGAATCTTAACCATAGCAAGCAAAGCAATATTAAACACATAGATCAGCCAGTAAAATTTCAAAATCCAAATATAGTCAAGTACAGAAATCACAAGCATTGCAACTGTCCCCAGAGCCAGACCTAAGATCTGCTGGCTCTGTACAGACTTCCGGGCGCTTCCGATTACCATAATGCCGATGATGCTGATTGCATACACATAAAGTATAAGTCTGAATCTGTAATCTCTAAGCCGATACTGTTTAAACATAATACTCCTCTAACTATCGCTGCTCCAAGCCGTGCTTCATATCCTTAATCGGAATGTTGGCGCACAGAGCCGGCACATGACCGTTCTGTCCGTCTGACTCCGTCTGTGTTATCTGAATATCCAATCCGTCACAGTCAATCTCCATGTATTTGGAAATCACCTTAATAATATCATTCTTGATGAGTTCCATAATCTCAGGGGAACAGTTTGCCCGATCTGAAATCAATAGCAGCTTCAGACGGTCTTTTGCCACATCACCCGAGCTTTTTTTCCGGAAAAAATCCATTAAAGCCATTCTACTTTCCCCCTTTGATTATTTAAACAGTTTTGCAACTTTAGCAAAGAACCCACTATTGACCTCCAGATTCATCAGGGGAACCTCCTCACCCAGAACACGCTTGCAGATATTCATATAAGCAGTTCCTGCCATAGAAGAATCGCCGGCCAGCGGCTCTCCCTGGTTGGTGGCAATAACAATGCTCTCATCATCCGGAACTGCACCGATCAAATCAATGGCCAGAATATCAATCACATCCTCAATGGACATCATGTCGCCCCGTTTCACCATATCCATCCGGAGCCTGTTTACAATCAAGTCAATCTTATGGATCTCATTGGCTTCCAGAAGTCCGATGATGCGGTCTGCGTCACGAATAGCGGAAACCTCCGGAGTAGTTACAATAATGGCCCTGTCTGCAGCAGCTATGGCATTCTTAAAGCCCTGCTCAATTCCTGCCGGACAATCCAGCAGTATGTACTCAAATTCTGTCCGCAGTTCGTCAATCAGCTTCACCATCTGCTCCGGGTTCACCGCCGTCTTGTCTCTGGTCTGAGCTGACGGAAGAAGTGCTAAGTTGGGATAACGCTTGTCCTTGATAAGCGCCTGCTTAATGCGGCAGTTTCCTTCTACTACATCCACCAGATTGTATACAATCCGGTTCTCCAGACCCATGACTACATCCAGATTCCGAAGGCCGATATCCGTATCAATCATCACAACATTCTTTCCCAGCTTTGCAAGCCCTGTACCAATATTCGCCGTAGAAGTGGTTTTTCCCACGCCGCCTTTTCCGGATGTAATTACAATTACCTCACTCATACAAATTCTTCCTCCAACTCATAAATTATTGTTTCCATTACAAATCTATCTCATTTAAAACCTCTTTGGTGATAGGCTCAATATAGATATTCCCGTCCTCCACATAGGCAATCTTCGGCGTATCCGCCGTTTTCTTCCTTTTCTTTGCCGCAGTGCCGTCGGAGCAGCGGGCAATCACATCCCCGATACGGATCTGCATGGGATCCATGGACAGAGCCGCCACAAAAGCCGCCTCATTACCTGCGGCTCCTACAAACACATTACCTTTTAAGCTGCCTAACACAATCACATTGCCCTTTGATATGACCCGGGCTCCCGGATTCACGTCTCCCAGAATAATCACACTGGTCTCGGACTCCAATACCTGACCGGAGCGCAGGGTTCCTTTATAGAAGCGTCCGTCCTGCAGATTCATCAGATCTCCCGCTTCTTCTTCCTTCTGTTCCAGAGCCTTCTGCATTTTCTCCTCCAGATCCTTATTTTCATCAATAATGCTGACTATCTGTATCCGGCAGCTGTTTGATATAGTCTCCGCCAGCGTCATCTCCTCATCCAGGGTCAAATCCCGCCCCTGAAAGCAGACTGCCATCTGGGCCTCTCCGAAAAATTTGGCAGAGGAATGGAACTTGTCCGCCACCTCCCTTGTTAAATCTTCAAAGGAAAGCTTTGCATCCAAAATCACAATCAATCCGTATTTATTACTTTTTATAATAACCGATTGGTTTGCCATCGTATTCACTCCTAATCTGCAATATTTTGTCCGGTTCCCTCACTGGCGGTTCCGCTTATAAGCTCTTCTTCATCTGTTAGATTAAAATAATATTTCAAAATATCTGCTCCCAGTTCCGCCGCATTTCCGGAAGTATATCCGTTGGCAATCCGGACGGCCATAGCAATCTCCGGCTGCTCAAAAGGCGCATAACTTACAAATAATGCATGGTTGGGATGACTCTTGCTCTGCTGAGCCGTACCTGTCTTGCCGGCCAGCGTAATCCCCAGGCCGTTCAAAGAAGCGGTGTTTTCCGCTACCATGCGCATGCCGCTCTGTACTGCATCCCAGGTACTGTCGGAAATCTCCACCCTGTTCAAAAGCTCCGGCTTATAGTCTTCAACCAAATTTCCATCCGTAGTCTCCATGCGGTCTAGGAGGGTCAGGTTGTAGCAATTACCCCGATTGGCAACTGTAGCCACATAGCGGGCTATATGGGACACGGAAAAGCTGTTGGTGCCCTGTCCGATGGAGGAACGCACCGGGTCAATATCCGAGATCTGCGGATCATACTCCGGAATCTCCAGCCCTGACTTATCCCCCAGCCCAAACATCCTTGCATACTTTGCCAATGTGGAAAGCCCCTTATCTGTGGAGTAAGTGTTGGTGGTTCTCCCTCCGGCCAGCCGGTAGCCTACCTCATAAAAATAATAGTTGCAGGAATCCCGAATGGCTGTACTCACATTCTCATCTCCATGATGACCGCCATACTGATTGTAAATCCAGCAGGTAGGCGGCTGATCCGTAATATCTGTAAAAATACCTCTTCCGTAGATATTCTCGCTTACAGTGATAGCTCCTTCCTCCAACCCTGCAACAGCTACTACAGGTTTAAAGGTCGAACCCGGAGCCAGATTCTCCTGGGTGGCCCGGTTTACAAAGGGGGATGACAAATCCTGCTGAAGACTGCCAAAATAAGCAGAATCCATCACATTCGTCAGACGGTTATTGTCATAACTTGGATAAGTAACACAGGCAAGCGTATCCCCTGTATTCACATCCACCACAACCACGCCGGCGCTGCATGGCTCAAGTGCCAGCTGGGCAGGGGTAATCTCCAGATTTCGAATCTTCTCTATCATAAAGTTGTAAGCCGTCATTTGGTTAGAATTCAATTTGGAAATTGTTTCCTGATCATATTCTAACACACCTTGCTCATATAATAAAAGAGAAATTTCCTTTCCGGTAACAAGATCTTCCAAAATCATATATTTATAGAGCATTCTTAAGAAGGTATCATCCTCTGCCAGATATTCTTCCATATAGTCCAAAACAGATTGATAGATCTCCTGAGAATCCAGATAGGGATTTTCTCCGGAAATCTTTGTTACGTCAATCCAGTTCATGGAAATGGCATACTTTAAGTACTCCTGAAGACTGATGGTCTCATCTGTTGTCCATGCAATATAAGTGGGATCCGATGTATCCACTGCACTGCTCATCAGCACCTGGTTCTCTCCCATAAGCACATCTGACACCAGATAACTCATATAATTCATCATTTCCTTGGAGAGATCCTGATAGGCTGTGGGACTCTCCGTATTCAATTCAGCCAGAAGCGCCCCTATCGCCCTCTCCCTCTTCCCCAGGAAACGCTCATAGATACTGCGCTCCAGCTCCGTTGCATCCTCTCCTGAAAATCTTCCAATATCAATAATATGGTTTTCGATTAATGTATAATATACATCATAGATTGGAATCCGGATTCTTTCTGCACTGGCATTTGGCCCTGGTATATACTCTTTTATATTATCAATCTTACTAATAAGAATACCTGCCAGCTTCTGCTCAATCAGATTGTAAATGGCAATCTGCAGTTCTCTGTCAATGGTAAGATAAATGTTGTTGCCCGGAACCGGGTCCTTGCTCTCCACCACCTTCAGCACCCGTCCCACGCTGTCCACATACATCCTTTCATAGCCCTTGGAGCCTTGGAGCGATGTCTCCATATACTGCTCAATGCCGGCCTTTCCCACAATGTCATTCAGCTCATAGTCCGGATTCTCTGCCTGCAGAGCATCCAGCTCCTCCTGAGAAGCCTTCCCAATGTAGCCGATAATTGGGGAAAAATACTCACTATCCAGATAAATCCGGCGGCTGCTTTGTTCAATGTCCGCCCCCTGGAGACTGTCCTGATTCTCTAACACAGCTGCCACAGTTTCCTCCGACACGTTGACAGCCACGGTAGTAGCCACATAGCGCTTATAGCTGTTGGAAGCCATGGAATACCGGATAGTGGCAATCTTAAGCTGCTCCTCCGGCGTATAACCCGTGATAGCCAGCCCATAATCCTCCTGCTCCTTTTCCGTGTAGGATGCTTTGATTCCATAGCGCTCCTCGCAGAGATATTCCATTACCTGCCCGGCGTCCGCAAGCTCCTGCTTTGCCTCCAAATCACTAATCTTATTCTTCCCATAAACATCCGCTTTAAATCGAAGCAGGGCATTTCCCTCCAGGGTAAAGTTAAACCTTCCATTTTCATAGACCACTCCCAGATCGCTTATCACCTGATCGCCGTTCTTCTCAATCAATCTGATTAGTCGGTAGATCGTCTGATTCAACTGAGCATTTTTTGTCTTGTTATTGGGGTAGGTACCATTATCCTGAATTGTTACGGAATAAGAAATCTCACTGTAGGCCAGCACATTTCCATTTCGATCATAAATGTCGCCTCGGGTGCTGGCCAAAGAAACCTCTCGCTCCGTCATCAGAGAAAACGTATCCTGATAGTCCTCTCCCTTTACAATCTGCAGATAAAACACCCTCTGAAGCAGAATGGCAAACATAACGATAAACACAACCATCAGCAGAAAAATTCTGGATTTTATAATATTCCACAAAGCTTCTTTGAAATCTCTTAACAATCTTAAGGCTCCTCTATCTTATTATCTGTCTGTCCCACCGTTCCTGATGATGAATAGTAATCCCGAATCGTATCTCCCCCCAAACGATCCAGCAGAGCATTGAACTTCTGAATAGGCTGATACAGCAAAATAGTCAATGCCACCGTATAAATCAGCTCCGGCAGTATAATGTGGATAAAAAAGTAACCAAACTCAAATTTACTGCGCATCAGGAACATAAAAAAGTAAACGCTCAAGCCATAGACCAGCTCGCTCAAAGCAATCCAGACCATGGGGAGCTTAATATCCTCATCATAAAAGACCATATGGAACAAGCCGCTTCCATACCCCAGAAACATATACAACAGAGCGTAAAAACCAAGCAGGCTCCCAAAAAATATATCCAGCAAAAGGCCGCAGAAAAATCCAATCAAAAGCCCTTCCCGTTCTCCCCTCATAAAACCCAGTGAGGAAGTCACAATCAAAAGAAGATTGGGAGAAATAGATGCCAATGCCAGACCTTTAAATACCGTACACTGAAGAATAAAGCATACTACAATCAAAAGTGCCGTTACAAGTTTCTGTTTCATATTAATTCCAGTTCCGCATTCCCATGCCCGCATAGAATGTCAGGCAGTCCGGATGCTTTTCCAATTTCAAAGGCAATGAGCCGCTTAATGCTTCGTCATATTACTCTGCCACCTGCTTTAAATTTGTGATAACCAGAACCGTGTGCAGGTGTTCAAAATCCACTGCAGGCGTTAAAGTGCCTGATTTTGTCAGATTGTTGGAGTCCTGAACCAGTTCATTTACATAACCAATCAGGATTCCCTCATGGTAGCGATCACTTACGTGGGAGGTTACAATCTTCTCTCCTATGGCAATCTTATCCTCCGGATCCTTCAGCTCTTCAAGGCGGATAAAGCCCTCATTCATAAGCTGCAGATCCCCCTTCACAAAGCACAAATCCGAGGTAGAGAGAGTCTTGGCGCTTATATTGCTTAAATCATCAATAATAGAACGGACCTGTGCCCAGTTATCTCCGACCTTGGTGACAATTCCCACAAGACCGCTTCCTGCAATCACATTCATACCTGCGTCTACGCCGTCCCCTTTTCCCTTATCAATGACAAAGGTATTAAACCAATTCCCCCCGTCTGTAGCAATGATGTTGGCTGCCACCTTATCAAAATCTCCATAGGTCTGATCCAGCTCATACAGCTCTTCCAACTGCTCCAGACGATATTGGTTCTGAGTCAGACGGCTGTTTTCCATAGTCAGCTCGTCCACCTGCGCCTGCAATTCCTCATTCCTGGCCTGGACAGCCGCCAGATCCTCCAGCGTGTCCTTCTTCTCCCGAAGCCAGCTTCCCACTCCGCTAAGTCCTCGCTCAAAAGGCACAAAGACATAACCGGCCGCAGTACCAAGGGCAGTACCGCCCAGCCCCGTGCTGTAAGACAGGAACATCAAACATATGCACAGAACCGCAAGGACCGCAAATACATATTTTGTCGGTATTAAGAAATGATTTCGTTTTTTCATAGTACACCCGAATCAGTTGAAAACCTGTTCCTTCGTGTCAAAGGTCAGACTACGGAACTCCTTCTCCTTGATAACTCTCTCAAGACCCCTTGCCACACATTCCTCCGGACGGTCTACCATATTTACCCGGATATTGGTGGCCGTGGAGATCTGTTCATCCAATCCCTTTAAATTGGCCACGCCGCCGGTAAGGTAGATCCCGTTGCGGATAATATCCACTCCAAGTTCCGGCGGAGTGCGCTCTAAAATCATTTTGATGGCGTCCACAATAGCCTTCAGCTGCTCGGAAATAGCCTTTGCCACAAAGTCCGCCGTAATTTCCAAAAGAGCAGGAAGTCCAAGGGCCATATTGCGGCCGCAAATCTCACGCTTTGCTTCTGTATTGCCAGGCATATAACCAAGCTCATTTTTCAGAATCTCCGCCGTCTTATTTCCGATAAAGTATCCGTATTCCCGGCGGATAGCACTGGATATAGCCTCATCAATCTTGTTGCCGCCCGTCTTAATAAGCTTGCTGGTTACAGTCCCTCCCAGAGAGAGGATGGAAATCTCCGTGGTGTCTGCTCCCACATCCACCACCATCACGCCCTGTGCCTGAGTCACATCAAGACCAAGGCCAAGACCGGCTGCAACCGGCTTGTCAATAAGCTGAATATTCTTGGACTTTAATCCTGTCCCGTGAACCAGCGTGGTAAACACACGGTCCTGAACATCTGTAGGCAGAGCCACCAAAAACTCTGCACCCTTCAGGCTGCCTTTGGTATGGGACTCCAGAAAAGCCCTCAGGAAATCCTGCATATAGGTGATGCTTGCCACGGTGCCGAAAGACATGGGATAGAGCACCTCAATATTGGCCGGCGCCTTCTCATGCATATCAAAGGCTTCATCCCCATAGGCGATCATCCCTTTCTTTTCCTCGATAGCTACCATATTCTTTTCACAGTATATGGTATCTGTCTCCTTGCTGTAGATTTTAATACTGCTCGTTCCAAAGTCACATCCAAAACTCTGTGCAGGCATTTCGTCTTCCTCTCCTTCTTCTGTTCATCCTTTTGCCATACAGACTGATTTGTCTCCTGACATCTCCGGCAGGATCTTCTTCTCCTTAAAGCTGCAATAGCAGCCGTCTCCAATAATCACATGATCCAAAAGCCGAATCCCCAGAAGATCTCCTCCATAGCAAATCCGTTCTGTGATTCGGATATCATCATCACTTGGGGCTGGATCCCCGCTGGGATGATTATGAACCAGAACCACATGTACCGCATGCACCTCCAAAGCCTCCAGAAAAATCTCTCTGGGCGATGCCAGGGATGCGTTCACTGTCCCCTTAAACATCAGCTTTTCCTTCAAAAGCCTGCTTCGCGCATCCAGAAACAGGACAATAAGCTGCTCCTGTTCCTCATAGCGAAGCTCTTCCATAAAGTAATCTGCAACAGTCGCAGGGGTTCCAAAACACAGCCTCTCCCCCGCCGTGGCCTTTGCCATCCGGGAAGCCAGCTCTGCGGCGCACTTAAGCTGCACCGCCTTTACCTTTCCAACGCCCTTAAGCTTTAAAAGGCGTTCCAGAGGGATTCGGCCAAAGCCTGTCAGTCCCTGATATCCGGGCAGGCTTAAGATCCGTCCGGCCAGCTCACAGGCCGTCTCTCCTACGGTCCCTGTCCGCAGCAGCACTGCCAGCAGTTCCTTGTCCGAGAGGGCCCCGGCTCCGCAGGCCAGACACCTCTCATAAGGGCGTTCTCCCTCGTATAACTCCTTCATGGTTGCCTTCATTCGATCCATCCTTTCTGCTCTCCAGACAGTTTAAATCTCTCGAATCCGGCAATAGCCGCAACCGCTCTTTACATAATCCGATAAATAATGATTGCAAGTACAACACCGATGATACTGGCTATTGATATGTGGATTGTCAGGCCGAAGGTCAGCACCAGCAATCCCAAATCCAGAACAACGGGACTTTCCAGCCCAAAGTTCTGGCCATAACTCAACCAGTGGAGCGCTGATATATTGGCTGTCAGCATTCCGATAAATCCTCCCAAAACAATCCCAGACAGCAGCATAATCAGCAGCACCCAGCCATTTTTTGACTTCATAACCCCCTCCATCTTCTTGTGTTACAATTTCCTATGAAAACCGTAACTCTTACGCATCTTATCCGGTATTCCCGGTTTAATCTGCTTACATAATATTCCTTATCTGTAAACTTATACCAATCCTCAGTATTAGGTCAACTTATATAATAGCATAAACAAAAACACTTGTATAGAGAAGAAATCTTAAGTTTTTCTATCCTTTTTCGTCAGCCTTTGACACCATTTGGCAGGCAGTATCTGGAAATAACTGCTTCTGCCGCCTTTACGCCGTCCATGGCCGCAGAGGTGATTCCTCCTGCGTAGCCGGCTCCCTCACCGCAGGGATACAGACCTCCTATGGGACTCTCCATCTCCCGATTTCTGGGAATCCGCACCGGGGATGAGGTTCGGCTTTCCACACCGCTTAAGACTGCGTCGCCTCTGGCAAATCCGGTCAGGATCTGTTCACAGCCCAAGATTCCCTCTTCCAAAGCCTTTGCCAGCTCTGCCGGAAATATGCCCCGCACATCCCCGAAGGACCAGGTTCCTTTTATGGCGGGCTCTATCTCACCAAGGCTGCGGCTTACAACGCCTTTTCTGTAGTCGCAGAGAAGCTGCACGGGAACTGAACCTTCCCCTGCCCGGTATGCGGCTTCTTCAAGCCTTCGCTGAAATTCCATTCCGGCAAGTACATCTGTGCTGCCGAAATCCTCGGGACCTACTGTAACCACCATGGCGCTGTTGGCATTGCGGCCGGCTCTGGACTGATAGCTCATGCCGTTTACTGCAAGCCTTCCATTTTCCGAGGATGCATTTACCACATAACCCCCGGGACACATACAGAAGGAATAGACACCCCGCCCGCCGGAAACCTTTCTGGTAAGCTTATAGGAAGCAGCTCCAAGTTCTAAGGGATAGTCTGTCCCATATTGGCTCAAATTAATCATATCCTGAGAGTGCTCCAAGCGAACGCCCACAGCAAATGATTTTGCTTCCATGGGAATCCCCCTTGCCTTTAACATCTGAAAAGTATCCCTCGCACTGTGGCCGGGTGCCAGAATCAGAACATTCGTTTCCAGTTCACAGGTTTCTTCACATTCCCCCTGCCCTCTCACTACCTGAATTCCCTGTACCCGGCCATTTTTCAGGGTAATATCCGTCATCTGGCTTTCAAACAGAATCCGGCCTCCCAGTTCCTCAATCCGGCTGCGTATCCTTTCCACAATTCCCATAAGAAGGTCTGTTCCCAGATGGGGTTTGTTCTGCCAGAGAATCTCCGGGGGAGCCCCTGCTTCTACAAAAGCCTCCAATACCAGACGGTTCCGGCCGGCCGAGTCTTTTACCAGGGTATTCAGCTTTCCGTCGGAAAAGGTTCCGGCCCCGCCTTCTCCAAACTGTACGTTGGACTTTAAATCCAATTGCCCTGTATTCCAAAAATGCTCCACAGCCCTTTTCCGCTCTGATACCGGTTTTCCCCTCTCCAGAATCACAGGGCAGTAGCCGGCTCTTGCCAGCATCAAACCGCAGAAAAGCCCGGCAGGGCCGCTTCCCACTACCACGGGAGCATGATTTAAGGGGTCCCTTCCCGGTTGCGGCAGATGATAGGCGTGAACCTCTGCCCTGGCTGCTTTGGAGTTTTTGGCTCTTTTTAGAACACGTTCTTCCTCTTTTGTCTGTACATCTATGGTGTAAACGTATTGTATAGGCTTCTTTCTGGCATCGATAGACTGCTTGCGAATCTCATAGTGAATCAGGCTTCCCGGGGACAGCTTTAGCTCATGG
This sequence comes from Clostridia bacterium, assembly GCA_910574255.1. Taxonomy (GTDB): domain Bacteria; phylum Bacillota; class Clostridia; order Lachnospirales; family Lachnospiraceae; genus Laedolimicola. Next base: position 57,805 of record CAJTAK010000007.1, read on the forward strand.
GACAGCTTTTGTTCCAGTTCTTCCTTTGTATGGCCTACAGCCAGCTTTAATTGTTGTATCCGAATCATAATTATTGTTCCAGTTCCTTATTTGTCAACAGCACTGTAAAATCCGGCCAGATAGCCGCTTGTCCAGGCCCATTGCAGGTTATAGCCGCCGCAGGCTCCGTCCACATCCAGAAGCTCTCCCGCAAAATAGAGCTTCGGAACCAGCATAGATTCCATAGTTTTCCCATTCACCTCTCTGGTATCCACTCCGCCGCAGCAGACCTGTGCACGTTCAAAGCCGTTGCTGGCTGACAGCTTCACTTCAAAAGAGGTGCAGGCCGAAAGCAGAGCCTTCCGTTCCTCTCTGGTCAAATCCCCTGCCGTCTTATTGCTCGGAATTTCCGCCCGCTTTAACAGGCAATCTGCCATATTTTTCGGAAACAGCCCCACCAAAAGCTGTCCGGCGCTCTTATAAGCTCCTGCATGGATGCGATCTTCCCAAAAAGAAGGCAGCTCTTCCTTTTTCATATGGGGCAGAAGGTCTAAAACTGCCCGAAGATTTTTTCCCTGTTCCAACGCCTTCACACCGTAACGGCTTACCTGAAACACAGGGATTCCCGATAAACCGTATTCCGTGAACTGTACCTCGCCCGTATCCTCCGCCAGGGGCTCTTTTTCCGAAAAAAGTGTCACTTTAGCCTCCGTGCGAAGTCCTTTCAGCTTCGGAAATATGGGGTCCTTTGAACGGAGCTGTACCAGGGCCGGAAGTGGTTTTATAAGGGAATGGCCCATAGTCTCTGCAAAAACATAGCCGCTTCCGTCCGATCCGGTCTGGGCCGCCGCACAAGATCCGGCGGCCAGAATCAAAGCATCGCCCTCATACGTCCAACCGAAAGTTTCCGCAAAAAAGCGGCCTTTTTCTTTACGAATCTTCTGCACTCTCGTATTTAAGGCGAGCTTAACTTTCTGATGCTCTGCCTCCATGCGCAGTGCATCCGCTACGGCGGACGCCTGATCGCTGTAGGGATAGAGATAACCGTTTCGATCTCTGGTGACAATCCCCAGTCCTTGAAAAAATTCCAAGGTTTCCCATAGTCCGAAAGCCTTGAGCGCACTCTTAATAAAAGCTGGAGAGCTGCCCCGATAGTGAGATAACGCCTGATCCCGATTGGTCAGATTGCAGCGGCCATTGCCTGTGACAAGCAGCTTCTTCCCTACCTGTTTATTCTGCTCCAGCAGCGTTACCTTTGCTCCTGCTCTGGCTGCACTGATGGCAGCTGTCAAGCCGGATGCGCCTCCGCCTATTATCAACACTTGTCTCACGCTTTGCTCTCACCTCTCGTTCTTTTCTGCTCTGAGCAGCATTTCTTATTGCTGCTTCGCTGCTTTTTTGGCTTTTACAGATTTACCAGCCCTGCTTCATAAAGCTTCTGCAAAGACATGAGAATTCCAAACTTGGCATGCTGCCAGGTAAGTCCTCCCTGAAAATACACTGCATAGGGGGGCTTGATTGGGCCGTCCGCCGAAAGCTCAATGGAGGAACCCTGCACAAAGGCCCCTGCCGCCATAATCACGTCACTGTCATAGCCCGGCATAGCCCAGGGCTCCGGGGTTACATAACTATCTACCGGGGCTGCCGCCTGGATTCCCCTGCAGAATGCAATCACGCCTTCTGCTGTTCCAAAGGTTACTGCCTGAATAATATCATGACGGCTTTCTGCCTTGTCAGGCACAACGGGAAATCCCAGGTTCTCATAAATATTGGCTGCAAAAACGGCTCCCTTCAAAGCGCCTCCCACCACGGTGGGAGCCAGGAAAAATCCCTGATAAAAGCTGGTCATAACTCCAAGAGATGCCCCCACCTCTTTTCCAAGGCCGGGAGAAGTCAGGCGGTAAGCTGACCGTTCTACATATTCCTCTTTTCCTGCAATATAGCCGCCAATGGGCGCAAGGCCGCCGCCGGGATTCTTGATAAGGGAACCCACACAGAGATCCGCCCCCACGTCCGTAGGCTCTATCCGCTCCACAAATTCCCCGTAGCAGTTGTCCACCATGCAGATCACATCCGGCTTCCGCTCTTTGATAAAAGCAATAAGCTCCCCGATCCGTTTTACGGAAAGGGTTGGCCTGGTCTGATAGCCTTTGGAGCGCTGAATAGTCACCAGACGGGTGCGCTCATTCAGGGCCTTTTCAATATTGGGATAATCAAAGCTTCCGTCCTCCAGAAGATCCACCTGACGATAGGTAACTCCATATTCTGCCAGAGAACCTGTAGACGGACGGATCCCGATAACCTCTTCCAGGGTGTCGTAGGGCTTTCCCACTGGCGAGAACAGTTCATCCCCCGGCCTTAGATTGCCGGAAAGGGCTACTGCCAGAGCATGGGTACCGCAGGCGATCTGGGGGCGCACCAAAGCTGCCTCTGTATGAAACACATCTGCATAGACAGCTTCCAGCTTGTCCCTGCCCAGATCATTGTAGCCGTAACCGCTGGTGGCGGCAAAGCAGGCCGCATCCACATGATTTTTCTGCATGGCATGAAGCACCTTCATCTGGTTGTACTCCACATTTTCTTCTATGGCATCAAAACGCTCCTTCAATTCCCTCTCCACTTGGATGCCATAGGCCAGCACCTTTTCGCTGATTCCCATCTCCCTGTAGAGAGCTGCTGTTTCTTTCATATACTTTACTCTCCATTCCGTCAAACCTTTTTTACAGAATCCTTTTTTCTTTTAAAATATCTAACATTCTGCTTTGTATTCGCTCCTGATTATATTGGTAATCCTGCTGATTCAGCCAGATCACATCCCGTTCCCGTCGGAACCAGGTAAGCTGACGCTTGGCAAAATGCCGGGTATCCCGTTTCAGGATCCGAATCGCTTCCACAAGGCTTATCTCTCCTTCCAGATGGGACAGCAGCTCTTTATAGCCAAGGCCCTGCATAGAAACCATTCCCCGGCTGCAGCCCATAGCCTGCAGCGTCTTTACCTCTTCAAGCAGCCCTTCTTCCAGCATAGCATCTACTCTGGCATCAATCCGAGCATAGAGCCGCTCTCTCTCATCATTTAACACAAAATATGCCCCATTGTAAGGGCTTTCTTTCTGCTGCTGGGCTTCATTGTGTTCGGAAATCCGCTTCCCCGTCAACTGGTAATACTCCAAGGCACGAATGACCCTCTTCACATTGTTGGCATGAACTTGCTCTGCCGCCCTGGGATCTGCTTTTTTCAGCAGCTCGTAAAGCGCTTCCGCCCCTTTTTCTGCGGCCAAAGCCTCCAATTTTTCCCGAACCTCCGGACGCTCCTGATTTTCTGTAAAATCAATGTCATAGAGCAGGGCCTGAATGTAGAATCCGGTTCCTCCCGTCACAATGGGAATCCGGTTTCTTCCGTAGATCTCTTTTAGGGCCCTCTTTGCCAGACTTTGGAAGCGGACAACATTGAAATCCTCTGCCGGGTCCAGAATATCAATGAGATGATGGGGAATCCCTTCCATCTCTTCCGGCCGGACTTTTGCAGAACCGATATCCATATGACGGTAGACCTGCATGGAATCTGCCGATATGATTTCCCCGTCAATGGCTTTTGCCAAGGCAATGGAAAGCTTTGTTTTTCCTGCGGCCGTGGGGCCAGTGAGTATCACCAATGGCTGCTTCATCGTGGTCTCCTTTTTTACACCTGAAAGGGCGTCTGCTTTATTATAGTGAATGTGGAAGGGATTTGCAAGAGAAACAAAGGGGCTGTCGGGAAATAAGACAGAAGACTTTTCTGATATCCAGTGTCCGGCTGTTTGTGTACAGACTGTCTGATATGTACGGATATTGCTTTTTAATGTCCGTACATATCAGACAGAATGTACACAAACCGTCCGAACGTTGTAATAAGGAGGGACCCACAAGGTGGGAGGATTCCTTATTGCTAAGGGTATAGAAATGGCTGATGTCTTATTTCCCGACAGCCCCTTTGGCTAAAATCCGGCAATAAACCCACCTGTTCCCAACTCCCCAATATTAAATATAAGAAGCAAGGGAGTATTCCTGCTGCAAATTCCGCATTAATCTGATTCCGCACGGATATGCACATCAACTTGATTGAACGGAATTTCAATTCCATTTTCATCAAAGGCCAGCTTCACGGCCTCTGTCATATCCCACTTTGTACTCCAATAATCCTCCGGCGTCACCCAGAACCGCAGCTTTAATACTACGGCGCTGTCCGCCAGCTCGGATACGACTGCCTGACGCTCTTCATCTTTCAGGATCCGTTCTTCCTGCTCCAAAAGCTTCGCAGCCACCTCTTTTGCCCGTTTCAGATCAGCGGTGTAAGAGATTCCCACATCAATATCCAGACGGCGCTTTTCCTGAGCCGTCACATTAATAAGACTGTTATCCGCCAGCTTGCCGTTCGGAATCACCACCTTCCGATTGTCCGGAGTTAACAGATAGGTGTAGATCATCTGAATCTCGGATACCGTTCCCTCCAAGTCTCCCTGGATAATGTAATCTCCCACCTTAAAGGGCTTCACCATAAGAAGCAGGACGCCGCCTGCGAAGTTGGCCAGGCTTCCCTGCAGCGCTAAGCCTGCCGCCAGACCCGCGGAACCTACCAGCGCCACCACTGAGGTGGTGTCCACTCCGAAGCCAGAGGCTATGAGCATCACCAATACAAAGTACAAAAATGCCTTTAATAAGGAATCTATAAACTGTATCACGCCCATGTCCGCTCCCGCACGCTCCATGGATCGGCGCACGATGCGGCGCAAAAGCTTAATGAGCCGGGTGCCCACAAAAAATACGACAAGAGCCATCAGCACCCGCAGGCCAAAGGCTGCGACTCCTGGCAGATATTCATCAATATATCGTTGAAACCGGTCAATTTCCTCTGTAATTGCTTCTATTTCCTGTGGCGTATCCGTGTTCTCCAGCATGGCTTTTCCTCTACTTTATTCTGAGATATACTTATTTATTCTTGGAAGCTGTCTTTTTTGTTTCCGGCTTTTTTGTCTTTACTTCCTCAGTTGCTTCTGCTTTCACAGCCTTAGAAGCCTTTTCTTCTGCCTTTGGGGCTTTTTCCTTTTTCCCAGAAGCCCTTTCCGATGTACAGGAGAATATGGCAATTCCCATGGGCGGAACGGTAATCTCAATGGAATATTTCCGTCCGTCGCACTCGGACTTTCTGGATCGCTTTGCACGCTTATTGCGCACATCACTTCCGCCGAACATCTCACTGTCACTGTTGAAGATCTCCTTATAGCGCCCCTCAAAAGGCACGCCGATCTTATGCTTCTCATAGACAAGGGGAGAGAAGTTGCAGACTACCAGCAAGGTCTCTTTGGCCTTCTTTGCTTTCCTTAAGAACACCAGCATATTCTCGTTAGCAGAAATGTTATTGATCCACTCAAAGCCATCCGGATCATGATCCTGCTCATAGAGGGCCGGATGCTCTTTTAAAAACTCATTCAGGGCCTTCACATAATTCTTCATATTGCCGTGATCCTGGTACTGGAGCAGCTCCCAGTCCAGACCCACATTTTCATTCCACTCCTCAAAGGGGGCAAACTCCTGTCCCATAAAGAGCAGCTTCTTACCCGGATGGGTCATCATGTAGCCATAGGCAGCCCGAAGGTTATTAAGCTGGGAATCCCTGTCTCCCGGCATTTTGCCTACCATGGACGCCTTGCCATGGACTACCTCGTCATGGGAAAGGCTTAGAATAAAGTTCTCACTGTAAGCATAAATCATGCTGAAGGTCAGCTCCCCATGGTGATATGCCCGGAACACCGGATCGTAATGCATATAACCGATAAAGTCATTCATCCAGCCCATGTTCCATTTAAAATCAAATCCCAGGCCGTCCTTTTCCACAGCTTCCGTAACCTTGGGCCATGCAGTGGATTCCTCTGCAATGAGAAGCGCTCCGTCTTTTCTTTTCTTGAAAATGGAATTCAGATGCTTTAAGAACTCTACGGCTTCCAGATTTTCCTTTCCGCCATAGATATTCGCTACCCACTCTCCGTCATTTTTTCCGTAATCCAGATACAGCATGGAAGCTACTGCATCCATACGGATTCCGTCTGCATGATACATCTCCACCCAGAACAGGGCATTGGCAATCAGGAAATTCTTTACCTGGGGACGGCCGTAGTTATAGATCAGCGTTCCCCAATGAGGATGGGAACCCTGTCTGGGATCCCAATGCTCATAGAGACAAGTTCCGTCAAAGGCTGACATTCCAAAGGTGTCCCTTGGAAAATGGGCCGGAACCCAGTCCAGAATCACACCAATGCCTTCATTGTGCATATAGTTCATAAAATACCGAAAATCATCCGGCGTTCCATACCTTGCCGTAGGTGCATAGTACCCTGTCACCTGATAGCCCCAGGAGGCGTCAAGGGGATGCTCCATAACCGGCATCAGCTCTACATGCGTGTAGCCCATTTCCTTCACGTAGGGCGCCAGCTCTTCTGCAATCTCACGGTAATTATAGAATTCCTGACTGGACTCCGGATCCGGCTTCTTCCAGGAACCCAGATGCAGTTCATAAATCAGCATGGGAGATTTCTTATAATTGGTCTTCCTCCGCTGCTCCATCCATTCGGCATCCTTCCAATGGTAGTATGTTAAATCCCGAATCACCGAAGCCGTATTAGGTCTAAGCTCTGCTCCATTGGCGTAGGGATCCGCTTTCAGCATAGTCAGTCTGCTTTTGGTCTTAATCTCATACTTATATTTATTCCCAGCTCCCACTCCAGGAAGAAATACTTCAAAAATACCGGAATCTCCAAGTCTCCGCATAGGATGGCAGCGTCCGTCCCAGGCATTGAAATCTCCCACCACGCTCACTCGGATTGCATTGGGCGCCCAGACCGCAAAGTAGGTTCCCTCCATATCATCCATGAGCATGGGATGGGCTCCCAGCTTATCATAAATGGTATAGTGAATTCCGGCTGCAAACTTGTCCAGATCCGACTTGGTAAACATCTTGGGTACAACACAGTAGGGATCCAGAATCTCTCCCTTTTTTCCATTATCATACTCTATTACATAGCTATACTCCGGATACTGTCTTCCCGGCATAAGAACGGAAAAGAAACCGCTCTCGTCTACTTTCTCCATGGGGTAGAGCCTCTTATTGGTATGTACCAGCACCCATGCCTTCACTACAGTGGGCAAAAAAGCCTGAATCAAAACTCCTCCTGCCACTCTGTGAGGTCCCAGAATCTGGTAAGGCTGATCCTCTTCAGAATAAACCATAGCTTCAATCCTGGGCCAATTCAATACATTATACAACTTATCATCCATGCTTTTTTGCTCCTTTCTTGTGCATAAAGGGATACCCCTCAGATAAGTCCGTAACGCCTGAGCCCCAGATAAACCCCGTTCTCCCAGATTCCCTCCGTCTTATATTCAGCCATCTTAAGAACACTTTCCTCCGAATTGCCCATAGCCGTTCCGTACTGTACATATTGTAACATTTCTAAGTCATTTGGTCCATCCCCAAATGCATATGTATTCGAATGCGGAATCCCCAAATATTCAATCAGCACCCGAATCCCCTCCGCCTTATTGATACCGGCAGGCATCATTTCCACAAAAGGAAAGTTCTCATAGCGGACAATGGAAAAGTCATTGCGAAGCTTTGGCGCCAATGCCTCAAACGCCTCCCAATCCGCAATTCTGGCCGATATTTTATTGGCCTCATCCTTCCCCGGCTCCATCTCCTTGATCCGGTGGGGATACTCCCTGTGAAGCCGGTTCAAAACATTGTAAAATTCGGCTGCCTTTCCCTCCTTTCGATAGCTTAAATATTCCGGTCCCTCCAGTACCAGGGCGCATCCTGCTGCCTCCAGCCGGGGCACCGTCCGCTCCACAAGCCCATGGTCAAGAAGCAGATTACGAATCACCTTTCCTTCATACTGCACATAGGTTCCGGCTCCTGCTATAACAGCCGGAAAATCCAGGTCCAAAATTTCCGGAAATACACTTGCAATAGATCGCCCCGTACAGACCACCGGAATATGCCCCTTTGCTTTCAAAAGCCTTAAAGCCTCCCTTGTGCTGTCCGGGGTTCCCTTCCCCTGCTCAAAAATAGTTCCGTCGATGTCAAAAAATACAATCTTCCCATCCTTTTTCATAATTTCAAAAACTCCTCTTCCGAAATAATCGCCACCCCCAGCTCCTTCGCCTTTTTATTTTTGGAGGAACCGGAGGTTGTATCGTTGTTAATCAGATAGTCCGTTTTCCCCGTTACGCTTCCGGTCACTTTCCCTCCTTTCTGTTCAATCAGCTCCTTAAGTTCGCTGCGGTTGGAAAAATGATTAAGACTTCCGGTGATGACAAACACCTTTCCCTTTAAGGTCTGCTGTTCATCCTCCGCCCTTTCCTCCCGGGCAATGGTAAGCTCCGACAGCAGGTTGAAAAAGCGCTCCCTTTTACCTTCATCCTGAAAATAGCTCACAAAGCTTTCCGCAATCACATCTCCCACCCGGTCAATGGCTGCCAGCTCCTCCGGGGCGGCGGCAAGCATGGCCTCCACTTTGCTGTCAAATTCCCGGCAGATAAGCTTTGCCCCGGCCAGGCCGATGTTCGGAATGCCCAGACTGTAGATCACCTTAGCCAGAGTAGTGCTCCTGGCCTTTTCCACATTTGCCATAAGATTTTCATAGGACTTCTCCCCAAAGCCCTCCAGCGTTACCAGCTCGTCCCGATGGCGCTTTAGCCTGAAAATGTCCGCCGGCTCGTGGATAAAGCCTTTTGCAATAAATTTTTCCAGGGTAGCCTCGGAAAGCCCCTCTATGTTCAGCGCATCCCGGCTGACCATAAGGGTGAGGGACTTAATCTTCTTGGCCTGACATTCGCTGTTGGTACAGTACAGGGATTCCGCATCATTCACCTTGCGGATCTCCGTTGCGCCCCCGCATACGGGACAGGCCCGGGGAATCTCCACCGTGCCGCTTCGTGTCTGGTTTTCCGCAATCTGGGGAATAATCATATTGGCCTTGTATACCTCTATGGTATCGCCGATTCCAAGCTCAAGAGCCCTTAAAATACTGATATTGTGGACACTGGCACGGCTTACCGTGGTGCCCTCCAGCTCCACCGGCTCAAAGATCGCCACCGGATTGATAAGCCCCGTTCTGGACGGGCTCCACTCAATCTCCCAAAGATGCGTTTCCCGAATCTCATCCGCCCATTTAAATGCCATGGAATCCCGGGGAAACTTGGCTGTTCTTCCGAGAGAATGACCATAGGAAATGTCATCATAAACTGCCACCAGACCATCCGACGGAAAATCATTTTCGGAAATATGCTCCGAAAACCAGGAAACCGCTTCTTCCAGATTTTCTGCCGTGACAACCTTATATTCCACTATCTCAAAGCCCTGTTCCCGAAGCCAGAGAAACTGCTTTTCATGGGAATTTTCAAAATCCACATTCTCTGCCGACACCAGGGAAAATGCAAAAAAGTTCACATTTCTTTTTGCTGTAATCTCATTGTTTAACTGCCGTACGGACCCGCTGCACAGGTTGCGGGGGTTTTTATATTTGGCATCCGCATCCTCAATCTCCCCATTGATCCGTTCAAATTCTTTGTAGCCAATTACCGCCTCTCCCCTAAGGATAAGCTCTCCTTCATAGGGAATCTGCAGGGGAATGTTTTGGAACACTCTGGCATTGTTGGTAATAACCTCGCCCACCTCACCATTTCCCCGGGTAACCGCTTTAAAAAGCTGCCCCTCCCGGTAGGTCAGCACAATGGTTAAGCCGTCCAGCTTCCAGGAAAGGAGGGTTTTATGCTCTCCAATCCATTCCTTTAAGTCCTGTACCTCCTTGGTCTTGTCCAGAGAAAGCATCGGGCTTTCATGCTGCTCCTTAGGAAGCTCGCTTAGGACCTCATAGCCCACATGGGCTGTGGGACTTCCCGACAGGGTGGTGCCTGTCTCCTTTTCCAATGCCAGAAGCTCATCATAGAGCTTGTCATACTCATAATTACTCATAATCTCCCGGGCCTCCTGATAATAAGCCCGGCCGGCCCGGTTCAGAAGTCCTACCAGTTCTCTCATTCTCGCCTTTTTCTCTTCCATTGTTATTGCTTCCTTTCCTTAGATCTGCACATGCTTTTTGTGCATAGAGGGATGCCGTAGGACGTTTCCTTAGATCTGCACATGCCTTTTGTGCATAGAGAAATGTCCTTTCATCCTGCGGAGCCCCTAAGCAGTTCCAGCAGCTCCTTTAGCTCCTTATCCGTCACTTTCCGCCAGGTGCCCGGATGCATACCTTTTAATTCAATATTCAGAACCCGAACCCGCTTTAAATGGGTAACCTGATACCCCAAAGCCTCACACATACGCCGAATCTGCCGGTTGAGCCCCTGGGTTAAAATAATGCGGAAGCTGTATTTTCCAAGCTTCTCCACCTGGCAGGGCCTTGTCATGGCATCCAAGAGTACCTCGCCCTTTTCCTCCTTGCGGATGCGGACGCCCTTTGCCATCCGCTCCAAAAACGCCTCTGTCACCGGCTTATGGACCGTCACCAGGTATTCTTTTTCGTGGTAATTGGCGGCACGCATCATTTTATTCACAAGACCGCCGATATTCGTCATCAAAATCAGCCCCTCAGAATCCTTATCCAGTCTTCCGATTGGGTAGATTCGGGTGGGATAGCCTACATAGTCTACAATATTTCGTTTATCTCTCCGATCTGTGGTGCAGATCACGCCGGGGGGCTTATAAACAGCCAGAAGCACTTCCTCTTCCCGGCTCATGGAGATTACTTTTTTCCCCACCTTAATCTCCTGATCCGGCCGCACACGCATGCCCGTCTCAGCTTTCTTCCCATCAACTGTGATACGGCCCTCCTCAATCATTCTGTCCGCCTCACGCCGGGAACATACGCCTGCTTCGCTTAAGAATTTATTTAAACGGATTTCTTCCATATGATATTATCCTTTCCTTGACTTGCACATGGTTTTTGTGCATAAAGGGATGCCCGTAGGGTGTTTCCTTGACTTGCACATGGTTTTTGTGCATAAAGGGATGCCCGTAGGGTGTTTCCTTAATTTGCACATGTTTTTTATGCATAAAGGGATATGCCCCAGGGCACTTTCTCTTTGCCTTATAGGCAAATTCACCTTGCCCGTAGGGTGTTTCCTTAGTTTGCACATGCTTTCTGTTTTTCATTGAATACTCATTATTAAGGATTCACTACATTTTCCGGCTTTCCTGCCAAAAACGCTTTCAGATTACCTGCCGCCGTATCCATAAGCCGTTGGCGGCTCTCCTTAGATGCCCATGCAATATGCGGTGTAATCAAACAATTTTTGGCTTTCAGCAGCGGATTATCCTCCTGAATCGGCTCAACAGACACCACATCCAGTCCGGCAGCATACAGCTTGCCGCTGTTCAGGGCATCGGCAAGATCCTGCTCCACAATCAAGGGGCCTCGGCCCGTATTCAGCAGAATGGCGCCGTCCTTCATTTTTGCAATACTCTCTTTATTAATCATCCCCTCCGTAGCAGGAAATAAGGGACAGTGAAGAGATACTATATCCGACTTAGCCAAAAGCTCCGAAAGCTCAACATAATGACAGCTTTCCGTTTCCAGCTCCGGTCTTTTATGAGGCGCATAAGCCAAAACCTTCATGCCAAAAGCATTCGCCAGCCTCCCTACGGCCTGGCCAATCCGGCCAAAGCCGACGATTCCCATGGTTTTTCCCGCCAGTTCCATAAGGGGATAATCCCAGAAGCAAAAATCCGGGCAGGCGCTCCAGCGTCCCTCATAGACCGCCCGGCTGTGGTGGGCCGCATGGTGGCAGATATCCAGAAGCAGCGCAAAGGTAAACTGCGCCACCGCATCCGTTCCGTAAGCCGGAATATTGCTCACCGGAATCCCCCGCTCTTTTGCCGCTTCAATATCAATCACATTGTAGCCTGTAGACAGTGCGCCGATATAGCGAATCCGGGGACAGGCTTCTATAATCTCCCGTGTCAGCGGAGTTTTATTCGTAATCACAATTTCCGCATCCCCAATACGGCTTTCTATCTCTTTTTTATCCTTTACGGGGGTACGGTCATAAAGGGCCAGCTCTCCAAGCCTTTCAAATGCCTCCCAGCTCAAATCACCGGGATTCTCCGTATAGCCGTCCAGAATTACAATTTTCATACGGTTGCTCCTTTTCATTCTCTCTGCAAATAACACGTTTCCAAAATTCTTCCTCAAAATATTCCAGTAAAAATAAGGGAAGGCTGTTCAGCACCCCTACCATATGATTAAGCTTCACAAACCGTTCCCTCTGTGCTTCATAAATCTTTTTCTGTGTCAATTCATTTAAAAAGTAATGATATGTAGGAAGCTCATCTTGAAAGCTTACAATCAAGTGTGCTCTTTTTACTGATCCACGGCAGGCCGCCTCCCATTGCTCTCGTGTAAGACAACCGAAGTTTTGAAATTCGATTTTCTCAGAGACATACTGTTTATAATGAATCAATTCATCAATCGGCACATATAAGCTCTTATAATCCTCTATCTTTGTATTCATTTCCCGAAGAGATTCGATCATGGGGTAAGAAATATAGAGCTTCCCATTTTCCGTCTCATTGTCAAAGGCATGAAGCATCTCCTGTACTACATCCGTATTCCGGTAAACCTGCGGCAGATTATCATTATGAGCATCATAGTCAAAAAACAAATATACCTCCGAGAAATCTCTTGGAGAATAACCCTCCAAAATCTCTTCTGCTTTTGGACTTATCTCCCGGATAGCGTCAATAACATCAATCTCAAATTCATTTTCCCGAAGCTTATTCCATATCATATAAATATTACCGCATGCCGGAAAAGAAAAAATAAGTACATCCGCAATATCTTGAAAAAACAACTCCTTCATCCGATCTACCAGTACTTTTTCCGTCTTTTCTCCTTCGTACACAAAAGCGATATGTTTCTTTCTATCTCTCATCAAATGCTCCTGCTTTGTACATTTTCTGTATATTGTGGGCCTGGCGTAATGCTTTTGAGGTTCTATCCGCAAAGGATTTTATTTGATTGTCGCTTAATTCAAAATAACAGTCCGGCCGCAGAAGCTCATTTGTCATCAAATCCGTATTGTGTGAAGTAAATACCACCTGTGTATCCAGAGCAAGCACCTTGCGTACTACAGTTTCCGCCAGTTCATAGTGGTAGAAGGCATCAAACTCATCAATAAATACAAAAGACATATCCCTCATCTGCAGATACCACAGAAACAGAAATGCCAGAGCTCTTGTTCCACTGGACCAGATATTTTGAAATAAAACCAGTTTATTTTTATAACGGCAGTACAAATTCTTTCCTTCCGCATCGTCCCCTATGACTAGTTCCACATCAATTCCCAGCTCATGCAAAAATTCCCGAAACTCATCTACCGCATCCAGCTCCACGATATTTTTTCCAATACTCCCTACCCGATTGCTGAATCCTATATAATTATTTCCATCCGCACTGCTGAACCAGAACATATGCTCAACAAACCGGATAAACTGCATAAAAGCCCTGCTGTCCGCATCATCTTTATCCAGAACCGTGTTTCTTGCCACATATTTTACAAAAGAAATGGAGCCGTCCCACATATCCAGATTTAATCCCTCAGCCCCTTTCAAATGGACCTTTGCTTCATATCCAAGATCTGCTGACAGCACCTCACGATGGTTGATGCTTACTTTCTCTCGCAGAACCTTTCCTACCTCTTCTTTTTCATAATAGTAAGCCAGTAAATTCCCATCAAAACAAAAGGTATATTCAAAATGAGCAAGCTGATCATTGCTGTTTAAATTCACATAATTGCGATAGTTTGCAATATTTTTCATGGAATCTGTCAAATGTATCACAATATCCATAAGAGCCCAGCCCAGGTTTGTCTTTCCGGAGGCATTTTCCCCAAACACTATGGCATTTTTCAAAATCCCCTGCGGAACAAGCTCCTGATGGAATTCATAGCTTTTTGTGTTGGAAAAATCCCACACCAGCTCATCCCGGAAATTTTTAAAATTTTGCACCTTGAACCTTTGCAGCATATCCCCACCTCCCACTGTTTTTTAGAATAGCATGGAAATTCCATTTTCTCAATATATTTTGAACTTTTTGTCCATAACCTATGCAATTTTTCTACGGCTGTACCGTAAAAAATGTTCTTACCACTATTCAGAATTATAATTTCATTTGCCCAACAAATGGTGTATAATAAAGCCAGCATCACCCCTCATTTCCAATTCATGCGAATACACCATTTTGCAACAGCCAGGAATTCCACACCGGAAAATTCCGCAGCACAAAGAGGACACCAAATGAATAAAATCGGAAAAATTACAACCGCTCTTCTAATCCCATTTGCTCTCTCTGTCCTTCTGACAGGCTGTGTTTTTGGAAAAAGAGAGCTTTTCTGCCATGATGATATCCAGGAAACATGCGAATCAATGCTGAAAAATTGCTTTGGGGAAGAATATGTGCTCTCCGATGGTGTGGAAAAGGAAGAATCCTTTTGGGATGAATATGAAAATACCAGCATTGTGACACATTACACAGAGTGGACCCTCACTTATTCCGCTGCTGACGGGCAGGATCATACCTTTATCTTCAACAACCGCAACGGGAGAGGTTCGGATAGGGAGCATCTTGCATAAACCATCGAAGCGTATTTCTCCGATTTAGCAGAGCAATATTATAACGAAAATTTTCGGGACAAAGCAGCTGAGCGGATACCGGGGCTCAAAGAGGAAGACTGTGCACTTTATGTTAAGTCATACCGGCTTTTTTCCATGCCCGACGTGCCGGAAACATCCATAATGTTTGACCAGCGGCCGCATTACTCTCTGACAGAGCATATTTACTTCCCCACTCTTCAATATGACAGCATTTTTCGGGAATTTCCCTATATTTTAAATATGTATTTCTATGCAGCTTACGAAAATGATGAAGAAAACCTCCGAAGCGCACAGCGCCGGGAAACAGAAAGCATCCTCCGGGAAATGACTGATGAAATCATTCGGTACACAGCCCATTCACTGAACGCCGCAATACACGTTACCATGATGGATGAAAACGGATTTGTGGATGATTTTTCCTTTGCGGTTCTTAATGGAGCATATTTTGCCCATGGCCCCGGCCTCGAATACGAGATTGCTCTTCATGAGAATTTTTTCGGGCCCCTTGAAAGATCTTCGGAAGCTGCCCAAAACAAGGCAGCTCCCTACCCTTCTTCACTTTCCTCTGGTTTTCAGCAGCTAAGTAAAAGCATAGCTCAGCACTTCTCCATTAACCGCACATAAAATTCCACTGTCTTCACCAGCGTTTTCACCGGTACCCGTTCATTGTTGCCGTGAATCATGGCTCGCTCCTCCTTGGACAGCTTCATAGCCGAAAACTTGTACACCCGGTCCGTAATCCGGCAGTAATGCCAGGAATCACTGCAGGCCATCATAAGATAAGGGGCTACCAGCGCCTCCTTCCAGGTATCCGCCACCGCCTGGCACAGTACGCCCCACTCCGGACAGGAGGTATCCGAATCCGCAGAGGGATTTCTTCCCTCAAACACCGTTACTTCTATATCGGGGTTGTGAATCACCTGCTCAAGGTAAGCACGGGCGGATTCCACCGTATCCGTCCCCATAAGGCGCAGGTTCATGCCTATGGAAGCCTTTGGCGGAATCACGTTAAATGCCTTTCCGCCCTCCATCTTCGTCATGGCGCAGGTGGTACGCAGCATAGCATTGAGCTCGCCGCCGGACTTCTGGCAGACCTTGTCAAAGAGCCCCTCAAAGCACCACAGATTGGCAAACAGAACCTTGTATGCAAAGGTAGAGTGGCGTCCCAGGGTGTCCAGCATCTCCCTCACCGGCTTTGTCATCTGTCTGGGAAATGGGTGATTTTCCACATCCACCACAGCCTTAGCCAGCTCACCCACGATCGTGTGAACCGGAGGCATAGAAGCATGACCGCCGCCGCTTTTTGCATGAAATTCAATATTTGTCAGGCCCTTTTCCGCAATTCCGATGAGGGCACATTCCCGGTTCACACCTGGAAATACATTTTCTACCACGGCTCCGCCCTCATCTACAACCATAGCCGGATGAATGCCCCGTTCCTCAAACCAGTCCACCATGGCCGGGCAGGTTGAACCGTTGATCTCTTCCTGTCCGGAAAATGCAAAATATATATCATGCTTTGGCTCAAAGCCCTCTCCTATAAGCTTTTCCGCAGCCTCCAAAATGCCGCACAGGGTTCCCTTTGTATCCAGAGTTCCCCTCCCCCAGAGCACGCCGTCCTCACAGACCGCCTCAAATGCCGGCTTCTCCCACTGAGATTCCTCCACCGGAACCACATCATAGTGGGACATCAGCACAACCGGATCTCCTGCCTCCCGCCCTTTCCAGTGGTACAGGATTCCGTTTACTCCCAGAAAGAGCCGCTCACAGGTCTTATGAATCCGGGGATAAAGATCCGGAAGAAGCTCTCGGAATTTTTCAAATTCTGCCTCGTCGATCAGTGACGCATCATTATAGGAAATAGTCTTGCAGCGGATCATTTCCTGCATATCCTTTACAATCTTTTTTTCATCCAGGGACACCTCTTTCATTGACGGCGTAAGCTCCGGCTTCGGATTAAACTGTGCCGCCCGGATAAGAATCACTGCCAGAAAAATGATAATGACTGCTCCTGCTATACCAAGTACATACCATAACATATCTCCACACCTGCTTCCTTTCGTCTCCTACAGCATATTTTTCTTGTACAAAATCCTTGCAGCGCCAATGGCAATCAGCGCCCCCACAGGAACCAGAACGCCCACAGAACCTGCCAGGGAGGGCACCAGCAAAAACAGTACAATCATAAATACCAGCGGCGCTATGGATATCTTCCAATTTTTGCTCACATACACCACTGCCAATCCTCCAAACAAAGAGGGCAGAATATTGTCAAAGGCAGGCTTGACTGCCGGGTTGTCCAGAATCGGTGTCAGCGGCACCAGCAGGGCCACCCCGAGAGCGATAATCAGCACTGTCACCATGGATGAGGTTGCTACTGCGATAGTAGAAATCACCTCTCCCTCATCGCTTCCGGGCTTTACCTTTGCATTTTCCATGGCAGTGAGGGCTGCCGGAACCTTCAAATTGGTAAGATTTCCCGTTACAAAGGCCAGATAGGAGCCTGCCGTTCCAAGCATGGGGATAAAGGTAATGACCTCAATGATTCCCACAGTCCAGAAAATGGGCGCCACTCCAAGAAGTCCCTGGAGCACCGGACGCCACCCCGGCCAGGCATCATAATAGATGCAGGCAATAATGGGATAAGCAAATATCATCCCCAGAGCACTCAAAATCCAGATGCGCCCATAAATATGTGTCATATCTTCGTAGCTTCTTTTATTCATATAGTTCTTCCTTTCTATTCCGGTTCCGAAGTTTTTGTATCGTACTGCCTTTAAAACATCGGCGTAATCACTGCTGCAAACGCCATGGCTCCAAGCATACTGATAGGCAAGGCGTAATTTTCCAGCCATTTTATATTGCATTTTTTTATAAGGATTCCGCAGATTCCCATAAGAAGTGCAGAAAACAGCAGTACAAAGATAGGAATCCATCCCTTAAGGCCCGATCGGATATCCGCAAACACCATTCCCAGGAATGCGGAAATCATGCCCAGAAACATGGCAGTCATAAGGATGTCTCCCCATTTACCGTCCTTATTTTTAATCTTCATCAGACCGCCCTGGATTCTCTTAATGAACAGGGGCACCCAAATAAGCCCAGGGAAGATGCCTAAGGTCATAACCCAGGCAATCGCCGTGTACACGGAAGGGTCTGTCACAGTCTCCGAGAGGGATATTCCAAGGGCATTGGCCGTGGATGTCGCCGCCGGCAGTTCATAGGTGATGGCTCCGATGACGCTTAGACGCAGCCATGGCAGGGGCAGTCCCAGAAATTTTGACAGTGTAATAACGCCCAGCAGAATGGACACCGCCGGAGCGATGGTAAATACGGCTGTGGACAATACGGTTTTGCGAAGCTGCCCCATGTCCATGCCAAGCTCCTTTCCCCGTCGGAATGCCCGAATCAGAAAAAACAATGATTGGGCAATGACGAATACAATCACTGCCCCTGCTAAAATAAATAACAACGTACTGTTTGGATGAAAATTCATATGCTCCCTCGCTTTCTTTTTTGGAAAAATAAATTTATAACAATTCCGTAGATTTCTCCCCTTTACAGCGGCAAACCGGAATCATTTTATCGTTTCTTACCATGATACATGAAATATAGATGGGTGGCAAGCCGCAAAAGAACTACTTTATATTCATGACCGGCACACCATACAAAAAGGGGCTGTCGGGAAATAAGACAGAAGACTTTTCTGATATCCAGTGTCCGGCTGTTTGTGTACAGACTGTCTGATATGTACGGATATTGCTTTTTAATGTCCGTACAGAGCAGACAGAATGTACACAAACCGTCCGAACACAGGGTATAGAAATGGCTGATGTCTTATTTCCCGACAGCCCCTTTCTCCATATATCCTTAGTCTAAATACTTCAGCCCGTCAATTCCACGAATCCCAAGTCCCGGCTCCCTGGAAACCGTAATCACCTTTTCCTCAAATACGGAGCCGCCCAAAATCGGGTCCTCACTGCAAAGTACCGGCCCGTCCAGGTCAATCTTTGTAATAATACTTTTAGCACAGGCAAGATGAACCGCTGCGTTCACACTGATCTTCGCCTCCAGCATGCAGCCAATCATACATTCCACTCCGTAAAGCTCCGCTGCCGTGGCAATCTTTAAAGCATTGTAAAGTCCGCCGCACTTCATCAACTTGATATTGATAAGGTCCGCCGCTCCCATCTGCATAATCTTAACCGCATCTTCAGGAGAAAATACACTCTCATCTGCCAGAACCGGCACATAGGAGCGCTCAGTCACAAACTTCAGTCCCTCAAAATCGTGAGCCGGCACCGGCTGTTCCACCAGTTCAATTCCCAGGCCCTTTTCCTGCATCTGGTTCAGAAGCCGCACTGCCTGCTTGGGATTCCATGCCTGGTTTGCATCAATGCGGATCTGCCGTTCCGGTCCGGCCGCTTCACGCACAGCAGTCAGACGGGCCAAATCCAGATCCGGATTCACGCCCACCTTCACCTTCAAAGTATCATAGCCACGCTCCACCGCATTCCTTGTATCCTCCGCCATAACCTGCGGGTCATTGACGCTGATGGTAATATCCGTCACAATCTTGCTGCGGCTTCCGCCAAAGAGCTTGTAAACGGGAAGCTTGTAGAGCTGACCGTACAAATCATACAAAGCCATATCTATAGCAGCCTTTGCGCTGGTATTTTTCACAATGCAATTGTTTACCGACTGAATCAGCTCCTCAAAATCATCCACGTCTCTTCCTATGATGGTTTTGATAAGATGATCCTTAAGGGCCCCGATAATAGCACCGGTGGTGTCGCCCGTTATGGCGCCGGTAGGCGGCGCCTCCCCATAGCCTATCTGTCCCGAATCCGTGTGAATCTCCACAATAACATCCTCCACACCGGAAACAGAACGCAGCGCCGTCTTAAATGGCACCCTCAAGGGTACGGATAGTATTCCAAGTCTTACATCTGTTATTTTCATAGTATCCTCCTTTTTTTAAGTTGCTGCGCAACAGTACGAAAGGGTAAATATTTCTGTTAAACGCTCAACATTTCTTAGCCGGACTATTCTAATTCCTCACACAACAAAACCTCTTTGTTACGCTCAAATTCCCCATAACGCAGCCCTCGGTCAACCACTTCCATCTCTCCCAGCTGATTGTCATAGGGGTCTGCCCGCCAATGCTCTTTATCAATGGTAAAAGGCGCCTGGAATGCATTGTTCGCCGCCATACGATAGGCATCCAGATTACCGAAATAAAACCGTCTCCGCTCCTCGTTTTTTGCCCTCACCGCCGCAGTTCCGTAAGACGGATCCGCATACAGCCACCCGTAAGGCTCCACATAAAACCGCACCCAGTCATGGGCTCCGCAGAAATCCGGCTCCGCCGTAAGTCCGCTCTGCCAGCAAGCCGGAATCCCTGCGCACCGGCAGAGAGTTAAGAAAAGCAGAGCAAACACACCGCAGTCCCCCGTAAAGTTTCTCGCACAGGCTTCCGCAATCTGCTCCAGCCCAAAATAAGCAGGCATAAAAGTATATTTCATTTGCAGAGTAATAAAATCATAAAACCTACGGGCTTTTTCCAGCGGCTCTGCAGCTCCCCTGGTAAGCTCTTTCACAAGCTCCCGGAGGTAGGGCGTAAACAGAATATGGGGCGTCTCCTCCCCCGTAAAGAAGTCCGGCTGGACACAGGTAAGGGAAAGCCCCTCTTTCTGCATCTGCTCCACATCATGGTAACGAGCCGTATGCACATAAGAATACTCCACATAAAATTCCTGGTTTTCCTCAAGGCTCATCTCCCAGCAAATTGTCCTCTGGGGCGCATCCTCCGGGGCCGGCTTTCCCCCTGCCGGAAATATCTTCTCAATCACAATCTCACTCTGCTGCTCACAGGCTGCCGGAATAGGCAGGTGAACACGCACAAACATCCCGGAATTAAAAACCTCATCCTTCATGCGCACACCGGCCCGAATCCGAATGCGGTTGCTCAGTTTTCCTCTCTCACGCATCAGACGGGCACAGCGGTCTAACCGCCCCTCTTCTGCAGATCCCTTTCCTGCGCTCTCCACACCCGGAAGCCGCACACCGGCCCGTTCCCCAAAGGCAGGCTCCGCCTTACACATACTCTGAAAAAAGCGGTTAAAGAAGCGTCTCTCCCCATTCAGATAAATCCATCCGATCCTTCCGGCATCCACACGATCCTCAAACTCTTCCTCCGAAAAATCAGAAATATGCTCCCGAACCACAGCAAGGGCTTCTTCCTTTGTATAGGGATAATCCTCCGTTCTTCGCAATATCATTTCCCGTTGAGCCATAAGGCAGCAGCGCATCGCCTCCGGTATGTCATCCCATGCCAGCCGCCTGTCAATCAGCCTCACGGCTCCTTCCAGATCCCCATAAAATTTCTTTTGCAAAATATCATCCGGAAGCCCCACATGAAGATAACGAAAGCAGTCATTCATATGCACATTCTCCCCTCCTCTCCCCGTTATAATGCCATGAAACTTTTCTGTCTCCATATGAATAAAGAATTTTCAATCCTCCAGATGCAAGGTATACTAGTAGTCCATATAAAACAGTGGTTCTTCACCCAACTTTCCCAGGCGAAGAACCATTTAAATTCTATCCTGTTTAAAATTATGACAATAAATTGTCATTTATAAAGCATACAGCAATACTGTTCAATGCTTTGCATCTCTTTTTTACCTAAATAAACATCTGCATCAAATATCCCATGGCCAGGCCGCAGAAGTTTCCGACTGCCGCTCCCAAAACTCCCATCAATACACCGATACCGGCATAAGAGGGATTGTAAGCGGATGCCACAATGGGTGCAGATGCACTTCCGCCGATATTTGCCAGTGACGCAGTGGAAACCATACAGCAGTCCCAGTGGAACAGCTTGGAAAGGAGATACATAACCGCAATATGAATGATCATAACCACAAGGCCTGCCACGATCCACAGAGGTGCACTCACCAGATCCACCAGTGTAGCGGTAGATGCCAGCAGGGAAACAACGGCATACAGATAGATATTGGAGAGTTCTTCCACTGCCGGAAGCTTTCCAAGAGGACTTAAAGCACAGATAAGACCCAGAATCGTTACAAATACCGTGGTAAGGGTTCCCTTATCAAACATCGCCAGTCCGACTTCCTTCAAAGCCGTATTTCCGGCCGCACCAACCATCTGTGAAATAGCGGAAACCATAAGAGACAAACCAATAAGGAAAATCCAGTCACTTGCCGTAGCACGTTTTTTCTCTTTCTCAATCTCTGCGTTAGCCGCATCGGCAACCTCCTGAAGCTTGGAGGTATCTGCCTTTACGGACTTATCCCATTTGCTTGCGTAGCGAACCATAATCAGCAGCAGGGCAATCCATACGGAATAGTAAACCGTATCCACGGCCAGTGCACAGCCGTAAGCACCGGGATCAATGGTAAATGCCGCCTCCATAGCCGCCATATTTGCAGAGCCGCCGATCCAGGAAGCACACAGGGCTGCCATTGCGCCCCAGATAGTCTCGCCGCCTCCCAATGCTCCCTTGAAAACCAGGAAAGCAATAAAGAAACCAAGCATAATAGAAACAGCGCCGCCCATAAAGATAGCCGCCATCCGGCCGCCCAGCTTCGCTAATTTGCGGATATCGCAACGCAGCAGCATAACAAAAATCATGGCATACAAAAGATTGTTCTTCAATGCGCCAAAGGCTGCGGAACAGCCCTCGGAATCAAACATTCCGATGGTACAGAACAGCATGTTCAGCACATAGATCCATACAAGCGGCGGAACATAATTGAATACTTTCCACTTGGTATACTTCTCCGCAGCAAGCAGGATACCTGCCAGGAACATCAAGAACGCTATGTAGGTAAAACCATTTTGAATCATAACTCCACTCCCTTCGTTTGTGAAAATGCACATAAAAAATTAAAAAATCAAACAATATATCCGTATAATTGTACAATGACCATTGCATGTTTGTCAAGGAATTTCCAAGTTTTTCCCGTAATTTTCTTTGAAACAGATATCTAACACATTCTTCATTCAATAATCCCCATTCTTTTCAGCTCATGATAAATACCATCATTTTCCACACTTTCACAAACCTTATCCGCAATTCCTTTCAATTCCTCACAGGCATTTCCCACGGTAACTGCCGTGCCCGCACATGCAAGCATGGGGAGCTTTGCAAGTAAGCAATACTTACTCTTTCATTTCCAACAGGAATTTGCATCTATTTTTTCAATCTGCTATTTTTCTGAACAAAAAGGCAGAACCAAATCAGCCATACAAATGCGGTGCTTGTAAAAGCTAATTCAGTCCTGCCTGAATGCCATTTATTCCGTGATCATCTCTTTTAAAGTATACCCTACGAGTACACCGTAATTCATGCCCTTTCAGGGCTGGCGGACTTCGTCCGGTAAGGTATACCCTATACCACGCCCTGAGCCAGCATAGCGTCTACGACTTTCTCAAATCCGGCAATGTTCGCTCCCATTACATAGTTCTTCGCATAACCATAACGCTCTGCTGCGTCCGCCATGTTGTGGCAGATATTTACCATAATGCCCTGAAGCTTTGCGTCTACCTCCTCAAAGGTCCAGCTTAAGCGCTCGCTGTTCTGGGACATCTCCAGTGCGGAGGTTGCAACGCCGCCTGCATTGGCCGCCTTGCCCGGTGCAAACAGAACGCCCTGCTCCTGCAAGTACTCGGTAGCTTCCAGAGTGGTAGGCATGTTAGCGCCCTCTGCCACTGCGGTAACGCCGTTGGCTGCCAGTGCCTTGGCATCCTCCAGATGAAGCTCGTTCTGGGTTGCGCAGGGAAGTGCCAGATCAACCTTTACGCTCCATACGCCACGTCCCTCATGGTACTCGGAGTTCGGACGATAGTTCTTGTACTCGGTCAGTCTTGCTCTCTTAACTTCCTTAATCTCTTTCAAGGCCGCCACATCAATTCCCTCCGGATCATATACCCATCCGTTGGAATCGCTGCAGGTCAGTACCTTAACGCCAAGCTGCTGCGCTTTCTGGATGGCATAGATAGCTACGTTTCCGGAACCGGATACGGCTGCCGTCTTGCCTGCAATATCAATACCGTTCATCTTCAGCATCTCCTGGGTCAGATACAGAAGACCATAGCCCGTTGCCTCTGTTCTTGCCAGGGAACCGCCGTAGGACAGACCTTTTCCCGTCAGGACGCCCTCATAAAGTCCGGTCAGCCTCTTGTATTGTCCGTACAGATAACCGATTTCTCTTGCGCCTGTTCCGATATCACCGGCCGGAACATCCGTGTTCTCGCCAATGTATTTGCAAAGCTCTGTCATGAAGCTCTGGCAGAAAGCCATAACCTCACGATCGGACTTGCCCTTGGGGTCAAAGTCAGAACCGCCCTTGCCGCCGCCAATGGGAAGTCCGGTCAGGGAATTCTTGAAAATCTGCTCAAAGCCTAAAAACTTAATAATACCCAAGTTTACGGACGGATGCAGGCGAAGTCCTCCCTTGTAGGGTCCGATTGCACTGTTAAACTGTACGCGGTAGCCCGTATTCACCTGTACCCGGCCCTTGTCGTCTACCCAGGGTACACGGAACTTAATCTGACGCTCCGGCTCAACCAGACGCTCCAGAAGTGCTTCCCGGCGGAACTTCTCTTCATTGGCATCCACCACGGGTCTTAGGGAATTTAATACCTCTTTTACTGCCTGATGGAACTCCGGCTCGCTTGGGTTCTTCGCAACCACCGCTTCAATAATCTCATCAACGTATGACATGTTTTCTCTCCTCCTTTTATATCTTGCATACATACAAAAAAAGCGTACAAAAAATAATCAAGCGCATGACATAGGCCACACGCTTATTTTTGACGCCTTTGTCATGCACTATTATATACTTGTCCGTACCGGAATTGCAAGTGTTTTTTTAGAAAATACAATTTTTTCATCGCCTTCCGCAACATTTCTTATACTTTTTGCCGCTGCCGCACGGACAGGGATCATTTGGATATATTTTCTTTTCTTTCACAACCGGAACCTGCTTGGGCAGTGTAAATTCATCAAAAAGTACATCTTCATGCATTCCCCGTTTTCCAATAGATTCCTCGAATTTGTCCAATTGCTGTTGATACCATTGACTTTCATCTTCTTTTCCAACATAGGCCGCCAATTGTTTTGCATGCATAAAGAGAGATATATTATCCCTATAACAGGAAATCCCCCATGTTGCTTTTCTTACCACTTCATATGCCTTCCCGGCATCGCCGTTTTCAAAAAGCAGCCAACTTAAACTATTGATTCCATTTGCGTTTTGCGGATCCTCCGACAGCCATTTTTCATAATGCTCATATGCCTCTGCAATCCTGCCTTCTCGAAAAAGAGATTCTCCAATACCACACTGAAAACAACTGTCATCCGCTTCCTGCCAGTCAAACATTTCCAATACTTTTTGACAAAATACAATTCTTTCCTCATACTTCCCGGCACTGCTCAATTCCATCTCGTAATCCTGAAGCCATTCATCTATCGGATATGCAAAATCAAGTGCATCCATCAATCCATAGAGAGTATCTGTTTCTATACTGTCTTCCATAATAGAGCAAAAAACATTCCATGCATCCTGCCAAAGTCGCAGACCTTTTGCTGCTTTTTGATTTTCAAAGCATTCATATCCCATTTGAATCAAATCATCCCATTTGTCCCATTCCGTTTCTATATGATGAATGTCTTCAAAATCAAGGCTCTGCTTTAACATCTCTTCAAGACTGTTCTTAAATTTTTTTTCATCAAAGGATTGTCCTTCCTTCAAAATATCATAGATTTCAGTCAGAACTACTGCTCCGATTTTATCCTTCGCTTCTGACTTTGAATACCCGGCATTTAATAGTTTTTCATAAGTATCCCTTGTACATGGCGGATCATTTGCTTTCAGCTGATTGTCAACCACTTCCATTATTGTTCTTTTCAGCATTAAATTTGCCATTGCTTTATCTCCTTGTATTTTTCAATATTTGTTTCATTGTATCAAAAACACTTAAAAGTTCCTATCAATTTTTTAGATTCTATTTTGCCATTTTATTTATTTTTTATTGGGACAGAAAACAATTTTATCCCCATTTTCCCTTTCTCCGGCTCTATCTCAATCCAATAGTCCCGAATCGTGCAGCCTCTGTGCCAATCCTGCAGAGAATAGATTTCCAAGGTTTTTAAGTCTACCATGCACAAAGGTACTGCTTCTTTCTTTTCGTTTTTCCATTTGTCGTATCTCAGGGATTCTCCGATCTTGTCCAAACACTCCTGGCACAGATTATTCTGAATGATTGTTGAATCTAAGCTGTAATCATCCGGCAATGTGATTTCGATGGATGCCATTCCTCTTGCAGGATTGCCTTTTGAACAATAAGTAATCTCCCCGGTATTCCCGAAGGTAGTAGACAGACCCCTGTCCCTTGTATCCTCCGAGTCCGCTCCGCCATAGCCTTTCCCTTGAAACTCTAAAACATACCAGTCATTCAGAGAAATCACACCCACACCATCGGATGTTTCATATTGTTCTCTAAGGCTTTGGCTGCTGTAACCGCAAAGAAAGCATTCCCCTTTATTCTCCAGCTCTGACTCCATCTCATCAAAGGTAACCTCTTCCCTCCCCCTGCTGCAAATCCACCAATCATGTAAATCTTCCTTAAAATATGCTGCCCCTATAAGGCTTACAAAAACTCCTATCACCCCCCAAAACACCCATACCCTAATTCGATAATAATGCGGTTCTCTCTTTTTCATAACAATCTCCCTCCATCCTTTCTTATAAAAATAATTTGTACTTATTTCAAGTCCATTTTGAACATTTCACATACAGTTGTACTTAAAATGTACTTATATTGGGAACTTATTTTGAACTTAATATAAGTATAAAGGAGTACTATGGAAAGAGATAAACATTTGGGATTACGCATTGATTCAGAGACACACAAAAAGCTGAAAAGCCTTTCGGAATTTGAAGGACGCTCCATAAACGGGGAAATCCTCTATCTGATTCGTCAGGCCATCGCTCAGCATGAACAGAATCACGGTGTTCTAAATTAACAAGGCTAAAGCTGCTAACATTCCAAATATTTGCCCATCATCAAAAGTGGACTAGTTCTGGTCCCATTATATCATTCGCCAAAGGTATGATAAAGGAAAATTGGACCGGTTTCGGTCCTATTTTAAGAGGCAATTATTATGGAACAAAAGATAAAGCAGGCAGGGATTGAGATCGGAAGCAATATCCGAAAGATACGCCTGGAAGCCGGCATCGGACAGACAGAGCTTGTACGCCTCTTACAGCTTGAAGGTATTAATATCACCAGGGAATCCTTGGTTAAAATCGAGCGAGGCATACAGCATATTTCCGGCTCACAGCTTCGTGCAATCCGCAATTGTCTGAATACCACTTATGATGAATTACTAAAATAAGCAATGATATCATGATACAGGAAGGATTCAGCGCTTACAGTGCACTGTAAAATAGCGCTAAAATTACCTTCCTTATTTTTAAACGCACAGAATAATAAAAAATTCTCATTATCAGCTTTTTTAGACTTCCATATGACAGCGCTGTAAAGAGAGGATATTGCAAAACCAGCCCCTTTTGCAATATCCTCTCTTATTATTTCTATGAGTCTTTTCCAACTATTTCAACAAATTTTTCATACTGTTAACCCCAATCATCGACGTAGAAGCATTGTGCACCATAGCCGATGTGGTGGGCTGTATCCTTCCGCTGACCCCAAGCAGAATCAGCCCGGAATTGATTCCAATAATCTGAACGTAATTCTTCCGGATTCTTTTCACCAGTCCGCTGCAGAAAGTGCCGGAGAATCATTAATCCCATCCCCAACCATGATTACCTTCCTGCCTGCTTCTTTTTCTTTTCTCTCAAAATCCGCTTTATCCTCCGGCAGAACCTCCGAGTAATATTCATCCACTCCAACCTTCGCAGAAATTCACTCGCCCCGGTCATAGCCGAGGAACCGTTTGAATGGAACCGGCCTTTCCAATATCAAAGCTGTAACAGAGAAATATCACGGTGTGATGCTGACAGAGAAAATTGAACGGCGGTTCTCTTTGAACGTGTTGCTGAACATTTCAATACATCCAGAGAGCACTTCAATACAAAGGCCTTGAAATTCTTTTTTTGCGGGGTAAACTGATAATAGCATAACAGTTACCTATCTTGTGGATTGGAGGAATATATTGTGCAGTCTATTTCTGGAATAAATTCTGGCGCAGCGCAACCGTCTGTGCCGATTGCTGGTGTGGATGAACCGAAAAAAGTCCAGCAACCCGAAGATGAAACCCAATTGCGCCACCAAAAACCTGTGATGGATGAATATGTTCCGGAGGAAAAACCGGAACCATCAGGGCGTTATTGGCTGCGCAAAGACGAGGGCGGCAAGCCTAAAATCTATTTTGATGACCCGGAGTTGGCAGAGGATGCCCTAGATGCCTCTGATCGGGACAAAAAAGAAGGGCCGGAAAAAAGCGGCTCTGACAAAAATGGGCAAAGCTGCACCTGCAATACCGATAAGGTTGACCGTGAGATTGAAAAACTAAAAAAGCAGAAACAAGAGCTGGAGCAGCAAATCAACATGGAAACAGAGGAAAGCAAAATAGAGGATTTGAAAGCAAAATTGACACAGATAGAAAAAGAATTGAGCCAAAAAGACAACGACACATATAGGCGTCAGCACGCTACATATACATACTCCTAATGTCTGCCGCACGACGGCAAAAGAAAAAAGCCCCCGTTCAGACCCCCAAAAATCTGAACGGAGGAAAGGACGATGGAAATTACCATCAACTACTATGGGCAGGCTGTGTCCGTGTCGGTGGAGGTCTATGAATATCTCTCCCAGGCCGACCACACGGCGGAGAACCTTGCCCACGAACAGCTTCGGCATTGGGACGAATGGGAATTTGACGAGTACATAATCGCTACGGAGGGCCGCTTGCCCTATTGCGCTACCCCGGAAAAACTGATTTGCCAGCGGGAAACGCTGGATGAAATTCTGGCGGTGCTTGCCCTCTGCACCGGTACCCAGCGGGAGCGGTTTTTGCTCTATGCCCTGGATGGTCTTTCTTTTTCGGAGATTTCTGAAATAGGCCCATACGATAGGCCCCCTAAGCGGCTACCAGGTGAGGGGCGTTAGCTCCATTACCTGGAGGGACAAGCAGTTTTGGCTGCTTGTCCCTCCTGCCATTGTAGGAGATCAAAATGAAAGTAACCTACGGCTCCATTACCATACTTTTTAGATAAATTTCCAAAATCTTTAGAAAGATTTTCTCTCCAAACTTCATTAACGATGGCTCAACGCTATAATCTACCATCCACGTCGGAATAAATATCTATCTCCTGCATCCTCACTATTACAAATTTCTTAATTGACATGTGTGTCTGTCTGCTCTCCCGGTTGATCTCCTGCAACAAATTCATAATATCTGCCCCGGTACGGCTGTCAAGGTTTCCCGTCGGCGCTATATAGTTAGTAACAGTATGTGACCGAAACGGACACACCAGAAAAACAAGGCGGCTGCCTGCCTTTTTCAGCCTGCAACCGCCTATTCTTACCAGCTTATTTCACTGTCTTTTACATATTCTCCACTGTCTACCCTCTGCTCTGCCGCTTCCAGCCGCTTCCGCTCTTCTGGTGTCAGTTTTGTAAAATCCGGGTCCCAGGCAAGCACCAGCCGCTTGATAAACTGGCTTGCAAATTCCTGTTCGCTCTCCGGCAGCATTTCCAGCATTTTAACTGATTCCTGTACTACCTGTGTCATGCTCTCAACCTCCATTCTATTTGTAAATATCTCCACGGCTCCCGATCTCCATAACAATCAGTATTTCCACTTCTCCATCTTGTATACCGATAGATCACACGGTACTTTCCAACCCTTAAACGGTGTCTGCCGTCTTTATAACCCTGCATAGGTTTTATATCACCTTTGGGCGGCTTCTGTGTCAGTCCCTTGATTGCGTCCCTTATGGAATCCCTTAGTTTCTGCGGAAGCCCCTGCAAATACTTGACTGCCGCTTTATCATACCTGATTTCCATATGCGCCATTACCTCCTTTTCCTTTGATAATTCTATCATATACTTACGGAAGTATAAAGTCAAGCATTTTTTATTCCTGATTATTCCAGAATCAAATCTTCCCCTGTATCCCTTTTATACTTTTCTTTTATAGCCGTTACCACATAGTCATTACGGGAACTATACCCCTGTTCTTTCACGATCTCTTCCAGGCGTGCTTTCATTCCTTTAGGAAGCGTCATTTCAGCCCTATCATAATTTTTATCCCTATGCCTATTTTTTGCCGCCGTTGCTGCGGGTCCCCTGGGTATCGTCCACTTTTTTCCCTCTGTCTGCTGCTCTGCCATCTGCTTTCCCTCCTTGTGCTTTGTATACACCATTATACCATATCCTTTCCATCTACGGAAGTATACAAAATCCACAATCTTACGGAAGTATATTTGTCTATTCTGCCTATTGAATTTATACTTCCGTAAGTATATAATAGTATCATCAAATGAAACAAACGGAGGTAATCAAAATGAAAGTTGCAGATACAATTCTTGAACAGTTGGGCGGAAACAAATTCCTGGCAATGACCGGGGCAAAAAATCTCCTTGCGGACGGCAATACGCTGCGCATGACGCTCCCCAAAAACTACAGCAGGGCGAACCGCTTATGGATAACCCTGAATGGTGATGATACTTACACAATGGACTTTTTCAGGTTCACGGCAGGCCGGTTGAACCGCCGCACTTACCAGTTTACGGCAGACAAGAAAGAATCCGTGAAAGTTGTGAAAGGCGTTTACTGTGATATGCTCCAGGAAATATTCACCGCAACTACCGGAATGAACACTAGTAGTCCGTACCGGAAATATGCACAAGGATTTCCGATACGGACTACTAGATTATAACAGACAAAAAGCCCCGTATGCAGCAGTTCCGCACACGGGGGTAATCATCAGGATTGCCTGCCTGTACTTGGCCGACATGGATTTTAAGAGGGTGATGACCTCCTGGCTGTTCTTGGAATCCAGGTTCCCAGTAGGCTCATCCACCATGATGATGGCAGGGCGGGCCGCCAGCGCCCTTCCGATTGCAACCCTCTGTTGCTGTCCTCCGGAAAGCTGGCTGGGCAGGTGCTTCCTGCACTCCTTTAATCCCAGGATCTCCAGCAACTCCTCCACATACTTCTGGTCCGGCTTCTGGTAATCCAAAAGCAAGGGGAATGTAATGTTCTGCTCTACATTCAGCTCCGGGATCAAGTTAAAGGACTGGAAGATAAACCCGATATTCTGGCGGCGGAACACCGTAAGCTTCTTTTCGGGCATGGAAAAAATGTCCTTCCCGTCAATCAGCACTTTCCCGGAGGTCGGGTTATCCAACGCTCCCACCACATTTAAAAGCGTACTTTTTCCGGAACCGGATTCGCCTACGATTGCGATAAATTCCCCTTTGCCCACGGAGAAGGAAACATGGTCAAGCGCCCGGACTTCCGCTTCCCCTTTTCCATAGGTCTTGCATAGATTTTGTACTTCAAGAATATTCATATTCATTACCTGCCTTTCGGGCATTATCATACCCGATGGGTCTTACTTTCACATGAATTTCATCTTACTCTTTTGTAAGATGGAAAAAGCTTAAGACAAATCTGCTGCCCTTGCCGACCCTGCTGGTTACGGAAATCGTCCCCTGATGGGTTTCCACAATGGATTTTGCCAGCGGCAGCCCCAGGCCGATTCCATGGGTATCCTGGGAAAAACGGCTCCGGTAAAACCGTTTGAAGATATTATGGATATCCTCCTGGTGGATCCCTGTTCCGTTGTCTTCCACCACAATGTTTGTAAGAAGGGGCGTCCTCTCCCAGCTGATTACTACTTTCCCGCCCCTCCCGGTATATGCAATCAAATATCTGAGAGCCAAAGGCTTAATGTAGAACAACACTGGAAAACTCCTTACTCCGCAGCTGCGATACGGGAACCTCTTTGCCGTTATCCATACAGGCAGTCCCGTTTTTATATCCTTTTAAATGCTTCAGGTTGATGAGATAGCTCCTGTGGCACCGGAAAAAATGGCTGCCCAGCTTCGTTTCCAGATTTTCAATCCGCTCATAATAATCAACAACCTCGCCGGAAGCCAGGTTCAGATATATTTTCCGGTCTATGATCTCGCAGAAAATAATCTCCTCCTCCCGAATGATGCGCCCCTCATATCCCTTTTGCACCAGCAGGCTGTCTTCGCTGGCGTTTTGCATGGAAGTGTAAAGGCGCTCCATGGTCTTTTCAAACTGTTTTTCCTCTACCGGCTTGACCAGATAATCGTAAGGCTCTACCTCGAAAGACTGAAACACCATCTCTTTCAGTACCGTGATAAAGATCAGGAATCCCCGAAACTTAGAATCCCTCAGCTTCCTTGCCGTTTCCATGCCGTCCATGCCCTTCATCTGGATGTCCAGAAACAGGATGTCGATCTGCCCATCGTAGCTTAGCAGCTCTTCGCCGCTTGAAAATGTCCGCAAACAGATCTCCCTGTTCTTTTTACGGAAAAAATCGTATACAAAAGCCCTTATATGATCGGACATGTGTTTTTCATCATCACAGATTGCAATACGTATCAATGCGCCACCTCCTCGCCATTATTCGTCAACGGCAAAAGAAAAACTTTTGCCGTTGCCATAGGCAGACATTTTATGACAACCTGTCCGAAATGCCAAAACAATTTAATTGCTGTGAAATGTTTATCTGTTGCTGCGAAATGCTTAACTTTGCGCCCGCATCTGCTCAACCAGAGACTGCTTTTTCTGCCTGCGCACCATCCAGACAGACAGGACTACCTCCATGCCAAACAACACCAGGAGGAACAGCCCCATTTGCAGGAACGGGAACTGGTATGGGACGACTGCGCCGGCAAAGGATTTCTTGCTGACTGACCCACAGACTGCCATGGAAATCGGCAGCCCCAGGATCACGACGGTAAGCGCCGCAAAAAGCGCATGACACATCCCCTCGGTAATACTCATCCGGCACAGCTGCTTCCCGGTCAGGCCAACGGAGCGCAGGATACTGTTCTCACGCTTCCGGGACATCTGGTTGGAAAGCGTCGTATTGATCAGGTTGACAACGCCGAACAGGAAGATCAGCCAGGAAAGGGCCTGCAGGCTTCCAAAAATAATGCTGCTCTGCATTTTCTCATATTTGATATGTGAGGCTATGGTATCCATTCCAAGATTGCTGCGGCCGGATACCAGCTCCTGCAGGCTGCGTTCCACAGCCTCTGCTTTTGCGGGATCATTCACAATACTCCAGGAGTAGTCAAAGCTTCCGATTTCAGGATGTATCTCATGAAACAACTCCTCTGGTGCGAACAGGGCTGCCGAATCCATGGCAAGCGCACCATGTCCGTTTGCTGCCTTCGACGCATCGAACAGTCCGGATATGGTAACTGTCACGGTTTTCTGGCCCAGGGTCAGCTCAATAGTGGCCCCAACATCCATATCGGCATGGTGCTTCTGATAACCTGTACTCAGAAGGATGCTGTGGGTATCCGCCGGCAAGCACAAGAGCAGCTATGCCAAAGATGGTCACAAAGTCAATGGACTTTGAATTTAAAGCAAAATAATTGCTGTTCATCCCTACATGCGCAGAGCCAAACTGTGCGGCAATCTCCCTGCAGCGGGCAGCCATGGTTTCCTGGCTAAACTGCCTGTCATTTTTGAAATGCACATAGGCACGGTATCCTGCAGGGTCAAATCCGACCCACTGCGTCAAGGCCGCCTTGGAAACGGCAATGGCACATAGATTCGCTTCCTTTTCTCCCACATTAGACAGGATTCCGGTCACGGTATAGTCGCCATGAAAGCTTTCGGTATCTAACCGGATCGTCTCACCGATTTTGGCATTGGAACCGTAAGCGGAGAGAAAATATTCACTGACAGCAACTTCATTCACCTTTGTCGGGAGTTCTCCTTTTACCAGCTCCATCTGGCTGCGGGCAATATACATCATGTCACTGTCGCAGTACACATAGGAGGCGTTGTATCCCTGCTCCGAATGCTCCTGCCCCAGTAAATAGTATTCGCCCATGCGGGCAAGTTCCGGCAGTTCTTTCAGCGCCTCCACATGGTCCGCCTCCACTCCGGTGAAGACCGCCTCATAGGTGTCGGCTACCTGATTACGCTGGATCTGTGCAATGGAAACGGATATAACCGCTGCAAAGCATATCAGAAACGCTGCCAGGGCGACGGCAATTACCACCATCAGGTCCCGGCGCTTCTCGCTTGCCAGGCTGCGCTTTGCAAGTTTTTTCACAATAGCGCCGGTATCATTTTCAAAAGGCCATGTCATGTTTGTTTCCTCCTTTTTGCCCTGCTTTTTGGGCATACAGGGATACCCGCAGGGTGATTCCTCCTTTGGTCCAATATTCCTTTTTCAAGCGAAGTCATTCTGTCGCCTTGATCCGCTCCACAAGGGAGAGTTTTCTGGTATAACGGACCGCACAGACCGAGAATAACGCCTGCACCAGGAGCAGCGCAGCTACAAACACCAGGACCTGAACCACCGGGAAATGATAGGTGAGTTTCCCGAACATGCCTACCTGATCAAAGATATGGCACACTGCCAGGCTGCATGCTGTCCCAGCCGTCAGGGTAACAAACAGCGTGATCCCAATATAGTATAGACATTCATAGGACAGCATCCTGGACATCTGCCGTCCGCTCATTCCAACAGACTGGAACACGCCGAACTCCTGCTGGCGGGCTAAAAGGTTCGTGATCAGCGTATTGGCAAGGTTTATCAGCGAAAACAGAAAGATAAAGATCAAAAGGCTGTAATCCCTTTTCAGTTCCCCCTGCATCCCGCTCTTAAGAACCGCGATGGAATCCTCCAGGCCCAAAACCGCCACCCGTTCATCGGATACGGCGTCATACACCGCTCTGCGAAGCTCCTTGCCGTCCTCCCTGGTATGGATATTCACATAGCTGGCAAAATCCGAAATTTCCGGGTAAAGGACGGACAGTTCTTCCTCCGGCAGAATAAAGAAATGTGCGGAGCTGCCGATGGGGATATCTTTGACAATGCCCATTACCGTATATGTCTTCGCCTGCCCGTTGTAACAGGAAAGAGTCACGGTATCCCCCACCTGATAGGTGGTCTTGTAGATCTCCTTCAGGGCGCTGCCTGAGGGACAGACCAGGATGCCGTTTTGCTCTGCCAGCTGCCGGTAATCCGCATTTCCCTTAAGGACCGCGCCGCCGGTATACATCTTAGCCATATTTTCCTGGTCAATCCCCCGGATGATGAAAGCCTCATGCTCCCGGTTGCCCGGGATCGCACTGATGGCAGGGATCTCCACACAGGCTGTGCTGTAAGCCGTGACGTAGTCCACGCCGGAAATCGCTGCAAGCTCTTCCCGCAAAGCCTCCCCCAGAGGATTTTCTTTCTGCATCTCATAAAATTCCCGGCCCGCATAGTCCTCATATTGCAGAAGGTACTGGCTCCTGTCTCCAAACTGGGACTGGGCCATTTCTTCTATATCCACCGAATTTGCATAGGCAGAAATACAAAGCAGCAAAATTCCGGTCAGGCTTAAGGAAGTGGCCGTTACAAATGCCTTTTTCCGGTTCCTGGAAAAATTCATCCGGGCCAGACAGGGCATGGTAAGACGGCGGTGGATCTGCCTGGAAACACCCCGGTACTGCTGTTCGGAATATGCTGTAGCCCGGATGGCTTCAATTGCAGATACTTTTCCCACCATGGATAAAGGCTTCCTGGTGGCGACCAGAACCATCCCATAGGTTAGAAAGGAAACCATCAGCCCGGATCCGATATTATCACGCCAGAACCAATAACCGGGTACAGCAACAAGCGCAATTCCTGCTGCCAGGAGCAGGCCAAGGGGAATGGCTATAGCAGTCAGCAGACGCCGTTCCCTCTTTACCACCCGCTTTAACTGCCTCGGCGTTGTCCCAAGCACCTTCAGTCGGCCGTATTCCCTCATTTTTCCCATCACAGAAATATAGAAAATGTTGTAGATTACGATAGCGCAGATCACAGCAATTAAAATTGACAGGGCATAAATCTCCATCCCGTTTCCCAGATAAAGATCCAGCATTCCAAAGTAGTTGGAACTATAAAACGTCCTGTCTTCTGGGATGCCCATTTCCCGGAAAAAGGCTTCAATATCCATACGGAGCTGCTCTGGTTCCATCCCCTGGCTTCCAGCAAAACGGAACCGCAGGTCATATGGCGCCTTATGGCCAGATGTATCCACGCTGCTTTCCGAGATCCAGGCCGTGAAAATCCGGCTGTCGTTCTCCGATTCCAGGATGCCTGTTACAGTATATGCCTTTTCTCCGTTACCAAGGTTCAGGGTGAGGGTCTGGCCCACCTCTGCCGGAAGGTCAAAATAATTGAGAAAAGACCGGTCTATGCAGAGTTCATTCTCTTCCTGGGGATAATTCCCAACAATTTCTCCGTATCCCATCAGATTAATCATTTCTTTGCTTACAAAGCTGACATTTAACGTGCTGTCCTCATGGCGGACCGAACCGGCATCAGCGGTATATCCCCATTTTTCAAACCTTCCCGTGTCTGCAAGCCGGGTAACCTCTTCTTTGGTCAGCCCGCTGCACCCGGCCTGATACTGTCCCAGAATATTGTCCAGCGTCTGCTTCTGCTGTGCAGAATAGATAAAACTAAGGGTTCCCATAAGGCAGACAGCAAGAGCAATCGTAAGGATGATAAAAATGCTCCGGCGCCTGTCTGCTTTCATACTGCGGCTTGCCAGCTTCTTTTCTACGATACTGGTATCATTTTCAAAAGGCCATGTCATATCTTGCCACCCCCTTACTCCACGATCCTGCCGTCCTCAATCCTTATGATCCGGTCAGCAAGCTGGGCAATCTCGTTATTATGGGTAATCATGACAATGGTCTGGTTAAACTCCATACTGGTACGCTTTAAAAGCCCCAGCACATCGGCGCTGGTCTTAGAATCCAGATTTCCGGTGGGCTCATCGGCCAGGATGATGGCCGGTTTAGTGATGAGAGCCCGGGCAATGGCGACACGCTGCTGCTGTCCGCCGGAAAGGTTATTCGGCATATTCTGCAGTTTATCTTCCAATGCCAGCATCTCCACGATCTCATCCATGAACTTCCTGTCTGCCACATCTCCGTCCAGCTCCACAGGCAGGACAATGTTCTCATACACATTCAGGATCGGGACAAGGTTATAGTTCTGGAAGATAAAGCCGATGTTGCGGCGGCGGAAAATGGTCAGTTCCTCGTCATTCTTTTTGGCCAGCTCATCCCCACGGACAATAACATTGCCGGAAGTGGGCGTATCCAGCCCGCCCATCATGTTGAGCAAGGTGGATTTCCCACTGCCGGACGTTCCGACGATTGCCACAAACTCCCCCTGTTCCACAGAGAGGCTGACGCCATCCAGGGCGCGGGTAAGATTCGGCTCACTGCCATAATACTTTTTCAGATCAATCGTTTGTAATACATTCATAAATCAAATGCTCCTTTCAAGGCTTTCTGCCTGTTGATAAGGACATTATAAAATCCAAATGTCACAGAAATGTCCGAAGCGGCATAAAAAATGCGGCTGAAATGTTACAAGACTCGGACATTTCAAAATTCTTATTCATAATACAGAGCCTTAACCTTTTCCAATACCAAATAGAATATTCACAACCTTTTTCCAGTAATAAATACACTTACCAAAAATGAAACCCCTAAAATAATCAAGCAGATTAAAATCAAAACTGGAATCAATAGGGTGTTTGAAAGTATTACATCATTTTCCGTAAAATTCCGTAAAAGAAATAATGCTGGAATAAGTAGGAATCGAAAATAAGAAGCAGATTGTATTCCAAACTTAAATGCTGCTGGCAGAAAAATACTTGTCCAAATCAGAGGAAAGACTACTGCAACGCATAGCGATATTGCAATAATATCTAAAGAATAGGAGTGCGTGACAACGGCATAAATGATGTTACAAACAATTCCACCTAAAACTGAAATTATCATAAAGATCAGACAGCTTAAATATTTGCTTGCTATGTTTTCCCATTTCTTGAGAGGCAAAATGTTTCCATACCTATTCCACTCACACTTATACTCAGGATAGAAGCAATATGTGGATACACTACTTGCTACAAAAGAAAAAAATAATGCTCCAATAACGGGAGAAATTCCAATAAATGAAATTCCAATGGCGAATATACCGAACAGCAGATTTATTTTAGGCGCTTTCATTGACAATTTAATGTTTTTATAAATCAATCCTCGCATTTTGTATCCCCCCTCATAAAAAAGAGTAAAATTTCTTCTAAAGTAGCAGTGCGATATTTTAAGTCTGGCTGTGCATCTCTCTTATCAATCAGATATTGAACACCTTTTTCAGTTCCTTTTTGAGAAATGTGTTTTATAGGAATAGTTGTTTTACATTCACAAATGCAGTATCGTTGAAGTAACTGCTCTTTCTTTTCTTGAAAAATAATATGCCCCCTATCTATCAGCACAACAATATCCGCAGTCTTTTCAACATCCGAAATAATATGTGAAGAAAATAGGATTGAAGAATTTTGGGATTTTACATACTCTATAAACATATCCAGTATTTCATCACGAACAACAGGATCAAGACCTGTTGTAGCTTCATCTAAAACCAACAGTTTTGCATGATGTGACATGGCTGCAATAATATCTAATTTCATTTTCATTCCCCTGGAAAAGGAAGAAATTGTTTGCATTTTAGGAATAGAAAACCTTTGTAAAAGTTGACAATATTGTTCATTGTCCCATTCTTTATATGCTCCAGACAGGATGACACCCATATCATGAGGTGTGAGTTCTTCGGGATAAAAACATTCATCAAAAGCAACCCCTATTTGTTGCTTGATTTTCGTTTCATCCTTCGGATAATGTAAACCCAAAATCTCAATTTCTCCCGAATCTTTATCTATGAGATTGAGTAATAAATTTATTGTAGTGCTTTTACCTGCGCCATTTTCTCCAATGAACCCTACAATTTTTCCTTGCGGAACCTCCAGACTGACATTATCCAACTTAAAATCACGAAACTTTTTTGTTATATTCCTCATTTCAACACACTTCGTTGTCATAAAATTATACCTCCATATTTGATAAGAGTATTGTAAAACCCAAATGTCCGCAAAATGTTACAGCGGCCAAAAATTCATAAAAATGCGGCTCAAATGTTACAAGTCTGGTACATTTCAGCCGAAAACCTGCCACTGGCAGCTTTATTGGCACACTGCTGCGAAAAAATTTACGCCGGACAGCTTGGAATGTCCCTCTGCCATATGCTATCTTGTAAGGAGCATAATGGAAAATTCCGAACCCTTGCCCGGCTCCGAAACCACTTTGATATAGCCTCCCTGCCGCATTACAATCTCGCGGGTCAGATACAGGCCGATTCCCACCCCCTGCTGCCCGTGTACTTCTTCCTCACGATAGAAGCGCCGGAAAATGGCAGCCTGATTGCTCTCCGGGATACCCTTGCCGGTATCGGACACACTCAGTTTTACATACATTTCCCATTGTTCTACTGAAACTCGGATTGCTCCTCCGGCCGGGGTATATTTCACTGCATTATCCAGCAGGTTGAATACGGCTTCCGCCGTCCACTTGCTGTCATGGGAAAGGATGAGATCCTCCGGACAGTCCACTGTTACGGATATATTCTTTTTCTCCGCCGTATATACGATGCCGCTTAAGGCCATCGCCAGCGTGTCAATCAGCAGGGCGTCTTTCTTTTCCAACCGGATTGCCCCTGTTTCCAGCCGTGAGGTTTTCACAAGAGCCTGAAAAAGAAACTCCAGCTTGTCCGTCTGATTCCGGATGCCCTTCAGGAACTCCAACTGTTCTTCCTCTGTGACCGGTTTTGAAAGCAGCGTGTCCGTCACCATTTTCAGATTTGCCACCGGTGTTTTCACCTGATGGGAAACATCTGACACCAGCATCTGCAGCTCCTGCCGTTCCTCATCCACCTTCTTCCGGTTCTCCTGCATGATCCCATACAGCCGCAAAAGACGGTAGCTGATATGGGCGAAGAGTGTTTCACTGTCCCCGGCGCGCACAGGCTCTCCGCTTCCGCTGATCATCTGGTCCATTGCCCGGCACAGCTCCCTGGTAAATATGGAAAGCCGTTTGCCAAAGGCAACCGTCAGAAGGAACATCCATGCAAGGGCGCAGAGCATCAGCAGCATACCGGAGGCCAGTATCCACATCTGCCCTGTCACCGCAAAGAAAACTGCGCAGATGACCAGCATGGAAACCGCCATACCGCCGATGCTCAGCAGGAATATCCTTTTTACAGAGATTCGCCCCAGATTCATTTTCTCTCGCCTCCCATCCACTGATACCCAATTCCGTAAATCGTTTTGATATAAGTATCGCCATCCGCCTCAATCTTGCCCCGGATACGGCTGATGGAGGTTGTCAGCGTGTGTTCGTCCACATAGTTTTCATCCACATCCCACAGCCGCTCCAGAAGGCGCTGCCTGGTCAGGATCTGTTTTGGATTTTTGCAGAACAGGTACAGCATCTTATACTCCATAGGGGAAAGGGTAAGGGGCTTTCCATTCAGCGCAGCGGACTGCTCCGAAAAGTCCAGAAACAGCCTGCCGTCATCATAGAAATCCTTTGTAAGCCCCCGGTGTTCCAGCATAGCGAACATGGCCCATATTTTCCGCAGCAGCGCCCCAATGGAAAAGGGCTTGGTAATATAATCCACAGCCCCCACTTCATACCCCCGGATCTGGTCGCTCTCCTGGTCGTTGGCCGTCAGGAAGATCACCAGTGTGTCAGGGTTCTCCGGCTTTATGAGCCTGCACAGGTCATAGCCGCTGCCATCCGGCAGATTGATGTCCAGAAGTACCAGGTCATATTCCGTCTGCGTCAATAACTCGGTGGCTGTGCCGGCATTCAGAGCTGATACGGTATCATAACCCTCAGAAATCAGGTTGTAAGTCAGCGTTTTATTTAAAAGGTCGTCATCCTCTACCAGTAAAATCTTTTTCATATCCACACTCCTCTGCTTTTTTACATAGATAAACATACAAATGTCCGCGAAATGTTACAGTAGGCAACTTTTTTCATCCTATGCCCGGATTCCTTTCCAGAATATTTGTCTATCTAAATTCCATAAATTTTTTTGGGGTGCAGACAGTCTTCGTCAGCTGTCTGCACCCCGCCTCTTTCATCCTATATTCATCAGCTAATATCCCGCTTCCGATATACCTTTACCACAATCCGGTATGAAATAAAAAAACAGATACCAGAAATGATAAGTACAATATGGAAAGCCAGAAGGATATTCTCCTTTACAGGAAAAAGAAAATTGATAAGAAGAACAAGTCCCGTAATAATCCCTGTTGACGCCATAAATGACATCATAAAGACAATCTGCGATTTCTCTGGGTCAAACAGATATGCACACGGCAGGCTGATGCCGCCTGCCAGCAGGGTAGCGCTCATCCCGATAGAGCCATACAGTAACAGCGAGTGAAGCGTGATATCCATACCGAAACAGGCAAGGACGGCGCAGGGTACCAGCGCTGTCAGCATTCCCAATACGGCAAGCAGGATATAAAACAGAAACTTCTCACCAATGATCTGGTTCCTTGATACCGGCATGGTAATGACATTTTTATTCCATTTGGATGCCGCATC
Organism: Clostridia bacterium; assembly: GCA_910574255.1. Classification (GTDB taxonomy): domain Bacteria; phylum Bacillota; class Clostridia; order Lachnospirales; family Lachnospiraceae; genus Laedolimicola. The sequence continues at coordinate 99,191 of CAJTAK010000007.1, forward strand.
ACTGGTAATGCTGATAAAGGCTGCTGTTGTAGCGGCAACCGGAGCCAGAACCAGAAGTGCGCTGGTTTCCAGCAAAAAAGATAGCCCAAAGCCCAGAACAACCAGGCTGACAATCGTTACGAGAATATTGCTCCTGGCAATATAGAGATCTTTCACCAAAACGCCTTTCATCACTTTTCCCCCTTTACATAAAGAAGCATAATTTCATCAATCGTTGCCGGGAGAACCAGGGCTTTCGGATATTTTTTCTGCATCCTTTCCCGGTCTGAAACCAGTATCTGCCATTCATAGTCCATTTTACGGTACGAGATGATATCGGATTTATCCAGCGCGTCAAACTGCGCCGCACCGCACTTGATGATGCCATACTGTTCGGTCAGTTCGTCTTTGGGTTTCTCAAAAACCACTTTCCCTTCATGGATAAACACGATATAATCGGCAATCTTCTCTAAATCACTGGTAATGTGCGAAGACACCAAAATGGAATGTTCTTCGTCCTGCACGAAATCTAAAAGCATATCCAGAATATCATCCCGGACAACCGGGTCTAAGCCGCTGGTGGCTTCGTCCAGGACCAACAGCCTGGAATGATGGGAAAATGCAACAGAGATTGCCAGCTTCATCTTCATTCCTTTTGAAAACTGTTTGATCTTCTTATCCGCCGGCAGGGAAAACTGTTTCAGCAGACGCAAATAAGCCTGTTCGTCCCATGTCCTGTAAATGTTTTTCATAACCCGGTTCAATTTTCGGGGAGAAAGAATTTCCGGATAATTACTGCCATCAAACACGACGCCAATCTGTTCTTTGACGTCCCCGTCCAGTTCCTCGCTGTCCAAAATGGATACAACACCGTCTTCCTTTTGAATCAGCCCTAAAGCCGCATTGATGGTTGTGCTTTTTCCTGCGCCGTTTTCTCCAATCAGTCCGACAATGGAGCCACTGGGAACGGTAAACGAGACGTGGTCCAAAACAAAATCCTGATAAGTTTTGGTAAGCCCTGATACCATGAAAGCATTTGTCATCGCTAATCCTCCTCGTATAATAATGTTAATAAGCTAATTAGTTTATCAAGCGGTATTCCGCTCATACGGGCAATTTCTATCGCGTCATTGAAACAGCCCTCTATCTTTTTTTGCTGTTCTTCCAAATAAAAGTCCTGATTTTGGACAGATACATAGCAGCCTTTCCCGGCTGTTGTTTCAATAAAGCCCTCCTCCTGCAGGATGTCATATGCCTTCTGCACGGTCAGAACACTGATCTGCAGCGATTTTGCAAGGGAGCGGATAGAGGGAAGCGCTTCCCCGGATTTCAAATCACCGCTCATAACCTGCGCTTTTATCTGCGACACAATCTGCTCGTACAGAGGACGACTTGCCTTATTACTTACAACAATCTCCAAACTGCCACCGCCTTTCTGTCTTATACTGTATTGTATTAACAAGTACAGTATAAGACACTATGAAGTAACTGTCAAGAGAATTACAAAAATCCCATTGCCTTAGCGACGGGATCTTTGTATATGGCTATGTAGATATTAAAATCTGGTTTTGCAAACATTCTCTGTATCAGCAAATTTATTCAACTGTGATCACAACAATTTTCACAGCTTCATCTGGATGCTCTTCATCAAAATCAATCAGCCCACGGTAACTGATCTCTACTTTATCGCCCACGGTAATCGAGGGTTCCCCTTCTGTTTCTTGAGCACTCTCCGTAGAAAACCCTTCCAGTATCTGGGCATTCTCCGTGGAAAAATAATAGAGCATGTCATCATCCGGGTTTTTGATTGCGATTGTGTTACCTTCATACTTTTCAACAATTCCGGCAATGGGATCGCCCTCTATGTTTTCCTCGTCTTCCGGAGAAACTTTTCCATCCTCTTCTGTACTCTCCGGCTTTGACGGTTTCACAAGATTAGTTTCTACTTCCTCAGCTTTTGTATCTGCGGTTTCTTTCTGATCCGTTTCCTGTGGGGAATCAGTCTCCACAGATACTGCATCCTCTTTTGATTCGGATGAGCAGGCGATCATCCCCATTGCCAAAACTATCATAAATATTAGAATACATTTTCCTTTCATAATCTTCCTCCTCTTTTTCTAAAAGAACCGTATTTCTGTAGCATGAAATTCATCATTTTTAAAGCTGCCTTTCATTTCAACGGACATATGCTCTTTCAAATCCTGAAATCCGGCCTCTTTGTTCCCATGGCCTTCTTCATTTTCATCCGTGTCTTTCAAATAAAAACAAGTATCTTCTTCAAAAACTACATGAATCAACTGGGAATCGGGAATATCCGCATCGGAGCTTGGAGAACTGTATACTATGGAACCATCATCAAGAATTTTCACTTTCCTCTCAACGATGAAAAATGAGTCCTCTTCTATCTTCCGAACCTTACCCAGGAAATCCGCATCGACAGCAGCGGCAACATCCGGCTCTAAAACCTGCCATTTTCCTGATGTATTTTCCTGATGTTCCTCTGCGCTCCCATCAACGCCTTCTAATGGCGCATCATTTGATTCCTCCGGTGATGCTTCATCTGCCTGGTTTTCTTCTGTTTTAACAGCAGATTCAGAACCGGAACCGCAACCTGCAATCATTGTGCTCAATATACAGACAGTACCGAATACTATCATTGCCTTTTTCAGTTTCATAAAATTTCTTACCTCCTGGCTATTTATAGAAATAACAGCTATTATAGTCTGTCTGATTCATTCAAACAACCTGTTTGCAGTGAAATGCATCCTGGATGCCGCAAATGTCACTGAGCTTTCTGATGAATATCTACTTTTGCTCTACTTTCTCCGCCCATTTCAATACTTCATTCTCCTTCAGAAGCCCCATATGGTACAGTGCCTGCACACAGTCTGCATAACCCTGAATGTAAGCCCGTTTCTCTTGGGCAGACGCAAAATCCTCCAGGCGCTCCTTCATTTCCTCTGCCTTTTCCTGCTCTTCCGCAGGCAGGGTTTCCAGAAACACTTCCCATTCCTTCTCTGTTTCCTTCCATGCCTCCAGAGCCGTTTCATATTCCGGGGTACATACATAACTTTCCCGTTTTACATTTTCCCCGTTCAAAGTTCCTAAAAACTGGGCAATCTTCAACCACACATCATTCATACCATACATCTCCTTTATTTCACTTTCTACATCCAGTATTCCCCGATTTTCCACTATTCTGTTTCTATTTTTCGATACTTCATCTTTAGAAGTATATTATCACGCCATTCCGGTAAAATCAATTCATATACTTCATCTTTAGAAGGGAGCGTCTATGAAAATCTACTGGAATGGTACTTCCAAAAACATCATAGGCCCGAAAATAAGACAGCTCTGCACCAGTCAGGGGCTCTCCCAAGCCGCCCTTGCAGGCCGGCTCCAGCTCCTGGGCATGGAGTGCAGCGACCTGACCATTCTGCGCATCGAACAGGGCAGCCGTTTCGTTCCGGACTACGAGGTGGCAATCCTTGCCGAGTATTTCCATATATCCACGGACGAACTGCTGGGAAAAGGGGAGACAGGACAACAGCAGGATGACGTTTTTCTTCTTTCCTGCCAGAAGCAGAAAATCTCCGGGCCGTGCCTGTTTACACCGCACCAACGCATACATAGCCGGCCTCCTGGACAGCTACCGCATCTTGAAAAACTTCAGCCTCACACTCGAATAACCCACAGACACACAATGTCCCACAGCCTCCCTCTTCTGGATGCCGTGGGACATTGCTTCTCATTTTCTATACACCAGACAACTTCTATTCTAAACGAAAACCACAAAAATTATATTCCAAAATATCTAATTGCCGTATTTTTGTATTTTCTTAGCAAAATTTCCAGTTCGTCCTTTGCCCAATATATTATAGATTCCTTTTTCTTTATTCTATCTAGCGTTTGTGGGCTTAGCATACCACTATAAAACAATCCGTAACCACTGGCTTTAAAATCTTCAAGTAAGTCTGGTATTTCAGAAATATCTTTTCTATCTATTTGAGCCTTCGTATGTTTACATTGAAAAATCCAATGTTGTTTCTGTTCCCCTAAAATTGTTTCCACTTTCATATCCGCTTCTAAATCTACACCCCCATCAGAAGCTCTTGTATTCCCCCTTTGAGTAACATTTTGAAATCCCATATCCACAAATAAGTCTCTACACATTTTTTCAAACGCTCTATCATCTAATTTAGTAATCATACTCTTCATGTAATAACTCCGGAGATATAAATGGAAGCAACTTATTATACATTTCCTGAATGCCCTTATACTCCTTAGCGGCAAATATATCCTGCTCACCATTCAAAGCCATTATTATTGCCCAGAAACCACTGTGCAAAGTTTTAACTACCAATATATTCTGACTTATTTCATACTCCTGACAATCTTTATCCTCTACCTCCATGATATCTAAAAATGCATTGATACGTTTAAGATACTCGCTTTTTATAGAGACTTTTAATTCTCCAGATTGCGCCAAACAGTATTTTTCACCGGAATAAATTTTATCAGCCATACAAGTCCGGAACTTCATCGAATCCTTAATCTTTTTAAAAGAGTCATCGCCATAACCTGCAATGAAAGCCCCCTGCCGATCTACAAACACATTATCTATATTACCAAATTTTGATGGATATCGTTCTGATATATCTGAATAATCTAGCTCCATCAACATTCTATAAGCATACTTTATCCATTGCTTTCATTTTGCAGCTTTTATCTGGAGAAGTTATAAATCGTTTAACTTACATCTGATGTACCAGTAACCATTGTAAAATATCTTCATATTGTTTTCTGTCCGCCGCTACATCTAATATTATGTCTGATAACTCTTTCTGCTTATATTCAATCTCATAACCGTTTAATGCCAAAAAGACTAACATGGCATGACACCCAATTCTTTTATTGCCATCGAGCATTGCATGATTTTTAACCAAGCCATAACAAAGTCTAGCTGTCTTTGCCTGTATGCTTGGATATAATTCTACACCGCCATAAGATTGAAATGGACTTTCTAACGCAGATTCAAGAAGACCAACGTCTCTAATTCCATCACTTCCTCCGGTAATCTCTATTAACTGAGTGTGAAGTAACAGAATTTGTTCTTTTGTCAGCTTTATCATTTTGCAAGAACCTCATATGCTTCCTTATTCTTCTCAATCAATCGTTTCGATATACTCAACACATCTTCATTTGACGCAACAGCATCATTTTCAGCTTTGCTAAAATCTATGACAAGATATCTTGGTACATTGTTTTTTAATATAACAGCTGTTCCATGTTCATCCACCAATCTTGCTACTTTTGAAAAATTCTGATTTGCCTCTGTAATAGAAACCATTGTATTTGTATTTATTGTCATTGTTCTTACCTCCCGATAATTTTATTATACTTAATTTATAGGATAAATTCAACCTATTTTTATAATCCTACAAGTATAAACCAGAGTCTAATTTGTAATCATTTTACATTCTCCATAATACAAGGCAAAATGAAATTTATCATCTTTCTCTCCAATAAACATACATCTATATTTTCCTTTTCGTTTAGACGAAATTCTTACTGGACTTTCTATATATGCATTCACATAATCATAGGCTAAATTTTTTGTTTGTTTAGGAGCATTCTCATCCTTTTTTATTAAAAAGGGAAAATAAGCCAGTTTTCTTTCATCTGCTAATGGATAAGCACCATTGCCTGTGCCCAACTGAATTAATTGTGAAAATGAATCTACACAATTAAACCATCCAATCACAAACGCAACCTTTCCATTTTTTCCATTATCTATTTCATCCATCAACCAGTCAAAATCTTGCTGAAACACTGACCAGCTCTTACTTGCTGCTCTTGTATTAGCTGAACTAACCCAATTTTTTAAATATTTCACCTCAATTTTAAAATCTCTTTGTCCTATATATAAATCATGATTTATTTTCTGCGCTTTCTTTATTCTACCACTTTCTCCTGCTGTATAATGAGCATTCTGTTTAAACGGATATCCCAATCTTACTATTATATCCATTTCATTAAACTTTTCATCTGCCTCAATTTTCAATTCCGGCTTATCCCACCCCTTATACAACATATTGAATTCATCAATCATGTATAAGCAATTAGCCACTAAATACTGATCAATCGTTGGACCCATTAAACAATCATTCCTTTCCATTTCTTGAATTATACATTTCATAAGTTAATACAATTATATTACTAAATTCAGACTAATATTCAAAAACTATAAGATAGATTCCAATCAGCATTTTTGTGTTAAATAAGCTTATCTAAATTCAAAAACCCCTGCGGACAGCATTCTCACACCATTCACAAGGGTTTCTTCATTCAAAATAACCAGGCAAACTTCGCCTTACGCATTCATCTGTTTTGCGAACTTTTCTCTTTCCATGTCCCGGTTGCATATCCCCGGAACTATGTATTTTACTGGCTTTGCAGTGATTTTTGACTGCTCTGAATCAATATCTTTTCAACTGTATCCCCCAAATTTTATTTTGGGGGAAAATTCATTTTGCTTTTTAAAATTTGCGATTTCTGATTTTTCAAATTTGAGGGATAGCCATTTTACATTTGGGGGATATTGGGGGATTTAATCCTTCCCCCCAAACGACTAACCATATCACATATTTTCTGTATAATTTAAGATATCCAACACCTTTTAAGCCTTTTTCTTACGATTTCGCTGCACAACTGCACTTTTAAATGCTTTCATCATGGCTGGTGACAATTCTTGACAATCCTCATCAAAATTTATAGGACTTTTTTTTGCCTCTTCAACTTCTTTAAGCTGTTCTTCCGTAGGCTTTTGTCCACTTTCAATAACTAATGTTCTGGTCATAATAAAGCTCCCTTTCTGCATTTGTTGCAAGTCTAGCTGAAATTAATCTAATCGTTTCTTTTCTTTCCGTGAATACTACAAACAATACATCTCCAACCTTCCCTATCGCAATATATCTATCCTCATCAACACTATGCTCAAAATCAAACATTTCAATATAATAAGGATCATCAAACACATATGCTGCTGTTTCAAAAGAAATCTTATGTTTTTCTTTGTTTATAATATTTTTATTTTCATCCCACTCAAATTTCATTTTTGACTATTCTCTCTTAGATTATTCTATGCTAACAGTATATCACCAAATAACAAGTCCATCAATTACATTTTCTCATCATTTCTACACAGTGTCCTCATTGTCTTTGTATGCCCAAATATAATATATGGGAAATTCCATAAAATTTCTCTGTTCTTCCTGAACCATATTCTCAAAAATCTTCTTTGCCTTCCTTTTGTTCTCTAACAATATGTACGCTCCCAACATTACAGATAGATTATCCTTTCTTCTTTCTACAATATTTTCCAATACCTCCAATTCTTCATCTGATAGATTGCGCTTTGCCAGATGTAATATTTTCATACTTCTGTAAATACTTTACTATCAGCAACTGTTGCTTTGTTAATTCTTCTTCCTTGTAAACTATCGGCAGTCCATCAGAGTTTATCGGCACTTTATCGGCATTTTTCTGAACAATGTTTCCAGCATCATAGGAATATGCCTCATCCAGAGGTACCATAATCCGAAAAACATCACCCTCTTTAAACTCTGGCTCTTTCCCGGAATAAAGTTTTACATATTTAAATAAGTTCCGTACACCAGAACCAAGCTGATCAGAATAGCCAAAATTCTAAAAAATGATGCGATAATTGGATTCTTAGGATTTGGCTCTAGATTTTCCGGAGTTATCATTCCCTCTCCCATTGCTCTGTTCGCATTTTCTACATACATCCGCTCTTTTTCAATCACAAACTTAGCAATATAAGGACTGGTAAATTCCCGATGGATCAACGTATTAACCAACATTTCACGAGCTATAATACTTCTAAGGCTTTTTCGCTGGTCATCTTCCAAAAAGAATTTATCTGGCAAATGTTTTCGAGCAAACTCCATGAGTTGTTCATAGCTCTCTACCAAATTTGTTTTTATAATCTCCCTGTCATCATAACGGTCTACATTAACTTTCCGAAGCAAAGCATCTGTAACATAGGCCGGAACAATATCTAAAATCACTTCATCTTTTCCAAGCAACATTACCGCTGCAAGATTATAGCCTTGTTGCCCTGTAATCCGATCAATGCCAAATAACCCTGCACTTTTTAGCAATTCTTCATCACTCATATTTTTCCATGGATGACTTCCTACTACATTATTTGCCGCCATTGTTCTAATCTTTGGCATTAAATCTACTCTAAGATCTTCTAACTTCACATAAAGATATATTTTTTCTCAGTAAATATATTCTGCTTTCTGATATACATAGCCGCAATCTGACTGGTTGCTGTCACTTTCACATCTGCGTCATCTATTCTGTCATATATTATTTTTTTGTAACTATGGACTTCAGCACTGGGTGGTACATGAACATGGATGATGGAATTCCCCTCTTCATCCTTTATAATTTCCGGTGACAAACAAATAGTTGGAGAAAATATAGCTGGATTGCTTATCACACTAATAAAATTTCTAATCATATCCGGAGCAACATTTTCCTGAACACCAAGTACTGTTCCGTCATCCAGTACCCCCATAAAAATGTCCCATCCAAAACGATTTAAAAAAGAACAAACACTTTCATATACTTCCTTCGTAAAAAATCCCACTCGTTCCTTCTCTATAAAAAACCTGCAAACTTCGCCCCTTAAAAGTTGGTAAAAGATTTTACCAATTCCCGTACCAGATTTTTACCAACTTTTCCGCAAATCCTCCTGATTTCCTCCATCCCAAAACGACACCCCAAAAACGCAAAAAACGCTGGAACCATGCGGGTTTCCAGCGTTTTGCTTCATCTTATGAAATTGGAATTACATTCCCATCTGCTTCGCCACCTCAGCCGCAAAGTCCTCGTTCTTCTTCTCCATACCTTCCCCGGTCTCAAAGCGAACGAATCCTTTAATAGTAATGTTAGCACTATTCGCCTTAGCCACTTGTGCCACATAAGCTGCCACAGACTGCTTTCCATCCTCAGCCTTGACATAAACCTGATCCAACAGACAGATCTCCTTCAACTCCTTATTAATACGTCCCTTAATCATGCCCTCAATAACCTTCTCCGGCTTCTGGGACTCCTTGGGATCGTTCTGAATCTGTGCCAGAAGGATAGCTTTCTCTTTCTCAATATACTCCGCATCCACTTCCTTATCGCTGGTATAAAGGGGCTTCAAAGCTGCTGCCTGCATAGCGATGTTCTTTGCCATCTCTTTTACATCGTCATTGATCACATCTGTCTCAACATCCACCAGAACGCCAATCTTTCCGCCTGCATGAATATAAGAAGCGATGAATCCGTTCTCCTCCTCCATCTGACGGAAACGACGGATGTTCATATTCTCGCCGATAACCGCAATCTGAGCAGCCAGAGCTTCCTTCACGGTCATGGTGCTGTCCTTCTCCCAGGTCTCTGCCATAAACGCATCAATATCTGCTGCGCCGGTGTTTACTGCCTGTGCCGCAACATCTGCTACAAAGGACTGGAACTTGGCGTTCTTTGCCACAAAATCAGTCTCTGCATTTACCTCAACCACTACAGCTTTCTTGTCATCATTAATAAGACAGGTTGCCACGATACCCTCTGCCGCAATACGTCCGGCTTTCTTCTGGGCACTTGCAAGTCCTTTTTCTCTCAGCCAATCAATTGCCGCATCCATATCTCCATCTGTTGCGGCCAGGGCTTTTTTACAGTCCATGATGCCGGCACCGGTAGTCTCTCTTAACTCTTTTACCATTCCTGCTGTTACTGCCATTGTTTTCTCCTCCATCTATCAATTCCCGCAGCTCACACAAACTGGTACGGATATCTCCGTTATTCTGTAAATACTGCGGTTCTGCTAACTCTCCAAAAGCTTCGGAATTACTCTTCTACGGGTGCCTCTGCCTCGTCTGCATAATCATAAGCTTCTTCTACATCCTCTGCCTGTCCCTGATTTGCCTCAACAACAGCGTCTGCCATCTTGGACACGATCAGCTTTACGGCTCTGATTGCATCATCGTTGCCCGGAATTACATAATCCAGCTCTTCCGGATCGCAGTTGGTATCTGCAATACCGATCAGGGGGATTCCCAATGTATGTGCTTCCTGAACGCAGATTCTCTCCTTCTTCGGGTCTACTACGAAGATTGCGTCCGGAATTCTCTTCATGTCCTTGATTCCGCCTAAGTTTCTCTCAAGCTTCTCCCACTCTTTTCTCAGTGCGATTACTTCCTTCTTGGGCAATACATCAAAGGTTCCGTCCTCAGACATTCTCTCGATCTCTTTTAAGCGGTTAACTCTGCTCTGGATGGTCTTGAAATTCGTCATCATACCGCCAAGCCATCTCTCGTTCACATAGAACATGCCGCAGCGCTCTGCCTCTGCCTTGATAGCATCCTGAGCCTGCTTCTTGGTTCCTACAAACAGAATGGTACCGCCGTTTGCTACAATGTCAAATACGGCCTTGTAAGCTTCATCTACCATTCCTACGGATTTTTGCAGGTCAATGATGTAGATGCCGTTACGCTCTGTGTAAATGTAGGGAGCCATCTTGGGGTTCCATCTTCTTGTCTGATGTCCGAAATGAACACCTGCCTCCAGTAACTGCTTCATTGAAATAACGCTCATGTTTCTTTCCTCCATTTGGTTGTTCTTCCGCAGACTCTGTCTGCCGCAAAGACCAAAGCTTCTGCTCCGGCACCGTTCTTGGCAAGAGTCGGCGTGATTTTTCACTAACTCAGAAAGTATACCATGAGAAATGGGGCTTTGCAAGCTTTTTTCCGCAAAACTCAACAAAAATTTGTCTCTTGCCCTCCCTGCCTTTCATTGACAACCTTGTATATTTATGGCAGAATAAATCAATAACCAAACAGGAAAAATCTTTTATCCTTAGATCAAATTCATCCGACCATAAGGAGTATTTTATAATGATAACTCAACCACATTATTTAAATAAAAACAGCCTTTGGGTACAGCTCAAAAAACACCCTTTGGCTCTGGTCCTGGGTCTTGTATGCCTGCTTTTTCTGCTGTTTCCCCCTGCCGCTTCTATGCACCTGCGGATAAACTATGCAGATACGGATTACAGCGACGGCGAAACCTTCAAAGTTTTAACATCTTATCGAGATGATACTATTCCTTTCAGCGGCCTGCAGAATACCTATGCCCGAACAGGAGAAAGCCGTATCTATTTTCTGGACTTCTCATATAGAAAGGGGAATTATGTGCGTCGACTGGATCCCGCTGACACAGACAGGATCCCCATGATGCAGATTCGTTCCATCGAGCTCTGGTGCAGTGGATTTCTGGGCGGAATTCTGGAGGGACAGGCTCTCTATGACGCCTTTATCCCCAACGAACAGGTGGAAATGTTCCTGAATGAAGAGGGATGCCTGGAACTTCTGATAAACGGAAACGACTCCCAGCTGTTTCCCACGGAAGTTTTTCGTCAGCTGTATTCGGATACTGCTTCCCGTTATGCCCGATTCGGGGTTTTTTATCTGCTCCTGTTCGCAGCTGCTGTCTTTGGACTCAGTCGTATCTACGGAAAGCTGAGAAAAAGCCGGAGGGCGGAACGTTATCTGGATGTAACCGATGTTCTTTTATGGCTGACAGCCATAGGCGTTGTGTGTATCCTGATCATAGCTGTATTTACCGGCAATCATAGAGACAATCCTGACGAATGGGAAAGCCGTGATGCCATCCGGTATTATATGGACCACAATTTTCCGCCGGATATTCGGGATCCGGAAGCCCTTCCCACTGTGGGAACCTATGGGACCACCCGGCTCTCCGAGTTTAATCCTTATTATTTTTATGCCGGAAAACTTGCTGCCCTTATTTCCTGTGTTCATAATGAAAGACTGTTCGGCCTGTGCCTTGGAATCGGCCTTTTCCTGTTCTGTCTCTTACATGCACGGAAAAACCGTTATCTGCTGGCGGCCTGTTTCCTGACGCCCCAGCTCTGGTATCTGTATGCATATACTACCTCAGATGCCCTCGACTATCTGGTGTCCGTTATTGTACTGTACCAGTTAGCCAATCCCGAAAGTATGCTGAACCGCCTGACTGCCCGTCAGGTAAAAAAAGAAGATATTCTTCGAATCCTGCTTCTGGGAACCATGTTTGCACATGTCATGATGGCAAAAGCCAATTTTTATGTAATCCTGATCTATGCTTTCCTGATGCTCCTGGTGCCCCTCTTACAAGCCAAAGGACCAGAGAGAAAGCAGCGCTTTCTTGCCTGCCTGTGGATTCTGCTGGCTTCACTTTTTATCTTTGGGATACGACTTGGATTTGAATTCGCCCACTACGGGCTTCAGAGAAATGATGTTATTCTGGAAGTGCAGAATGCTTTGGGTGCTTACGAACTGCGTCCCTCTACACCGCCTCAGGAACAGGCGCCGGAATTTGCCATGTACAACAAGGGTGTTTCCTTCCTTGATTTTATGACCAAATATGGCTTTCACAAGCAGCTCTTTCAGTCCACAGTGGGCGTATACGGCGGCATGGATGTCTATGCTCAGGACTGGTATTACAAGGCTATGGCTCTTTTGTATTTCCTGCTGTATATGGGAATCAGCGTACCTCTGTGGTGGAAACCCACCGGAAAAAGAAAGGGAAGCCATTGGAAAACTGAGGATAAGGCTCTGGGGCAAAAGCGTATTTCCTGGGGACTGCTTCATATACCGGTCTTTGTCTCTTACCTTCTTGTTGTGTACAATGGATTTTTTGTGGATTATCAGCCCCAGGGCCGATACATCCTGCCTATATTTGTGATGGCCGCCCATGCCGTTTCCCTGGATGAACATACCGTAAAAAGCAAATGGTTCAATCTGCTACTGGTGGTTACTGCACTCCTGTCCTTATATTCCTTTGCAATCGGAGTACCGCAATTGCGTGAAGTATAGATTTGAAAGATACTGGGGCCGCCGCAAAATAAGACAGCAGACTTATTTTGCAGCAGCCCCTCATTTTTTCTACCTGTTGCTTTTACATGACGCTCTGCGTAAAGAGAGATTTCACATGCTGAACTTCTTCCTCAGTAGCCTTGGAAGCCGGTACATAATACTGTTTTGCTCTTGCAATCTGGTACAGCTCCTCCTGAGACATCTCGCACTTGTTCCGCAGATCCTTTAAAGTCTGCTTAAGACGCGGTTCCTCAGTCTGAGGAATCATTTCGCTGAACATCTTCAACTCTCCGTTGATACCAACCAGGGTATCTGCTACCATCGTCTTCTCATTCATTTTGGCACCCTCCTAACCTAAAAACTGCATCAGCTGCTGCTTATTCTCCTTGGCAGACTGAGCTGCCTTCTGAAAAAACTGCTTTACCTGCTGATCCGTGGCATTGTTTGCATAGTCGTTCATCTTGCAGTGGGTGGTGTCATAGCCTCCGATGAGATGACGAAGGTTCTGTACATCCAATTCAGACAATTCTGATTTCATAAAGAATACCTCCTATTCTGATTCCAGTTCCCTGCTCTGAAAACGTTCCAGGCAGTTACTGATATTATCTCGAATAGGAGGTATTCTTATTCATCTCAGTGTATGAAAATTATAAACAAATATATAAGTAAACTTACAGACTTAACCGGCCAGCCAGTTATATAATTCTTCATATTTCTTTGCAGAAGTTCCCCAGGAGAAGTCAACAGCCATAGCCCGATCCACAATCTTGTTCCACTCACGCTTCTTATCATAGTATACACTCTCCGCATAACGGATGGTATGAAGCATCTCATGAGCATTGTAATTGAGGAAGCTGAAGCCTGTTCCGGTACTCTCATATTCGTTGTAGGGCTCTACTGTATCCTTCAGTCCGCCAGTCTCCCGAACAATAGGCACGGTGCCGTACCGCAGGCTCATAAGCTGGCTCAGGCCGCAGGGCTCAAACTGTGAAGGCATCAGGAATGCATCACAGGAGCCATAAATCTTGTGAGACATAGCCTCAGAATAAAAGATATTAGCCGACACCTTGCCCTGATACTTCCATGCAAAATGACGGAACATATTCTCATAACGCTCCTCGCCTGTTCCAAGAACAACCAGCTGAATCTCATCCTGACACAGTTCATCCATAACATAAGCAATCAGATCAAAGCCCTTCTGATCTGTCAGCCGGGAAACCACGCCAAGCATCATCTTCTTGGGATCCACTTCCAGTCCCAACTCTGCCTGAAGAGCTGTCTTATTTTTTACCTTTTCCTTCCGGAAAGTCACTGCATTGTAATTCTTAGTCAGGAACTTGTCTGTCTCCGGATTGTACTCCTCATAGTCGATGCCATTTACGATACCCCGAAGGGAATTGGCCCTTGCACACATGAGACCGTCCAGATGTTCGCCGTAGTATGGCATCTTGATCTCCTCTGCATAAGTCTCGCTTACAGTCGTAACTGCATCAGAATATACAATGCCTCCTTTTAAGTAATTGGCATCTCCGTAAGCCTCCAGCTTATCCGGCGCAAAGTAGGACACAGAAAGACCCGTAATATCCCGTACTGTCTTCATATCCCACACACCCTGGAACTTCAGGTTATGGATGGTCATAATGGTCTTGATGCCCTGGAAGAACGGATTGTTCTGGAAGGAATCATTAAGGAACACAGGCACAAGTCCTGTCTGCCAGTCGTGACAGTGAATGATATCCGGCCTGAAATCCAGTGAAGGCAGGGCAGAAATAGCTGCCTTGGAGAAAAAGGCAAACTTCTCAATATCCTCATAAATATTCCCATAAGGCTTTGCACCTGCAAAATAATACTCATTGTCTACGAAATAGAACTTGATTCCCTCATATTCCATCTCCAGAATTCCCACATACTGGCTTCGCCATGCAAGATTCATATAAAAATGGGTCACATACTGCATCTTGTCACGCCATTCCTGCTTGATACACAGATACTTGGGAATCATTACCCGAATATCAAAATATTCCTTGTCAAAATACTTCGGCAGAGATCCAACTACGTCTGCCAAACCTCCGGTCTTAATAAAGGGTACTGCTTCGGAAGCAATAAATAATATCTTTTTCACCGCATTTCCTCCCTATCCCATACATCCCATGGGTATTTGTGATATTTTATATCTATTATAACCCATAAACATCATATTTGAAAGGGAAAATTTCGCAAATGTGCTGATTTTTCTGTTATATTTCTAAATTTTCATTTCCAAAATCCCATTCTGTCAAAAAGAATACTCTTACATCGTCAATAGATTGGCTTTGAATTCAGCACCCTTAAGATACCTTCGCTTTATAGTCCAGGCGGATCCGATCTGAAATCAGCGCAATAAACTCCGAATTTGTAGGCTTTCCTTTTCCGGTGCTGATCGTATAGCCGAACAGCTCATCAATGGTATCCATCTTCCCTCGACTCCAGGCAACCTCAATAGCATGGCGGATAGCCCGTTCCACCCGGCTTGGGGTTGTCTGATGGTTCTTGGCAATGGTAGGATACAGTACCTTGGTAATGGAGCTTAACATATCCATATCCTCCACAGACATCATAATGGCATCCCTTAAGTACTGATACCCCTTAATATGAGCCGGAACGCCTATCTCATGAATCATGTTGGTCACATCCGTCTCCAGATCCCGAGCCTCGTAAGATTGACGCCTCCGTTCTGCCATACCTGCCGTCCTTATGGGATTCAGGATCTTTTCTCCCCGATTCTGAATACTGCGCAGCCTTCCGAGAAGAAGCTCATTGTTAAAGGGCTTCATCATATAATAATTAGCTCCCAGAGCAAATGCATCTTCTGTCACATCTTCCTGACCAATAGCCGAAAGCACAATAAAGGCAGGCTGTTTCTTCATGGTTTTGTCTTCCTTAAGCTTTTCCAAAACTCCCAGCCCATCCATTTTCGGCATAATCAGGTCCAGGAGCACCACATCCGGCTGATTTTTGCGGATCATTTCCACCGCATCCTCTCCGTTTCCTGCCGTGCCTACAATCTCCATGCCGCTCTCAGAGCGTATCATCGTATTTAACAGCTCCACGATTCTTTCATTGTCATCTGCAATTGCAACCTGTAACTTTTCCATTTCTGCCCTCCCATGTGTCTCTGTCTTTGATTGATGCTGCTTTTCTGCCACAGCAGCTTTATTTTCCATATGTTTCCTTTGATGGTTACATTATAGACAGCACACAGACAGGTTTCAATTTCTTTCTCTCCCCATTTTAAGACATCACAGAACAGCTTTCGACGGAATCCACTAAAGACTTACATGTTCCAGCATATTCTCAATAAAAACTCCAAAACCTTTTGTGGAATCCTGTACAAATACGTGGGTTACGGCTCCTACCAGCTTTCCGTTTTGAATAATCGGACTTCCGCTCATTCCCTGTACAATCCCTCCCGTCAGATTAAGAAGCTCCGGATCTGTCACTTTCAAAATAATGCCCTTATTCATATCCTCATCCTTTCGATGGACCTCCAGAATTTCTACCTGATAATCCTTTACTTCACCGCTGACAGCGCTGCGGACAAATGCTTCTCCCAGTTCAATCTCCTGCTTGTAACCCACCTGCAGCCGCTGAGCTTCAACTTTTTCATAGATCCTGTCCTCTCCCGTTCCGAAAATTCCAACGGGCGTGTTTTCAGTAAGCTGCCCGCATATCAGCTCCTGCCGGTAGCGAATCAGTCCGGAAAGCTCTCCTGGTGTTCCCTTTTCCCCCTTTTTAATATCAATAATATTCGTATCATAGAGGGCGCCTTCAGAAATCTCTAAAAGAGTTCCCGTATCCACATCATTGACACCATGGCCCAGAGCACCGAATTTGCCGTCCTCGGTAAGGAATGTAAGTGTTCCGATTCCCTGCGTATTATCACGTACCCAGATGCCCAGCTTGTATTCCTCCCTGGCTGTCTGGACTGCCTCCACCTTCACCTGAATTTGTTCACCGCCCCGATCAAGATCCAGAACCACGTCCTCATTTCCGCCTGCATTGACTGCCTCTATGAGCTCCTCCTTATCGGATATTGCCTGCCCGTTGACTGCCTGAATATAATCGCCTCTCTGAACAATCCGATATGCAGGCTCATAATTCAAGCCATCCATCCCTGTCACTTCTCCGGTTCCAATGATCAGAACACCTTCAGTCTCCATATAGATCCCAATGGGAACGCCGCCGGGAATCACGTAGGTAGGTTTTATTACCTCCACCCTGGCTTCTTTTAAAGGAATAATCCCCAGCAGTTTATACGCAATCGTGTAGCCTTCTGATGCATATGCATTCACGGAAGCCTCTGTAAGTCCTGGTATGATTTCCTCTGTAATAAAAAAATCGGAATGGACAGGACTTGGCTCTCCCTCTGTCTGTGTATAGGAATCCGGTATCCTGTCCCGAATTTCCTCATATCCTAAAACTCCTAAACCTGCCAGACTAATCAGCAAAAGACCAATCAGGCAGCGCCGGTACTGTTTATAATTCATAGCTCCACATCCTCTGCCAAAACTCATAAAAAGGATGCCGTGTTTTACTGTCGTAACACGTACATCCTCTTTTAGTATGTGAAATATGAATTCAGCTAGACTAGTATAATGTTTCCAAATATTTATCTTATTTTTTCTTTTTTGTCTTTGGCCAATTTTTTCATTTCCTCTGCATTTTTCATTACTGTATCGGTAATTTCAGCCCCGCCCAGAATCCGTGCCAGCTCTTCAATGGCTTCTGCGTCAGCCAGCTTTCGAATCCGGGTTTTAGTCTCTCCCTTTTCAACCATTTTTTCAATGCGGTAATGGCTGTCCGCCATTGCAGCTATCTGGGCCAGATGGGTAATGCAGATGACCTGTCTTGTCTTCCCTATCAGCATCATTTTTTCCGAAACCTTCTGGGCGGTCCTGCCGCTGATTCCCACGTCAATCTCATCAAAAATCACTGCGTCAATCTCATCTTTGTCCGCCAGCACAGTCTTAATGGCCAGCATTATCCGGGACAGTTCACCTCCGGAAGCAATCTTCATCAGAGGACGTAAAGGTTCTCCGGGATTCACCGAGATCAGAAACTCCGCATCATCTGTCCCAAGGGCCGTGTAGCCCGGCAAAATCTCAAACTGCATCTCAAAACGCACATCCAGAAAATTCAGATCCACCAGATGCTCTCGAATCTCCTGACAGAGCCTTTCTGCACAAGATTTACGGATTTTTGACACCTGCCTGCAAAGGGCCGACAATTGCTCTTGTGTATCTTCTATTTCCTGCTCAAGCTTCAGAAGATAAGCATCATAATCCAGCAGCTTCTCTAACTGCTCCTGGGCATCCTTCTGCCATGCAAGCACCTGCTCCAAAGTTTTCCCATATTTTGCTTTTAGCTGATTCAGAAGGTTCAGCCTCTCCTCTGTCTCGTAAAAGGTTTCCTCAGAAAATTCCAGAGAGGTCAGGTACTCGGCCATATCTCGGTTAAAGTCATTTAAAAGTCCGTCAATATCCGATAACTGCTCCAAAAGGGGTGCCATATCTTCATCATAGGAAGCAACACTTTGCAGTTCTCTTAAAGCTCGGCCAATGGCACTTCCTGCTGCCTGCGGATCCTCATAGCCGGTAATGCCGTAGGCCGCCCCGACCGCTTCCATAATCTTCCTTCCATGGGTCATACGTCTGTACTGCTGCTCAAGCTCCTCATCCTCACCGAGAACAATTCCTGCCTTTTCAATCTCATCCAACTGAAATTCCAGAAGGGAAATCTCACGAAGGCGGCTTTCTTCGTCAAGCTTCGCCTCCTTCTGCTTTTCTGTCAGTTCTCGCCAGAGCCCATACAGTGCAGCCAGTTCTTCCTTCTTGTTTCCCAATTTATCCTTGGCAAACTCATCCAGAATTTCCAGATGCTTCTTTTTCCGGAGCAGAGACTGGTGCTCATGCTGACCATGAATATCAATTAGAACAGATGCTGTTTCCTTTAACTGGCTCAAAGGAACAGTTTCTCCGTTTATCTTATTCATGCTCCGTTTATCCAAAATTTTTCTGGAAATAATTACCTGATCATCTTCCGGAACAACACCAAGCTCCAGAAGACGCTTTTGCTGACTGTCCCGAGACACTTGAAAAACCAGCTCCACCAATCCATAGTCAGCCCCCTCGCGCAACAGCTCCCGGGATACCTTATCGCCCAAGGCCAGCCCCACAGAACCTATGACAATAGACTTTCCTGCTCCTGTCTCTCCGGTGAGGATGTTCAGTCCCTCCGAAAAATCAATCTCCGCCTCATCAATAAGAGCCAGATTCTTTACATGTAAATGCGTTAACATAAATTCTCCTATTCCAATTCCCCAATATCTCTACGGCTCCCGTGCCATTTTCCGCAGCTTGTCCATCAGAAGTACTGTATCCTCCACCGTACGGACTGCACAGAATACAGTGTCATCTCCGGCAATGCATCCGACTATCTCCGGCCAGTGCAACGCATCCAGTGCGGCGCCTACAGCCATAGCCATTCCGGCCACCGTCTTGATAACTAAAATATTCTGAGCCATATCCGCAGATATAAAGCCCTCCCGCAGTATTCCTATGTATTTTTCTCCCATCTGCTGACTGTGCTCCTGTACCACCACATAGCGCTGCCGGCCGCTCAGTGTCATTTTTGTAAGCTTCAGCTCCCGGATGTCTCTGGATACAGTAGCCTGAGTTACCTGAAATCCGGCCTCGTTTAATTTTTCTGCCAGATCCTCCTGGGTCTCTATGGCATACTGGCCAATCAGTTCAATAATTTTTGCATGCCGTTCCCGTTTCATAATAATCTCTCCTATTTTTAGTTCCGCAATACCCTTCCAGCACCATCTATACAGAACAATTCCCTGCCGCAAAAAACTGCGCCCGTAAATCGTTCTTCTAATTCCCACGCATTTTGTTGCGCAGAACCTCTAAAAAACTGATTTTGCTGATTTTTAATATGTCTGCTGTCTTTTCTGACTTCTGAATTTCCACATAGTCTCCTGTAGCTACAGGCACCAGCACTTCCCCGTCAAAGGTGACAAAGGCTTCTTCCCGTTCTGCCCTCCGCCCGGATCCCAGACGGATGGTCACACGATCCTCTCCGGACAGTACAATACTCCTTGCCGTCAGCGTGTGGGGACAGACGGGTGTCACCACAATCATGGAGGCCATGGGAGATACAATGGGGCCGCCTGCCGATAGACTGTAGCCTGTGGAGCCTGTAGGCGTTGACACTATTATACCGTCCGCAGAGTACCGGTTCAAAAATTCCCCATTTACATAAATCTCGTAATCAATTACTCGAAGGGCTCCGGCCCTGTTTACCACAATATCATTCAATGCCAGATTATGGGCCGTCTCTTCCTTTTTTCGGAAAACGGTACCTTCCAGCATCATCCGGGGCTCCACTGTGTAAACGTCTGCCATAAGGCTGTCCATAGCATCTACCACTCCGGACTTCTCAATTTCTGCCAGATAGCCCAGATTCCCCAGATTGATGCCGAGAAGGGGAATATTTCTCTTTACAGTATCCCTTGCTGCCCGAATAAGAGTTCCGTCTCCGCCAAGAACCAGAATGCACTCCGTCCCCTCCGGAATCCAATCTGCATCCGTATACCCCAGAGGCACACTGCAATCCGTATCCCCTTTCGGCAAACCGGACTTATCCTGCTTCTGATATTCCCGAACTGTACAAAGCCTCCCATGGGCAGTCAAATAGTCATATATTCTCTTGGTTGTCTCAAGATTTCTGTCTTTTTCACTATTGGTAATAATATAAAATTGATTCATAAGTCTTTTCCTTTAAAGCCCTTCAACCCGAGAAGTCATATCTATGTGAGGGCCATATGCGCCCCATTGACCACATCCTCCGGCCGGATATGCTCCGGACAGCCCCAAGGGTTCTCCTCTCTCCCTGTCTTTTTCAAATGGAGCAGATACTCAATATTTCCTTCCGGCCCCCGAACCGGAGAAAAATCCAGATTCAACACTTCATAGCCGATGGAGCAGGCATAGAAAATCACATGCTCGATGACCTCCAGGTGTGTCTCCTTCTCCCTGACAACACCCTTTTTCCCTACCTTTTCTCTGCCGGCCTCAAACTGAGGCTTAATAAGAGCCGCCACCTGTCCCTCCTCTGTAAGAAGCTCCCTGACTGGCAGCAATACCTTGGTAAGAGAAATAAAGGCCACATCAATGGACGCAAAGGCCGGCGGCTCCCCCATATGCTCCGGCAGCAGATAGCGGATATTGGTTTTTTCCATACAAACTACACGCTCATCCGTCCGAAGCTTCCAGGCAAGCTGATTCGTTCCCACATCTACGGCATAAACCTTCGCCGCTCCATTTTGCAGCATGCAGTCTGTAAAACCGCCTGTGGAAGACCCCACATCCATGCAGATCTTCCCCTCCAAAGACAGTTCAAAGCTTTTCATGGCCTTTTCAAGCTTTAAGCCGCCCCTGCTCACATAAGGCAGCTTCTGGCCCCGAACCTCGATCTTGGCCTTCTCATCAAACATAGAGCCGGCTTTATCCTCTCTCTGCCCATTCACAAAGACATTTCCTGCCATAATCACTGCCTTTGCCTTCTCCCTGGATTCCGACAGGCCCTGGGAAACAAGCAGTACATCTAGTCTCGTTTTCATAGCCTCTCCTTACATCTGTCCCACATAGGCAGTAATCACCTGCTTTGCAATGGTTTCAGTATCCAGCCCCACTTCTTTATAAAGCAAAGATACATTTCCATGCTCCACATATTCATCGGGAATGGATATATTCAATACATGAACCGAAAAGCCCCTGTCTGTTACATAGTCCAGCACCTTTTCCCCGTAACCGCCGCTTCTTACATTCTCTTCCATGGTCACAAACAGGCCGTGTGTTTTTGCCAGCATGCACAGGCATTCTGTATCAATAGGCTTTACAAAACGGCCATTCACCAACGTACAGTTATAGCCGGCATCCTTTAGAATTCCCCTTACCTGCTCTGCCGCCTTTACCATGCTGCCAACAGCCAGAAGAGCAATATCTGCCTCCTCATAGAGAACCTCACTTTTCCCAAAGACCACAGGCGGACGGAAATCCTTAAGTCCGTCATAAGCCTCCCCTCTGGGATAGCGCAGAGCTATGGGGCCCTCAAAATTGACGGCATATTTCAGCATATCGGAAAGCTCCCATTTATTCTTTGGAGCCATAATTGTCATATTGGGAATACTGGAAAGATAGGACAGATCAAAGATTCCCTGGTGGGTCTCCCCGTCGCTGCCTACCAGCCCTGCCCGATCAACGGCAAATACCACATGAAGATTCTGAATACATACATCATGGAGAATCTGATCATAGGCTCTCTGCAAGAAGGAGGAATACACTGCCACAATAGGCTTCAAGCCTCCTGCTGCCAGTCCGGCCGCAAAGGTCACTGCATGCTGCTCCGCAATTCCCACGTCAAAGAAACGATCCGGAAACATATTTTTAAACCGCTTAAGTCCCGTTCCGTCAGGCATGGCTGCCGTGATTGCCACCACCTTCTCATCCCGATCTCCCATTTTCCGCATAACCGTAGAAAAGATATCCGTATAGTTTGCCTTTGTGCGCTTATGGCTTGGAAGCCCTGTGGCAATCTCAAAGGGCTCCGCCCCGTGGAACCGGGCAGGATGGCGCTCTGCCGGAGCATAGCCCCTGCCCTTCTGGGTCTTCACATGAATCAGCACCGCATGGCGCATTCGCCTGGCGTCATTGAAGGTGCGGATTATTTGCTCGATGTTATGACCGTCCACCGGGCCTAAGTAAGTGATTCCCATATTTTCAAAGAGCATGCCCGGAATCACCAGCTGCTTTAAACCATTCTTCGTCTTCTTCAGCTGCCGGACCAGACTTTCTCCGTAAACGGGAATTCGTTCCAGCGTATTCTGCAGTCCTTCCTTAAATCCGGTGTACGCCTCCGCTGTACGCAGCCCATTGAGATACTGAGACATACCGCCCACATTCTCTGCAATGGACATCTGATTATCATTCAATACAATAATAAAATTACTTTTTAACTGGGAGGCATTGTTAAGGGCTTCATAGGCCATTCCTCCTGTGAGAGCTCCGTCCCCAATGACAGAGAGCACCGACTCTACGCCCCCCTGCAGGTCCCTGGCCTTTACCAGACCAATCCCTGCCGAGATGGAAGTAGAGCTGTGTCCAGTATCAAAACAGTCGCATTCGCTCTCCTTCCGCTTAGGAAAACCGCTCATGCCGCCGTATTTGCGCAACTCATCAAAACCGGCCTTCCGCCCGGTGAGCAGCTTGTGTGTGTATGCCTGATGGCCTACATCCCACACCACCTTATCTTTTGGAAAATCAAAAGCCAGATGCATGGCTATGGTCAGCTCAACCACCCCCAGATTGGAGGCCAGATGACCGCCGCTTACGCTGATTTTCTCAATCAGAAATTCCCGAATCTCCTCCGCCAGAAGATTCCATTCGTACTTTTCCAGCTTTTTGATATCATTTACCTGATTAATCTTCTCCAGTGCCATAATCTTTCTTCTTATCTTAATTATTTGTGTTTTTATTTTTCCCTGGTAATCAGCATGGTTATGAGCTCTTCCAAAAATGGATTCTTATGTTCCAGCGAACACAGTGTGGCAAGGGCACGCTGAGAGATCGCCTCTACATCCCGCTTTGCCTTATCCAGGCCTTCCAGTGTTACATAAGTGGTCTTTTGATTCTTCTCATCGCTGTGGATGGGCTTTCCCAACATCTCCAGGGTGCTGGTCACATCCAGAATGTCATCCTGTATCTGAAAGGCTAGTCCCACATCCTCTGCTGTCTTCCGTATCTTCTCTGTCTCTTCCTTTGAAGCTCCTGCCAGAACTGCCCCGATCATCATGGAGCATTCAATAAGCGCACTTGTTTTCAGGCGGTAGATAAAATCAAGCTTGTCCCTGGAAATATCCTGTCCCTCAGACTCCACATCCACCACCTGGCCGCCAATCATGCCATAGACGCCTGCCTTTGCCCCTAAAATCTGTATAGCCTTTGCCGTTCTCTCACTCAATTCCAGAGAAAGAGCCCCTGCCGCCGTCTCAAAAGCATAATTCAAAAGGGCATCTCCTGCCAGAATCCCCATAGCCTCTCCATAAACAGCATGGGTTGTCTTCCGGCCCCTGCGGTATTCGTCGTTGTCCATAGCCGGCAGATCATCATGAACAAGAGAATAGGTATGAATCATCTCAATAGCTGCCATAAAGGGGAATATCACCTTTCCCTCCCCTCCGAACATCCTGTAGGTCTCCAGCATCAGCATGGGGCGCAGGCGCTTGCCCCCCGCCGTCACACTGTAATTCATAGCTTCCAGAACGGTTTTCTGAAAGCCAGTTTCTTCCGGAAGATATGTTTTTAAAAGCTCATCAATCTCGGCAGCTTTCTTCCCCACTTCCTCTTTAAAACTCATCCAGCGTTCCCTCCTCGCTCAGCACCAGCATCTTTTTTTCTACCTTGTCCAGCTTTTCGTTGCAGTATTTCAAAAGCTTCGCTCCTTCTGCATATACTTGAAAGGATTCCTCCAAAGCTGTGTCCCGATCCGAAAGCTTCTCCAGCATCTGATCCAGCTCCGCAAATGCTTCCTCCAATGTCTTTTCCTGATTTTCCATCTGATCCATATCCATAAACCTCTCGTCTCTGCTCTGCAGCATTTCTTCGTCCGCAGGTGCACCTTTATCACTTGCTTATACTTATAGCTTTCCCTGATTCATTCCCCTTCCGGCTGAACAGGCTTCTCCTTGCAGGGTAATCCCTGCCTCTGCACCCTCCGGCACTCCTTCACCCTGGCAGTGTAAATACCGTCCGTTACATGGATCCGCAGCATATCACCTGGTCCGGCCTGCCGGATACTGGTAACTGCCCGTCCATCTGGGCCTTCTGTATAGGAATACCCCTGCTGAAGCTTTAACAGCGGGGAAAGTCCATGAAACCGTTCAATATACAGGGCAAGCTGATTCTTCCGCTCATTCAGCTTCTCCCCCATGGCCTGGTCCAACTGATTCTGCAGCTCCAATGCCTGCATTCGCTTTTCGTAAAGCTGCTGTCTTGGACCTGCCTGCAGCAATCGACTCCGCAATTCTATAAGACGGCCCCGATACTGCTCCAGGCGATAATTCAATGTCTGAGCAAAGCGCTGACGATACACCTTCATCCGTTCCGTCAGTTCCCTTACATCCGCTACCGCCAGCTCTGCCGCCGCAGAAGGGGTAGGAGCCCGCAAATCTGCCACAAAATCCGCAATGGTTGTATCCGTCTCATGACCCACTGCAGAGATTACCGGGGTCTGGCATTCAAAAATAGCCCTGGCCACTTTTTCCTCATTAAAGGCCCGGAGATCCTCTATAGAGCCTCCGCCCCGGCCTACAATCATTACATCCACGCCCAGACGATCCAGCGCCTCGATTCCCCTGACAATGCTGTCCGCCGCACCCTCCCCCTGTACCAGGGAAGGATAAAGAATCAACTGCACATAGGGATTCCTCCGGGATGCAATGTTGCGGATATCCTGAACGGCCGCCCCCGTAGGCGCAGTCACAATTCCAAGGCGGCGGACATAAGCAGGAATCGGCTGCTTATACTCCTTTGCAAACATCCCCATCTCTTCAAGCTCCCGCTTCAGCTTTTCAAACTCCTCGTAGAGACGTCCAGTCCCCTCCAGAAGAATCTCCTTTGCGTAAAGCTGGTAGCTTCCTGTCCGCTCATACACATTGATGCTGCCTAAGACAGTCACATGCTGCCCTTCTTTCATGGAAAAGGCCAGCCCCTTGCGCTGCCCTGCAAACATCACACAGGACAGAGTGCCGCTTTCATCCTTCAGAGAAAAATAAATATGACCGGAGGTATGATATTTGCAGTTGGATACCTCGCCCTTAACATAAATGCGGCTGAGCAGAAAATCCTGAGAAAACATATTTTTAATATAACTGTTTACCTGGGCAACGGTGTAGGCATGCTTCATTCCTTTTTCCCTATTTTTCCAAGAATCCCATTGATAAAAGCAGGTGAATCATCTCCCCCGAACTTTTTGGCCAGTTCCACCGCCTCATTGATGGCCACGCCTACTGGGACATCCTCGTCAAATTCCACCTCATAGACTGCCAGGCGCAGAATAGTCAGATCCACCTTGCCCATGCGTGAGATCTTCCAGCCCTTAGCCGTCTCTTCAATCTGCTCATCAAGCTTGGGAAGCTTTTGCACAATGCAGAGATATTTTTTTTCTATATAAGCCTGATCTTCCTCTCCCAATTCTTCCATATCCGCAAAAAACAACCGGATCTGCTCCGGCATCTCCTCCGGACTGTTAAACTCAATCCGGAACAGCAGTTCAAAAATGCGTTCTCTCAATTCTCTCCGTTTCATAATCCTGTTCTTTCCTCCTGCTCCGATGAAAGGGCTTTCAATATTATGGTACTTTAAAAGGAAGGGGATGTCATAAACATCCCCTTATTCCCTCTTGCTTTATCTCCTGTATTGCAGCATTTCAATTATACTGCCTGCATCCGCCCTGATGCGGCTGAACCTATTATCTTACCTTCTCCATGTTCACGCTTGCAATGCGGATATTGACCATGGATACCTCAAGACCAGTCATGTTCTCAATGGCAGCCTTTACCTTATCCTGCACCTTCTCCGACACCTTCATAATGCTGTAGCCATACTCAATATTCAGAGCCAGATCAACATCTACGTTCCGGTCTGTCACCAGAACCTTTACACCCTTGGACAGATTCTTCATGCCAAGCCTGCTGATAAGCTCGTTGGTAATGTTGCCCGCCATAGATGCAACGCCTTCGACCTCTGTGGCAGCCAGACCTGCGATAATGGCCACTACCTCATCCGCAATCTGCACCTCCCCAAGCTTTCCATCTGCATGTATCATATGAACACTTCTATTATCTTCTCTTGCCATAGCTGCAACCTCCATCATAATCTCTGTCACTACTAACTGCTCTGTAGTTTCTGCTTCTTTTGATTCTAGCATACTTTAGGAAAAATGGAAACTGTTTTTTACTGCAATTCTTTCCGGCAAATCATAACAAGGTTATTATCTGTTTCTTCAAATAAATTATATACACACAAATTTCCTTTTAATTCTTCACACACAAGCAAGGGCTGCCGGAAAATCCTCCGACAGCCCCATTGAAGCCTGTATTTGTATTTAAAATTTATAACTGAGGACCAGCGGAAACTAAAGCCTTACCTACTTCGTTACCCTCGTATTTAGCAAAGTTCTTGATGAATCTGCCTGCCAGATCCTTTGCCTTGGTCTCCCACTCAGATGCATCTGCATAAGTGTCCCGAGGATCCAGAATGTTGGTGTCTACACCGGGAAGCTCTGTGGGAACCTCAAGGTTAAAATAGGGAATCTTCTTTGTAGGAGCTTTCCGAATGTCGCCGTTCAGGATTGCATCAATAATTCCACGGGTATCCTTGATGGTGATACGCTTGCCTGTTCCGTTCCATCCGGTATTTACCAGATATGCCTTAGCGCCGTTTGCTTCCATTCTCTTAACAAGCTCTTCGCCGTACTTGGTGGGATGCAGCTCCAGGAATGCCTGGCCAAAGCATGCGGAGAAGGTCGGTGTAGGCTCTGTGATGCCGCGCTCTGTTCCGGCAAGCTTTGCGGTAAAGCCGGAAAGGAAGTAGTACTGTGTCTGCTCCGGAGTCAGAATGGATACCGGAGGAAGTACGCCGAATGCATCTGCGGACAGGAAGATTACTTCCTTAGCTGCCGGAGCTGCGGATACGGGACGTACAATATTCTTAATGTGATCAATCGGATAAGATACACGTGTATTCTCAGTTACGCTCTTATCATTGAAATCAATCTTGCCTTCCGCATCCAGAGTTACGTTCTCAAGAAGAGCGTTGCGCTTGATTGCATTGTAGATATCCGGCTCAGACTCTTTGTCCAGATTGATAACCTTTGCATAGCAGCCGCCCTCGAAGTTGAATACGCCGTTGTCATCCCAGCCATGCTCGTCATCACCAATCAGAAGACGCTTCGGGTCTGTGGAAAGAGTGGTCTTGCCTGTTCCGGAAAGTCCGAAGAAGATAGCGGTATTCTCGCCGTTCATATCCGTATTTGCGGAGCAGTGCATGGAAGCGATGCCCTTAAGCGGCAGATAGTAGTTCATCATGGAGAACATACCTTTCTTCATCTCTCCGCCGTACCATGTGTTCAGAATAACCTGCTCACGGCTTGTAATATTGAACATAGCAACGGTCTCGGAATTCAGACCCAGCTCCTTATAATTCTCAGCCTTTGCCTTGGAAGCGTTGTAAACAACGAAATCCGGCTCAAAGTCAGCCAGCTCTTCTTCCGTAGGTGCGATAAACATATTCTTTACGAAATGAGCCTGCCAAGCAACCTCTACGATAAAACGAATTGCCATACGGGTATCCTTGTTGGTACCGCAGAATGCGTCTACTACGAAGAGTCTCTTGTTAGAAAGCTCCTCTAATGCAATCTTCTTTACCTCAGCCCATGCTTCCTCAGAAGCCGGATGGTTGTCATTCTTATACTCCTCAGAGGTCCACCATACGGTATCCTTGGAATTCTCATCCATTACAATGAACTTATCTTTAGGTGAACGGCCCGTATAAATACCTGTCATAACATTCACTGCGCCCAGCTCACTAACCTGTCCCTTTTCAAAGCCCTCCAGCTCCGGCTTTGTCTCTTCTTCAAATAACAATTCATAAGAAGGATTGTAAACAATCTCTGTTGTTCCGCTGATACCGTACTTGCTCAAATTGATTTCTGCCATCTTACTTTACCTCTCTTCTTCAATATTTACCTGTGTATGCAAAAACCTCACAAACCTTTCCTGTAAAAAGGCATTGTTACGTTTACTATCATATTATACATAATAAAATAATAAAATCAATAAAAATTCTTCACAAATTTTATCAAAAATATTTTTGATTCATAGTGAAACTATGATTTGCTGTTATTCTAAGCATCAATCGTAACCGGTTCCGCCAGGTTGCTTCTTTTCGCCGCTTCTGATATACTTAAAAATATGCTATTAAAAACTAATTATTTCTGCATGCTTGCCGGCAGATGCCGCAGACAAGCTTTATAATTATGCAGTGAAAGGAAAACTATGGAAAAAAATCTTCTTTTTTTTGATATTGACGGAACCCTTGCCTGCCCCGGGCAAAACCCCAGTGAAAGAACCGTAAGCGCCATCCGCAGAGCCCGTGCCAAGGGGCACATGGTATTTCTCGGCACCGGACGGTCAAAAGCATCCGTCCCGGAAGCTGTCTGGGAGATCGGTTTTGACGGAGGCATCTACAGTGCCGGCGGACATGTGGAGGCCGGAAGCTCTGTTCTGTCTGACCGATCCATGACAGCGGAAATGGTTCGGACCATATGCACGGCAATGGAGACAGTGAATATGGAATTCTCACTGGAATGCGCTTCTAAAAATTACAGGCGAAGCCCGGAACTGTCCGCCGCCGCTCTCTCGGATATGTCCGGAGGCAGTACGGAGCTTCAGCGTATCCTGGCATCTATGGATCGAAGCACACTGAAAGATTACCAGGGGGAGCCGGTCTACAAGGTTACTTTCCTTGCCCGGTCCATAGAGCAGATTGAAACGCTTGCCAACAGTCTGGATGAGCGTTTCAAGGTAGTCCACTTCAGCAATCTCATGCAAAGCTCTGCCTGGATCGCCGGGGAGGTGTCCGACAGGCTGGTACATAAAGGGCTGGCTCTTAAGGAGCTTTGTGCTTACTATGGAAAGTCTCCTGCACAGAGTATAGCCTTTGGGGACAGCATGAATGATGCGGAGATGCTTCTGGCAGCCGGAATCGGTGTGGCTATGGGAGACGCAGAGGAACGGGTAAAGGAGCTGGCGGATCAAGTCTGCGAAAGCTGTCAGGAGGACGGCATTGCCTGTACCCTGGAACGGATGGGATTGATTTGAAGAAAATATTAAATAACTATGAATTTTTCATTTTTTCTTCCCTTTTCCTGTAATTTTATGTTATGCTAGTTCAAATTTCATTTTTTTATCGGGGAAAATCATACTTCTATGTACAAAAAACATGTACAAATCAAGGAGACACCCTTCGGGTATACTTTTATGTACAAAAAACATATACACATTAAGGAAACACCTTTCAGGTATACCTCTATGTACAAAAAAATGTACGAATTTAGGAAAGGAGACCATGCTTATGCAAAATAACACATATTCGGAAATTACTCCCGAAATTCTAAACCTTGCAAAAATGAGTGAGGAAATCAGTCAGATCAGCACTGAACTATATAAGAAATACGAGGTAAAACGCGGACTTCGTGATATCAGCGGCAAGGGCGTTCTGGCCGGACTAACCGAGATTGGCGAGATTCGTTCCTATACCATTGTGGACGACGAGATGGTCCCCTGTGAGGGAAAGCTTTTCTACCGGGGAGTGGACATTGAAGACCTGGTTCACGGTTTTGTGTCAGAAAAGCGTTTTGGTTTTGAGGAAATTTCTTATCTTCTGCTCTTTGGCGAACTGCCAGGCCGGAAAGACCTTTCTTCTTTCTCCGAGCTTTTAAGCTCCTACCGCTCCCTGCCGACCCACTTTGTAAGAGATATCATAATGAAAGCTCCCAGTAAGGATATGATGAATACCCTTGCCCGAAGCGTTCTGACTCTCTACTCCTACGATGACCGGGCCGACGACACCTCCATCCCAAATGTGCTGCGTCAGTCCCTGCAGCTTATTGCATTGATGCCCATCATGGCTGTCTATGCTTACCAGGCCTACAGCCACTATCATGACGGAAAGAGTCTTTTTATTCATTCCCCGCAGCCGGAGCTTTCCACGGCGGAAAATATTCTCCATATTCTCCGGCCGGACAGCTCTTATTCGGAGCTTGAAGCGACCATTCTGGATATTGCTCTGGTGCTTCACATGGAGCATGGCGGCGGCAACAACTCTACCTTTACTACTCATGTGGTTTCCTCCTCAGGCACAGATACGTATTCTTCTGTAGCAGCCTCCTTAGGCTCCTTAAAGGGACCCAAGCATGGCGGCGCTAACATTAAGGTAGTTCGCATGTTTGAGGATATGAAACAGGTGATTAAGGACTGGAGCAGCGAGGAAGAGGTGCGTACTTACTTAAAGGCTCTCTTAAGCCGGGATGCTTTTGACCATGCAGGCCTTATCTATGGTATGGGACATGCGGTATATTCCCTCTCCGACCCTCGTGCCAATATTTTTAAATCCTTTGTGGAAAGCCTGTCAAGAGAAAAAGGACGGATGGATGAGTTTCATCTCTACTCCATGGTAGAGCGTCTGGCTCCCCAGGTCATTGCCGAAGAACGCCAGATCTATAAGGGTGTAAGCGCCAACGTGGACTTCTACAGCGGCTTTGTGTACAGTATGCTGGATCTGCCCTTAGAGCTTTATACACCGCTGTTTGCCATGGCCCGTATTGTGGGCTGGAGCGCCCACCGGATCGAGGAGCTGGCCAATAACGGAAAGATTATCCGTCCGGCTTATAAGAGTGTGGCAAAGAAGAAGAAATATGTAAAGCTGGATAATCGATAGTTCGAATACCTGAATGGAGGTAATGTCTTACAGATATAAAAAGCACGGCTGCTCTCTCTAAGAGCCCGTGCTTTTTATCTTATGACAAAATTACCAGAAAAGCTGTACACCCTTTCTTGTCTGAAAGGCATACCAGATAAGGATTACAAAAAATACGCCCATGCAGATCAGATAAAAAGTCTGCGGCAAGGCCATTACGTAAGTGTTGATCAGCCCTATACAGCCATAAATCAAAGCAGAGATTCCAAAAATCAGAATTTTAGGCAGTACAAAGCGCTTATATCCCTCAATATCCTTACACTTGCGGATATCCACTTCCTTGTTCATGAGAATCGAAGTTGTAAACTCTCCCTTGGTTTTAAGCAAAACAAATGCATAAATGGCATAGAGACCTGCTCCTGCAAACAAAAGATCCATAATACTCCAAATACTATCCATAGCTTCCTCCTTAAGTTGCTACGCAACGGTACGAAAGGGTAAAGTCACTTCGGCACACCTGTAATGAGAGAAACTTTCATTCGAAAGGGCACTCATGAAAGTTCCTCTCGTGTGCCTTTGCGACTTTACCGTCCGAATGCTGCTGTTTTAAGCTCTGTATCATCCCATAAATTGCTATTTTACAAGAAATCCTTTTACTGCCTGCTTCATTTCATCTACATTTACAACTGTATTGTGAAGAACCTCTGCTGTGCGGATCTCTTCCACAGCCTTCGGGACCTGCACGCCGGACAACTTGGACAGACGATCTGCCAATTCAAAATCATCTGTTCCATCCACCGGTTCCCCGATTGCCTCCATCACGCTTCTGGTAAACTTAAAGGGGCTGGCTGTAGAAGCAATCACAGTCTTTGTTTCATCCCCTGTGGCTTTCTGATACTTTCCATAGACGCAGGAAGCCACTGCCGTATGAGTATCAATCACATAGCCTACGGACTCATAAAGGCTGCGGATAGCGGCCGCTGTCTCCTTCTCATCTCCATAACCTCCATAGAAATCACTAAGCTTCTCTTCCATAGCAGGCGTAATCTCATAACGCCCCTGCTCTGTAAGCGCCCTCATAAGACTGCGGTTCGTCTCATCATCCTGATCGGCAATCTGATAAATCAGCCGCTCCAGATTGCTGGAAATCAAAATATCCATGGAGGGAGAGCTGGTCAGCATAAATTCCCTGTTCTTATCATAACAGCCTGTCTGAAAGAAATCATACAGCACTTTATTGTCGTTGGATGCACAGATTAGCTTTTTAATAGGAAGCCCCATCTGCTTTGCATAATAAGCCGCTAAAATATTTCCAAAATTGCCTGTGGGCACTACAACATTGACGGGCTCATTCTCCGAAATCTCCCCGTCTGCAAAGAGCCTTGCATAAGCATACACATAATACACAATCTGCGGAACCAGCCTTCCGATATTGATGGAATTAGCTGAAGAAAACTGAAATCCCGCTGCCGCCAGTTCTTCCTTCAGGGACATATCGCCGAAAATAGCCTTCACGCCGCTCTGGGCATCATCAAAATTACCCCGGATTCCCACTACAAAGGTATTGTCCCCCTTCTGGGTCACCATCTGCTTTTCCTGAATGGGGCTGACACCGTCCTTGGGGTAAAATACGATGATCCGTGTTCCCGGCACATCTGCAAAGCCTGCCAGAGCTGCTTTTCCTGTATCGCCGGAAGTAGCCGTGAGAATCACAATCTCCTGCTTCACCTGATTCTTCCTGGCGGAAACCGTCATCAAATGAGGCAGAATAGAAAGTGCCATATCCTTAAAGGCAATGGTTGCCCCATGAAACAGCTCCAGATAATAAGCTCCCTCCGCCTTCACCAAAGGCGCAATCTGAGGCAGATCAAACTTACTGTCATAAGCCTTTGCAATGCAATCCTTCAATTCCTCATCCGTAAAATCCGTTAAAAAACGACGCATCACTGCGTAAGCCGTCTCCTGGTAGGTCATTCCTGCCAGCTCCTTAAGGCTTACATCCAAAGAAGGAACTGCCTCCGGCACAAATAATCCTCCATCCTCTGAAAGGCCCTGAAGAATCGCCTGGGAAGCCGTCACACGCACCTTGGAATCTCTTGTACTATTATAGAACAAATCCATATTTCTTTCCTCTTTCCTCATTTGCTCCCCAAAATCTTTTTTAACTTACAACCTGCTTAATCCCTGGCAGACTGTAAGTCTAAGCAGTCATAGGAAAGTATGGGGAGCTCTTTTATCTATCCTGTAGTGTAACATAAAGAACTTCTTCCGTCTATCATTTCTTTTGTATTCTCACAATCACTATGCTTCTATAATAGAGAAAGAACCAGATGCCCCGCTTATGCCAGGCCCTGGCTCTCCTTCCTCTTATAACGCCGAGTTATTAATCGCTGTCAGCAGTGCATCAATGGATGCCCGGATAATGTCGGGGTCTACTGCCGCTCCCCAGTAAAGCTTTCCGTCAGGCTTTTGAATCCCCACATAGGCAATAGCCCGGGAGCTGGAACTCTGCTCCAAAGCATGCTCCTGATAAGTTACCAGATTGTACTCTAAGCCAAAGCACTTCTTAAGTGCATTGCTGACTGCATTAAGACGCCCGTTTCCCTCTGCATAGGTCACTTCCTGCTTCCCCTCATACTCTGTATGCACCTCAGCCGTAATTCCATTTATCTGCTTAAAATGCACCTCTGTAATATTGTAAGGATGGGTAAGGCTCTCGAACTTCCTCTTGAACAGTTCGAAGATCTCCTCTGGCAGCAGCTCCTTATTCTTGTGATCCGATTCCTCCTTAGCCGCATAGCCCATAGCTTCACGCATCTTCGGCGGCAGATTAAGTCCGAAATTCTGCTCCAGAATATATCCTACGCCGCCCTTGCCGGACTGACTGTTAATACGTATCACATCCGCATCGTAATTCCGTGTAATATCTCTGGGATCAATCGGCAGATAAGGCACCGTCCACTGCTCACAATTGTTGTCCTCCCGGTAATGCATGCCCTTGGCAATGGCATCCTGATGCGACCCGGAAAATGCCGCAAATACCAGTGCTCCGGAGTAGGGGCTCCTCTCATTGATCTTCATCCCCGTAAACTTCTCATAAGCCTCGCAGACCTCTGGCATATTACCGAAATCAAGCTCCGGATCCACACCCTGGGAATACATATTCATAGCCAGAGTTACAATATCCACATTGCCTGTGCGCTCTCCGTTTCCAAAAAGAGTGCCCTCCACACGGTCGGCTCCCGCCAAAAGTCCCATCTCCGTATCCGCCACGCCGCAGCCTCGGTCATTGTGGGGATGAAGGGAAAGAACTACGCTGTCCCGGTATTTCATATTTTCGCTCATATATTCAATCTGGCTTGCATATACGTGGGGCATGGAATGCTGCACCGTAACCGGAAGATTAATAATCGCCTTCTTATCCGGCGTGGGCTTCCACACATCCAGAACTGCATTGCAGACCTCCAGTGCGTACTCCGGCTCCGTTCCCGTGAAGCTCTCGGGACTGTACTCAAAAAGATAATTGCCTCCCGTCTCATCCGTCAGCTTTTTAAGAAGCTCTGCTCCTTCCACGGCAATCTTAAGAATCTCCTCCTTGGACTTGTGGAACACCTGCTCCCGCTGTGCTACAGAGGTAGAATTGTATACATGAACCACAGCCTTCTTTGCTCCCTCAAGCGCTTCAAAGGTCTTGCGGATAATATGTTCCCTGGCCTGGGTCAGAACCTGAATCGTCACATCATCGGGAATCAAATCCTGCTCAATCAGTGTCCGCAGGAAGGTATATTCTGTCTCAGAAGCCGCCGGAAAGCCAACCTCAATCTCCTTAAAGCCAACCTTGCACAGAAGCTTAAAGAAACCGACCTTCTGTTCCAGTGTCATTGGCACCACCAAAGCCTGGTTGCCGTCTCTTAAGTCCACGCTGCACCATATGGGGGCTTTGTCTACATAATCCTTTTCTGCCCATTTCATGCATTTGTAAGGGGGTAAGAAATACTGTCTTTGATACTTGTTGTGATTCATCATCTTTTTCTCTCTCCTTTTTCCTGATACCCTGCGGGCATGGCTATTTGATATAAAAAAATTTTTCCGGGCTGCAGAAGCCTTTGTCACATAAAACGCTTTTTCATGTAACAAAAAAGCCTTCCGTCTCTTCCACAGCTTTTATGCTGTATTCAGAGACGAAAGGCGGTCAGTTCTGCCTTACGCGGTACCACTCCGATTTGTGAATGCTCACACGCTCATCAGATACGGGTTTTATGGGAATCTCCCTGAACCTTATATCCTCCCCGTTGTAACGGTCGGGCTCCGTCTGCATCTACTCTCTCCCAAAACGGAGATTTGGGGCAGCCGCTCAGAGGTCAGTTCCAATGCCCTCTTCCACTGCTTCACACCAGCCAGCAGCTCTCTGAACGCCGAGGGGACTGTACTACTCCTCATCTTCGCATTTCTCTATATCATTGATTAAGGATAGCAAAAAAAGGGTGGGCTGTCAAGTAAAAAATTTAAAAGAAAGATTTTTTCATTCATTGCTGGTGCCAATGGAAGATCTGCCAAACTCCGAGAGCACCAGCCCCGGATTCCGATCCAGAGTCATGCCCACACTCCAGGCATTGGCCCAGATAAGCAGCGGACGGCCCTTCATGTCCTTGATCTTCTTCATATCCGAGGTCCCTACCAGCCTGCTCATATCAATCTCCTCATTCTCAATCCACCGGATATGCTCATAGGGCAGGGGCTCCAGCTTAATCTCCACATTGTATTCATTTTCCAGGCGGTACTTAAGCACATCAAACTGGAGGACGCCTACCACGCCCACGATAATCTCCTCCATACCTGTATTGTACTCCTGAAAAATCTGGATCGCTCCCTCCTGGGCAATCTGCTCAATTCCCTTCACAAACTGCTTCCGCTTCATGGTATCCATCTGCCGCACCCTGGCAAAATGCTCCGGCGCAAAGGTGGGTATCCCCTCATACCGAATCTTTTTCCCCGGCATACAGATGGTATCCCCAATGGAAAAGATCCCCGGATCAAACACACCGATAATATCCCCGGCATAGGCTTCCTCCACAATCTTCCGGTCCTGGGCCATGATCTGCTGGGGCTGTGACAGGCGAAGCTTCTTTCCACCCTGGACATGGTTTACCTCCATGCCTGCCGTAAACTTACCGGAACAGATACGCATAAATGCAATCCGATCCCGGTGAGCCTTGTTCATATTGGCCTGGATCTTAAACACAAAGGCAGAAAATTCCTCCTTCATGGGATCCACAATCCCTGTATCTGTTCTGCGGGGCAGAGGGGAAGTCGTCATCTGAAGAAAATGCTTCAAAAACGTCTCAACGCCAAAATTGGTCAAAGCCGATCCAAAAAATACCGGAGACAGCTCCCCATGGCTTACCTGCTCCTGATCAAACTCTGCGCTTGCCCCGTCCAGAAGCTCAATATCCTCCAGAAGCTTTTCCTTCTGCCCCGGGTCCAGAAT
This sequence comes from Clostridia bacterium, assembly GCA_910574255.1. Classification (GTDB taxonomy): domain Bacteria; phylum Bacillota; class Clostridia; order Lachnospirales; family Lachnospiraceae; genus Laedolimicola. Next base: position 136,195 of record CAJTAK010000007.1, read on the forward strand.
ATTTTCCAGCTCCGGATCTCCCATGGCAAGTTCCAGCTCCTGCCCTTCCTTTGTTCCCTTTTCCGTATCCGAAAACAGCAGAACCTTTTCCGTATTCCGATCATATACCCCCTTAAAAGCTTTACCGGAACCAATAGGCCAGTTCACCGGACAGGTGGCAATACCCAGCTCATTTTCAATGTCATCCAGGAGCTCAAAGATATCCATAGCATCCCGGTCCATCTTATTAATAAAGGTAAAAATAGGAATATGCCGCATGGCACATACCTTAAAAAGCTTTCTGGTCTGAGCCTCCACACCCTTGGACCCGTCGATCACCATCACCGCAGAATCCGCTGCCATCAGCGTCCGGTAAGTATCCTCGGAAAAGTCCTGGTGTCCCGGCGTATCCAGAATATTAATACAGTAATTATCATACTCAAACTGAAGAACAGATGAGGTTACGGAAATACCTCTCTCCTTCTCAATCTCCATCCAGTCCGACACTGCATGACGGGCCGTAGCCTTTCCCTTTACAGATCCGGCCAGATTGATTGCTCCCCCGTACAGAAGAAACTTCTCCGTCAGCGTCGTCTTACCTGCATCCGGGTGGGAGATGATGGCAAAGGTTCTTCTTCTCGCAATCTCTTTTACATAGTCAGCCATTTTATTTCATTCCTTATCTCTTATCCTCAGAACTGCCCATATCCTGCTTTTTCTTGCCAGCCCTGATTTATGATTTATTTCTAATTGAGCAACAATTACTAGTATACACATTTTCCATATATTTTCAAGACGAAAAAAGAGTAAAGAAATTTAATTATCACGCCCCGCCTTATGTTCTCATTCCAAATTGCCGAAAGAATAATAAGAACTGTTAATCAGGCAAGTAGAACAAAAAAGGGGGGATTTCTATGAAGCCTGTTACCAACCACTACCAGGATTCCAGACTCTGGCAGCAAAACCGCACCACACTGCGTTCCCTGTCAGATCCGGTCTCCAAAAGCGGCACCAAACAAACGACTGCCCTAAAGGATCAGGCTGATCTTGCAGATCCGCCGTCCGTCAGTCCGGATGCACGAACCCAGAAGCTTCTCGATCAGCTGGCCAAGAATTTCCCGGGCATTCACTTTGAAGTGGTTCCGGACAATGAATTCTCAAATCTGAAGGAAAAAGCAGCATCTTTAGGCCAGGGGAAGCATCTTCTCATTTCTGAATCCTTTCTGACGCGCATGGGTAGCAGCCACAAGGAATTTGAGACCTGCAAGACCATGCTCCTATCTTCTGTCCTCCTGCTGTCTGAAAATCATGCAGCCGGTGTATTCTTAGGGGAAAAGCAATCTGTTTCCTGGAATATCAGGGACAAGGAAGTTCTTCCGAATACAGAGAAGGAAACATTGGCTAAGATGCTGGAGAGCTTAAAGGCCGCCAAGGCCAACAGCTCTCAGAAGTTCAAGGTTTCCTCCGATGTCTCCTATGCTACAGGGGAGCTCCACCGAAAGCTTGCCCGGGCCGGCGACAAAGCTCTGGTACAGTCCGTTATGAGCGAAACCTACCGGCATATGGCATCCCTTCGTCTGGTGGCCTGTATGGGGGATGACAAGGAGCGGGCAAAGGCACAGAAGGCCATCCGCTCCCTCCAAAAGTTGTCTCTGCGAAGCCGGCAGAAGCTCCGCCAGCTGGATCAGGAAACACTTCTGAAGCTGAAACGGCAGCGGGCTATCAAGCGTCAGGAGGAAGCAAAGGTACGGGAGATTCAAAATGAGCTGAAGAAAAAACTGGCAAAGAGAGTGCGCCTGGATAAGAAAATCGTCGAAGAAGGAGAGGCCGCAGATCGGGAAATCCGCAGGCTCAAAACCTATCTTGCACAGGCTTCCAACGCCCAGCAGACCTTGCCTTCCCAAGCCGGCGCTGAAGCTCTGGGAACCTCATTTGAAGGGGGCGCTGCTGCTGTCAGTGCTGAGCAGATTGAGCTGTCAGAGCCAGTATCATTTTAATTTTCACTAAACATACATGATATCAAAAAGGCTGTCCCCTTGTGACAGCTCTTTTGATTTCTGTAAAAAAGAGAGAAAGCTATGACTTGTGTCACAGTTTCCTCTCTCTTAAAACTGCCGGCTTCCCGGCCAAAATCATTAAATTATTGTTTTACTGCATGTTCTTACTTCCCGCTCTTCTCATAATACTCACTGAACAGATCGTTCACTGCCTTATAAGTCTCGCCGGAGATAGACGGCAAGGAACCGCCCCATGCATCCTCAGCTTGCTTAAAGCCTTTCTCAATGGCATCCTGCATCTTCTTCATCTGCTCCGGATTGTCTCCTGCCAAAGCCTGTGCAAAGTCAAAGAGTCTCTGGGAGGTCTGCTTTACACCCCAGTATCCATCCTCTGAAATCGCCTGCTGTGCCTCTGCCTTTGTCTGAGCATCTACAGTAAAATTGCCGCTTGCAATTGTCCTCCAGAAGTCATCACTGCCCGCCTGCAGACCTGTGATTCCCTGCTTGTTGAACACCTGCATCATCATGTTGGTGAAACGTGTAGTCTGATTCTCCAAATCTGCTTTCAGGCTCTGCACCAGTGATGCACGCTCAGAATCACTCATCTTCTTTGTAACCTGAGAATCCTTGCTGAACTCTGCCCTGTCTGTATTGGTCTTAGCAGTTGTAGCCTTTGCAGCATCCACTGCGTTGTCCTGCTTCTGGGCAACCTCCGCTGCTTTCACAGCATTATTTACATTTACAGTTGCATAACTGGAATTTGTCTGGACGCTCTGATAGTAATTATCATCAATTCTCAAATCTCTTTCCCCCTTTCTTTTTGTAATTAGAAAAATCTCTCACGATCTTCTATGTTAAATATATCGACGCAAATATGGAAAAATTAAGGCTTCTTCCAAAATCTGCGCCTATCTTAAGAATTTTTTCCAAAAAATTTTCGGAAACTCCTGGATGAACATCTCCATTAAAAAAAGCGCCTTCCTATAAAGTAAAGAATCAAAACCGCCGCCACAACAAGAGCCTGTTTCAAAAGTAACTGTTCCGCTTTCTGGTCCCGTGCCTTTCGGCGTTCCTCGGCCTCCATCATAGCTCCCCATGGACTGTAGCGCTGCACTCGCAGGGTAATGCTCCTTCCCTCCCGGTCCAGAGCAGACAGAAAGTCCCTCCAATTTTCCTCCAGAAGCCGTGCGCCCTTTCGAAAGTCTTCTTCCAATGTCCGGCCGGACAGCATCTGAAAAAAGCCGGCATTATCCGAATAAGCAGGCTGCTCCCTGTATGCGGCGTTTCCTCTCTTCTCTAAAAAGAGACGGTAAGCATAGGCCAGCCCTTCCTCCGCCGCTTTCTGCGGATCCTTTGTCTTTTCATAGATACCGGTGGTATAGTAGTAAGCCTCATAAGCGCCCCTTTGATTCAGGTAATAGTCTACCATCTGATTGATCAGGCTTTTCATAGGCACATCCATTGTCCCTGAGCGGCCTGTATCCGAGAGGTATACTTCTCCTTTTATGGCTGTAAGGGCCGCCAGATATCCGGCCGCCTCCTGATTCCCTCTTACACTCCCCATGCCGTCCAAAAGGCGGATACTCTCATTCAAGTGTCTGGCAAAGGCGTCCGCCCGCACAAGATCCCCGCCGCTGAAGATTCTGACTGCTCCGCTTCTGCTCTTATCCTCACTTAAAGCCTGACTCCGCCGGCTTATCTCCAACTCTCCTGACTTTTTCTGGGCTGCAAACTCCTGGCTGATTCGGACACTCTTTCCCCCGCAGGACTGATACACACTTCCCTCTTCTGCAAAGGTCCTTCCAACTGCACCGAAAGCAGATCCGGCGGCCGTCGAGATTCCGGCTTTCGCTCCGGACTGCCCTGCCAAAAAAAATCGTTCTGCCGCCTTTGGGGAAATATTTTCTCCTGTAACCCGTTTATACAGGCTATAGCGAATCTGTCCTATGGTTTCTCTTGATCCCACTCGTTCTAAAAGTGCAATCAGATTCTTAAGCCTGACCTCCAAAACAAGATTCAGCTTCTCAGAAAGCACTGCATCCAGCCGCTCTCTCTGGACTATCTGATCCTGACCTGTAGTATGGGTCAGGATTGCTTCCAGCAAGGCAAGGTACAGCTTTGACAATTCTTCCAACTCTTTTGAGAGATTTCCCGAGGGTTTCGGATACCAGTTCAAGAGCTCCTCCCAAAGCTCCTGCTCCATTTCAAGAATCCACTTAAGATTTGCCTCCTGAAGAAGCTTCCCCTCCAGGCCAAACCATTTGCTCTGAGGGGAAAGCTCCGGTGTATCACGAGACTCTCTCTCCGTCTCTTTCTCTTTGGTTTCCTGACGTTCCTCTTCCAGCTTTTCCCTGGCCTCTTCCGCCTGCTTTGCCGCCTGAGCCACCAGAACACGGCCGGCCTCCAACTCCATCATCTTCCTGGCGGCACGTCCCTCCGCCCCTGTGGGCATAGGAAGAACATTACTTCCTGCACCCGCCGCTGTACCGTTGTTTGCATTTATTACGCTTACTTTCTCCATATTTCCCGCCCCATATTTTCCATAAGCCCCAAATATTATTTGCTTACCAGACAAATATTCTTTATGAAAAATTTAACTTCTGAAGTAAATCATGCTTATGATTCGTGCCATGTGTATTGCTCCTTTTATATAATATCGGCTCAACTGCCTGCAGTATAAGCCGCCTGTAGTATGTTAATATTGTCCATTTGAAACCGTTCGCAACCATTCAGTACAAATTGAAGCAGGGTCTGACCCAGCGAAGCGAGGTCACTTGCTGCCAAGAGCGTAAAAACAAGATTCAGGAGTGCAAAAAAGTCCCAGGAGTTCATAAACTCCTGAGACTTTTATTGTACTGCCATTAATTACCGGATATTACTGGCTTCATCTTAATACTTGCTGTTGTTATCTCCTGTGTAATAGGAGCTGTAACTCTCATGACCGGAAGAAGATGCGGGTGCAGCAGGCTCGGAATCATAGTCCAAATCCATAGCCACTACAGGCTCTTCCTCATAGGATGCAGATGCAGTAGAAACATCGGAACGAAGCTTAAAGCGTCTTACCTGGCTCTTCAGCATCTCTGCCTGGCTGGACAGCTCCTCGCTGGCTGCAGCGCTCTGCTCTGCTGTAGCAGAGTTAGTCTGTACTACGCTGGAGATCTGATCGATTCCCTGAGTTACTTCTTGGATCGCATTGGACTGCTCCGTAGTAGCCTGTGTAATCTTATCCACAACATCTACCGCAACCTTGGTACTCTCTACTGTCATCACAAGGGCATTGGCTGTACTGTCGGCAATCTTCGTACCATTCTCCACTGCATGGATAGATTCCTCAATGAGAGCTGTGGTATTCTTAGCAGCTTCCGCACTCTTAGAAGCCAGGTTTCGTACTTCATCTGCCACAACCGCAAAGCCCTTACCAGCGCTTCCTGCGCGTGCAGCCTCTACAGCCGCATTAAGAGCCAGAATATTGGTCTGGAATGCAATATCCTCAATGGTCTTAATAATCTTGCCAATCTCGTTGGAACTCTGGCTAATCTCAGACATAGCTGCAATCATATCCTGCATTCTCTGGTTGGAAATGGTCAACTCCTCGCCTGCCTTGCCAACCTGCTCACTGGCAATCTGAGAGTTCTGTGCTGTCTGTACCACCTTCTGAGAAATCTCGTTGATAGATGCTGCCAGCTGCTGAATAGAACTTGCCTGCTCCGTAGCGCCTTGGGAAAGTGCCTGTGCACCGCTGGATACCTGATCGGAGCCGCTTGCCACCTGGTCGGAAGCCTCATTGATGCGACTCAAGGTTGTACTCAAATTGGAAGTCATCTTCCGGATAGAAACTAAAAGTGGTGCAAAATCACCAACATAGTATTCCTCTGCTGCTGTGCGGATATTGAAATTACCTTTCGCCATCTCTGCCATGAGACGGTTCAAATCCGTAATCATGGCATCCAATGCCTTAAAAGTTACCCTGAAGCTGTCCACCAAAACGCCGATCTCATCCTTACCTGTATAGGTCAGATCATTCTTAACCAGACCCTTGGAGAGATTCTGAGCTGCCTCTTCCACCTCTGCAATAGGTCTTACAATGGAAGCCGTTACCTGAATGCAGATAACAAATGCAAGAATCACTGCCACCACCAGCAGGACGACAACGATAATCATATCCTGATTGGTGGACTTCACACTCTCATCCAGTGTCTCGTCCTGAAGAACTGCCGTGGCATCATCAAGAACCATAGCCTGTGCAACCAGTGCATCCAAAGTTGGTGTGCATTCCTCTACCAGAATCCGCTCGGACTCTGTCATACCCGTGGTATTGGAATTGCCTGCTGCCGCCTCGGATCTTAGACTCTCCTCTACTCTTCCGCCGATAGCAATCCACTGCTCCATCAGCGTGGAATATGTATTGACCTCACCTGCGTCCAGAATATTCATCGCTTTCAATTCCTCAATATCGGAACGGATGGATACAATAAGCTCATCTACACGCTTTGCATTGCTCTCCAAGGTTGCGCTGTCCTTTGAAATCGCCATATCACGCAGATACCGGGCCGCCGTGTTGGTGCTCATACGGCTGTTGCGTACCAGACTTCTGGCTGTCATGGCACCGTTCGAAAAGTCATGGAGATTCTGGTTGGCCGCATTCAGTTTTGAAATAGCGGTCACTGAAATGATAACCGTCAATACCAGAACAATCGCATAACTTACCAATAATCTGCTTCTGATTTTCAAGTTCTTTAACATGTCTTTCCCCTTCTTTTCCTCTTTATTGTGCAGTATTAGTAATTCTCACTTTCTTTATCATACTGCTAATTTGCTCTGTTGTCCACAGAAAACAAAAATTTTTTATAACTAATCTCTCCTTAAGGTAAACCGGCCTGTAAGCTCTTTGAGCATCTGAGACTGGCTGGACAACTCCTCGCTTGCCGCCGCACTCTCTTGAGCTGTTGCAGAGTTAGTCTGAACCACACTGGAGATCTGATCCATGCCCTGAGTAATCTCCTGAATGGATGTAGCCTGCTGCTCCGCCGCCCGGGTAATCTTCTCTACCAGCTCCACCGCATTCTTGGTGCTCTCCACCGTGGACAGAAGCGCTTCCGCCGTACTGCCTGCAATCTTTGTGCCGTTGTCCACGGCCTGCATGGATCCCTCAATGAGATGAGTTGTATTCCGCGCCGCCTCCGCACTCTTGGATGCCAAATTACGCACCTCATCAGCCACAACAGCAAAGCCCTTGCCGGCGCTTCCTGCTCTTGCTGCCTCTACTGCAGCATTCAGAGCCAGAATATTGGTCTGGAATGCAATGTCCTCGATGGTCTTGATGATCTTGCCGATCTCGCCGGACCTATCACTGATCTCGGACATGGCCCCAATCATTTCCTCCATCTTCTGGTTGGAAATCTGAAGATCCGATCCTGCATTCTCTACCTGCTGGCTTGCCATCTTTGCATTTTCGGAGGTCTGCTTAACCTGATCGGAAATATCATTGATGGATGCCGCAAGCTGCTCCACGGCGCTTGCCTGCTCTGTTGCGCCCTGGGAAAGTCCCTGGGCGCCGCTGGATACCTGATCCGAACCGCTTGCCACCTGATCACTTGCCTCATTGATCCGATACAGGGTTGTACTCACATTCCGGTTCATCTCACGAATAGCCGACAAAATAGGATGAAAATCACCCACATAGAAATTCTCCGCTTTGGTACGGATATCAAAGTTGCCCCTTGCCATCTCGTTCATCAGATAGGAAATATCCTGGATAACCGCAGAAAGCACCTCACTGGTCTTGCGGAAGCTGTCCGCTAAAACGCCCAACTCATCCCTGGATTCATAAGTAATATGATTTTCAATATTACCGGTGGAAATAGCCTTTGCCGTCTCCTCCAGCTCATAAATAGGCTGGGTCAATCCCTTAATCAGAATCATTATAATTCCAACTGCAATGAGCACAGCCAAAACTAGCAGGCCCAAAATAAATAACGATGCGTTGTTGGTGGTTCTATTGACAGATCCGTTCATATCTTCGGCTGCTTGATTAGCCTCCTTATAAATGGCCTCTGCTGCCGCAGAACTCTCATCAAAAACCTGGGAGAAATCTCCTGTGAGCACAGCCCTGGCTTCCTCCCAGTTTCCCTGTCCCATCAGTTCAATAATCTGCCCGATAAGCGCCTGTGCTTCGCCGCTGTCATTCAGCAGCTTCTGTATGGAACTGCTGGAGAAACCGGACATCTCCTGGAGCTTATTTAAGCCCGCAACTACCTCCGCAGCGCTTGCATTGATCCGAGCCTCATATTTCGCCAGATCCTCTTCTACCAGAGCCGCATTTAAGCTTCCCCATACATTGTACATCTTCTCGGCAATGTTCATGCCTTCCGCAGCTGCCACAAAGGGTCCTTCGTACACCTCATGTGATTTATCTCCGATTGAGCGCAGGGCTGATATAGAGAGTATCACCAGAATGATGCTGATCAGCAAAATCGTGCCGAAAGAAACGATCAGCTTTTGTGAAATCTTTAAGTTTTTCATTTTTTTACTCCATCCTTATATTTTTTCATTTTCTTTTTTGTAAATCCAGCATTTCTTTTTCCTGGCTTTTCTTCGGCACAAACTTCTCTTTGAGCCAGTCACGCTTTCCGGCAAAAAACTGCTTTGCTTTGGACGACCAGATTCTCCACAACCGAATCAGGCAGCAGACCATATACAGCCATGAATGCTTTTTTAGAACAGGAAACAAGCCTTCCATATATTCCTTTGGAGGAAACAAAGCCTCCCTTTCCCTGTTCATCCATTCCTTTTTTCTGTCTCTTTTATAAAAATCTGCCACATCCTGAAGCAGTGGGAGAATCTTCCCGCTTAGCTGCCTGCCCTGCTCTCCTCTTGACAGGATATAAGCCTCCATAGCATTGTAAATCTCCATCTCGTCACTGATCTCATTTTGAAACCAGATATCTCCCAGCTTCAACATATACTCTGAAAATTCCAGTATCTTATACCGTTTCAATATTTTGTCCACATAAGGCCAGTTTAATTCTTCCTTATGCTGCTTCTCATACAGCCAAAAATCCAGCACCGTCCGAATAGTCGCCCTGCCCAGACCGTATAGATTAGCGGCCCTGCCTGCCATATAAATATAGGCTTCTTCCTTATCAAAGGACCTAAAGTAACGATATCCCTTTATTTTAGAATACATACGTACAGGTGAGTCAAAAAAACGCTCCAGCTTTTTGTTGACAAACTTTATTTTCTCATAAAACATAACATAGACACCCGGAATCTTATAATACAGAATTCCGTCGTCTTCTCTGTTTTCCTGAGACTCATAATCCATGCTCCGCATAAGTGTATCAATACGAAGCAGATCTCCCTGAGAAACAAGGATACGGATATAATCCATCCTCCGCATTTCTTTTTGAGGATATAATTCTCTTAAGTTTGTTCCCTCCAGAATCAGAAAATGAATCTTTTTATGCTCCAGCTGCCAAATCAGCACTTTCTCTGCGCTCTGATAACCGGATACATTCTTAAGCTCCCTCTGATAGCTTTCATAAAAAAGAGCCTTGGTTTCTTTCTCTGTCTCCACACCCAGTCCCAGCACACCCAGCCAGCACAGGTTCGCCACCTGATTGGTATCCGCCAGACGATAGATCGTCCTCCAAGGCATCAGACTGTTAGACATAATAGGAACCTTCTTTTGATTTAGGACTGCCGATACCAGCAAAAGCAGATATCGGCGCTCTTGCTGCAATACATTCATCAAAGGAACCTCTTTCTTCCTAATAAAGAATCCATAATTCCTGTGCCCCAGGCATCCCTATGGCACAAGAAGAAAGGCCGCTTTCCCGGCCCTCTTCTTTTATACGAAATAATCCATCATCAGCCCAAGGGCCATATAATTACTCAGATTATAAGCGCCTGATTTCGAAAATGTATTCATAAACTGATAGCTGTCCGCAGCCCAGCTCTCCTCTGTCTGCCGCATGTTCTGCACAAGCTGGGCGGAATTGGTCCGCATAGCCGCCGAACCTCTGTCAAAGGCTGCCTGCGCAATGCCGTTCCTTCCGGAAATGACATCCCTTACCAGATTTGGTTCCTTCTTCATGTTAGCTGCCAGAGTCTCCTTGTCAAAGGAAAGAGTGCCGTCCTTATTCATTGTAATTCCGGCCTTTTCCAAAGACTGTTCCGAGCCAAGGCTTCTCACCATATTCCGGAGCTGCATATTGACTGCAGAACCCTTGCCCGTGTTGCTTCCAAGAAATTCCACTGCTTTATTATAACTCTTTACCAAATCACTGACAGCAGATGCAATCTTTTCATTGTCCTGCTGGGCCGAAATGACTGCCTTACCCTCACTCATAAGGGACGCTTTCACCCTTCCCATATCTAAGGAAACCTCATTGGCAGAAGATACATAATTCCGGCTTACGCCATTCTGTGTCACGGAATAATTGGCATTCTGAGCCGCCTGCACCGTATCACTCAAGCCTTCGGCAATTCCTGTATTCCCATTAACCTGAAACGTATTGCCCTCGCCTGTATTTTTTCCTGTTATTCGAAGTGATGCTTTGCCGTCCTTCATCTCAACGCTGGCTTCGACACCGCTTTTTGCCCGATTAATCTGGCTGGCCGCTTCCTCCAGCATCTCCTGATTGGTTCGCAGGCTCCCGTTACTCTTACGGGCATCAACCTTAACCGACGCATATGACACGCCCCCCGATGCACTCTCAGAGCGAATGCTGAAATCCATGCCGGAGGATGCTTTCTCCAAAGCATTGACACCCTTGCTTTCATTCATCTGAGCCTTCGCCACCTGAGTTATATCAAGCGTCAGTTCCTGTCCTGAACGAACACCGCCAAACCGCTCCTCCGCTATTGCAACTGTCTCGTCGGAACTCCCAAGCTTCAAAGCATTCGCCGCGCCGGAGGAATTCGACTCCCTCAGTGTATTGGCTGACTGCATCAGATCCGACATAGTCGTATTGTAACTCTTCAAAAAATCCAAACTGGAATCCTTGTAGGAGCTGTTAACACGCTGCACCGGAGAAACAGCCTGCCGATTCGAATGATAATTCTGCAGTGCCTGCTGCAACCGCAACTGATTGATGGAAGATGTATAGTTCATGTAGCTAACCATTGAAGAACTGATTCTTCCAACTGACATATCCTTTGCCCCCTTCCTAAATCTATCTCCAAAATATGGAAGCTATATTTGAAAAATATCCATATCACTAGATACTCCTATATTATATATCGGTTCTAAAGTAATATAAATAACTAAAATAATCAAAAATCATATTTTTTTCTCTGTTTTTTTTTCTCACGGAGCTGCTGTACCCTGCGTTCCTCGAAAATATCCAGTGCCTTTGAACTGTAACCTGCATTCTTTTCATCCGAAACCAGCATGCCCTCCACCAATGTCAGTACACGCTTATGCATAATATTCACCAGTTCTACCGAATGGCTGCTGGCAATCACAGTAATTCCCTGATGGTTCACATCATTGATAAGATTCATCATATCCCAGGCTGAATCCGGATCCAGATTGGCTGTGGGCTCATCTGCCAGAAGAATCTCCGGCTCTGTCAGCAAGGCTCTGGCCAAAAGCACCCGGGCTTCCTCCCCCACGGACAATTCCTGTGGATAGCGCTCCGCCATGTGGATCATACCCACTCTGCCCAATGCTTCCATAATCCGCCTTTTGCTTCCCCTATGTGAAACTCCGCAGGATCGCATAACAAGAAGGAGATTATCATACACATTCCTGTCACGAAGACAACGCATATCTGCCTGCACAATTCCAAACTTTCTCCGAAAATAAGGCAGTTCCTTCCTTTTTAAAAGGCTGATATCCTTCTGTTCCACGAAGATCCTTCCGCTGCTTGCTTCCTCCTGCCTGCTCAAAAGCTTCAGTATGCTTGACTTTCCCACGCCGCTTTTCCCGATTAAAAATACAAATTCACCCTTTTCAATCTGAAAGGATATCTCATCTAATACCAGTTCATCCGGCTCAAATATCTTGGTTACATGGTCAAACACAATCTGGGCCATAGAATCTCCTCACTCTTTCCTGCTTTCCTATAAAATTTTACAACACTTCTGCAAAAAAAGAAAGGACGAATTTCCGAATCGCCCTTTCTTTCCCCGAAAATAATTATCACGGCTGTTTGTAAAAAGAATCCTTTCCCGCCAGCTTCACGCTTATCATACGATCCAGCGCCACAATCTTTTCCAGGTTTCTTCTGATATTTTCTCCTATCTCCCCTATCTTCTTTTCCTCAAAGGATGCTTCCAGAGAAGCCTCGCACTTTCCTTCTAGCAGATTAAGAATCTCTGTCCGTTCCTGCTGGTCGGCACATTCCAGAAGCAGATATATCTTCTCCTTACTCTCGGTAAGACGATCCAATTCCTCCTGACGCATTCCCAAAAGCATCTGGGCTGCCATTCTGTCGTCCCTTGATAAGGCATCCGCAATCTCTTTTGTCTGGCGAAACACTTCGTCTACTGCCTGATACCGCCTGTGCATCTGTTTTAAAAGTTCTGTCCACAATTCCTGATCTGCCATTTTGCTCTGTCCCCTCAATTGTTAAGCATTCTGCTTGCTTCCCGGAAAGCTTCCCTCAGCTCCTCTACCAATTCCTTCAGCTCCTGAATCACCTTGGGATTCCTGCCTGCACTAATCCGTGACAGCTCATAGATAAAGAAATCATACATGATGCTCAATTCTCTGCTAATAGGATATTGTCTGTCTAAAGTCGTCTTTAAATACTGTACAATCTCTCTGGAACGGTTTACGGACTGTTCAAACAGTTCCGCATCCTCTACCTCCAATGCCAGCTCTGCTCTGGTAAGTCTTTTTACCAGCTCGTCAAAAAGCAAAAGCAACATCTCACTGGCTGTCATGGTATTCACAGACTGGGTCTTATACTGCTGATAACCGTTTGCATTCATCACTGCTTCACTTCTTATCCTTTCTTTCCTTCTTTCCCAAAGGCAGCTCTTCTATGGATCGCCCCATTAGAATCCCAGTCCGCTTAAATAGCTGCTCTGAGAATTCATCTGGGAAATCAGCGTCTCTAACTGTGTAAACTGGCTGATGTATCGGTCCTGCTCGGATTTCAGACGTGTCTTTAGGTTCTCCAGAATCTTGTCAATATCATCAATCTCAGATTTCAGGGAATTGTTTAGTATGCTGGTCGGCGCTTTCGTGGAACCCGCCTTCTCAATGAGAATACCCTTTGTTGCTCCTAAAGTATTCACATACTTGTTCATAACACTCTTCATATTTGTGGCAATTCCGTCTGATTTGGTAAACATTTCTCTTACCGCATCCGGATCCTGTTCTACAGCCGCACGGAACTTGCTCTCATCAAAGGTAAGCTTGCCGTTATCCTGCCAGCTGCTGGATACGGAAATTCCCATTGCCTCCATAGCCTGCTGATCCTTGGGAGAAATTACCCACCATAAATCATCAGACAAGCCCCGAAGCTCACTGGAACCAAACAGCATTCCGGCCTTTGCCTTTTCTTCCCAAAGTTTAATCTCACTCTCCGACATCTCCTGCTTCTGAGCATCTGTCAGCGGGAAATAGTCGCTGTCCGGACGAGTACTTACCTGAGAGTTCACAAGTTCTATAATCTCATTATACTCCTTGACCATGTCGGAAATAGCAGCTGCCATCTTGTCTGCATTCACGTTGGTATCGAAGGTCACAGCGTCATTTATATCATTTGTCAGCTTCTTATCGCCGCTTTCATCTTTTGTATAACCAAATTCTCCCTTTACGGTTACATTCAGACCTTCGATGGAGAAGCTGTTGCTTCCTCTATGAATCTCTACAACTTCATCTGAGCCGGCATATTTTACTGCTACAATGGCATCCTGACCTTGCGTAATATCACTGTTTACCGCTTTAGATGGATCCCCAGAATCAATCTCTTCACCAAAAAGAACAAATGCTCCGCTTCCGGAAAGCTTTATTTCCCCTCCTGCGCCATCCTCTGTGGACTCTACCACGAATTTGTCCGCCATTGACATATAAGAGATTTTCACTCCTGCATTGGCGTTGTTGATCTTATCCATAATGGAGGAAATCGAATCATTTTCCGTAAAGCTAATTTCCTTTCCATTAATATTCAAGGAATATTTGCCGTCTGCCGGAACCTTATCATTGTCTGTGGGAGTAATTGCCAGGCCCGAGTTCTTAAGACTTGCATTCAAGTTTAACCGGTTGGATTCCCCGGACACAATACCCATACCACCCTGACTTGCCATCAGGGAAGTGCTTCCGCCGGTAATGGATAGAATGGAGGTATTATCCGGCTCACCATCAGGTGTGGTGGTCTTGAAAGTAAGGCTCTTTTCGTTTGTCACGCCATCTGTGGAAATCTCGGCCTTTACTCTGCCTTTTCCGAAGGCTGCGTCCAGGCTCTTCTGCAGCGCCTCTTCCAGATACGCCAGCTGGTCCCCACGCTCCTGGACCTCTAAAGGCTGGCCATCCTTTCCATTTACAACCTTCCCCTTCTCATCAAGGACATTGCCGTCTTGATCAACTTTGCCGAATTTTATTGCTTCGCCGCCTTTGATGGAATTGCCGTTTTCATCCTTGATCTCTTTGCCGTTTTCATCTATCAGATTACCATTCTTATTAACCCGCTGACCATCCTTATCAAAACGATAGCCATCCTCGTCAATCAGGTATCCCTCTTTATCTACAATTGCTTTTCCGGATGCATACTGATAAAACTCGCCTGCCGACGGAAGATCAATCGTCTTGGAAGTTCCGTTGTAGTTGAAGGTCAGGCTCTTCCCGCCCATGCGCTGTGCAAAGGACTGCTGTTCATAAAGTTTAAGTCCTTTACTCTCCAATGCCTCAGTGCCAAGAGTAACCCCGGATTTTTTATCTTTCTTTGCATCATCCAATGCTGCTTTAAAGCCGAGGTTTTCCAAAGCAGTGCCGCCAATCAGCTGCACAGTATTGCCTTCTGTCTTGTCACCCTGCTGTAAAGTAAGATTTCCGTTCTCGTCAACACCTGCTTTTACAAAATCCGAAAGCTTTCTTTCCTTTGTAGAGCTAGTGGAAAAGGTTACATCCTGCTTCTTTAAAGCCGCATTGATTGCATCCGCAACATCTTGCGCATTGTTATACTGGTTTCCGTCTCCATAGGGAAGCGTTATACTATAAGTTGTATCTCCCACCTTAAATGAAAGACTTTTGCCTCCTATCTGACTTACATTCTCCCAACCGGTACTGATAGCGCCTGTAGACACATTCCGATCGGATACTGTTGACTTCATGGTCATAGTTGTATTCTTTGCCATCTGCATTACACCCAGAATACTAAGACCCGCTGCGGCTTTTGAAGATCCGCTCACGCCAATATACTTACTGTTCGCTCCTATTACACTGGTACTGGCCGCACTCCACAGGGAATCGCTGAACAGATTGGTGCTGGAGGACATACTTGAAGTATACTTCTCAGCAAAGCCAATCATCTTGTCACTAATCTGCCGATAAGCCTCCTGCTGCCATTCCAGCTTTGTCTTCGCCTGCTGCTGCTTGTCGATCTTCGACTGTGTTCCCGAAGTCATTCCCGAAATCAATTCATCTCTATCCAAGCCGCTGGCAAGTCCTCCATAACCTCTTAAGCTTGAAAGAGAACTGCTTGTAGATGTACTAAGACCACCGATACTAGCCATATTAACCACTCCTTTTATCTCTTTTTTCTCTCTAATCACGTCACAAAATTGCTCCGAACCTATACTTCTATGCTAAAGCCAGAAGCTGATTTTGACACAATTTCGAAATTACTCTGTACTTATTTATCGGCATATAGTATACTTTAGTTAATACTTAATTGAAATTTTTAGAAACGGAGGAATTCATTTTGGCTACAATCATTGCACTTACCAACCAGAAGGGTGGTGTGGGAAAGACCACTACTTCAAGTGCTTTGGCAGCCGGACTTACCAGCGAGGGCAAAAAAGTACTTGGCATTGATCTGGATCCCCAGGGCAACTTCGGATTCAGTCTTGGCCTGGATATCGAGGATTCAAAAACCATTTATGAGGTTTTCAAATATCAGGTTCCCATCGAAGCCGCCATTCAGAATACGGATTACTGTGACCTTATTACATCCAATATTCTCTTAAGCGGTGCGGAACTGGAATTTAATGAACCCGGACGGGAGCTGATGTTAAAGCGCCTTCTGATGCCTGTGGAGGATCGATACGATTACATTATTATTGACACGCCGCCGGCTCTGAACATTCTGACTGTGAACGCTTACGCCGCCGCCGACTACTTAATCATTCCTATGGTGGCAGAGATCCTGAGCATTGTGGGTGTTGCTCAGATTAAGGAAACCATCAATTCTGTCCAGCACTCTGTAAATCCCCATCTTCATGTTCTGGGGATTGTGCTGACAAAGTTTAACCGCCGCACCATCCTTGCCAGAGAGGTAAAGGAGATGGCAGAGAACATTGCTCAGCAAATCAACAGCACTGTATTTGAAACTCCCATCCGTCCAAGCGTAACGGTGGCTGAAGCGCCGGCCCATGGGGAAAGTATCTATGACTACGCTCCCCGTTCCAATCCGGCTGTTGATTATAAAGCCTTTGTCCGGGAAGTACTATACAAGATAAGTCAACAGGAGGTTCTCCATGGCACGCAAAAGTAATAAGACCGCACATGTATTAAATCTGCTTTCAGGACAGGATACCGGAGACGAAGCAGAAAAGGAACCGGAATCTGCTAAGGAGCCGGGAAAAACAGAATCGGCCGAAACAGAGCCGAAAAAAGCGGAGCCTGCTCCTGCAGAAGTTCAGTCTGCTCCCGTCCACGAGGTTCCTTCTAATATATCGATCATTGATAACGGTTCCAAAGAGGATGATCCGATTGCCGAACAGATTCGGGATGAGTTACTAAAGGAGCTGGGAGAAGAACCAAGCCCTTCCGCTTCGGCACCCGTCACGGAGCCAGAGCCGGCAGCATCTGCTGCTGCTACTGCTGCTGAGCCGGAACCGGCATCTGCCATTGCTTCAGCTGTTGCAGCTCCAGAAGCAACGGATACGCCGGTTTCTGATGCGTCAAAAGCAGCGCCTTCTGTTACTCCGGCTGCCGCACCGCCGAAGCCGGCAGATACTCCGGCCTCTGACACAGAAGCTGCCGCATCCCAATCGGCACCGGAAAAACCTGCAGAAGAGATTCTGGAGCTCACACCGGAACCGGAACCACCTGCAGAGCCGGAACCGGATTATGTCATGCTGAATGTTATGCAGCGAGTGGTTGAGGATAAGATCATCTATTTTATGAAGCAGTTTGAGGTATGCACCTGTGACCGGTGCAGAGCAGATACCATCGCTTTGACCCTAAGCGGTCTTCCGTCCAAATACAGGATTGTAGATAAGCATGCAGTAGATCCTCTGGTCAGCTACTACACCGGCAGGCTTATCAGTCAGGTTACAGTGGAAGCCCTCAAGGCCTGCACACAGGTAAAAGACAATCCACGCCATTAAGCAGCAATTACAAACAAAAGTCGGAGTATTGATATGGAACGGGAAACACATACTTCTTTTACGGAACAGGAAAGCCTTCCGGAGATACCGCAGCACTTTGCCAGTCAGGCTTTCCAATTTCAGGAACTGATGATGATGTACAATTGTGCCATCCGTGAAGTCAGAACCAAGCTGGAGGTCTTGAATGATGAGCTGAGCATCCGCCATAAGCGCAATCCCATCAAGCATATTACCTCCCGTATTAAGCGCCCTCTGAGCATCATTCAGAAGCTGAAGCGATATGAGGCTCCATTTACGGTGGAGGCCGTGGAAGAAAATCTGAATGATGTGGCCGGAATCCGGGTGATCTGTTCTTTTATTGACGATATTTATGCTATTGCGGACATGCTTCTCCAGCAAGATGACATACGGCTTATCCGCAAAAAGGATTATATTCAAAGTCCAAAGCCCAATGGTTATCGCAGCCTGCATCTGATCTTAGAGATTCCGGTCTTTTTCTCTGAGCAGAAAAAGAATATGCGTGTGGAGGTACAGATCCGTACCATCGCCATGGACTTCTGGGCCAGTGTGGATCATCAGCTTAAGTACAAACAAGATGTGGAGAATCCGGAAATGGTTTCCGCCGAATTAAAAGAGTGTGCGGACATTATTGCCCAGACGGATGCCCGGATGCTTGCGATTAAGAATCAGATCTATTCCAATGATTCCTTTCACCGCTCTTTGCAGGACAAGCTGGAGAAATTGGAACTGCCTTTGAATTTGTAGAAGTAAAACATCCCCATAGAAATTCATGAGCCATTGCCTCCTGAAACTTTCTATGGGGATATTCTTTTTCGGATTTAAATGCAGCTGACTCCTCCCAACATCTATTTACATAAGTATCTACAATTCAATCAATTCTTTTGGTGAACTGGTTAAATTCTTAACTCCATTCTCTGTAATTACTACCATATCTTCAATACGCACACCGCCAAAATCGGGAATGTAGATTCCCGGCTCTACAGTTTCTATCATGCCGGGCTTCAGTACACTTTTATCCTTTTGGGACAGAGCCGGCTTTTCATGTATCTCCAAACCCACACTGTGGCCTAAGCCATGGCCGAAATATTGACCATAACCAGCTTTTTCAATAACTTCTCTTGCCAGTTTATCGCCTTCTGCACCTGTCATTCCGGCTTTTAAAGACCCAAGAGCTGTTTTCTGAGCTTCCAGCACAATTTGGTATACCTCTCTCTGTTTCTCACTGGCTTTTCCCAAAACAACGGTTCTTGTCATATCGGAGCAGTAACCTTGATATTTGCATCCAAAATCCAGAGTAATAAAATCTCCCTTTTCCAGAACTTTTTCTGAAGGAACCGCATGCGGCATAGCAGAATGATAACCGGA
Source organism: Clostridia bacterium (assembly GCA_910574255.1). GTDB lineage: Bacteria > Bacillota > Clostridia > Lachnospirales > Lachnospiraceae > Laedolimicola. The sequence continues at coordinate 155,064 of CAJTAK010000007.1, forward strand.
TGCCACAATGGTATCAAAGCTTTTTTCCCCGGCGCCGTGGCTTTTCATATAGTATTCCAGTTTTGCCGCTATTTCAAGCTCTGTAACCCCTGGTTTTATCTGTGTCAGGATATAGGAAAAAGCTTCGTCACCTATTTGCTCTGCCCTGGCCATTTTTTTAAGCTCTCCTTCATCCTTTACGGCACGCAGAAGAGAAAATCCTTCCTCAATGGGTATCCAGGAGATCTTTTCTGTTTCTGTTTCATCCTGAAGCTTTTTCACCATCTGCCAGGTCATGGCTCCGTCTTCGAAGCCTAATTGCTTTACTTTATCTTCCTCCAGAAGCTCCTTTAGCAAAACTCCATACCCCCGATCATTGCTGATGGTTTGAACCTGACATCCTTTTCCCTCTTCCTGAGCCTGCAGAGTGTAGCGGCTGTCTGTAAGGATTACCTGTTTCCCGGCGGACAGGTAAAAATAGCTGTCTCTGCCCACAAATCCGCTTAGATAACAAATGTTGGCTGAAGATGCAATAAATACCGCATCCAGTCCCTTCTCTTTTAATAATTTTCTTGCTTCCTGAATTCTCATTTTTCTGTTAACCTTCTTTCTATTCTACTAAAAACTCTATCACTTTTCCTCTTGATAAAGCAACCCCTTTGAGGCAGGCTTTGACTGCTGCCGAATCAGGAATAGTTGGATTTGTTTTTCAAAATACGAATGCAAGGGACTGCCAGTACACCTATGACAGCCCCTTGATTATATTGTTCTCTAAAGCCTGCATACTGCCTTTTAACCTATGCCTGCTTCTTAGCCCCTTTCAGGTAAAGGAACCAATATGTAAGTCCCACCAAGCCGCCGCCGATGATATTGCCGATGGTAACCGGAAGCAGATTATTCACAAGCATGCTTCCCACATTCACACTGGCTTCTCCCACGCCATAAACACCATTGCAGAAAATACCGGCCATAATATAATACATATTTGCCACACTATGCTCAAAGCCCGCAAGGACAAACACTACAATAGGAAGATACAGCGCCGCAATCTTGCCTCCTGCTGTCTTTGCCGCAAAGGACATCCACACAGCCAGACACACCATAATATTGCAGAGAATTCCACGGAATATGGCGTCTCCCACGCTGATTCCTACCTTTGCCGCAGCTACGGACATAATGGTATTCATAAAAGCACCGTCTATAGCTGAAGGTGTATGCCCATATACCAAAAGAAACGCCAGAATCGTGCTTCCCACAAAGTTTCCGAGATATACGAAAAGCCAATTCTTCAGCACGCCTGTGACAGCAGCCTCTTTCTGCAATAAAGGAATCACCAGAAGGCAGTTCCCCGTAAACAGCTCACTTCCTGCAAGCAGAACAAGCGCCAATCCCGTGGGGAACAAAAATGCTCCTACAAACTTTCCAAGATTTCCGCCGATAGTCGCCGTTGCAATCTGAAAACCAATGGCTCCAAATCCAATGAACATGCCTGCCAGAATTCCAAGGACAAACATCTTTGCAATTGGCAGCTCCGTCTTCTTCTTTCCGATTCCCACATAATTTTGTGCAATTTCCGCTGGTGTATTCATCTCTAACCTCCTGTTTAAATTCCGCAATCTTTGGACAGTACTCCCAAACACTGCTACTTTACATTCCGCATCTTCTCAATCAGTGCTCAGTCAGGCATCCTCATAATCACACACGGATCATCCAGTTCTAACTTGTTAAAACTATAACACTCTTTCCCCGCAAGTACCATCATACGTTGTGTAGGAAGATTTTCAAAAAAAGAAGCCTGCAGGCAGGCTTCTTTCAAGACTATTTCACATGGGTATGAGTGAACAAATGCTCCTGACAATATTCATAATTCCCATTGCACTTGGAGCAGAACCGGAACTCCAGATGATCTCCGTCCTTCTCTGTCCGGCCGCAAATAGCGCATTTATGGGTTCCGACACTCTTTTCTCCTTTTTTTACACTTCTTACATAGGTCTGTCTGCGGCGAATCTCCTTGGGAGAATATCGGTGCATATCCCGCATTCCCAAAAAGAACAAAATAAAATTTCCCAAAGACAGAAGAGCCATGAGACTATAAGCAGGATGTACAACAATTCCAATCTGCATAAGCCCAACTATCATATTAATTGTTAAATATTGCGCAAGAAAACCTGCGAGAATCTCCACACCGAAATAAATGCCGTAGATAATTCCCAGGGTCTTGGCCTTAATAGGAAGAATAAAGAACAGCATAAACTGCATATTCGGATAGGTGGCGGCAAAGGCAAGGAACAGGGAATTGTTCAGCCAATAAGTTCCGAAATACTGTCCCAGATTTACCCCGAAAAGGAACTGTGAAACAAAAGCTCCTACAATATGCAGTAACACGCCCGTAACAAAGTACAGGTTGAACCGAAAGGTTCCCCACTGATATTCCAGTGTCTTTCCAATGGAATAATAAAGGTACAGACTGATCAAAAACCAAAACAGTCCGGAACTGGGCGGATAAATCATAAAAGTAAACAAACGCCAAATCTGTCCCCGCAGAATCGCTGTCACATCCAGCGACAGATACGAAGCATAAAACTCCGGCGCAAATAACTGAACCACATACCCTACCGCATACAGAATAATAATATAATACATGAGATTCTGAATGGCATACCGTCCAAATTTCTTCTCCAGCTTATCAATCCAGTTCATGAAACTGCATCTTCCTTTCACACAATCCTTTTGGTCTATTATAGGTGAGCAGATATTATTTGTCAATTACAATAGCATATCCGGCACTTTTCACTTCTATGCAAAAACGTCCTCCAGGTCCGGCATATTCGCTGCGGACATGAAAGACGTCCTTGAATCCGTATTTCGTGAAGCATGTCACTGTTCCCAGACGGAACAGCACGCATCCTTCGGCCTCACCCTGCGGGGAATGCAGATCTCATCTCCCACCTGGAGATTGTAGATATTCACATAGGGATTGGCATTCAGGACAGCCCACAGAGGCACCTGGTACCTGCGGCTTAAAAGATAAAGGGTGTCCCCTTTTTGTACAACATGAAGAAAACCATGGCAGTCACGCATAGAAAAGTTTACCTCAAATCTTTCCTTATTTTATAAGATACTATATGCATCTTTTCCAATTTCTGTTTATAAAAACTAATAAATAGGCATTTCTGGCGAAAATTAAGAAAATATTTTATAATTTTTTTATTTGCCTTAATTTTTCAATTGTCGTATAATGTAACATCATGTAGTTTTTCTTATTATATGTCCGCCGGGCAGAAGCGCTTCTTAAAAGGCAATCTTCTGACCGGGGATTGAGTTCTCTTGAATCTCTGCAAATACATATCCGGCGAAATTAAGAAGGTTTTCAGGAGCGCTCTTTTTAGAAAAGGAGGCTGCAGTACATATCCTGCAGAAAAATTGGTTTATGAACAATCTGACTGCATCTATGCTGGGAATCGACATTGGTTCCACGACTGTTAAAATCGCAATTTTAGACAGCAACCACAATCTGCTGTTTTCCGACTATGAACGGCATTTTGCCAATATTCAGGAGACGCTGGCCCTGCTTCTTGGACGGGCGGAAGCACAGCTTGGAGAGCAGACACTCTCTCCTGCCATTACCGGCTCCGGCGGACTGACCCTGGCAGGACATCTCAATGTTCCCTTTGTTCAGGAAGTGGTTGCGGTGGCTCAGGCTTTGGAGGCCGAGGCCCCAAAAACGGACGTTGCCATTGAGCTGGGCGGAGAGGACGCCAAGATCATTTATTTCCAGGGAGGAAATATTGAGCAGCGTATGAACGGCATCTGTGCCGGCGGCACAGGCTCCTTTATCGACCAGATGGCTTCCCTCTTACAGACGGACGCTTCGGGTCTCAACGAATACGCCAAAAATTACCATTCACTGTATACCATCGCCGCCCGCTGCGGCGTATTTGCAAAATCGGATATTCAGCCATTGATCAATGAGGGAGCTACAAAGGAAGATTTGTCAGCTTCTATTTTTCAGGCCGTAGTAAACCAAACCATCAGCGGTCTGGCCTGCGGCAAGCCCATCCGGGGACATGTGGCTTTTCTGGGCGGTCCTCTCCACTTTCTGTCCGAGCTTAAAAATGCCTTTATCCGTACGCTGAAATTGGACGAGGAGCACACCATTGCGCCAAAGCACTCCCACCTCTTTGCCGCCATAGGAGCCGCAAGGAACAGCAGGCCGGACGTGACCGTCCGCTTAAGTGAGCTGAAAGAGCGTCTGGAGGCTCATATTCAGATTGATTTTGAAGTGGAGCGCATGGAGCCCCTCTTTACATCCTCCTATGAATACGGCAAGTTTCAGGAGCGCCACAGCCGCCATGAGGTAATGCGGAGTGATTTTCAGGCTTATGAAGGAGACTGCTTCCTGGGCATTGATGCCGGAAGCACTACCACCAAAGCTGCTCTGGTGGCGGCGGACGGTTCCCTCCTTTACTCTTTCTACAGTAATAATAACGGCAGTCCCCTTAAGACTACCCTCCGGGCCATTCGTGATATTTACCGCTTTCTTCCGAAGAATGCCCGGATTGCCCGTTCCTGCTCTACCGGCTACGGGGAAGCTCTCATTAAGGCTGCCCTGATGCTGGATGAGGGAGAGGTGGAGACGGTGGCCCACTACTACGCTGCCGAATTTTTTGATCCGGAGGTAGACTGTATTCTGGATATCGGCGGTCAGGATATGAAATGCATCCGCATCCGGAACCACACCGTGGACAGCGTTCAGCTCAATGAAGCCTGTTCCTCCGGCTGCGGCTCCTTTATTGAGACCTTTGCCAATTCTCTCAATTACAGTGTGGAGGATTTTGCAAAGGCAGCCCTTTTTGCGGAGCATCCCATTGATCTGGGAACCCGGTGTACCGTATTTATGAACTCCAAGGTAAAGCAGGCCCAAAAGGAGGGCGCCCAGGTTTCGGATATTTCCGCCGGCCTTGCTTATTCCGTTATCAAAAATGCCTTATTTAAGGTGATCAAGGTTTCGGACGCTTCCTCTCTGGGAAAGCATATTGTGGTTCAGGGTGGTACGTTCTACAATGACGCCGTCCTTAGAAGCTTTGAAAAAATCGCCGGCTGTGAAGTGATTCGGCCTGATATTGCCGGTATTATGGGTGCCTTTGGTGCTGCCCTGATTGCAAGAGAGCGTTATGAAAAGGGCATGGATACTACCATGCTCTCTATCGAGCAGATCAACCAACTGGATTTTACTACCACCATGTCCAAGTGCAGGGGCTGCACCAACAACTGCCGCCTGACCATCAACCGTTTTACGGGGGGACGCCAGTTTATTTCCGGCAACCGCTGCGAACGGGGCATCGGGAAGACCCGGAACCAGGAGCAGATTCCCAATCTCTATGAGTACAAGAATCAGCGGCTCTTCGGCTATACGCCCCTTACTCCGGATGAGGCTAAAAGGGGACATGTGGGAATTCCCCGGGTTCTGAATTTTTATGAGAATTATCCTTTCTGGTTTACCTTTTTTACGGAGCTTAAGTATCAGGTGGTGCTTTCTCCGGCTTCCAACCGGAAGATTTATGAGCTGGGCATCGAATCCATTCCCAGCGAATCGGAGTGCTATCCGGCCAAGCTTGCCCACGGTCACGTGACCTGGCTGATCCGCAAGGGCGTGAAGTTTATTTTCTATCCCTGCATTCCTTTTGAACGTAATGAATTTCCCGATGCGGGCAATCATTATAACTGCCCCATTGTCACCTCCTATGCGGAGAATATTAAGAACAATATTGACGAACTCCTTGACGGTTCCATTGACTTTTTCAATCCTTTCCTCTCCTTTGAAAATCCGGGCGTTCTGGAAAAACGGCTCATTGAGGAATTTGAGGGAAAATACCATATTCCTGCTGGGGAGATCTCTTCCGCCGTCCGAAAGGCATGGAAGGAGCTTGAGAATGCCAGAGAGGATATGATGCGAAAGGGCGAGGAAACTCTCTCCTATCTAAAAGAGACAGGCAGGCGGGGCATTGTTTTGGCCGGACGGCCCTATCACATTGACCCGGAGATTAACCACGGCATTCCGGAGCTTATTAATTCCTACGGCATTGCCGTGTTTACGGAGGATTCCGTCAGCCACCTTTACGGGGTGGAGCGTCCCCTGATGGTTACGGATCAGTGGATGTACCATTCCCGCCTGTATGCGGCAGCCAACTTTGTAAAGACCAGGGAGGATCTGGATCTCATTCAGCTCAATTCCTTTGGCTGCGGTCTGGATGCTGTAACTACAGATCAGGTAAATGACATTTTAAGCAATTCCGGAAAGATCTACACCTGTCTTAAGATTGACGAGGTTAACAATCTGGGGGCTGCCAGAATCCGTGTCCGTTCCCTTATCTCCGCTCTTCGGGTGCGGGAACAGAAAGCTGTCTGCCGTTCCATCGTATCCTCTGCTTATGACAGGGCTGTATTTACGGAGGAAATGCGGAAAACCCATACCATTCTCTGCCCTCAGATGTCGCCCATTCATTTTGACATCATTGAGCCCGCTTTCCGGGCTTCGGGCTTTAAGCTTGAGGTTCTGCCGGATTCGGATAAGGCTGCCATTGATATGGGGCTTAAATATGTAAATAACGATGCCTGCTATCCCTCTCTGGTGGTTGTGGGGCAGATTATGACTGCCATTCTCTCAGGCAAATACGATACGGATAAGCTGGCTGTCATTATCTCCCAGACAGGCGGTGGCTGTCGGGCTACGAATTATATCGGTTTTATCCGCCGGGCTCTTGAGAAAGCCGGATATCCTGATATTCCTGTGATTTCCATTAATTTAAGCGGGCTGGAGAAGAATCCCGGATTCCGGATTACCCCCGGTCTGGCTGTGAAAGGCTTATACGGACTGGTATTCGGTGATATTTTCCTGCGTGTGCTCTACCGGATGCGGCCCTATGAGAAAGTTCCCGGCGCCGCAGACCGGCTTCACGAGAAATGGAAAAAGATCTGTCAGGACTTCCTTTCCGGCGGCCATACCCCCCATCATCGCTTTGTAAAGATCTGCCGGGGGATTATTAAGGAATTTGACCAGCTTCCTATTTATGAGAATCTGAAAAAGCCCCGTGTGGGAGTGGTTGGGGAGATCCTTGTGAAGTTTTCACCCTCCGCCAACAATCATATTGTGGAGCTTCTGGAAGCTGAGGGCGCAGAGGCCGTGGTGCCGGATCTGATGGATTTTCTGCTTTACTGTTTTAAAAACACGGAGTTTAAAGCCAGATATCTTGGGAAGAAGCGTTCCTCCGCCCGGAAGGGCCGCTTGGGAATTAAGGCTATGGAATGGCTTCGGAAGCCTGCGGTAAAGGCATTTGAAAAGAGTGTTCATTTTGTGCCTCCCGGCAATATTGATAAGATGGGGGAAATGGCCTCGAAGTTTGTGTCTCTGGGAAATCAGACCGGAGAGGGATGGTTCCTGACCGGAGAGATGCTGGAGCTGATCCACAGCGGCGTACAGAATATCGTCTGCACCCAGCCCTTTGGATGCCTGCCGAACCATGTGGTGGGCAAGGGGGTTATTAAGGAGCTGCGAAGGAAGTATCCCCAGTCGAATGTGGTGGCTATTGATTATGACCCCGGCGCCAGCGAAGTGAATCAGCTGAACAGGCTGAAGCTGATGCTGGCTACGGCCAATAAGAATCTGGCAAGTACTTGACAGAGAATATTAAAAAAGACAAAACCGGAAGTTCCGTACTGCCAGTTTTGTCTTTTTTATGCTTGAGTGAACTCTTTATTTAGCTATAGACTATTAACCTTAACTTAATTTATCAAATATCCCAGCCTATCCCCAGACATTTGAAAATTTCCTTTTATTTGCACATGCTTTCTTTTACCCAACCACCAAAATCTTCTCCAGCTCTTTCACATCCCCGGTCTTTACAACCTCAACCTGTTCAGGCGCAGATACCAAAACTGCTGTGGTAATGTCGTAACCGGCCGCCTTAATCGCATCCATATCAAACTCCAAAAGGCGCTCCCCGGCCTTTACCTTTGCGCCGGATTCTTTCAATGCACGGAAATGCTTTCCGTTAAGCTCTACCGTATTGATCCCCACATGGATCAAAATCTCCGTTCCGCTCTCGCTCACAAGACCAATGGCATGCCGGGTATCAAAAAACATTGCGATCTCTCCGTCAAAAGGCGCTACCACTTCGCCCTTTGCAGGAACAATTCCAACACCTGACCCCAAAGCGCCGGAAGCAAAGGTTGCGTCAGCAATCTCCGTATGAGGAATCACCCGACCCTCTACCGGCGCATAAACTCCATTGGCTTCTGTCTCAATCTGTACGACCGGTACTGTCTCTTCCTTTTTTGCCTCTGCCTTAGGCGATTCTTCCGCATCCTTATATCCAAACATCCAGGTAAGCGCAAATGCCGCGCCTGCGGAAATCAGGAACATAATAATATAGTTGATGGGATCATGCAGACACAGCAGCAGTCCGAAGATGCCCGTTACGCCTGTACCTGTTGCTCCAAGCCCTACGATAGATGCATACAAAGCTCCGCAGGCACCTCCCACAGCTCCGCAGATAAAAGGCTTAAAAAACCGCAGATTCACACCAAAGATTGCAGGCTCCGTAATTCCCATGAAACAGGACATTGCAGAGGGAACTGCCATAGATTTGGTTCTCTGATTTTTTGTCTTCAAGGCAACTGCCAGTGTAGCTGCACCCTGAGCAATATTGGCAGCAGATGCCAAAGGAAGCCAGTAGGTTACTCCATAAAGTCCCAGCTGCCCCACATCAATAACCGTATACATATGATGAACACCGGCCACAACGGTTGTGGAGTATAGGCCGCCCATTAAAAAGCTTCCGATTCCCATTGGCAGGGAAATCAGCTGCTGTACGCCGCCGATGATTCCGTTTTCAATGGTTACAAACACCGGTCCGATGATAGAATAGGTTAGATAGCCCGTTACAAATACGCTCACCAACGGTGTTACAAAAAGGTCAAACATGGCCGGAACAATCTTATGCAGCTTCTTTTCAATCATGCACATGACGAAAACCGCAATGATAACCGGAATCACGTGGCCCTGATACCCTACCAGATCCACTTCATACAGGCCAAACCATACTTTCTGTGTCTTTAAAACTCCCTCCGTTGCCACGGTCCAGGCATTCTGCAGATCCGGATGAATCATCAGCATACCGATAACAGCACCCAGATAGGGATTTCCCCCGAATACCTTCGCCGCACTGTAGGCAATCAAAATCGGCAGGAACACATAGGCCGTATTTGCAAAAAGATTGGCAAATACAAAGATGGAACCGGAGGTATTAATATTCAGGAATCCATTATTTACCATAAAGTTCAGAGCTTCCATGATTCCCATCAGGAAACCGCTTGCCACAATAGCCGGTATAATGGGAACAAAAATATCTCCCAAGGTCTTAATGGCCTGCTTGTAAAACGGCTGCTTGGCTGCCGCTGCGGCCTTGGCATCCTCCTTGCTGGCTGCGGTCAGACCGGATACGGCCAGAAATTCATCGTATACCTTGTTAACAGTTCCCGTTCCAAGAATAATTTGAAGCTGGCCGGAAGCGCTGAATACTCCTTTCACGCCGTCAATCTCCTCCACTGCCTTGGCGTCACATTTGGCATTGTCCGCAAGCACCAGACGAAGCCGGGTAGCACAGTGAGCTGCAGAGATCAAGTTTTCCTTTTTTCCGACTTTCTCGTAAATCTCTTCCGCTACTTTTCTGTAGTCCATAACGTTCTCCTCTCCTTTTTAGACCCTGTGGGCCATTTTTTATATTAACTGCATGGAGTGTCAATTGTGACTCTGCATCCGTTCTGCAGCCAATTTCCTATGCCGTCTTACTGCTCATTAGAATGGAAATAGTAAGTCCCATGACAGCCCTCTCCATTTATCCGCACCCTGCAAAGAGCCGTCTTAGGATAAAACCGGGTAGTAAATACATCCGTTCCTTCATTAATGAATACTTCCACACTAGACACATCTATCAGTATCCGCAGCTCCTTAAGCTCCTCAATCTCCCGGCCCCGAACCCTCCGGCCTGACCCCAGCAGAGAATCGGTAAATTCCATCCAGAAGATTTTTTCTTCCTTATTATAGCGAAGTCTTAATCCATCCGCCAAAACCACTTCCAGATTTCCGCCCTCCGTATGAAGTTCAAGCTCACAGCAGGATTCCACATTTTCATCAAAGCTTCCCTGTAAGGGCTTGGAGCAATTCCACCATTCTGCCAACTCTTTTACCGGATTTTGGCAGAGTACGCCGTTTTTCACAGACAGCTCTCTGGGAATAGTCATCATATGCTGCCAGCCATCCTCCACTGTCCGATTGGTATAGAACTCCTCTACATCCGGCAGGCCCATCCATGCAATCTGAATTCTCCGCCCATCATCCCCAAGAAAGGTCTGGGGTGCATAAAAATCAAAACCTCCGTCCAGCTCCCGAAACTCTCCCATGGCCGCTTCCGCCCGAAAATCTCCATCAAGGAAGCATGTCACGCTCTGGTACAGATTGGCATATTTAAGCCCCTCCGTCTCCACACCCTGGGGGGAAATGCTCAATACGGTCCGGCCATCCAGTTCATAGATATCCGGACATTCCCACATATATCCGAACGCTTCTTTTGTTTCAAAACGCTTTCGATACTCCCAATGTCTTTTATCCCCGGAGGAAAAAAGCAATACAATGCCTTTATCCTCCTTTGTTCTGGCACCCTGAACCATATAGTAGGTATCCTCCCGCTTCCACACCTTGGGATCCCGCACATGACGGGTTAAGTCGGAAGGATAATCCTTGTGATCCATCAATGCTTCTTTGGATTCTATCGTTCTTCCGTCCCTGCTTACCGCAAGCATGGTATAGGATCTTCTGCCTGTATTGACAAAATCATGGTCGCCCATTTCCTTTACATTTCCCGTATAATACAGATACATTTCCCCGTCTTCTATGAGAGCCGATCCGGAGTAAACCCCATGGCAGTCCTCCGGCTGATCCGCTGTCAAGGGCGCTCCCTCAAACTTCCAATGAAGCAGATCCTGACTGGTACAATGCCCCCAGAACTTCAGACCTCCCTTTGCCTGGAAAGGGGAAAACTGATAAAACGCATGGTAAGTTCCCTGATGCTGACAAAGACCGTTTGGATCGTTAAGCCACCCAAAGGGCGGCGCTATATGAAGCTTTGGCCGCCAACGGTCATTTTTCTTTGTTGTCTGACAGCGCTCCAGCTCATCCTGAAGCAGTTGTTCCCATAAGTGATGTAGTGCGTTCATAAAACTTTCCATATCCTCCTGAAAATTATCTGAAACTGATAAATGATTCCAAAATCTCTATAGCCATGTTCCTGCCTTAAGTTTCATATCATTATCGTGAATGCGCATTCATGATAATGATATGAAAAGGGCTGTCTCTGAAACAATGCCCTTTTTCCCGAAGATATCTCTTCGTATTATCTCAATCTGTCTTTCACTTATTCTTTGAATTCGATTCCCCAAGCCCTATTTCTTCCGAAAAAGGGAGCTTTCCCTTGGAATCAATTCCGCCCGCATGGGCCAATTCTCCACATGGATGTCCTCCGGCTGCTGAATCTTGTGCAGAAGCAGCTCCATTGCCTTCACTGCCATAGCCTCGTTAGGCTGTGACACACTGGAAAGGGGAGGGTAAAGATATTCACACATATACGTATTGTCAAAACCTACCAATCCTGCCCGTCCCGGAACCTCAATCCCCATCTTGTTAAGAATACCCAATATCTGCAAAGCCCTTCTGTCGTTATAAGCAAAAATTCCGGTCCGGCCCGGATGCTGCTCAAAATGCTTTTGAAGCTCCCTTTCAACGGCATTGGAATCCCTTATAGCAATTATCGTAAGCTTCTCTCGAAAAGCGGAATCCTGTTCCTCCAATATCTCCACGAATCCCTGATACTTCTGATCAACCGTATTTCCGAAAAAGACGTAGCTCTCACAGCCTTCCTCATGTAAGTGGCGCCCTACCTGCGCTCCGGCCTCCTGATGATCCACATAAACGGAATCCAATCCCTCCGCCCGTCTTGTAATCACTACAGTGGGAATATTCAGATGATGAATATGCGTCTTCCACTTGGAGGCATTCTCCTGAACCGGAACTACAATCAGCCCATCTACACGGTAGCGCTGAACCACCTCTAAATATTCCTGTTCATGAAGCAACTCATAATTGGTGTTAAAAAGTATCAGACTGAACCCGCTCTTTCTGGCCTCTTGCTCCAGATATTTTACCAGGTCTGCAAAAAATGCATTGGATATATCTGTTAATATCACTCCAATCAGATGGGTCCTGCTTCCTGCCAGGCTTTGAGCCATTACATTTGGCTGATATCCGTGGGCCTTTGCACAGGCCATCACCCGTTCCCGTACCTCCGGATTCACTGCCTGGTTTCCATTTAATACCCGTGAAACTGTCGGTTGGGAAACACCTGTCAGCCGGGCAATCTCTGTCATTGTAATCATGGCTTTTCTCCTTGTGAATGCGCATTCACAAATGTTAATATTATAATACACAATAGAAAGTCCCCTGTCAATTATGCGATACTAACAAATTTGACAGGGAATTCTTGTGCAGATTGCCGAAAGCATATGTTTTTTTATTTCAAAAGATATTCCTCAATTACCTGCGCACAGCCATCATGGTCATTGTCTGCCACAACAACATCACTCAGCTCCTTAGCTGCCCTTGTATTCTCCGAAACATGCTTTTCACTGTTCAGCAGAGTTCCAGCCATATCGCTCCATAAGTCTTTTCTCCTTATGCCTTGTACAGCTCGTTTATCTTCTCACAGACAGCCTTTGCCAGCTCCCGGTGATTTTCCTCATCCATATGGATTCCATCTATCCCGGAAGCCTTTGCATAATCCGCCGCATTCATAAAATCCACTTCATAGGTCCCGCACACCTTCTCTATCTCTTTTGCCATGTGCCGGGATTGCTCGATGCTGTTTTCATCAAAGCCGGCGTAAAATTCTTCCCTCTCCCGAATATCATCCCGAAGCAGAATCGGAGAGATAACAAGTACACGGGGAATATAGGCTTTCTCCCACAGAAACGGATTCTTTATAGTACGAATAAATTCTCTCACCCCTCGGGCAATAAAACGTGCATTTGTATGGAATACGGTTTTTAATTCGTTGGTTCCCAGCATCACAAGAACAAGATCCACCGGCATATGGGACATGAGAAGTACATTCAGGCTGTCTATCCCGCACCGCTCCCGCTTTTCACGATCCATGGAAATCAAAGTGCGGCCGCATAGTCCCTCCTCAATAATCTCATCCTCCGGCAGCATTTCCCTAAGAAGCCTTGTCCACCTTTTCTCCAGACGCTGTCCGTTCTCTGGGTTATATCCCCAAGTATTGCTGTCTCCGATACATAAAATACGCATCTTAGTTACCTCCCTGCTTATCTCACACTAATTCCAAAAATTTTTTGCAATTTTCGCAGGTAAGGAAAAGCTATTACCCGCAAAGGGCTGCCCAATGATACGGCAGCCCTCTAAATATGATTTCTCTACTCTTAAGCAGTCCCCATCTCCTTCGCCACACGCTCCTCACAGGAACGCATGGCATCTATGGTCATGGAAAACAGCTTATCCAGCTCCCAGCCAAGGGCCTCAGCCCCATTACGTATCACATCCCGGGAACAGCCTGCCGCAAAACGTTTGTCCTTGAACTTCTTCTTAAGACTGGAAACCTCCATATCCATCACACTCTTAGACGGGCGCATCCTTGCCGCCGCGCCAATAAGGCCCGTCAGCTCATCTGTAGCAAAGAGAACCTTTTCCATCTCATGCTCCGGCTTTACGTCTGTCACAAGGCCATAGCCATGGCTACACACCGCATGAATCATCTCCTCCTCTGCACCGCCGTCTTTCAATAGTTCAGGCGCTTTCTTACAGTGTTCCTCTGGATACTGCTCAAAATCAATATCATGAAGAAGACCGGCAATTCCCCAAAAATCCGCTTCCTCTCCAAACCCCAGCTCCTTAGCATACCAGCGCATCACGCCCTCCACAGTCAAACCATGAAGAATATGAAAGGGCTCCTTGTTGTATTTTCTGAGCAGAGCCAAAGCCTGCTCTCTTGTCAATTCTGTTCTCATTTTATCTCCTAATTTTAATCACTATGTGATGGCACTAAAGGGTAAAGCCGCTTCGGCACACCTGTAATAAGAGAAACTTTCACTCCAAAGGACACTCATGAAAGTTCCTCTTGTGTGCCTTTGCGACTTTACCTATTTTAATCACTGCGTGACGGCAGCTCCTATACCCGGAAGCATCCGCCTCCGATAAATTCCCTTACCAGTGAATTATCCGGAATAAAGGAGCTGTCTACGCCCAAAAAGTAATCCAGGAACTTCAAAAGCCGCTTAGCCTCCTGATACTCCGGCTCATCCCGTCCGATTCCGAATAACAGAGGCTCCGCATACTGCTTCAGCACCGCCAGCTCATAGATAAGAGCGGAATTAAACATGGCATCCGCTTCTTCCTGATAAGGGAAGATATTTTCATTCTCTCCCCGGCGTACCGAGGGCCACATGCCAATCGTCCGGGCCGCTCCCGCTCCACGTGTCCGGGCATCCCGTACCATACGGCGGATAAGGCGGCCATCCGTGGTGGGAATTCGGTTATGTTCGTCTACATTCAGCTGCGTCAAAGCACTGATATAGATCTTAAACTTACTCTCTCTGGGCAAGCTGTAGGAAAGCTTATCATTGAGACAGTGAATTCCTTCCAGCACCAAAATGTCCTCATCCCCCAGGGTCATATAATCCCCATTGTATTCCTTCTTTCCCACCTTAAAATTAAAGTGAGGAATCTCCACAGTCTTGCCGGAAAGAAGCTCACTCATCTGCTTGTTCAAAAGCTCCACATCTACGGCGCCCAGACACTCAAAGTTATAGCTGCCGTCCTCATCCTTCGGCGTCAGCTCCCGCTCCACAAAGTAATTGTCCACGGCAATGGGATGGGGACGTAAGCCAGCAGCCTTCAGCTGTATGGAAAGCCGGTGGGAAAAAGTAGTTTTTCCGGAGGAAGAGGGACCTGCAATCATAATAAACTTCCGGCTCTTATCCTCTGCAATCCTCCTTGCAATCTCCGCAATCTTGCGTTCCTGCAAAGCCTCCTGGGCCATAACCAAATCCTGCATTCCTCCCTTGGAAATACAGTCATTCAGCTCGCCCACTGTAGATACCTCCAACATATCTCCCCAGGAAACGGACTCCTTCATAACCTGGAAAATCTTATGCTGCGGTTTAAATGGAGGCACAGTCTTTGGCTCTGCCTGAAGGGGGAATTGAATCACAAATCCCACATCATAGGGGTACAGCTCAAAATACTTCAGATAACTGGTATCCGGCACCATATATCCATAGTAATAATCCTCAAAGTCTCCCAGAGAATAGATATTCACACGAGAGGCACGGCGATAACGGAACAGCTTTTCCTTATCGTACATTTTGTGCTCATGGAAAATGTTAAGCGCCTCATCCGTATTCACATTCCGCTTCTCAATGGGCATCTTGCGATCCACATACTCCAGCATCTTTGCCTTAATCCGTCCAAGAAGCTCCTCGTTTAAAAGGAGATCCCCCTCCAGCGTACAATAATAGCCGTTACTAAGAGAGTATTGAACCTGCGCCCGGTGTATCTTATCATGGCCCACCACCTTGTATACTGCCTTCATCAAAAGCAGAGTCATACTTCTGCGATAAGTCTGCTGGCCGATAAAGCTGCCCGTAGTCAGAAAGCTCAGCTCACAATCAGAAGAAAGCTTTTTCCCCAGCTCCTGAAGTTTATGATTCACGGAGGCCAGTACAATATCATGGGAATAATCCTTCTGACATTCCTTCGCAATGGTCTGATAAGAGGTTCCTTCCGGATACTCATATACCTTCCCGTCAATCGTTACCTTGTAATCCATTCCGCATCCTCCTATTCCGGTTTTTATCCTAACACTTTCAACAAGCATGATTACATACCTGCAAAAGTACAAACTTAGGCACTTTTACAATAACAATACCAAAGCCTTATCCCTCTCAAAGCACGGTAAAAGGCTGGCTAATCGCCGCTGTATGAATAACAAGCTCCGGAAAATGATTTTCCAGAAATACCTTCATATCCTCAATAAAAATATGCTCAATCCCATAGTGGCCCGCATCAATCATCGCCATGCCGCAGTCCTCCATGTCAATTCCTGTATGGTGATCAATATCTCCTGTAATCAGCACATCCGCTCCCGACATAAGCGCCGGCTTGGCCATACTCTTTCCGGCCCCCGGAGACAGGGCGGCTATCCTTACTATCTTATTCAAATCCCCGAAAACCTTTACATTCGGCAGATGAAAACGCATCTTCACAAGCTCGGCACACTCCTTTAGGGTCATAGAGTCAGGCAGCTGCCCAACCCGGCCAATCCCCTCCCCGTCAAAAACTTCTTCCAGCACAAAGGTATCCAAAAGACCCAGACAGGACGCCGAAAGCTCTGCCATCCCCATCACATCATAATTCGTGTGCATGGCATAGTAAGAAACATTTCCCCGAATCAGACGTATCAGCCGCTCTCCCACATAATCATCCATAGTCACAGATTTGATGCTGCCGAAAATCATGGGATGATGAGTCAGCAGAAGATCTGCTCCTGCGCTGAGAGCTTTCTCTACCACAGCATCCGTAGCATCCAAAGCAATATAGACTGTTTCTACCTTTTGTTCCCGATCCCCGGCCAGCAGCCCCACATTGTCCCAATCGCAGGCATAGATTCTCGGATACCGCTCTTCTATTTTCTCAATCAGATCCTGACATTTTATCATAGAATCCCCTCCTTCTCCCCATCATCTTCTCATAACCCTCAGCCGAAAATCAATTTCTTCCCTGCCTTTCCAGAATACAAGCCGCCAAAGCTTCATTTAAGATTCGGATATCCCTCTGAATGGAATACTCTCGGGCAAGAATTCGCTCTTTCCCCTCCTTGGGAAGCCCTGTAAGAATCTTCTCATTCACCTGGATCTGCCTTGTTAAGAATTCCTCAAGAACCGAAAGTGACTGCTGCAAATCCGCCCGCCCGTAACGGTACTCAGATACTGTGTAGAACTGCCCTTTCCCCTGCACCGCTTTCATCATAGGATAATACTTCCCATCCTCATATACAATATCCTCACAAGTAATCAGCCAGTCATTTCTCACAAGCCACCGGCGGACACCTGCAATATCAGACTGAGGCTGCAATATCAGTTCCCGAACAGCCAAAAGAGCTTCCTTTCCTTCACAGAGAATCTTCTCCATCAGGATGCCGCCCATTCCGGCAATGAGAACGGTATCTCCCTCCCCTTTTCGAAGCGCTGTCAGGCCATCCGAAAGCCTTGTTTCTATGTATGGCAAAAGCCCTGCTTCCTCAATATGGCTTTTCGCTCTCTCAAGGGGGCCCTCATTAATATCCATGGCAATGGCAGAGGGAATCTGCTTTCTCTCACAAAGACAAATGGGAACATATCCATGATCTGTTCCCACGTCCACAAGACGGTTTCCCGTGGATACCATTCCTGCCAATCGTTCCAGTCGTTTTGACAAATTCATAGCTTAATCCAGGTAATCCTTCAATTTTCTGCTGCGGCTGGGATGACGAAGCTTCCGAAGCGCCTTGGCCTCAATCTGCCGGATGCGCTCCCTTGTTACATTGAACTCTTTTCCTACTTCTTCCAGGGTGCGTGCCCGTCCGTCATCCAAGCCAAAGCGCAGGCGCAGCACCTTCTGCTCCCGATCCGTCAAAGTACTCAAAACCTCCACCAGCTGCTCCTTCAGCAAGGTAAATGCCGCAGCGTCAGAGGGAACCGGAACATTGTCATCCTGAATAAAATCACCCAGATGGCTGTCCTCTTCCTCACCGATAGGCGTCTCCAAAGACACAGGCTCCTGAGAAATCTTCAGAATCTCCCGAACCCGCTCCACGGGAAGCTTCATCTCTTCCGCAATCTCCTCCGGGGTAGGCTCTCTTCCCAGTTCCTGCAAAAGCTGACGGGATACACGGATCAGCTTATTGATGGTCTCTACCATGTGCACAGGAATCCGAATGGTTCTGGCCTGATCCGCAATGGCTCTTGTGATAGCCTGACGAATCCACCAGGTAGCATAGGTGCTGAACTTATAGCCCTTACGATAGTCAAACTTCTCTACGGCTTTAATTAACCCTAAATTTCCCTCCTGAATCAGATCCAGGAAAAGCATGCCGCGGCCCACATAACGCTTTGCAATGCTGACTACCAGACGCAGATTCGCCTCTGCCAGGCGTTTCTTGGACTCTTCATCTCCCAACTCCATCCGCTTTGCCAGCTCAATCTCTTCTTCTGCGCTTAAAAGAGGCACCTTACCTATCTCCTTTAAATACATGCGGACAGGATCCTCAATACTTACGCCGTCCGGTACGGAAAGATCGATTTGTTCAACGTCTACGTCATCTTCTTCCGAAAGGATGATCGCATCATCGTCATCATCATTGGTAATCCGAAGCACGTCAATATTATGGGCTTCCAGGTATTCCAGAATCTTTTCAAAGTGTTCTGCATCCAGTTCCATGTCCCCGAAGAAGTCACTGATCTCCTGATATTCCAGAATATTCTTTTTTTTCTTCGCCATAGCCAGAAGCTCTTTTAGCTTGTCCTCAAACTTTACCATGTTTTCTTCCATGTTGTTCCATCCTTCCATAACTTGTTAGTATTTTATCCTTAATCCAAAGAAATATGCAGTTTCTCCAATTGACGCCTGCGCTGTACCAAATGCTGCAGGCCTGTCATATCTGTAGGATCCAATTCTTTTGCCTTTTTTTCCAAAGCATTTTTGCATACCTTGTAAACAGTCTCCTGAAGAGCTTTCTCCATTTCCTCCTTTGTCTCCACCTTAAGCACTGCGTTAAAAACAGCCGCCGCCTTCCGCTGTTCCTGGGAGTCCACAAAGGTTCCCACAATCCGGGCCGGATTCAGTTCTCCCTTTTCCTGCTGTTCATAAAGCATACTTGCTATCTGACTGTAAAGGGGAATCGTAAAGTCCTCCGGCTCCACATAACGGCGAATCTCCCGAAAATAAGCAGGATCGGAAATCATCCAGGTAAGCAGAAGCTTCTGGGAGGTATCGCTTCCATCCTCTTTTTCCTTTTTATGGACAGACACATCTCTTGGCCGCTCTATCGGCTGCACACCGCCTAATGTGATTCCCATCAGGTTTACTTTTTTCCGAAGAGTCTCATAACCGATATGATACTGCTCCGAAAGAGTCTCTATGTAATTATTTCGCTCCAGTTCATCCGAAAAGCCCAACAGCTTCCTTGACATCTGATCGAAAAACGCCGTCTTTCCTGCCGGATCCTTCAGATTGTAGTTCCGCTCCAGAACCTCAATCTCAAAAAGGAAGCTGCTCTTTGCCTGGTCGATCCGCTCCTGAAAAGCCTCCGTCCCAAGAGCCTTGATAAACTCATCCGGATCCTTATAGGGCTTCATATTGATAACCCGAACCAAAAGCCCTGCCTCCTTCAAAATGGGAATGGCTCTGAGGGCCGCCTTGGTTCCTGCATCATCACTGTCATAAGTTAGAAGAACCTCTTGCGTATATCTCTTTAAAAGAAGAGACTGCTGAGCAGTAAAAGCAGTTCCCAGAGAAGCCACCGCCTGATTGAAGCCTGACTGATGAAGGGCAATCACATCCATATAGCCCTCACAGATTATCATATTCGGCTTTCGGGAGCTTCTGGCAAAATTAAGCCCGTAGAGGTTCCGGCTCTTGTCAAAAATCTTCGTCTCCGGAGAGTTTAGATACTTGGGCTTGCCATCGCCCATAACCCGGCCTCCAAAGCCAATGACACGGTTGTTGCTATCCATAATGGGAAACATCACCCGGTTCCAGAACTTATCATAGGCACCCCGTCTCTCATCCATGGTGATAAGCCCTGAATCCCTAAGCAGCTCGTCCGAATACCCCTCTTGCTTAAGATATTTGTAAAGCTGCCCGTTACACTTGCTGGAATAGCCAAGTCCAAAGCGGCGGATGGTATCATCGGACAGTGCCCGGCCCTTGAGATAGGCATAGGCATCCTTTCCGCCCTCCTGCTTTAACTGGTAGTAAAAGAACTTGGCTGCTTTCTTATGTATCTCCAGAAGCCTGCTTTTCCAATCTGCCTGCTGCCTGGCCTCCTTAGAATACTCCATCTCTGGCAGTTCCACGCCGCAACGATCCGCCAGATGCTTCACAGCCTCCGGAAATGTAAAGTTCTCATATTCCATCAAAAAGTTAAATACCGTTCCCCCTGCGTGGCAGCCAAAGCAATAATACATCTGCCTGTCTCCTGACACGGAAAAAGAAGGGGATTTTTCACTGTGGAAAGGACAGAGCCCAAAATATCTGGCTCCCTGCTTCCTAAGGCGGACATAGCCGGATATTACATCCACAATATCATTTTTTAAACGTATTTCCTCAATTAAGTCTTCCGGATAATACATAAAACACCTATTCTAGTTCTGCTTGTCCAAAGGCAAGTCCTTCAAAACTAAAGACTCCATGCCTTAGGGATAAAATACTCGTTAAACTTGTAAATGGCATATTGATCTGTCATACCGGAGATATAATCACAGACAACGATCTCCTTTTCCTCCTGCTCCTTGTAAAGCATATCAAGAAATTCCTCAGACATGGTATCCGGACGCCCCATGTAATGAGAAAACAGAGCCTCCAAAAGCTCCTGAGCCTTCGTCTCTTCTCCCTTGGCTATGGGATTGGTATACAGATTCTTAAACATAAAGGTCCTCAGATCCTGCATGGCCTGCCCTACCTCCAAAGACATGCGGATCATAGGCTGTTCCTCGCAAAGCTCTCCGGGGGGAGTCTTAAGACGGTCAATATTATGTATCACAATGTCATGAATCAGGGTATTCAGACGCTCCCTGGTAGAACCTCCGAGAATCTCCCGGTATTCCCTTGGAATATCCGTCTCCTCTAAGATTCCGGCACGAATGGCATCATCAATATCGTGATTGATATAGGCAATCTTATCTGCAAAGCGCACAATCTGCCCTTCCAGCGTAGCAGGATTGCCGCTTGTTCTGTGATTGCGGATCCCGTCCCGGACCTCCCAGGTAAGATTCAGCCCTTTTCCCTGCTTTTCCAGCCGTTCCACCACCCGGACGCTCTGTTCATAGTGGGCAAAGCCTCTGGTGCACAGCTTATTCAGGGCCCTCTCCCCTGCGTGGCCAAAAGGAGTGTGCCCCAGATCATGCCCCAGGGCAATGGCCTCCGTCAAATCCTCGTTAAGCCGCAGAGCCTTTGCTACGGTTCTGGCTGTCTGGGAAACCTCCAGTGTGTGAGTCAGTCTCGTTCGATAGTGATCCCCTCTGGGGGTCAAAAACACCTGGGTCTTGTGCTTTAGACGGCGGAAGGACTTGCAGTGAAGGATCCGATCCCTGTCCCTCTGATATATAGGGCGAATATCACAGGGCGCTTCTTCCACATCTCTTCCCCTGGAAGCTCTGCTTAAGGCTGCATAAGGGCTTAGATACTCACTTTCCCATTGTTCTGTACTCTCCCGAATCGTCATAAGCCTCTCCTTTCCGGCAAAAGCCTTTCCATATGTTCCGTCTGTGTCGTCTGCAAAACCACTTCTTCACACTGACTAAACTGGTTCTATTATATTAATTCTGCGTCCGTCTCTGATTTCCTCTTTTTTTCATTAAATTTGGATATTCTTTTTTTCCTGTTAAGTTTCGTCGGATATAGGCCAGGGTTATTTTCTCCCCCTGTTCTGACAGCATATGCAGCAGATATTCCAAAAGCTCTCTCGTCTCCTCATGAATCACATAAGCTTCCTTTCCCTGCTCATAATAAACCAGGGGCTGATGCCTGTCATAGTCCTTTCCCTTGTAAATACGGGAAGCCGCAATCCGATCCATCATCATCTCCGCCACATACTTCGGCGGCATCTTCATGCCTGCCAGCTCCCTCCCCGTCTTTAAACTGTAATCAATCCAGTACTCATAGTGATGCTTATTCCTTCCTTTATGATGAAGCCAGGCGGAAGAATAGCCTTTGTTCTCCCGCTCCGCATTGTTGGGGCTGCGGTAGCCCTGGTAATATCTGCATCCGGGCAGAAATTCCGCAGGAGAATACTTCGACAGGTCATGAGTTAATCCCTGCCAGTAAAGGCCGATTTTAAAACAATATCTCATAACCAACAGCCTGTGACGGGTGATGGTACAAAAATGCTTCCAAGCTTTCATTTCCTATTTTCCTATCAGCACCATTATGGTGCGCTCCGGCACCGTGATCATCCGCTGATCCTCTAAAACTGGTTCCTGTCCTTCCTGGTAAATACTGTCTGCTCCCTCTATGCCCGTATCTACAGCAACCCTCCATAATGCTTCCTCCGGAAGTCCCGGCAGAGCATACTCATGGGGCATCCAATGCATATTATATGCCACATAGAAGAAATCATCCTTCCCTTTTTCCTCCGTTCCTGCTTCCACATAGCTGCCTGCGTACAGAATGCCCACACTTCTGCTGTAGTTTTCAAAATCTGCGAACCAGGCCTGCTTTCCATGGTAGGACACATCCGGATAGCCGCAGGAAAGGTAATCCGTCATCTGAAGCTCCCGACTCTGGCGGAATACAGGATGAGCCTTGCGAAATGCAATAAGCCCCTTCACATACGCAAGAAGACCTGTCTCCGTCTTCCCCGTTTTCCAGGGAATCCAGGAGATCTCGTTGTCTTGGCACCATGCATTGTTATTGCCTGACTGTGAGTTGCCTCTCTCGTCGCCGGCATAAATAAGGGGCGTTCCCTGACTTAACAAAAGGATGGCAAATGCATTGCGGAGCTGCTGCATGCGAAGCTTTAAAAGCCGCTTCTTCCGGCTGGGCCCTTCTTCTCCGCAGTTCCAGCTGTAATTGACATTGGAGCCGTCCCGGTTAGCTTCTCCGTTGGCCTCATTGTGCTTCTCGTCATAGGACACCAGATCCATCAGCGTAAATCCATTGTGGTTTGCCATGTAATTGATGACTCCATGCCGTGCAGGACTGCGCCGTGCGCGCCAGGTAAATGCCGTAAGCCGTCCCTCATCTCCCTTTAGGAAGCGTCTGCCATCCAGCATAAAACCGTCATTGTATTCTGCCAGATTCCGAAAGGCCGGCACTGCCTTTTCCTCATAGATCTCATCTAAGGCAAAACTTTCGCTGAAAATCTTCGTATGGCTTAAAAGCGGGTCCTGGGCCAGCGCCTCCACAGGCGCACCGTCCCGATTAATATGTACGCCGTCGATGTGATATTCCACCACCCAGTACCGGATACAGTTCAGAACCAGAGAAGCCTTCGTCCCTTTTGGAAAGTAGAATTCCAGAACAAGCTCTATCCCATTTCGATGAAGCTCTTTGATAAGCTCCTTTAACTCCTGCACCGGATTGTCCGAGGCTGCATAGGATGCCTTGGGTGCAAAATAATACGCCTTCGGGGAATATCCCCAGTAATTGATCCGGGGCTCTCCTCCGTCTAAAGGTGCATATTTCTTAAGCTCCGGATTGTCCATGGAGGCAAGCTCTGAGAATTCATATACGGGCATCAGCTCGAGCTGATTGATTCCAAGCTCTTTCAGATAGGGGATCTTCTCCTTAAGTCCCGCAAAGGTCCCTTTTGCCTTTACCTTAGAGGTGCTGTGCTTCGTAAAGCCGCGCACATGAGCCGCATATGCCACCACTTCCTCGCAGGGAAGGCGGAGGGGCCTGTCCCCCTCCCAGTCAAAGGCTCCGGGGCAGATTCTTCCCCTCAGTTCCTCCTCCTTTACGGCCTTTCCAAAGCTCTCTCTTCCTGCTATCCGGCAGGCGTAAGGGTCAGTTACAACCTGTCCGTCAATCTCATAATTATATTCGTATCTGTCTGCCGGCAGACCCTTTACCAGCAGAGAACGCAAATCTCCATATTGTCCGGTACCCTCCATGGGAATGGCGGCTTCCGCTTCTTTTCTTCCTTTTTTATAAAGCAATAAGCTGCATGCTTTTTTATCTGGTACTGCTACTGTAAAGCAGATATCCTCCCCCAGTTTTCGGACTCCCTGACCTTGAAGAATTCCCTCTTTAATGTCATGCTGAATATTTTTGTCCCATTTCTTCATTCAGTTCCCATCCTTTCCGCAATTTTCCGATTTGCAAAATATCGATTATCCCCCTATTATGAAATTATAAAATCGTATTTTTCATTATAGCAGGTTTTGTTGGGATTTGACAAGAAATTCTCCATTGATTTGCGGAAAATTTTTCAGAATCTTTAACTTTTTTTTGTAAATAGCACAAAAATACTCTTTTTGCAGAAATTTTAACTCTTTTCAAAAAAATCCGGCCTTCACTCATATCTTAAAAGGCCGGATTCAAACAGCACTCACTGTCTTAGATAATTATTGATCGTTCTTTGCAGAATTTTCAGACTGCTGTCCACCGTTTTGTCATTTTCCAAAATATTGCTGATCTCGCTGTCAGCCAAAGCCAGGGCCTGTTCATATCTTTTGAACTGAGGCTCAATGTGTCCCTCTTCAATGACCCGTCCCAAAAGCTTCCCGCTGATTACGGTATCGCCCACTTCCATATCCTCCTGCACAATACTTTCCATCTCACTGGACTGGGTGACGGCCTTCAACACAGAGGCTCCCTGGGAATAGCGGAAAATCTCTGTCTGCAGCTCCTCGTCATAGGTCAGAAGCTTCAGAAATTCCCAGGCCAGCGCCTCTTCCTCTGTACTGGCGCTGATCCCCATAAGCAGCGTCTCCACCTGGGAAAGATTATCTCCCTGGGTGCCTGCAGGCATAGTGATGCAGTCCCACTGAAAGTTGGCATAACGCTTGATTTTGTAAGGATAAGTTTTGTAAGTCCGGTACTCCGCAAATGTCAGAGGCATAAATGCCACATTGCCGTTGTTGAAATCCTCCTGTACCACCTTCTGTCCCTCATTCAGCTCGTTCAGCTGACGGATGTATTTCACAGATTCCACCAGACGCTCATCGGTAAAATATCCCTGTGTTCCGTCCGAATCAAAGATTTCTCCCCCGTTGGAGCAGACGGCATCCATCCAGTCATAATTGAAGATTCCAAACTGGTCCGGAACACCGTCCCCGTTGGTATCCTTTGTTACCTTCTCACAAATCTCAAAGAGATCCTCCCAGGTCCAGTCCTGGTCCGGCATCGAGATGCCTTCCTTTGTAAGAAGCGTCTTATTGACAAACATAAGTGTAGGTACTGTCTCATAGGGAAGCGCATACTGAACGCCTCCATACTGCCCTGTACAGAAAGCACTGGAAAAATACCTGTCCGGGTCAAAGGATGCATCCTGTTCTATCAGTTCATCCAGATTTTTCATCACGCCCAGGGAGGAAAACTGATTGAAGTCTGTTCCCATCACCATAAATACATCCGGCTCTTTGTCCACCAAAAGCTTACGTGAGAACCACTCTGAATAATCCTCTTTCAGAACGCCGCTGTAATAGTGGATGCGGACGCCTGGATGCTCCTTTTCAAAACGGGCAATGGCTTTGTCAATGATCACAAAGCTGTTTGCGGTTGCCACATCCCAGTTGCTTCCTGTAAACATACCGAATTCCAGAATAATCTCTTTCTTTTTCCCATAATGGGCAAAAAACAGCAATATCACACACAGAACAGCTGCCATAGACGCCCATAGCCTTCCGGAAACCTTTCTTTTCTGCATCTTTTTCTCAATCCTCTAATACTTGCTTTGCTGCATTGGTCTGTACTGCCCAGATTGCCAGCTGGGTCCGGTCTCTGAGATCCAGTTTATTCAAAATGGTGCTTAAGTAGTTCCGTACGGTTCCGTCTGACAGTTTAAGTGTGTCTGCAATCTCCTTATTGGTTGCACCGGTCCCTACCTGAACAATGATTTTCCACCCTGTCTTTGTCAGTTCCTCCACGCCCTTATTTCCCACCGGGATCGTATAGTCCGCCTGGGCCATCCGGGAAAACAGGCGCAGTACCTTTGTGGCAATATCCGGATTGATCATTGCCCTGCCGCCGTATACTGTCCGGATGGCATTCTCAAGCTCTTCCATGGAAACGCCTTTTAAGAGATAACCGCTGGCGCCGAATTTCAATGCATTGTATACATATTCATCATCATCAAAGGTTGTCAGAATGATAATTTTTATCTGAGGATAATTCTCTTTGATAATCTTTGTACACTGAACGCCGTCCATCTTGGGCATCCGAATGTCCATAAGCACCACATCGGGCTTCTGCTTCCGGACGCACTGGATAACCTCCAGTCCGTCTGCCGCCACGTCAGTTACCTCAAGCCCTTCCTTGCTGTCAAGCACAATCTGAAGGCTCTGCCGGATCAGCTCCTGGTCATCTGCAATCAAAACCTTAATCATAAGTCTCCCCCCAGCGAATCGGTATGTGCGCAGTTACGGTAAATCCCTGGTGCTGTCCGTCAAAGGTAACCGTACCCCGCAGCATTTCGATTCTTTCTTTAATATGCTTCGTTCCGAAGCCGCTTTTCATCTCTTTACAGCCAATTCCGTTATCGTGGATCTTAAGAAGCATCTCCCCCTCTATCCGCTCCAGTGTAATCCAGATCTCCTTTGCCTGCCCGTGACGGACTGCATTGGTGATGCTCTCCTGCACGACCCGATAGATGGCGTTTTCTTCATCCTCATCGAATTTCAGATGCTTTTCCTCTGTTTTAAAATGGATGCGGACATCTGACACCTTACTCATATCTGTTACCATCTTACGTATGGCTACTTCAAGGCTTAAACGCTCCAGGGAATCCGGCCTCAGCTCGTTCACGGATCTTCGGATATCCTGGATGCCCTCTCTTCCTACCTTTGACAAAAGAGCAAGCTGTTTTCTTGTCTGTTCCGGTGACACATCAACCAAAGCCAGACATGCATCCAGTCCGGTGACAATGCCCGTAAGCGTATGCCCCAGAGTGTCATGGATCTCTCTGGCCAGGCGGTTTCTCTCCTTTGTCTGGGCCATATGCTCCGTCACGTCGGCATACTCCTGGAGTTGCTCATTGGCTGTCTGTAATTCATGGTAGAGACGGTTCACCTCTTCTATGGTTCCCCGCTGGACATTGATAACGTAGACACAGTATACAATAAACAATATAATATTCAAAGATAAAAGAATATTGTAGATGCTGAATAAGTACTGCTGTGTATTATAAGAGTAGTACTGAATATAATCCGACACATTATACAGCCGCATATAGATAGAAAGCAGCTCATAATCCGCCACCAGATATCCTGCAATGGCCACGGCTACAAATACCAGCTTCATCTTGCCGTCCTTTACATAGGCAATGACACCGGCAAACACCAAAAGCAGCAGTCCCTTATAGTTAAAGTTCAGCCGGTAAATCACAATACTGCACGCAATCAGATCAAGAATCAGCGTAGCGACATTCCATTTATTCGGTATTTCCTTCCAAAAATGACGCATCAGAAACGTTACAATAAAGATTCCCATGAAGCCCATGCAGATGATTAGATTTGCCTTGGGGTCTTCCGGAAAGGCTGAGATAGAATTCAAAAATTCCCGTGCATCATAATTGGCAAGAATTTTTCCTGTTGTTACATAAATAAGCACACAAATCAAGGCAACGCATAAAACATTCAAAATCAGCATTGCCCCCTGGAGCAGTGTTACAAAGCGTTCTTTCCTGTCAATCATACCCATCCATTCCAGTTCCGCAAGCCCTGGACAGTATATCCTTCTATGTGCTGTCCAGGCCCTGCTGTTAAACTATTGCCATCCGTTAACTTCATAGTCGCTCAGATTTTCCCTTGTAATCATATAAGGCTCTATACTGATGTAAGGCTCTATTTCTATCCCGCTTAGATAGTCATAAGCTTTTTTTACAGCCACTTCGCCAATGGTCTTAGGGCTCTGGGCACTGGTTCCGGACACAACCCCAAGCTCCAGCATTGCCTTAAAATCCGGAGAGCCGTCAATTCCGTAGATCAGGACGCCGTCTTCCCTGTGATACTGCTGCAGCGCCGCCAGCGCTCCTAATGCGCTTGGATCATTTCCGCCCAGAACCACATTGAATTCTATGTCCTTTTTGAGGAATTCTGCTATCATATCCGCTGACACCTCAAACTCTCCCGCCCCTGCCTGGGTATATACCACCTGATAATTTTCATTTCCTTCAATCGTGTCCAGAAAACCCTGTACACGATTTGTAATGGAGGTCTGAATTGGATTATCAATAATCACAATCCGTGCGCTGTCCACCTGCTTCATCATCTCCTGAGCACACAGAACGCCGGCCTGGTAATTGTCCGTCTCAATGACGGAGATCACATACTCTCTGTCCTTAACAACTGTGTCAATATTGATAACCAGAACGCCGGCTTCCCGGCATGCCTCCAGTGCAGGCTTCACCCTCTCCCAGTCCACCGGGTTCAGAAAGAGTACCTCAATCCCTTCCTCTATCATTTCCATTATCTGAGCGTTCTGTTTGTCCTGGTCCTGGCTCGGATCTCTGGAAATGAGAATATCTCCGTTTCCGGATACGCCTTCCTCAATAGCCTCATGGAGTACGTCAAAATACGGATTGTTCCTGGTCATATAGGTGGCTCCGAAAACCCGGGGAACATGTTCTTCCTTATTGTCCCGCAACATCCCACAGCCTGTCAAGATGCTAAGACAAATCATAAACCCGATTACGCAAAAACCCTTCAAAAAGCAGCAGTGCGGGAACCACATCTTTATGGTGCTTTTTTTCATCTTCTTCTCCACCACAAAAGCCTCCTTGGTCCGAAGACCGCAGAGACTTATTGTGTATATTGGTACTTTTTACCTTCCTGCTTTTTTGTTTCGGATGAAATCTACATACACTGCAAGAAGAATTACAAGGCCCTTAACAATATACTGCCAGTTGGAATCCACGCCCAGCAGATTCAGGCCGTTGTTCAGAACTCCGATAATCAGAACTCCGATCAATGTGCCGCCAAGCCGCCCGGAACCGCCGCTCATAGAAGTACCGCCTACTACTACTGCCGCAATAGCATCCATCTCTGCGCCGTCACCTGCTGTAGGCTGGCCGGAATACAGACGGGAAGCAACCACCACGCCTGCGATACCTGACATAATGCCTGTGTAGGTGTAGACGATAAACTTTACCTTCTGTACATTGATTCCGGAAAACCTTGCCGCCTGTGCATTGCCGCCCACCGCATAGATATGGCGTCCGAGCCGGGTGCGGTTAATCATAAGCGCCGCAATGATAAACACAATAATCATCAGAATTACCGGTGTGGGAACCGGCCCTACATAACCCGCCCCCGGGAATTTGAATGCATCCGTCATGCATCGGATGGGGGAACCTCCTGTGAGAACCAGGGCAATTCCTTTTGTTATATTCATAGATGCCAGCGTCACAATAAATGGCGGAATATCTGTCTTGCAGATTACAAAGCCGTTAAACATACCCACAAGGGCTCCCACTCCAATAGCCGCAAGGAAACCGACGATCTCGGGAAGACCGAAATTTATCACGCAGCCGGCCGCCACGACACCGGAAAGAGCAATCACGGAACCAACTGAAAGCTCAATGCCGCCTAAGATAATGACCATTGTCATACCTGTGGCCAGAAACAGGTTTGACGCATTCTGACGAAGAATATTAAACACATTCTTGGGAGTCAGAAACGTTGTCCTTGTA
This sequence comes from Clostridia bacterium, assembly GCA_910574255.1. Lineage (GTDB taxonomy): Bacteria > Bacillota > Clostridia > Lachnospirales > Lachnospiraceae > Laedolimicola. The sequence continues at coordinate 184,775 of CAJTAK010000007.1, forward strand.
GTGGGAAAAATAACCAAAAACACACACATTACCAACAGTGCAATAATAATACCAATATTATCTTTGAAATATCTGACAACTCCATTCTTAAATCTGGCTGCCATAGCTTCTCCTCCTATTCCAGTTCCGTAATATCCCTCCCAGTACACTTTAACCTAAATCAATTTCCAGCCGCAAATGCATGCGTCTGTAAATCGATTTGCGCACTGTAAGGGATATTACTGTTTTAAGTTGCTGCGCAGCGGTACTAAAAGGTACTGTTACCGTTGCACTTACTTTGCCGCAAGCTGCATGATCTTTTCCTGGGTAACATCCTCATGGTTAAGGCATCCAGTCACCCGTCCCTCGTTCATAACGTAGATCCGATCGCTCATATTGATAATCTCCGGAAGCTCGGAAGAAATCATAATAATTGACATTCCCTGCTTTACCAGTTCATTCATAATGGCATAAATCTCCGCTTTGGCGCCTACGTCCACGCCGCGGGTAGGCTCATCCAGAATCAGAATCTTAGGAGACGTGGCAAGCCAGCGCCCGATCATAACCTTTTGCTGGTTTCCTCCTGACAGATTCCCAATAACCTGTTCCTGGCTGGGTGTCTTTGTTCCCATCATATCTATGTACTTCTGGGTGATCTCATCTTCCTTTTTCCCATTCACACGCAGATTCTTGATAAACTGGGAAAGGACTTCAATAGTAGAATTGAACCGTACACTCTGTATTTTATACAATCCCTCCTCCTTGCGGCTCTCGGGAACCAGCGCAATTCCATATTTTAATGCATCTACGGGAGACTTGATCTGTACCTTCTGGCCATCCACGTAGACCTCTCCGGACATATTCGGCGCAAGCCCGAAAACAGCCTTCATGGTCTCGCTTCTTCCCGCTCCCACAAGTCCCGCAAATCCGATTATTTCTCCCTTGTGAAGTTCAAAGCTTGCATCTTTTGCCATCTTTTTATCCGAGATATGCTCGCACCGAAGCACTACCTCACCTGGCTCCAGATAATCCCGTGTATAGTAATTGGTAAGCTCTCTGCCGACCATCAGGGCTATCAGATCGTCCTTTGTGGTCTCCTTCACCACCTTGGTGCCGACGGTTTCCCCGTCACGCATAACGGTCACCCGGTCGCAAATCTCTTCCAGCTCACTCATCTTATGGGAAATATAGATAATGCCTACGCCTCTTTTCGTAAGAGCACGCATTGTATCAAATAAGAAGCCCACTTCTTTGTCTGAAATGGAGGAAGTCGGCTCATCCATAACCAGAATCTTTGAGTTAAAGGAGATTGCTTTTACAATCTCTACCATCTGCTGCTGGGCAATTGTCAGATGCTCCACCAGTGTATCTGCATTGATGTTCATCTCATAGGTATCCATCAGCTTCTGGGCATCCTCTGTCATCTGCTTACGATTAATGTTCATTTTGTTTCCCGGCTCACGGCCCAGGAAAATATTCTCGGCTACGGTCATATACGGAACCAGAACAAGCTCCTGGTGTACTATGGAAATACCTGCCTCACGAGCTGCCACAACACCGTCTATAGCTGCCTTCTGGCCGTCTATATAGATCTCTCCCTCTTCTGCATGGTAAATACCACCCAGTACCTTAATCAGAGTGGATTTACCGGCGCCGTTCTCCCCCAAAAGCGCATGTACTTCTCCGGCCTTCAGCTGAAGACCTACATTCTTAAGGGCCTTGACGCCGGGGAAGGATTTATGGACCCCTTTCATTTCAAGTAAATACTGTTCACTCACGCATCGCCACCACCTGTCTTGAAAAATCCCGGTACATCCTTGCATTCATTTTGGAATAAACAACACTTGTATTTACTCAAGAATAAATGCAAGGATGCACCAGCCTGACAAAAGGGCTTTGCTCCGTCTATGGACCAAAGCCCTCTTATTCCTGTTCTATCAGTAACTCATCTGCCTATAAGGTGCATCTTACCGCCATTTGCTTACTGCCATCCGTCTGTTCCGTAATCTCCCACATTATCTGCGGTTACCAGGAATGTCTCAATGGGGATAAAGGCTTCTACATCTTTGCCGTCCAGCCACTCGTAAGCAGTCTCAGCAATCGTCTTGCCGATGGTAATCGGAGACTGAGCGCCGGTACCTTCCAGTATCGTACCCTCCAGAAGCTTCTTAACATCCGGAGAACCATCCACACCGTAAATGAGCGGAGTTACGCCGGCAGCGTCTGCTGCTGCATATGCGCCAAGAGCTGTGGGGTCGTTGCCGCCAAAGATAGCTACCACATCGGGATGTGCAGTCAGAAGGTCAGTAGCCTTCTCATTTGCCACCTGCTGATTTCCCTGGGCATCCTGCTGTCCTACTACATTAAAGGTTACACCGGAATCCTCAATAGCCTTCAAAAAGCCGTCAGTTCTGTCAGTTACAGACTGCATGGTCGGGGAATCAAGCACCAGAATGTCGCCGCCCTCGGGAACCTTCTTTGCCAGGTCCTCGCCGCATACATAGCCTGCATTGTAATTGTCAGAGCCTGCATAGGATACCAGATAGCTCATATCGCCAACCTGGGTATCAAAGCCGAACATAGGAATGTCTGCTTCCTTCAGTGCATCCAGCGCCGGAATAATGCCGTCTGCGTCTACCGGATTCACGAACATGATTTCAACGCCTCTGGAAATCAGGTCTTCAATCTGGTCAATCTGGGTATTGGAATCATTGCCCGGGTCTACGGAAAGCAGTGTATCACCGTGAGCCTCTACTACCTCACGGATAGCTCCCTCAAGCGCTACGAAGAAAGGGTTAGTTCCGTCCATACAGGTGTAGCCGAACACGCGTCCGCCGCCTTCTGCCGGTGCCTCTGCATCATTTCCTGCATCTTCCGCAGGAGTTTCTGCCGGAGCTTCCTCTGCAGGCGCTTCTGCCGGTGCCGGCTCAGACTTGCTTCCGCATCCTGCTACTACTGCGGCAAGCATAGCGGTACATAACAGTGCACTAAGAATTTTTTTCTTCATTTATAAATCCTCCCTTGAATTATTTTGATATGTTACAGTAGTAATCATAAATAATTTCCGTTTTTTGCGCACCTGTATTTTGTAATGAATTTTCCGTGACATTTGTCACTTTTTAATTTATAGGGCAGCGAACCGGACTGATATGATGCCGGCATCCCCCTTTGACACCTGCTGTAAAAACGCAAAGACCCCAGAGCTATTGCTGCTATGGAGTCTTTGACGTTATTTCGTTCATGAAACTGCTTTTTGTATTTTATATTATTCCCGGTTCTTATTCTGCTCCTGATTTGCATCTCTTTCTTTTATCTGCTCTTTTTTCTTTCTTCCAAAGAAAGGCTTCTTCCTGATAAATTTTCTCACCAAGCACACAAGTACAATGATAATCAGGGCCCAAATAACCAGATAAGGCAGGGAACTGATAAACCATATGGCAAAATTACGCATTCCCCGGCCGATATCATAAAGGTTGTCGGACAGGCGATATTGAATTTCCTCAAAGAAGGTCCTCTCCTCTATCACCGGCGTCACCCGCTCAACTTCGCTGATATCTATGGACACGGTACTGTAATTTACCCGATTGTCATAAGTTCTTAAGGTGGAGCCATAAGATTGAAGCTCATAGCGCACCTGGGAAAGCCGGCTCTCAATGGCAATAATATCCTCCATGGATTCCGCTTTCTCGAGAAGCTCCAAAAGCCGGGCCTGCTCTGTCTCCAGAGCCTGCTTGTGGCTCTCCACATCCACATACTGAAGGGTGATATCCTCAACGGATTCGTTTTTGCTGGTTACATTGCCAAGCTCACTGACAATGGTCACAAAGCCGTCCAGCTTCTCTGCTGGAATCCGAAGTGTCAGCCAGGCATAACGGTTGCCCTGCACACTGTAATAGCTGCTTCCGGAAATCTCGGAGCTTTCTATGTATCCGCCCAGTTCTTCCACTTTTCCACGAATGCTCTCCAAAAGAGTATCAAATTCTTTCGTTTCCATGGACATAGATACGGTTTTGATAAGCTTCTGAGAAGTGGCGGCAACACTGTCCAAGCCCGTGGTGGAAGATACCTCCATTCCCTGCTCCGTGGAAAATTCATACTCTTCCTCTCCCGCCGGAGCTTCTGCGTCTGCATACATGTCATTATAATATCCCGTATCATAGCTTTCCTGCGACATCGCCGGAGCTTCTGCTGCCGTTTCCGCAGACATAGACTTGGCTCCGCAGCCGCTTAAAATCAGTATACCTGCCGTTATTAAGGCAAGTTTTCTTATCTTCTTTTTCATATTTCCTCCATTTGAAGTTCCGTAATATCTTATCAGCACACCTCATCTAAATCAATTCCCAGTCACAAGTGCATGTGCCTGTTAATTGATTTGTGCTCTGTTAAGATATTACTGTTTGAAGTTCCGTAATATCTTATCAGCACACCTCATCTAAATCAATTCCTAGTCACAAGTGCATGTGCCTGTTAATTGATTTGTTCCTTATTCCCAGGTCTGCTCCAGGGCTTCTTCCAGATCTTCCTCCGGGTTTTCGAATCGGAACTTAGAGCAGAGTATCATTCCGTCCAGATAGGTAACTACACGATACTGTTCCGCATCATAATCCCATTCATAGTTTTCCAGAAAAATTTCTTCATCCTGAGCCATTCCCGGTTCCAGACGAACTATACGGTTGTCTTCCTCCTCGGTCAGTTCCTCCTTAGGAGGCACCAGATACCATGCGCCGTCAATCAAAACCTCCAGATCCATAGCGCCGTAATAATAAATGAGGCGCTCATCCATATTGCCTATTGTTACCTTTATGCTTTCCGCATCCCTTGCTATAACCGGACTGTTGACAAGGGTTTTTACTGTCTCAGTCTTTTCCCGCAGCCTCTGATTATCCGCCAGAAAAATCCGTCCGCCCATAAATTCCACACTTCTTTGCGCACTTGTCCCTCCGGTTTCTCCTGCATCTCCCGCCGGCGCCTCCTGGGATCCACCCGCTCCTGAAGCGGCCTCCTCATACTCTCCGTATTCCTCTTCCGGCGCCGCTGCAGCTTCTTCTGATGCCGACTCGTTCATCTCTGAAGATGACGCCATATCTGTGGTACTGCTCTTGGAGCTTCTTGACAGTAGCATGGTTCCTCCTGCCAGAAGGCCTCCTATCACCAGCAAAACAAGGATGCTTGCCGCAACTTTATTAAAGCTGTAAATAAATTCATGACTGGCCATTGTCCGTTGCTTGGAACGGCCCTTGGTCTTTAAAAGCTTCTCCATGTATTCCTGAAATTCTTCGGAAAAAGTATGCATACGAACAATCTCACACTCTGGGGGAATAAAGCTTAACTGCTCCTCCATACAGGCGTCCAGTGCCTCTTTTAAAAGCTCTTCCTTTTCATTCAGGGCTTTTTCTTTCTTATCGTTTCCCGACACGGGCTGCCACCTCCTTTTCCAGCATTTCCTGAAGCTTCTTTCTTGCCCGGTAAAATCTCACATTTGCCAGCTTGGGGGTTATATCTAAAAGCCCGGCAATCTCCGTGTCCGACATCTGATGAAGATACTTATACTCAAACACAACTCGATAAGCTTCATCCAGCTCCAAGATACAGGATATCAGGTAATCATAATTTTCTTTTGTAATATACTGGTCCAAAAGATCTGAAGAAGGATCCGCAAGCTCCGGCTCATAATCCTCCGAAGAACAGGTCTCAGCCTTGTTCTTTCTTAAGATATCAACGGCCTTGCTCTTTGTGATAGTCATCAAAAACTTCTTCGTCCTCGGACTGTCCACGTCCTCAATCTTATCAAGATGCCGGGTCAGCGCAAGAAAAGTCTCCTGTACCGCATCCTCTGCCAAATGGGCATCACTAAGAAGCTGATATGCCACATACCAGCAGAACTGCTGATACTGCTCATAAACTAAAGTAAACTTGTCTTTTTCTTCCTGGGTGTCCAACATGGATAAGTATAAAAGCATCTTAAGGGTCCCCCTCCCCTGCAAAATACGCGTCTTTTGCTTGTCTTTTACATATATAATAACGTATATGACTTAGGAATTACTACAAAAATCATTAATTTTTTTTTAAATGAGCCGGGCGTCAGAAAAATATCATATGCCAGACGGGGAGCTGGCTCACCGGATGGCATCTGATATTTTTCTGACATAGGGCGAATGCCCCAAAGCGAGACTGCTTCTTTTGCAGTCGAGCTTGCACGGCGGACTATATCTGCGTCAGAAAAATATCATATGCCAGATGGGACGCTGGCTCACCGGATGGTATATGATATTTTTCTGACATGAGGTAATCCAAATCAAAAGGCTCAATCGTCACTATATTCGGATATCGATAAATCAAAAATTACCTCTTCGATTATGCGAACACATTCATCCAAATTGGATAAAATATCCTTTCCCCAAAAACGTATAACTGTCCAGCCTCGAAAGAGAAGAGCTTTGTTAACCTCATTGTCTCTTTCCATATTGCGTGAAATTTTTTTTACCCAATATTCAGGATTGTTTCCTCGTTCCAACTGCGGTTTTAATATTTCCCAATCTTTGCCATGAAAAAACTCGCTATCACAGAAGATGGCTATCTTATACTTGGTTAGCACAATGTCCGGTTTACCGGGAAGCTTGTCACAATTTTTGCGATACCTGTAACCTTTGTGCCACAATGCCTTTCTAAGCGAAATCTCTATCTTTGTATCCTTGCTACGAATATGCTGCATATTTTTACGGCGTTGTTCCGGGGTTAAGTCATCCATTTTCTGTCCTCTCAAAAATCAAGGATATAAACACCATCTTGGTATTTACGAAAAGTTACATATGTTTTTCCATAATGTTCCAGCATTTGTTTGGTTACAAATCCGCCAGAGGGAACGCCGATTTTTTTCCGGATCCATTCACCAATAATGGCATTACTTTCAACGCTATGCAAACCTTTATTTCCGGCCTGTGCCATCCTCATATGAAACGCCCCATAATCTTTTGTTATAACCCTGAACATTGGGCAGTTCTCATCATCTGGATTAATTCTATCCGGAAAAAATCCTTCTTTTTTGTCAAGCTTATTATATGGTATATATGCCTGGTTAAGATTTCTTGCAGTTCCATTTGGACGAATGCCCCAGTTCACGCCAGACCCATAACCTGTACCTGATCCATCCGATTTCAATAATGAAACTTCTAGTTTATCCGTTGGCATCATGGCGTCATATTTCAAATATTCTTGTTCTGAATTATCTGGTCCCTCAATATCTTCATTCATGCCATTTGTAATATTTTTCAGTTGATTGGGAACCTCAGGAGAAAGACAGTCAATAGTGTCTTTTAATAATTCTCTATAATAAAAAAGTGCATTTGCCGGATCACAAACGCAGACCGATTCGCGCCTTTTAAAGAAAGCGTTCATTGTGTAATTCAATGAACCGCAATAAGCAAATGATGGAACATAATCAATATGCTCATCCGGTCTGGACCATAAATATATTTTAGAATGAACTTCGCATCCGGAACAAATATATCTGCATGACAGATTTGGCATCATACTGTTTTCATTGATTTGTTGAACCAGCCTGCATATATCTTCATGCTTTTTCTTTGACAGACTGGATTTTGTCATACCAAGAATAATTTCCACTGAAAGCGGCTTCACAAAACGGTTATTGCTCATTCCTTCGGAGAGTCCTATCATATGCGTTGATATGCGTTCACAGTCTGTGAAAGCAGTAATGATTTCCAATTTGGTACATTGTCCGGCTATCAAGTCAGTCCTGGCAGGCGCATATAATACCGGTTCCTCAAACGCCTCCGTCAAAAAACCTCGTTTATTTATCTCCATAATGTCAAAAGTATCAATCATTGATTTAATCTCCTTCAAACTCAATTACAATTTGAGAACATCTATATTGATTTTTCTTCCGCTTATATAATAATCATACGCAAGTGCTGCCGGAAGAAAACGAACCTTAATATTCTGCAGGCCAAGAACAGACAGCATCTGCAATGATACCTCTCCCTTGTCAATAACCGTTTCACTTTCCGTTGGCATAATGAAGCAATTTTTCACTGCCGAGAATGCATGGTCAGCAATGAATTGCTGGTAAGCCAGTTGATATAGATACTGCTTCGTGATGGATTCTATTCCGGGCTGCCCCTTAGGTGCAGCCTCCGGTTCTAAACAAGCATTATAGTATTTTGCATCAAAAACGATAAACCAGTAATCCCGCCCGACTTTTTCTATAGTAATCAAATCAGGAGTCAGCGTATCATTTGCAGTTTTGCCTGCAGCCGTCCACAGCGGTTTTTCTATCAAATCAATTAGTCTCTTCCTGCTGTTATACTGCGGCTGCAATGCTATAGGCAACTTCAGCGTTCCCAGACAGGCATCAAGTTTGTTATCAAGGATGTCGGCGCAAACTGCTTCCCATACAAGGTTGAAATTGTTTGTGCCATATATGGAAAGACAGTCAATATCATATAAACTGCTGCTATGGGCTATATAAGCATACATTGTTTTGAGTACCTGTTGTTTACGGGTGTAGAACTGCGAATTGAGTTCTTTTTCCAACTGGTACAATATATATTCCTCATCCCCAAAATCATCCAGATTCTCGTCTGACAAATTTACTTCTGCAATTCCGAACATGTCAAGAAGATCGGCAGACCGCAGTTCCCTGGCGGCTTTTGTTAATATACATTCGTGCAGCCGTTTGAAGTAATCATAGTCGTCATTTATGCGTCTTCTTGTCTGCAGGTCAATGTAGTAGGGCCGGTTATGAAAGAGTAGTGTAAAGGTCTCATTGATTGTCTTGTCCCACAATATTTCGCCGGAACCATTGCTCTCAATAATCTCTTCGGTGTTGTTATATGTGCCATTTTCATAATAATCCTGCAGCAGGAAAAGGAGAACGGCAAGCAGGTTAAATGTCTGGCTTTCACTACTGTCATTCAGCATCCGGATAATCTGCTCTTTAGAATTATACTTTTCAAGCACTTTCAGAATCTGCTGCAGTTCTTTTTTGGGCTCATCTGCACTGAAAAGATATTTGGGATAGCATTTCAGCACACACCCCGCAATAACAATCACACCAACAAAGGTAAAAACATAAAGGAATTCATTTTCACCAATTTCAACGTCTGCGACTTCAATATCCACATCTACGAGATCTGACATCTCGCATTGACGGTCGGATGCCTTAACTGCTTTCAAAACCCCATATTCTTTGAGTTTTCGGATTAGAAGTATTACATCCGCTTCTGCACATTCAAATATGTTTAAGAGCTCTTCCTGTGTATACCTCTTCTGCTCCCGGACATACTTGGAAATCATTCTATCGTCTCCTCCAAAATGCCTGCGGCCGGGAGATCCTCAGGCTTAGTATCGATTTGGATATCACGATTAAAAATTCCCAAACCTTTTTCATCAAACTCATGGCAGATTTCGGAATAACGACTGCTCTTCTGGAAACAACCCTCAAATAAAGATGCTCTCTTTTGTCTGGCCGCATCTTCAAAGAGATACATAATCACCTTATTCTTAAAAGTCTCAATAAATTTGTTACGGTCGATTTCGTCTCCATTTTGCGGAATAACAATGTTCTTAGAGATAAAATACGGACCAAGTTGTTTGTCCTCATTTATTTTCTGTTTGGCTAAGAATTTGTTAATCGCTTTTCTCAGCTTATTCCATTCAACTTTCTGAACAACTTTCCTCCCAAGAATGACTGTCTTTCCCCTAATGCCTTCGTCATTATCATCTATTCCAATATACGCAAAATCCCACCGTCGTTTAAAGGCGGTATCCATAGGAAATACTCCCTGATCAGCACTATTCATCGTTGCCCAGATGTACATGTTGTCTGGTAGTCGCAGCTCTTCATAATCGCTTGATTGTCCGCCCAGTTCTTTCGCCAAGTACGCTTTAATATCCTCGGACGGCTTTACCGGATATTGGCTTACATTTCTTTCATCGCGATCTAAAAGCTGAAAAACCTCCCCGAATACTGCAGCTACATTTGCACGATTAATTTCTTCTATAAGAAGTAAATATGGTTTAACATCTTCTTTATTCTCTGAACGCCCATTTTCTATGGCTCTTACATACGTTCTCATAAAAGGACCCGGCACAAATTCATAAGATATCCCAGCTTTTGAAGGAACCGGCTTATACGTTCCCACAAAATGTGCATAGGAATAATCTGGATGAAATGTTACTCTTTCATATCCGCCGCCATTTTCTATTAGGTCCGCCCGTTCACAATTCAATCTATAACTTTTTCCTGTTCCTGGTGCACCGAAGACAATTCGATTATGTGCATATTCTTCTCCGGTATCCCTGTTTTTGCAACTGCAGCCAGTATAATATTCAGGTTCTATGTAAGGTTTATAATCCATGTCTTCCTCCTCAGGCGCATCTTCCTCCATTTCCATATCTTCATAAATTGAATTTACGGCATCAGATTTATTTTCTCCAAATTTTACAGAAGCCGGTATCATAACAGTTACGGCACCAAGAACCCTATCCATAAAATCCTGCGGAAATATTCTTTTAAAATTTTCAAGCAGATAGGGATACTCATCTAAGACGGCTCTTATGACCGCAACTGCCTTAACTATATCAAGAGTACTAAGAGCCTGTGACGGGTCTCGTGAAAGCTCCGGCCCTATATATGGTGCATCATAGGCATCTATATAATTTAAAAAATCCTCTCGTTTGAATGCTTTCTTAAATACGCAATCTATTTCTATATCAAACTTAAAATATTTTCCTTTACCATTGTAACCAAAATCATAAGGTTCTTTAGTAACATGAGCAACACCCTTAAATCCCGGTTTCCAGTCCACTTCGGATTTTCCAACATCACCGCCCAAAGTAACAAATACCTTTTTTCCATTAGTCAGTTCTTCTTTTAAAGTATAAACACCATCCACTGTTATGTTTTTTTCGCCGTTTAAGATGTTGTGAACTGTTTGCGGGAAACCACACTTCATTGATACAAAGCTGTTCTCTTCTTGTTTACATTCAGCAATGATTTCTACTGTCGCTTTTTCTAATACATCCACCGGATAGTCCTTATATGAGTCATATACTTCCTGAAAAGACTCACCACGTCTGCTCAAGGGACGCTCGTCACTCCATCCTCTCCGTCCATTATCCGGGAAATAATAATCAAACGAATCCTTGGCATATTTATATGTTGTTTTCTTGATTCCGAATCTTTTTTCGAGTACGGACCAATCGTCCATTCTGTTTTTATAACGGGCATCTGTCTTTGGCAGTCTTGCATAATACATACAAACGAGAGCTTGCTTCTCCGAATCACTGAGTTCATTAACATTTATCTCTTGAACCATCTTTTTACTCCTTTATACTTGCATCGACACTGTCGTAGGGAATTCCGGCAAACGTCTTCAACACTGCTTCAAAAATAATTTTTGCCCCGCGTGCGGGAACTGCCATGCCTATCTGTTTACGAACCTCCTCCTTACTCCCTTCAAACACAAAGTCATCCGGAAAAGTCTGCAGGCGTGCACGCTCTCTATTTGTAAGCGCTCTATTTTCTGACCAGTGATATACATGTGTGCCGCCGCCGCCTGAACCAGTAATCGTATATGAAGGTTTATTCGGATCAAGCCGTTTGTAAATCTGACTAATTTTTGCACCTTTCACATTCAGCCGCAGTTCCGGAGGGAGATCCGCCGTGAACGCATTTTGACCTGGTTTAATGTATTTTAAGCGTTCCACAACTTGCGGAGATTGCCTAGTGTGCTCATTATTTGGAGCATCTGCGGGTATCGGAGGAATTTCAATCGCACTACGGCAAGTCATCGGTTCGTAACCGTTAGGGGATGGCACCTTAAACTCATATGGCAAGTCGTTTCGAATACCAATAATAATCATTCTATGCCGGGCCTGTGGAATACCATATTCTTCAAAACGATAAAGATTAGGAACAAGTCTATATCCGGCATTTGTCATATCAGCAAGAATGCGTTTGAACGCCGTTCCTTCGTTCGCCGATTTGATGCCGCCTACGTTCTCTGCTAAAAACCATTTCGGGTGATACATATTCAATGCATTGATCCCGTAACTATATAGTGGTCCAAATTTTCCTTTAAATCCCAATTGTTCTCCAACAACTGAAAAATCATTGCACGGAAAGCCAAAAGCCAATGCGTCTATGTCTCCCAGCTTCGCAAGATCCAGTATATGTACGTCTTCGCAGTATACACTATTGGGATTATCCGGGCAGATATTATGCGTGTATGTCTGGCATGTGCTTTCATCATAATCATTTGCCCATGCATGGATAATTTTCATTCCGGGGACATCCGCATTCATCGCACCCCAGGCAAGCCCGCCTGGACCGCAGAATAATTCCCCGAGAGTAAATATAATATCGCTCATATTAATCTCCTCCTGCAAATGTTATAATAACATACAACAAATTTGTTACACGTGTTCGTAAAACTAATAAGTTCATATTAAGTCTAAGCATTGCTAATATACATCTTTCGCTCTTCGCTTATTTCTATGTTATCGTTCCAGTTTTAATATGATCGCTAACACCAAGTTCATCACATCACGGAACGCAATCACCTCAGCGGCTTTTAAGATTATATCAGTATCCCCTGACTTGCAAATTGATACTCCGCTGTTTCTTCCAAACTGTACTATTTTTCTGCCAAATCAACCATATTTGTTTCCATATGTCAGGTGGACATGCTTGTTGCCTTCAAAAATAAAATACGATCCTTATTGTATCCTATTTCATTCTGAAAAGCTATCATTTGTTCTGTGATTTAATATAATTTATATAAATTTAGATGATCTGGTATATTCCTATTACTATATTTATAATTGTATTTCTAATAAGCTCATAATCTCAAAATAGCTATTTTAAAATTCAAAAGGGCCGACAGCATTTTTCCTTTACTGTCGGCCTTTGTTTATCTGCTTTTATGTTAAGTGCAACTGTATAATTACAAGTCAGTTTCACCAAATTTTATAAAGCATCCGTACTGTAATTAGGCGCCTCTTTTGTAATATGAATATCATGGGGATGGCTTTCTTTCAGAGAAGCGGCGGAAATCTTGATAAACTTTCCGTTCTCTTTCAGCGCCTCAATATTCGGCGTTCCGCATAAGCCCATACCGGAGCGCAGGCCTCCAAGAAGCTGGAAGATGGTATCCTCCACCGTGCCCTTGTAAGCCACACGGCCCTCCACGCCCTCGGGAACCAGCTTCTTTGCTCCCTCCTGGAAGTAACGATCCCTGCTTCCGTTCTCCATGGCGGAGATAGAGCCCATGCCCCGGTAAACCTTATACTTTCTGCCCTGGAACAGTTCGAACTCGCCGGGAGCCTCGTCACAGCCCGCAAAGATACTTCCCATCATGCAGACATTGGCGCCTGCCGCAATAGACTTGGTAATGTCGCCGGAATACTTGATGCCGCCGTCGGCAATCACCGGAATGCCGTATTCCTTCGCCACCTCATAGCAGTCCATAATCGCAGACACCTGGGGAACACCGATTCCGGATACCACACGGGTCGTACAGATAGAACCTGGTCCGATACCAACCTTAACCGCATCGGCGCCTGCCTCAATCAAATCTCTGGCAGCCTGTCCTGTAGCAATATTTCCTGCAATTACCGGGAGATCCGGATATGCTGCCTTGATCATTTTCAGACAGCGGATTACATTTGCGGAATGACCGTGGGAGGAATCCAGCACAATCACGTCCACCTGGGCTTTCACCAGAGCATCCACACGCTCCAGCACATTGCTGGTAATCCCTACGCCGGCTCCGCAAAGCAGACGGCCTTTCTCGTCCTTGGCAGACATGGGATACTTGATCTGCTTCTCAATATCCTTTATGGTAATCAGGCCTTTTAAGTTCCCCTCATCATCTACAATGGGCAGCTTTTCTTTTCTTGCCTTTGCCAGAACCTTTTTGGCTTCCTCCAGAGTAATGCCCTCTTTTGCCGTAATCAGATTCTCGGAGGTCATGGATTCCTTGATTTTCTTGGTGAAGTCTGTTTCGAATTTCAAGTCTCGATTTGTAATGATACCAACCAGCTTTCTGCCCTCGGTAATGGGAACGCCGGAAATCCGGAACTTTCCCATCAGCTCATTGGCTTCCGCTAAGGTATGTTCAGGAGAAAGATAGAATGGGTCTGTGATAACGCCATTTTCAGAACGCTTTACTTTGTCTACCTCTTCGGCCTGTGCCTCGATAGACATGTTTTTATGAATAATACCAATACCGCCCTGTCTTGCCATGGCAATGGCCATGCGGTGCTCCGTAACCGTATCCATGCTGGCGCTCATCATCGGAATGTTCAGCCGCATATTCTTTGTTAAATTGGTTGACAAATCAACCTCATTGGGAATCACTTCCGAGTAGGACGGCACCAACAGCACATCGTCAAAAGTAATGCTCTCACCAATAATTTTACCCATTTCATTCTCTCCTCTCACGTTAATTAAGATACACATCAGTTATTATTAATTTTCTATCTTAGCGAAAAGGGGACTTGTTGTCAATACAATTTCTGACAAAAAAACTGCAAAAAAAGAACTCTGGAAATACTTTTTGAAAATGTATGTTTTATGCGTACATTTGTCTTTTTCTAGGGGACTTCTGCTTTATTCGATTAAATTGCTAAAACAACTTCATCTTTCATCTTCTGATAGTCTGTCATTACACTTCCATACAAAATACGGATCATAATTTTCTAAATTTTCTCATCTATTTATAAAATCCCGTCACAGAGGATAAAATTTGAAAAAAGAAAGAGACATTACCTTTTTAAGGATAACATCTCTTTCCATATTTAAAATTACATGTTTAAACAATCGGATTCCTGCAAGCAACGGTACAAAGTTAAGTTTATCTTATCGCACCTTGACTTACATCATGCCGCCCATTCCGCCGCCTGCGGGCATTGCGGGAGTTTCCTCCTTGATATTTGCCACACAGCTCTCTGTGGTCAGGAAAGTAGAAGCTACACTGGTAGCATTCTGCAGGGCACTTCTTGTAACCTTGGCCGGATCCAGAATACCTTCTTTTACCATATCCACATAATCCTCACGGAGAACATCAAAGCCTACACCCGGATCGCACTCTTTCACCTTGTTGATGATAACTGCGCCCTCCAGTCCTGCATTTGCCGCAATGTGGAACAGCGGAGACTCCAGAGCCTTCAGGATAACCTTTACACCGGTTTTCTCATCGCCCTCAGTAGAATCAAGCAGCTTTGCAACCTCTTTGGTAGCATGGATATATGCGGAACCGCCGCCTGCAATGATACCTTCCTCTACGGCTGCTCTTGTAGCTGCCAGGGCATCCTCCATACGAAGCTTAGCTTCCTTCATCTCAGTCTCAGTTGCAGCGCCTACACGGATAACTGCCACACCGCCGGCCAGCTTAGCAAGTCTCTCCTGCAGCTTCTCACGGTCAAAGTCAGAGGTAGTCTCCTCAATCTGCGCACGAATCTGTCCGATTCTCTGGTCAATCTCAGCCTTATCTCCGGCGCCGTCCGCAATGATGGTATTCTCTTTCTGTACCTTAACAGACTTAGCAGTTCCCAGCATATCCAGAGTAGCTTCTTTAAGCTCAAGGCCCAGCTCCTCGGAAATCACCTGTCCGCCGGTCAGAATTGCGATGTCACGAAGCATCTCTTTTCTTCTGTCGCCGTATCCCGGAGCCTTAACGCCTACTACCGTAAAGGTTCCACGCAGCTTATTCATTACCAGGGTAGTCAGGGCCTCACCCTCAATATCCTCTGCAATAATCAGAAGCTTGCGGCCGGTCTGTACAATCTGCTCCAGAAGAGGCAGAATCTCCTGAATATTGGCAATCTTCTTATCTGTGATCAGAATGTAGGGATCATCAAGATTTGCCTCCATCTTCTCCATATCCGTTGCCATATATGCGGAAATATATCCACGGTCAAACTGCATACCTTCTACCAGATCCAGCTCTGTCTTCATGGTCTTGGATTCCTCGATGGTGATAACGCCATCCTTGGAAACCTTCTCCATAGCATCCGCTACCATATTTCCCACTTCATCGTCTCCGGAAGAAACAGCCGCTACTCTTGCAATCTGATGCTTGCCGTTTACCTTGCTGCTCATGCCTGCAATAGCCTCTACTGCCGCATCCGTAGCTTTCTTCATACCCTTTCTAAGAACAATGGGATTAGCGCCTGCTGCCAGGTTCTTCATGCCCTCATGAATCATAGCCTGTGCCAGAACCGTTGCAGTCGTGGTACCGTCACCGGCCACATCATTAGTCTTAGTAGCAACCTCTTTTACAAGCTGAGCGCCCATATTCTCAAAAGCATCCTCCAGCTCGATCTCCTTAGCAATGGTAACACCGTCATTGGTAATCAGCGGAGCGCCGTACTGCTTGTCAAGCACTACATTTCTTCCCTTAGGTCCCAAAGTCACCCTTACGGTATTCGCCAGCTTATTAACGCCTTCCTCCAGTGCGGTTCTAGCCTCCACACCGTACTTAATTTCCTTTGCCATTTTAAAACTCCTCCAGTCTTTTTAAACTCAAATATTATAATGTCAGGTCAAAACCTTTACTCTATAAACTCTGCAGGCCATTTTGCCCTATAAAGCTGCTATTCAACAATTGCCAGAATATCATTCTGCTTTACAATAATATACTCTTCATCCCCAAGCTTAACCTCATTGCCTGCATACTTGGAATAGATAACCTTATCGCCCTCTTTCACATGCATGGTCACTTCTTTCCCGTCAACCATTCCGCCAGGTCCTACTGCGATAACCTCCGCCTGCTGTGGCTTCTCCTGAGACTTGCTGGCCAAAATAATTCCGGAAGCCGTAGTCTCTTCCGCTTCAAACTGTTTCAGTACAACTCTGTCACCCAATGGTACTAATTTCATTTCTATTCCTCCTTAAGCTTTATACTATGCATTTTTATTATTAGCACTCACCAACATCGAGTGCTAACTTACGGATATTATATTAATGCTTTCAATTTTATTTGTCAACACATTTTCAAAAATTTATTCTTTTTTTATTTTTTCATCAAACCCCAACCATCTCCCCAATCAAACCAAACCACCCAAACCCCACCACCTTACACACAAAAAATACGATTAAATTCAACGTCATAAAAATGAGCTTTTCCAACTTAAATCAATACCCTCACTATTCACCTTCCACATTCCGCCCATAAACAGGGTGTGCCGAAAAACAGGTCCGCAGACTTTTTCGATATCAGGTGTCCGGCTGTTTGCGTACACGCTGTATGATCTGGGCGAACATTACTCAAGATACCCAAAAGTCCTCAAAAACGTCCAAAGTAATGTCCGCTCAGAGCATGCGGCGTGTACGCAAACCGTCCGAACACAGGATATGAAAAAGTCTGCGGACCTGTTTTGCGGCGCACCGTCCGTCCCCACACAAAAAAAGCTGAACAGAAATCCCACTCCCCATTCAGCCTTCGTACCTCCATCAAGCCTTTTTAAGCTTCTCCAACTCCTCAAACACCACATCATTCACCACTTTAATATACGTCCCCTTCATGCCCGAAGACCGGGACTCAATCACCCCTGCACTCTCAAACTTCCGAAGCGCATTCACAATCACAGACCGTGTAATCCCCACGCTATCCGCAATCCTGCTGGCCACCAGAATCCCTTCATTCCCCTTAAGCTCCGCAAAAATATGCGTAATAGCCTCCAGTTCCGAGAAAGACAGCGTACCAATCGCAGACTTCACAATCTGAATCTTACGCTTCTCTTCCTCCGTCTCCTCATTCACAGAACGCATCATCTCCAGGCCAACCACCGTAGTGCCATACTCACTTAAGATAATATCATCAATATCATACTGTTCCCTGTACTTATATAAGAAAAGTGTTCCCAACCGCTCTCCCGCAATATCAATGGGTGTGATGATCGCCTGATAATCCTGTACATTGTCAGACACAAAGCCCAGCGTCTGCAGATTCACATTCTCCTTGGTAGAGAGAATCCCCAGAAGCCGCTCATTCAGCGCCTCATCAATGTGATCTCCCACCTCTCCGGAAATCAACTCCCGAATCTCCTCTACACCCTCACAGCGACTGACTCCAAGAACCTTTCCCTTTCTGCTGAGCACCAGAATATTTGATTTCAAAATATCCGTGAGAACCTGGCAGATATCATTAAATACAACCTTACTGGAATTGTTATTGTGAAGTAATTTGTTAATTTTTCTTGTCTTATCTAATAATTGTACGCTCACCCGCACCCCTCCTTTTGTAGAAGCCTAACCGAACATCATGCTGTGATACTAGCATAAGTTGTCAAACTTTTCAATTATTTTTTTGCAAAATTTTGAAATTTTTTTTTACAGTTTCTACTTAATCACTTATTTAAAACAGACAGGTACGGTAGCTATAGCAACTTTTATCCCTTATTCTCCATTATTTCTTTCCCTCGTCTCCCGATATCCGCAGCCTTCGCCGGCACACACCAGATTATGCCCTTTTTCTACCATATAGCTGCCGCACTTGGGGCATTTCTCCTTTGAGGGCTTCTGCCAGGACATAAAATCACAGTCCGGATTGTTTTCACAGCCAAAATACTTCCGTCCCTTCTTGGTCTTGCGCAGAACTACCTCCGCACCGCATTTTGGACAGGAAACCCCGATTTTCTCCAAATAGGGCTTTGTGTTCCGGCAATCCGGAAATCCGGGACAGGCTAGGAACCGCCCGTGAGGACCGTATTTAATTACCATATTGCGGCCGCAGAGATCACAGACCACATCCGTTACTTCATCCTCAATCTTGACTTCCTCAAGCTCCTTCTCCGCCGTCTTAACCGCTTCCTCCAGATCCGGATAAAAGTTCTCCACTACAGTCTTCCAGTTGACGGTTCCTTCCTCCACACAATCCAGAAGTCCTTCCATATTGGCAGTAAAATCCGATTCCACAATCGTCGGGAAGGCTGTCTTCATCATATGATTTACCACCTCGCCAAGCTCGGTGAGATACAGATTCCGATTCTCTCTGGAAACATAGCGCCGTGCTATAATAGTCGTAATGGTAGGCGCATAAGTACTGGGACGCCCGATTCCCAATTCCTCCATGGTCTTTACCAGCGCTGCTTCCGTATAGTGTGCCGGCGGCTGTGTAAAATGCTGCTGGCTGTCCAGGGCTTTCAGCTCCAGCGTCATATCCTTGGAAAGCCCCTTTAAAAGCTGCCCGCTTTCTTCCTTCTCATCTTCCTGAACATATACGGACATAAATCCGTCAAAAGACAGGCGGGAAGCTGACAGTGTAAAGCGATAATCTCCTCCGTCAATCTTTGCAGATGAGGTCTCATAGACGGCGTCCGCCATCTGGCTGGCCATAAACCGTTTCCAAATCAGCTGATACAGCCGGAACTGATCCCGGGTAAGAGATTCCTTCAAGGCAGCCGGAGTACGGGAGATATCCGTGGGCCGTATGCCTTCATGGGCATCCTGAATCTTTTTGCCGCTCTTTTTTGCCAAATTGCCGGCAGAAATATAGTTTTCTCCATACTGCTCCGTAATATAGGCCCTGGCATTTTTCTGAGCTTCCTCGGAGATTCGGGTGGAATCCGTACGCAGATAGGTAATAACTCCCACCGTTCCGTTTCCCTTAATGTCAACCCCCTCGTAAAGCTGCTGGGCCAGACTCATGGTCTTCTGAGTTGAAAAATTCAATGCCTTAGATGCCTCCTGCTGCAAAGTACTGGTAGTAAAAGGAAGGGGGGCCTTCTTCGTGCGCTCACCCGTCTTTACCTCCGCCACCTGGAAGGATACGCCTTTAAGCTCGGATAAGACTTTGTCCATTTCCTCCTTGGACCCAATGGCCATTTTTTTAGACTTGGTTCCGTAGAATTTTGCCTTAAGAGGCTTCTTGACGCCTTCCGGCAAAAGCTCCGCCTCCAAAGTCCAATACTCCTCCGGAATAAAGGCATTGATCTCTTCCTCCCGGTCCGCAACCAGCCGCAAAGCCACCGACTGTACGCGGCCGGCGCTTAAGCCGCGTTTCACCTTTGCCCAGAGAATGGGGCTGATGCGGTAGCCTACCATCCGGTCCAGCATGCGCCGTGCCTGCTGGGCGTCTACCAGATCCATGTCAATCTCCCTTGCGTTTTTCAGGGATTCCTTTACCGCCGTCTTTGTAATCTCGTTAAAAGTAATCCGGTACATTTTCTTTTCATCCAGATTTAATGCCTTAGACAAATGCCAGGAGATCGCTTCGCCCTCCCGGTCAGGGTCCGTTGCCAGATAAACCTTATCCGCCTTTTTCGCTTCCTTGCGAAGCTTTGCCAGAATATCGCCTTTTCCACGAATGGTTATATACTTGGGCTCATAGTCATGCTCCACATCAATTCCAAGCTGACTTTTCGGCAGATCCCGCACATGTCCCTGGGAAGCCAGTACCTCATAATTACTTCCCAAAAATTTTTTGATTGTCTTTACCTTGGCCGGTGACTCTACAATAACCAGATTCTTTGCCATGTATACTTCCTCTTCCTTCTATTACATTTACTACCTTTACAATACCCGAATAAAATTATTTTTATAAACCTCTTTTGCATATCCCTTCAGTTCTAAACTGGTCAGTATGCGAAGAACTTCTATCAGGGGAAGCTTTGTCCGTATGCACAGTTCCTCCGGACCCTGGGCTTGTAAACCTAAACAACTATACACTATATTTTCTGCCATTTCAAGATCATTTTTTTCATGTTTTTTAATCTGTTTTTTTAATTTTCCATTAATTCCTAATTCTTCCAAAATCTGTTCGGGAGAAAGCGCAATTCCCGCCCCCTGATGAATCAGATTGTTGCAGCCGGTGCTTAAGGAGTCCTCTAAGCGCCCCGGAACCGCATATACGTCCCTGCCCTGTTCCAAAGCCAGATCTGCGGTAATCAAAGAGCCGCTTTTTGCTTTTGCTTCTATTATAAGTACCACATCCGCCAGACCGCTGATAATTCGATTTCGCAGAGGAAACAGATGACGCATAGGCCGAATTCCCGGAGGACTCTCTGATAACAGGCCGCCCTGCTGTTCCAGCCGCATATACAATTCCCGGTGAAATTCCGGATAACAGACATCCACACCTCCCCCCAGAATCCCAAAGGTTTTCCCGCCTCCCTCCAGCGCCCCCTGATGGCTGCAGCCGTCAATGCCCGCTGCCATTCCGCTGATCACCTGCACTCCTCCTTTTGCCAGTTCCCGACCGAACCACATAGCCGCACTTCTCCCGTAAGCGCTGCAGGCCCTTGCTCCCACAATGGCCACAGAAGGGTCAGAATCCTTTGGCAGCTCCCCTCTCACATACAGGCCCCCGGGCTTGTGGGCAACTGTTTTCAGACGGCAAGGATATAACGGGTTTTCACAGCTTATAAAAGTGATTCCTTTCCTTTTAAGCAGCTCGCCTTCCTTTTCAAAGTCCCACTCCTTTCTTCTCCTGCATAACCCTCCAATGGCCCTCTGATTTTTTGGAAATCTCATTAAAAGCTCCTCCTCCTTTGCCATAAAGATTCTCTCCGGCGTCCCATATTGCTCCGCAAGCCGCCAAAAGAGCCCTGGTTCCCCAACAAGGCCGCTTGTAAGCCAATGCCAGTATGCCTCCATGGATATCCTCATAATTCCCTCCCCCAATAATTCTTATCCGGCAGGCGGTAGTGAAGGGCTTCCAGCAGATGCTGCTCCAGAATCCGTTCTTCCTGCTCCAGATCGGCAATGGTACGTGCTGTCTTGATAATCTTATAATATGCCCGAGCGCTTAAGTTTAGTTTCCCAAATGCATTTTTTAAAAGCTTCTGTTCTTTTTTACCCAAAGGACAGTAATATTCCACCTGATTTCCGTTAAGATACGCATTAAAATGGATGGAAAGCTCCCTGTAGCGTTCCTGCTGCATCCCATGAGCCGCCTCTACCCGTTTTCGTATCTTAAGAGAGCTTTCATTCTGCTGCTTTTCGGTGAGTTCCTCATAGGAGATCGCCGGAACCTCTGCGCAAATGTCGATCCGATCCAGCAGAGGGCGGCTGATTTTTCCCAGATAATGGCTTACCTCCTGCTCCGTGCAGGTACAGCGCTTCCGATCCGGATAGTAACCGCAGGCACAGGGATTCATAGCTGCCACCAGCATACATTTTGCCGGAAAAACATAAGTGCCAGCCGTCCGTGAGATACAGATCCGGCGCTCCTCCAAAGGCTGTCTTAGAATTTCCAAAGCACTCCTTTTATATTCCGGAAACTCGTCTAAAAATAGAATGCCTCCGGAGCTTAAAGAGATCTCTCCGGGAGCAGGAATCCTGCCGCCTCCTGCCAGAGCTTCCGGCGTAACCGTGTGGTGCGGCGCTCGAAATGGCCTTCCAAGCATCAGCGAGGTCTGCTCCGGCAAGAGACCGGCCACGCTGTAGATCTTGGTCATCTCCAGAGCTTCCTCCAGGCTTACAGGCGGCAAAATCCCCGGAATCCGTTTTGCTATCATGGTTTTTCCGGAGCCGGGCGGACCAATCAGCAGCAAGTTGTGCATCCCTGCGGCCGCCACCTCCGCAGCCCTCTTTGTCACCGACTGCCCGTTTATCTGCGCAAAATCAGCATCGCAGATGCATGCCTGTTCTCTCAAAAGCCTGTCCGTATCCACCTGTTCCGGAACTGCCCGCTCCGGGTGGCGCAGGATTTCAATTAACTGACTAAGGCTGGAAACGCCGATAATCTCCATATTATCCAAAACCGCTCCCTCCGCAGCATTTTTATCCGGCACAATGCAGCGCCGGATTCCGCTGTCTCTGGCTGCCTCCGCCAAAGCCAGAATTCCCGGAACCGGAAGCACCTGACCGCTTAAGCTCAATTCCCCGGTCAGCATCACATCCTTTAAGCTTTCTTTCGGTATCTTCTCCAAAGAAGCCAAAATCGCCGCCGCAACAGGAAGGTCAAACCGGGAGCCTGCCTTTCGAATCCCTGCCGGAGCCAGGTTCACGGTAATCCGCTTAGGAGGGAGTGCAATTCCCGTATTGCGCAGGGCTGTCCGCACCCGATCCCCGGCCTCCCTCACCTCCGATGACAGATATCCCACCATCAAAAGCTGAGGCATTCCATCACTAATATCAGCCTCCACACGGACCAGATAGGCATCCAGTCCGTTTAAGGCTGCTGACTGTACTTTACTAAACATAAAAAGCTCTATCACTCCTTTTTCTGCAAAATTTCCCATGTTCTGTGTCCAAGACACGGATCGTCTACGCACTTTTCATGGGATACTGTTTTCTTTTATATTTTTAAGGAAATAACTTTGGCGACTGCCAAAGCTGAAGATTGTCTTATGTATTTTAGCGGCTGTCAAGCCAAATGAATATGCCGGCACAAAGTAAAGCCGCTCCGGACGAGAAGGCAGTCCGGCACATTCAAGCATCCGCTTTATCTTTTAATTATTTCCCATCATTTCTCCTTTCCTATTATAGCAACCTTTCAAAAAACACAATGCCAAATATCAAACCCTTCCGCTACTGCGCCCTTCTAAAGGCCAGCTCTCAAATATATTATTACCTGTCGGGAAATAAACCTCGAATTGAGATTGATCATAATAAGACATAAACAGATTACCATATACCGTAAAATAAAACAAGTACTTTTTAACCCATTCCGCCGTTCTCTTCCGCCATCCCAAAGTCAGGGAGCGAGCCAAAACCAGGACCGGACTTTTCCAATATCCCAGTGTCCGGCTGTTCACGCACACGCTGTTTCATATGAACGGACAATGCCTCAAAAAATATCGCACCCAACTTTTTATAAAGGCAATGTCCGTGCAGAGCAAACAGCGTGTGCGTGAACCGTCCGAACACGGATATGGAAAAGTCCGGTCCTGGTTTTGGCTCGCTCCCGTCCGTCCCTCACTAAAAATACTCCCTCAACTTCCCCAAAGCATTCTTCTCAATCCTGCTAATATAAGAACGGGAAATTCCAAGCTGACCGGCAATCTCCCGTTGGGTGTATTCCTTTCCGTTATAAAGACCGTATCTCATAATCAAAACCTTTTGCTCCCTCGGCGTCAGCACTTGATCAAGAAGCTCATACAGCTTCTTACTGTCCGCCTTCAAACTAATCTGCGCAAACGCATCTCTCTCATTGCTCTCAATAATATCCAGCAGATGAATCTCATTTCCTTCTTTATCCGTACCAATTGGTTCATAATAGGAAGTTTCCCTGGCTGTCTTTTTTCTGGCCCGGAAAAACATCAAAAGTTCATTCTCCACACAGCGGGCCGCATAAGTAGCAAGACGAGGCCCTTTTCCGCTGTCAAATGTGGTAACGGCCTTTATCAGGCCGATGGTACCAATGGAAATCAAATCCTCCACATCTTCCTCCGAGCCCTGATATTTCTTTACAATATGGGCTACCAGGCGAAGATTGTGCTCCACCAGGATATTACGTGCCTCAAGGTCTCCCTCCTTCAGCTTCTGCAGATAATATTGCTCCTCTTTGGCCGGTAGTGGTTGGGGAAAAGTCTTCAAAAAGGCACCTCTTTGGCGGATTTATATTATCTTATGATAATTCCTCCAAAGAAGTGCCTTTCCACTTTTATCTGCAAATAATAAGCCAAGCTAAAAATGCATGTGTACATAGCTGACAAGCCCTTTTGCACCACATCCTGCATGTTCTGTTATCCCGGACACCTGCTCATACTACGTTATAACCCCATCCTCCTTCTTACGCAAAATATCATAAGTTTCAGCTTCTTTGCTAAGCTTTACAAACAATTTCTGCTTCGGATGAGGCGCACTTTTCATGGGATTCCCTTCCTCGTCCAAAAGCTCCTCTACCTTCACAAGAACATTTTTTCCGTTCGGCTTCATAATCTCAATCTCGTCTCCCACAGAAAACTTATTCCGCTGTTCAATCTGACAATAACCCCGCTCATCCGGCCCATTCACAATTCCCAGATACGTGTATCCCTTCACATACGTATTGCTTCCATAGATTTGGCTGTTTTCATCCGGCTTCCCATAAAAGAAGCCCGTGGTAAACTCCCGGTAGGTACAGCCGGCAATCTGCTCCTGATACCAGCTCATATTCCTTTGGTAAAGCTCCTGGGATTCCAGACAATCATCAATGGCCTTCCGGTAGGTTCTGGCCACCGTTGCCACATAAAGGGCCGTCTTCATCCGCCCTTCAATCTTAAAGCTGTCAATCCCGGATTCCAAAAGCTCCGGAATATGCTCAATCATACAGAGATCCTTTGAATTAAAAATGTAAGAGCCCCGCTCATTTTCATATACCGGAAAATATTCTCCCGGTCTTGTCTCCTCCACCACCGCATATTTCCAGCGGCATGGGTGTGTACATGCTCCCTGATTGGCATCCCTTCCTGTGAAATAATTGCTCAAAAGGCACCGCCCTGAATAGGAAATACACATAGCCCCATGGATAAAGGTCTCAATCTCCAGATCTTCCGGAATATTTGCCCGAAGCTCTCGAAGCTCCTCCATGGAAAGCTCCCTTGCCGATACCACACGCTTTGCTCCCTGCTCCTTCCAGAAACGGCAGGTCAGATAATTCGTATTATTAGCCTGCGTACTAATATGCCGCTCAATCTCCGGGCAAATCTCCTTAGCCAGCATAAATACACCGGGATCCGCAATAATCAAAGCATCCGGATGCACCTCCCGAAGCTCCGAAAAATACGCCCGAATCCCTTCCAAATCCCGATTATGGGCCAAAATATTGGCTGTCACATAGACCTTTGCTCCCCGTTCATGGGCAAAAGCTATTCCCTCTTTCATCTCTTCCAGGGAAAAGTTCTTAGCCTTCGCACGAAGGCCAAAGGCTTCCCCGCCTATATATACGGCATCCGCTCCAAAGACCACCGCCGTTTTCAGTACCTCCAGACTGCTGGCAGGTATCAATAATTCCGGTTTTTTCATACTTTATTCCAGTTCCGCAATATCCTCTTTCGTACCCCTTATCCGGAAGAACTTCCAGCACTATGGCACTGTGGGCATATTGCCGTTTTAAATTATTGTTTTACACTCAAGGTCACCCCGTCCCCCAAAGGAAGAATGGAAGTAACCAGCTGCGGATTGTGCTTCAATTCATAAAGATATTCCCGCATCCTGCTGTGAATGGTCCGGTTCCGCCGCTCCACAGCAAACCGGGATTCAATCAGTTCTCCATCCTGCAGCACATTGTCTGACACTAAAAGCCCTCCCGGTGCCAAAAGTCGCAGCACGTCCGGAAGGAAATGGATATACTGTCCTTTGGCCGCATCCATAAAGATGAAATCAAAGGTCCCTGTCATTTTCTGCAAATATTCTGCCGCATCACCTTCCAACAGAGTAATCTGCTTTTCCCTTCCTGCCCTCTTAAAGTTCTCCTTTGCTGTAGGAATCCGTTTTTCATACTTTTCAATAGTGGTAATATGTGCTTTTGGATGTCCATATTCACACAGTAAAAGAGCAGAAAAGCCTACGGCTGTTCCTACCTCCAGAATAGCCCTGGGCTGTTTTGCTGCCAGGAGAGTCTTAAGAAAGCTCTGCATCTCCCGGCGTATGACCGGCACACAGTCTCTTCTTGCTTCCTCCTCTATCTGATCCAAAAGCCTGGTATTGCCCATATCCAGTGAATTGATATAGGCAGTCATTCTCTCATCAACAATCACTTACTCTTCCTCTTCCGGATCCTCTCCGGCCATCACTGCCATCATCTCCCTGGGCTTCATAGCAGTAGTAAGGGTATAGGTACCAGCCTCCAGCTTCTTTGCATACTTGGACACCTTTACCTGAATATAAAACAGCTTCCAGTCATTTACCAGACCCTTATCTTCCATAAGCTTTGCAATATCAGAAATAGCAGAGCCATCCTCTATGGTTATCGTAATGCTTCTTCCCGGCTCTTCATCCACTGCCTCCTCCTGGAATACGGAATGTCCATAGTCAAAGGCCATGCCGCCCAGCCGGATAATTCCCAATATCACCACTGCTATGACTACAATTTTTAAAGCAATTGATAAGACTGTTAATGCTGCTCGTTTAATGTTCATCTTCCGTCTCCTGCATCTATCTGATACCGCTCTCAGCAAAATATTCTATGAGGCATATCCATCTCATAACCTTACACTTCCATGATAATAGGAAGAATCATAGGATTTCGTTTTGTCCTTTTCCAGATGAAATCACTTAAGGAATCCTTAATGACATTCTTCAATTTTCCCCAGTCAGAAATTCCCCTGTCAAGACAGTCATTCACTGCATCATTCACCACAGCTCTAGCTTCCTCCATCAGATCCTCAGACTCTCTTACATAGACAAAGCCCCTGGATACAATATCAGGGCCGGCCAGCAATTGATTGCTGTACTTTTCCAGGGTCATTACTACAATCATAATACCATCCTCGGCCAGATGCTGTCTATCCCTTAAAACAATATTTCCTACATCTCCTACTCCGAGGCCGTCTACCAAAATAGCTCCCGTATGCACGTGATCCACCACCTGTGCACTGTTTTCCCCCAGCTCCAGCACGTCACCAGAGGAAAGGATGAAAATATTTTCCTTGGGAATGCCCAGATTCTTTGCCAAATCCGACTGAGCTTTCAGATGGCGGTACTCCCCATGGACAGGGACAGCATACTTAGGATGCACCAGTGAATAAATCAGCTTGATTTCCTCCTGACATGCATGGCCGGATACATGAGCATCCTGAAAGATTACATCTGCGCCCTTCATAGAAAGCTCATTAATCACCTTGGACACAGCCTTTTCATTTCCCGGAATGGCCTTGGAACTGAAAATCACCGTATCGCCCGGCTTAATCTGCACCTTTTTATGGATATTAGCAGCAATCCGTGACAGAGCAGCCATAGATTCTCCCTGACTTCCTGTGGTAATCAATACCACCTGATCATCGGGATAGTTCTTCATCATTTCAATGTCGATCAGGGTTTTATCCGGCACATTCAGATACCCCAGCTCTGCTGCCGTCTTAATCACATTGATCATGCTGCGGCCTTCCACCACTACCTTCCTGCCATATTTGTAAGCGGAATTGATGATCTGCTGCACCCGATCCACATTGGAAGCAAAGGTAGCAATAATAATCCGGGAATTCCTGTGATCCGACATGATATTGTCAAACACCTTCCCCACTGTCCGCTCTGACATGGTAAAGCCCGGGCGTTCTGCATTGGTGCTGTCACACATAAGGGCCAACACGCCCTTCTTTCCAATCTCTCCAAAGCGCTGCAAATCAATGGCGTCTCCAAAGACTGGCGTATAATCCACCTTAAAGTCTCCCGTATGGACAATAATGCCGGCCGGAGAATAGATTGCCAGAGCAGAAGCATCCACAATACTGTGGTTGGTCTTAATAAACTCAATCCGGAAGGAGCCCAGATTGATGGATTGTCCATGCTGAACAACCTTCCGCTTGGTATGATTAATCAGATTGTGCTCCCGGAGCTTATTCTCAATCAGTCCGATGGTCAGCTTAGTGGCATACACCGGAACATTTATCTCTTTCAGAACATAAGGCAGCGCTCCAATGTGATCCTCATGCCCATGGGTAATCACAAATCCCTTTACCTTCTGTATATTATCTTTTAAATACGTAATATCGGGAATCACCAAGTCGATTCCCAGCATGTCATCCTCCGGGAAGGACAGGCCGCAGTCCACAACAATAATACTGTCTTCAAATTCAAAGGCAGTAATATTCATTCCGATCTGCTCCAGTCCGCCCAGAGGAATGATACGCAGTTTTGAATTGTTAATATTTCTCAATCTTCAACCTCCTGTTTTAATTTTCTTCCTTTTCCGAACAATCCCTGCAAATGCCGTAAAGCTTAACCTCATGATCCGTCACCCGGAATCCCAGCGCTGCCTGTACCCCCGTCTCCAGCGCTTCCAGCATATCCTTCTGAAATGCAGACACACGGCCGCACCGCAGGCAGATCAAATGATGATGCCGATGGTGTTCGCTGTCCTGTGTATCTCCAATCTCATAGCGGACAAAGCCGTCATCCAGATTAATCCGGTCAATCAGTTCCAGTTCCAGCAAAAGCTGAACCGTTCTATAAACAGTAGCTAACCCGATATCCGGGTTCTCTACTTTTACTCTCTCGTATATCTCTTCTGCAGTCAGGTGTTCTTCCGGGTTCTCTGCCAGTACTTCAAGGACTACCAGACGCTGCCTGGTTACCTTCAGTCCTTTTTTTTTCAGTATTTTCTTAAAATCCTCTCTCCCAATTGCCACAGATGCCACCTGCCCTTTTCTCCTTGCAGCTTTAGTCACTGGCTGCTGCTTTTCCCTTTCTAACGGGTGATGTCCACATCCTCCAAAAGCTGTTCAAAAATTCCTAAGACGCCTTCTAACTCCTGATCATCCTCTACAATCTCATAGACTGCTTCCTGATCTCCATCTGAAGACAAATCCTTCAAAATCAGAGCTTCTGCATCCTCTTTTTCAGAATCAGACACCAGAATATAGTCTGTCCCATTCAGTCTCGTTTCCTCCAGAACAAAAAATTCTGTCTCCTCTCCTGTTTCCTCCTGGATAAACGTAATCTTTTCCATTCCTTACTCCTCATCTCCCGGTTTTGCAGTTCCCGGTGCGTAAATACAATCCAGATAGCCCTGAAGTATCAAAACAGCCGCAATGGCATCCACATACCTGCCTCTGTCTTCTCTACGTACCCCGCCCTCCATCATAGCACGATTAGCGGCCGCCGTAGTCAGCCGCTCGTCCCACATCACAACAGGCAGACCAATCCGTCTCTCCAGCATTTCCTTAAATTCCAGAGATTTCTCTGCCCGCTCTCCCAGGGTATTATTCATATTTTTAGGAAATCCAAGCACAAACTGGGTCACCTGATACTCATGCACCAACTCTTCCAGCCGTGCAAGGGTCTGTCTCAGCTTATTTTCCGATTTTCTTCTGATAATTTCCACCGGCTGGGCCGTGAGACCTAACGGATCGCTCACTGCAACCCCCAGTGTCTTGGAACCAAAATCCAGCCCCATAATTCTCATAAGCTGCTCCCGTCTACTCGGATACCGTTGTCTTGATATAAACCTTCAAAAGCTCCTCCACCAGCTCATCACGCTCCACCTTCATAATCAGGCTGCGGGCGTTGTTATGGCTTGTGATGTACGTTGGATCCCCGGACATAATATAACCTACAATCTGATTTACCGGGTTATAGCCTTTCTCTGTCATAGCCTGGTACACCTGATGCAGAATATCTCCTACCCGAGTTTCTGTCTCCGGCATCACTTTGAAGTTTTGTGTGCTATCCAATCTGCTCATTTCTGCCTCCATAGGTTCAATGATAGATCCCATCTGCAGGTATCTTTTTGAACCTCAATATTTCACGCTCCTGATCCCACTGCCTATTATTCTACTCTATAATTTCAAAAAATACAATACCTTTTCAGAGAAGTTTACATAACAGAAACTCATTTTCTAAAGCTTTTATGCCCAAAGCAGAAACTATTTGTCCAGTCAAATCCCTGTCCGAGACAAAAACCGCCCGGCAATACTCTCTGGTGTGTCCGGTCTGATAAGAAACCCCGTTTATTTCCAGATACTCCTCCACCAGAATCTCCACCTGCCGCCCCGTCTGCTTTTTAAGATACTGTACCTCATGTTCTTCATTCAGTTTCAGCAAAGCTTTGCTTCGTTCTCCCTTTACTGCCTCACGAATCTGTCCCTCCATAGCGGCAGCTTTTGTTCCCTCTCTTCTGGAATATTTGAAAATATGGGTCTGAAAAAAGGCAATTTTCTGTAAAAAAGCCTCCGTCTCCAAAAATTCTTCTTCCGTCTCCCCCGGAAAGCCTACAATCACATCCGTAGTCAATGCCGGCTCTTCAAAAACACAGCGAAGTATCTGACAGGCTTTTTCATATTCCGCTGTTGTATAATGACGGTTCATCCGTTTCAGAACCCCGTCACTGCCGCTTTGCAAAGACAAATGAAAATGAGGACAAAGCTTCGGAAGCTCTCCTATGGCCTTTGCAAATTCCTCTGTAATAATCCTCGGCTCCAGAGAGCCCAGGCGAATCCGCCAAATCCCCGGAACTTGATGGACTGCCCGTATCAGAGAGAGCAAATTTTCCCTTTCCAGGTCCACGCCGTAAGAGCTTAAATGAATCCCTGTGAGAACCACCTCCTGATAGCCGCCTGCCGCCAGCTTCTCCATCTCACTGCAGATATCTTCCGCTTCTCTGCTGCGCACCCTGCCTCTGGCGTAAGGAATAATACAGTAGCTGCAAAATTGGTTGCACCCATCCTGCACCTTCACATAAGCTCTTGTATGCTCTGCCTGCTCCGTCACAGAAAGACTCTCATACTCCTTTGTGTGATTGATATCAATGAGCGCCTCTGCCTTATGCCCTTCCTCATAGGCTTCAAGAATGGAAATCAGATCCTTTTTCTTATTATTGCCAATAATCAAGTCAATGGAATCATCCTCTTGAATTTTCTCTCCGGCAGTCTGGACATAACACCCCACAGCTACCACGATTGCCTTTGGATTCAGCTTCTTTGCCCGGTGAAGCATCTGTCTGGACTTGCGATCCGCAATATTCGTCACTGTACAGGTATTGATGATATAAATATCAGCTCCTGTATCAAAGGGAACAAGCTCATAGCCTGCTGCTCTAAGAAGCTGTCCCATAGCCTCTGTCTCATAAGCGTTGACTTTACAGCCCAGATTATGCAGTGCAACCTTCTTCATATCTGACTTTCCTTTCGACTTTGTATTGACTTTTATTACCCCCCGTATTAAGATTAAGATAAGCTGGTAATAGCAGGAAGACAGATGCAAATTATTTCTGAAAATATCTTCCGGCAACTTGCCGCCGCAGGCCGGTAAGGAGGCATTACCTTATAATATTAGGAGGTATTTATAATGAAAACCGTAAAAATATGCTTGAATTCCATCGAAAAAGTAAAATCCTTTGTAAATGATATTACCATGTTCGACGCAGACTTTGATCTGGTTTCCGGCCGTTATGTAATTGATGCCAAGTCCATCATGGGAATCTTCAGTCTGGATCTGTCCAAGCCTATTGATTTGAATATTCATGCACAGGAAGAGATGGAAACTGTACTGAAAGCGCTGGAACCTTACATTGTTGAATAAACCTCAGCAAAAGATATAGTTCACCATCTACCGCAGTATACCATAATCTGCATGAGAGCCCAAAGCTCCCATGCAGATTTTTACTTCTAAAAAATGTCTGGTGTACATATCCTGTTCTCCACTATCCCACAACAATCAGTTCTGCCGTCTCAACAGCTTCCTCCACCATGGCATCAATCTTTTCCGCAAGCTTCGTCTCCGAACGCTGAATCACCTTAACATTCGGCTTTGTGACCGGATGCTTTGCCACAAAGATAGTGCAGCAATCTTCAAAGGGCTGAATGGAGGTTTCAAAAGTATCAATCCGCTTGGAGATCGTCACAATATCTTCTTTGTCAAATGCAATCAAAGGCCGGAATACCGGCATGGTACAGACCTCATTGGTAGCCGCAAGGCTCTGTACAGTCTGACTTGCCACCTGCCCGATGCTTTCACCTGTAATTAAGCCCAGAGAACCCGTCTTACGGGCAATCTGCTCCCCTATCCGCATCATATACCGGCGCATAATAATCGTCAGCTCCTCGTGGGGGCATTTTTCATAAATGTACAGCTGAATATCCGTAAAATTCACTACATACAGATAGATCGGGCCTGCATACCGAGCTACCTTGGCAGCCAGATCCACCACCTTCTGTTTGGCCCTTTCACTGGTGTAAGGAGGCGCATGGAAATACACGGCGTCAATCTTTACGCCCCGCTTGGCCACCATATAGCCTGCCACCGGACTGTCTATGCCCCCGGAAAGGAGCAGCATGGATTTGCCGTTGGTTCCTACCGGCATTCCCCCCGGCCCCGGAATCACATCGGAATAGAGATAAATCCGCTCCCGAATCTCTACATGAAGCATCAGCTCCGGCTCATGGACATCCACCTGCATTCCCGGAAAGCTGTCAAGGATCCGGCCTCCAAGCTGTGCATTCAGCTCCATGGACTGTAAAGGATACGTCTTGCGGGCCCTTCTTGCATGTACTTTAAAGGTCTTATGGCAGTCGCCATAACGATTATGGAGATACTTTACAACCTCCTCCGCCAGCCGCTCAAAGCCCTCATCCTCCAAGATCACCACCGGGCAGATTCCCACAATGCCGAATACTCTTTTTAAGGCATCCACTGCTTCCTCATAATCGTACTCATCCAGAGCCTCCACATAAATCCGCCCCTGCTCCTTTGTTACGCGAAAGGAGCCTTCCACCTCCTTCAAGGCATGGCGGATCTGGGCAACCAGAGCATCCTCAAAAAGATATCGGTTCTTTCCTTTAATAGCAATTTCTCCATATTTAATCAAAAACGCTTTGAACATACACTGCTCCTTCTTCTTTCATAGACATAACCTTTTTCTGTAACCATTCCCCGAACAAGCTTTGCTAATGCCTCTGGAACCTGCGAAGCACAGGAAGCAGCTCTCTTAACGTCTCCAGACAATACAAAAGCTCTTCCTCTGTAGTAAATTCGCTAAAGCTGAAGCGAAGAGTGGAATCAAGAAGCTCCCGTTTTATTCCCATAGCCTTCAAAGTGCCGCTGACTGCGGGATGGTTGGAGGCACAGGCCGATCCGGAGGAAACATAGATCCCCCGCTCCTCCAGCGCATGCAGCAGAACCTCGCTGCGCACCCCCTCAAAGCTGACGCTGACAATATGGGGAGCGCTGTCTCTTCCTGTCCTTCCATTGACTGTGGTTCCTGTAAGCCTTTGAATTCCCTCTACGAACTGCTCCTTCAGCTGGTAAAGCCGGTCTCTCTTTTCCTCAAAATCTGTATAAATCTCCCGAACTGCCTCTCCAAAGCCTGCAATGCCCGGTACATTTTCCGTCCCCGGGCGAAGATCCTTCTGCTGTCCTCCTCCGTAGAGCAAAGGACGTATTTTCACGCCCTCTGCCGCATACAGAAGCCCCATTCCCTTGGGGCCATGAATCTTATGACTGCTGACAGACAGCAGATCTGCATGAAGCTTTTTGGGATGAATCTGATATTTTCCATATGCCTGTACAGCATCCACATGAAAGAGTATGGGTTTTTTCCTTTTTTTCAAAAGTTCTCCAATCTCCCCAACAGGCTGCACGGCTCCAACCTCATTGTTCACATACATGACAGAAACCAGAACGGTATCCTCACAGATCGCTTCTTCCAGATCCGACAGACGGACAATTCCGTCAGAATCCACCGGAAGATAGGTAACGCGAAAGCCCTGGCCCTCTAAGTTCTTTACAGCCTGTAATACGGCCGGATGCTCAATGGCAGTGGTAATCAGATGCTTTCCGGCTCTCTGGTTGGCATAGGCACAGCCCGTCAGGGCCAGATTGTCGCTCTCTGTTCCTCCTGAGGTGAAATAGAGCTCCTTTTCCTGAACCTTCAAATTGTGGGCCAGAATTTTTTTTGCCTCCCGCAAAACCTGCTCTGCTTCTATGCCTTTGTGATGAAGAGAGGACGGATTTCCATATTCCTCTGTCATGACCTGGTACATCCTTTTGGCTGCTTTTTCATAACAGCGAGTGGTGGCCGAATTGTCCAAATACGCTTCCATGCTTTCCAAACTTTCCTTTCCTGCCGGGCTTTTCCTTCATTTTGATTTCTTAAAAATGCTTTTTATTATATTCCTTAACACTCCAACAAATATGCCAATACGGAGATCAGCGCCATCCCTGCCGTCTCCGTCCGCAGAATCCGCTTTCCCAACGTAACAGGTACTGCCCCTGCTTTCATAGCTTTGGAAACCTCATCCTCCTCAAATCCGCCCTCAGGACCGATAAAGATTCCCACCGACTGGCCGGGCTTAATCGCTGTACATACCTCCCGTGTGTGCTCTATCCCTCTGGCCAGCTCATAGGGAATCAGACAGACATCCAGGTGTCTTGCCTCCTCCAATGCTTCGGAAAAATCCATCACCCTGGCAATCTCCGGCACAATTCCCCGTCCGGACTGCTTAGCCGCACTCTCGGAAATCCCCATCCAGCGCTTTCGTCTGGCCTGCTCCTTCCTGGCATCCAGCTTCACAACCGTACGTCTGGTTTGAACGGGTACAATCTTCACGGCACCAAGCTCCACACATTTCTGGATAATAAATTCCATCTTATCCCCTTTAGGAAGCCCCTGAAACAGAGTGATTCGGGATGGAAGCTCCGCATTTCCATCCAGCCGCCACATAATGGAAGCCGTCACCGCATCCTCACCGATCTCATTAAGCTGACAGCGATAATCTGCTCCCTGTCCGTCACTGATAAGAACCTCCTGGCCGGAGCGCATGCGAAGTACATTACGGATATGATTCACATCCGTTCCTGTTAAAATAATATCTTTTTCTCTGATTTGAGAGGGATCTGCAAAAAAGCGATGCATATCAATTTCTCCTGTTCTTAAAAGGCCTCCTGGCTGTAACCGAAACCCATTCGCCCTGATAAGTAACCTCCAGCACTTCAAAACCGCAATTCTTTACCGTATTCACTACCAGCTCTTCCTTATCATCAATGATACCTGATGTAATATAAATACCGCCTGGCTTTAGATGCTTCAAAACTACAGGCGTCAGGGGAACCAAAACCTCTGCCAGAATATTTGCCACTACAATGTCATAGCACTCATAGCCGGCCCAGGCCTCAACATCCCTGTCATCAATAATATTTCCTATCCGAAGCTCAAAGGTATCTGGTTCTATATTGTTAACTTCCAGGTTCTCTTTTACTGCATCTACAGCGCAGGGATCCAGGTCTGTGCCTTTGGCCTGCTTTGCTCCCAGCTTCAAGCTGATAATAGACAAAATTCCGCTTCCCGTACCTACATCCAGAAGTTTCGTTTCCTTAGTCAAAAATTTACGTATCTGACGGATGCACAGCTGAGTAGTCTCATGCATGCCGGTACCAAAGGCTGTCCCCGGATCAATCTGGATCAGCAGCTTGTCCTGATCCTCCGGTTTCGTCTCTTCCCAGGAAGGCTTAATCAGAATATCATCCACATAAAACTGATGAAAATATTCCTTCCAATTATTAATCCAATCCTTATCCTCTGTCTCAGATGCTGTGACGGTTCCCTCACCAATGGACAGGCCCCAGGTCTGTATCTCCTTAAGCCCTTCCCTCACCTTGGAAAGCACCGCCTCCTGATCCATCTCCGGTTCCAGATAAAAGCTGATATAAGCCACACCGTCATCCTTTGGCATATCCGGAAGAATATCCACAAACATCTGCTCCTTATCCCGCTCTGAAAGAGGAATCTTGTCTTCAATCTCGATTCCTTCAATACCAGCCTCCATCATCATGCTGCTGATGATATCCTCTGCTTCTGTTGTTGTTTTCAAGGTGTATTTATTCCATTTCAAAGCTTCTCACCTCATCATTCCCGTCTTTTCACACATTTCTTACCATATCATATATTTTCAAAATCAACAAGACTTTCTTGCTGTTCGTACAGGCATTCGTCTAAGTCATATTCTGCAAAAAAAGAATTGCCTTTGGAATCTTTTCTACCATATCCCTTGGCAGCATCCCAAACTCCCCAAGCTCCTTCCTGCAAAGATCCCCTGCATATCCATGAAGCCACACGGCCAGCGCCGCTGCCTTCACCGGCTCCAAGCCCTGTCCCAACAGGGAAAGTACCATTCCGCTTAAAACATCACCGCTTCCCCCTTTGGCCATGCCGTTGTTCCCGGTGGTATTGACAAACACGCTCCCTTCAGGATCAGCTGTCACAGTATCCGGTCCTTTCAGTACCAGGATGCATCCATATTCCCCTGCAAATGCCTTTGCTGCCTGTATTCTCTCCTGCATCCGTATTTCCTTAAGCTTCTTTCTTGGGACCTCATCTGTTTTTCTGGATAATTTTCCGCCAAGATAGGCAAATTCTCCTTCATGGGGCGTCAGAATCGTTACCCATCCCTTTTCATGCCGGGCTTTTAAAACCTCCCTGTGATTTCGAATGGCATAGAGGGCATCTGCATCTAACACAAGCGGCGCCTTCACCTGCTCCAAAAGCCGCCGAACCAGAATCACAAGCTCCTGGCTGCGCCCCAGCCCCGGCCCAATTGCTCCTGCGTCACAGCCGTTCATGCGCTCCAGGATCTGAAAAAAAGCCTCCGCCGAAAGCTTTCCTTCCCGATCCGGCATAGGAAACACCATTGCTTCTAAGCACATAGCCGCCGTAATCGGATAAATCTCACCGGGCACCCCCGCAAATACCAGGCCGCTTCCCGTCCGCGCTGCTGCCCCTGCTGCAAAAACCGGAGCACCCGTAAGTCCCACACTGCCGCCCACAATACACACCTTTCCAAAGGTACCCTTGTGGCCGTCCCATGGACGCTTAGGAAGAAAATCTGCCGCTTCCTTTGCTGTAAAAGAATAAACCTGTCCTGCCGCATCTTTCATAAGCCGCACCTCCCAGCGAATGCTCTCAAACCTTCTGTTATGGTTCCAATACAAAACAGGGCCAAGGTCTTATCTCTAAGATCTTGATCCTGTTTTATTTATAATTACTTCCTAACTGTTCAGTACCTTCACAGTTACGATGCAAAATCCATCTAAAATCGCCTGTGGCGATAGGATTTTGCACTCCTGAATCATATTCTTACGGTCTCAGCAGCAAGTGACCTCGCTTCGCTGGGTCAGACCCTGCTTCAACCTGTAGTGAATAGTTACATCACTTCTTACTTCTGTGCAAATATGGATCGCTGCTGCCGTCCTCATAATAATACCAGGTTCTTCCGCATATTTCTTTCGGATGCTCCTGATCGTCTTGGGAAATAAAAATTTCTTTATCGCAGCAATCCTGCTTTTTTGTAAAGAGTACATGATGATGGGGCTCATTAAACTGGAAAAACCACTCCTCCCATGGATAACTTTCCAAAAGTTCCTCTGAGGGAACTCCATGAATTACATAATGGGCACGAATCCCATCCTTCATGCAGATAACCTTCTGCCAGGAATAGGATGCGTAGATTCGCTCCTGCTCCGGCGTCAGATTTCCGAAAATCGCCTCATAGTCATATCCCAGTTCCTGCAGAGCCTTTCTGATTCCTGACTGTTCCATTTTTTCTTTCAGCATATGCCCTCTCCCCCTTTAAAATCTTTATACCTAAATACAAAACTCATGTTCTGGCCTTTGCCAAAACTGCTGGTATAATCATATCATCTGACACATCCGAATACAACATAAAAAGAAAATCAGGAAAGAATTTATAGCAACCTGCCGTCTTTCATGCTATACTGTGGATGGTTTTATAGTAGGAATTTTCATTGCAACAGCCGCACAGAATAAGTGCGGCAGAATCAGGAGGAACACATGGCATTTGACGGAATCACAGTTGCAAGTCTTCGCACCGAGCTCTCCAAGGCGCTCACCGGAGGGCGGATCACCAAGATCGCCCAGCCGGAAGCGGACGAACTGCTTCTTACCATAAAAAATAATAAAAACCAGTATCGGCTGCTGATCTCAGCCTCTGCAAGCCTGCCGCTTCTTTATCTGACTGACAGCAACAAGCCCAGTCCCATGACAGCGCCGGGTTTCTGCATGCTTCTGCGCAAGCACTTAGGGGGCGGAAGGATCATCAGCGTCACTCAGCCTTCCCTGGAGCGGATTTTGCAATTTGAAATCGAACACTTAAATGAGCTTGGAGATCTCTGCCGCAAGCTTCTCATTGTGGAACTGATGGGAAAACACAGCAATCTCATCTTCTGCCGGGAGGACGGTATGATCCTTGACAGCATCAAGCATGTATCCTCTGCGGTCAGCTCTGTTCGGGAAGTGCTTCCGGGAAGAACCTATTTTATCCCGGTCACTCAGGAAAAACTAGATCCCATGACTTTTGACGGGAACACAATGCTTCAGGCAATCTTAAGGAAGCCCCTGCCTCTTGGGAAGGCTGTCTACACCACGCTGACCGGATTTTCCCCGGTTATGGCAGAAGAGCTCTGCCATCGCTCCTCTCTGGATTCCCATCGGCCCCCGTCGGAACTGACAAAGAACCAGCAGGAAATGCTGCTTCACCAGCTCCTGCGGCTCCTTACGGATATCAAAGGGGAACAGTTTGCACCCAGGATCTTCTACCAGGGTAAGGAACCCGTAGAATTTTCTGCCCTGCCCCTTACCATATATGATGATTTGGAAGCCCGGTCCTTTTCCAGTATTTCCAATCTTCTTGAAACCTACTACGCCTCTAAAAATACCATCACCCGAATCCGTCAGAAGTCTTCGGATCTTCGCAGAATCGTACAGACTGCTCTGGAGCGAAGCCGCAAAAAGTACGATCTTCAGGCACGACAGCTTAAAGACACAGAAAAACGGGAGAAATACAAGATCTACGGAGAACTGCTCCATGCCTACGGCTATAATCTGGAGGAAGGCGCCCGGTCTTTGGATGCCTTAAATTACTATACCAATGAAACCGTCACCATTCCCCTGGATTCCCAACTGACCCCTCAGGAGAATGCAAAAAAATATTTTGATAAATACGGAAAGCTGAAACGAACCTATGAGGCCGTCACAGAACTCCTTGCAGAAACGGGAAAAGAGGTTGCGCATCTGGAATCCATCAGTCAGGCATTGGACATTGCCCTTTCAGAAGAAGATCTGGTACAGATCCGGGAAGAACTGATGGAATCCGGCTACATCCGCAAAAGGAGAAGTCAGGATAAAAAGCCGAAGATCACCTCCAGGCCCTTCCACTACCTCTCCAGCGACGGCTTTCATATTTATGTGGGAAAAAACAACCTGCAGAATGATGAACTGACCTTCAAGTTCGCCTCCGGCAATGACTGGTGGTTTCACGCCAAGGGCACGGCAGGCTCTCATGTAATCCTGAAGAGCGAAGGAAAAGAGGTACCTGACCGGGCCTTTGAGGAAGCCGGCCGTCTGGCTGCCTACTATTCCAAAAGCCGCAACAATGAAAAGGTCGAGATTGATTATGTGGAAAAAAAGCATGTGAAAAAGCCGGGAAGCGCTAAGCCTGGCTTCGTGGTTTACTATACCAACTATTCTCTGGTAATAGATTCCGACATTTCCGGCCTTACTCTGTTAACATAATTCTGAAGATTTTCTTAATACTGCCCTCTGTTTCTTGCTTTTTGGAACAAGGCTGATTATACTGGAAATAATATCTTTGCATATCAATGATATTTTATTATTTTAATGTGTATAACAGGGGGGTATTTTATGTCAAACAAATCCATGTGCAGACGGACAAGCATCTTATTTTCCGTACTGCTGGTGCTTTCACTATTTTTAACACCGTTAGGACCGCAGCTTCATTCCCAGGCAGCCCGGGCTACAGGAACGGTTAAAAACCGTATCTTAAATGTCCGTTCCTCCGCTTCCACCAGTTCCTCAATCGTGTGCAAGCTGACCCAGGGCACAAAAGTAACCATTATTTCCGACACCACAGGAGATGACGGACTGAAATGGTATAATGTATACTTTGCCTACAACGGAGATGCAAAGGAGGGTTACGTGCGGGCCGATCTGGTAACGGTATCCGGAAGTGTTCCCGGCAGTTCCTCCGGCAGTACTTCTGCGAATGCAGCAGCCGGTTCCGGTTCTACCCGTTATGTAAAGCCCGCTGTGGCTCTTGTCCGTACCTACGCTTCTACCAATGGTGATATTCGCTCTCGTCTGGAACGGGGAACAGCCGTTACCGTTCTCTCATCTACCACCGGAAGTGATGACAAAAGGACCTGGTACGAAGTTTCCTTTACCAAAAACGGAACTACTATGAAAGGCTTTATGCGCGGAGATCTGCTGGTTGAAACCAACCCCGGCGGCAGCAGCTCCAATACCACGGATGTGTCCGGCGTTCGGTATATCAATGTGGACACTGCCCTGATCCGCACCTATGCTTCCACCAACGGAGATATTCGTTCAAGGCTTTCAAGGGGCACTGAAGTCACTTTAGTTTCCTCTGAAACCGGAGCCGACAAAGCCCTCTGGTATAAAATCTCCTACAAGGAGAACGGCAGCTCTTTAAAAGGCTATGTCCGCTCTGACCTGCTCACTCAGAACAACCCGGGAACCAGTTCCGGCAATTCTTCAGCCGGAATCTCCAATCAGGCCGCTGCGGTAAAACCGGCTGTGGCAAATATCCGCACTTATGCTTCCACCCGCGGAGACATTCGTTCCAAGCTCAGCAGCGGAACCAATGTTACGATCCTCTCGGAAACTACAGGGGATGACGGACGGAAATGGTATGAGATCTCTTATACCTATAACGGTACCGCTCTTAAGGGTTATATTCGAAGTGATCTGGTGACTATCGGGGCCGCAACAGGAAGCAATAGCAGCGGTTCTTCCAGCGGAGGCAGCGCCAACACCAACACGCCGGCTGTTGCTCAGGTGCGCACTTACGCCTCCCCTTATGCCGATATCCGTGCCACCCTGCAGAATGGCACAAAGGTTACAATCCTGAAGACCGTTACTGGGGAAGACGGAGAAAAATGGACTAAGATTTCCTTCACACAGGACGGAACCCTGATGAAAGGATATGTTCCTTCCTCTATGCTGAAATAGCAAAATCCTATTTACAAAAAGACCGTTGAAACGGAACCCTGTGCTCCTTCCAACGGTCTTTCTTTTCCCTATTTTATGCCGCATGCAGTCTGACTTCCGCCTTACAGCCTGCCAGGCTTAATATCGCCTGCACTACCTGATGGCAGATCCGCACAATGTAACGGCAGTCCTCCTGCACATTGCGCTTCCGGCTCAGATACTCCTTATGAGCATTCCGGATGAAGTTCACCACAGCCTCTGCTGTCGTAAAGCGCCATGCCTCAATTCGCTCCCGAAATGCCTCGCCGCTTTTCACATACTCCCGAAGCTGAAACTTCAACTCCTTCTCATAGTAACAATGATCTTTAAAGTTCCCGTCATAGGTACTGTTGTGAGGAAATGTAAAATAATCCGCCACATAATGAATCACTTCCCCCAGATGCCGCATAAAAGCTCTGGGATTCGCCCGCTCCTGTCCATCCTTGTTTGACAATCTGCGGATTTGTTCCGTTACAAGGTCAAAAGTTTCTCCAAATTCATGCCGTCTGGTAATAAATGAAGGCTTGCAGTCCGGAAGAATGCTTCCCAGATAAAAAGCATTTCGATGTGCCTCCAGCTCCGGCACATGCATATCTTCTACAATATATTTTGCCAAAGAAATATGTGATTTTTTTCTCAAACTAATATCCTCCTCACAGGGGATTCCCTCTTGCCATCCCCCGGCCGTTCTTTTGGGATTTACACCGCCTTTTTTATGATACTCTTTTTATCGGTCATTTGTCCATACCTAATTCTGCCAATATTTTAATCAATTAGAGCCATTTTTTCTTCAATTTTCCTTATTATCTCCTGACAGATTTCCTCAGCGCTCCGTCCGTCTGTAGTAATTACAATATCCGCAGCAGCCTCATAACGCTCCCGACGTTCACCCATGAGGGACGCAATAAAGGAAATATTCTTGTTCTTCTCAAGCAATGGACGGTTATGGCTGTTCTTTACCCGTTCATACACCGTCTCCGGCGTGGCTGTCAGAAAAACCACCCAGCCTCCCTTATGCATAATGTCCACATTACTGGCCCGAAGAGGGGTTCCGCCTCCGCAGGAAACCACCAGCCCCGTCCTTCCCTGAAGCTCCTTTAAAAGTTCCGTCTCCAGACTGCGGAAATATTCCTCGCCCTTTTCCTCAAATATTCGGGAAATCGTCATCTTCTCACGCTCTTCAATAACCTGATCCATCTCTATAATCTGACGCCCATGGTTCTGCTTCAAATATCCTGCAATGGTTGATTTTCCTGTTCCCATGAAACCGATCAAATAAATCGTATTCTTCATACTTTTCTCCTCCTGTCCCTGCGCCCCTGCTCCTTTTACGAGCAAGCCAAGTATATCACACACACTCCCTGACTGCCATATTTTTTTGATAACTTGATGGTCAAATGTTTTGATTTAACCATTGAAATCTAAAAATAGAACCGTATAATAAATGAAAAAGGAGAGATACTATGCAGTACGAAGTGACCAGCCTGAATACGAAACGCCTGCTTGCCGGATCTCTTAGAAAATTCATGAGAGAAAAAAGTTTTTCCAAAATTACTGTAAGCGAAATCTGCCTGGACTGTGGTGTAAACAGAAAAACCTTTTATTATCACTTTGAAGACATCTATGCACTTTTGAAATGGATTTTGGACCAGGAAGCCTCAATCATTTTTGAAAATTGCGATTTGCACGGAGATTTTAAGGAGATTATTTTATATATCCTCAACTAT
Organism: Clostridia bacterium; assembly: GCA_910574255.1. GTDB lineage: Bacteria > Bacillota > Clostridia > Lachnospirales > Lachnospiraceae > Laedolimicola. The sequence goes on from CAJTAK010000007.1 coordinate 228,108, forward strand.
ATTGATGCCAACAGGCAATTTTTAAATTCCATTTATGATTCTCTGGGCTACGACGGGCTGAGGGAGTTTCTTCGTGAAGATTTCATTTATCTGCTTTCTTCCATTATTTCCATGTTGGAAAAGCAGGAACGATATTATCTGGAACCGGACTTTCATCAGTTTCTCTGCCAATTTTACGCCGGCGCCCTTTCCGGCATTTTAAAGGATTTCCTTACGGAGCTCCATCCCAAAAGTCATGAGGAAATTCAGGAGCGTATTTCCCAAACCCTGGAGACCTCCCTCTTATCCCTTATTCGGGCGAAGGGGACGAAAGTCTCATAAGCTCCTTTTGCATAACTTCTGGCCGCAGGCGGAAAAACTCTTTTATTTTCTCTATTTCTTCCTCATACACTGACTTTTGATACTGGCTGGCCTCTTCTGCACCTGCAAACTCCTGTGCTTTTTTTTCTGCTATCAGGCTTATCTGATATTCCAGCTCACCTTCCATTTCCTGCTGTATCTCATCTATCACCTGACAGGCATGCTCATAGGAAAAGGCACCCTCCATCATATTTTCCATAATCTCTGTAAAGCGCTTCCGCATATCCTCCCGCTGAAGAAGCGCCCGTAAAAGGGGCTCTTCCCGATCCCAATTGCTCTCTTCTTCCCTCAAGACCTCTCCAAGGGTTGGATTGTCCGCCATAGATGAGCCAGTCCTTGCCATTCCTACGTCCAGATCGTATAAAAGAAACCTCCACCGGCCATCCAGGTACGGTCCGTTATAATTTCTTCCATTGGCATACCAGCGGTAAGCTTTGCAGTTGTTGTTGGGCCAGTCGGGGTTGGAAAGGTAGATTTCAATGGCACAGTATTGAAGAAAGTTATCAATGTCCAACTGCTGTTCCAATTCTGCAAAAATACTGTCATCTGTCAGATCTCGGAGCAGATATCCATAAGCAATATTAAAATCCCACGCAGCCTGGGCCTCTGCTTCGTCCTCCGTATAAATATTGGCGCTTCCCCGATGGGGTGCAAGCACCTGCCAGCTTCCCTCATCATTCTTCGTTCCGTAATGAGTTTGGAAATAGACATCATCATAGCTTTCTTCCATCCACTCAAATCCATAGTACTGTCCATTCAGCCAAACCGATGCGGCACAGAACTCCTGTGTATCCAAAAAACCTGCATCTCTGGCAAGCCGCTGACCCAGTTCGTTGCGAAGATAAGCCTTCTCATGATCATTGCCATGATTGCGCAGAATCACCTGCTTATACTCTGTGATTGGATTTCCTGTCCAGTCACTGCTGTTATTTAAAAATAATTCTTGAGAGATGCGTTTTTCCCCATAGTCTTTTCGTGCAATCAGGCGGAGGGATTTCATGTCATTTCCTCTTGAGGTTCCCCCGTGAACACGCATACCCATGTTCTGGGAGACAAGACATGTTCCGTCAGCGTCCCAGATTTCCGCATATATAAGCCGCTCAGACTCCATGCCCCTCAAGTTATAATTGGCCGGGGCAGTATCGGTAAAATCTTCATCCGGATTGGCCATGGCATACGCATCCCGGATTCTTCCCGGTACCAGAATCCCTCTGTCATAATCATAGAAATCCTCCGGATCGCCTGTAATGGATACAATCTTTGTAGAAAATCTCTCCTCTGCCTGCTTCCCCAGAAAATATGTTTTCGTATAGATCGGAGATGACTCTCCGCCTTCATAACAGGCAACGGCCCGGATTGGAACTGCCTTAAGCTCCTCTCCTGCCGTAAGTTTTATAGGTTCTTCATAGCGCATGGCCCCCTCGGCGGGCAGGCTCCCATCCATAGTATAATATATATCAGCATCCAAAAGAGTGGACAGGATAAGCTCCTGATCCTCGCTGTAAAAACTATCCTTTAACGAAAATGCAATCTCCTGTTCCTGATAGGGTTCGCACGCCTTCACCATCTGAATCCAGCCAGCAAGCATCAGTAAACCTAAAAGCAGGCAAATCCCTGTTATCTTTCGTTTTGCCATGACGTCATCCATCCCTTTAAGCCAAATCTGTGACATATTGTAAAAAATTTTATATCGGGATAAAACCGTCAATTTTCTTTTCGTGTATAAAAACCGGACACTTCTTTAAATCTGGGAAAAATTCTCCCCTATAGATTTTATAAGCTTTATCAGAACGCCTGCAAGCATCACCTTTGTCTTTACATCCTCCTGTCCAAGCTTTTGCAGAGCAGCATAGATCTTCTTTGGTTCTGCAAGCTCCCCTATATGCTTCACATCCGAGTCCTTCAGCACTTCATACAGGGCATCTATGAAGGTCTTCCGCTCTTCTGCCGATAAGCCTGCAAGCCAGTCTTTGATGGTTTCATCCACCATTCGGCTGCCCGCCGTTACCTTGCGAAGCTCTGCAAAACCACTGCCCTGTACCTCCCAGGAGTAAGGCTCATGCTGAAGAAGCCCTTCCTCTGTGCTGTGAACAACCGTATAAGGTTCCTCATGCTCCAGCAGCATCCCTACCACAGAAGACTGGGGGACAAAAGTATGTACTCGGCTCAGGATCTCCCGGTATCCCGGATCTGCCAGTACCTTCTTTAGAAAACCGGGACCATCATAATTATATACGGCCTGTATGCGGTCTCTTATATGGTCCTCGCATCGAATGGCGGCATAGACTGCCAGATTGCCGCCCTTGGAATGGCCGGCCGCATAGAGCCTTCCCGGGTAAATCCCGGCAATCTTTTCCAAATAATCTCTGGCTGCCCTCTGGCCGGGAATCTCATCCAAAAAGCTTAAGTTCAGATCCTCTTTCCAACCTGTAAGGGTTCCGTCTGTTCCTCGAAAGACCACAAAAGCGCTTCCATCCTCCAATAGAAGGGTAATGGCCGCAAACTGAAGCTCCTTTTCCTCATCCAGCAGCTCCTCAGCCGCTGTCAAACGCAGGGAGCCAAAGCGCCTGCTTTCTCCTAATGCCTGTATAAGCTCTGCATCCTTGGGCGTTCGCAGCCGGCTTTTCACAGCTTCCTCCGAAAGCTCCAGGAACATCTGGGACAGCTCTGAAAGCGTGATCGCCTCATGAGGATTATTTGACAACATATTGTCAAACTGTATGTAGGAGAGGGTACTTAAGATCAGACCGTCTACGGGCGAAACAGGGGACTGGGAAAAAGGCAGATCACCTCTCCATGCTATATAGTCAAGCATATTTGCCATGATGTCTCTCATCTCTCTTCCTGTTCTGTGTAATGCACATTCTTTTTTCTATTTTATGCAGTAAAAAATTCTCTGCACCTATATGTGGCTGTCAAAAACATTTTTCTCACAAAAAGAAGCCTGACCACAGATTTTTCTCTCTGCGGCCAAGCTTCCAGATGCAAAAGCTGAGATTTCGATACTAAGCTCCAAATATCTCCGATGCCTGACGCATATTCTCAACAATCGGCACACCGAAGGGACACCGTTTCTCGCAGGCTTTGCAGGCAATACACTCTGATGCCTTGTGCTCAAGAATACCATAATGCTCCCGTACCGTTTCCGGCACACTGCCCTGTGCCTTGGCAAGATTCAGGAACTTTGTTACAGAAGCCACATCAATTCCCTTGGAACAGGGGGCGCAGTGGCCGCAATACATGCAATGGCCCTGCCAGCTTATCTTCGGCATGGAAGCAAAAGCTGCCGCATAGTCCTTTTCCTCTGCTCCTGCTGTCTCATAGGCAATACTGGTCTCCAGATCTTCCATGGATCTGGCTCCTGACATAACACAGGCCACTGCCGGACGAGTCAGGGCATAGTGGATGCACTGGAAAGCTGTCAATGCCTTTCCTGCCGGGGAAAGCTCGGCGCTTAAGAGATCACCGCCTCCAAATGCCTTCATAACGGTAATGCCTACCCCTTCTCTCTGACAGACCCCATAGAGCTCCTGCCGCTTGGGATCCATATTTACCAAAGGCTTCTCATAATTTTTCTCATCCCACAGAGACTCCACATCCTCATTGGCCGGGAGCAGGTCATAGCAGGGGTTCACGCTGAACATAAGCACATCTACAAGACCGCTGTGTACTGCTGCAAGGGCCGCCTCCGGGTTATGTCTGGACATACCGATGCAGCCGATGGTTCCTTTTTCCTTCAATTCCAAAGCGTATTTGATTACATCGCCATTTTTTACCGTCTCCCAGTCTTCCATGGAATCTACATAGTGGATCATACCGATCTCCACATGATCCGTCTCAAGGCGGCAAAGCTGATCCACAAAGCCTTCCTTTACCTCCGAAAGCTTCCGGGTGTGCTTGTACTGACCATCCTTCCATACGGTACACAGATGCGCCTGAAGCACAAACTTCTCTCTGCGCCCTTTAAGAGCTTTTCCCAGATTGGAGCGAAATTCCGGGTTGGGCGTGTACAGGTCTATACAATTCACGCCGGCTTCCTCCATGCGATCTATATACGCCTTTACAGTCTCGTAGGGCTGATCCACAAAGCCCTCGCAGCCCATTCCGATCTCTCCTACCTTTAATCCGGTCCTTCCCAGTATTCTTGGACCTCCTTACACTAAATCCTTCAAAATATCAAAGCAGTCAAAGGTTGCAAAATAATCCTTCGGCGTTTCTGCCCTGCGAATAAGCTGCACACTGCCGTCTTCCTTTAAGAGCAGCTCTGCGGATTTCAGCTTTCCATTGTAATTATAGCCCATGGCAAATCCATGTGCGCCTGTGTCATGAATCACCAGCAGATCTCCCTTATCAATCCCTGGCAGTTCCCTGTCAATGGCAAATTTATCATTGTTTTCGCAAAGGGAGCCTGTCACATCATACACATGATCCAATGGCTCATTTTCTTTTCCCATAACCGTAATATGATGATACGCCCCATACATGGCCGGACGCATCAGATTCACCGCACAGGCATCACAGCCAATATACTCCTTATGAGTATGCTTCTCGTGAATGGCCTTTGTCACCAGGCAGCCATAAGGCCCCATCATAAACCGTCCAAGCTCTGTGTAGAGCGCTACATTTCCCATGCCGGCAGGAACCAGAACCTCCTCATAGACCTTGCGGACACCCTGGCCAATCACACGAATATCATTTGCCTCCTGATCCGGGCGGTACGGAATTCCGATGCCGCCGGAAAGGTTGATAAAGCGGATATCCGCCCCCGTCTCCTTTTTCAGTTCCACCGCCAGTTCAAAGAGAACCTTGGCCAGCATGGGATAATACTCATTGGTCACCGTGTTGCTTGCCAAAAATGCATGAATGCCAAACCGCCTGGCCCCTTTCTTCATAAGCACCTTGTACGCTTCAAAAAGCTGCTCCTTTGTCATGCCGTATTTGGAATCTCCCGGGTTGTCCATAATGTCATTGCTGATCTGGAATACACCGCCGGGATTGTAACGGCAGCTAATGGTTTCCGGAATATAGCCGATGGTTTTCTCCAAAAAATCAATGTGGGTATAGTCATCCAGATTGATCACCGCTCCCAGCTTAGCCGCATATGCAAATTCCTCTGCCGGGGTGTCGTTGGAGGAAAACATAATATCCTCACCCCTCACGCCGATGGATTCCGACAGCATCAGCTCTGTCATGGAAGAACAGTCGCAGCCGCAGCCGTAATCACGCAGAATATTAATCAGATAGGGATTGGGGGTTGCCTTCACTGCAAAATATTCCTTATATCCCGGATTCCAGGCAAATGCCTCCTTCAAAGCCCTGGCATTTTCCCGAATACCCTTCTCATCATAGAGATAAAAGGGGGTAGGATAGGTCCTGATAATCTCGTCTAATTGTTCCAATGTCACAAATGGTTCTTTCTTCATCTGTATAAACTCCTTCTATCTTAATTTTCATAAAAACATTGCTGCCATCATAACAAACCCAATGTATATGGCAATTGCAAAAGAATGCTCAATTTCTCTTGACTATTATAACCGCAAAGTTTATCATTTGTATAGCGAATAATTTTGATTATTATAATTTGTTTTTCGAATTATTTTGTATCCCATTGACAGACGTTTCTAATATGAAAGCAGAATACATTATGGATACGCAAAACCTAAGAACTTTTCTCACCCTTGCAGATGTGAAAAATTTCACCCAAACCGCCGGCCTTCTCTACATCGCCCAGTCTACTGTCACCAACCGGATTGCGGAACTGGAAAAAGAGGTAGGACGCAAGCTCTTTATTCGAAATAAAAAGAAGCTTTCCCTCACTCGGGAAGGCCTTCTGTTTCAGGAATATGCAAGACGTATTATTGATCTGGAGGAAATGTCCATCCGGGAAATGAATTCCCAGGCTTTTTCCCGTGCTTCCCTGCGCCTTGGAACCACCAACACCATCTATGAATGCCACCTGGCCCCTCTGCTGACTCAGATGTTAAAGGAAGATGCAGGTTATGCAATGAATGTAACCATCAGCCACTCAGTAAATCTTCTGCAGATGCTTCAGGACGGCCTTTTGGATCTGTCCTTTACTTATCAGCCCCTTCAGAAACCAGGCTTCTGCTGTCAAAAATTCCGGACAGACGAACTTCTTTTAGTTACATCACAAGCCCATAACCATTATCAAAAAGGGATCTCCAAAGCAGACCTTCCCAAGCTCAATTACCTTTTCTGTAATTTTGCCCTTCAGGAAGTAGGTCAGTTTATCCGGGAGCTTTTTCCGCCCTTTTATCAGTTTCCTTTTGAAATTGACAACAGTACGAAACTGGCTGCTTATCTTTGTGAAGGGATCGGCTGCAGCTTTCTTCCCTCCAGTCTCGTAAAGCCCTATCTTGAAAATCAATCCCTGATTTCCATTCCTCTTTTGGACTTTGAGGCACCTCGCATCAATAGCTACCAGTGCTGGCCAGAGGGAAAGGAACCGGCTTTTTATCTGTAAGCTTCCCTTAGTGCCGCTTGTCCTTTCCTATCGGATTGTGTCGTCAGCTCTCCTTTTATTCTTTTAAATGTATTAGAATAGCGCAAAGTATCTATTTTCATTCGGAAAAGTCGTTTCATTTTCCTTTCATTTTGCTGGTTTTGGGATTAAAGTATAAAGAAAGGAGGGTGTATCATGACGCTACAAATGAATCTTAGTTCTGAACAGAACTTCTCTGAAATCTACCGTTTTTTTCTGCTTCTCGGTATTACTCCAAATTATCTTGGATTTTATCAGGCTGCTTATGCCGTGGCCCTTTGCATGAAAGAACCGGAACGGCTGATCTCCGTTACCAAATCCATCTATCCGGATGTGGCAAAATATTTTCAGACATCAGCCGGAAGCGTGGAACGCAATATCCGCACAGTGGCCCGAATTTCCTGGGACAGCCATTCAAAGGTTCTGTCTGATTTATCTTCTGAAAGTCTCCAGAAACAACCCACGGTTTCCCAGTTTCTTTCTCTCATTGTGTTTTACTTTCTATATTCGGATTGCAAATATTTGTAGTCCTCCAATCAGGGAAGGTGCGGCATCTGTCCTTGATGCTTTCGCACCTTCCTTTCTTATAGGCAAATTTATATATAAAAAATTTTCAGTTCCTTTACCTTCTCAGTCACACAGCTCTTTTTGCTTTGAGCCATTTCTCTTCACTTTTGTCGTTTAGCTGTCTATAAAACGCTTTCATTTGCCGCTCCAAAGATACCGATAAGCTGTCTTGGGAAAAGCTCAACAATAATGAGGGCAATGACACCCACACAAGCCTCTGCTGTCAAAAGCTTTGTAAACAAGTCTTTTACTCTTTTATTTAGACCAGCTCCCATAAGAGTTGACATCATTGCAAATTGGGGACTTCCATCAGCACGAATCACCGGATTCATAGCCTGCCCAAACATATAGAAGGGAATGCCCAGGGAGATCCAAAAGAAATATTCCTTTGAGTGATAAAATGTCTCCTCATTTACCGTACCGCCGAACATTGCAATAATCTGACTGCTGAACATAAGATAAATCACACACAAAATCAGGCTGAAAAGTATAGTAAGCAGGATCGAATTTCCCATACTTTTACTTGCATCCTCAGGCTTATTTCTGCCAAGACTCAGGCTTACAAAGGCGCAGCAGCCGTCACCTGCCATTACTGCTATGGCCAGCGCAATGACCGTCAGAGGAAATACTACCGTATTGGCAGCATTTCCATAGGAGCCCAGGTATACGGCATTGGCAATGAAAATTTGGTCAACAATATTGTACAGCGCTCCTACAAGAAGAGAAATAATGCAGGGAATGGCGTATTTCCCCATCAGCTTTCCCAGTGGTTCCTCCATTAAAAAAGAATTATTTTCTGTTTCCATATCCGTTTTCTCCTTTCCTAAATTTGTCCATGCTTTTTGGACATAAAGGGATACCCGTAGGGTGTTTCCTAAATTTGCACATGTTTTTTGTGCATAAAGGGATACCCGTAGGGTATTTCCTAAAAAAATAGCGTATAACCCCGGCTGCTGGATTTACGCCATAGGCTACGCGCTGAATAAAAATTATTGAATCTGACAGTTCTTCCCGCCACAATGATATTTGCGGATGCTTTTGCTGCATAAAACCATTTTTCCAAAACAAAAAACGTGTTGAAAATAACTGGATTTACGCAGTTCTGCAACACGTTCTTATTTATTATAAAATTAATTTTCCAAAATTTCAAAGGCAATTTTGCACAAAAATTGCAGACTTCTGTGTAACTGTTACTATGAAAGATCCTTTTCTGCGTAGCAGAAAACTAAATTCAGGGATGCACCATGCACCACTACCGACTTTCATTTATGGTGGTGCGCCAATGGGGTGCATGTGGGTTTACTATGAACCCCCACAGTGTTCACAGTAAAGTACAGCTTTACTGTGCATTCCTTTAATGCTGCAGTAAGCACTACTTTTATGTTTATAGAAAGTTTGCTTGACATTTCATGGCAGATGTTATATTCTGATAATGTAAAGTATACTTTCCATAAGGAGGAACTGTTTTGAAAAACCGCTTGGAAGAAATCCGAAAGGAGCGAGGCGTTACCCAAGAAGAACTGGCTGGCTCGCTGGAAGTCTCCAGACAGACCATCGGATCGTTGGAAAATGGACGTTATAATCCGTCTATTCTGCTTGCTTTTAAGATTGCCCGCTACTTTCACATGACCATTGAAGAAATTTTTATTTATGAGGAGGAGGATAAAGTATGAATCCAAAGAAGAAAAAAATATTTTTGATCCTTGGCATAACAGCCGCTTTGATATTGGATTTTATTGGAATATTTGCAGGAGCAGAACACCTAAAAATGATAAGCGGCATCTGCATCGGAATCGGCTCTGCGCTCTTCGCCCTGTGCATCAATGGGCTGTACCGCCTTTCCTATGAAAAAGAGTTTCCCGAAGTTGTCCGCCTGGAAAAGATTGAGCAGCAGGATGAGCGCAACGTTCAGATCCGCAACCGGGCCAAAGCCAGAACCAGCGACATCACCCGCTGGGTGATCATAGGGATCGGCTGGCTGAACTTTCTTGTAAGCGGCCCCTTATGGATCACCCTCGCCCTCATTGGGGTCTTTGTCCTTGTGTACCTGTTGGACTGGTGCTATATGGATAAGTATCAGAGGGAAATGTAGCGTCAGGCTATCCGCACAATCTGCTCATACAGCAGGATATCCTTTTCATTCACCTGCCGATCCATGTGCAGATGCCCGCAAAAATGTCGCCTATACGGAATACTCTGCCGGATTTCCTCCAGATATTCGGTCAAAACATCCTGCTTCTGTGTTCCGAAGCCCATCATGGCTGCAACGCTGGCGCTTGGGGAATGAGAGATGATATAATCCACCTGATTGTCGTGCTTCTTAAGATTTTCTTTTCCCCGGCGCATCTCTTCCTCTGAGGGCAGCTCCTCCTTCCACCAGGAAACGCCATTCACCCGAAACATCTTAAAAGGCATACGGCTCCATTTCTTAATAAGCCTGGCATCCTCCACCGGATCTAGAATTCCATCCCGGATATCGTGGGAAGAAGCGCCCCCAAAGGCAAAGATCTTTAAGCCCTCCAAAAGAAAAACCTCCCCACGCATAAGGTGCAGCACGTGAGGGCGGATCTCATGGACAAGACCGCCTTTCCACTCTCTTACGGGATATTCCGCCAACCGGACATGGTTCTCATGATTGCCGTCTACAAAAATAGTGGTATAAGGCTTTTTCTCCAACCAATCCAGCCAGTACCTTTCGTTGCTGTTCTCACCTCTGTAATCCCACACACCGCCGAAATCACCCAGAATAATAACCGTATCCTCCCGGTTCATCTCTTTTTGTTCCGGAAAACATTCCCTATTAAACCGCCGAAAATCTCCGTGACAGTCACCCGTAATATAAATCATGGGTTAATACCCTCTTTCTTGTTCATATTTCTTCCAACAGAATCCAATTCAAGCTTTTTACATCTGATGCCGCACAATCCGATATTCATCCCCATACTGGAAATAGGGACAGCTCTTAAACTCCCCCTGAATAAACAACCGCATCTCATCCTCATCCAGATCCATTTCGCATACGTAATAACCATAGTCATCATCATACACATAATTACCGCAGCATTCGCAGTTGGTACTGGTCTTTTTCTTTTTCATTTACACAATCCTCTTAAACTTTTTCTCAATCTCCTGCTTTGTCATGGAAATGATGGTCGGCCGTCCATGAGGGCAGTTGTAAGGATTTTCCAAACGAAGCAGCTCTTCAATGAGGGCTTTTGCTTCCGCCGTGCTTAGACGCTGGCTGCCCTTTACCGCTGCTTTGCAGGACATAGATGCAATCTTTTCCATTACAAGTGTGGAATCCTTGCCGCCTACGCTCTCCAGGCTGTCAAGAAGCTCTAAGAAGAGTTCTCTTTCCGCAATTCCAAAGAGATTGCCCGGGACTGCACTGAGTGCAAACTCCTTTCCCCCGAATGGCTCAATCTCAAAGCCCATTTCCGTAAAATAATGCAGATATTCGTTTAATCTGCCCGCCTCCTGCATGGTCAGGGTCAGAATCAGCGGGGGGCTCACCATCTGGGAGGTTATTTCCTTGTTTTCAAGGCTTTTTACCGTTCGCTCATAAAGAACTTTTTCATGAGCCGCATGCTGATCAATCATATAAAATTTATCTTCAAACTGTACCAGCCAGTAGGTCTCAAAGAGCTGGCCGATAATTTTGATTTCAGACTTGGTTTCCGGATTTAAGAGCTTGTGGTCAAATAACTCTAACTGCTCCGGTTCCGGTTCCCTCTGCTGCTCTTTACGCTTTTTGCCGTTCCGTTCCTCAGATAAAACCGCCTGAGGGTTACTTTGCTGCGAAAGCTCTGCATGGGATACTCTGTCTTCCGTCCTGACTGTCCCTGGAACTATTTTAGAAGAAGCTTCGGTTCCTGCAGGCGTAGCTGTAGCTGCCGCTCCATAGCTGTCTCGTTCCCGAAGCACTCCGGCTCCCGTTAGCTGCTCCAATTCTGCATTGGAATAAATTTTCTGATTTTCCTCTGCCTTTGCTGCCTTCTGTTCTTCCTTCTCCTGAAATTCTTTTGTTACACGCTGCCGCATCTGAGTAAGAAAATATTCCAGATTCCGTTCCTGGGGTGCCTTGGGCTGCTTACTGTTTTGTACCGAAATTCCTATGTCTTCTTTATTATCAGATATTTGTCCTCCGGACGGCCTGTTTACCGTCTGCCCGGCTGTACTGTGCTGTTTCAGCCACTTTGGCGCCTCCGTTCGCCCTGATGTTGCATTTTCCTTTTCTTTTAAGGCATTGTTCTTCTCTTTGGATTCATCTTGTGAAAGCTTTACCTCCGGAATCAGCTCATGCTGATTCAGCCCATCTCGGACCGTTTTTTGAATCAGGCGGTACAATTCCTCCTGATTGGAAAAGCGCAGCTCCATCTTAGTCGGGTGAACATTTACGTCCAACATTTCCCCATCCATGGCAATATGAAGCACTGTAAAGGGGTATTTATGCTGCATCATAAAGGTTCGGTACGCATCCTCGATTCCTTTGGCGATGAGGGAGCTTTTAATGTATCTTCCATTGATAAAATACGTCTCATACCCCCGGTTTCCTCTGGAAATCACCGGTTTTCCAATATAGCCCGTGATCCGCACCTTTCCCTGAGCTTCATCTATCTCCGCCAGATTAGCCGCCACATCTCTGCCGTAGATATGATAAATCACATCCTTTAGATTGTGATTGCCGGAGGTATGAAGCTTGGTCTGACCGTTATTGATAAACTGAAAGGAAACCTCCGGATGAGACAGGGCCATTCGCTCCATGAGATCGCTGATATAACCTGCCTCAGTCATAGGTGTTTTGAGAAATTTCCTCCGGGCCGGCGTGTTGTAAAAAAGACTGCGGACAAGAAAGGTGGTCCCCTCCGGTGCCGCCGTTTCCTCAAGCTTCTTCTCCACGCCGCCCTCTATACAGTAGCGGATGCCTGCGTCCGCCTCCCGTGTCTTGGTAATCAGCTCCACCATGGCAATGGCAGCTATACTTGAAAGAGCCTCCCCCCGAAAGCCCAGAGAGGATACCTGAAACAGATCCTCCACCCTCTTTATTTTGCTGGTGGCATGGCGCAGAAATGCGGTTGCTACCTGCTCCCTCTCAATGCCGCTGCCATTGTCCGTAACCCTAAGAAAAGAGATCCCTCCGTCCCGAATCTCCACGGCCACAGCAGTAGCGCCTGCATCGATGGCATTTTCCACAAGCTCCTTTACCACGGAGGATGGCCTCTCAATCACCTCGCCTGCCGCAATTTTATCAATGGTCTGCTGATCCAGTACTGCTATTTTTCCCATATCCGTATTTTCCCGCTTCCTGCCATATCTTTATCCTTTGAATCTTACTTTACCATAAACAAAAGAAAGCATCAACGGATAATTTGCCCGTTCATGCCGTCCTGTTTTTTAAATCAGTGCTGTATTCCCCAATACTTTTCCAAATATCTTTCTGCTTCCTCCTTGGAAAGGGAAAGCTTCTCAATCAGACTGGCCAATGCAGATTCTTTTGAAACAGAATTATCTTGGCAGATTTCTATCAACGCTTTTGCCCCTTGCTCTATACCTGCTTTCATTCCAAGTTCCAGATTGTATTTCATCAGATAATTATGGTCACGGATGGCCTTTTCACGGGTTTCATATTCCAAACGTTTCATCTCATCCCCACTAAGCTGTGTTAATCTCTCATAGGCTCTTTCGATATATGGACTTGCTTCTGCTACCATCTCAAATTCCTCCTTATGCTCTGCATTGAAAAAACGGGCCCAGTTCAAAATCTCGGTTTCCGGATAGTTCCTCTCTTTAAGCTTGGGAAGCTCCAGAATATGTATCTCCAGCTTATCCGTATACATCCGCCGCCTGTTATCCTCCCAGAGATGGAAACGGGAATAGAATTCCTCATCCTCCGGAAAAAGAAGAAAGTTTAGAATCCCTACATGGATACATTTCTGCAGCACATCATAGCTTTCTCCCTTTTTAATCTCCCCTGTAAACATTTTAGCCAGATAAAATACCGAACGCTCCGGCCATAAGGGAAAAGGTGCAAGCTGAATTTCCAGGTCCATCTGGCTCTTTTCATTAAAAGAACCGACTTTACCCTTTATCCTGTCATAAATGAAAACCCGGATATCCAGAATACCCAGCTTATCTTCTTCGTGTTCCCTCCTTAAATGAGTAGGCAGAAGTTCTGTCCCCTCAATTTTCTCAGGTTTCACGCCCAACAATGCGGAAATAAATCCTCTACGGATCTCTGCATCTTCCATCAGTTCCTTAAAACAGAAATCCACCTTTGGTTTCATCAAAAACGTCTCATCACTCATACTGCCTTCTCCTTTCCTTAATCTGCACATATTTTTTGTGCATATAGGGATACCCGTAGGGTGTTTCCTTAATCTGCACATGCTTTTTGTGCATATAGAGATACCTGTAAGGTATCTCTCGAAAGAAAAATACTGATACAGTATGATTACTTTCATTATAAAAGATTTCCCCATATGATACAATATCTTTCTTTCCCTTTAAAATTAGTTGTTATCTCCTGGATTTTTCTGACAGAAACGTCTGAATATTTCTTAGAATCCTTCGATATAGCCAGTATATACCAGATTCTTCCAAAACGCAAATAAAATTTTATAAAACAATAACATTTAAACCTTTGGCCGCTGTTCTGTTTCCGATAAAAACAAACCAGCGGCCAAAAATCATACATTCTTTATTACATTCCTAACCTTAACAGGATTTTCCTGCTCACCAAGACAAAAGACCCTACCACCGATTCTTAATCTTATTCTGCAGCCGATACATCGTATTGAGCGCATCCAAAGGCGTCATATTACTCAAATCCATCTCCCGAAGCTCCGTGATGATATCATCATCCTTCACCGTATCAAAAAGGGATATCTGCTCCATCTCCATTTCTACAGGAGCCGCTTTGGGCTTTAGGGAAATGTCCGCCTGAACCAGATCCTCCACCAGCTCCTTTGCCCGGGCAATCACCGGATCGGGCACTCCAGCCAGCTTAGCCACCTGTATCCCGTAGCTCTTATCCGCCCCGCCCTTAATAATCTTCCGCAAAAATACAATATCATCACCCTTTTCCTTCACGGCAATGCAGTAATTATTCACGCCGGCCAAGGAGCCCTCCAGCTCCGTCAGCTCATGATAATGAGTGGCGAACAAGGTCTTCGCCCCCAAAATACGGGGATTGCTGATATATTCAATCACCGCCCAGGCAATGGCCAGTCCGTCAAAGGTACTGGTTCCCCGGCCGATTTCATCCAGAATCAACAGGCTGCTTCCTGTGGCATTCCGCAAAATATTGGCAACCTCCGTCATTTCCACCATAAAGGTACTCTGCCCGGAAGCCAGATCATCCGAAGCCCCCACCCGGGTGAAGATCCGATCTACAATCCCAATCTTCGCACTGTCCGCCGGCACAAAGCTGCCCACCTGGGCCATCAGCACAATGAGAGCTGTCTGACGCATATAGGTGGACTTTCCGGCCATATTGGGGCCTGTGATAATGGAAATCCGGTTGCCGCCATTATCAAGGAATGTATCATTGGGAATGAACATATCATTTTCAATCATTTTTTCCACCACCGGATGGCGGCCGCCCTTAATATCGATAATTCCTTTCTCATTCATCTTGGGACGCACAAAACCATTGCGCTCCGCCACAAATGCCAGGGAAGCAAATACATCAATAAGAGCTACGGCTTTGGCCGCCTTCTGAATCCGCAGCACCTCAGCGGCAATAGTCTCCCGAAGCTCTACAAACAAGTTGTATTCCAGAGCCATGAGCTTTTCCTCTGCTCCCAGAATGGTATCCTCCAGCTCCTTAAGCTCCGGCGTAATGTAACGCTCCGCATTGGTCAGGGTCTGCTTGCGCATATAGTAATCCGGCACCATATTTTTGTAGGAATTGGTTACCTCCAGATAATAACCGAATACCTTGTTGAACTTAATTTTCAGGTTCTTGATGCCGGTTTTCTCACGCTCATCGGCCTCCACCTTTGCAAGCCAGCTCTTTCCCTCGGTCTTGGCCTTTCGATAGCGATCCACATCCTCATTACAGCCGTCCCGAATAATATCGCCGTCCCGGACGGAAATAGGCGGATCCTCCCGGATCGTCCGGGCTATCAGCGCCTGAAGATCCGACAGCTCATCCAGCTCTTCCCAGAGAGTCCGAAGAAGCGGAGACTGAAAATCCTCCATCAGTGTTTTAATATGAGGCAGCATTTCCAGAGATGAGCAAAATGCCGTCAAATCTCTGGGATTTGCCGTCTGGTAGCTGATGCGGCCGATGAGGCGCTCCAGATCGTAGATGGGATTCAGATACTCCCGAAGCTCCTCCCTGGTAATCACATGGGCATTCAGCTCCGCAATGGCCTCATGGCGGCTCTCAATCTCTCCCCGGTCAATCAGAGGCTGTTCCACCATAGTACGCAGGGTTCTGGCTCCCATGGCCGTCTTGGTTTTGTCAAGAACCCACAGGAGGGAACCCCTCTTCTGCTTTTCCCTTAAGGTTTCCACCAGCTCCAGGTTTCTGCGGCTGGAGCTGTCGATAATCATGTATTTTCCGATGGTGTAGGGCTGCAGGCGCGTCATGTGGGACAGGGAATTCTTCTGGGTTTCGTAGAGATATTTGAGAAGGGTTCCAGCCGCAATGGTGCCGCAGCTTAAGTCCCTTAAGCCCAGCCCTGCAAGATCCGACACTCCAAAGTGATCCAGAAGCGTGCGCCTGCACAGCTCATCGTCAAAATACCAAGCCTCCAATGGGTACAAAGCGATGTTCAGGCGGAACTTAAGGTCGTCCAAGTCCGCACCGCTCATGGTAAACGCCTCGTTGCACACAATTTCCGAAGGGGTAAATTTGTTGATCTCGTCTAAAAGCTTCCGCTCGGAATCCACCTCAGTGACAAAATAGTCCCCGGTGGTGATATCTGCTGTGGAGATACCATAGCGGTCGGAAAGGTAGACGATGCACATAAGGTAATTGTTTTTCGTCTCGTCCGCCGTATTCAGGTTGGTGCCTGGGGTTACGATCCGCACCACATCCCGGGCTACCAGGCCCTTGGCCGTCTTTGGATCCTCCACCTGCTCACAGATGGCTACCTTATAGCCCTTGGATACCAGACGGTTCAGATATCCCTCCACAGCATGATAAGGAACGCCGCACATAGGTGCGCGTTCCTCAAGGCCGCAGCTCTTTCCGGTGAGGGTCAGTTCCAACTCCTTCGACACGGTGAGCGCATCGTCAAAAAACATTTCGTAAAAATCGCCCAGGCGATAAAATAAGATACAGTCCTTGTACTGCTCCTTTGTCTTTAGGTACTGCTGCATCATGGGTGTCATTTCCGCCATGAATTTTCTCCTATTCTAAACTCCGCAATCTGTCGGCCATCCCTCTTCTTTGGCACAATTTTTAATGGTAAACATATATTTGTCATTTGTTTCCGATCTGACTGACAAATTGCTGTATTCACTTGTACATCTTTATTTGCTCTGCCGGTAAAAGGAAATGGAGGCAAGCGCAAAAATCATTGGAACAACCGCATAGCCCGCATTTACTCTTCCTTGATTAAAAAGTACATATCCAGCACCGGAAAAAGTCAATATTATAAATACGATGCTCAATAGAAGTGCTACCCTTTTCATAGAATCCTCCAATTTCAATAAACAACCTGCTCTAATGGCTGCCAGACACAGCCCCGGTCTCTGCATCCACTGTGACTACGGCTCCATTTTTCAAAATATCCACTGCCTGCTTTGCACCCGCGATCACCGGAATATCCAAAGTCAGCCCCACAATGGCTCCATGGGAATTGCTGCCCTCCTGTTCGGTCACCAGTGCAAGGGCGGTCTTAAGC
This sequence comes from Clostridia bacterium, assembly GCA_910574255.1. GTDB lineage: Bacteria > Bacillota > Clostridia > Lachnospirales > Lachnospiraceae > Laedolimicola. The sequence goes on from CAJTAK010000007.1 coordinate 245,394, forward strand.
TCCGGCATCATCTCGTTGGTAGTCTCCGACACCACAATAATATCTCCGGCATGGTAATTTTTCTTTAATTCCTCCGCATCTCTTGCCACACAGAGCGGACCACATACCTTTTTCCTTGTGATCCCCTGTCCGGTAACGAGAATCCGGCCTGCCACCTGTACCTTAATCAGATTGGTGGTTCCCGTAATGCCAAGGGGCACTCCTGCCGTCAGCACAGTCAGGTCCCCTCTCATAACCAGGCCCGCATGCTCCGCAGCCTCCACCGCACGGTTAAACAGCGTTTCCGCATTGTCCTCCCGTTCCAGAAGCAAAGGCTCCACTCCCCAATACAGATTCAACTGACGGCACACGTAGTCATCCATGCAGCAGCCGATAATGGTGCAGCTTGGACGGTAACGGGAAATCATTCCCACGGTTCTTCCTGATTTTGACACAGTGATAATAGCCGAAGCTTTCAGATCCGCAGCCGTGGTGCAGGTGGCATGGGATACGGCATTGGTAATATCCGGCTTATCCATAATACTCCGCCGTTTGAAGCGGTAATCGTAATCAATATCCTCCTCCGTGCGGACGGCAATCCGATCCATGGTCTTTACCGCCTCCACCGGATACTGGCCTGAAGCCGTCTCACCGGAAAGCATAATGGCTCCCGTTCCCTGATAAATGGCATTGGACACATCGCTGGTCTCCGCCCGGGTGGGCCGGGGGTTCTTCATCATAGAATCCAACATCTGGGTTGCCGTAATTACCGGCTTGCCAATCTCCAGGCTCTTTAAAATCAGCTTTTTCTGGATCACCGGCACCTCTTCTAAGGGAATCTCCACACCCATATCGCCTCTGGCAATCATAATGCCATCGGATACCCGAAGAATCTCGTCAATATTTTCCACGCCCTGAAGATTTTCTATCTTGGCAATAATTTTAATATGATGACAGCTCCGCTCCTCCAGAATCTTGCGGATCTTCAGAATATCATCCCCGCTTCTGGTAAAGGAGGCCGCAATAAAATCAAAGCCCTCCTCAATTCCAAATACAATATCATCATAGTCCTTTTCACTGATAAAGGGCATATTTAAGCTGACTCCCGGCACATTGATTCCCTTTTTGTTGGAGACAAAGCCGCCGTTTTTCACGGTACAATAGATATCCTTTTCCGTTACCTGATTTACCTCAAGCTCAATCAGGCCGTCATCAATGAGGATGGCGTTCCCCGGCTTTACGTCCTTTACCAGATCCGGATAGGTAATAGATACCCTGCCTTCATTTCCCAGAATCTCTTCCGTAGTCAGCACAAAGCTCTGACCTTTCTTCAGTTCTATCCTGCCGCCCTCCACATCCCGGGTACGAATCTCAGGACCCTTCGTGTCCAAAAGCAGCGCAACGGGAAGCTTTAATTCCTCCCGTACCTTTTTCACAAGTTCAATTTTTCCCTTTTGCTCCTCATGGGTTCCGTGGGAAAAGTTCAGTCTTGCCACATTCATTCCGGCCAGCATCAGTTCCCGAATCATCTGCTCCGACTCGGAAGCAGGCCCCAGGGTACAGATAATTTTGGTCTTTCTTCTTTTCATACTCCTCCTTGACGCAGATTTTTGCGTCTTTCTTTTTTTATAATAACTTATTTTTTCACCTGCTTATTATACTTCGCCAATGGAAAAAGCGTCAAGCTTGGGTTTTGGAAAATTCTTCTTAAAAAATTTATTTCCCGACTCGGTTTCTATCTTGGGTTAGCCCAGCAAAGGCTTTTACTCATCTATTCTTGCGAATCTGAATCAACGCATCGAGCTTCTCTCTGGCCGCCTGCTCTGCAATTTTATCCGCCTCCTCTCTGCTTGGCACGCCGCCCACAGAGGCTAACGCATAAGGATCGTTAAGACTGACATTACTTCCCATCAGCAGCGCACGCTCCTGATAATAAGCCATGGCCCGTTCTTCCCTGGACATATCGGCTCGAAAATAAATGGAGCCCTCCACCTGGTATTTTGCCGAGAGATACATAAGGCTTCCTCTTAAATCACTTCCGTAGGGGCTGGAACTGTTTTCCTTATGAGCCTCTGCGTAATAGGCTTCTATGGTGGTACGCTGTTTCTCATACTGAGATACCAGAGACTCTACATAAGCCGCCGCATAGATACTGCCGTCAGGATCTACTGCGGCATCCCAGTTTACCTCCAATTGATTCTCACTTTTCCACGCTTCCATAAAGCTTCGAAGTTCTTTTGCGTCTTCTGCATTAAGAGCCTTCATAGCCGATTCTATTGTCAGGCCAGAACCGGTATTCGTTCCATCCACAGCATTCTGATCTTCCTTTGATGCCCGGTATTCGGTGGAAATGAAAACCTTATCCTGAACTTTTTCTGCCGTCTTTCCGCTTTTTTCGGGTGCAGGCTTTTGGAGATTCGGTGACAGATATGTCCCTGTTATATTTGAAGTATTGTCAATTCTCATTGTAATCACTCATTCCTTTCGTTTTATTTAGGCACAAACAGCAATGAATTTTGCACTCCTCAATCATATCCTTACAATCTTGGCAGCAAATGCTTTGACCATACTGAATAGTTATTCTCTTTCTATAAATAAAGGACATTTTCATACATTAGCTGCATATTTATTTTAAAATAATGTAACACAATCTATGAGAAATAGCAAATAGTCCGGTTCTCCATAAAGACCAAAAATTTCGTTAAAAACCAGATAAATTCTTCTTGTGTTCTCTTTTTATCCGGAGTAAAATCTATAATACAGGGGGGAATTGGTATGAATTGGAAGGATCGATGCTTTCTTTATCTGGATAATGAAAAGCTATTTGAAGACTCAGGACATAGAACCCGGTTCTGGGAATTGCTGGGCTGTTATGGGGAATATCCGTTTTTCACAAAAGGGCTATGTAAGTGTATGTATTTGTCCGCCTGGGATGAAGAACATTTTGCTATTATGCTGGAAACGCTCTCCTCCATGAGTCTGGGACGTGAAACCAACACAGATGACATGCGGCTTCAAGGAGATACATTGGCCGAGGCACAGCCGGATGCGGAATATTATGTTTTTCAGCTTTCCAATGCCTTTCTGGACGGCAAGCCCTTTGTTCTTCCTGACAATGCTCTTTTGGAACCGGAACAGCGTCATATTATCCAACAGGCGTTGAAAGCTGCTGAGGTGATTGAAAATATATAAGAGTAGTATAAGTACAGGCCAACCGTATTTTCATACACTACGGATGACCTGTATTCGTATTTTCCAATATCCGCTTCTATTATAAATACACCCGGCTTACATTGCATGCTTTATGATATACACAAAAGATATATTCTAAAACTCCCGAACCGTAAACACTGCAACCGACCTGGGCCTCATCACAAACCCTCCGTCTATCCGAACCTCTTCCCCTTCCCGGTAAAAGTAACGTCCATCCCCGTCTCCAAAGGTATTCACCGACAAATACCAGCCTCCGGAGCAATATACCTTAGGAAGGCTAATCTCCACATTCTCCCAAAAGGTATTAATGGCAATATACACAATATCATCCTGTCCCTGTTCCCTGTCATAGCCTGCAAAGCTCATGCCAAAGGTCCTTGCCCCGTCCGGAATCTCCACCTTATCCGCATCAATATCATGGGCATGAATGGGGTCCATTCCGCATACCGCCCCTGGCAGAACTTTGCGGATCACCGGATGCTTATGACGATAATCAATCATAAACTTGAAAAACTCAAACAGCTTCCGGTTCTTCGTAAGCAGCTCCCAGTTAAGCCAAGAGATCTCATTATCATGGCAATAGCTGTTATTATTGCCATACTGCGTATTTCCAAACTCATCTCCTGCCAAAAACATCGGCGTTCCTCTGCTGCACATGAGCACCGCACACGCATTGCGAATCATGCGGAACCGAAGCTTTAGTACCTCCGGATCATCCGTCTCCCCCTCCGCTCCGCAGTTCCAGCTCCGATTATTGTCTGATCCGTCCGTATTATTCCAGCCATTGTTCTCATTATGCTTATGATTATAAGCATACAAATCATACAGGGAAAATCCATCATGACAGGTGAAAAAGTTCACACTGGAATTATAGCCTGCATATTCCTCATTATAACCCTTATGGTGCTCACCATACAGATCTCCCGAGCCACCGATGCTCCAGGCTGCCTCCTTAGCCGCATGATTTTCCCCTTTTAAGAAACTTCGAAGGGCATCCCGGTATCTTCCGTTCCACTCCGCCCAGCGCCTGCTGGCCGGGAACCGCCCCACCTGGTAAAGGCCGCCTGCATCCCAGGCCTCCGCAATCAGCTTCACCTTGCTTAAAATAGGATCATAAGCCAGGCTCCGAAGCAGCGGCGGATTGCTGATAGGAGAACCATCCATATTTCTCCCCAAAATACTTGCCAGATCAAAGCGGAATCCATCCACCCGATAGCTCACCGTCCAGTACCGAAGGCACTCCAGAATCAACTGATGGACAATGGGATGATTACAGTTAAGCGTGTTGCCGCAGCCGCTGAAATTGTAATAATTCCCATCAGGTGTCAGCATATAGTAAACCTTGTTGTCAAAGCCCTTAAAGCAGAAGGTCGGCCCGTGCTCATTTCCCTCCGCCGTATGATTAAATACCACATCCAAAATCACTTCAATTCCATTATTGTGAAGCTCACGAATCAGCTCCTTAAGCTCCGTCCCCTCCCGATTGTACTCCTGGGCGGAAATATAGTTGGTATTTGGAGCAAAAAATCCGATGGAATTGTACCCCCAGTAGTCAAGAAGCCTCTGACCGTCCTTTTCTCTGGAATTCATGGTCTCATCAAAGGCAAAAATGGGCATCAGCTCCACAGCATTGATTCCCAGCTCCTTTAGATAAGGAATCTTCTCCTTAAGCCCCGCAAAGGTTCCCCTGTGCTCCACCCCCGACGAAGGATGCTGGGTATAGCCCCGCACATGAAGCTCATAGATAATCAGATCACTTAACTCCCGGGCGGACTGAGGCATGTCCCCCCAGTCAAAGATATCCTTCACTACCCTGGCCCGATACCCCCGGCTCCGGCGCTCTCCCCAGCGGCCCTGCCGGGTTACTACTCTGGCATAAGGGTCTAAAAGCACCGATTTCTTATTAAAGATCATGCCGCGATCCGGTTCATAGGGGCCTCCCACCCGGTAGGCATACTCAAACTTCTCAATATCCAAGCCAAACACAATCATGGAATATACGTCGCCAATCTTATATTCCTCCGGAAACGGGAGCACCGCATAAGGCTCCTCTTCCCCTTCGTGATAAAGCAACAGCTCACAGGAAGTTCCAAAATGGGTATGCACCGTAAAGCTCACCCCATTCGGCAGGGCCATGGCCCCATTTACATCAAACAATCCCGGCCTTACGGGAAAACCTGCGACCCTTCCCATAGGCGTCATAGTTATGGTGTATTCCGGAACAAATTTCTGTGTGTAATATTTCAAAGCCTCTCTCCCATCCTTTGATTTTATTTTCTGGCGGACTTTCCAAAAGCCCCATTCATTCCCCATATGATTCTAAGGCTTTCATACGCCGCAAAACGGTATGGCGTCTACTCTCAGCGTCCGTCCTCTAGACATGTCCCCCGTACAATTACACGCAAGGTTTATATGGGCAACATTATAACTGCTTTTCCCCCTCTGCGTCAAAGGAAATCTTCAAAAAATTCTATTTTTTAGAAAAATTCTCCATATTTTTTGTAAAAATTGTTTGCATTGTCCGCACATTAACGACAGCATCTGAAATTCGCATTCGATAATCCAAAGAAAATCCCTTTCCCATCTCTCTTATCTGTGATAAACTATACCTTAATAGACCAAGTCTGCCTATCCCCCAGGGATATGAATTAATGAGGTACCCATACAATGTCATTAAGTTAAGCTTCAACAAATGACCGGCGTAGGGGAGGAGGGCCGCCCCGGTCAGGGGTGGCGGTTCTTGCCCGAAGCCTTCACAAGCTTTTTGGTGCTTAACTTAATGACATTGGGTCCCCGTAGGGTATACCTTATCGGACAAAGTCCACTCACCCTGAAAGGGTATGCAATACGAAATGCCCCTGAGCCGTATCCTATGAGCTGTTTACCGGGCATGTCTAAAAACAGTCTATTAAAAAAGCAGAAAAGAGTGTGAATTCATATGCCAATCAAAGTACAAAGCGACCTGCCGGTCCGGGCAATCCTGGAAAAGGAAAATATCTTTGTAATGGACGAGACAAGGGCCCTAAACCAGGATATCCGGCCCTTGAAAATAGGAATTTTAAATCTGATGCCGTTAAAGGAGGATACGGAGCTTCAGCTTCTGCGTTCCCTGTCTAATACGCCGCTACAACTTGACATTACCTTCTTAACAGTTAGCTCTCACGAATCCAAGAATACGGCTCAAAGTCACATTAATAAATTTTATGAGCCCTTCTGCCAGGTGAAAAGGCGCCGGTTTGACGGCCTTATTATTACCGGAGCCCCTGTGGAGCAAATGGAATTCGAGGAAGTGGATTACTGGCCGGAGCTGGTGGAAATCATGGACTGGGCCAAGACCCATGTAACCTCCACCTTTTTTATCTGCTGGGGTGCCCAGGCCGCACTTTATCATTACTATGGATTGAATAAGCAATTACTGCCGCAGAAATTGTTCGGTCTGTACCGACATCAGGTTCAGAACAGAAAAGAACCTCTGATTCGGGGCTTTGACGATATCTTTCTGGCCCCCCACTCCCGCCATACTACGGTGGATGCCAAAGCCATTCATAGCTGCGAAGCATTGACCGTTCTTGCAGAATCAGAGGAAGCCGGCGTCTTCATCGCCATGGCTGAGGAAGGACGGAAAATTTTCGTCTTCGGCCACCCGGAATATGACCGCCGCACCCTGGAAAAAGAGTATCTGAGGGACAAGGGAAAGGGACTCCCCATTCAGCCTCCCAAAGACTATTTTGAAGAAGATGACAGCAGCAAAAAGCCTCCCCTCATGTGGAGAGCCCATGCCAATACTCTGTATACCAACTGGATTAATTACTATGTATACCAGCTCACCCCCTATCAGTGGGAGGATGAAGAGTAAAAACCGCCTGTATATTGCCGCATCCGGCAAGCAAAGGGATGCGGGAGAGCCGCTTGCCGTAAGCTTTTGTCTCTCCCGCATCCCCTATTATCTGCGTAAAGCTTTTCTAAAGCTCAATTCCCTTCCGTGCCGGAAGGCCCTTGTCAAAGGGATGCTTTTTCTTTTGGATTTCAGATACATAATCCGCTAATTCTACAAGCTCCGGCGCCGGATCCCGTCCGGTAAGCACTACCTCCAGTTTTTCCGGCCTTTCCTTTAAAAACTTAAGAGCTTTCTCCTGATCTATCATCCCATGATTATAAGCTGCCATAAATTCATCCATCACCAGCAGGAATATGTTTTCCGTTGCAGCTACCCGTGCTGCTTTTTCAAAAAGTTCCTCATAGGCTTCCTTTGCCTGAACTTTTTGCTCCTCTGTCATATTCCAGAAAAATCCAAACTTTTTTTCACAGGTTCGTACCTGTACCCCGGGAAGCTCTCTTAAAATCTTAAGCTCTGAGGATGTTCCGTCCTTCAAAAACTGTGTCACCAAAACCTTCTCGCCGCTTCCGGCCGCACGCAAAGCCAGGCCCATGGCTGCCGTAGATTTTCCTTTTCCGTCTCCGCAGTAAATATGAATACAGGATTGCTTCATTGATGATTCCTCCTACTTTTCGTTCTATGATGCTTCAAACCCTACTCCCCGCTTAAAACAATTTCCAGCCGCCAAAAGCATGTATCCATAAATTATAAATGGTTCCGGCGTTGTCTGAAATGATGAATATCTTCCTGACCAAGCTTCTTTAGTGTCTCAATATAATTTTCAATATATTTTCTCTATTGCCCTGTCCCGTCTTGATATCGTCATGGATATTCACACTTTCAATACCTGCAATATGAAGCCCTGCCGCCTCCACTTCATCCTTCATGGCACGGATTCTCTTTCTGCTCCACACTTCCCCTGGCTGTGTATCATACCATGTGGTAATAACTCCTGTCACACCTGGAATCTGCCGAATTTGTTTTTGTGTAACCGTATCGAATTTTGATCCATGCCATCTAAGGGTCATCTCCATAATAGCTTACCTCTCTTTCATCCAATCCATGCATGCACTTTTACCTGTAAAGCCAAACCGTCACTCCAATACACAAAAACCATACGGCCCAAATCCCAATTAAAGTCAATAAGGATACGGCGTACATCAGCCTGTTTACCCTGCGGATATCCTCATGCTCCACGGCACGCAGCGGATCTCCGATGGAGGGCTTTTCATAAAGCTTCCCAAAGTACCAGGCATTTCCGGCAAGCCGTACGCCAAGGGCTCCCGCAGCAGCCGCCTCGGTGTGGGCGGAATTGGGACTTGCGTGATTTTTTCTGTCTCTTAGAAAAATCCGAAGAGCCTGCCCCATGGACATGCCCGCAAAGGGACTTGCAAGTACCATAAGAAGACCCGACACCCGGGCGGGAATCCAGTTCAGCACATCATCCAGCTTAGCGGAAAAACGGCCGAAATACAGATATTTTTCATTTTTATAGCCGACCATCGAATCCAGGGTGTTTACAGCCTTATAGAAAAATCCCAGAACCGGTCCCCCAAGAGCCAGAAACAGCATGGGCGCAATAACCCCGTCAGAGGTATTCTCCGCCACTGTCTCTACGGCTGCTTTTGCCACTCCTTCTTCGTCCAGCTTTTCCGTATCTCTCCCTACAATCATGGAAACGGCCAGGCGGGCCTTTGGCAGATCCCTTTCCTTAAGGGCCTCATAGACACGCATACTCTCCGTCTTTAAGGAGCGGGCCGCAAGAAGCTGATAATCCCAGAATACACACAGCACAAAGGCCAGACGGGTATTCACTCTCCATACAAGAAGCAGTATCAGAATGGGAATCACAGAGGATACAATGACTACAAAGACCGCCAAAAAGACACCGGCTGCCAGTTCTCCTTTTTCGGTCTTTGGAAATACTCTTCGAAATGCCCTTTCTCCACGGCTAATCAAAAAACCGATGGCTCGCACCGGATGGTACAGCCACCTGGGATCACCGAAGATCAGATCCAGTGCAAATCCTGCTGTCAATGCCAATAGGTTCCACCTCATAAAGCCGAGTGCCTCCTTTGCTCTTTTCCTCCCAATGGACAAGGTATCCCATTCCGTTTTTTACCTGCCAGTCATAAAATGCCTTTTTCGGTTTCCCGTAAGCCTCCAGAATGCTCATAATGGTACCCCCATGGACCACAAGCGCAGCCTTTTTACAGCCCTTTTGCCGGATCATCTCCAGTACCTCCAGAAAGCCCTGCCTGCATCTGTTCTGAAAAGCTTCCCTGCTCTCTCCTCCCGGAAACGGGCGTGTCCCCTGACTGTCCACCCATGCCTGATAATCCGGATTGTCCTTTAATTCCAGATAATTCTTATTTTCAAAATCACCGAAATCACATTCCCGAAGCTTATCAAAGCACTGTATCTCCATGTCAGGCCAGAGAATCCCGGCCGTTTCGATGCAGCGTTTCAGGGGGCTTGTGCAGACCGCATCTACCTTGGGATACCTATGACTGACAGCCCTTAAAGCCTCCAGTCCCTCCGTACACAAGCTTTCATCTGTTATTCCAATATACCGCCCCAATGTGTTGCCATAGGTTTTTCCATGGCGGATCAGATACAGCTCAACCATGCTTAATTACCGTGCCAATCCCGCAAATTACCCTGTGTACTTCCCTGGCTTTTTTTGCCAATGCACAGCAGATTCGCCCTGTAGTCTCCCGATATTCCCGGTCAAAGGCATCCACCGGAACCACACCGCTGCCAAGCTCATTGACTACAATTACGATCTCCGGATTTTGCAAAAGGATCTCTTCCGTAAGGGTGCTGATGTCTCTTCCTGCCTCCAGACAGCGCCGGATGTATTCATGAAAATGGAAAATTCCCCTGGATTCATAAACGGCATCCCAGGAGCAGCTTCCGCCGTCTGCAAAATCATCTTCTTCTAAGGAAAATGTCTCTTTGGTATACGCCTTTTTTCCCTGAAAGGCTCCTCCGGTTATCAATATCATTTGTTTCTCCATTCCAGTTCCGTATCCCTTGCACAGTACACCCATATATAGATCCATTTCCAGCCGTAAAAAGAACGTCTGTAAATGGATCTGTGCACTGTCCAAGGGATACTGTTTCTTATTCCAGTTCCGCAATAGCCCCTCACTACACCCCTATTAAATCAATTTCCGGTCGCAAAAGCATGCGCCCGTAAATCGATTTGTGCACTGTGGGGCTATTGCTGTTCAAATCTTCCCTGCCAGATACACGGCCGCAGCCATAACCAGTTCACAAAGCTGCAGGAAAAATCCGGCCAGGTCTCCGGTGATTCCCCCAAACTGCTTCTTTGACATCCAATGATAATACACAAAGGTCAGCCATGCTCCCAAAACAGCCGCCGAGCCAAGCTTTACATTCATAAAGCACATATATCCTGCGGAAAGGACCATGAGAAAATACATGCTAACCTCTACTATACGTTTTTGGGCGGCATCTGCGAACATGGCTACCGTACCGCTTGACTTGGCGCCGGGAAATGCCGCCACCGCAAGACCGCTGAAAGACCTGGAAAGCACAAAGCCTCCTGCAAGGATCCGTACCTGCTCTAGGGTAAGCTCGCTCCAGATTCCAAGAGCTGCCATAAAATAACAGCAGGCCGTAATAACCGCAAAGGCCCCCGCATGGGAATCTTTAAGAATCTCCAGCTTTCGTTCCCGTGTCTGATAGGAGCTTAAAGCATCCGCCGTATCAAGAAGTCCGTCCAGATGGATTCCCCCGGTCACCATTACCGGTATCAATACATATCCCACTGTCCGCAAAAGCCCCCCGGCCCCCAGCCAGTCAGCCGCCAGGCTCCAAAGTACCGTGACGGCTCCAATAACAATCCCAATCAAGGGAAAAAAGCACATCATATAGCGCATGTTTTCTTTTTCCCAATCTGCCCTTGGCATAGGAATTTTTGAATACATGGCAAATGCAATTTTAAAACTGTTCCACAGTCTTCCCATGGTTTCTCCCTCTTTTTCAACCTATCTGCAATATCCTGCTCATACTTGCAATGTTATTAAGTTAAGCTCTAAAAGCTTGTGAAGGCTTCGGGCAAGAACCGCCACCCCTTAGCGGGGCGGCCCTCCTCCCCTACGCCGGTCATTTTCCGGAGCTTAACTTAATAACATTGCTCATACCTGGCAGCCTATGATTATGGTAATCGACGATTCGTTTCGGATGCGGCTTTTACCATCAGCGGAATGCCGCAGACTACTTCCGTGACCTCATCCGCTTCCCTGGCCAATGCCTGATTAATGGCTCCCAAGTAACGCTGATATTGCTCTGTCGTTTCATCATATGTTATACCGTCTGAAAAAATATCATTGGTAACCACAACCAAATGCCTGCAGCATGACCGGATTTTCCTTACCCCAAGAAGGACTTCCTCCGGCGTCCTGTCCCCTGCCCCACTGTCTTCAAACATTTCATTGGCAGTCAGATTGGAAAGGCACTCCAAAAGGACAACACCTTCTTTGGGAAGAGACAATCCCTTTAGATTTACATAACGTTCTATAGTAACAAACCCTTTTCCGGCTCGCAAGCTCCGGTGCCGCTCTATCCGTTTCCTTCCTTCCTCCCCAAAGGGCCGCATGGTGGCAATATAATAGAGGGGAAGCTTCGTTTCCTTCGAAAGCTCTGCCGCCAGATTTTCCGCATATTCCGATTTTCCGCTGCCGCTTCCTCCCGTAATCAGCCCAAACATGGCATCACCTCACATTTTTGCAGGAAATCCCAGGCTGCCGACGGATTGGAGTAAAAAAACAAATGGGGAAAGCCTGCATACAGGGTCCCGCTGCCATGAACACATTCCCAGCTTCTCTTTCGCAGGGGCTTTTGGGCCCTCATACTGCTGCCGCAGCTTTCACTTTCCCAGTAGTGAAATTCATGGCCGCAGATCTCATTTCCCTTTTTAAGAAGCATCTGATCCGAAAGAGCCTTAAGGGTCACATAACCGAATCGGGACAGCTTGTCTCTGCGGTAAGCATTTGCCTCCAGAACACCTGCCATGGGATAGACTTTACCATCTGCACCCTCCAGGGTCTTATGGAGGTACAGAAATCCTCCGCACTCCGCAATGCAGGGCAGACCCCCGGCTACTGCCTGGTAAACGGATGTCAGCATGGAAGTATTTTTGCTCAAAGCCTCCCCATGCAGTTCGGGATAGCCCCCGCTTAAAATCAAGCCCTGAATTCCTTTCGGCAGCTCCTTATCATGAAGGGGCGAAAAGGATACCAGCCTTGCTCCCATTTCTTCCAGAAGTTCAAGATTGTCCCGGTAGGTAAAACAAAAGGCTTCATCCTCCGCCACCGCCACAGATACCTTCCCGGCCTCTTTCAAAAGGGGAACATGGGGCGCTTCATACTTAAGCTCCGGCGCTGCCGCTGCCATAGCCATGAAAGCATCTATATCCAGAGTTTTTTCCAAAAGCTTTGCCAGTTCGTTAAGCTTCTTTTGCAGTTCTTCAATTTCGCCCGGCAGCACCAGCCCTAAGTGGCGGCTTTCCAACACAAGCTCCGGCACTCTCGGCACATAGCCCAGCACTTTAAGGGGCAGATGCTCCTCTATCAGCCGCTTCATATCCGGGTACATGCCCTCTGAGACTTGATTTAAAATAACTCCCTGTATGTTCCGGGGTTCTTCAAACTCCAGAAAGCCCTTAAGCAGCGGAAGCACAGAGATGCTTAAGCCCCGGCAGTTCACAATGAAAACCACCGGAATCCCAAGGGTTCCTGCCACATCCGATGAGCTTGCTTTTGTGGAAATGCCTGCCAGACCATCATAATAGCCCATCACGCCCTCCACCACGGAAATCTCAGCCTCTCTGGCGGCTTTTCCAAAGAGATACCGGGTGATCTCCGGTTCCGTAAAAAAGGTATCCAGATTGCCGGAACGTGTTCCAATGACCCTGGTGTGAAACATGGGATCAATATAGTCCGGGCCGCATTTAAAGGATGCCGTTCTATAGCCCCGGTTTACAAGGGCCTTCAAAATTCCGCAGGTTATCAGCGTCTTGCCGCTTCCGCTGGCTGGGGCAGCAAGCATAATTCTTGGCAGTTTCATAGACCTCTCCCTTCCGCTGTAAAGATATATACGGGATTCTGCCCCATCATTAGCTGATAGCGGCCGAGGGTCTTCCCTTTCGCCATCTGCACCTGTACTGCCTCTATGCCTGCAAAGGGCAATTCCTTCAGGCATTGGGCTGTCTCCCCAATCGTTTCCAGGGTTACTGCATTTATCACAACCCGGATTTTGGGATTTTTCTTAAGAAGCAGCTCTAAAATCTCCTTGAGATTCCCGGAAGAACCGCCTATAAATGCATGGGTAGGCGCCGGCAGATCTGCTAACGCCTCCGGCGCCGTACCCTCCCTGATCTCCACATTGGATACCTGAAATTTTTTGCAGTTTTCCCCAATAAGCTTACATGCCTCCCGCTCCTTTTCAATGGCCCATACGGTACCCTCCGGCACCTGGAACGCCATTTCCACACTGACGGAGCCTGTTCCGGCACCGATATCATAGACTAAGGAATCCCGGCACAGCTCTAGCTTTGCCACGGAAAGACAGCGAATCTCGCTCTTTGTCATGGGAGCCTTCCCCCGGACAAATTCCTCATCCGGAATGCAGGAAGGCGTTCTCCCTTTGTAATCCGGATTTTCAATCAAGGCCGCACAGAGACCGTCAAAGGACTGCCCCAGAAGCTCCCCCGGTGTCCCCTTTGTGATGCGTTCCTCCTGGTAATGCAGCCGCTCTCCTATGTAGACAGTCACCTGATCCATGCCATAATACAGCAGCTCCCTGCACAGCGCTTCTGCATTATCCTTTCCCCCTAAAAGGGTAAAGGTGCGAAGATTTTCCCGAACAGCCCCTATCAGATTGCCCTTTCGCCCATGAATGCTCATAAGCTTTACATCCTCCCAGGCAATCCGAAGTCTGCCGCACAGATAAGCCACAGAAGAAATGCCGGGCATAAGCTCCACCGAAAGCCCCTCCTGCTCAAATGCTCCAATCAGCCTTTTTGCTCCACTGTAAAATCCCACATCCCCGGAAAGAGCTACCGCAATTCTTTTATATTCCGGATGCTCCCGAACATAAGCAGTCATTTTATCCGGATCGTAGGCATTCAGCATGGGCTTGCCAAGGGCCTGAAAGCTCTCAAGCATCCGGCCTGCTCCGAGAATACAGTCTGCCTTCTGAAATGCCTCCCATACTTCCTTTGTCATAGTCTCCGGTGTTCCCATGCCGATGCCTGCCAGGATTACCTTATTCCCGGCGTTCTCTTCCCGTTTTCCTGCTGACAGTGTTGGATATGTTTCTAAAGAAAATCTCTCCCTTAAAAGAGCAATCCCCTCTTCCACGGATACGCCCTTTTGCTCCGGGGGGCGTCTTACCAGAACAACCTTGGCTCCGGCTTCCTTTGCGGCCTCAAGCTTCTCATCAAAGCCTCCCTCTTTTCCCGATTCCTTCGTCACCATCCAGGAGGCGTCAAACTGGCGCAGCATAGCTGTGTTCATTTCTTTGGAAAATGGTCCCTGCATACAGATCAAATGCTTTCCTGTAAAGCCCAGTTCTCTGCAGTGAGTTACCACCTCAGGCGTTGCAAGAACCCGGGCATAGGCCCGCTCCTGATAGTTGGGAATCCCTGTAAAATAATGAAGCTCCTTGCTTCCGGTGGTTACGAGAATCCTTCCCTTGGTTTCTGCCAGCCAGTCAGCCGCCTCCTTCACACTGCCCACTGTCACACAATTGTTTTTTGTCTGTTCCTGTTCCGCTGGCTCCCCGCCTTGTATATCCATCCCGAGAGCTTTTGTATTCAAGGGTATCTCATGGGCATGATTTGCGGAACGAATCAATCGGAGATATTCACATCCGGCGCTTTCACAGGCGGTTCGTATATTTTCGGATACCTCTACCGCATAAGGGTGTGTGGCATCCAATACCAAAGGCTGCTCTTCCCTCTGAAAAAGAAGCTTCATCTCATCCCTGGTCAGACGTCCCTGACGTACCTCCAGGTGTTCCTGATCCTTCATCAGCAGGCTTCCATATTCCGTAGCAACACAGGCCAGCACCTTAAGACCCTCTCCCGACAGCCACTCACTGAGCAGCCGACCTTCTGTTGTTCCTGCAAATACAATGATCTGTTTCATAATTTATATTCATTCCTTTCGCCTAGGCACAAAACACCATGAAAAAGCTTTTTTCAATCTTCCTCTCCATTTAAAGCTCCGTAATATCTTTCCGGTATACCCCGTCTAAATCAATTCCCAGTCACGAATGTATGTGCCGGTAAATTGATTTGTTCATTGAGAGGATATTACTGTTCAATACCAATATCATGTCATTTAGTTAAGCCTTGTAAAATTATCGGTGTTTGGTTCAATACCTTCACAACTGCAATGAAAAATCTACTTAAAATCGCACAATATATTTTTCCAGAGCTATGGCTACGGTCACGCCATTCTCCGCCGCCTTTTTCTGTATTAATCTTGTTTGCCCGGATGCCTTTAAAGCGCTGCGCTCACACACATTTCCCACACCGGTAATTCCTTTTACAAATGAAGATTCCGAAAAGCCTTCCTCACAGGATACCTTCTCCAGCTCCTCTCTGCTAAAAGTAAGGAATTCCCCATCATAAGCCTGGCAAAAATCCAGAAGTCCCTGTTCCTCCTGCTTTAAGTCAATGGAAGCTATCTTTCCGATGCTGTGCATGGAAAATTGATTCTGGGCCATCACCTTTTTTACCAGAGCTTCTATCTGCTCTTTGGTTGTTCCTTTTTTGCAGCCAATGCCGAGAACTACGATACCAGGCACCAAATGCAGGGTTTTCGGAAACGGATCATAGCTGTCATCCAGAGAAATACTGATTCCAATCTCTTTTTGTTTTCCAAGGGCCAGTTCAAAAGGTATCTGCCCGGACAGCTCAAAATCACTGTACAGTCCAACAGTACGATTTTCCAGCACTTCTGCGGAAATCTCCTTTGCCAGCTTCAGATTATCCAGATACAAATGCTCTCTTCTTGCAAAGCTGTCCACGGAAAAACGGCCGTCAATATCCGTAGCCGTAGTAATCACCGGTACTGCCCCGCAGATAGACGCAATCTCCTTTGTCAGCTCATTGGCTCCGCCTAAGTGACCGGACAATAGAGAAATCACAAATCTTCCCTGTTCATCCATGCACAGCACCGCCGGGTCCGATGCCTTGCTCTTCACAAAGGGCGCTATGGCCCGGACCGCAATTCCTGTGGCTCCGATAAAAAGCAGGGCATCCTTGACAGCAAACTGCCGGCCTGTCCATTCCCTTAAGGATTCCTCCAAGGCCGGTATCCCCCAGGCGCAGGCCTCTTTTCCTTTGCCCCAGATCTCACACTCATTTTCCTTTGCTATAACCGCCTCCCGGATTTTTTCCGCAAACCTGCATCCGGATCGAGTGAAAGCAATCACTGCCAGCTTCATATCGTTCTCCTATTTCAGTTCCGTAACATCCTGTCAATACACCTTTATTGAGATCCATTTCCAGCCACAAATCCATGTGTCTGTAAATCGATCTGTTTACTGACAGGATGTTACTGATTTAAGTTCCGTAATCTGCTTCTTTTTTTATGCAATCAAGTATTTCCTCCACATGGGCTGATTTTCCCAGGATTCCGTGCTTTTGAGAAAAGGTAATCACTCCACAGGGAAATGCGCTGCCGCTTCTGTGGTTCACATAAAACTCCATTCGTTCCATCAGGCGGCTCATAACTCCTTCTAAAAGCCCTGCGGCCTTTAAGATATCCAAAGCCTCATCTGTGGTAATGCAATTCATCAATGCCTTTGCCGTATCCTGGTCTGCCCCCAGAACTGCTCCATGGGCTGCCAATATCTCCATTCTGGCATCCGCATTTCGTGAGTGGGTATTCATGATTCCTCCTGCCAGCTTCACCAGCTTGCCGATATGCCCTGCCAGCAGAACTCCCTGAAAACCGTATTCTGCCACTGCATCAATGGCTTCTCCCAGAAAGTTACTGTATTTCACGCAGCGATCTAATAGCTTTGGATCATATTCTTTCAAAAAATCCAGGCCGTAATTCCCTGGCGCAAGCACCAGATACCCATATCCCTTGGAGTGCTGCATCCGTATGTCTACACGAATGGTTTCAATTAAGGCCGATTCGCTCATAGGCTCCACAATACCGCTGGTCCCAAGCACAGATATTCCGCCCTCTATCCCCAGCCGGGGATTAAAGGTTTTACTGGCAATCTCATCTCCGCCCGGAATGGAAATTACCACCCACATGCCTCCTTGATAGTCAAAACGGCGGCAGATTTCTTCCACGCCCTTTTGAATCATTTCCCGGGGAACGGAATTGATGGCGGCACTTCCCACCGGCTGCTCCAGTCCTTCCCGGGTAACTCTGCCTACACCCTCTCCCCCGTCAATGTGGATACCCGGCTCCTGCTTTTTGTGAACTGTGGCATAGATTTTAAGACCATTGGTTACGTCCGGATCATCTCCTGCATCTTTCTCTATGGCGCAGGATGCTTCTTCCCTGGAAATTTGTACATCCAGAACTTCCAATGTAAGATTGATACCTTTTGGCGTCATCAGTTCCGCATAGGATACCTGCTTTCCGGTCAGTAACATTTGTGCAGCTGCTTTGGCTGCGGCTGCGGCGCAGGAGCCTGTGGTGTAGCCCAGCCGCATTTTTTGATTGTTTTTGTAGATATATTCATCTAACATATTTTTATATTCACTTTTCTTATGCTTACAGCATTACTCTTCCAATTTGATGTTTAGTTCATCCATAGATACTCTGATTTCATCCATGTCACCGTACAATGCATCGGTCTTTTTTAAGATTATCGGCATGGAAAAGTCCGTCTGGGTGCGCTGCTTTGAAAGAAAAAGAATTAAGTCCATCTGTTCGTCAGTAAGCCCATAATATTCGTCACAAGCTTTGAGCGCTTCATGGATTTCCATAAGCTGTATATCAAGTATGTGAGCGCTGTTTTTCATAAACTCACCATATTCAAACGTACTGTACAGTTCATCCCAAGTTCCCCAAAACGCCGCTGTTATACAGGGCTTTATTTCCCCAGCTATATTTTCCAAAACATATTGGAAAGCTTCTGTTTTCGCAAGCTCGACAATAGCCTCGGGCGCACCTTTAAAATAGTTCATCGCATCCTGATATGGCGTTTTTGCTGATATATCCTGAAATACAGCAATGATATACTTTTTGCCAAAGGTAATCGTGCCGCGGCATCCCTGACTGTTATTCACGCAGTAATTTATGCCATCCCAAGAGTGTTCATAATTTAACTCTGGGTATTCCCCTACAGTTACAGCATGGGCCACTGCCATAAAAATACAACCGTTGTAAAGTTTTTGAGGATTGATTTCTATTTTATTACAAATTATACACATATGAATACCTTTTATATTTGACTTGTATTTGATTATAAAATCTTTGCCCGCCACCCGCAATACGTATATCATTGTCTTCTAACGCCAAACTATAATGTGCCCCGGCAGGCAGGGTCGCTGCATCTTTTTCTTCAAACAAATATACATCCGCTTACAGCATAGCAAATCTTCACATGAAGTAAATACAATTTACTTCATTCATATTACAAAAATATTCTTTTAATCTTTCTATCTTCTTACTTAAGATTTACTTCTGATTTTCTTTCTCAACATTTTTCAAAAATACATACTCTCGCTCAGTCGAAAAAGCCGGACAGTAGGAAAACCCAAGCCCCTCAAACTCACGAACCTTCTCCGGCTCTTCTATCTGTCTCTTAGAAAGCCACCGAACCATCTCGCCCCTTGCCATCTTAGCCTCTGTCCCTTTCACCTTGACCTTTCCATCCTGTAAGCTCCCAAAAATGCAGGTCACATACCGGACCTCCGGATCCAGATAGGGTTCTATGGCCCTGGAATACTCCTTTGATGCCAGATTCAGAATAACCTTGTCTTCTCTCACCAGCTCCCTGTAAAGCTTATCACTCCAGAATCCATACAGATCCTTTGCATCCCCCACAGAAAGCCGTGCCTGCATCTCCAGGCGATAGGGCGTCACCCCATGATCCGGCCTCAGCATTCCATAAAATCCGCTTAAGATCCACAGATGCTTCCTCACATAATCCCACTGCTCTGCCGTAAACACCTGGGGTGCCATATATTGATACTGGAGCCCTATGTAGGAAAGCACAGCCGGAGTTCTCCCCTCTTCCGGATTCATACACACATATCTCTGGTAATTTTCTTCCGTAATCTTGTCATTAGCCCGAAATAAACGTTTCAGCTGGCTTCTGTCAAAGGTCTGAAGCTTCCCAAGCAGCTTCCTCGTTTCCTCCATAAAAATCGGTCTTTCCCCCATGCCTATGGAATCCGTATCCACCCGCATCTGCTTGGCTGGTGATATGATAATCTGCATATCTTTCTCCTAAAAAAGCTTTCGCCGTCAAAGGCCGCAAGCCCAAAATAGTATTTATAAAATTTCCCACTGGCTGCACTCTATTTCAAATGCTCATAAGCCTCCACCTTCCCGTCATTCCAGCCGGGAAGTCCGTCATACAGGGCAAGCGCATACTGATAAAGACCATAGGCCGTCACCGCCCCGGTTCCCTCTCCCAGATGCATGCCTGCCTGAATGGGCGCCTCCATTCCCAGAGCTTCCAGCATGAGCCGGCCGGCCGGCTCCGCTGAGCAATGGGTAGGCACCATATACGCCTTACATTCCGGCGCCAAAACTGCCGCACAATAGGCCGCCGCGGAGGAAATAAATCCGTCAATCAGCGCCGGAACCCTGCAAATGGCTGCCCCAATATAACAGCCTATCATTCCCGCAATATCCAGACTGCCTATCTTGCTGAGCACATCTAAGATATCCTCCTTATCCGGCTGATTCACCTCTATGGCCCTCTTAATTACCTGAATCTTCCGATTAAGCCCCTCACTGGAAAGTCCGGCTCCCCGGCCAGTCATCAGCTCCACTTCCTTAGAGAGAAGCACGGAAGCCATAGCCGAACTGGGCGTAGTATTCCCAATTCCCATTTCTCCCGTGATTACCATGCGAAAGCCATCCCTGTAGAGCTCCTCCACAACCTGAATCCCCGTAACGATAGCCCGAACCGCCTCGTCCCGTGTCATGGCCGGCCCTTTCGCAATATTGCCCGTACCATAGCGCACCACCCGGTTCCAAATCCTGGGATGCTTTCCATCCACCAGCATGCCGATATTAACCGGAATCACCTCAATCCCCTGTGTCCGTGCCATAATACACACAGAGGAAATCCGCTCTCCCATATTTTCCAGCACCTGAGCCGTCACTTCACTTCCCGTCTGGCTGACACCCTCAGCTACCACACCATTATCCGCCCCCATAATCACAACCACAGGCTTCAAATCCTTCGGATGCGCCGTCCCATAGATCCCGGCAAGCTGAACCACCATTTCTTCCAGCTTTCCCATCCCTCGAAGAGGTTTACATAAAGAATCCCAATACTCCCAGGCTTCTTTCACAGCCCCCTCATCCAAGGGCCGAATCCTGCCAATATAATCCATTAAAAGTGAATCACTCATATCCAACAATCCTTTCCTTAACTTGCACATGTTTTTTATGCATAAAGGTATAGCCGTAGGGTGTTTCCTCGATCTGCACACGTTTTCTGTGCTTAAAGGTATTCCCATAGGGTGCTTCCCTGATCTGCGCATGTCTTCTGTGCATAAAGGTATACCCACACACACCCTACCCCCAACATCAAAAATAAAATAAACTTCCCGACCAGAACACACAGCCAAAGAAATATTTTTCACAAAATAGCGCCTATGAGCGAATGCGAATCGAAGCGGCTTTGTGAAAAATATTTCTTTGGCGTCCGCTCCCCCACAATATCATTTTTGATACAACAACGCATTGCATATCGTCGCCGCAATATTACTCCCCCCCTTACGCCCCCGAGGAACAATATACGGCACCCCAGCCGTCATAATCAACTCTTTCGCTTCCACCACATTCACAAATCCCACCGGCGCCCCAATAATCAGCACTGGCCGTATCTCCCCTGCCTGAATCAATTCATACAGCCGAATCAAAGCCGTAGGCGCATTCCCCACAGCAATGATCAGATTTTCATGGAGAGCCGCCGCCCGTTCCATACATACCGCCGCCCGTGTACAGCCACGCTTCTTTGCTTCCTCCGCCACATCCGGTGCATCCATAAAGCAGTGAACCTCTCCCCCATACTCCCCAAGACGTTTCTTATTAATCCCGGAAGCCGCCATCCTGGTATCGGTCACTATGGAAACGCCATCCTTCAGTGCCTTAACTCCCAAAGCCGCCGCCCCCTGGGAAAAGCAGAGATTATCCCCATAATCAAAATCCGCCGAGGTATGAATACAGCGCTTCACTATGGAAAATTCCGGCTCCGGCCAGGTTCTTCCATTCAGCTCCTTTGTAATAATCTCCATACTCCGGGCCTCAATTTCCTCAGGCTTTACAATCTCTATTTTATCTAGCATGTAATTCCCTCCTCCAAAATCTCATAGATTTTATCCATATCAAGAGAGCTGCGGACCAAATCCGCCAGCTTATCATATTCCTGCTGCTTATGTACCTCCGGATCAAAATGCCAGTTTCCTGGGTCCATTCCTTTTTTCCGCATAAGCCGCCCCACTAAAAGAGCCGCCAAATCACCGAAATCGAAAATTCCATGAAGATAGGTGCCAAATACGGTTCCCGCTTCGTTGCAAAGTCCGTCAAGGCGCCCGTCCTCCAGACGAATGGTTTCCTGACAGCGCCCCAGATTGCTGGTCCTTCCCATATGGATCTCATAGCCCCGTACATCCTTCCCTGTGGTGCTTCCCTGCACATCCTCCTCACGAATGACACAGCCATTTATCTGTGTCCTGGTTTTTACCGGCTCAAAGACAGTTATGGCATTTAAAAGCCCCATTCCACGCATGGCACCGCCCTGTTCCACATCTTCCGGGTCCTCCAGCCGTTCTCCCAGCATTTGATATCCGCCGCAGATTCCTACAACCGGTGTGCGCATCTCTGCCTGACGCACTACTGCCGTTTCCAGACCGCATTCCCGCATCCACCGCAGATCTACCATGGTATTTTTCGTACCTGGAAGGAAGATCAAATCCGGCTTTCCCAGCTCTTTTACATGCCTTACATACCGCAGAGAAACGCCTTCCATCCGTTCAAATACATTGAAATCCGTAAAATTGGAAATATGGGGCAGGCGGATGACCGCTATATCAATCATGCCCTGCGCATCCTTGTGGGACAGCCGCTCGGAAAGGCTGTCCTCGTCATCCAGATCTAAGGGTGTCATCGGAATTACGCCGACTACCGGGATTCCGGTTTTTTCTTCAATCATCTTAAGCCCTGGGCGGAGGATTTCTACATCTCCCCGGAACTTATTGATGAGGAAGCCTTTGATTCGCTGCTGTTCTTCTTCCTCTAAAAGCTTAACGGTTCCATAGAGGGAGGCAAATACCCCGCCCCGGTCTATGTCGCCGGCCAGAAGTACCGGAGCCTTTGCGATTTTGGCCATTCCCATATTTACGATGTCGCAGCCTTTCAGATTGATTTCTGCGGGGCTTCCTGCTCCTTCAATGACTATGATGTCAAAATCCTCAGACAGCTTCCGAAATGCCTGTTCTACCTGAGGAATGAGCTGCTTTTTGTAGGCGAAGTAATCTCTTGCACTCATGTTGCCTAAGACTTCGCCGTTTACGATCACCTGGCTGCCTACTTGACTGGTGGGCTTTAGGAGGATGGGGTTCATCTCTACTCTTGGATCGATTCCTGCTGCTTCGGCCTGCATAACCTGGGCCCTGCCCATTTCCAGGCCGTCCTTTGTAATGTAGGAGTTCAGGGCCATGTTTTGGGATTTGAAAGGGGCGGTCCGGTAGCCGTCTTGCTTGAAGATGCGGCACAGACCTGCGGTTAGGAAGCTTTTGCCTGCGTTGGAGGCGGTTCCTTGTATCATGATTGCTTTTGCGTTGTGGGTCATTGGTGGTGGTGCTCCTTGAAGTTTTTTCTCTTTAAAAGGGACGCCGTCAGGGAGGAAGCATGCTACCTTCCCTGCTCCGCCCATTCGGGCTAACACGCCTGGAAGGTAGCATGCTTCCTCCCTGGCGGCTGGCTTTGTGGACGTATAATGTTTCAGTCTCTTTGTCAATTGACCTTTTAGGGGTATGTTTTCTGCTGTTTGGCTGTCCTGATTTTCTGGAGATATGTATTTTAATGCTTATTTTGTTTGTACCATTTTTGAAGAAAACTTTCTATGCTGATTTGGCAAGAACCTCTTTTATGGCTTGCAGCAGGCGTTCGTTTTCTTCGTGGGTTCGCACGGCAACTCGATAATCCTCTTCTGTGAGATTGTGATAATTTTCGCAGCGGCGGATTAGGATTCCGTGATTCAGCAGTTTTTCATAAAGCTGTGATTCTCCTGTTCTTCGGAAGCATAGATAGTTGGCTTTTCCGGGCCATACTTTACATCCGAGCTTTGTAAGGCCGGTCATTAGGAATTGTCGTTCTTTCTCTACAAGGGTTATGGTCTGCTCTCGATAGCCGGTTTCTTTTAGTGCTGCCATTCCGGCCTGCATGGCTGGTTCCGATACGGACCACGGCTGGCCGGCCTGCCGCATTTTTTCAAGCAGTTCCTGACTTTTGGATAGAACGCAGCCAAGACGAAGGCCCGGCATGGCGTAGAGCTTCGTAAAGGATTTGAGTATTACTAAATGAGGATAATCCGAAAGAAAGCCTGTTAAGGTATAGGCTTCTTTATCTCTTACAAAGTCCAGGAAGCACTCGTCAATGCAGACCCAGATGTTAAAATTCTCCGCCTTTTCTAAAAGCTTTAGCAAAAGGTCCCTCTTTGCCAAAAGTCCGGTGGGGTTGTTGGGATTGCATATAAATATCAGATCCAGGTCTTCTGTAACGGATTCTAAGAGAGCTTCTCCCAGCTCCATAGATTCCGGCAGGTTATGATGAAGAACCTCTGCTCCCACCTGCCCCAGGGCTTCTTCATATTCCGCAAAGGCAGGGGCTGTTACCAATGCCTGTTTTGGCCTTAGGGCATACACCAGGCGGTAGATGAGATCTGCGCCTCCGTTTCCGCAGAGGATCTCTTGGGGAGCTGCTCCTTCATTTTCTGCGATTGCGGATCTTAACTGGCGGCAGAAGGGATCGGGATAGTGCAAGGATGCGGACAGGCTGTTCAGCACAGCCTTCCCGACGCTCCCTGGCATCCCAAGGGGATTGATATTTGCGGAAAAATCCAACAGCTCCTCCTGGGTATAGGCGCTGTGTAATGCCGCTCCATATCGGTCTCCTCCGTGTATTGTCCGTTGTATCTGTAAATCCTGCACTGCTTCCATCTCTCCACATTTTATCGATGTTCCTTTAAAAGAACATCCCGAATCCCTTCCGCCGTATAAGTAACGGCGCTTTGATGTACCCTAAGGCCCGCCTCTGCTGCCGCTCGTTCTGTCACCGGGCCAATGCAGATGACTTTTGCCGTCAGCTGCTCCAAATCCCCCGCCATACCCACGAAGGCTTTTACTGCGGATGCGCTGGCAAAGGTGATATAATCCACCTTGGAAAGCATCCGCTTTAATTCCTCTTCTTTTCGTCTGTCTGCTTCCGTGGTGTAGAGCGGTATGGCTTCATAGGTGATTCCTTCCGTCTCCAAAGCTTTCGTAAGCTCTGCGGATGCCTCATCTGCTCTTAATAAAAGTATGCGATCACTGGAGGCAAGCCCGGGAATCCATTCTGCTGCCAGGTCCCTGCTGGAATATCTGGTTGGTACAAAATCCGCATAGATTCCCTTTGCCTCTAATGCGTCCTTTGTACCGCTTCCAATGACAGCAAAGCGAATATTGGACAGGCTGCGTATATCTTTATGATTTTCTTTTAGTTCATGAAAAAACAGTTCTACGCCATTGCTGCTGGTGAATACCAGCCAAGTATAAGAAGAAATCTTCTCTATTGCCTGACTAAGCTTCTCAGAGCGAAGCCTTTTTGTTCGGATCAAGCTAAAGGAAATGGCTTCCGCCCCTTCCTCCCTTAATATCTCCTGCTGCTTTCTGCACATGGCTTCCGTACCGGTGAGCAATACCCGGACACCAAAAAGAGGCCCTCTTCCAAACCAGCATAGTTTCTCCTGAAGGGATACGACTTCTCCCACCAAGATCACGGCAGGTGTCACAATCCCTGCCTCTTTTACCTTTTCTTCGATTGTCTTCAGGGTTCCTTTTGCTATTATCTGCCGGGCTGTAGTTCCCTCCTGGATGACGGCCGCAGGGGTATCCGGATCTTTTCCTTTGGCGATCAGTTCCTTTGTAATATGGGGCAGGTTGTTAAGGCCCATCAGAAAGACTAAGGTTCCCTCTTCCCTGGCCAGAAGCTCATAATTCAGGACCAGTCCCTCCTTGGTATTGCTCTCATGTCCCGTTATTACATGAAAGGAGGAAGCAAAATCCCGATGGGTCACCGGAATGCCGGCATAGGCTGCGGCCGCATAGGAGGACGAGATACCTGGCACAATCTCAAATTCGATTCCGGCCTTTTGAAGCTCCTCCGCCTCCTCACCGCCCCGGCCAAAGATAAAGGGATCGCCGCCCTTTAACCTGGCTGCGTTCTTTCCCTCCAATGCCTTTTTTACAAGCAGTTCATTGGTCTCATCCTGCTTTAAATGATGATTGGACGCACGTTTTCCCGCATAGATAAGCTCCGCATCCTCTTTGGCTTCATTTAAAAGGGAACCGGATACCAGACTGTCATAGACGATTACATCTGCTGTCCGAAGGCACTCAAGGCATCTTTGGGTTAGCAGTCCCATATCTCCCGGTCCTGCTCCGAGAAGATAGACCTTTCCTCTCGTTATCCGGCGGGCCATCTGCTCTCCGAAGCTTCTCATTTCCTCCAAGGCAGGAAGCTTTGAATGCTCTTTATTGAAAGGCTTCTGACAGGAGACGTATTTGGGATGCTTCCCGTCTTTGGCATACATTACCTGCATCTGCATCCCTCCTGCTTCCAATCGGCACAGACTGGCTGCGGGAGCATTGCAGCTTCCTCCGATCCGTGTCAAAAAGCTGCGCTCCGCTTCCAGAACAAGGGCAGCCTCCTCACAGTGAATCGCTGCCAAGACTTCTGACATATGCCCCTTCTTTGCCTCTACCGCCAAAATTCCCTGTCCGGCCGCAGGCAGAAAATCCTCAGGCTCCAGATATTCCAAATACACGCCGTCTTCCTTTAGAAGCTTAAGACGCTCCAATCCTGCCGCTGCCAGCAAAATTCCATCATACTGCCCGTCTTTTAGCTTCTGCAGCCGAGTTTGCACATTTCCCCGAAGGAGCTTTATGCCCACAAGCGGATTGATGGTTTTGAACTGTAACTCACGGCGCAGGGAGCTGGTGCCTACCACGCTGCCTGCCGGCAGCTCTGCCGCCTTCACTCCTGTTGTGGTTACAAATACATCTCTTGGATCGTCCCGCTCCAGCACAGCGCCGATTCCAAGCCCCTCCGGGAATTCCATGGGCATGTCCTTGGCGCTGTGAACCGCCAGATCGATTTCTTCGGAAAGCAACGCTTCCTCCAGTTCTTTGGTAAAGACACCTTTCCCTCCAAAAGATGTCAAAGAGCGATCTAAAAGCTCATCTCCCTTGGTAGACAGCTTAACAATCTCCACCTCTGCCTCCGGAAACGCCGCCTCAATTTTCTCCTTTACCAACTCCGTCTGGACCAATGCCAGACGGCTTTTTCTTGTTCCTATGCGAATCTTCATACTTCGTACCCTCTCGGTGTAATCATGCGTCCTTTACTTACATAGGTTTGAGAGTTTCCAATAATCACTACACTGAACATATCAATCTCGGCATCTTTTAAATGCTCCAAATCGGTAATCTGGCTGCTCTCGTCTTTTCGCCCTGCATTGCGCACAATTCCCACCGGTGTCTGTGGATTGCGGTACTTCAACAGAAGCTCTGCCGCCTGCTCCACATAGGTGGTGCGCTTTTTACTCTTGGGGTTATAAAGGCATACAATCAAATCCCCCTGGCCTGCACAGTCTACACGTTTCCAGATGAGATCAATGGGGGTCATCAGATCACTTAAGCTGATAACCGCAAAGTCATGCATCAGGGGCGCTCCCAGCACGGAAGCTGCGGCGCTTGCCGCTGTCACCCCAGGCACCGTTTCAATCTCAATGTCCGCTCCCATTTCCTCCGCCACCTGATAAATAATGCCTGCCATTCCGTAGATTCCGCTGTCACCGGAGCTGACCATGGCTGCTACCTTGTTCTTCTGCGCTTCCTCCACCGCCATCCGGCAGCGCTTTACTTCCTGCATCATGGGCGTAGCCAGATACTGCTTATCCGGAAAATATTCCTTCAATATATTTACATAGGTGGTGTAGCCCGTCACCACATCCGCCTCTTCTATTACCTGAATGCATTTGGCCGTCATATGCTCATAGCCGCCTGGGCCAAAGCCTACTACATACAATTTTCCCATTGTTTTCTCCTATTTTAGTTCCGCAATACTCGTAAGATACACCTCTACATAGAAGTATTTCCGGCCACAAAATGACCGTGTCCGTAAATCCTTCTGTGCATCTTCCGATTATTGCTGTTTCCAGTTCCCCAATACTCTATTCCTATTTTACTCATCCGTAAGACAGCGGAAAATCGCTTCCAGCTCCTTTGGGGAAGCCTGCTCCCTAAGACGATAGAACAGCTTGTCCACCGCCTTTGCAAAGCCTTTTTTCTCCGCTTCCTCAAGCATCCATTCCTTTGTTCTCTCAATCTGAGGCATGGAAAACTGAAAGATCATCCAGCACATAAATTCTTCCTCGTACTCCTTTAAGATCTCTCCCGCTTCCTTTGCCGCCTGCTTTTTGGCCTGATTGTTCGCTTTTGCCAGGGCTTCAAAGTCATCCATATTGTAAAGGAAGGTCCGTGGAATCTCCGTTACCGCTTCCTCAATGTCCACCGGCACGGCCAGATCCACAAATACCCTGGGCTTCTCCGTATGAATCTGCTCCCGCAGCTTGGAATAGGTCAGAGTATAGTGAGGACTTGAAGTTGCACTGATTACCACATCCATTTCATCAACATAGGAATACCGCTCCTTATAATCAATAATATGATTGCTCTCACTTTTCAGATGGGCATCATGGGTCAATGTTACATTTCTGATGGTGCTGTAAATATGCAGTCCTTTCATACTATAGAGATTCTTAAGAACAATGCCGCCAATCTCCCCGGTTCCCCCAATGACCATTATCTTCTTTCCCTGAAGGCCTCCTAGCGCCTCCTCCGCAGCCTTGACTGCAAGGGTCGCTGTGGAAACGGCAGTTTTGGACAGCTCCGTATCCGTCTTAATACGCTTGGCGCAGGTTACTGCATAACGGAACAGGGTATTCAGATATTTGCCTGTAGTACCTGCCGCTCTTGCCTGCTCATGTGCCTTCTTCACCTGGCCCAGAATCTGATCCTCACCAACCACCATGGAATCCAGCCCGGCAGCTACCAGGAACAGATGGCGGACTGCTTTTTCTCCCTGATAAAACCGCAGATAATCCGTAATGTGCTCTACCTGTAACGCCCCAGCCTTCTTTAGAACCACTTTCTGCAACCGGGCAAATAGTTTCTGCTGCTGTTCCTCTTTTGGATAGAAGGCATAGATCTCCGTCCGGTTGCAGGTTGAGATCACCAGGCTTTCTGCCGCACCCGCATCCGAGCACAGGGCTCTAAGAAGCTCTGTCTGCTGCTCCGAAGTAAAGGCAAATAACTCACGTATGGCAAGGGGAGCCGTCTTATGGCTGATGCTTAATAGCCAAATCCCCATCTATGACTCCACTCCTTTTCTAAATTCATGTGTAAAAGTCTTATCATACAGCTTGGAAAGCTCATAATCATCCCCCAGAAAATCGCCCACAACCGTCAGGGCGGTCTTACGGATACCTGCCTCCTCTACTTTTTTCGCAAGATTCGAAAGTGTCCCCCGCACAATCTTCTCATCCTCCCAGGTGGCCTTATATACGACTGCCGCCGGAGTATCCGGCCCATACGCCTGTCCCAGGGTGGCGCACAGTTCTTCCAGCATTCCCACACTTAAAAAGATAACCATGGTAGCCCTATGCTTTGCCAGATCAAAGAGCTTCTCTCCCTCAGGCATGGGTGTCCTTCCCTCCATCCGGGTGAGAATCACGGTCTGGCTGACCCCCGGAAGCGTATACTCCTTCTTCAAAGCGGCCGCAGCCGCAAGAAAAGAGCTGACACCCGGAATCACTTCGTAGGAAATACCCATTTTGTCAAGGGCATCCATCTGCTCCCTGTGGGCGCCGTAAATGGCCGGATCTCCCGTATGTACCCGTACCACCTTTTTTCCTGATTCCTCCCCTTCCTTCATCACAGAGAGCACTTCCTCCAGGGTCATGCCTGCACTGTTGTAAATAAGGGCATCCTTCTTTGCATCGGCTAACACTTCAGGATTCACAAGTGAACCTGCATAAATAATAACATCCGCATTGTCTATCAGTCGTTTCCCTTTGATGGTCAAAAGCTCCGGATCGCCGGGGCCTGCACCTATGAATGATACCATCCTTTTATCTCTCCCTTTTCCTTCATATATTTTCCTTATCCGTTCATTGATAGCAGTCCTTTTCCCATACTTTACCGCACAAAGTTCGTCCTCCAAAGAAGAATATGCATTACAGGGTATCTACAGGATAAAAAAAGAGCCCATAGCATAAACGGGCCCTGTCTCTTCTCTTTCCTGGAACTGCTTTTACCGGAAGCCCGTCCAATCTTCGAAGTACCCTTGAAAAATCCGCTATAAACAGAATGCAGCAAACTCCAAAAGTACCCACCTACAGAAAGCAGGTTTCCTGACTTACAGTTCCTCGCTTTGGCCCTCCTTCTCACACACAAGTGCAATGGATCTTTAGAGCTGCACGCTCCCGGGCTTCACTCCCTGAATACAGTGACCGGATCGCTTGGGACTCTCACCCAATTCCCTTTTCTGCGTTTTATAAACGCACACTTTCTGTCGTATTTTATTTTCTTAGCCTTTTGCGGCAAAATCTATGGTATAGTTTAGCATATGACGTAAGGTTCGTCAAATAAGAATGTTTTATAGGAGCAACCAACTCCCCCGCCCGGCAGCCCAAAACGGGCTTAAATCTTCATCCAATCAAAACCTTCTTTCCCTCAAAGGCAAATCCATATTTCCGAATCCGTTCCGGCTTTATCCCTTTCGCCTCCAGAGATACCGCATATTTCTTCTCTTCAATCTGCTGCAATGCGGCTTTCACCGTGTCCTCCAGGGACTTTTCTTCGTCCGGGTTGTGCACCTTAAACTCCAGTATCATGGCCGGCTCTTCCTTTCGGCAGGGCTCCAGCATTACGTCATAACGGCCATATCCGCTTTCCCGGTTGGATGTCAAAATATAACGCCCGCAGAGTTCCACCAAAAGTCCAAGCACAAAGCCATGATAAAAACGCTCCGGCTCTGTACATTCAGACGGCTTTTTCCCCGTATCGAAAGAACTGAAGGTGGACAGTGCAACCTTATTCATGTATATATTCATCTCTTTCTTATCATCACGCAGCAATGCCTCTACAAATTCATTGTATCCTGAATCATCCCTGCCAAACCAATTCCGAATCATTCTCCGGAACATGATGCGTACTTCTTTATTCGTCAGCATCAAATCGTACTCATCACGCCCCCATTCCTCATCAAAGAAAAACCGTTCTACACGCAGATAACCGCTTGCAAGCAGCAGACTCCAGATTGCACTTTCATTGTCAGTCAATTGATTGAATACGATCTGCTCATCTATCTCCGTATGAAAAGATTTTCCTTCCAAAAGATCCTCCATAATTATCTTGGTTCTTCTGTTCCCTTCCCGAATGAGTTTTCCCACTAAGCTATTGCTGCTGGTGTTGGCCCAATAAGCAGAAACCTTTCCTGTTTTCAGGTAATTCAAAATTGACCATGGATTGTAGATATCCCGCCTATTTCCGAAAGTAAAGCCGTCATACCAGCTTTTTACCTTCTCTTTTTCTTCAGAAAGGTCAAATTCCTTCAGTGCATCCCAAACTTCCTGCTCTGTAAATCCGAAGCAGTCCGCATAGGCTTCAGAAGTGGTTGTCACTACGGTCAGATTGTTCAGATCCGAAAAAATGGATTCCCGGCTGACTCTGGTGATTCCTGTCATAATGGCCCGTTCCAGATAAGGGTTCGTCTTAAAAGTAGAGTTAAACAATCCCCTGGTGAATATAGTCATTTCCTTCCAAAAACCGCTTACATAAGCCTCCTGCATCGGTGTGTCATACTCATCCAAAAGAAAGAGTACTTTCCTTCCATAATAACGGGACAGATAATCGGAAAGGTATTTCAGGGAATCCGTCGCCAGGTAATCCTCCATCTCGGCAGAAACCATTCGATAAAGCTCCTTCTCTCCCTCCCGCAGGCAATTGCCCTCCAATAGAAAATCATATTTATCATAAAGGCGCCGGATGCTCTGGCAGATCTTTTTTCTTGCCTCCCCAAAAGAGTTCTCCTTGATATCTGCAAAGCTTAAGAATATTACCGGGCATGTTCCCTGAAGCTCTCGATACTTCTCTTCCTTCCAGATAGCCAGTCCCTCAAACAGTTCTCCTCTCCCTGCATATTCCACGGAAAAAAAACGCTCTACAGTATTCATCATCAATGTCTTCCCAAAACGTCTGGGGCGGGTAATCAGTGTCACCACGTCCTGATTTTCCCACCATTCCTTGATAAACATGGTTTTATCCACATAAAAATTACCATTGATAAGCAATTGTTCAAAATTTTGATGTCCGATACCTACTGTCCTTGCCATATTATCACGTCACCTTCGATATATCCTTCAACTATTTACTGCCTCTGCTATAACCTGAATTATACTTTAAAATATTAGCTAAAACAAGGAAAAAGTGCTACAATTCACATCCATATCCGTTGCTGCATATTCCTATCTATAAAAATGCAAATGGGCAACAGATACCTTTTTAATGCATCTGCAGCTCTTTAAACCGACTGGCTCTTTTATAGAAAGTAGACAGGGGCATATTGCACAAGGCTGCCGCCTGTTTTCCGATGATCTCGCCGGAATTCCACTTTTGATATACTTCCTTAAAGTTCTCCGGCAATGGTTTGACTGGTCTTCCAAACTGCACTCCCCGCTGCTTTGCCGCCCGAATCCCTTCCTCCTGCCGCTGCCTGATATTGAGACGTTCGCTTTCCGCCACATAACTAAGAAGCGCCAGCACAATATCGCTGATAAAGGTTCCCATCAGATTTTTCTCTCTCCGGGTGTCCAAAAGAGGCATGTCAATCACTACAATATCCGCTCCCTTTTCCTTGGTGATAATCCTCCACTGTTCATTGAGATCCATATAATTTCTTCCCAAGCGGTCAATGGCCTTTACATACAGTACCGAATTGCTGTCCAGCTTCTGCAGTAATTTTTTATACTGAGGCCTCTCAAAATCCTTGCCGGAAAGCTTATCCATATAAATCTGTTTTTCCGGCACGCCCATATCAAGCAATGCCATCCTCTGCCGATCCTCTTTTTGCTCTCTCGTGGATACCCTCATATACCCATAAATCTTTTGTTGTCTCATGTTTTCCTCCTTCTGACACAGGATCTGTTCTTTTAAGTACTTGCTGTGTCATCAAGGTAAATTCAGAAGTTTACTTCCAAGCTTTACCTCCAAAAAGCACTCTTACTTTTACTCTCGCAAGTAACAAAACAAGTATCACATGAACATGAGCTCTTGGCATATGATAAGTTTTATTTTTCCAAATTTATTGCTCCGCCAAATCAAATAAGCTTTTAATATTTTTTGTCAGGAGGGTATACGTTTTACGAGGAAGTTTGAAATATTTTTAAAGTTAAGAAAAAAACGCCCTGCACCATCTGGTGCAGAACGTCCTTATTGTCTTTTATACTTCTCTTACTTACAGTTCAAGCTTGCCATTCACCTTGCCATTGATTACGTAATAAGCAGCCATATCCTCCGGCTTTACGTAAAGCTCCAGGCTCTTAATGGAAGATGCTCTGTGACCCTCGGCTGCCCAGGCAACTTTTACCTGCTCTACCAGCTCCTCAGTCTTAACTTCCTTTCCTGCAAACTGAATATATACGTTCTGGCTTACTGCCTCTTTTGCTGTCTTCACTGTCTTAGTCGTCTTGGCGGTAGTCTTTGCGGCAGCTTTCTTAGGTGCTGCCTCCTTCTTTACAGGAGCCTTTTCTTCCTTAACTGCTTCCTTTGCCGGTGCTGCCTTTACTGCTTCATCTTTTACCGGAGCTGTAGCTGTCTCCTTGGAAGCTTCTGCTGCTTTTGCCGGCTCAGTTGTCTTTACAGTCTCTGCTTTCTTCACTGTATCTGTTACTTTCTTAGCACTCATGATAATCCTCCCTTATGCTAACCGGATATTAAATAAATTCCTAATTTCACCGGAATTTATTATAGCCTGTTTTCCCTTTAAATTCAACGAAAGACGTAAAATTCTCCGTTTTTATTAGTTTTCTCCTTACTGGATTCTGCTTTTTGGGTATAATTCTTGCAAATCCTGATTTATGCTTTTATGCGGTAGATATTATGCCTAAAATACCAGGATTTTCCCGGAAAAACTGGAGATTTCATGCACTGCGCACACACATATTTATTAAAAGGAAAGCTAAGAAAAACCGCCGTAACAGCACTATTTAACGCTTTTTTGTCCGAAAAAGTGTATCCTGCAGGCAGATTTCCTCCGTCAAGATAGAATATCTAATGCAGCCTCTCAGGAAAGCTTATGTAAAAACAATCCGCTCCGCAGCTTTGGCTCAAACCAGGTGGATTTCGGCGGCATCAAAAGACCCGCATCCGCCACGGCAAACAGCTCTCCAATGGAAGTAGGATACATGGCAAAGGCAGCCTCCATATCCGTATGCACCCGGCGCTCCAGCTCTTCAAGCCCCCGAATGCCGCCCACAAAATCAATGCGCTTATCTGTTCTGGGATCTCCCACTCCGAGGACAGGCTCCAACAGCTCCCGCTGAAGGATTGACACATCCAGACCCTCCACCGGATCCTCGTTTTCGTACTCCGGCCGCAGGGTCAGAAGATACCACTGTTCGGAAAGGAACATGGCTATCTCCCCCTTCTTTTGGGGATGAGCCGCCTCTTTCAATGGCTCTGCCGTAAAGATCTCTTCCGCCTTTTTTAAAAATTCTTCAGGGGAAAGTCCGTTCAAATCCCGAACCACCCGGTTATAATCCATAATCATCAATTCATCATCCGGAAACAGCACACAAAGGAAATAATTGAATTCCTCTTCCCCTGTATAATCCGGATGCTCATCCCGGCGCTTCAGGCCCACGCGGACAGCCGATGCCGCCCTGTGATGGCCGTCCGCTATATAGACGGATTCCATTTTCCCAAAGGCTTCCTGAATACGCCCAATGACAGCTTCTTCCCGAATCTGCCAGCCTCTATGCCCAATGCCGTCCTCTGACACAAAGGAAAACAAAGGCTCACCCTTCTTACTCTCCTTAGCCAGCGTCTTAAGCTCCGGTTCATTCCGATATGCCAGAAAAATGGGGCCTGTCTGAGTATCGCACACATCCACATGGCGAAATCTGTCCTCTTCCTTTTCCCGTCTGGTATTCTCATGCTTCTTAATGCAGCCTTCCAGATAATCGTCAATGGAAGCGCATGCCACAATTCCCGTCTGACTTCGGCCATTCATAGTCAGCTCATACAGATAAAAGGAGGGAACATCATCCTGAATAAAATCTCCTCGTTCCTGCATTTCCTCCAGCAGTTCCTTGGCTTTCTGATAAACCTTCGGATCACAAGTGTCCACATCATCTGCCATCTGAGTCTCGGCCCGGTCAATCCGAAGAAAGGACAAGGGCTTTCCTTCCACAGCCTTCTTCGCCTCCCTGCGGCTGTATACATCATAGGGAAGGGCCGCAACAAGAGACTCTTTTCCCTCTGCCGGCCTGATTCCCTGAAAAGGTCGTATCTTCGCCATCAGCAGATCACCCGCACTTTCAATACGCCGTCTATGGCCTCCAGCTTGCGGATAAGCTCCGGGCTTGCCTGGCTCTCCAGGTCAAACATAGAATAAGCGTAATCCCCGCGGCTCTTATTGGTCATGTTGGCAATGTTATGGTTTTCCTCGCCCATCAGGTTGGTAAACTGGCTCAGCATATGCTTGATATTCTTATGGCAGATAGCTACACGGGCCGGATAAGCAGGTACTCCCATATCACAGTTGGGGTAATTTACCGAATTGCTGATATTTCCATGCTCCAGATAGCAGCGCAGCTCTTTTACCGCCATGCGGGCGCAGTTTTCCTCTGCTTCCTCCGTAGACGCTCCCAGGTGGGGAATCACTATGGTTCCCTTGGCGCCTGCCGTATTGGTATTTGGGAAGTCTGTCACATAGCGTTTTACCTTGCCCTGCTTTAAGGCCAGCACCATGGCATCCTCGTCCACCAGCAAATCACGGGCAAAATTGAGAACTACTACCCCATCCTTCATTTTGTTTATGGCCCCTTCATTGATCATCTTCTTTGTGCTGTCCATAAGGGGCACATGGATGGTTATGTAATCACATTCCCGGTAAATATCATCTACATTGGTAATGTGACGGATATTTCTGGACAGATTCCATGCCGCCTCCACAGATATATAAGGATCATACCCCATTACCTCCATGCCAAGATGAATGGC
The DNA here is from genome assembly GCA_910574255.1 of Clostridia bacterium. Taxonomy (GTDB): domain Bacteria; phylum Bacillota; class Clostridia; order Lachnospirales; family Lachnospiraceae; genus Laedolimicola. The sequence goes on from CAJTAK010000007.1 coordinate 281,261, forward strand.
AGCATTGGCCACCTGGACGCCGATAGCCCCAAGGCCAATGATTCCCAGCTTTTTCCCTAAAATCTCACGGCCTGCGAACTGCTTCTTCTGCTTCTCGGAAAGCTGGGCAATCTCCTCATTCTGGCGCTCCGACTGCACCCAGTTCACGCCTCCGATAATATCACGGGATGCCAGAAGAAGTCCGGCCAGCACCAGCTCCTTTACGCCATTGGCATTGGCTCCCGGCGTGTTAAATACCACAACTCCCTGCTCCGCATATTTTCCCAGGGGAATGTTGTTAACCCCTGCTCCCGCCCGGGCAACGGCACATATATTTTCCGGCAGCTCCATGTCATGCATGGCAGCGCTTCGAACCAGGATAGCGTCTGCCTCATCCAGTTCCTCTACTTCCTTATATTCTCTGGTAAAGTGATTAAGGCCAAACTTGGCAATGGGATTCAGACATTTGTATTTATACATGGTGTTCCTCCTCAAATTTTTTCATAAACTCCACAAGAGCCCTGACGCCTTCCATAGGCATGGCATTGTAAATGCTGGCACGCATGCCGCCTACACTCCGGTGGCCTTTCAGATTCACAAAGCCGGCTTTTTCAGCCGCCTTCACAAATTCTCCGTCCAGTTCGTCATTGCCTGTTACGAAAGGCACGTTCATAAGAGACCGATCCGCTTTTCTGACCGTTCCCTTAAACAGCCGGCTCTCATCCAGGAAATTATAAAGAATCGCCGCTTTTTCCTCATTGCGGGCTTTCATAACCTCCAGGCCGCCCATCTTTTTCAGCCATTTAAATACCTTGCCGCACATGTAGATGCAGTAGGCATTGGGCGTGTTGTAAAGGGAGTTGGCATCCGCATGAATCTTATACTTCATATAGGTAGGCGTTCCCGGCAGGGTATCCTCGGTAATCAGGTCTTCCCGAATCACGGCAATTACCATACCGGCAGGACCAATATTCTTCTGTACGCCGCCGTAAAGCAGTCCGTACTTTGTCACATCCACCGGCTCGGAAAGGAAGCAGGAGGATACATCAGATACCAGTATCTTTCCCTTGGTATTGGGAAGAGTATGAAATTTCGTTCCGTAAATGGTATTGTTCTCGCAAATGTATACATAGTCCCCATCCGGGCTGATAGGAAGATCCGAGCAGTCCGGAATGTAGGAGAAGGTTTCATCCTCTGAGGATGCAATCTTGTTGACCTTTCCGTAAATAGCCGCTTCGTTAAAAGCCTTCTTCGCCCACTGACCGGTGACAATGTAATCTGCAACACGATTCTTCATAAGGTTCATGGGAATCATGGCAAATTGTAAATGGGCGCCGCCCTGGAGAAACAGCACCTTATAGTTATTTGGAATCCCCATCAGTTCTCGAAGATCCTGCTCTGCTTCATTTAAGATTCCTTCAAACACTTTGGAACGATGGGACATCTCCATTACGGACATTCCCGTTCCCTGATAATCCATCATCTCGGAAGCTGCTTCTTTAAGCACTTCCTCCGGCAGTACAGCCGGACCTGCGGAAAAATTGTACACACGCTTCATCTTTCATCCTCCTCATTTCAGTTCCGCAGACCTTAATCCGTACCCCTTACCTAGATGAATTTCCAGACGCAAAAAGCCTGCGTCTGTAAATCCATCTGGATACTGTTTGAGGTCTGCTGTTAAAACCAATTCCAGTTCCGCAGACCTTAATCCGTACACCCCATATAGAAGAATTTCCGGCCACATAAAGATGTGTCCGCAAATCCTTCTGTGCACTGATTAAGGTCTGCTGTTTCCAGTTCGACTACTATTTTTAATAATACAAAATAACAGGCATCCCCTTCTCTGCATTCTCAAATATAATTTTCATATTAGCCGGCGGCGTGTTGACACAGCCATGGGAACCGTTTGTCATATAGATATTTCCGCCGAATTTAGCTCTCCAGCTGGCATCATGTATACCGTAATTTCCATAAAAAGGCATCCAGTACTTTACAGGCGTGGCATAATCGGCTCCACGCAGCACAGCATTACGGGCTTTATACTGTACGGATGCCACAATAGCAGGTGTCCGGTAGCCCCGGCTGATATTTCCCGTCACTACATCCGTATCCACCAGGAGCTGACCATTTTTGTAAAACCACATATGCTGGGCCCCCATATCCACTTCAATATAGGTATCTCCAATGTCATAATTGCTGCTCCACACATTGCCCCGATGTGAATAAGCCGGCTCCTTTGTAATGGTATCACCCTGTTCAATATGAGCAAAAAGTGCCTCACTCTCAGCCTCCTGATCAATCTGCCAGCCGTAATTACCGCCCTTCACTGTGATAACACCCCGAAGGGTACTCCGAAAGTTCCGGGGCTTTTTGTAAGTATCTCTGCCCTCCGCCAGCTCCTTAATCCACCCTGCAACTGCCTCCGAATCCAGGGATGCCGTATATCCGTCCAGGCGGATAAAACTGCTGACTGCCTTTTCATCCACCACTTCTGTTTCCGGACCAAACTCATAAGTAACCTTTGTTCCAAGCCAATTGTCAAGCTGCTTAGTGAGAGCTGTGATTTTCTCAGATTCCGCAGTAATCCCCGGTGCCTGGTAACAACCTGTCTCATCCAGATCAAGCTCTGGCAGCAGATTGGAGACGGCGCCTTTGATCTGTTCCTCAAGGTTCTTTACAACCACTCTGTTTCCCGGCTCCTCCGGATGAATCTCGTAACCATCTTCTGTCATTTCCACCCAGGCATTCCTGGGCGGATTACCGCTTTTTACCATTTTCAGTTCCCGGACTGCTGCCAGAAACTGTTCTTCGTCAAAGGAAACGCCTGCTGTCACCTGATAAGAATCCGTCTGCCAGAACATCCTTGGCCACAAAAAACCGTTCTGAGCCCGTTTTGCCTGCCAGACCGCATCTGTCTCATAATAAGTTACGCCCAAATTTTCCGGCTCCACTTCCTCAACCTGCGCCTGACGCCCCTTAAGTACAAGCTTATATTCTTTCGCCTGCTGTAAGATCAGCTGGTTCACCTGATCGGTAGTCAGATAATTCACATTCATATTGTTAACGGAGGTTCCGGGGAAAAAATGATCCATATAATATATGGAAACTCCCGTATAGATCACCAGAACCGCAAATAGGCTCCAAACAAACCACCTGATCCGCTTCCGCATTATCATCAAACTCCCTGATTCATTGTTACTGTTTACACCTATGATGTTCACAGTAACGAATCCGGCCTATTTAAAGTTGCCTTACGGCAAGAGGTCGGATTCCGCCTCCAGTACTGTATTGGACTGTGATCGTGTATTTACAAAATTATCCCCTGCAAGTACCCTATTCATGTATACTTGTGTGCTTTTTGTTATTTCACGGACTTTTCCAAATCCTCCGCATCAAAAGCTTCCTCAATGGGCGCTCCTGCTGCCACCATAGGAAATACCTTATCCTCGCAGTCAATGATGCAGTCAATCACCACGGGGCGTCCCAGAGACATAGCCTTCTCTAAAGCAGGCGCAACCTCTTCTCTCTTGGTTACACGCATTCCCACGGCCCCAAGCGCCTCCGCCAGCTTCACAAAATCCACCTGATCATTCAAAATAGTAGCGGAATAATGCTTATTATAGAACAAGGTCTGCCACTGATGAACCATTCCCAGTACATGATTGTTCAGTACCAGCTGTACAATGGGCACATTGTAGCGGGCCGCCGTAGCAATCTCATTCATATTCATGCGGAAGCAACCGTCTCCTGCCACATTTACCACAATCTTATCCGGGCATCCAAGCTTAGCTCCGATGGAGGCCCCAAGGCCGTATCCCATGGTTCCAAGTCCTCCTGAGGTAAGGAAAGTTCTGGGTTCCTTGTACTTGTAGAACTGAGCCGCCCACATCTGATTCTGGCCTACCTCTGTGGTAATAATCGCATTTCCCTTTGTGATTCGATACAGCTCCTCCACCACGTAAGGACCTGTCAGACGGTTTTCCTCATATTTTAATGGATGCTTTTCTTTCAGTGCCTCAATCTGCTCGATCCACTCGGAATGCTCCTTCTCCTGGATTTGAGGCAGCAAGCGTGTTAAAACTTCCTTCACATCCCCGATAATACTTGCATCTACAATCACATTTTTATTGATTTCCGCCGGATCAATGTCAATCTGAAGAATTCTGGCCTTTCTTGCAAAACGGGTTGCGTCTCCCGTTACCCGATCACTGAATCGGGCGCCAATGGTAATCAAAAGGTCACACTGGGTCACGCCATAATTGGACGCCTTGGTTCCATGCATGCCGAGCATTCCCGTATACAAGGGATCCTCTCCCGGAAATGCGCCTTTTCCCATAAGGGAATCACAGACAGGCGCATTAAGCTTTCTTGCAAGCTTTGCTACCTCGGCAGATGCTCCTGAGAGCACGGCTCCGCCGCCCACAAAGATGAATGGTCTCTTTGCCTTCGCAATCATAGCTGCTGCCTGAGCTATATCCTCTTCCCGGATGGTATCTGTCTTACGCTCAACTTCCATGGGCTTCTGATATTCATATTCCGTCTTGTTTGCTGTTACATCCTTGGTTACATCAATCAGCACCGGGCCGGGCCGGCCGCTTCTTGCAATGTGAAAAGCTTTCCGAATAGCCGGCGCAAGCTCTTCCACATCCTTTATAATATAATTATGCTTTGTAACCGGCATGGTGATTCCGGCAATATCTACCTCCTGAAAGGAATCTCTTCCCAGCAGAGACCTTCCTACATTGGCCGTAATTGCTACCAAAGGAATAGAATCCATATAGGCCGTTGCAATTCCCGTAACCAGATTGGTAGCTCCCGGCCCGGAGGTTGCCATACATACGCCCACCTTTCCCGTCGCCCGGGCATAACCGTCCGCCCCATGGGATGCACCCTGCTCATGAGAGGTCAAAATATGGGTTATCTCGTCGCTGTGTTTATACAATTCATCATATACATTTAAAATTGCGCCTCCCGGATAGCCGAAAACCGTATCAACTCCCTGCTCCTTCAGACACTCGATGATAATCTCAGATCCTGTCAACTGCATGCTTTTTCTCCGTTCTTATATATAATCATTTTCAAAATCCGTACCCTGCGGATCCCCCCTGATACATGCCCGTTAAGGGCAGGCAGACTTCGTCTGTCAAGGTATAGAATTTATAATTGATTCTCCTATTTGATCTCTAATACCGCTCCCCGGTTTCCGGAGGTTACCATTTTCGCATAGCGGGCCAAATAGCCGGTAGTTACTCTGGGCTCTCTTGGCTGCCACTTTGCTTTTCTTGCTGCCATCTCCTCGTCAGATACCAAAACCTCCAGACGGTTATTGGGGATATCAATGCGAATTTTATCGCCTTCTTCCACCAATGCAATGGGGCCGCCTACGGCTGCTTCCGGAGATACATGTCCGATGGAAGCTCCTCTGGAGGCTCCGCTGAAACGTCCGTCCGTGATAAGTGCTACGGAAGCTCCCAGGCCCATGCCTGCAATGGCGGAGGTAGGATTCAGCATCTCACGCATACCCGGTCCGCCCTTGGGTCCCTCATACCGGATCACAACCACATCACCGGCTACGATCTTTCCGCTCTTGATGGCGTCAATAGCATCCTCTTCGCAGTCAAATACCCTTGCCGGGCCCTCATGGGTCATCATCTCAGGCACAACGGCGGAACGCTTTACCACGGCCGTATCGGGAGCCAGATTGCCCTTTAATACGGCGATTCCGCCAATTTCGCTGTAAGGATTGTCAATAGGCCGGATAACCTCCGGATTCCGGTTCTCACAGCCTGCGATATTTTCTCCCACTGTCTTTCCTGTTACAGTAATTAAGTCTGTATACAATAACTGCTTTTTATTCAATTCATTCATAACGGCATAGACGCCGCCCGCTTCATTCAGATCTTCCATATAAGTGGGGCCTGCCGGAGCCAGATGGCAGAGATTTGGTGTCTTGGCGCTCATCTCATTGGCTGCCTCCATGTTCAGATCCACGCCTGCCTCGTGAGCAATAGCAGGAAGATGAAGCATGCTGTTGGTGGAGCAGCCAAGTGCCATATCTACGGTCAGGGCATTTAAGAATGCTTTCTCAGTCATAATGTCACGGGGACGAATATTCCGGCGAAGCATCTCCATAACCTGCATTCCCGCATGCTTTGCCAGCTTAATGCGCTCGGAATAAACGGCGGGAATAGTTCCGTTTCCCTTAAGGCCCATACCAAGTGCCTCCGTGAGACAGTTCATGCTGTTAGCCGTGTACATACCGGAGCAGGAGCCGCAGGTAGGACATACCTTTTCCTCAAATTCCCGTACCTCCTCTGCCGTCATACTGCCTGCCGCATGAGCGCCTACTGCCTCAAACATGCTGGAAAGGCTGCGTTTCTGTCCCTTTACACGACCGGCAAGCATAGGGCCGCCGCTGACAAATACGGTAGGAACGTTGATTCTGGCTGCCGCCATCAAAAGCCCCGGTACGTTCTTATCACAGTTGGGAACCATGACCAGTGCGTCAAACTGGTGCGCCAGCGCCATACACTCGGTCGAATCGGCTATGAGATCTCTGGTTACCAGAGAATATTTCATTCCCACATGTCCCATGGCGATTCCGTCACAGACAGCAATGGCCGGGAATACGATTGGGGTTCCTCCGCCCATGGCCACGCCAAGCTTTACGGCCTCTACAATCTTGTCCAGATTCATATGGCCCGGTACAATCTCATTATAAGAGCTGACAATTCCTACCAATGGCCTGTCAAGCTCCTCCTGGGTCAGTCCCAGTGCATTAAATAAACTTCTGTGGGGTGCCTGCTGCATTCCCTTTGTTACTGCGTCGCTTTTCATATTTTCCACTCCTCCTATTTTAAGTTCCGCAGCATTCTTCCAGCACCTCTTATTTAGAACAATTCCCAGCCACTTAAAGCTGTGCCTGTAAATTGTTCTGGCACTGTTCAGAATGCTGCTGTTTTAAGTTCCGCAGCATTCTTCCAGCACCTCTTATTTAGAACAATTCCCAGCCACTTAAAGCTGTGCCTGTAAATTGTTCTGGCACTGTTCAGAATGCTGCTGTTTTAAGTTCCGCAGCATTCTTCCAGCACCTCTTATTTAGAACAATTCCCAGCCACTTAAAGCTGTGTCTGTAAATTGTTCTGGCACTGTTCAGAATGCTGCTGTTTTAAGCTCCGTAATATTAGTTCCGTACACGCTCTGCAATTAAATCGCCCATTTTCACAGTTCCTACCTTTGTACAGCCCTCTGACATGATATCTCCTGTCCGATAGCCCTCTTGAAGTACCTGCTTAACGGCTGCCTCTATAGCGTCTGCTTCTTTGTCCAGATCAAAGGTAAACCGAAGCATCATAGCTGCAGAAAGAATGGTTGCAATGGGGTTTGCCAAGTCCTGCCCGGCAATATCCGGCGCAGAGCCATGACTTGGCTCATATAAACCAAACTTGGTATCATTGAGGCTTGCACTTGAGAGCATTCCGATGGATCCTGTTACCATGCTTGCCTCATCGGAAAGAATATCGCCGAACATATTCTCCGTGAGAATCACGTCAAACTGGCCCGGATTCTTCACCAGCTGCATGGCACAGTTGTCTACCAGCATATGGGAAAGTTCAATATCCGGATAATCCTTTGCAACCTCCTCCACAACTTTTCTCCAAAGCCTGGAGGAATCCAGCACGTTTGCCTTGTCTACACTGCAGACCTTTTTTCTTCTCTTTCCTGCAATGTCAAAGGCTCTCTTTGCAATCCGGCGAATTTCTTCCACGTTATATGTAAGTGTATCAATGGCTGTCAGAACACCGTTAATCTCTTCTGTCTTACGCTCTCCAAAGTAAAGTCCGCCGGTCAGTTCACGCATAATCATCATATCGAAACCATCCCCGATAATCTCATCTCTTAAGGGGCAGGCTTTCTTTAATTCTCCATACAATACCGCCGGTCTCAGATTCGCAAACAATCCCAGGGACTTACGCAGTTTCAAAAGTCCTGCTTCCGGTCTCTTATCCGGCGGAAGCTGATACCAGGGGGAGGTTGCCGCATCTCCGCCGATGGAGCCCATCAAAACCGCATCCTTTGACTTTGCCGTCTCAATGGTTTCATCTGTCAGGGGAACCCCATGAACATCAATGGATGCTCCGCCCATCAAGAGATCCGTATATACCAGTTCATGTCCAAAACGCTCTCCTACGGTATCCAATGCTTTTCTTGCTTCTCTCACAATCTCCGGCCCGATTCCGTCGCCCGGAATCACTGCAATATCCAATCTCATTTTTCATCATCCCTTCTAAAAACGCCTATTGTTAATAATATAGAACAAAAATAGATTTTTTTCAACTGGAAGATCTTATTTTTCTTTAATTCTTTATTACTTTACAGCAAAAAAGAGCTGATTTGTCTCAAAAACACCCGGACCACGTCTGATTTTTCTAATTTCTTCATATATATAAAAAAACATCTTTTTGAGGAATAAACTTGAATAAAAATCTCAAAAACATCATCGGCACTGTTCTGCTGCTTACCCTCTCCTACTTTGGCGGCCAGGGAATTGCCCGGCTTCAAGGCTTGCCTGATTCCGGCACGCTTTTACCTGCCGGCAGCAGTGCCTCCGCCAACTGGGGCTTAAGCTTTCAGGAGGATGGAAAGGCACCTGTAGGCAACGCCACTCCTTCTTATTTAAAAGATTTTGACGCTTATTATGTGGAAGAAACGGAAGAGAAAAAGATTTATCTGACCTTTGACTGCGGTTTTGAAAATGGGAATACCCCCGCCATTTTGGATGCCTTGAAAAAGCACAATGCTCCAGCCGCCTTCTTTATTGTGGGAAATTATATGGAAACCAGCCCGGAGCTGGTAAAACGCATGGTAGATGAGGGGCATACGGTGGGAAACCACACTTACCACCATCCCGATATGTCTAAGATTGGAGATAAGGAAGCTTTCGGAAAGGAACTGGCGGATCTGGAAGCCCTCTACGAAGAGACCATCGGTCAGCCTATGGCAAAGTACTACCGTCCCCCGCAGGGCATTTACAGCGAAAGCAATCTGAAAATGGCTCAGGAGCTTGGATATAAGACCTTTTTCTGGAGCCTGGCCTATGTAGACTGGTATCAGGATCAGCAGCCTACTCATGAGGAAGCATTTGCCAAGCTGATTCCCCGGATTCATCCCGGTGCGGTAGTGCTGTTACATAATACCTCAAAGACAAACGGGGAAATTCTGGATGAGCTGCTGACGAAATGGGAGGAACTGGGGTACAGCTTCCATCCCTTAACTGAACTGGCTCAATAGATTAAATCAAATACCATTTCCCCAATTGCCAAAAAATGAGCCGTCCGTAATGAAGGGCGGCTCGTTTCAAGGCTGTATGATGATTACTGCTGATATTTTTGTTCCGTAAAGATGCTGATTTATAGATCCAGCTTTCTTAAAATCTCATCCATGTTCCTCCTGCCATAAACAATTCTAAGGATAAAAATATTTTTTTCTTCAAAATCCGGCTGATAATACATGATATAATTGCCTATTAGCTTCTTTCTTACTTTCGTATTTGACAAAAATTCATTGCTCACAGGAGCTCCGCTCTCCGGAAATGAACATGCTTCTTCGATAATCCTCTGCAATTCATCCAAAAAATCCGATGCTGCTTTTGAATTTGATAACTCCACAGCAATATACCCAACAATATCATCCAAGTCATCATTTGCTTTCTCTGTAAGTTGATACTTGAACTTAGATTCCATATCTGCTCCTTATATCATTGATTGCTGTATCTCCATCTATAGTCCGTCCCGCTTTTACATCTTCAAGGCCCTCCATAATTGTTTTAGCTTCATACATTTTCTGCATGGTTCTCTCATAATACTCAATATCCATAACAACCAATCGGCCATAACCATTCTTGGTTACATAGACCGGACCATTTTCTTCTGCGCAGCGGCGTTCCACCTCAACTGTATTCTTCAATTCTCTCATAGGAATAATCTGCATAAACTTATCTCCTTTCCTACTATTTCACATTAAATATTTGTGCATGTCAATATATCATAAGATGCTTTGTGTCTATATTATAACCTAAATTAAGCCACAGTTCAAGGTGACTTATAGTAATAAAAAATCACAAAAGGCTATTCAACAGGTAATTTTTACCCAAATTGAATAGCCTTTCATCTTATCACATTTAATTATATATTATTTGTAGTTGACGACTATAACAAAATCTATCAAAAAACCTTGAAAAATAGGCATTTCAAAAGCTACACTACCGAATTATTATCACAATTTGTGATAACTTAAATATCACAAGATACCACTAAACATTATTATATATCATAATTTACTATATAGACAAGTCTTTTCCTCTTAAAAATTCAAGATATTTTTCAAAATTCTCTTTTGTAATGATTATATTCTTATTTATCTTTGTTGCATACTTCATTTGAACTGCCATTCTAAGAAATGCCCTGGCCTTTTGGTCTTCCCATCCGAAAACACGAATTATGTCTTCTTTGTTTAAAACATCTATCTTTTCACTGTTCAACCGATTAAGTAAATCTTCAATAATTATATCTTTTCTTTCTGTCTCAAGATCAAGCGCTTCTATTATATTGTCTTTTGCATCATCATACATAAAAGATAATTCTAAGGATTTTTTTAAAATATGTATTAATTCTTTAATTGTATCATTCTTTTCTTCTTCTATTAGGTTCATTAATAGTTCTTCAATCTGTTCATCTGACATTTCAAATAACTCAAACAAACTGTTTTTCATACTACCACCTGTTTTTTATGAATGTAATTTTTCTCTTTCTACCTATTATAATAACATTTAAACACAAAAAAAGGAAGTGTATTCACTCCCTTTTCAATATTCATCAATTAAAACCTTAAAAGGTAATATGTTATTCTCTGAAAGTCTACTCTTTGTTACGTAATACTTCACATTTCCCCCATATTCATTTCTTTTTAAAAGTGGTTTGATTTCTTTATAATTGTAGAAATAATATATATCTTTATGTAAATCTGATTCATCTTTCACTAGAATCACAATATCATCATTATAATTTCTCTCAAAATTATTCATTTGCCCCTGTCTTATCTTTATTGAAAAATTCTCAACATAGGAGCATTTCTGCTCTACCATAACCCTACTTCCATCTTTTTTAATCCACACGAAATCTGGTTCAGAATTAATGCAATTAGTAGAATTTACTTTGTTTGCTTTGTCATTTTCTGCAAATCCTCCATCAAAATATTTCAAATTATTTATAAAAGCTAAAGTTGTCGATTCTTCAAAGATTTTGCAGAGTGCAACCCACAAAGTTGTAAGAAATATATCTTCATAAAATTTTCCATTTTTTACAAACCCTCTATCTCTGTTGAAATATTTTCTATTCAAATTTTTCTCTATAATATCTCCTGCTAGAATCCCATTCAGGATTAAGTTATTCTCCCATTTTTCAAAATGTTCAAATAGGTATTTTCTTTTATTTAGATTTCTATTAAAAAGTGTAAATTTATTTGAAAGATAAAGAAATAATGTTTTCAGGTTCAAGTTCCCCATGCATGTATTACCCATTATTTCTCTTATATTCATATTATCTATATTATATATTTTTAAATCTATATCGTTCATAAATATTTCTCCTTTCTGATTGTTTAATCCATAAATTTTACACAAAAGGAAAAATATTATTCAATAAATTTTGTATTATATATTTTCAAAAAAAATTAGAGAGGTGAATTCCTCTCTAATAATCTTCTGATTCAACTATTTCAAGATTGAGTTGTTCAGTATAAGTATCTACTACAATTCTGTCCTCTTCTTCCACAATTCCATATTTTTCACATCCGAAAGGTGGTGAATTATGCCAATTTCCATATTTATCTTTATAAAATCGTTGCAGATGTTGATGATGTTTAACTTTAATCAACCAAGTCAATTCGTTGTATTCAATAATAAGAATTTGAGTGCAATACTCATTCTTATCAAATGTAGCCTGCTTCATCATTTTTGAAGCAAGAAACATTTTAAATTCTCTATATAATTTTTCAAAAAGAAATTGATTTAATTCCTCTCCTGCTAATTGTCCTTGTTCTGAAATTTTCTTTATACTATCCTCTCCATAGTATTCAATCATATTGATATAAAATGTATTGTTTGTTAATTTGTTTACTTCTCTTTTCATAATATTTTCTCCTTTCCATGTCTCATATTCGAGATATTATATTGTAGAACAAAAAAAATATTTTATAACTAAAACACAAAACTTTTTATGATTTTTAACAAAAAAGAGAGGTCTCGAATTTCTCCGAAACCTCTCTAAAATGTTAATTATTCTTTATGATATCTTGAGAAAACAAGTACTTCAAAATCTTCAGATGTATCTATTCCATCTTCTATATAAATATATACATCCATTTTATTGCTTCCTGTAGGTCCCATCATCAACCACCAGATGAATTGTTCTTCCTCAAAAAATTGCTTTAATTTCTTTCCTTTCAAATTCAAAGTTCTTTCGCCAGGCATCCCTTCTGAATTTGATACAAGATTACTGTCATATTCAGTTCCAATTTTTTCACAAATATCTTTCATTAATTGATGAAATTCTTCTATGGTATAAGTTTTATTTTCATCTATCAAAGACATTGCTTCATCATACATTTCTTGCTGTTCTGTATATTCTTCCTGTTCTTCAAGATATTGATTTTGGCTTTCAATAGAACTCTTAGCAACTAATAAGTATTCAGAATCAATATTACTTTCTGTATTTTTAAATCTATACCATTCTTCATTTTCTTCTGTAAATGTTACTGTTACGTTATGCAACCATGCGACATTTTTTCCATCATCATTATATAATTGAAGCACATCTTTATTAGTAAATTCCACATTACACTCTGTCCATATCAAATCAGGTGAAATTTCTTTATCATTTCCATATTCATAATCTTCAGGATAAATCCACATCATTTCAGTATCAATAACACCATTTTCATCTTGTACTTGTAGTGCTTGACCTCCCTGTGCTTCTACATCATCTCTCAAAACACATAAATATTCATAATCTGTTCCATCTTCTGGATTCTTGAAACGATACCATCCACTATTTATTCCATGTTCTGTAATTTCTACAGAAACATCAGGTTTAATATAGCCAATGTTTCTTCCCTCGATATTATATATATTTGTTTCATATTTTGTTGTAAATTCAACAGAAGCTTCTTCCCACTCGAAACTTTCTAATATATATTCCTGCTCCCCTACCTCTGCAAGAAAAACAAAGTTATCTGTTTCAATATCCTTTTTTTCCTGCTCTGTTCCTGCATCAACTTCCTGATCTGCTCCTGCATTTGTCTCCTGCTTAGTTTCTGAACTATTTCCACATCCAATCAATCCAAATACTAATATAACACTCAACAATAATCCTATAACTCTTTTTTTCATTTCTGTCACTTTCTCCCTCTGTAGTAAATTTTTATTCAATACCTGTTTTTAGGTACTGTTATATACCTCGAACAGTGTACCACTAAATAGTAAAAAAAGCAACCTATTTTTTAGGTTGCTAATTTTCTAAATATCGCAAAATGCTTTTCTGTTGTGCAAACAATTTTCTTCATCTTCTTCTGTATTCAATTGTAAATCAATTTCTTTCATAATATATGCTAATGCACTTTCTCTTATTATCAATTTTCTTTTTAATCTCTCCACTTCACTTTTCAATTCAAATTTTTCTTTTATAAGTTTTTCTAATTCTAAATTAATCATCTTTTTTCTCCTTTTCTTCTTTATATAATGTGCAGTACATAAAATCTAAGATAATATATACTGATTTAACAAACATACTTTATTATAGATAGTATTTTTTATATTATAACAATTTATTTAAAAATATTTTTAAATTTTCAAAAATATGTTTACATTCAAATAAATATTTATTATAATATAAATAAAAGGAGTGTGATATTTTATGAAGAATTTTTTACTTAAAAACTATATACTAATAACAAATATAGTAATGAGCATCTTACTATTATGTTTGATATTCTGTTTTCGACCTACTGTGATACATGGAGAAAGCATGTATCCTACATTGGAAGATGGAGATACACTTATCTGTAATACTTTAAACAAGACACCTGAAATAGGAGACATTGTTGTTATTAAGCCTTCATTTGAAACTGTTCCAGATCAATTCATCATTAAAAGAGTTACAGACATTAAAAATGGAGAAATATTCATTGAAGGAGATAACAAAGAAAATTCATATGATTCAAGAAATTTTGGTTATGTATCACTTGAACATCTTTTAGGAGTTGTTATTAAATGACAAAAAAGAAGGGGCTTGTTAGCCCCTCTTTCATTTTACATTTTGTTAATTACAATGAATAAAATAAATATTATTATTGTTAATGATACAAACCTTATAACTTGAAAAATGATGTTCTTAATTATGTCCATAATTCATTAATTCTTCAAAAGAATCTACATTGTACTCTTCCACAAGTTCAGGAGCCAAATTTTCAACACTATCTGTTCTTACAGAAAATGCAAACATCATCATTACCACAATTACAAATCCTGCAGCAACCTGCAAAGTTACACCTGCAATCTTCTTAATAGTTTCTTTTTTCATACTCTTTCTCTCCTTTTAAAAAATATTATTTATAACCTTTAATTGCTATATTTTTATTTTAGAAGGAAAGAAAAATAATATTCCATATTTTTGAAATTATTTTTGCTTTTTTATTATTTCATAAGTATCATCTATATAGTTTATATGTATAATTAAATATGGTTCAATCCCCTTTCTCACTTCGTATTTTGAACGATATAACCTTAGTGTTATTTGTGTATTTGGTGCCCCTGAAAACTTATTAACTTCATCCTCTACCCTTTTAAACATTTCTTCACTATTTCTATTTTTATAAACAATAACCCTAACATCATCATGTCTAAAATTTCCAACTGATGTTGCAAAAGACTGAAAAACCTCAAATTCAGGTAATCTAATATACCAAATTATTGCATAAACTAAACATAAAAATAAAATTAATGAAACAAAAATCTTTTTCTTCATTTGTATTTTATACCTTTCTACATAAAAAATCTCTTTTGTCTTTCTTCAAAATCCTCTCTTATTTTCATTGATTTAATATCTTCAACATCAGGGTTTACCAACCTTTCTTTTCTATTATCCCTTAAAAGTTTATATAACATTAAATAACAATCATACTTATAGTAGAAATCTAAAATAGACATGAATTCTGCATCTGTTGCATCTTTAATATTTAACATATTATTAAAATCTGCATCAGGCATATAATTCATAATTGTAAGATATTCTATGTATATCTGCTTATCCCACTCCACTACTCCAAAATCATGAAACCTCTTTATTAACTCCTTGTGTGTCATTTTGCTTATCCTCCATAGTTTTTTTTATAGTACCTGCTTTCGGTAAGTTCCTGTTTCAAGGAACTATGGTATTTTTTATTATAGATGTAAAATGTAACAAAAGCAACAAAAAGAGGTCGAGCCATTATGCTAAATTTCGACAAATTGTTTACTCTTGCAAAAGAGAATGGTATCTCAATTTACACCATGTATCAGTACCTCGGAATTATAGTAAACGACGTTAATTCTTTCCGTTTGACTCTAGGAAAAAGAGCATAAAGTAGCAAGCTTGTCATTGGGCTTCTTAAAAGTTGAAAACCAATTATCAAGGACTCC
>CAJTAK010000008.1 GCA_910574255.1 Clostridia bacterium
GGGAAAAAGGCGTCCGTATCCATGAACCAGGAAGCAATCGACAAAGACCTGAAATTTGCCGGATACAACCTTTTGGTAACCTCCGAAACGGAAATGAAAGATTCCGACATCTACAATACGTATCACAATTTATGGAGGATCGAGGAATCCTTTAAGATCATGAAATCCGATTTGGATGCACGCCCGGTATTCCTGCGGAAAGAAGAAACAATAAAAGGACACTTTCTAATCTGTTACCTGACCGTGCTGCTGGAACGCCTTTTCCAGTTTAAGATCCTTGAAAACGAATATTCAACCTCGGATATATTTGAATTTATAAGAGATTTTAAAGTGATAAGGGGGGAGAACAAATATATAAATACAACAAGGTCAACAAGCTTTATTCATGAATTGGCACGAAAGCTAAAGTTACCCTTGACGAATTATTATCTTACGGAAACACAGATAAAATCAATTCTGAACCACAAATTTTAATAATCCTATCACAAAAAGCTGCTGCACCGAAATGCAACAGCTTTTACTATTTTCATAAACTAACGCCATTTTTTAATGTCTGATACCAAAGTCAGGTACCATAAAATAAATAACTACACAAGTGGAAAATGAATAAAAGAAATAGAGATATTACGGAATTTAAGTTTTTATGTATTTAAAATACATACAGGATGTAGTGAAAATAAAAAGATGCAAGAAAGACAAGGAGAAGTAAAGATGGATCGGGAAATAGATATGAAGAAAGTTTCAGACGGACGATTCTATAGTCTGCGAGATATGGTAAAAGCAGACTGCGGCGGATGTAGAGACTGTTCTGATTGTTGTCGTGGAATGGGAAGCAGCATTGTACTGGATCCTTATGATGGGTTTCGATTAACTACAGGCTTGAATTTATCCTTTGAGCAATTGTTAGAAGAAAAAGTCGAATTAAACGTAGTAGAGGGAATTGTCCTTCCGAATATGAAAATGACTGGTATAAAAGAACAATGTGGATTTTTAAATTCCAATGGACGATGTGAGATTCATATGTTTCGTCCGGGAATATGCCGAATATTCCCTTTAGGGCGTTATTATGAAAATGGGGGCTTTCAATATTTTATTCAAATACATGAATGCCGAAAAGAGCCGAAAACAAAGGTAAAAGTACAAAAATGGATTGATACACCAGATGCAAAAAGAAATGAAGCCTTTATTAATGAATGGCATTATTTTTTAAAATCTTTATCCAGACGATTAAAACACACAGAAGAAGAAAATTTTCAAAAAAGTCTCAGCATGTATCTTTTGAAAAATTTTTATCTAAAGTCTTATGAGAAAGAGCGGGATTTTTATGTACAATTTCAGGAGAGAATGATTGAAGCAAAAAAATTGTAATATAGTTTGTAATTAAAAAATCGTTACAGCAATCATTTTTAAGTATATGACTGCTCTTGTAACGATTTTTTACATTCTTTACAAATCCAAATCCGAATAAGGAGAACTGCGCTTTTTAGGAGTCCGCTGATAGCGGTTTCGGGGAGTTTTTTTCCTGCGCTTCCTGTGCTTCCGTCGTTTACGCCTGCGAAGGCTTTTTATTTTATTGGTAAGATTCCAGTGTTTTGCCAGCTTCCAAAAAAGAAAACAAAATAAAATGAAAGTAGCTCCAATTAAGACAAAAGTCAGAATCATTCGAATATTGATCTGAATAAATCTTTTTGGTGCATTTTCCGAATCATTTATTATGTTGTCATCTTCCATATCTCCTGTTTCCCGATCAAAGGCAAAATTTTGTATTTTCGACTGGGAAAGCTGAATAGAAGCGGAACCAATATACTGCCCCTGCCAAGTATAAGATAAGGTTGCGATGGTATCAGCATCTTCTTCATTATGAAAAATAAGTTCCGGTGAAGCCTCGGTAAAAGGCACATCATTTGGCAAGACAATGTAATCATTTTTATTAATTTCAATAAGAGATTCTGTCTGACCAAAAATTGCGCTTCCAGTGTGAAAAAATCCAGGACTATTGACTGAGAAATTTGTCTCATTAACAGATACATCTACTTTACTGAAATTTTCCGAGGCATAATCCAGAAGCAGGGCTGTATCCGGAAACAAAGGAATACCAGCTTCACCGGTACCGGCAGTCCGCATAGTAACAATAATGAATGTCATGCCGCCCCGCTTTGCGGCAGTAACAAGTGTATTCTTAGCGGCAGATGTACCTCCGGTTTTTCCAGATATTACAGTATCATCCAGATACTTGGTAATATTTTTGTAAGGACCAATCATATAATGATGATTTTTCATATATACAATCTCGTCACTTTTATTTGTAGCACGCAGATTGTAGGTACCTGTTCCGGAAATGCGGACAAAATTTTCATTTTGAAGTGCCGCATTCATAATTAGTGCCATGTCATAAGCAGTGGTATAATGATTCTCATCATGAAGACCATGAGGATTTACAAAATGTGTGTTGGTACATCCAAGTTCTGTAGCCTTTTCATTCATCATATCCGCAAAGGCTTCTACTGACCCGGCTACATGCTCTGCCAGAGCATTGCCGCATTCATTGGCGGATGCCAATAACAGTGCATAGAGGGACTCTTCTACAGTCAGTTCTTCACCCTCTGTCCGCCCGATACTGCTGCTGTTGGCTTCAATAGAATGTGTAGCATAATAGGAATAGGTAACTGTTTCATCCAGAGAACAATTTTCCAATGTAATAAGGGCTGTCATTATTTTGGTAATACTGGCAGGAAAATTGATCATATCCATATCCTTATTATAAAGAATGGCACCTGTATCGGCTTCCATGATAACGGCAGATTCCGCATAAATTTGCGGTCCCTGCGGCCAGTTCTCAATTTGATTGGAATCAATAGTTTTATTATAAGCCTCCTGACGTTCTTTTTCCGCCTGCTCTGCAGCAGCGATTTCAGCGGCCGTAGGTCTGCGTTTTTTTGCAGCATCCGCATTAATGGAATGAAGACAAAGAGAACCTAAAAGAGCCAGACATAAAGCGGCAACCCAGAATCTATGTGAAAATTTCATAGTGAAAACTCCTTTTAAGAAAACAACGAAATAAGGTATAAATATGGAACAGTTCTGTATATAGAGAGAAATTTTTTCAGTAGTAAAATTAGTGAATAGAAAAATAACACCTACAAGTATATGTTATTTTTTTTTCGGGTGCAAGGTCTATTACAAAAAGTTTACAATTCTTTAAGAAAAAATGTAATAATTAAAAAATAAAGCCGGATTTAAAAGGCTTTTACTTATAAAAAAGCATAATAAGTAAGGAAAAAGCTACAATAAAAAGACCGAAAACATTGACAAACCAAGCAAAAACACGTTATACTAATGAACGATAAGAAAAGGCAGAGACGAAGAGAGTAAGAAAAGTCCAAACGGCAAAGCGAGCCGGGGAGGGTGAAAGCCCGGTGCAAGTAGGATTTTTCCGAAGATCACTTCCGAGCTGCAGGCTGAAGGAAAGCATCTGTTACAGGACTGCTTTCATAGGTACTGACGGCCTTCCTCCGTTAAAGGGAAACGCATGTGACAGCATGCAGTAACAGGTGGTATAACAGAAGCAAGGCTTCCGTCCTTTTACAGGATGGGAGCTTTATTTTTGAAAGAAGTAAAATCAACAGGAGGCACTTATGTACGAAAAAGTATCACCCAATCTGAATTTTGTAGAGCGGGAAAAAAATGTGGAAAACTTCTGGAAAGAAAACCACATTTTTGAGAAAAGTATGGAAAACCGCAAGGACGGCGAAACCTATACCTTTTATGACGGACCGCCCACAGCCAACGGAAAGCCACACATCGGACATGTACTGACCCGTGTTATCAAGGATATGATTCCCAGATACCGCACCATGAAGGGCTATATGGTTCCGAGAAAAGCCGGCTGGGACACCCACGGACTCCCCGTTGAGCTGGAGGTAGAGAAGCTTCTGGGCCTTGACGGAAAAGAACAGATCGAGGAATACGGTCTCGATCCCTTTATCACAAAATGCAAGGAAAGCGTCTGGAAATACAAGGGCATGTGGGAGGATTTCTCCGGTACCGTAGGATTCTGGGCCGATATGGATGATCCCTACGTAACCTATCATGATGATTACATCGAATCCGAATGGTGGGCTTTAAAGGAGATTTGGAAAAAGGGTCTTTTATACAAAGGATTTAAGATTGTACCCTACTGCCCCCGTTGCGGGACTCCCCTGTCCTCTCATGAGGTGGCTCAGGGCTATAAGGCAGTAAAGGAGCGTTCCGCCATTGTCCGCTTTAAGGTAGTGGGAGAGGATGCATATTTCCTTGCGTGGACCACAACCCCTTGGACCCTGCCCTCCAACGTAGCACTCTGTGTGAATCCAAATGACACTTACGTAAAGGCAAAGGCAGCGGACGGCTATACCTATTATATGGCACAGGAACTGCTTGACAAGGTGCTTGGTTCTCTGACCGAAGAAGATCAGCCGGCTTATGAGATCCTTGAGACTTTCAAAGGAACGGATCTGGAATACAAAGAGTATGAGCCGCTATTCCCCTGTACCGGCGAGGCAGCCGCAAAGCAGAAGAAAAAAGGCCACTATGTAACGTGCGACACTTACGTTACTATGACAGACGGAACGGGAATCGTACACATCGCACCGGCCTTCGGTGAGGATGACGCTCAGGTAGGCCGCAGGTATGATCTGCCCTTTGTACAGTTTGTGGACGGCAAGGGCGATATGACGGAGGAAACTCCCTATGCGGGAATGTTTGTCAAAAAGGCGGACCCGGAGATCCTCAAGGATCTGGACAAGGAAGGCAAGCTCTTTTCCGCTCCCAAGTTTGAGCATGATTATCCCTTCTGCTGGCGCTGTGATACGCCCCTTATCTACTACGCAAGGGAATCCTGGTTTATCAAAATGACAGCGGTCAAGGAGGACTTGATCCGCAACAACAACACCATCAACTGGATTCCGGAGAGCATCGGCAAAGGCCGCTTCGGAGACTGGCTTGAGAATATTCAGGACTGGGGAATCAGCCGGAACCGCTACTGGGGAACGCCCTTAAACGTATGGGAGTGCGAGTGCGGCCATCAGCATGCCATCGGAAGCCGCCAGGAGCTTTTGGAGATGAGCGGCAATGAAAAAGCGCTGACCGTAGAGCTTCACCGCCCCTACATTGATGAGATTACCGTCAAGTGCCCGGAGTGCGGCAGGGAAATGCACCGCGTCCCGGAGGTCATTGACTGCTGGTTTGATTCCGGAGCCATGCCCTTTGCACAGCACCACTATCCCTTTGAAAATCAGGATTTGTTTGAGCAGCAGTTCCCGGCCCAGTTTATTTCCGAGGCTGTGGACCAGACAAGAGGCTGGTTCTATTCCCTGCTCGCCGAGTCCACGCTGATTTTCAACAAGGCCCCCTATGAAAATGTTATCGTACTGGGCCATGTGCAGGACGAGAACGGACAGAAGATGAGCAAGTCCAAAGGAAATGCCGTAGATCCCTTTGATGCACTGGCAACCTACGGTGCGGACGCCATCCGCTGGTACTTCTATGTGAACAGCGCTCCCTGGCTGCCCAACCGTTTTCATGGAAAGGCCGTGATGGAAGGACAGCGCAAATTCATGGGTACTCTGTGGAATACTTACGCTTTCTTTGTACTGTATGCAAACATTGATAATTTTGATGCGACAAAATATGAGCTGAACTACGATTCCCTGAATGTCATGGACAAATGGCTTCTCTCCAAGCTGAATACCGTCGTGGGTCAGGTGGATGATAATCTGGCCAACTACCGGATTCCTGAGACAGCCAGAGCGCTTCAGGAGTTTGTGGACGATATGAGCAACTGGTATGTGCGCCGCAGCCGGGAACGGTTCTGGGCAAAGGGCATGGAGCAGGATAAAGTAAATGCTTATATGACCCTTTACACCGCCCTTGTAACTATCTGCAAGGCGGCGGCTCCTATGGTGCCGTTTATCACCGAGGATATTTATCGGAATCTGGTGTGCGGCATTGACAAGAGCGCGCCGGAGAGTATTCACCTCTGTGACTTCCCCAAGGTAAAGACGGAATGGATAGACAAAGACCTTGAGAAGAATATGGATGAGGTTCTTCGGATTGTAGTCATGGGCCGGGCATGCAGAAATGCGGCAAATATTAAGAATCGTCAGCCCATTGCCGATATGTTTGTGAAGGCGCCCTATAAGCTCGACGGTTATTATCAGGATATCATCCGGGATGAGCTGAATGTGAAAGCCGTCTCCTTTACGGACGACGTGCGCTCCTTTACCACCTACAGCTTCAAGCCTCAGCTTAAGACCGTAGGGCCGAAGTACGGAAAATCTCTCAACGGAATCCGTACCTATCTGGCAGAGGTGGACGGCAACGCAGCTATGGATGAGTTGAAGGAAAAAGGCAGCCTCACATTTGACGTAAACGGTGTATCTGTGGTATTATCAGAAGAAGATCTGCTGATCGATATGGCACAAACCGAGGGCTATGTATCTGACGGAGACAATGAGATTACGGTGGTTCTTGACACCAAGCTGACACCGGAGCTGATTGAGGAAGGCTTTATCCGGGAGATCATCAGCAAGATTCAGACCATGCGCAAGGAAGCCGACTTTGAGGTGATGGATAAGATCGTTGTTTATTGTCAGGGAAATGATAAGATAGCGGAGCTTCTTACATCTCACAGGGAAGCCATTCAGTCAGAGGTATTGGCTCTTGAGGTAAGAATCGGTGAGACAAAGGGATATGTAAAGGACTGGAGCATCAACGGGGAGGAAGTAACCCTGGGTGTGGAACGTCCATAAAGAAAAATAATATAACAGGAGGGATTTACCATGAGCAAGAGACCTTTTGATAAGGAACTCTTCAAAAGAAGTGTTGTTTACAATGTAAAGACACTGTACCGTAAGAACATGGAGGAGGCGACCCAGCAGCAGATTTTCAATGCGGTAGCATTGGCTACGAAGGATGCTGTGATTGATGCCTGGCTTGCAACCCAGGAGGAAATGAAGAAGAAGGATCCTAAGATTGTCTACTACATGTCTATGGAGTTTTTGATGGGGCGTGCTTTGGGAAACAATCTGATCAACCTGACTTTTTATGACGGCGTAAAGGAAGCCCTGGAGGAATTGGGATGCGACCTGAATCTGATTGAGGACCAGGAACCGGATGCAGCTCTTGGAAACGGCGGACTTGGGCGGCTGGCAGCCTGCTTCCTGGATTCTCTGTCTACCCTGGGTTATGTGGCATACGGATGCGGAATCCGCTATCATTATGGAATGTTCAAACAGAAGATCAAAGACGGCTATCAGCTTGAGGTGCCGGACGAGTGGCTGAAGAACGGCAACCCCTTTGAACTTCGCAGACCGGAGTATGCTGAGATTGTAAAATTCGGCGGCTATGTAGATATTGAGATAGACGAAAAGGGAAGGAATCATTTTGTACAGAAGGGCTATCAGAGCGTTCGTGCGGTTCCCTGTGATCTGCCGGTAGTAGGTTATGGCAACAATGTAGTCAATACTCTTCGTATCTGGGATGCGGAGCCTATGAACTCATTCCACCTGGATTCCTTTGACAAAGGAGAGTATCAGAAGGCCGTGGAGGAGGAAAATCTGGCAAAACTGATCGTTGAGGTTCTCTACCCCAATGATAACCATATGGCAGGAAAAGAGCTTCGCCTGAAACAGCAGTACTTCTTTATCTCTGCCAGCGTTCAGAGGGCAGTGGCAAAGTATAAGGAAGTTCACAAGGACATTCGTAAGTTTTATGAGAAGGCAACCTTCCAGTTAAATGATACACATCCGACCGTAGCAGTTGCGGAGCTGATGCGTGTGCTGCTTGATGAGGAGCACCTGGAGTGGGATGAAGCATGGGAAGTAACCACAAAGACCTGTGCGTATACAAACCATACAATTATGTCAGAGGCGTTGGAGAAATGGCCGATTGAGCTGTTTTCCAGACTGCTTCCCCGCGTATACCAGATCATTGAGGAGATCAACCGCCGCTTTATCCTGGAGATTCAGAAGAAATATCCGGGAGATCATGAAAAGGTACGCAAGATGGCCATTATCTATGACGGACAGGTGAAGATGGCTCATCTGGCAATTGCCGCAGGCTATTCCGTAAACGGTGTTGCAAGACTTCATACGGAGATTTTGAAAAATCAGGAGCTTAAAGACTTCTACCAGATGATGCCGGAGAAGTTCAACAATAAGACAAATGGAATCACACAGCGCCGCTTCCTGCTTCACGGCAATCCGCTGCTGGCGTCCTGGGTAACCGAGCACATCGGTGATGAGTGGATTACGGATTTGTCTCAGATCAGCAAGCTTAAGATTTATGCGGATGATGAAAAGGCTCAGCAGGAATTTATGAATATCAAGTACCAGAATAAGGTACGCCTTGCAAAATACATTCTGGAGCATAATGGGGTGGAGGTAGATCCCAGATCTATCTTTGATGTACAGGTAAAGCGTCTGCATGAGTATAAGCGTCAGCTGATGAATATTCTTCATGTGATGTATCTGTACAATCAGATCAAGGAGCATCCGGAGATGCCCTTCTATCCGAGAACCTTTATCTTCGGCGCTAAGGCGGCTGCAGGCTATCACCGTGCAAAGCTGACCATCAAGCTGATCAATGCCGTGGCAGAAGTGATCAACAACGATGCTTCTATTAACGGAAAGCTGAAGGTAGTATTTATTGAAGATTATCGGGTATCCAATGCGGAGTGGATCTTCGCAGCGGCTGATGTGTCCGAGCAGATTTCCACGGCCAGCAAGGAAGCTTCCGGTACCGGTAATATGAAGTTCATGCTGAACGGCGCTATTACTATCGGAACTATGGACGGAGCCAATGTAGAGATGGTGGAGGAAATGGGTGAGGAGAACGCCGTTATCTTTGGCTTAAGCTCTGATGAGGTTATCAATTACGAGCAGAACGGCGGTTACAATCCCATGGATATCTTTAATGCGGACCAGGATATCCGCCAGGTATTGATGCAGCTTATCAATGGTTATTATGCACCCAATGATCCGGAGCGGTTCCGGGATATTTATAATTCTCTTCTGAATACCAAGAATAGTGATCGTGCGGATACTTACTTTATTCTGAAGGACTTCCGTTCCTATGCGGATGCCCATACTAAGGTGGAGGAAGCTTATCGGGATGAAAAGGGCTGGGCAAAGAAGGCTATTATGAATACGGCTTCCTGCGGAAAGTTCTCATCTGACCGAACCATCCAGGAGTATGTGGATGAGATCTGGCATCTTGATAAGATTACTGTGGAGCTGCAATAATCAGAGCGTGTAAAGTTATTTACCGGTATTAAAAATAGAAAATGGAAATAAATAAGAGACAGTGCTGCTTCTTTGCTGGAGAGACACTGTCTCTTTTCTATGTATAAAAGGAAGTCCTCTTATAATAGAAAAAGTCTATTTTTTCAGGCTGTTCATAAAATGTAAAATGAGAGAAAAAATAAAGACAGGAATATCAATCTTCATTATTTTAATATTACTTCCATATGTGGCAGTAGTCTTTCGCACAGGAAATATGAGAGGACAAAAAGAACAGGCGGAAGCTCCAGGGTTGGAGGATTATGTGGCAGGAATTTTGCCCGGGCAGATGTCAGTCTCTTATCAAACAGAGGCATTGAAAGCCCAAGCAGTAATTATACGGACAAATCTCTTGAAGAAAAGCATGGAATTCTATGGAATAAAAAGTTTGTCAGAGGCTGCAGAAGCTATTCAGGAAGATGATTTGAAGGCTATGGGGTTTGCATATTCCTCGCCAGATGAGCTGGAAGAGCTGTGGGGATATGAACAGTGGGAAACTAATTATACAAAGCTTGAGCAGATTGTTTCTTCCACAGCAGGTCAGGTTTTGACAATTGATCAGCAATTGGTGGATTTGCCTTATCATGCAATCAGTGCAGGGAAAACACGCAGCGGTCAGGTATTGGGGGAGGGGTATTTCTATTTGGAATCGGTGGACTGTCCAACTGATGTGGAGGCTGCAGATTATCTAAAAGTACAAGTTCTTTCATTGGATGAACGACCAGTAATTGTAGAACAGGATGATGCGAGATATGTGACGAAGATCCGTATAGGAGAAGAAATACTGGCAGGAGAGGAATTTCGTAGCCGTTTTTCCCTGAATTCCAGCAGCTTTACTTTAGAACAGACGGAAGAAGGTGTCAGGGTAGTAACAAAGGGGTTAGGACATGGTTTGGGATTAAGCATGTATCAGGCAAATCGCTTTGCGGATGAAGGCAAAACATACCTGGAAATATTACTCTATTTTTATAAAAATGTGGAATGTATAAGCTTCAATTAAAGTGGCTATGCTATGGTTAGCAGCACAGCGAAACATGTGAAATCTAGTATAGAGGTGAAGCTTATGACAGTTAAAAGAAAGAAAAAGAGTACATTTATGGGAGGAAAAAGCGTTACAGTTGCATTCAGTCTTTGCCTTCTTGCCGTAGTTGCCATGATTGGCATGTATACGGTGGGAAAAAGTGATCAAAAACAAAAGGAGCTTGAGCAGCAGGTAGCGGAAGCAGAACAAAAGCAGGCAGAGGAAAAGGAAAAACAAGAGGAAGCACGAAAGGCTCAGGAGCAGGAACTGGAAAGAGAGCAGGAACAGCGGCAGGAGGCAGCATCTGCTTCAGCACAGCGGCAAAAGGAGACAGAAGAAAAAGAAGAAGGTAAAGAGACTCATGCAGCCTATGGTGCAGAGTTGGAGAGTGATTTTCAGGTAGAACAGGCGGAAATTGCAGAAAATATTGTGATAGATGAGATAGAAGAGGCGTCTATTATGGATGCTGATGCTGTGATAGATGAGCCCACACTTTCTTTTTCTCCGGATATGGACAAGCTCATGTGGCCTATTGCAGGAAATGTTATTTTGGATTATAGTATGGACAAGTCGGTATACTTCTCTACCCTGAATCAGTATAAGTATAATCCGGCGGTAATTATACAGGGAAGTCAGGATGCGTCTGTAATGTGTGCTGCTCAGGGAAAAGTTACTTCCATTGATACATTGGATGAGACAGGAACAACTGTTACTATGGATATTGGCGATGGGTATGAATTAATTTACGGACAGCTTAAGGAGCTTATGGTGAAGGAAGGAGATTACCTGAAAGCCGGAGAGACGATTGGTTATGTGAGTGAACCAACAAAATACTATGCACAGGAAGGATGTAATGTATATTTTGAAGTGCGTAAGGATGGGGTAAGTGTGGATCCTATGCCCCTCCTTCAATAAAAGGATTTGAAGCGATAAGCCGTTCCTTTTGGGGACGGCTTAATTTTTTAATGGCAGCTTCCCGGCGCATGGCTTCTTTTTTGGTAGCGAAGGATTCATAGTAAACTAAGGTGACAGGACGGCGGGAGCGGGTATATTTGGCACCTCTGCCCTGGTTATGGGTTTTAAGGCGAGCGTTTAGATCGGTTGTATAGCCGGTATAGAGGGTGTTGTCGGCGCATTTTAGTATGTAGGTGTAGGTCATAAGGCTCCTTTTTAGGTAGTACAGATGGGGCAGTGAAAAAATAAGCCGGCAGACTGGCTTGTTTTACAATGAGAAGAACTTTCTGCCTTTAAGGTTCAGAAAGTTCTTTTATTATAGTGGAAGTTTTAATTTTTTGCAATTGTGAATGATAATTTTTTAGATTGGCATAGGAGCTACGAATACGTACATCATGATAAAGTGGCAGATGCTTCCGCCCATAACGAATAGGTGGAAAATTTCGTGGGAGCCGAAGTTTTTGTGCTTTGCGTTGAAGATGGGCAGTTTTAATGCGTAGATGATACCGCCTATGGTGTAGATAATGCCGCCTGCTAACAGCCATCCGAATGCGGCAGGTGAAAGTGAATTCAATATCTGGGTAAATGCCAATACACACACCCATCCCATGGCAATGTATAAAATTGAGGAAAACCATTTGGGACAGGTGATCCAGAATGCTTTGATGAGGATTCCTGCCAATGCGATGCCCCATACGAGAGCGCAAAGGCTGTAGCCGGTGTTACCTCCCAGGACGATCAGACATACGGGGGTGTAGGATCCTGCAATTAGGATGAAAATCATCATGTGATCGATCTTTCGGAGAATTCGGTTGGAACGCTCGGAAAGGTTCAAAGTATGGTAAGTGGTACTGGCACCATAAAGAAGAATCATACTTCCTATAAAAATTGCAAGGGAGATCAGATGGATGGTATCTGGCTGTCGGGCTGCCCGGATGAGCAAGGGGGTTGCGGCAAATGCGGCCATAAGCATTCCGATAAAATGGGTAATGGCGCTGCCGGGATCTTTAATTTGAAGTTCTAATTTCATATGGCATCTCCTTTTTTATATATTACAACATGTAGTTTTTGATACTATGTGTAGATATTGATATATTATACCATAAGAGTAGAAATGTCAACATACGGGGGTTGATTTTTCAAAATTTCATTATAGACGCAACAAATAGATTATGTTATACTTGCGTTACCTACATAAAACAAATATTTTGAGGAAAGGAGGATGAGCATGACGGATAGTGAAAGATTTGATCTTATTTTAGCAGAAATCCAGGGCATAAAAACAGATATGCAGGGTATGAAAACGGATATGCAGGACATGAAAGCGGACATGCGGGACATGAAAGGTTCCATCAGTAGGCTGGAGCAAAGAGTTAAAACGATTGAAGTGAATCTTGAGAATGTGACAAACAGGAATATTCGAATTATAGCGGAAGGGCATCTTGATTTGGTTCGTAAGCTTGAGGAAGCAGTGCGGGTAAAGGAAGAGAGAGAGCTTCTGCTCACCCGTGTTAATGTACTGGAAGGTGATATGCGCCAAGTAAAACAACGGCTTGCCATGGCATAGCGATGAACATATACGACAGAGAAAACGAAAAGGAAGTAAAAGGTATAAGTACATATGAGAAGAGATAGAGCAAAAATTTAGGGTGCGTCGGGAAGAACCGATGCACCCTAAACTTTCTCTGTGAATTAACCGAAGTATCTCTTTAACAGACCTTCAAATGCTTTTCCATGTCTTGCCTCGTCATAGAACATTATACACATATGCGCTATTTTAAAGGGTTTTCGGGATTACTAAAAAGGATTACACAGTTTTTTACACAGCTACTTTTGATCGTTTTTTAGCTTGTCCAATTCACTTTTTTTAACTTCTATCTTCCTGCCCTCAATTTCAATAGTTATTATAGGATCATCAAGAACAATAGTATTTATGATACGCCGCTCTTGTTCCTTCATTGTTTCATCCTTATGTATGTAATATCTCATTGTAGTTTCAAGTTTCCTATGCCCCGCCCTTTCCATTAGAGCCTTGATAGGATAGCCGCTATTTGCAAGGAATGTTAAGTGTGTTTTCCGCAGATCGTGCATTTTTAAAGAATAGCCGTATAAATTTTTTATTTTTTTACTATAAGCCTTTAAAGAGTTAGTTGTCAAGAGTTTTCCACCCAATCCGTTGTATAATTTTCTGTTGACAAAATCACCGCCCACAATCTCAACTGTTTCTCTACCCCTTATATCTTCTACAACCTCAACACAGCGATTTTTATATGCCTTGTTGACCTTTTCCCTGTTGGTTGCCTTTTTACGCTCTAAGAGGAATTTAACAAGGTTGTCGGGCATTTCTATTGTCCGAGTTGCCGCCAAGGTTTTAAGCCTAGAAAGAGTGAGGACACCTTCAACAAAAATTAATTGCTTGTTTACTGTTAAAGTCTTATTATTAAAATCTATATCATCCCACATCAGCCCGAATATTTCACTTTCCCTAAGCCCGCAGTATATAGCAATTAAGAAAGCGGGTTCTAAGTCTGCACCTTTGAAAACATCAGCCATTTGTGATATTTGACCTTGATCGTATGTTTCAATTTTTTTGCTTTCTTCTTCATCTTCATCAGTCATAGGCGGCATACAGATACGCATTTTCTTTTCTTTTGTATACTGTGTAAGCATTTCAAGGCTTATAAGGTTGCTTCTATACGCTACCCCATATAAGCAGTAAAACAGCCTTAAAAAGCCAGTTATGTAAGCGTGTGATAAATCAGTATCATAATATAAATTTCTTAAATAATTATTTATTTCATTTACAGAAACAGCTTCATCACCATTTATATTTTTATTTCCAAATTCAGCCTTTAAATGATTTTCCCAAAGACTGGTATATTTAACAACGGTTGAGGGCGCTTTTTCTTTTGCTTCACCGTTTAAATATAGTTCCCAAATTTTAGAGAATTTAACCGTTTTGTTTTTCTGCTTCTGGACTTCTCTTTCAGCAGGTTCTTTCCGTAGTTGTTCGATCTTATATTCTCTATAATTTCTTGCTTCTGTTTTAGTCTTTAAAGGACTTCCCGTCCGTTCATCTACTCTACAAGTTGTATCAATCTGAACGCCATTAATTTTTTTAAAAATCCTACAAGACCAATTACCATTTTTTAATTGCTTTAATCCTGTATCACTTGTTTTAGCCATTCTGAAAACCTTCCTTTCTAAATTTTAGCGCATATGTGTTATAACTATATTATAGATCAAAACTGTGTAAAAGTCCATACCACTATACACGAAACTTTATAAAAAATACGCCAGAATCATTTTTATTTTGTTTTGGAGGGTAAACACTCATTAAGGAAATTTAAAAACAATTCTACCGCATTTTTGCTATATTATACATATATATAGTATATATATTGAGGCATAAACCACTATATATTGTGTATAAATATATAAGCACAAAAAAATAAGCCGTATAAAAACGGCTTATAATGAAAATAACATTTTTTTATTCGTAAATTTTAGAGTAAATTTTTTATAATGTAAAAAGTCTAAAAACACAATAAACTTATAGAAGTGTAAAAACTTCATAAAAAACTTTTTTTAACAGGGTTCTTTCTCTGTCAATTATAATTATATAATTTTTTACTCTTAAATGTCAACACATCAAAAAATAGCCTTTACTACTCTAAGCAGTAAAGACTATTATTTTTAAAATTCATCTCTATAAAAGAATTGATTAACTGTGCTTGCTGAATGATTTTCCCATAAATCAGCACTTAAAAGATATTGATTGCCGCCATCATTCCAACAAGCATCTACCCAATAAGGAACGCCGCCAATATATACTCTATTCCAAGCGTGACCGCCGCCATTAGCATAACCTTCTATATAGTCACATTCAATGCCTACTTGATTACACATCATTTTAAAAATACAAGCATATGTTCTGCAGTTTCCTTTTCCAGTCTGTAAAGCAAGATAAAAGTCACCTTGACTTAATTCATAGTCAATAAGGCTACACACATAATTATTTATAGCAATTACAGCGTCTTTTTCAGTCATATCAGAAGTTACAATATTATTTACAATACTTTTTATGTTGTTTTCAACTTCAAGACTTTTATTATATCTTTCTCTACTATTATTTGTTGTTAAATAATATTCCCCTTCATCCCAATAATTTATAATAATTCTAGCGTCATAATAAGCAAAATAAGTTCTATTTATTGCTTGCTTTATAGTTTCCATATCAGCAGAAGATAACTCAGCCCAATGGAAACAGTGTGTCATTTCATCTTCATTTAAACACACGCCCATTATTTGATCCGCATAACCTTGTAAATACTCTGGTAAAGTTTCCACGCCGCCACGCTTATTAATATTATTGTTAAAATTTATAATATTACCGCTTGCCACTGTATCTTGTGTTTTTTGTGGTTGTGGTTCTTCTTTCTTTACTGGTTCAGGGTTCACAGGTTCAGGAGTAGGAGCAGGAGTTTCCTCTTTTTTGACTGGTTCAACTTTTTCAGTAGGATCGTCTTTTTTTACTGGTTCAGGAGTAGGAGTTGTTTCTTCTTCCTTCACTGGTTCAAGTTTTTCAGCCTTCTTTTCTTTTATAACAGTATAAACCACTTTTTCAAATGGTTCATCTTCTCTAATTTCAGGAGCAGAATATAAAAAGGTATCTGCTCTCATTAAATCATTTACATTAAATTTTATATATTCAGTTGTAGAGCCGCAAGTTAAAGCAAGGCTCATTAAAATATTTGTTATTGTTATAATTAGTTTTTTCATTTTGTTTTCTTCCTTTCTATAATTTATTGTGTTTTATTGTGTTTTTTTAATAAAAAGGGATTATCTTTTATAAAAATAATCCCTATACTTTTTAGGCTTCTAATAGCCGTTTATCTTCTTTTATCTTAGTAGTTCCATAATAGGAGCGTATATCATCAAGACTAAGTTTTTTATTGCTTGATTTTCTAAATGCTTCTGTATGAAAATACCAAGCCTTTTTTTGACTTCCATATTTGAAGCCCAGTTCTTTAAGTTCTTTTCTATAATTGTAAGAATTAAAAACCCATATCCAAGAACCTATAATTTCAATATCACAGTCAAAATTTATAATTCTTGTAAGCATTTCACGCAAAGCCGAATCATCTTCAAAATTATACATATTTTTGCTATATGTAGATTGATAACCGCCCGCCGCTTCTGTTTCTTCTGTTTCCCGTGTGTGCTTATCTTTTAAGATTTTAAAAAGCCCTTCATACTCTAAGTTGATTGCTTTCATATCTTCATCAGAATCAAACGCATTATCAGGATGATACATTTTAATAAGTTTCTTGTATTGCTTTCTTAATTCTTCAAGTGTTGCAACATTTACAAAATAAGTTTTTGCCATAATCTTTTACCCTTCCTTTTTAAAAGTTTTTTATAATTAGTTTTGAGTAACAAAACCCGCAACAGGATACATTTTTCTATTTCCTTGATGATGATAAAAACTATACTCAACAAATCCTAAATAAAGTAAGTTTTCTTGTAAACATAACTCTTTTAAAGTCTGGTTCTTGTTATGTTCCAAAAACATATATTTATAACTATCTGGATCATCAATATCAATATCATCAAGATCTATAAATAAGTCATATCTCTTATTAGGCATTAATAATTGCATTGTTTTATACGCTTCTTTTTTACTCATTGTTTATTACCTTCCTTTATAAGTTTTTTTGTATTTTAGAATAAAAAAAGGGATCAACCTTTTTCATTTCTACTCAAAAAAGATGATCCCTTAGTTTCAATATTAAGTTTTTCAATATGTAATTTTAATAAATATTTGTAATAGTAAGTTTATCATTTTCAACAGTGTATTCAATAACACGGTCAACGCCTTCTTCATCTAAAAGACAAGTGTTATTATATGCCACATCATTTTTTAAAAAATCCTCAAAACTTACAGCGTCGTGAAAATCTTCACCTAAGTAATCATAAAATTCTTCTACGCCGTAAACTTCACCTACTGTAATTACTAAATTAAAAGCATCATATTTTTTCATATTATTTTTTCTCCTTTTACATTATAATTTTTTTGTTTTTTTGGTTTACTTTATATTAAATTTTTATTTAGTTGTCATAAAAAAATGTTATTCATTTTATAATTTTTCATCTAAAAGTAATATAATCTGTTATATCACATAACTTTTTTATAATGGACGCCTTACATAATCACGCAGATTAAGCCGCCACCTTTTAACTTTTAAACACTATACTTTTATAAAATAAATAACTTATACAATAATTATATAACTTTTTATTTATAAAAAGCAATAGATCAGAAATAGCGCATACCTAAGATATACGCTATTTAGTTTTTAAAAATTAATGAATTGCATTGTCAACAGCCCAAGTAAAGGCATTTTCAGCAACAGCATAGTTAAAGCACATTACCATAAAAGTTGGAACGAATTGAAGGATTACCCATGCCCAACATATATATTTTATATATTCTTTATATTCAGCCGCTTTAGTATCGCTAGGAGTTGTCATCATCATCACAAGTAAAATGCTTATTCCAACAACAGCCGCAGGAGTAAAAAGTATATATAAAGGGAACATTTCTCTAAAAAAAATCATTATTTCTTCCATCATTTTTTTATACCCCCTTTCTATAAATTTTTATTTTTTAAACTTTTTAAAGAAAGCAGTTAAAACACCAAAAGCAGTTGCTAAGAAATAGCCGCCATAATATGTATTAGTTGCTAAATCCCCAGTCTGAACCATTTCATTTTTTTCACTAGGATCAACTTTTCCTGTTTCTGTTGTGGTAGTTGTTGTTTCTGTTGTGGTTGTAATTGGTGTTGGTGTAGGCTCAACAGGCTTTACAGGTTCAACAGGATTCACAGGTTTAACAGGTTCAGGAGTAGGAGTTGTTGTTGTTTCAGTTGTTCTTGTTTCAGAGGATTCTGTTTCAGAAGATTCTGTTTCGGTGCTTTCTGTTTCTGTACTCTCTGTTTCAGAAGATTCTGTTTCAGTGCTTTCTGTTTCAGAGGATTCTGTTTCAGTGCTTTCTGTTTCAGAGGATTCTGTTTCAGAGGATTCTGTTTCAGTGCTTTCCGTTTCAGAGGATTCTGTTTCAGAGGATTCTGTTTCAGTGCTTTCCGTTTCTGTGCTTTCTGTTTCTGTACTCTCTGTTTCTGTACTCTCTGTTTCGGTGCTTTCTGTTTCAGTGCTTTCCGTAGTTTCTGTTGTTTCTGTGCTTATGTCTGGTAAGTCTGGTAAATCAGGAACACCACTCACACAACAGCAATCTTTATCAACAACTATATTACCAAAGAAAAAGTTTTCTATTTCTTCATCTTCTAAAAATAAATCTAAATCAAAATTAGGATTATTATAATCACATACAACGCCAAATTCTTTTTCAATATGAACAGGATTTTCAAAATCACTGTGATTAGTACAAGGCGTTAATTGAAATAATTTCAAAACAGGAATTTCGCCATTTTCTGTTTTTATGCTACTATACATAAAACATTTATTATCTTTTGTATAGTGCAAATTTTCGGCTACAAGTTCATATTTACAAGAAAATTGTTTATAACCTTGTTCGTTTTTATCAGGTAAATTTTTTATAATATTATCACTATTACTAAGTACAAAATTATCAATAATTTCATCATTGTTATTATAAATATTTACTTTTACCTTCAAATCTTTTTCTGTTTTATTATCACTATAAGACAATTTATATTTTCCATTTGTCTTTAATTTGTTATAGATATTTGTCATATCTTCATCATCAGCAGTATTATAACCTTTTATAAAAAAAGTAAAGTCTTTTAAATTCTTTTCTTCTGGTATTTCTGTTTCTGTGTTTTCTTTCTTTTCAGCCCCACAGTTATCACAAAAACCGTCATTATCTAAATCCAAAAAAGGATATTCAATATGATCCTCATCGCAAGTATCAACTATAATAACATCATCATCTTTTTTATCATTTTCGGTATCATTTGGATCAATTTCTATAATGCCATCATCTATATTTTCTGTGAAGTGGTTTCCATCTTCTTTTGTTTCCCCGCATATATCACATACGCCGTGAATATCTGTGTATTCGTGTTCTTCAGAAGCGTCTGGACTAGCATATACAAAACTAAGTGGAGCAGAGAGGGCAACAGCCCCCGCCATTCCTATTGTTATTACCTTATTTACATTTCTATTTAATTTATTATTTTTCATTCTTATTACCTTCTTTCTATTTATTTAAAAAATACTTCACATTTACCGCTTTCGTTTATGTTATACCAAGCGTAAACGGTTGTGTTCCAATAATTTTTAACTGTAAAATCTGTATAACCAAGATTTTTTATATAGTTAAAAACTTCTTTATAAGTGCCGCTTTTACATTCAATGTCAACAAATTTTCCATTGATTTTTAAAGACTGAACAACAACTTTTTCATCTTTATTTGTAGTATTATTATTATTTAAAAATACATCACAAATTTTTTTATTATCGTATTTATACCAAGAATAAACTTGTGTGTTCCAATAATTTTTTACTGTAAAATCTGTATATCCAAGTTTTTTAACATAGTCAAAAACTTCTTTATAAGTGCCGCTTTTACAGTCAATATTTATAACATCACCGTTCATTTTTACAAGAACATTATTTTCAGATATTTCAGGAACGCCGTCTATTTCATCTTTACCAAGAACAACGCCCTTATCATCTTCTTTTTCTGGAATAATAGGAATCCCGCTTTCTTCATCTTTACCAATGATAATGCCTTTATCTTCATCTTTTATAAGTTTGTTTGTATGATTTCCTTCATTGATTGTCATATTGCAGATATTACAAAATCCAGTAGTTCCGAAATAAGCGTGGTCTGTATAAGAAACTTTTTTAACATATTTTCCAGTAGCAGGATCTTTTTCTATAACAATTATTTGATAATCATTGTCTAAGCTAGAAGGATCGGCGTGGACTGGACTGGTTAAACTTGTTATTGCTAAAGCCCCCATCATCACAGGGATTATAATTTTTTTATTTAATTTATTATTTTTCATTTTTAATTACCTCTCTTTTTCATTTTTTTTATATAAATAGTTTGTTATTAAAGTTGTTATAATTGCCGTTCTAGTTAATCCAGTCTTATTTGCTTCTTTATCAAGATCAGCCAGAACATTTTTATTGATATTAAAATTTATTTTCTTTTTGTTTGCCATTTTTCAATCCCCCTTATAACAACATTTTCTAATTTTTCGTTTTTACCTGTTATTGTGTTTTTAGCACTTACAAGTTTACCGATTTCTTTATTGTTGTTATCTTCAAAATATAATTCATAGATAGTTCTTTCATCATCTATACCTAAGCCATAGAGGATTTCATAATCACCATATAGCGGCTTTTTAGGTCTTTCAGTAATTTTTATATATATTTTTTTCATAGTTTTTTACTTCCTTTCTTATAGATTTTTCTGTATTTAGACAAAATAAAAAAGAGAACAGGAAACAACAGTTTATAAAAAAACTGTTTAAAATTATCCTTTTCTCTTTATTCTTTGATTCTTTATTCTTTAATTAGTTAGTATTTTTCTCTTTTTTATTAAGTTGTATATATAGCATACCTCTATTAGATATTTTTGTCAACATTTTTAATACATAACATATCTATTATAACTTAATTTCATAAGTTGTATTAAAATAGTGCCAGTCAATAACCTGTGGTTATTAACAAAAAAAGATTAGCACACTACAAGGCTAATCTTTTTACACGATATTCAATTTTTTTAGACTAATAAATTATTTTTTTAAAAGGAATATAAAAAATCAATAAGCGAAAATAAGAAAAATAACTTTTTCCTTTTCTCTAATTAATTATATAATATAAAAATTTAAAAAGCAAGGGATCGAAACCCCTTGCCCTTTTAAAAACTTGATTCTATTTTTTTATAAACATTTTATATATATCATATAAAAATACTATCCACCCAAGAAACACCGCACATAAAACCTTAATTGCTATGTATAAAGGAATTGGAATAATAATATCTGTATTCCATTTTGCTACAATCCGATTAGGAATCGACCAGCCCCACGGAGAACAGAAAAACGCTAAAAGAGAATATGCAAAAACAAATAAACCGCCTGGATGTCCCCCTTGTGATAACACAAATATGAAAATTAACACAGCAATTACAGCACCAATTACAACTTTTGTCTTGAAACTTGTTTCATTCATTTTTTATAATCCTTTCTAATTATTAAAATTTACTTCTATCCAGTTCTGGGAAATCATCACACAGCCGTTGCCATACGTTATGGCTCATACGATCTAAATCTTCTCGTGGTATGTAAACTTCTCTGTTTTTTGCTTCTTCTTTTTCCATATATTTTTCTTCCAGTTTAGGGAAGGTATCA
Organism: Clostridia bacterium; assembly: GCA_910574255.1. Classification (GTDB taxonomy): domain Bacteria; phylum Bacillota; class Clostridia; order Lachnospirales; family Lachnospiraceae; genus Laedolimicola. The sequence continues at coordinate 21,702 of CAJTAK010000008.1, forward strand.
CATAAGAAATTATAAAATTTTATATTATCAACCGAATGAAAAAGCAAAAATTCAAATATTTTTTGTATCACATCACGCCCCCAAATCTTTAATAGCCCCTAACCCATTAAAAAGTTTAATACTATCAGCCACACCTGCCAGATACGCCAAATCCCGCATTTTATGCTCTTTTGTTGCCAGACACGCTATGTAATCATTTATAACAATTCTATCCTTTTCAGGGATATTTAAAGCGTTATAGCGTTCTTCCAGTTCATCAGCCGCCTTACTGTCCTGAAGGTATGTTTCATCAGCCAAGGCTAAAGCGTCTATACTTTTATTCATAAACGCCCCTAAGTGGTTCTTCACCAGTTTTTTTACAAATTTGTCCATATTTTGTCCTTTCTGTATAAGAGTTAAAAAACAGCACCATACTCTATTATAGACAAAGATTTGTTAATATACAAGCATTTGTTTATATAAGATAATAAAAATATTCAAAAAACCAGTAGGAAGGGGGCGATCTTGTGATTTCTTATGAGCCATTGTGGAAAACAATGAAAAAGCAAGGGATAACAACATATACGCTTATATACAAGCACAATTTCAGCCCTTACACCATAACCAACTTAAAACGCAATAAGAGCATTACAATGCACACATTAGAAAAGTTATGCCAGATACTACAATGTCAAGCCGAAAGTGTTGTTATTTTCTTACCAGACACGCCGCCAGAGCCGCCTAAAAAGCCGTAAAATGCCGCAGAATCATTTTAAAATACTTCCAGAGGGTAAACAGTCATTAAAGGATTTTAAAATCAATTACAGCGCATTTAAGGCGTTTTATACATATTCTATACACCATAAGTTATGTATAGATTACATACGCCATATGTATAAAATAATAAGCAATTATAAAAAAGTCAAAAAAACAAGCCTTTCGGCTTGCTACCGCCTTACAGATGAACCAAGCCCAAAGACAGGGCTTGCTTCATCTTCCAGTTGGTTTATATTATCCCTTACAATATGTATTATATAAATTTTTTCTACCTTCACCGTGTCCTAATTCTTTAGAAACTATATTCCATTTTTTCATTTCTTCCTTGTTATTGCTTAAAGGTTCATTACCCCTTAATTCTTTCATTCTTTCAGTTGCGTATAATTTTCTTATAGCGTGATCAGTTGTTTTTTCATATTTTTTAGATAATAATAAGCCGTCTTTATCTTGTGTTTTATCCATATAACGCCTTATGCTTTTACTTATGCTTTTAGCGTCAGTTTTTGTAAAATAGCCCCTTTCAGGATATTTTTCTAATAATTCTTTAAAATATGGAATGTCTTTATCTCTTATAGGAACAGTTCGAGCCTTTCCATTTTTTGCCCCTTCTCTATCAACATATATAGTTTTTTCAAATATGTTTATATCTTCTCTTTTTAAATGTGCTACTTCATCAATTCTAAGCCCACAGCGGCTAGTTATTTCTATTGCTTCTTTAGCAAAAGAGCGGCTATTTTTCATAGATTCTTTTAATCTGTTTAAATCATCAGGAGTAAAGGCTTTATCCCTTGTTGATTCTTTTGTTTTTGGTTTTTCATAATCTTTATTATAAAAATTTACATTATCACGCCCAAAAACTTTTTTAGATTGTTCTTCAAGATATTTAATTTTTGTCATATGATTTTCAAGCGTTTTTAAAGACCAATTTTTACCCCTGTCATTAATCCATTCTTGAATATGAGATTCTTTTATATCTACAACATTTTTTATTTCAGGGTGTTTTTCTTTCAGCCAATTACTTAAATTTTTAGCGGTATCTTTATAAGATTGTAATGTATTATTGCTATAAATATTACCTTCTCTATAAGTGCCGTTCTTTTTAGCAGAGTGTTTACTTTCACCAATTTTTAAAGATTTACTTATAGCATAATTAAGTTGTTGGTTTATATTGCGGATTAAATCACCCCCTTTCTAATTTCTTTTTGTAGTTGTTTTTCTTCATAATCTTTTATACAGTCATAAAGAATAATTGTTCCGCTTATAACGTCCAGAGGTTCATAAATATTAATTTTACAATTAGGTATTTTATAGCCCCTATCTTTATAATAATTTAAAGCAGTTTCTAATTTTTGCCAGATATATAAAGAGCCTTCTTCTGTTTCCCAGTCTTTATATTTTCCATAAATAACAGCAAAGTTTTCCATTAAATCAATTATATTTTTATATTCACAAAAGCCAAAAAATTGCCACAACATATTTTTTAAAAGTTCCCCATTGTATGTAATAAATAAAGCGTTTTCTACCATTAATTTTTTTACATACATATAAGAAATTCGCGTCAATTCACAATCAAAAATTAAGGCTTTATCTTCATCAAATATGATTATTCTTTCCACCTTTTCAGGATTTTTAAAATTATCAGGTTGTATTATTAAAAAGTATTTTTTCATATTATTTGTTCTCCTTTCAAATCAAAATTTTATTCTTATTGTTTTATTCTCATAATCTTTTTTTCAGTCCCCGCCCGTAGGCGGGCTATATTTCAAATTAATACGTATTAGCAGGCTTAATACGTATTAGCAATTTAATACGTATTATTTTTTTAAGATTTCCCAGAAATTAATACGTATTAGCAGATTTAATACGTATTAGCAAATTAATACGTATTATTTTTTTATAATTTTTCAAAATTAATACGTATTAGCCATTTAATACGTATTAGCAAAATTAATACGTATTAATCAAGAAATAGATCACCTTCTCAATTCTTACTCAACCCATTTTTATCTACATTGAGCGGGGAAAAACAAGTTTTTCCCCTCAATGTAGATAAAAGACATCAGCAGGTAAGAAAAAAAGGCGTTTTCGCCATCAAATACACGGTTATTTATGTTATATCTTATAATTAATCACATGGTTATTAGTTACATATAGCAATATAAGCATTAGAATTAGCAAAGGCTTTTACAATAGCCAGAGCAAAAGAGGATCGGCGGTTTCATCTTGCTATTAGATACCACAACCCGATCAAGCGCATTTTGCTTTTTTCTCTTAAAGCGTAATACGCTAAAATTCTAAAAAGTTAGATGTATTTTTTTTAAAAGGTTTTTTTCCTTTTTGTGATTTTTTAGATAAAGTGTTTTCTTCACTGTCTTAAATATTATAAAAAAATCATAAGATTTCTTTTTGTAATAAGAGGAGATTTTAAACCAAAATGACTAAGCATTTTGTAAACCAATACCCCTTACGACAGGAGTGATTTTCTACCAAAAAATAACAACTTTTTCTTGTTGTTATATGACTAAGTTTTAAAATATTAGCAACTTTTACATTGCCATATTGCCTAAACTTTTATACTCTTTTTTACTTTTCAATGGTATGTAATAAATACCAATTCCTAAACTTACAAGTTTGTTTTTTAATTCATAACTTCCCAAAAAGAATATATATTTTTTATTACCTAATATACAAAAGGCGAATACTTAAGGAACGCTAGTTCATCAAAACTTTTAATATCTGTATAAAGATATATATAAATAACTTATAATTTGATTTTATAATTTTTACATATCAGAAGTCAACAGATCAAAAAAAGCCCCTACCGCCTTATAGCAGTAGAAGCCATTTTTTTAAAATTCAACAGATGAAGAATTACCGATCCATTCTTTTAAAATATCATCTGTTGTTTTTTCTTTCTCAATTATTGAATAATTAAAAACATAAGTTTTATCATTGAAATTTAACATATATTTTTTATTGTCTTTATCTAAAAAGAACAATGTAATATTGCCTTTATTATCATAATATTTTCCGTCAAGTTTTAAAAACTTACTTGAAAATGTTTTTTCATTTATTGTCTTTGTTTTCATTTTTTTGTTCTTCCTTTCTTTTATATTTTTGTATCAGTATTATAATTTGATTCTTCAATATAATAACTATTTTCCATTAAATCTAAATCTAAGATATTTAAAAATTTATTGAATTTTTCATCAACATAAGCAGTTATAATATAATTACCTTTTTTATAATTATCATAAAATAATAAGTATGTATTTTTAAAAACTTGTTCGTTTATTTCTTTCATTAGTATTCACCCCTTTTAACCAAAAAAACTATTATCAACAGGATCATTATAAAAATCATCTTGTGCCATTTTTAATAAATCAATATCTTTTTGTTCTTGTGGCTCTTGTTGTTTTGGTTCTTCGTCTGTTATTTCTTCGCCATAATCAGCAAGTAAAGCGTCAATTTCAGCGTCAGTCAAATCTTGTTCGTTTGCTAATAATTCCTTTATTTTTTCAGGTAAACCCTTTAATATTTTATTTTCATAGAAGCGGGCTTTTTCTTCATTCCCCCTACATAATGACCTTACTTTTCTAAAATTTCCTTTAATCTTTTTCCAGATTTCAAATTCTTGTGGATCATCACTTTCGCCAGAAAAATATTTGCTTAACCTTATAGTTATTTCTTCATCAGATAACCCCATATCAATAGGGAATCTTCTATAACTTTGTCCTTTATCTTCAGCGGTTCTCAAATTCCCCGCCTTATCTACATATTCCCCCGCTAAACCATCTAAAAATACATTTCTATCTTCAACACTGTTGACGATATTAACAGTATTAACAAGTTTAACAGAGCCAAATTTTATATTAACCCTAGCATTATGAGGGTGTGTATCAAAAATTTTAAAAAGGTTCTCTCTACCCTTAAAGGCTTCAAGTAGGGTATAAGCCCTATATTCAGACCAAATTAAAACAGGTTGTCCGTCATAACCTTCATATGTTGCATTGTCAGCCCCTACTTCAAAAAATATATCTTCGTCATTTTCTATATCAGGATATAAAGCCCTAGCAATAGCACGACTTGCCGTGTCTTTACCTTCACCGCCTTTACCAGTGATATAAATATTTATACGAGTTTTTGGAACTTCCATATTATTTGTTATATACTCAACTCTAAATTTTTTAAGTTTTTCAAGATTAGCCATATATAATAATTTATCTTCTTGTTGACATTCTTTTAAAGTTTTTCCGAGATACAAGACATCAAATAGCATACGGTCTTTTTTACTTAAATCACCGCCATATTTTAGCTTGTTTTCTTCTCTTTCTAATAATTCCTTTTGCCAGTCAAAATTTGAAAAAACTTCATCATCAGGATATAGAGTTTTTCCTTCATCTTGACATTTATCACTTGAATGTGTAAGGTATTGAACGCAATCAAGAAAAGCACCACGCCCAGAAGGAATTTCAACAGCATTTTCAGGAACATTAAACCACTTTGCTATTGTAGATAAAGGTATGCTATTAGGACAATCTAAAACAATATGCCAATGTTTACCTTTTAATTCACCCGCTTTCCCCTTGCCTTTTGCTTCTTCCTTTTCCGTAAATGTATCTTTATTGTGGCATATCCACGCATAACGCTTTATTGTTTTGTGATCCAATCCATCTTTTATATTATTCTCATTAAAATGTAAATCTTCGCCACTTTTTGGATTAAATTCATATTGAGCGATATTAAAAACCCTTGCTCTTATTTCTGTTTTTTCCTTTTCGTTGATTAGACATTACCCCTTTCCTTTTTTTGTTTTTCAGCCTTTTCTTGTATAAGTTCATCAATAGCAGTTAATGAAGCAACATTGTTTTCATAAATCATAATAAGAAACTCTATTTTTTGTTCTAAGCCCCTTATTTTATCAGCCATCATAAAAACGCTTTTATCAATGTCTATAAGTTCATCAAGGGTATAACCGCTATATAATAATTTATATAAATCAATCCATTCTCTATCTTTCTTTTTATAACCTTCAGGATCACTACATTGTGAGAACCTTGTTATTTTTTTATCTTTATTCATATATTTTTTTCCTTCCTTTCTTATAAAATAAAAAAATAGATTAAACAGAAAATAAAAGACTTTTTAGCCCTTCAATTTTTCCATTTAATCTATACTTGTTAGATTTATTATTTAATTTTCTATAATATAATTTTATAAAATTTACACAGTTTTGTCAACACTTCTAATTTTTAAAACTGTGTAAATTACATACTTTTACACAGTTTTATTTTTATATAAAAAGTGTGTATTTTTCTTTTACTGTGTATTTTTATGTTAATATACTTCTTATTGCTTGTTTTACAGGGCGTGTATTCTTTTCGCAAGCGAAAAGCCCCTTATTTTTTATTACGCTCGATTTTCTACCGAAAATCTACGACCAAAAAAGCGGGCGGGTTAGCCTTCTGATACTTCGTATCAGCCGCTTTTTTGTTATGTTAATGAGGTCAACTGTTTAAAACTGTGTATCTCGTATAGAAAAAGAGCAAGGAACACTTGCAAAGACTTGAAATTTTACACAGTTTACACAGTTTACACAGTTGACCCCTACATAGCCAACACAAGCCCAGTGTTGGCTATGTAGGGTGTAAAAAAGCCCGTATTTACAGGGTTTTTTAAGGTTTTAAGTTATGTAATATAACAAATTTACACAGTTTACACAGTTTACACAGCGGGTTTTGAGTTTTTGAGAAAAAAGAGCATTTTTTCAATTTTTTTTATTTTTTATACTTTTTCGCCAGACTGGAAAGAAAAAAAGCGCACCCAAGGCGGAATAACTAAGAGCGTGTTATTCCACCCATACCCATTATTTTTATACTGTAAGGCAGTCAAGATCGGGTAGTATTTTTTTGAGAAATACATTCAAAAAAATCTCCACCCTAGCACTTGACAGCCGCCGAGTTTACCGCCTTTAAATAAGGGCTAGCACATATGCGCTAAATATGGTATACTTCATATAATAAAATACAGAAAAGGAGAGCCGCCAAAATATGGAAAAATCAATAAGTCAGGAAATAAAAAACAGAGTTAAGGTATTTCACGACAATGATTTATGTAAGCCTGATCCACGCACAAAATACCAAGCATCTATGAATTTACCGTTATCTTTAATAAAAAAAGGAATAGAAACAGGAGAGATTATTTTTTTAGAAAAATATAAAAATATAAATCTTGATATACAACAAAAAAATTCACTGATTGCTAATATGCTTACATATGGTATCAAGAGCAGGACATTATTAAACTTTACAGATAGCAAAATAAGGCTTCTTGACAGTAGCAACCAAATTTTATTATACACAGAAATTACAGAAGAAGAAAAGAACGAACCTTTTATTTTTGAATTTGATAAAATAGAACAGGAATATAAAGAAGCATTAAAGCAAGTTGAAGAAAGTTATAATATGTTAATGAAGATCAACAACAAACCCTTTAAAGACTGGACGAAAGCAATACAGACCCGATTTTTACAATGTGATATAAGTGCTTATATCTTTTATGGTTTAACAGAAGCTGAAGAAGATACACAAAGTTATTTTGACAGAAATCCTATAACCTAAGATCAGAAGCCCCCGAAAGAGGGCTTTTTTCTTGCTTTTGGTTTACACAGTTTTTTTTACACAGTTTACCCAGAACGCCCAGAACCTTACACAGTTTTTTACACAGCCACTGAAGCCAAAAAAGGGAATCAGCCACAAAGAGCCGATCCCCTTATAATTGCTTAAACCCTTGATTTTACGGGCTTTTCCTTAACCGAAATACCTTTTTAATAACCCCTCAAACGCTTTTCCGTGTCTAGCTTCGTCGCGGGCCATCTCATGAACGGTATCATGAATAGCATCCAGGTTCGCAGCTTTAGCTCTCTTAGCCAGGTCAAACTTGCCTGCGGTTGCACCGTTCTCAGCGGCAACTCTCATCTCCAGATTCTTCTTGGTGCTGTCAGTAACTACCTCACCCAAAAGCTCTGCAAACTTAGCAGCATGCTCAGCCTCTTCGTAAGCTGCCTTCTCCCAGTACAGACCAATCTCCGGATATCCCTCTCTGTGAGCAACTCTTGCCATAGCAAGATACATACCAACCTCAGAGCACTCGCCGTTGAAGTTTGCTCTTAAGTCCTCAAGAATATCCTCGCTGACACCCTTGGCTACGCCTACTACATGCTCAGCAGCCCAGTCAAGGCCTCCTGCCTGCTCTGTGAACTTGTCCGCACCAACGCCGCACTGGGGACATTTCTCGGGAGCGGAATCTCCCTCGTGAACATAACCACATACCTGACATACAAATTTCTTCATGTTTTTATTCTCCTTTTCTTATATAGAATTTTTAGTGTTTTAAAATAGTAATGATTACTGTTATTAACATAGCACAGATTTGTAAAAGCGTCAAGAGATATTTAAAATATTTTTTGGTAATTACTTGCGGAGGCAATCGCCGCAGATTCCATAGTACTGTACAGTATGTCCTTCTATCTGCCCCGGGAAATTTTTCTGAGCCTCTGTGTTGATAAAATCCTCATTTTCCATATGAATGTCCAGAAGATTGCGGCACTTCCTGCATATAAAATGAGAATGAGGTTCTAAGTGAGCATCAAACCGATCAGCACCGTCTGTGGTAATCTTAATGATTTCCCCTAACTCTGTTAAAAGAGAAAGATTGCGATAGACAGTTCCCAGACTGATATTGGGAAATTCCTTTTTTACATTTATATAGATTGTATCCGCTGTGGGGTGGTCATACCTAGAAAGCAAGAAGCTTTTGATACACTCTCTTTGGCGGCTGTATTTCAAGGATGTCATAAAAATCTCCTTTCCTTGATCTGTCCATGCTTTTTTGCATAGAGGGATATCCGTGAGGTGTTTCCTATATTTACGCATGATTTATGTATAGAAATAATGCGTAAAAGGTGTTTTAATAACGATAATGATTATCGTTTCTTATATTTTAACAAAATCGATAAGAAAGTCAAGAGAAGCAGCATTGAAAATCTTGGAAAAACCGTAGAAAATAGCAGAAACTGTTGACAAGAAGTAATGATACTGTTATAATTCTTTCATAAGTCTTAACAAATTTGTAATAATTAAGTTGAGAATCTTACGGAGGATAGTTGAAAACAATGATAATTTATAAATTGACTACATTATGTTTGACCGGAGCCCTTTGCTTTAGTTTTGGAGGAATCAAGGTGGAAGCCAGCAATCTTTCTTCTTTTGGAGAAGAAGGAATAGCATCGGTGCTGACAGAAGCACATACAGCAGATCCTACAATAGATGAGAAGATGGTAGATGAGTTGACTCCTTCCGAATATGAAGGCATCTGCATCGCACAGGTAAATGATTATGTGAATGTAAGGAGTTTACCCAATGAAGAAGGAGAGATTCTCGGAAAGCTTTATGATGAATCTGCCGGAACCATTGAAGAAGAAGTGGACGGTTGGTATAAGATCACTTCTGGAAGTGTGACAGGTTATGTAAAAGGTGATTATGTGGTAACTGGTGAAGCGGCTGAGACTTTGGCAGAAGAAGTAGGAAGTCGGGTTGCTACGGTTACAACAGAAACTTTACGGGTGAGAAGCGAAGCCAGCACAGAAGCCAGCATCCTGGGTTTGATTGGAGAAGAAGAAGAGCTGACTGTAACTGCAGAAGAAGGTGACTGGGTACAGGTATCCATTGAGGAAGGTGATGGCTGGGTATCCAAAGAATTTGTAGATCTTCGTACCGATTTTGTGCAGGCTGAATCTAAGGCAGAGGAAGAGGCCAGATTGGCGAAGGAAGAGGCAGCGAAGGAAGAAGGAAAGAGAAAAGCGGCAGCGGCAGCAGCAAAGACAGGTGCCAGCCAGAATTCCGTTTTGGGTAATGGCGGCGGAAGCAGCAGTGGAAATGCTGTGGCATCCTTTGCAAGTCAGTTTGTAGGTAATCCCTATGTATATGGTGGAACGAGTCTTACAAATGGTGCGGATTGTTCAGGGTTTGTAATGAGTGTTTATGCAAACTTTGGTGTGGGCCTTCCCCATTCATCCAGTGCAATGCGCAGTGTAGGATATGGAGTAAGCCTCTCAGAGGCACAGCCGGGTGATATCATTTGTTATAGCGGCCACGTAGCTATTTATTGCGGCAACAATACTATCGTACATGCCAGCACAGCAGCTACAGGAATTAAATATACATCACCAGCAAATTATAAGAACATTCTTGCAGTAAGAAGAATCTTTTAAGGAATCGGAAAGCAGGGGCAGATAAATGCTCCTGCTTTTTAGATCAAGACCAGATTGATAATTATTTTTTCTGTATGGTAGCAATTCCTGATGTTTTATAGTAAGATAAAGAAGCTGACAGTCAATAGACAGGAGGAGACCATGAGCTTAAATAATACCCCTTTATCAGAAAGAATCCATATTGGTATTTTTGGAAAACGCAATGCAGGCAAATCTAGTTTGATCAATGCGATTACCGATCAGAATACAGCTCTTGTATCTGAGATTAAGGGGACTACAACAGATCCGGTTTATAAGGCTATGGAGCTTTTGCCCCTTGGCCCGGTTCTTTTCATAGACACTCCGGGATTGGATGATCAAGGAGAGTTGGGAGAACTTCGTGCGGAGAAAAGCTGGGATCTTTTGAAAAAATCGGATCTGGCGCTTCTGGTTGTTGATGGGATGACAGGCATCGACTATGTGGAACAGAGGCTGGAGGAAGAGCTGAAAGAGAGACAGATTCCTTTTCTAATTGTATATAATAAAAGCGATCTTTGTTCAAAAACCTTTGGAACTAAGAAAACGAATGCAGTTTGGGTCAGTGCAAAGAACAGACAGGGAATTCAGGAATTGAAGGAACAGCTGGCAAACATGATTCCAAAGAAAAATTTGCAAAAGCGGCTGGCAGGGGATTTGCTGAAGCCTCAGGATGTAGCGGTTCTGGTGGTTCCCATTGACAAGAGCGCACCCAAAGGTCGGCTCATTCTGCCCCAGCAGCAGACAATCCGTGACATTTTAGAGTCTGGAGCAATCTCTGTAGTAGTAAAAGAGACAGAGCTTAAAGATACACTAAAACTTTTTAGACAGAAGCCTAAGATAGTAATTACAGACAGCCAGGTATTTGAAAAAGTGGATGCAGAGACGCCGAAGGACATTTTGCTTACTTCCTTTTCTATTTTGTTTGCCCGTTATAAGGGTAGTCTCTCTCAAGCCGTTAAAGGGGCTTATGCATTAGAAAAAGTACAGAATGGGGATCGGATACTGATTGCAGAGGGGTGTACTCACCACCGCCAGTGTGAGGATATTGGAACAGTGAAGCTCCCTGGATGGATAGAAGAATATACAGGGAAGAAACCAGAGTTTCATTTTACATCCGGAGGAGATTTTCCAAAAGAGCTTTCTATGTATCAGCTCATTGTCCACTGTGGAGGCTGTATGCTGCAGGAAAGGGAGATGCAGTATCGGTTAGAACAGGCGAAACGAAGAAATATACCTATGACCAATTATGGCATTTTGATTGCTTACATGAAAGGAATTTTAAAAAGAAGTTTAGAGCCGTTTCCTAAAATGGCGGCCCTGTTAGAGGAAGAAGTTGTGTGAACAAAGATGAGAGATGAGAATATATCAAACGGGCCATTGTATGAAAAGCTTATGGCTTATGGAGCATCCGGCTATTATGGATTTCATATGCCGGGGCATAAGCAGCATATGGGAGGAACGGGAATTCCTTATCAGATAGATATTACGGAAATAGAAGGATTTGATGATCTGCATCATCCTCAGAAAAATGGAATTTTAGTACAGGCTCAGGAAAGAGCGGCCAGACTGTATAAGGCAGATGAGACGCATTTTCTGATAAACGGAAGTACCGCTGGCGTCTTAAGTGCCATATCAGGCTGTACCCGCTCAGAAGGGCAGATTTTGCTGGCAAGAAACAGCCATCGCAGCGCTTATCATGCAGCCGGACTTAGAAAGCTGCAGATTTGGTATATTTATCCACAATTCTTAGAAGAATTGTGGATAAACGGAGGAATATTATCAGAAGATGTGGAAAAATCTCTGGCAGAACACAGAGAGATACAAGCTGTATTTATAACGTCGCCTACGTATGAGGGGATTTGCCTGAATGTAAGGGCTATTGCAGAGACGTGCCATAAGTATGGGGTTCCTCTGATCGTTGATCAAGCTCACGGGGCGCATTTTCCCTTTTCTTCCTATTTTCCGGAGGATGCATTGACAGCAGGAGCAGATGTAGTAATTCAGAGTGTACATAAAACTCTGCCTGCACTCACTCAGACAGCGCTTCTGCATATGCAGGGTGAATTAGTGGATCGGGAGAGGCTGCACTATTATCTTTCTGTATATCAGAGCAGCAGCCCTTCTTATGTACTGATGGCATCTATTGATAATTGCATGGAGCAGATGGAGCAACAGGGGCAGACACTATTTGCAGCATATACAAAGCGGCTTGAAAACTTTCGAGATAGCTGTGGGAAGTTAAAAAGATTGAAGTTAGTTGGAAAAGAGATTATAGGAAGAGCCGGAATTTGGGATTTTGATAATTCCAGACTGGTGATTTACGCTCAAAAAAATGAGATTTCTGGATATGAGCTTTCCAGACGCCTGCTGATGCAATATCGCCTGCAGATGGAAATGGCAACAAATCTATATGTGACAGGGATTTCCAGTGTTTCTGACAGGGAGGAAGACTTTTGGCAGTTAAATCATGCTCTTTATGAATTGGAGTATTCTTTAGATACAGACAAAAGAACCAAGCGAATAGACCGGTCAGGAGACGGCAGAAATTATGAGCTTTCCAAAACCACGTCTGCCTTACCCCTGGGAATGGCATTGGAGCAGGAAAAGGAATGGCTGGGAGTGAGCCAATGCCAGAATCGGATTTGCGGCGCATATCTCTATCTTTATCCCCCAGGGATTCCGTTGGTGGCTCCCGGTGAGATTCTTACGGAACAAATTTGCAGTATACTAAAAACAAGTGTTGCTGCAGGACACAGGCTGCATGGCTTGGATTCAAATGGAAGTATAGCAGTGCTGAAGGAATCATCTTTCTAATAGGTGCACGATGGACAGGCAGTAGGAGAATAATAGAATGGGAAAAATTTTTTATATATTAGGAAAAAGTTCTACAGGAAAAGATACCATATATAAAAACCTGATGGAAAATAAAAAGCTCGGACTTCGCCCGATAATTCCGTATACTACCCGTCCCATGAGGGCAAAGGAGACGCCGGGAGTAGAATACCATTTTACGGATGAGGAAGAACTGATGCGGATGGAGGCAGCGGGAAAAGTTATTGAGCTGCGCACCTATGAGACAGTTCACGGAATCTGGAAGTATTTTACTGCTGCCGGAAATCATGTTGATTTGGATCATTATCATTATGTCATGATAGGAGTGTTGGATTCATTTCTGGCAGTTCGAAAATATTATGGCGAAAAAATAGTAATTCCTGTCTACATTGAGGTGGAGGATGGAGAACGTCTTCAAAGGGCCCTTGACAGGGAGCGGAGTCAGGAGCAGCCAAGGTATGCTGAACTTTGTCGGAGATTTCTTACAGACAGTAAAGACTTTGCAGAAGAACGAATCCTTCAGGCTAATATAGAGCGAAGATTTTTAAATAATAATCTTCAGGACTGCATTCAGGAAATTACTGCTTATATTCAGAAACAAATGGTAATGTAAAAAGTTTGTCTTTTATACAAGAGATGTGTTATACTATGCTCGTAAGCAGTGAAAGATGGGAATTAAATTTACCATACTTAAAGGAGGGGGAGATTCCATGCCGGATTTTAAAGACATTATAGGACATGATGAGATAATCAGCCATCTGCAAAATGCCATTCGTCTAAAAAAGATCTCCCACGCCTATATTTTGGATGGAGAAGAAGGGGCGGGAAAGAATCTGCTTGCTCAGACCTTTGCCCAGACCCTGCAGTGTGAAAAGGGAGGAATTTCTCCTTGCGGAATCTGCCGTTCCTGCAAGCAGGCAATCAGCAGCAACCAGCCAGATATTATCAATGTCCGCCATGAAAAGCCGGGATCTATTGGGGTAGAGGATATTCGAGAGCAGCTTTGCGGTGATATTCAGATTCGCCCATACAGCAGCCCATATAAAATATATCTGATAGATGAAGCAGAAAAAATGACAGTTCAAGCGCAGAATGCGCTGCTAAAAACCATAGAGGAACCGCCGGCTTATGGCGTGATTCTTCTGCTGACTACAAATTCGGAAGCGTTTCTTCCCACGATTTTATCCCGATGTGTAACCTTAAAGCTGCGCCCGGTAAAGGACTGCCAGATAAGAAGTTATTTGATGGAGCGATTGCGGGTTCCCGATTATCAGGCAGATATTTGCACTGCTTTTGCCAGAGGTAATGTGGGAAAGGCCCGGATGCTGGCTTTGTCTGAGCATTTTGGAGAGCTTAAAGATCATGCAATTCATCTGGTCCGCCATATGGGGGATATGGAGCTTTGGGAGATTACAGAGGCGATAAGAAAGGTATCAGACTATAAGGCGGATATCAATGATTATCTGGACCTGTTGGCGCTCTGGTATCGGGATGTTTTACTGTTTAAGGCTACCAGACAGGTGGACAGCCTTGTATTTTCAGAAGAGATCAATTATATTAGTCTACAGGCCACAAAGATATCCTATGAGGGTCTGGAACAGATTATAGAAGCGCTGGAGAAGGCAAAGGTGCGTCTGAAAGCTAATGTGAATTTTGAGCTGACCATGGAACTTCTTCTGCTGACCATAAAGGAGAATTGAGATGGAAAAAGTGATCGGAGTCAGATTCCGGAATGCAGGAAAGGTGTATTACTTTTCTCCCGGAAAGCTGTACATCCCCAAAGGAAAGCATGTAATTGTCGAGACTGCCAGAGGGGTGGAATATGGATATGTAGTAGTAGGGACCAAGGAAGTTGAAGGAACCAAGGTGGTACAGCCTTTAAAGCCCGTCCTGCGAGTTGCTACTGCGGAGGATGATGCAAAAGAAGCTGCCAACCGGCAGAAGGAAAAGGAAGCCTTTCAGATCTGTTTGGAGAAGATTCGGAAGCATAATCTGGAGATGAAGCTGATTCAGGCAGAGTACACCTTTGATAATAATAAGGTATTGTTCTACTTTACGGCAGATGGCCGCATTGACTTTCGGGAGTTGGTCAAGGATCTGGCCGCCGTATTTAAGACACGGATTGAGCTGCGGCAGATCGGTGTTCGAGATGAGACAAAGATTATAGGGGGAATTGGCATCTGCGGCAGAAGCCTCTGCTGTCATACCCATTTATCAGAATTCATACCCGTTTCCATTAAAATGGCAAAGGAGCAGAACCTTTCCTTAAATCCCACTAAGATTTCTGGCGTCTGCGGCAGACTGATGTGCTGCTTAAAGCATGAGCAGGAAACCTACGAGGAACTCAACAGCCGTCTTCCAAATGTGGGAGACCATGTGACCGCCAGTGACGGACTGAAGGGTGAGGTGCAGAGCGTCAACGTACTTCGCCAGAAGGTAAAGGTGATCGTGACCCTGGAGGGAGACGAGAAGGAGATTCGGGAGTATAAGGTGGACGAGCTTAAATTCCGTCCCAGACGCAGAAAGGAAAAGGGCGATGTTGCCGATAAGGAGCTGAAAAAGCTGGAGGCACTGGAGCGCCAGGAAGGAAAATCAAAGTTAGATGACAATTGAGCTGAAGGAAGGGGAGCGTCTGGATGAGCTTCACAGGAACGGATATCAGATCATTCAAAACTCCCGGAAATTCTGCTTTGGCATGGATGCGGTTCTTTTGTCTGGTTTTGCAAAGGTAAAGCCGGGAGAACGGGTACTGGATCTGGGAACGGGAACAGGAATCATACCCATACTGCTTCGGGGAAAAACCCAAGGCCGGGATTTTACCGGACTGGAGATCCAGGAGGAAAGCGCAGACATGGCCAGACGGAGCGTAGCATACAATCATCTGGAGGAATCGGTTTCTATTGTGACCGGAGATATAAAAGAAGCGGCAGCTCTTTTTGGAGCTGCTTCTTTTGATGTAGTTACCTGTAATCCTCCCTATATGACGGGAAATCACGGCCTGGTAAATCCCAAGCAGCCAAAGGCAGTTGCCCGTCATGAGATCCTATGTACCCTAGAGGATGTAGTGAGCCAAACGGCAAAGGTACTCCGGTCGGGAGGACGTTTTTACCTGGTTCACAGGCCATTCCGCCTGGCGGAGATTTTGACCCTTCTGGTGCAATATAAGCTGGAGCCCAAACGAATGCGTCTGGTGTATCCCTTTGTAGATAAGGAGCCCAATATGGTGCTTATTGAGGCGCTGTCTGGCGGAAGATCCCGGATCACGGTGGAAAAACCGCTGATTGTATATAAAGAACAGGGAGTTTATACGGATGAGATTTATGATATCTATGGATATTGATAAAGCATGGATGGCTGTGTAGGTTGCGCTTAGCGGCCGGATGGAGGAAAAGAATTGAAGAGGGCAGGAGTTCTTGTGCCGGTTTTAACACTTTTATGGCTTGTGCTTATGGAAGGCTGCATCCGCCAGACGGAAGCGGAGATACCGGCAGTACAGCAGGCGGCCCCCTTGGAGGAGCCGGAGGAGGAAGCCGCAGACGAAGAAAAGCAGACTATGCCAGAAGAGGCGAGAGAATCAGAGCAGGCAGTTACAGAAGGATCGGACACTGCTATGGACCAGAAGCAGGAGGAAGAGATTTCGAAGACAGAGATAGTGCCGCAGAAAGATCTGCCGAAGGTAAAGGGGATCTATATCACCGGCCCCATGGCAGGTCATGAGGGAATGGCGGATCGGGAGCAGCTTGCGGCAGATACGGAGCTTAACGCTATGGTCATAGATATCAAGAATGATGAGGGCATTGTCACATATAAGATGGACCAGGCTATGGTAGAAGAGATGGGGGCTGGTGTGAGATATATCAGAGATCTGCCAGAGCTAATAGAACGTTTGAAGGGACAGGATCTTTATTTGATTGCAAGGATTGTGGCCTTTAAAGATCCCCTATTGGCAGACAAACATCCGGAGCTTTGCATCCGCAAAAAGGATGGCAGTATCTTTCGGGATAAAAATGGTCTGGCCTGGGTGAACCCTTACGAGAGAGAGGTATGGGAGTATCTCATCGATCTGGGAAAGGAGGCAGCTTTGGCAGGCTTTGACGAGATTCAGTTTGATTACATTCGATTTCCTACGGAGATTACCGATGAGGAAGCAGACTACGGTACAGAGGCTTTGGGGAAATCTAAGACAGATATTATTACTGGGTTTACAGCATATGCCTATGAGCAGCTTTCACCCCTTGGCATCCAGGTGTCGGCGGATGTATTTGGAACCGTGATTGACAATGAAAATGATGCAGCCCTTGTAGGGCAGGATTATGGAGCCATGGCAAGGCATCTTGATTATATCTGTCCCATGGTCTATCCTTCTCATTACAGGGAGGGAGTGTATGGCATCGAGTATCCGGATCTTATGCCTTATGAGACAGTTTCGGCAGCGCTTGAGGCTTCGGGAGAGATTCTTGCGGGGATTCCCAAAGGGGAACACAGAGCTGTTGTGCGCCCATGGCTCCAGGATTTTACTGCTGTCTGGATTTCACACCACCAAAGCTATGAGGGAGAGCAGATCCGAGAACAGATACAGGCAGTCTATGACAGCGGCTGTGAGGAATGGCTGCTATGGAATGCAAAATGCTCTTACACGGCGGAAGGGCTTTTGAGTGAGGATTAAAGGATGCAGGGAAAATTATATTTATGTGCCACGCCCATTGGAAATCTGGAGGACATTACTCTTCGGGTGCTTCGCACTTTAAAAGAAGTAGACCTGATCGCAGCGGAGGACACCAGAAACAGTATTAAGCTTTTGAATCATTTTGAGATTCAGACCCCTATGACTAGTTATCATGAGTATAACAAGTATGAAAAGGGCAGAGAGCTGATTGCAAAACTTCGGCAAGGAAAGCAGATTGCGCTGATTACAGATGCAGGAACTCCGGGGATTTCCGATCCGGGAGAGGAACTGGTGAAAATGTGCGCAGAAGAGGGAATTGAAGTAACTTCTCTTCCGGGGGCTTCGGCCTGCATTACGGCTCTTACCCTCTCGGGGTTAAGTACCAGACGCTTTGCTTTTGAGGCTTTTCTTCCTGCGGACAAGAAGGAGCGGCAGGTAGTGATGAAGGAGCTAACAGGGGAAACGAGAACCATCATTATCTATGAGGCTCCCCACCGACTTAGAAGGACATTAAAGGAGCTTTATGAGCTTTTAGGAAACCGGAGACTGACGGTTTTAAGAGAGCTTACGAAGATATATGAGACTGCCTTCCGGACAGACTTTGAACATGCGGTTCATTATTATGAGACAGAAGAGCCTAAGGGAGAGTGCGTGCTGGTTATTGAGGGAAAGGCGGTTGAGGAGATACTTAAGGAGCAAAAGGAGGCCTGGCAGGAATTGAGCCTTGAGGAGCATATGGAGCTTTATGAGGAACAGGGAAATACGCATAAGGAAGCTATGCGGTTGGTAGCCAGAGACCGGGGAGTGTCCCGTAGAGATATTTATCAGGAGCTGCTGGAACAAAATAAGAGCTGAGATATAGGAATGCTTCGCCTTCACAAGCACATCGGCGGTAAAGCGGCTCTCATCCCTACGCCGGTCATTTTTTGAAGCTTAACTTAATGACATTGCCTAAGACACAGACAATATTATGGCTAAAAAAACCGGGCTCCATAGCTATGGGCCCGGTTTGGTATGCAGAAAAATCAGTAGTTTGGTAATAAGTGTAGTTTCCAACTACGGATATTTAAATCAATTCAGCGAGTTTTGCAAGATCCTCTATGGTCTTTTTAGACACCATCTTGCCGCGGTATTCGATCAAATCTTCCCGTTCTCCTGTGAAAATATCCGTTGGCGCATACTTCTTTAAAATGATTTTGTCGTCTTCAACATAAATTTCGAGAGAATCACGTTCTTCAATGTTAAATACCTTTCGTAACTCCATTGGAAGCGTGATACGTCCCAGCTCGTCTAGTCTTCTAACTACACCGGTGTTTTTCATTGTGTCTCCTCCTTCTGCGATAGTAGCACGTTCTTCTTTGTAAGTATATCAAAAAGTTCGCAATATTCCAATACCAATTTTGACAAATATCGAGTAAAAATGAAAATAATTTCCGTGGAAAAATTTGCTAAAATGCGTAAAGAATGTGCAAAATTAAGAAAAATATTGGGATAAAACATGGGACGGGACACAAGATAATATATTGATAGTAAAAGAGTTAAGAATGGTGTAAAATGTTAAATTATTTATGGGGAGCTATGCTGCTTGTGGGTGTTGTATATGGCGCATTCCAGGGAAGGCTTCCAGAGCTTACTGTAGTAGCTCTTGATTCTGCAAAGGATGCTGTAAGCCTGTGCATCACCATGACCGGCGTCATGTCCCTGTGGGTGGGACTTATGGAGATTGCCCAGAAGAGCGGAATGATCCGCCAGGCGGCGAGAAAGCTGCAGCCTTTTATCAATTTTATGTTCCCAGGGATTCCAAAAGGTCACAAGGCAAGAGAGTACATAACCACCAATGTCATTGCCAATATCTTCGGCCTGGGCTGGGCGGCAACACCGGCAGGGCTTTGAGTTATTATAATGACAGGTTGAAAAATCCATTGAGAAATCAAGGGTTTCCGCCGAATTTAGTCCTAATGAAAAAATGTAGTTTTGCATCAAAGCATTTCTGATTTTTCATTTGGACGGCGCCGATTCAAAAGAAAATAGGAAGAAATGTCAGTAATGTAACTCAAAGTGCCTGAAAGCAATGAGTTACTGGTTTTAGTATAGCATAAGGAGGGTAGAAGGTAAACAATTTCATATTGATGATTTAGATAGGACTAAATTAGTGAATGGCAGAAATGCTGTTAAAACTAGCTTAGTCCTATTTCTTTTTACAAATTCAAAATAATAGGAGGAATGAATTTATGAAGAACAATACAGCGTTAAGTGCAGAGAAAGCGATTACTTTTATCAGCGATGCACATGAAAAATTCTACTACGAGAAATTGAAAGAGGTCAGGTATCAGGACGTGTACCACAAAGCGCTTGTATATTGTCTTGGTATCAGCGATGACACAAGAAGAAATATCAACAGCATTTATAACTTTAAGACAGGCTGTGTAAAAACGGAGTGTCTGCATGAAGGCTGGCAGACCAGCGGGAGCTTAAAAGTAGTCAGGATGGCGTTTAACCTTTACTGCAATGGTACGCCGAGTGTCCTTGACTATGATGATGCGGAGGAACAGGTGGACGAGTGCAGACGGTACACAGTGGAAGAACTGTTCTGCTGTGCCTATGCGCCTTATTTTTGGCAGGCGGTACAGATTCGTTATCCGGAATATGTAACATATAACCACAACTTGTACGCCATGCTTGGAGGACGGGATTGATGTTAAAAGTCAGGCTTATGGGAACGAAGAACGATATTAAGTGGTTCGGGAAGATTTTACAGCGTAACCCGAAAATCGAGGTGACGGAGTTTTCCGATATGTTCCCAAACAAAGGGACAAAGAAATATTACAGGACTTATGTGGAAGTCAGGAAAAGCAACGTAAAAGAAAATTAGTAGAAGCAAAGGAGAATTATCATGTGTAAAATAATCGCAATCGCAAACCAGAAAGGCGGTGTGGGTTATGAAAAGTAAGTTATTATGCAAAGTTGAGCCTACACTTTTGCTGATTTTATAGGGTATAGGCTCTTTTGAACTTTGCATAATCAGGAGTAAACCCTTACAAAGATTTCAACCAATCAAGAAGGTCTTTATCCTTTTTCCACGCTGGCAGTTCGTCAGATGATGGACTGTTGTAAGCTTCCATCAATGCTTTCCGCTTCATTTTTTCGTCTGCCCGTGCGTAGATTTCGGTTGTTGAAATATCAGAGTGTCCCAGTAGATCTCTGATATAAACAAGATTGACTCCGGACTGAAGCAGATGCATTGCTTTGCTATGGCGAAAATGGGGAGCTCCCCATTTGAGGCATTATGGGGAGTGAAGTAAAATGGGGAGTCCTTTAAAAAAATCCCATATTTTCGTATGTTTCTGATAAAATCACTCCCCATTTTACACTGGTGGTTATAAACCACTAATCCTGTCGGGAAACTTATCCTGTTTTATGAATCCCTCTGGCACAAGGAATTTAAAAAATTCATAAGATCCGGATCTTCCTGCCAGGAAGGTTCATTTGAAGCAGGAAGCACATCATTATAAGCTGCTTCAATTGCTTTCCTCTTCATTTCGGTATCCGCCCTTGCATAAATCTCTGTGGTGGAGCAGTCTACATGCCCCAGAAAATCCCGGATATAGATAAGGTTGACCCCTGCCTGCAGCATATGCATACTTTTGCTGTGGCGAAAAACATGGGGAGTGATTGGGAAATCTACACGAAAGGCCGGATCCTTTTTTGCCTTATCTACATATTTGTTAATGATATAAGAAATCCCCCACCGGGAGAGTTTCTGCTTTTTCTGGTTTATAAACAGCGGCCTGCTTCCTTGGCTTATGTATGTATTTCCCATATGTCTGTCAAGATAATGCTGGAGGAGGTTTTGGGTCTTATCCATGATAGGTACCTGTCTGGTCTTATTTCCTTTTCCATGCAAAGTAATAACAGACGGCTTTTCAATCCTTACATCCTTTATCTCCAGATCCGCCAGTTCCTGCACCCTGGCGGCTGTGTCATACAGAACAGACAACAGGACAAGATCACGGAATCCCTCCCTTGTTGAACCATCCGGCTGGCTTAGAAGTATACGCATTTCATCGCCGGTTAGATAGGGAACCATTGCCTTTGCCGTTTTCTTATAAGGGATATCCAGAATTCTGCTGATTTCTTCCATACATTCCGGTTTTTGCTTCTGTACATACCGGAAAAAGGAGTGCAAGGCAACCAGCCTCTGGTTTCTTGTACTTATGGCGCATCCCCTTTGGGTTTCAAGCCAATCCAGGTATTCCAGAATAAGCTGGCAGGTAATGGTGTGGATCGTAATCTTTTCCGTTTTCAGGTTCTTCTCGGACTCACAGAAGAAGAAAAAGAGTTTAAATGTAACCGCATAGGATTCAATGGTATTTCTGCTGACATTTTTCTGTCCAGGAAGATACTTCCCCAGGAATGAGGTCAGGTAATAAGGAAAATCAGGTTTCTTCATATGTAAAATCCCCTTCTGGTATTACGTCATGAAATACTGCCTCCGTCATCCTGACAATCTCCGGATAAAGCTCTGCGGTAAGACGGAGATAGTACTGTGTCGCCCTGAAATCCGAATGCCCCATATAAGCCGCAAGGTAAGGAAGCAGGTTGGTGAGGTCTTCCCCAGCCAAAGACCATTTTTTCAGGCAGGCAACGGCCAGGCCATGCCGGAAGTCATGGATTCTCGGACCGTTTCCGGTGTGCGGGATATCCGCCATAAGGAGGTAGTCCCTGAAATGGTTGTATGCGGTACTGCAGTCCATTCTGCCGTTTTTCCCTGGAAAGAGGTATGCATCTGGTTCGCTAAAGCGGTGGAATCCCTGCATATAAACAGACAGTCTTTCCATTAACGAAGGGGCTAGTGGGACAATCCTGTCTTTGTTATTTTTGGCGCCTCTAATCAAGGCATACGCATCATCCGTCCGGATATCGCAGATACGAAGGTTCAAAGATTCAGAAAGCCGTACCCCGGTTCCATAAAGGAACCGGAACAGAAGCGGATCTACAGTATTGCGTTTCGAGTTTTGCACAACAGGGTAATGATCCACGGCAAGAAAAAAACGTTTGATTTCATCGGCCGTATAGATATGTGGTATATATCTGCTGCGTGGGAGTACGGTTTTTATTTCTGGTATGTAAGTAGGTATTCCTTGTTTTTGGAGATAGAAAGCGAACTGGTTCATCACTACTTCTTTATTATAATGGGAAGAAGGCCGTTCATGCTCCGTGTAGATAAAGTCATCCATCATGGTTTTTGTAAGCTCCTGCCCCTGGTATCCATTATAATAGTGGAAATGGTCAAAATGCTGAAGATAACGTTCCTGACACTGAAACCGGAATCCAGTCATATGTTTTGTATGGATATAGGATTGTATCAATCCGGAAAGGGTGCTTTTCCACTGATAATCTCTCATGGATGGAACACCTCCTCCGGATCAAGCGCACATTTGCGCAGGCCTTCCAGATCTATTTTCAGATAGATTGCGGTTGTATTGATGTTCTGGTGCCCAAGCGTTTCTGAGATGACCGGGAGCGGAGCGCCGGAATCCAACATGTTCTTGGCAAGGGTGCTCCTGAGGGAATGCATTCCATGGTGTCCTGGGAGTGCCATGTCCAGTCCTGCCTTGACCATGTACCGGTGGAGTTCCTTGTGCAGGGATTCCTGTTCACCAAACGCACTGAATGGAGGCCTGTGTCTGACAAACAGCCGGTCGCATCCGGTAGATGGCCTGCCGTTTTTCAGGTAATCGATGACTGCCCAGCCGATGTCCTCCAGCAATGGGAGTTCCAGGGGCTGCCCGGTTTTCTTCATTATGATATGAATCGTCTTGCGTACCCAGTTGATATCCTTAAGCCGGAGACTGCGTATGTCACTGACCCGCAGTCCCAGCCGGGTGACCATCAGTAGGATCGCATAATCCCGTTTCCCTTTTGGGTCTTCTCGGTCAACAGCCGCCAGGAGTTTTTTGACCTCATCTTTTTTCCAGGAATAGGGGACCGTCCCATTCCTTGGTATCCTGATTTTGGGAAGCAGATCGGAAAGGTCGTGGCTGGTAAAGCCTTGGAAGAACAAAAAATGCCCGAAGTTGCGCAGGACATACAGCACAGTGCCTACATATTTAACAGAAACTTTATCATACGTGTGCAGGAACGTTTCCAGACATGACGCCGTTATCTGCCCGAGTTCCTTGATATCCTGGGATTCCAGATATAGCAGAAGGTTCCGTACATGGCGGATGTTCAGATCCTTTGTTGCTTCAGCATATCCCCTGGCATTACAGTATTCCTCAAAGGACTGGTAAATCTCAAGATAATCGGATGGGCATTGGAAAAGCTGTACCTGCTTTCTTGGCTCATAGTGGAATGTTCCTGTTTCGAGATACATCAAAAGCAGATGGAGGGGCTTCATACGACGGTTCAGGTTGGGGTCAAGGGTTGTTCCTCGAAAGCTGTTGATTTTTTTACCTGTTTTGAACTGTATATACTCAAGGCAGATTCTCTCATTTACCTCACAGATAGAGTTCTCCTCTAAATACTGTTCAAAAACATGAAATGAATTAATATAGTTCTTCAGCGTGCCGGGAGCTTGTCCCTGTTTTTCAAGGGACGAGATGATAAACTGGATTGCTTCATGGATGTCATTATTCATAAGTTACATCCTCCTTTCGGAGCCAGTATATCATCAAAGTAAAATGGGGAGTGATTTTATCAGAAACATACGAAAATATGGGATTTTTTTAAGGACTCCCCATTTTACTTCACTCCCCATAATGCCTCAGCCAATGCGGTGTGATTTCATCGGATATATCCTTTATTCCCATTGCTTGAGCCTGTGCAGCATATTTTTTCAAAATATATGTCACTCCGGCTCTCGTCAGGGGTTTATTGCTCCGGTTGGTAAATAACGGATTGCGACCATATACAGGCGAAGCCAGACCAGAACCTTCCATATACTGCTTCAACAATTCCCCAGTTGGTCTCATGACTGGAACAATGCGGCTTTTACCGCCTTTGCCTGTCAGTACGATGGTGACAGTATCATTTAAAGCAACATCACAAACTTTTAGATCCACAAGTTCCTGAACCCTTGCTCCGGTATCATATAAAAGTGACAGCAGAACAGCATCCCTTTTCCCCTGGATTGTTGTCCTGTCGGGTTGTTCTAACAGGCCCTTGATGCTATCCAATGGAAGATACATGAGTGGCACCGTATCCGTTTTTTTCATTGGAATAGCCAGGATTTTCTGGCTTTGCTGTATATACTGTGGTTCTTCTACCATTAAAAAGCTGAAAAATGAATGGATTGCAGCGAGACGTTGATTCCTTGTCGCCGCTTTGCAGTTACGTTCTTCTTCCAGCCATTGCAGAAAGCGGAGGATCAGATCCCTGTTTATTTTTGCAACTGTCAGCTTTTCCGGCAAAAGGTTCTCCTGATCTCTGCAGTATCTTAAAAATAATGAGAATGAGTCCCTGTATGCTAACTGGGTATTACGTTTGCTGCCGACCTGGCAGGGAAGATATACTGACAGGAACTGCGTTAAATACTGTGCAAAATCAGTTTCCTTCATGGCATACCTCCGGGATGACGTATGCACATGACCTTTCCACTTCCCTCATCAGGTCTGGATAAACTTCCGCTGTCAGGCGCAGATACCTTGCTGTTGAGCGTATTGTTTTGTGCCCCATATATGTGGAAAGAATCGGGAGCATAGCCGTTAAATCGGCTTCTTCCCTGATCCACTTTTGTAAAACATGAACCGCGAATGTATGGCGTACATCATGCAGACGGGGGCCCTGCCCTTTTCCGCCATGTGAAATCCCTGCCGCTTCCAGATACCTGCGGTACCTTTGATAGATAGTCATCGGGCTGATCATGGTCTTATCAGGAGCAGGGAAGAAAAAGTCGCTGTCTTTTTCCCACCAGATTTTATCTGCATAGGATATACAGGCTTCTTTTACGGAATCTGATAATGGGATATACCGGTCACGGTCAGTCTTTGCTTCACGGATCGTAAGAATCCCATCTTCGAGATTCACATCCCTGCAGCGAAGTCCGACAACTTCTGACACACGAAGTCCACAGCCATAAAGAATCCGGAAGATTACGGGTAACGCCAGATGCATATTTCTTGCAACTTCTTTGGGTTCTGTTTCATCAGCGGCTTTGATCACAGCTGCTATCTGCTCATGCGTAAATATATATGGTACAAATGAACTGTGATTCAAACCCTTCACTTCTGGCACGATATAAGCATCATAACCAAGGTTATTAAGGTATATGGCAAACTGTCTTATGCAGGTAATGCGGTGTGACCGGCTTTTTTCGGATTCACCTGCCCGGGGCGCTGTCCATTTTTCCGCAAGGGAGCGGGATATTTTTATTTCTGTGACACCCTGTTCTTCACTGAAACGGCAAAACCGGGATAAACATTTCGGTTCATCTGCATATTTAAAACCTGTGCTTCTTTTGTACTGAATGAATTCCTGGGCAACTTCCGCAAATGAACCTGTCATGGATGGAGATTTTCTGATTCTTGTCATTAGATTGCCACCTCCAATGCACATTTCCGAAGCTCGGTGATATCAATACGAAGATATGCCATCGTAGTTTCAGTAGTTGTGTGCCCCAGGATTTCTGAAATGACCGGAAGCGGAATCTCATGCTCCAACAGGCGGCTCGCAAGGCTGTGGCGGAGTGTGTGGGAGCCTTTCTTTTTCCCTTCAAGATGGATTCCCGATCTCTGGAGACGTACCCTTACAAGGGCGCCGACCGCACCCGGATTGAAATCCGTATAAGGAGGAAGCTGCCTCACAAAAACGTGATCCGAGTCGGTTTTAGGCCTTGCGTTCTTCAGATAGTTAATGATCGCTTCGCCAACATCTTCTAAAAGAGGAAGTTCTAACGGATTTCCTGTTTTTACCTGGTTCAAATGGATTACTTCTCTTTCCCAGTCGATATTGGAAAACCTTAAATTTGCGACATCGCTGCTGCGTAATCCAAGTCTTGCAATCAGAAGAATGATTGCATAATCACGGATTCCGCAAGGATTCCCAAGGTCAATCGAATCAAGAAGTTTCGTCACCTCATTCGCTGAATACGAAGAAGGTAATCGGCTCTGCCTGTTGTAATGAGGGTTTGGAAGTTTTGAAAACATCTCCTGCTCCATAAGACCATGTTCATAGCAGTATTTCAGATAATAGCGCACCGCACGCATTGTATGATTTATGGTTGGCTTTTCATAACAGTTCAAAGATGCCATGAAATCCAAAACGTCTTTGAGAGACAGTGTATCTAAAGAAGCAATGTTCTTCCTGCTTAAAAACGCAAAAAAGCGTTCCAGATATAAACTGAAAATCTTATTTGATTTTTTTATTATCCCGATATCTTCTCGATGGGAAATATATGCTTCTGCGCTATATCTAAATCCCTCTGGGAAAGTGTACGCTCTTTTATCCATGGCAAGATAAAGAACTACATTCCCTGAACGCTGGTATTCTGCCAAAGCATTTATACAACGGGAATAGGCGGTACACCATTTTTTCAACGCTATCTTAGATGACATGGAATAATGGTCTTCTAAAAACTGTAATCCGAAATCCATGCTGAAAGAATCAGTACCTTGTTCGTGGGAGTAGAGCAAAAGCTGTTTTGTAAGAGTTTTAAATACTTTTTGGTAATAGCTGGATGCACCTACCTGTACGAGTGCTTCCCCGGTTTGGTTGATCAGTTGCTGCAAAGTTGATTTTTCCATCGTGCGTTCCTCCTTAAGCGAATTGATAAAATACACTTAAATCTTGATGGATTATGGAAAGTAAATCAACTAAAGAATCCTTTATTTATAAGGATTTCTTTCATTAACTTTGCATAATGTATAGCTTTTCATAACCGACATTATGTGAAGCTTCACATAACGTTGGCAAGACCACCACCACAAGCAATTTAGGCATAGGACTTGCAAAACAGGGAAAGAAAGTGCTTTTGATTGATGCGGACGCACAGGGCAGTCTGACCGCAAGTTTAGGCTTTACAGAGCCGGACAGTCTGGAAGTCACGCTTGCAACCATTATGGGGAACTTAATCAATGACGGGGAAGTAGAGCCGGGAGAAGGCATTCTCCACCATGAGGGAGGGATAGACCTTATGCCGGGGAACATTGAACTTTCCGGTCTGGAAGTTTCCCTTGTGAATGTTATGAGCCGGGAAACGGTACTCCGGTCATACATAGGGATTGTCCGGGAGAATTACGATTATATCTTGATTGATTGTATGCCTTCCCTCGGTATGATTACCATAAATGCCTTTGCCAGCGCCGACAGCATCTTGATACCCGTACAGGCGGCATATCTGCCCGTCAAAGGCTTGCAGCAGCTTATTAAGACAGTCGGCAAGGTAAAGCGGCAGATTAACCCGAAACTGGAGATTGAGGGGATTCTGCTTACAATGGTAGACAGCCGGACGAATTACGCAAAGGACATCAGCGCCATGCTGAAGGAGGCATACGGAAGCCGGGTGAGGATATTTGCCAATGTCATTCCCATTTCCGTCCGGGCGGCGGAGATTTCAGCGGAGGGTGTCAGCATCTACAAGCATGATCCAAAGGGGAAAGTAGCGTCAGCCTATGATTCTCTGACAAAGGAGGTAATCACCTCTGCTCGTCAGGATGACTCGCACTTTGCTCCGCAAAGCAAGGAGGTGAGCGCAGATGGGCAGTAACGCAAAACCAAGAAGCGCATCAAAGGTTGCTCTGGAAAGTTTTGATGATTTGTTCGGCGGGAGTGCTGCACAGGAAAGCGGCGTTGAACAGATTATCAATGCGCCGCTGGCAGAGCTTTATACGTTCAAAGACCACCCTTTCCGGGTGGAGGACGATGAGAAGATGGAGGAAACAACGGAGAGTATCCGGCAGTACGGGGTGCTTGTGCCGGGGATTGCAAGACCGAGGGCGGGCGGCGGCTATGAAATCATAGCCGGACACCGCCGCAAGCGTGGCTCGGAGCTTGCCGGAAAGACGAAGATGCCTGTGGTTGTCCGCAACTACACCGATGATGAAGCTACGATAATTATGGTGGATTCCAATATCCAGAGGGAAGATATTTTACCGAGTGAGAAGGCGAGAGCCTACAAGATGAAATATGAAGCCATGAAGCATCAGGGGAAGAAATCAGGAAGAAACACACTGGATGAGGTCGGGGAAGCTGCCGGGGAGAACGCTAAAAAAGTACAGCGGTATATCTGGCTTTCCCGGCTGTCTGATGAACTTCTTACTATGGTGGACGGTAAAAAACTCGGTTTCTCACAGGGAGTTGACATTTCCTTTCTGGCGGAGGAAGCGCAGCAGTGGGTGCAGGCAGTCATAGAGGAAAAAGGCTGTAACGTCAGCATGGCGCAGTCGGCAAAAATCAAGGAATATGGCAAGACCGGGGAGCTTACCCTTGCAATGGTGCGCCTGATACTGACGGAGGAAAAGCCGAAGGAACGGAAAGTGACACTGAAAGCGGATAAGATCAGCGAATATTTTGCGGAGGACTGCAGCAGTGAGGAAATAGAGGGCATCATCATTCAGCTATTGGATGAATGGAAGAAAAGACAATAGAGGGGAGGTGCATCAGCGTGGATGGCACAATAAAATTTGACTATTATTATGGCATCGAAGCGGAACAGTTTTCTTTTTACCGAGTTCCGAGGCTGCTGATAAAAGACGCAAGGTTTAAAGAGTTGTCCAGCGATGCAAAGCTCCTTTATGGTCTGATGCTTGACAGGCTGGCATTGTCAATCAAGAATGGCTGGCTTGACGAGGAAAACAGGGTGTATATCCATTACACCCTGGATAACATAATGGAGGATTTGGGATGCGCAAGGGAGAAATGCGCCAAAGTGATTGCGGAGCTTGACAGCAAAAAGGGAATCGGTCTGATTGAGAAGAAAAGGAGGGGACTGGGCAAGCCGGACATCATCTATGTGAAGAATTTTGCGACACTGGATACCGGGAAAGAACCGGGCGGAGAGCTGGAAAACCCTGATAATGCTGACAATTCCGCAGAAGTTCGGAAACCGAACTTCAAGAGGTTCGATAATCAAACTTCAAGAAGTTCGGAAATCGAACTTCAAGAGATTCGGAAACCGAACTTGCAGGAGTTCGGAAATCAAACTTCAAGAGGTTCGGAAACCGAACTTGCGGAAGTTCGGGAATCGAACCCTAATTATAACAATACTAATTATACTGATCTGAGTTATACCAATCCTATCAATCAATCGGATAGAGAAACAGAAAAACAGGAACCGGGCAAGCCGGATAATGGTATGATTGATGTGATGGATAATGCCACTGCCTACATGGAAATTATCAAGGGAAACATTGAATACGAGCATCACATGAAATATGGGGACTGGCAGGATAAGGGGCTGTATGAGGAACTGTATGAGGTTATCTGCGAGATTGTGTGCGTGAAGCGTAAGACGGTAAAGGTCAACGGGGAAGATTACCCTTATGAGCTTGTAAAATCAAAGTTCCTGAAGCTGAACAGCTCCCATTTGGAGTATGTTATCGGGTGCATGAGGGAAACCACAACCAAGATAGCCAACATCAGGGCGTACATGGTGACTGCCCTCTACAATGCGCCTAACACCATGAACCACTATTACCAGCAGTTGGTGCAGCATGATATGTATGGCGGCGGTTGGGAAGAAAAAGGGATGTTCCAGCCCAAAGCGGAAGGAGATGGATAAATGGAATCCATGAGGGATATTGACCGGGTAATGGAACGGGAGATTGCAAAGGGGAGCTGCCCGTTGAGGTTTGTGAGGATAGAGTTTAGCAGTTCCCCTTATCAGGAGATTGCGTCAAGGGAAAAGCTGCTGGAGGTGCTGTCCTATCTGCTGCGGATTGGCGATTATGGCAGGTTTGCCGGGAAAGGGACAAGGAATAATGTTTACATGGACTTAAAAGGCAGGAAACCAGCTTTTAAGCGTACCCGATCCTTTATTGACCGGAATACCCTCTTTTCCACAATCCGCAGGTACGGAAAGAAAATAAAGCCGGATTTTGATGGGCATACTTATCTGGAAACAGTGCAGTGCTTCTTTGAACTGCCGGAAGGGGAACAGGATAAATACAGGGTAACATATGACGGGCAGGAAACATTTGCTTTCCCTATGTCGGATAAATATATACTCGGACTTTACACGCACTGTATCTCCGCAAGGCGGGCGGCATCGGCGGATGTGGGTATTCCCGGCACAGGCTTTTCAGAAAAAGAACAGGGGATTGCAAGCCTTGAGGGTGTGCGTGACGTGCTGTTCCAGTGCCTTTTGTTTGACACGATAAAATGCGGGGAGGGCGTATTATATGCTGACCTCTGCACGATTTACTGTTTAAAAGAGAATAAATAGCTTTTGGACTTTTTGTCCAGAAGTGGAGCAGGAGGATGCGCTATGGCAGAAATATATATTACGGAAGAACAGAGGGCAAAATGCCGGAAAGTGGCGGATGCGTTCGCAGAGCTGTATGAGCTGACCGATGTGATGGTGGCGGATGCCGGGAGATTCGGCTT
This sequence comes from Clostridia bacterium, assembly GCA_910574255.1. Lineage (GTDB taxonomy): Bacteria > Bacillota > Clostridia > Lachnospirales > Lachnospiraceae > Laedolimicola. Next base: position 52,787 of record CAJTAK010000008.1, read on the forward strand.
TGTCCGTCTGCAATGGTTCAGTGAGGGCGAGGGCTTTGATTCGGCAATGGCATTTTCGGATTGTCTGGAGCTGTTTGAGGAACTCTGGCGGATATGGTATGAACATGAGGTCTTAACGCCTGTTTTGGGTACGCCGCTTGCGGAGCTTGACTATGATGAGATATTCCAGACGCTTTCCAAAGACAGGCAGGAGGAAATACTGGAGAAAAAGAAATTTTTTGTAGCCCTGTGTAAAGACGCTTTCGATTAAATTGCATATAATTTACAATTCCGGCGATAAATCTGGTAAAATGGCATCAGTATAAAAGTACAGGAGATGGTCTGAATGAAACCAGAAACAGCGAAAGTAAAGCAGAAAGGCAGGAGCAAAAAGGTATGCCCGAACTGCGGAAGGAAAATGAAACAGCAGTTTATTGGTTTGCAGCATTGTAAATGCGGCATGAGCTGGAAGAAGGACATAGGGTATTTTGAGCGTACCGGGGATATGGTTTTCGCTCTGGAACGTAGGAATATAGGGAAAAAGACGAAGCAGTGTCCGGTGATCCGGTACAGATAATGAAATATGGCAGACAGCGCAAGGGCAGTTATAGACCGTAAACAGCGGTTTGTAGCTGCTCTTTTTGCATTTATAAAACTTTTGGACTTTTTGTCCAGAAGTGGGAAGGAGGTCAGGATGAAAAAGACTGATTATACAGGAAAAAAGGTTCACCCTTACAGTGGCAGAGTGCGGGGAGTTCCACAATTTCGGAGAGTACCATGAGGATATAGCGGGTGTGGAGGAAGCAATCGCCATTTTCAACCGTATAACGCCGGAGAGGATGAACGGTATCCCAAGCATTGGCATCAATATCCATACAGAGGGGACAGAAAACTATGAGGACACGCAGATGGATATTGTTTCGGGCAGAGTTGCGGATTTGGAGATTCTGGATTATGTGCCGGAGATTACGGACAATCCAAAGGCAGTGGAGGTCATTGCGGAGCTGATCGACAAGCTGCCGGACATCGAAGTGCGGGGTTCTCTGGAAAAGTGGCAGGCGGCTTTCCTTGCTGCGGAGATAGACCAGCTTTCCTACAACTACGACACTGTTCAGTACAATCAGACAGTGGAGGACAGGGAAGCGCAGATAGCGAATATCACAGAGGACATCAGGAACGGGAATACCGGGTATCTGAATGATTTCCTCAATGCGCTCATTTCAGACAGTATCCGGGAAGGCATGACGGATATTTTCGGGAAAGGGACGGAGCTTGATGACAGTGAGGGCGTACAGACCGCAAGGAAGGCGAAGGAGCTGTTAGATAAGCTGGCGGAATACAAGCCGCTTGCAAAGATTGAGGAACTGGAAGAATGTAACTATAACATGATTGATAACGTCCTGAACAATGAGAAGCCAAAAGAAGAAAAGCAAGCAGGCAGAATTTCCATAAAGGAAAAACTGGCGGAGAAAAAAGCGGTCATCGAGCAGAGGGATAAGTCAGATAAGGAAGTCCCTGAAAAGGGAACAGAGAAAAAATCAGAGAGGGAGATATAAGCGATGGATAAATTTACAGTGGAAGAAATCAATTTGATGTGTGTGTTTGAGGGGCAGGACAGAAAGGGCATGATTGCTGATATAAAGAATGTGATTCCCCACATACAGGACAGTGATATGGTGGAGCTTGCCGGACAGGTCTTGGGGAAACTGGAAACCATGAGCGATGCGGAATTTGCAGAGGTGGTATTGGAAGCGGCGGAATGATTAACGCAAATCTTTTATAGCATTATTCGACATAACGTGCTATAATTCTTTTAGTCAGATTAGAGCAAGTAGGGATAGTCTGCGGTTGTCCTTTCTGGAAACGGAAAGGAGGTCGGTATGAACACACTTGAGATACTTACACTGCTGTTGGTCATTTTCGCAGCATTAACATACTTAGACAACAGAAACAACCGCAAGTAACGGAAAAGGCTATCTTCTACTGCCATAGAGGATAGCCTTGTAATCCGTATTTTTTACGCTTTATAAGTTTCCGATTGTGCAACCGTCGGACACGTTAATATCCTTCGGCTTCTAAGATGATTATAAACCAACACTGCGAATTTTGCAAGAGGGTTTAGGAAATGGGGGTGCTTCGGCGCTCCTATTTTTTTTGCAGATTTATAGACTATATTACAGGAATATGGTCTTGTTTACAAGAATTTTTTTAAATTTATATAATAAAGTAGGAAGGAATGGGTGGGATTCCGCCGCAGTCGGCATTGTGCATAATGTGTATAACTCCCCGTCTTATGGAGCTGTGGGCAACACTGTTTGCAGGATGTGGGAAAGCTGCCCTTTGCTTTTCCACATGCTGTGAATGGTGTTGTCCATAGCGGAATGGGGAGTTATGCACATTTCCACGATGCTCTTTTGCTTTTAAAGCCTTTTTCAGACAGGGAATTACCGGGAAGGGTTATTATCCCGGTCAGGCTGTTCCTGTGCGCTTTTTGTCGGCTCTGTGCGCCCTAAATACTGGTTCAGGTTCTCCAGTTTCCGGTTCAGCGATTTCAATTCTTTCTCGCTGTTTTTGTAGGTGGCAGTCAGTTCTTTTTTCTGTGCGGTCAGCGCCTGATATTCCGATTTCAGCTTGTCGATGTTCAAGCCTTTTAAGGAAATGCCCGCCTGTTCCAGCATACGCCTTGCGCCGCCATAAAGGATGATCTGGCTCTCATGCTTACGGAAATAAGCGTCAGGGTTTTTGGACTTCTTATAGGCGGTATGATACGCTTTATTTGCCTTGTACTGCTCCGCATATTTGATAATTTCCGCAAGGTCTTTGATGCGGTTCTCCAGCTTGCGGACAGTCTGTTTTGCTTCCTTCCCGGTGGCGGCTGTGGTGGCGATTTTCTGCTCTAATTCTTTTATAGAGCCTGCTTCATTATATGCCTGTGCCGCAATCTTTAAATTCTCAACCGCCGCCCACCTCTGCAGCCCCGGACTGTTCTGGAATTTCTCATCAGAGGTGTCAATCAATCTCTTATCTGCGTAATCCCTTTTCGGGATAACTGCCTTCCGTTCCCGTTTCAGTTCAATCCGTTCTTTGATGCGCTCCTTCGTGTATTCCTTTCCAAGTGACTTGATGCTGCCACGCACAAAACGGTCTTTGCCAAGTGGACGGAAGGAGATAAATTTGAGGGCATCTTCCCCAAAAGTTTCGCCTTTTATCTCATAGCCTTTCGCCCGCATCAGGAGCAGAAATTCTTCATAAGTAGAGGATGCTTTTATGGCGGCGTTGATGTCCTTTCTAATCTGTGTTTTCCATGCGGTACTGTTCTTATCCGCCTGCCATTCGTTGTATTTTTTTCCACGCTCTCCACCGGGGATAATGACGGAAAGGTTATGCTCGCTACACAGCTCGTCACTTAATTTTCGTATGCGGTAATAGCTTTGTTTACAGTCATGGTATTTGTTGTGTTCCATGTTGTCGGCGGCACAGAAAATGATGTGGTTATGGACGTGACCTTTATCAATATGTGTGGTGACAACATAAGAATATTTTCCCTCTAAAACTTTGTCCGCAAGCTCCTTCCCGATCTGGTGCGCTTCCTCAAAGCTGACCTCACCGGGAGCGAAAGCCTGTATCAGATGATATGCTTTATTGGGGCTGTTTTCCCGGCAGTGGTCTAAGGTATATTTAAAGTCAATCGCTGCGGTTTCCGGCGCACAGGCATAGGAAGAAATGTAGATGCTTTCGTCCGTTTTGTCCGGATTGCATATGTAGTCTACCGCTTTATCAACGGTTGCTGTGATAGCATGGATTTTTGTGACTGCCATACCTGTTTCATCAACTCCTTTACTTCGTCCATATCTTCCTGATAGACGTGGTTTGTGCTGTTAATCCTTTTCGCAATCTGGTTTAAGCTGGAGCTGATCCGCCCCAGTTCCGTATTGTATTCCCGTAAAAAACTGTAATCCACGTCATAGACATATCCGTATAAAATCAGCTTCCGCATAAAAGCTGATTTGCTTTTCATGCCGGATAGCTTAAACTTCTCGTCAAGGATATACTGCTCTTTATCATCTAAGTGAAATTCGTTTCGGTTGGTTCGTGTCCTGCTTGCCATTTTTACATCGTCCTTTCTAAATTTGGGCATAAAAAAACTGCTGTAACTTGTCCGGTTTACAACAGTCTGGTTTCGTGTCTGTTCAGTTGTTTTGGATAGAATTATCCATGTGTTATTGTAGCAAATCTGCGGGAGAAGGTCAAGGACTGGCAGAGAAAAAACGGAAAGAAAAGCAAAGAGGGTTAGGGATACTTCCCTATGGAAATTTCATCATACGGACGGTAGGGAGGTATGGGGAATTTCGCCTATGTGTCCGTACATAGGCAGTGCTTGCTATTCTTGTCTTTCGACACTCCCGGAGGGTGTGTCGCTTTAAGCTCTTTCATACTATCATATAGGGTAGTTGCTACCTAAAAAGTGCGTTCTATTGATAGTATCAGTCGTAAAGTGGCTTAAATACTGGGGTTGTGGGGCATTGGTGGGGGAGTGGTACACAAAAAGTACACAAGATTTGTTTCAAACACCCTTATTTTTACTGGAAAAGTTTATAGTATTCGTCCGTGACTTCCTCTGTAAATTCCTGATAGTTTTCAATGCTCCATTCATAGATTTTATCAAGAATTGGTTTCATTTTCAATCCTGTATCAGATAAAGTATATTCTACTCTTGGGGGAAAAGTCGGATAAGTGCGCCTGATTATTACGCCACTTTTCAGAAGAAATTGCAGATTTTCAGTCAACATTTTCGCTGAAATGCCTTTAAGGTCTTTTTGCAGTTCCCCAAACTGCTTATCACCTGTAAATAAGTCCTCAATGATTAACAGCCGCCATTTTCCTTTTAAGACATTCAATAAATAAAATCTCTTGTCATTCATTATAAATGCTCCTTTCCACAAAAAAAAGACAGGCAAGGCATATAACCTTGTCTGCCACTATATTTATCTGATTAATAGTTTACTGCACGGAATAATCCCTCTAACTTCTGCATATCTGCCTGTTTCTTCTGCTCAGTGATATGGGTGTATAAATCCATTGTCATTTGTACGGTAGCGTGTCCTAGCAGGTGCTGTACGGTCTTGGGCGGTATATCCCTCTCAAAACATCTTGTAGCGAATGTATGCCGCAATGCGTGGGGGTGGACGTGTTCCATGATTACAGGCTCACGGTTTTCTTTCTCTGCAAGTGCTTGTTCGTCTGCATTGATTTCAGCAACTATATTGATTAGAAAATTCCTTATATCACATTCTTGGTGTGGTTTTCCTTTAAAGGAAGTGAACACGATATCTTCAAAACCTTTCAGTGGTTGCCATTCGCTCCCCATATACAGCCGTAAACGCTTCTGACAGGTACTTTGATGCTTTAAAGCCTTTTTCACGTCTGAAAGCATGGGGATTGTCCGCAAGCTGTTTTTTGTTTTCGGTGTCTGGAATTTAAACATATATTTTCCAGTCTTTAGGTCTTTGACATACACCAGTGTCCTGTTGACGGAAATCTGTTCATTCTTAAAGTCAATGTCGCTCCATGTCAAGCCCAGTGCTTCGCCGATTCTCATTCCAGTACCTAGGAGGGTAATGATAAGCGGTTCATATGGCTTGAATTTATCCTTTTTCAGATAGGACACAAGTGTATGCTGTTCCTCAATGGATAACACTCGGCGGTCTGGCTGTTCTACTTTGGGTCTTGCAACTCCTTTACATGGGTTTTTGATGATTAAGTCGTTGCGGCAGGCTGTTTCAAAAATATCATAAAGCATACCCTGTATATTGGAGATTGACTTTGCAGAAAGCCCATTGTCCAACAGGTCATTATAAACTTTCTGGATATGCACTGGCTTCACCTGTGATAGATGTTTGCCGCCTAATGTTGGCTCTATGTAGCATGAATACATCTGTTTGTAAGTATGTACAGAGGTTTCTTTAATGTTCGGGATTTTGTACTGTTCAAGCCACGTTTGATACCACTTGTTCAATGAAATCTTGTCTGCTTTGCCCTGTAGCCCATGTTCGACTTCATACCGCTTTTCGGATAAGGTCTTTTTGATTGCCTTTAAATCCTTATCATAGAAAGTGTAGGACTGCCCCTGATGGGTAAATCTCGCCATATAAAGCTGTTTGTCTGCTTTCCAACTGATGCCCTTTGGAAGTTCTTTTCCTGTCTTTGGGTCTTTCGCCATAAAAATATCATTCCTTTCTCAATAAATTTTGATAGAAAAGGAATACCCAACCTGATATAATATCAGTACAGGATATTCCTGTTCAGCTTAAAGGTTAGGGGTTAGCTTTGGTCGGCACTCCTAGCCTTTTGTTATCTGGTTGCAATGAATGTTCGTATCACTTCCTTTCAAAATAATGTTTATAATTATTCGGAAATATCATCAAGATACCGCCGTATAATCCTTGGATTCCACAAGATTTTGCGTCCTATGACGATTTTTGCTCCTGCTTCTGTGCCAATCTTAATAGCTGTTGGCTTGCCACAATTCAGCATTTTCATCAACACAGCGGTATTTACTGCAAGAATGTTATCTATAGATGTATTGTTATCGGTCCGCATTATCATCACCTCAACTTTCTATAATTGTTTGCATTGCCGCAAATGTTAAGCCGCCGCCAGTCGCCGAAGGATTCGGGTTATCCCCTGTACTGTTTTCTGTAGTGCTGTCCAGTTTTAGGTTTTTGATGAACTTCGCCGTCCCTTGCTTTACGGCAGTTGTTTTTGCCACTTTACAGAATCTGACTATTGAATCAGCGGATTTCAGGGCTAAATCCTTTTGTGCTGAATTATTTGATTCCAAATAGGTTTGATTAGCTATGTAGGTACTGACCAATTTACTGAAAACCTTATTTTCATAATCAGCAAGTGTCTTTCCTGCGACTTGAACCCGTTTCCTGCCGCTGTCTGCATTATACAGGGTGATTGCCGCTTTAAATCGCCCGTCACCTGTCTGGTGGGGAATGGGAAAGCTGTTATACTGCCTTCTGTCTGGCGGTCGGGGATATGCGGCGGTAATCCTGCTATAAATACCCTCTACAAAATGAACGCCATATTGTTCTGCATCATCTTTTTTGATTCCAACAGGGGAAAGCCCCAGATTATTAAAAGTATCTGCAACTTTTATATAATCATCTTGTGCCGCTTCAAGTGAGTTGTTGGTTATCCGCACCATTACGTCCAATACCTTTGAAATATCCGCTTTATGCTCTGGACAGTATTTTTGTACAATCCCTTTCCACGAATAGAAATCTCTTTTACCGAAAAACAGTTCCGTTTCGTCAATCATTATCCTTAAAATATCCGTTCGGACTTTATCATCTGTCAAGTCGGCGATTTTTCTATGGGGTAGCATCTTTTTGACTGCATCTGCATGATTCTGTCTTTCGATTCTAAGGATATTCTGTATTTCCTCGGTTTCTTCCTTTGTAACGGTTCTGCCGTTCTTTTTTGCCTTTTGTAATACCTCTGTTAATTTGACATAAGTGTTATAAACATAACTGCTGTTGCCAAACCGCATTGATTCATATTTCAGTTGTTCAGGCGTTTTATCTGGTATGGGTAGGCGTTCACATCTCTTTCTTGTATTACTCAAATCTAGTGAATCGTTGAGTAACTGCATCAGGAGCGGCGTATGCTGTTCGTAAATATCAAAAGTTATATCAATCCTTTCTGCTGTCCAGTCTTGAAATTTGTTGTTCTTATCCAGTAAAGGCAATAACTTCAAGATTCTATTGACTGCCTTAATCGCTTTCTTCATATTTGCTATCGAATACGGCATAATCTTATGAGTGCCAATCCCTAATATCCGTGTAAAGTTAATCTGCATATAGAGGTAATATCTTATTCCACGTTTATTTGAGATTTCCTGAATCCATATTTTTGTAACACCCCTTTCATAAAAATGTGTTTCATCTTCCAGAGGTTTATCTATGTCCACTCCGAAAAATTTCTTTACGGCATTGGATTCTTTCTGTGTGATTAAATGTTTGGCTGTGGCTGTATGGATTCCAAACACTACCTGTTTCAACCTATCAGCACCCCCTTTCCCTGTACTTATTATTCATAATTTATAGGCTGTATTTCCGTACCTATTTTTTTCAAATCCTGTACTTATTTCTGTCACTTTCATCTGTACCTATCTGCTGGAACCTGTGTCTGTACCTAAATTACGGAACACCTGATATTTACTGCGTTTGAGGGCTGTGCCGCTGTTCTTTCCTTTAACAAATAGATTAATGGATAATAGCTATTGAGTTGTTATATAAAGGGCAGAACGATTAAATAGCTGATAATAGAACATTGCAGTAGTAGCACCTATCTCACTTAAAAGAATTATCAGAGCAGCAGCACGTTCTTATAACATAGCTGTCAATCATCAGAGCAGCAGCACTTTTATACTCTTGTAGCTGTCACCCTCTGCCATAGATTTTATCTCCATAGCAGAGAGCGGCAGTAGCAGGATTAATACTCGGCAACATATTCCTCTGCTTCGTCAATGGAAATCAGGTTGTTATAACGGTTATACCCTGTCAGTACAACGGGTGAACCATATCTGCTAATCTGGTAGCCGATGCGCTTTTCATTATTTATCAGACAGCTATCTTTCCTGATGCGCAATCCTTTCTGTCTTGCTTTGTAGCGGAGTCTGCGCTCTCGGTTCTGTAATTCCTTATTCATAATTTTCTCCTTTCTTAAATGGATATTTGTATCTGGCGGCAACTACAATAATTTTCTGATATGGAGTTACCGCCTTGTTATAGCTTCTATGCCACTGTATAGTACTTCATCTGCCGCTCAATTATCTCTTTCAGTTCGTTGTCATCTGGGTGCAGTCTGGAAGTCAGGGCATTTGTCGTCATGCGGTGAATCTGCTCCTGCAATTTCTCGCCTGTGAAATGGTCTTTCATGCCATCTTTGATTTTATGTGCGCCGCACCAAGCCTTTAAAGTATTAGCAACCTTTTTTTCGCTCTCCTGTACATATGCTTCATCTTCCACGGACTTGTCGATGGCTTCTTGCAGTTCTTCAATGGCTCTCCTGTATTCTGCTTTTTCCTTGCGGACTGGCTCTTTCCTGTTCAGCCTGTAGTTCAATGGCACTTTCAAGCCTTCATAGCAGGTTTCGAGAACCGTAACCCTTTCAGCCGCCCAGTTATTAAATTGTTCAATTCTTGTTTCTAATGCTTCCATTTTTTCCTTCTTAATCTTTGATGATAAATAATGTGTCAAAATCTTCGTTTAATGCTTCGCTTGCTTTCCGTGCCGTTGCAGGTCTTACGCCGCCGCCCTTTTCAAGATTAAAAACTACAGACGGATTGACTTTCATTGCCTTTGCAAGCCCTGTGATTGAGTAGCCTTTTCTTATTCGGATGTCCGTAAAGGTTTCTCTCGCTCTGATTTTCATTTCTCTCACCTCCTAATAGCAGTATATAGTTTCAGTACCATAATGGAATTATTGGTCTTTATAGTTTTTTGTTGCTTTTCTGGGTGATTAAACTATAATGGGATTATAGGTACATGAAAGGAGTTTTATTATGGCTTTATATGAGGAAAAGTGTGCGAAAAGGCTGTGCGAACTGATAGAGGCTAAAATAAAAGAAGTTCAGTCTAATCGGGATAAGCTAAATGCCGAAATCGAAGAAAAAAACAAGGCAAATCAAAAACGTGCAAAAGCCATTGGAAATCCGACAAGTAAGGTTGTCTTACGAAAAAAATTCAGTCCGTTTACAAAAAAGGAGTTATTAGAGGATATTAACAAGAAAGAAAACTGTATCATAAGTGAACAGATGTTTAGGCTGTATCAGCAGGGCAAAAGCTATCCGCCTGTCGATGTTATGAAGTCCCTGTCAAATTATTTTGATGTTTCATTCGGGTATCTGGCAGGTGCAGAAGATACAAGGGATTCCCAAGCCGCCACTATACAGGAATTATTGCACCTTGATACTTCCGCTATATATACATTGCTAAGTATGAATGACTTTCCTGATTTATTAAAGGTTATGAACGCAATCCTTTCCAATAAATATGACCTGCGTGCTTACCTTAGCAGGATTTCCATGCAGATTTATCAGGATAAATTACAGGAGCGGCGACTTGACGTATTAAAAAATATACTGGGCAGTAGTGAATCCGCAAATGAAATGATGATAAACAGATTCTCTATGCTTTTATCTTTTTATGAATATATAGAGAGAAACTATCTGCCTTATGTAAAAGAATCTTTTGATTCGTCAATAAATGACAGTATTCAGGAGGAATTGCGGAAATATAACAATTATGATGAATACGAAAAGGAAATGATACAGGATTTACAATTTGCACAGGATTTACAACCTACACAGGATTCAGTCACGGTGACGGTACATGGTTCAGGGACTATAACACCAATGGATAGACCAGAGGAAAAGCCATAAATTAATCTCCATGTGTAACATAATGATACAGGACGTCGTATATTTTTTAAAGGAAAATATGTGTGAATCAACGGTTTTACTGCCCTTTTTTGGTATGAAACAGGACAGGGAAACATACATGTTGTAAGTGTAGATTAAAATAGGGACGCGCCGTCTTGACGTGTCCCTGTATGCTGATGTTACATTTTCAGCTTCTGTTTAAAGGTTTTATTGGGTTCTACGTGGTATTTTGCCGCCGCTTGCAATATAGGATTGCTTTATAATCCTTACTTACTTACTTATTTATGCGTCTGGTCGTCCGTCTGTAGTTCCATGATTATCAAAAGTTTCTAACAACATTTTATATTCATCAAGTGTTTTCAATTTTAAGGAATAATACTGACCGCATGATAATTTATGTTCTGGCAGTGGAGTGAAAAATTTTAAGCATGTCTTACATGTGAATACCCGTTTCATTGAAATATAACCATCCGCCGTCCTTATAGGAAACTCACCGCCTATAGGGAATACCGTCTTATACATATGTCTGCCACAAAACGGACAACGATAACTGCTAATGTAAAATTTATCTGTCAGCAATGGGGGAAGTTGTTGGATATCAGCGTCTTCCTCAAGATTTCTTTTCTTAGATTTCCATTTTCGTAAAAGTGTGTGTTTTAAAATATCGTTTTTATCATTGGCAACATAAAAATGGATATCATCTTTTATCTTTAAACCTTTTGATGTATAGAAATCTAACATTTCCTTAAAACCATTTGTGGAATTATATATTTCTGTAAACTTTGCATATAATTGCCTATATACTTCTTCCTGCATATTTCCATCATTAAATTCCAGAGAATGAATTTTATCAATGTAATTATTCCTCAAATAATTATACACATTTCCAAATTCTTTATAAGAAACAATATCACTATGTGCATTTAAAATAGGGTCTACTTTATCACTCCATTCGCCTGCGGTCATACCAAAAAAAGCACAGCAAATTATATCACCTAAAGTAATCTGCAATGAAGCATAACTCTCTGGATTCCTAACAAAGTTATTTACTGCATATTTCCAAAGTAATAATACTGCCGCAAATTCTACACTTCCATATTCGCCCATATGTGGTGCTAATGTCCATGAACCTTTAATGGATTTGTATTGCCCATTAATCGTGTTTATCAGTTGTGTATCGGTCATATTGACAACATAAAAGTAAAAATCTCCATGTTTCTGATTCCTTTTGCCAAAATCCTTATCAACCTCTCTTTTTTCCAGATTATCATGGTTACTTTCTTCTGGTGGTGTCTGGCTCTGCTCTGTTTCTACTGGTGGTTTAGCGAATCGCCATGGTTCGAATATTTTCATCACAGCTTTTAATATGGCTTCTTTGGTAAACGGTTTTACGATAAAATCTTTTGCCCCCAAACGTATGGCTTCCATAACCAGTTCCGCTTGTCCCATAGCCGAACATATCACTATATTGGCACGGCTATCCATTTTCTTTATTTCCCTTGTGGCATCTATTCCGTCCATTTTAGGCATGGTAATATCCATAAAAACTAGGTCAGGCTTAAATTCAGAGTAACGCTCTATGGCTTCAAGACCATTTTGGGCTTCTGCAACAACCTCATATCCATCTTGGGTCAATGTATCTTTCAACATCATTCTCATAAATGCGGCATCATCACATATTAAAATCCTGTGAGGATTTGACCTCTTGCCAGGCTGTCTTGGTACGGCAGATTGTTTTGATACCTTTACATCAGCATTGTTCTTTTCTGATTTTTCTGGAGAAAAATTTAATTCTTGACGAATCATTTTTATATCATGCTTTATCTCTGACATATCTCTTTCAAAACTAATTTTTTGTTGGATTTCTGATAAAATTCTCTTTTGAAATACTTGGTCTTTATATTTTCTATAATATTCTTTTAATAGATTTTGATAACTATTAAAAAAACTATCAGGTATAACGGATGGCTTCCTGTCAGGTTGTACAGGAGAAATACCGTCATGTTTAGTAGATAAATCCTGATTAGATGAGGATGAATCGCTGTTACCCAATGCCTTAATGATAAAATAGATAATTACGGCCAAAATTATAAATTCCATATGTTTTTCTCCTTTTCGTAAAAATTTTACTTCATAATTAGGTTATCTCTTAATAATGTAACATAATGTTACATATCGGTCAATAAATACTATATCCGTTTCGTTCCTTTTAGAGACTAACCATCTTCAAATTGCTATAATGGAGCAAAAATGGAGGGTTTCCCGAATGTCTGTGCCATTATTAGCCGCCAAATTAGTAGAACTGCGTCAGCAATACAACTTTTCGCAAACGGAAGTAGCTGACTATCTCGGAATGACAAGAGAGGGATACTCCCACTATGAGCGCAATTCCAGAGAACCCAATTTAGAAGCTTTGATGAAGCTATGCCACTTATATAAAATTGACATCTCGGAACTGTTAAATGAAAAGACAATTCCAGTGTCAAATAAAGTTATGAATAAAGGTTCATCCAATACAGCAACTTTACTAACTAATACGATTACTGATAACATCAATCATTTTCTGAAAATATTCACTGGCAGAAATACTAACTTAAATCTTACGGATATTTCAAAAGATGATATTGCTGTTTTGGCTCAATATAAAAGATTAGATAAGCAATGCCAACGAGAGGTACAGCAGTTTATTAAATTCAAGCACTATATTACAAAAAATAGAGAGTAATACTACCGTAAAAAAATGATAGTATTGCTCTTTTAAATTATGTATCAATCGGACAGCAATTCAAGAATCAACCTAAAGCAATATTTCATTCCGATACAGAATCCAACATATTTACCCTCGGCACAAACATCATAAAATACATCTTCAAGCACTTCCTTTTCATTTCCAGACAGTTTCGTAGTATATGGCTCAATCATATCCGCTATGTCTCTTTCAAGTTTGTGGTTAGCTTCATAAGTATCCTTTGAATAAACTGCAACATCTTCATAGATTTCTTTTAAATTATTCATCTTATTTCCTCTCTTTCTTGTAATCGTAAAATGTCAAAACATGAATTAATTCGTACATTTGTTCGTATTTCAGTTCTTTCCAGTCTGACAGGTTATAAAGTTCCGCTAGTAGAAAATCAAAGAATCTTTTTTCAATACCTTTCTGGCGAATCAAATTGCATAAAATCTTATACTGGCATTGTGTGTACCCGTCTGATACTGGCTTATTTTCAGTCGTTCGTAAATTCTGGTAAATTAAATCTTTATTGTCGTAATTGAGCAATTTCATAAGTCTACCGCCTTTCCCCATATTTCCTCACATTCTGAATAGCAAGGGCAATAACTGCAAAAATCAAAATCACATTCGCCGACTGCATAGCCGCCGTAACCTACGATAGGAACACACGTTGATAGATAATCACTGCAATTACGGCAACAGGAACAATACTCCCCTACTGCCTGACCCTGAAAATAACACATAGTAACACTTCCTTTCTGGCAAAAAAAATAAAGCCTTAAACGGCTTAACAATAGGTTCTGTCAATGGTTTCATAAGCAAAACAATTTCCGTAGAATCTCCATTTTCCGTCACATTCGGCAAACGTCATATAAGTTGCCCTAAGTCGGTGGTCGATATCATAAATGTGATTATAAGGTTCTCCAACTTGCAGATATCCATATGATATTGCTCTTGGCGGCATTATGTTCATAAAGTAATCAACAAGACTTTCTTCGACAATATCCCCTTTACGGAGATATTCATAAATGCTCGTTCTGCCTGTACGGTCAGCAAAGTCTGTCCATCCGTTTAAAGTTTTGATTTCTGTACTCATAACAAAATCCTCTCTTTCTTATTAATATACGTGCTTCATTACGTCCAGAATAATTGCGCTGTGGCTGTCTGCTTCAATGTTTACTCGCCTTGTGCCGCCGCCCTTAAATGTAATCTGTGCTGTATTATCATCAACCAGAGATAAACTGATAATGTCCAGATTTGCAGATATAAGGGTTAGTTCAAAAATGGTTATAAAATCAGATTTGTTCATATTTGCTCACACTCCTTTCTTTTAATCTAGTGCAAACTGTTTAGATTTGCTGTGTACCGTCTGACTGCCGTATTTCATGCGAATTTCAGAAAGTGACACTTCTTTCTTGTGATACCGTTTGTACTCGCCATAGTGCCAACACCAACATTTTTTACGTGGAGCGAATTTGAAACCAACGCTTTTCAGCAGTTCCCTATACTCGTAGCCGCCATGAATCCATATCCACGTTCCGATGATTTCTATATCCGCATTGATATGGATAATGTCATTGACAACCTCCTTAAACGCTTCATTTTCGGCTTTATTATCGTAGGTGGAAGATTGACCGTCTGTGCTGTTCTCGTGGCTCATATGGGCAAATAAGTGGTCATACTCGGCGTTGATTTCCTGTGTAATCTCTATACTGCCGCCGTCATTGTCTGGGTGGTATTTCTTTAACAATTCCCTGTACCTTTTCCTCAATTCCTCGACTGTCTTAATTCCTGCAAAATACCTGTTCATCTGTTCATGCTCCTTTCGCTCTGTTCTGTTTTCAGGCATAAAAAATAAGCCTTTTACCGTCATGCTTGGGACGTGTAGTATTACAATCTGGATATGTATTCGCTTGGATTCCCCTCTTTGAACCGCCCCCTTTCCTGCCGCTCACTCCATAACAAGTCTGTCAATTCTTCCTGTGAATGCGGCTGATACTGGATAGACAGTAACTTGCCATATTCCATATCAGGATAGCCGCTAATCCTATCATCTGCACTCTGGGTGCGGTAACCATGCTCATACTGCATTACAACCGTTTCAGATTTAAGGGATGCCGTCTGAATGTGCTTATAATGTGCCATATAATCAAGCGCATAAATATTTCCCATAACTGAACCCTGTGCGCCGCCTATAACTTCAACCACAAAAGCAAGAATCGGGTCGCTTGTCTGCTCTGCGTAGAAAGAGAATGTGTTAAACTCCCTTGTATCTTTCAAGAGTGTATTCCTTTCCAGTAAAAGCCACGTTCCTGCTGTCCTGCATAACCATATAAAGGTTTTGTCCTGCTGTTCCTGCCTGTCTGCCGCTTCGGTCAACATTTCCCTGTCAATCTCAAAATCAGACTGATAATGTTTGGTGTGCTTCTGCACTACATTCCCCATAAAAGATAGAATGTCTACGTTGCTGAACTTTGTCCTGTTCTTAATCCTGCTTGCCATAATGAATTGCTCCTTTCGCTTGATTATAAATATCTTTTCTTTCCATCACTGCATACCGCTTTAATGAATAGCATTGTTCCGCTTTCCTTTGCCTTTCTGACTACAATTTCCGCTTGCTCTAATAATGGGGTTTTTCCGTAATACTTACTGCTGTCTGTGGGGTTCTGCGGACACACATAGATTTCATAGTACAGAATTGTATAGTCTGCCATACCTGCATTTCTCCTTTCATTTGATTGATTTTTAGGCAACAAAAAAGAGCCTGTTTTTCGACTGGCTCTAAAGTCGTTGAAGATTAACCGCCGCCATACAAGGGGGGTGGGGTATACAACTTCGATTTTGTTTAAAAGCTATTGTGTAGGTGCGCCCCCAAATTATATATAGGATTTTTCCCTATACTGGCGATTTGTACACAATATGGATAGATAAAACCATTGAAAAATCAAGGTTCTTTGGCTTCTTTTGGTACACAACTTAGTACACAACTTTAACTGCTCCAAACTGTCCGAAACTGATTATAGAAAAAAATCTAAATGCTGAAACTGCCCGAAACTACACAATACTAACCTAAAAGTAAGTAAGTGATAAATAGGTGCGTTCTTGTATTGACAGCGGCAGAATGTTATTTTTAAGTCTGAATAAGAAGGAAAGGATATGGGATGATGAAAAATATAGAAATTGGCTCAATTCGTCCGCCGTCAGAGAGTGAAAGCCTGCTTGTCCGAGTGACCAGAGGATGCCATTGGAATAAGTGCTATTTTTGTGGACTATACAAATCTATGAATTTTTCCATGCGTCCGATTGAAGATACCATACAGGATATTAAGGAACAGGCGGCATTATATCAGGGAAGAAAATTCAAATCATGTTTTTTGCAGGACGGGGATGCGCTGGTATTAAAAACGGATTATCTGCTCCGTATTTTGGATGCGCTAAATAAGTATTTTCCTGATTTGGAGTATATAACTTCCTATGCTCGTGCTGACAGCATCACACGAAAAAGTCCGGCAGAATTACAGGAACTTCGACAAGCGGGACTAAATCATCTGTACTGCGGTATGGAAACCGGATCGGATAAGATATTACAGCTTATCAACAAAGGCTTCCATGCAGATACCGTTGTGGAAAGCGGGTGTATGGCAAAAGACGCTGGCATGATTTTATCAGAGTTTATATTGCTTGGGATTGGTGGAAAAGAGCTTTCAAAAGAAAATGCAATCCAGACAGCGGAAGCACTTAATGTGATTCAGCCGGATTTTATTCGTGTCCATGCAACGGGAATAAAACCGGAGTCTAAAATGTGGGAGTTTGTTCAGGGAGGTTCTTTCACATTACAGTCCGAAGAAGAAATAATGATAGAGCAAAAATTATTCTTGGAGAAGCTGCTTGAAATGGACAGCTATTATGTGAATGAACATATCGTCAATTTGTTGTTGGAGGTCAGGGGAAAGCTGCAAACGGATAAAATGGAAATGCTGTCTGCCATAGATAATTTTTTAGGCTTGCCGGAAGATGAAAAACTTTTATTTATTGTAGGCAGGCGGCTCAATATTTTCTTTTTGCTGGACGATTTGAAAAATCCGGAATTATATCGAAAAGCACAGGAATGTATGGAGCAAATTTTACAGAAAAATCCGCAGGTTGATTTTACCAGACTTTGTAATTATGTCAGGCAGTCACAGATTTAGGATAATAAGAGAACCCGCATAGCTGTTTCAAGTTTGCTGTGCAGGTTCTTTTTTGTCATAAGGATAGTCAATAAAATAATTATTTTTTGCTTTGGGAAGGACAGCATACGGGCTGTATATCCAATCCGTCCAAATATGCTGTTCCCCAATCACACATGGCGTTCAGTACAGGTATGATGCTTTTCCCAAAGGCAGTAAGAGAGTAGATTGTTTTAGGCGGTTTTTCAGGAATCACTTCTCTGTTTATCATGCCGCAATCTTCTAAATCATGGAGCTGACCGGAGAGCATTTTGGGGGTTGCATTTGGGATAAGGCGTTGCAGTTCCATGTAGTGTAATGGCTGTGATTTTAAATGCCACAATACCAGCGGTTTATATTTCCCTCCAATCAGGGACAGGGTAGCTTCTACGGGACAGTTAAATTGTTTTTGTTCTGCTTTCATTTTGGTTCTCCTAACTGCAAGGGTGCTATCTTTTTTGAAAGTATCTATCAAAAAAGTGCAATCTTGCGGAATTATATTTCAGCGTTACAATAGAGTTGTCAGTTGGTTTGGCATACTAAATATAACATAAGAAAGGACTTGATACTATGGATTTTTTAAACATTGCAAAACAGCGTTTCTCTGTACGCAGCTACACAGATCAGGCGGTGGAAAAGGAAAAACTGGATAAGATTCTGGAAGCTGCCCATGTAGCTCCAACCGCCGCAAACCTCCAGCCTGTGCATCTGATTGTGGTGCAGAGCAAAGAAGGACTTGAAAAGATAGGACAGGGGGCAAACCTCTATGGTGCGCCGCTGGCAATCATCGTCTGCGCTGACCATGAAAAGGCTTGGGTGCGCCCGTTTGATAAGAAGCAGACAGGTGATATTGACACCTCTATTCTGACAGACCACATGATGCTGCAGGCAACGGAATTGGGGCTTGGCTCTGTATGGATTTGCTATTTCAAGCCGGATGTTATCAGAAAGGAATTTGGACTTCCTGAAAATCTGGAACCCGTCAATATCCTTGCGGTTGGTTATTCGGATGAAGAAGTCGCTGATCCGGAACGCCATAAAGATATGCGTATTCCGATAAGCCAGTTGGTATCCTACGAAAATCTGTAATAGGAGCGAGTGCAAATATTTAAACATGACAGGCAGTGCGCACAGCGTACTGTCCGTTGTGCTTTATGGATGTCTTTCAGAAATATGCGCATAGGTTTCTTCCAGAATCCATTGAATGTGTTCGTCCTGAATACTGTAAAAGACCTTTTTACCGTCCTTGCGGGAACGGACTAACCTTGCAATGCGAAGTTCGTGTAGCTGGTGGGATATGGCAGATTCGGTGACTTCGATTTTCTTTGCAAGCTCGCTCACACAATATTCCTGCTTCATCAGATGCCAAAGTATTTTCATTCGGGTGTAATCGCCCATTGCTTTGTGTAATTCTGTTAATTGTTCCAGTTCGGAAGAATTGGGGACAGAAAAAATGGTTTTGTTTGTTTGATTCATAGTATTGCTCCAATCTTATGTATAAGCTGTTTGACAGACCAAAGGTATATGAGTATCATAATTTTATCTGGAAGGGGGGTGGTTAAATGCCACATTATAACTTACCTCACAATCATGGACAGAATATTGAGAAAGTCCTAGATAAGATTCCACCTGCAGAACGGTTCAGAGATATAGCGTTTTTGTTTCAGCAGTTAGACGATCCTACAAGGCTGCGGATTTTGTGGCTATTATGCCATTGTGAGGAATGTGTCTGTAATATAGCGGCGGCTGTTGATATGAGCGCACCTGCTGTGTCGCACCACCTTCGGGTTTTAAAGAAAAGCGGGATTATATCAAGCCGGAGGGAAGGAAAGGAAGTATACTACTCCCTGTCTAAAACGCCGCAGGCAAAATTGCTGCACCGTTCCATAGATGCCTTGTTTGAAATCTCCTGTCCAACCGATATTTAAGAAAATGCGCTACCTTGTGGGGTGTAGCGCATTTCTCGTTGTTCTTTTTAAATTGACTTTATTCAGAAACGGGTGATACTTTTACCCGCATTGCCCGGATTGCGTTCAGGATTGCGATAACGGAAACGCCTACATCGGCAAATACCGCCGCCCACATATTGGCATATCCCAAAGCTCCCAATATCAGCACTAAAAACTTAACTCCCAAAGCAAATACAATGTTCTGGTTAGCGATACGGATTGTTTTTCGGGCAATCTTCATCACTGCGGCAATTTTTGAAGGTTCATCGGTCATTAAGACCACATCTGCAGCTTCGATAGCGGCATCAGAGCCAAGACCACCCATAGCGATACCGACATCTGCCCTTGCCAGTACGGGGGCATCATTGATTCCGTCCCCGACAAAGACAAGTTTGCCTTTTTCTGTTTTTTCCCTTAACAGTGCTTCCACCCGGTCAACTTTGTCGGCGGGGAGCAATTCAGTATAAGCCTGATCCAGTCCAAGACGCCCTGAAACTTTCTGCCCTACTGCGTCAGCATCTCCGGTCAGCATAACCGTTTTCCGTATGCCGGAGGATTTGAGCTGGCGGATTGCGGACGGAGCGTCCTGCTTGATTTCATCTTCTATGACAATAGAACCGGAATATGTCCCGTCACAGGCGAGATAAATCACTGTTCCAACAGCGCCGGAAGGCTGGTAGCGGATATGTTCCCGTTCCATGAGTTTTGCGTTTCCCGCAAGGACTTTCTTTCCGTCTATGACTGCCTGCACACCATGACCTGCAATCTCCTGAACATCAGATATGCGGTTCGGGACTATTTTTTTGCCATAGGCTTTTTTGATAGAAGCAGAAATAGGGTGGTTGGAATAATCCTCTGCGTATGCGGCAAGCTCTAAAAGCTGTGATTCGTCCATGCCTACCGGATGGATTTCACTGACTGCAAAAGAGCCTTTTGTGAGTGTGCCTGTCTTATCAAATACCACCATTTCAGCATGAGCTAAGGATTCCAGATAATTACTGCCTTTTACAAGGACACCGATTTTCGATGCGCCGCCGATGCCGCCAAAGAAACTTAGCGGGATAGAGATTACCAGCGCACAGGGGCAGGAGATTACAAGGAATGTCAAAGCACGATAAATCCATATGCTAAAGGACTGACCAGTGATAACAGGCGGCAATATGGCGAGAGCCAGAGCAGCAAATACCACTGCCGGGGTGTAGTAACGTGCAAAACGTGTGATAAAATTCTCTGTCCTGCCTTTTTTATCGCTTGCATTTTCTACTAAATCAAGGATTTTTGCTACGGTGGATTCCCCGAACTCCTTTGTTGTGCGGATAGATAAAATGCCTGTCTGGTTAATGCAGCCGCTTATAACTTCCGCACCCGGAGCAACTTCACGAGGCATGGATTCTCCGGTCAGTGCGGAGGTATCCAAAGCAGAAACACCATTTATAATGATACCGTCCAGAGGGATTCGCTCGCCGGGTTTTACAACAATGGTATCTCCAATAGAAACTTCTTCCGGATCAACCTGTACCAGTTTCCCGTCCCGTTCCACATTTGCGTAATCTGGGCGGATGTCCATTAGGCTTGCAATGGATTTACGGGATTTGGAAACCGCATAGGACTGAAACCATTCCCCTACCTGATAAAACAGCATAACTGCCACGCCTTCTGAATGTTCCCCTAAAATCAGTGCGCCAATCGTTGCAATCGTCATCAGGAAATTTTCGTCAAATACCTGACCGCTTAATATGTTTGTAATGGCTTTCCAGACAATATCCCAACCGATTACCACATAACAGGCTAAGAATATGCCCATTTCCGCCAGCTCCGGAAGATGGAGCAGACTGCCTGCAAGAAACAGGACTGCCGCCGCAATAATGCGGATCAATAAATGTTTTTGTTTTCGTGTCATTAGAATACTCCTTTCATAATTCAGGCATTTTCATTTTGAAAAAACACCGGATGCCAGAAATGACAGCCGGTGTCCAGTTTGTGCTGCATCATGCCCGCAAAAGAACACGATACTTTTGACAGATGCCACCTAACGGTTATGCCTGAGTTTTTTATGCTTTTACCGTTACGTCCGGCTCGATTTTTTTAATCAGTGCCTTTGCTTCATTCAATATGGCGTCAAACCTGTCATCGGGTGCTTCCAACACCATTTTTTGACCGAGGAAGTTGACGGATACACTGGTTACACCGTCAATTTTCTGTACTGCGTTCTGAATCTTATCTGCACAGTGACCGCAATCCAAGTCGATAAGTTTGATTGTTTTTTTCATGGGAATAATCCACCTTTCTAAAAATGTTTTTGTTGGTTTGGCATGGCTGAACAATTAAAGAGATGTTTAATCGTTCTGCGCAAAGTATAGTCACCAATCGGCTATAAGTCAATGGGTTTGAAGTCGGTATTCCTCTTTGGAGCATAAAACCTCCTGATTGGATTTTTGCAAAAAGAGAAATTGCTTTTCGGATAAAAAAAGCTCCTTTTCAGAGCGGACAAAAGGAAAATCGGGTGTTTATAATGATAAACGGTAACAGCCCAATTCCCTACGGGGGAGGGGTACAACAAACTGTTACAAATATAGAAAAGAAAGAAGGGATAATTTTGCAAAAGGAGCAATTTGACATTACGGGTATGACCTGTTCCGCCTGCTCTGCAAGAATTGAGAAAAGCGTAGCGAAGCTGCCGGGAATAAAGGAGGTATCCGTAAACCTGCTAAAAAACAGTATGGTTGCTTCTTATGATGAGTCTGTTCTGGATACGGAGGGAATTGTGCAGGCAGTTGAAAAAGCCGGGTACGGGGCATTTCCTAAATCGGTTCAGAATAAGGGGCAGACTGTAAACGCTTCTGCGAAGCAGACAGCACAGCCAGAGGCAAACACAGCACAAAAGGAATACGGTCAGATGAAAAAGCGGCTGCTTCTGTCCGCACTGTTTACCATTCCACTGTTCTATATATCTATGGGGCATATGATGGGGTGGATACTTCCCAAAGGGCTGCTTGGTATGGAAAATGCAATGAGTTTTGCTTTTACACAGTTTCTATTGCTGATTCCGGTAGTGTTCATCAATTTTAAATATTACCGCATGGGTTTTAAGACACTGTTTCATGGCTCACCGAATATGGATTCCCTGATTGCTATTGGTTCTGGTGCGGCAATCGTCTATGGTATCTATGCCATTTATAAAATCGGGATAGGATTTGGGCATGGCGATATGGAAACCGTACACAGCTTTATGATGGATCTGTATTTTGAATCGGCGGGTATGATTCTGACACTTATAACATTAGGTAAGACGTTGGAAGCTCGTGCAAAAGGAAAGACCTCAGATGCCATTACAAAACTGATGAACCTTGCGCCTAAGACTGCTACAGTGGAGAGGAATGGAATTGAAATACAGGTTCCGGTAGAGGAAGTGCAGGCAGGAGAAGTTTTAGTTGTAAAAGCGGGGGAGTCCATTCCGGTAGACGGGGTAATTCTGGAAGGGGTTTCGTCTGTGGATGAATCGGCTCTGACCGGAGAGAGTATACCTGTGGAAAAGCAGACCGGGGATAAAGTAATCGGCGCAACAATCAATAAATCCGGCTATTTTAAAATGCAGGCTACGAAAGTAGGGGATGACACCACATTAGCACAGATCGTGCGGCTTGTGGATGAAGCAACCAGTTCAAAAGCGCCTATTGCAAAACTGGCGGATAAGGTCAGCGGGGTATTTGTCCCGGTTGTTATCGGCATTGCCTTAATTGCGGTTATTGTATGGCTTTTTGCAGGGTATGGATTTGAGTTTGCCCTTTCTATTGGTATTTCCATTCTCGTCATATCCTGCCCTTGCGCTCTCGGTTTGGCAACACCTACCGCAATCATGGTAGGCACAGGGAAAGGAGCATCAAATGGCATTTTGATTAAGTCGGCGGAAGCTCTGGAGGTAGCGCATAGCATTGATACGGTTGTTTTGGATAAGACCGGGACAATCACACAGGGAACGCCTGTGGTAACGAATGTGCTGGTAAAAGAGGGAATTTCACAGGATGAGCTTCTGCAGGTTGCCGCTTCTCTGGAAAAAATGTCGGAACACCCACTTGCGGATGCGATTGTGGAGGAAGCAGAAAAGAACGCTTTAGGTTTTCTGCCTGTGAATAACTTTAAGCAGATTCCGGGGCAGGGGATTATGGGAGAAATCCAAAATGTTACCTGTCTTGCAGGAAACCGCCGCCTGATGTCTGCACAAGGCATAGAAGGAGACGCATTGCTCCAGCTTGGGGAAGCAATGGCTGTGGACGGAAAAACACCATTATTCTTTGCGAGGGGCGGACAGCTTATCGGTGTGGTGGCTGTGGCAGATGTGGTAAAGCCTACCAGTAAACAGGCAATACAGGAATTATCCGGCTTGGGAATGGAGGTTGTCATGCTTACCGGGGACAATGCCAAAACTGCGGAAGCAATCAGAAGGCAGGTGGGTGTAGACAGGGTAGTTGCCGAAGTATTCCCGCAGGATAAGGAAAAGGAAATCCGGCGTTTACAGGAAAAGGGCAGAAAGGTAGCTATGGTAGGGGATGGCATCAATGATGCGCCTGCGCTTGCAAGGGCAGATGTAGGAATTGCTATCGGGGCAGGAACAGATGTGGCGATTGAATCAGCGGATATTGTGTTGATGAAAAGTGACCTCTTGGATGTGTCTACCGCTGTCCAGTTAAGCAAGGCGGTTATCCGCAACATCAAGCAAAATCTGTTTTGGGCGTTTATCTACAATATCATTGGTATTCCGGTTGCGGCGGGGGTATTTTATCTGTCCTTCGGCTTGAAGTTAAACCCGATGATCGGAGCCTTTGCAATGAGTTTCAGCTCTGTCTTTGTGGTATCAAATGCCCTGCGGCTTCGCTGGTTCAAAGCAAGGCATCTTGCAAAACCGGAACAGAAAGAAACATATAGCAGCAGTCAGACAATTTTATCGAAAAAAAGTGAAGGAGAAAAGAACATGGAAAAATTATTGAAGATTGAAGGAATGGTTTGCGGAAACTGCGTAAAGCACGTTTCAAAGGCGTTAATGGAGATTGAGGGTATTTCAGATGTCACAGTGCAACTGGAAGCAAAAACAGCATTGGTACAGATGCGCCATGCGGTATCAGAGGACAGGCTGAAAACAGCGGTTGAAGATGCCGGCTATCAGCTCATAAGTGTTCAGTAGCCGAGTTGCCTATGAAAGCGAAAAAAGGAAATATCACCCATAAACTGAAAATTGCAAAAGGTCAGTTAGACGGTATCCTGCAAATGATAGAGGAAGATCGTTACTGCGTGGATATATCAAATCAGCTTTTAGCGACACAGGCACTACTAAAGAGTGCTAACCAACAGATTTTACAGGCACATATCCGTAACTGTGTCCGGGAAGCGTTACAGACCGATGCAGAAAACCCGAAACTGGAGGAAGCGTTGCAGCTATTGGAAAAAATGGTGCAATAGTGCAGATGTTTCCGATTGGAGCAAAAGTCCTTCGGATAAGAGCAGACAAAAGGGATTGACTTTTAATATACTCTATATGGTTAGGCATGGCTATCACATATACAGAGTATATGTGACCGCAGGCAGTCGCCAAAAACAAGCAAGCTTGTTCTTGGCTCGTTGCTTATGCGAGATATAGATATAAGGAGGAAACATGATGAAACAGTCACTTGATACAAGGACAAAATTATTGACGAAAAGTCCGTTTCCCCTCATGCTGGAGCTTAGTATACCTGCGGTTCTTGGCATGGTGGTTGTAGGGCTTTATAACATGATGGATTCCATTTTTGTAGGGCAGATGGTAGGCGCAGCGCAAATGGGGGCGGTATCCGTATCTTATCCGTTTACGCTCATCAATGCGGGTTCGGCGGCGATGTTGGGGGTAGGCTCTGCTTCGGTGCTATCTCGTGCGATTGGAAAGAAGGATCAGGACACCGTAAAAAAGATTATGGGAAACCTGATTGCAATGGTGCTTCTGCTGTCTGTTATTTACACTGTGATAGGTATGGTATTTACCCGCCAGCTTTTATCTCTGGCAGGCGCAAGCGACAATATCCTGAACTATGCGGAAAAGTATCTGCGTATTGTGTTTGCAGGAAGCCTGTTTGTGAACTTCTTCCAGAGTGCGAATATGGTCATTCGTGGGGAAGGGCAGCTTAAAAAGGCAATGGCTATTATAGCAAGCGGGGCAATCCTGAACATTATCCTTGATCCGATTTTTATTACGGTTTTAAAGCCTTACGGGTTGGGAGTGGAAGCGGCTGCGTATGCAACGATTTTTTCACAGTTTATTCAGGCGGTGATTACATTATGGTATTTTAAGAAGAAAAGCGTAAATGTAAAAATCGGACGGATACATATTGACGGGGAATTACTGCCGCAGGTTCTGGCGGTTGGGGTTTCCGCTTTGCTGATGCAGGTTTTGACACTGGTACAGCAGACGGTGATTTATCGTGTGGCATCTGTGTATGGAGGGGAAAACTCGCAGATATTGTTAGGAGCTGCACTGCGTTTCTGGAACTTCTCGTTTGTTCCTCTTTGGGGTATCAGTCAGGGATTTCAGCCAGCCGCAGGGACAAACTACGGTGCGAAAGATTATGACCGGGTAAAGAAATTGACAGGTGTATTCATTACGGCGGCAACAGTGTTGTCCTTACTGTTCTACATTCCGGTTGAATTATTCCCGGATAAGGTGCTTTCTATGTTTATTACAACACCGGGCGTGGCGGCTTCGGGGGCAACGAATTTCCGGATCATGTTCAGTACCTATATTTTACAGGGTAGTTTCCTGATTGCGGTAACGCTGTTCCAGTCGTTAGGAAAGGCAAATAAGGCTACTTGGCTGGTATTGTTCTGACAGATTATTTTGTTTATCCCGCTTTGTGTGGTTTTGCCGATGATTGGCGGCATGGGGATTCGTGGTGTCTGGCTGGCGATTGCCCTGACCGATGCGGTTCTGGTTGTGATTACGGTTTTGATGATGCTTTCAGAGTTTCGCAAGATGCCGGAAACAAAATAGAGTAAGGAAATGTATATTGAGCCGATACTTTGTTTGATAAGGTATTGGCTCTTTTCTTTGTTTGCACAATCGGTGGAGATAGAATATAATTCTAATTGGAGTGTAAATTCTACCGATTGGAGCAGTATATTATGAAGAAAAGATATATAATAGAGGATGCCAGAAAACATCTGGCGGAACAGATTAACAGTATAGAAGGAATAGAGAGGACTGCCATGCAGGAAAACTTAGTGAAAAACACAAAAGGGCTGTCTGCGGTTATTCCGAAGGATAATGACGGATATTGTACGGTCTATAAAATGGATTGTGCCGATGGTTTGGGACTGATGACAGTTTATCAGGTTTATCCGGGCATACAGCTTATTTACAATGATTTTGAAGCAACAGGCTGTGAATGGGAAGGTACGCTTGGGAAGAATATATTGGAAATCAACCATTGCAGAGAAGGGCGTGAGGGAAGCAAATTGTTAAGCGGTTCCTGTCTGTATCTTGGGGAGGGTGATATGTCCATTCATACAATGGATAACTGTGCTTCCGAAATGGCGTTTCCATTAAAGCATTACCGGGGAATTTCCGTTGTTATCAATTTGGAGCTGGTATCAGAATATCCGCCGCAGACTTTGGCAGAAAGCGGAATTGATATATTGGAATTTAAGGAAAAGTTTTGTGCAGATGGAAATTGCTTTATTATGCGGGCGAAGGATGAAATCGAGCATATCTTTTCGGAACTTTATTCTGTTCCGGACTGTCTGCAAAAGCCATATTTTAAGCTAAAGGTGCAGGAGCTTCTTCTTTTCCTCTGCATGGTGGACGTAACAAAAGAGAAACAGCGGGAAATGTATACTTCGCCGCAGGTGGAGATTGTCAAGGAAATCCATAAAAAGTTAATTTCCAACTTGCAGGAGCGTTTTACGATTGAGGAGCTTTCCAAAGAATACCTTATCAATACAGCTACTTTAAAAGCCACATTTAAAGGAATTTATGGACAGCCTATCGGAACTTACATGAAAGAATACCGCATGAAACAGGCGGCTGTGCTTCTCAGGCAGACGAAAAGCACAATAGCGGAGATCGCAAATCAGGTGGGATATGAGAACCAGAGCAAATTTTCAACAGCTTTTCGGGATATATTGAAGATAACACCTGCAGAATACCGCAAACAAAATGCCAGTGAATAAACTGGAATGAGAAGCAGCATAGCATAATGGGAAGGGAGGTCGTTTTGGAGGTCAGAATGAAGATAAGACAAGTTGGTTTATCAGTGTTAGGCAGGTGGTTATAATGGGTAAGGTGATGATACTGTCTTTTTCGGAGGATGAGGAAGAAGTCTGCCAGAGAATGTTGCAGATTATAAGCGAAAGCCCCCGCTTTGAAGGCTGTAATGTGCTTCAAGTGGAAAAACACCTTAGTATCGGAGAAATGAAACTGAACTTAGCAGAGAAAAATGTGGTCATACATGGTGCGGAGGTTATGCTTACCAATAGAGAATTTGAAATACTGTATTTGTTAGCGCAGAGTCCCGGCAGGGTATTCAGCAAAGAGCAGATCTATGATATTGTCTGGCAGGAACCGTATTCCGGCGATTACAATATTGTCATGAGCTATATCCGCCATATAAGGGAGAAAATAGAGGACAATCCGGGCAAGCCGCTTTACATACAGACCGTATGGGGCATTGGCTATCGGTTCAACAAAAATTTAAGCAGCAGTCTGTGATGTGAAAACAGATTGCTGCTTATTTTTTGTCCTGTACGCCTAAGAGGTATTCGCAGGATACATGGAAGAACTCTGCCAGAGCCACCACTTCATAATCCGGGACGAATCTTGTCCCTTTTTCAATCCGTAAAACGGTCAGGTCGCTAAACTCATATCCGGCAAGCTGGAGCTGCTCGGCAAGGGCTTTCTGTGACAGCTTCCTTTCCGTCCGCAGTTCCATAACCCTTTGACCGATTAGGTTTTTGGAGTTGTTTTCCTTATTCCAATAGATTTTAATATCCTATCACCAACTTTCTAAAGATGAAGTCCCTTATCATTGATTTTACGAAATATTGTTGATAATATACTTCTAAAGATGAAGTGCAAGGGAATTATCTTGTGGAAAGAGAATTAAGGATTGATAATACTGACTGTAAAATACAATAATATTTTTAACAGAGAAAGGTGGAAACAAGCATGAATGAAGTTTTTGAAACATTGTCGGATGTCTTTGAGGAACTGCGCAGCGAATCAGAGGACAGGGAGTATTCCGTCCAGACGGAGGAAGCAAAAGCAGCCAGCCGGGAACTGAAAAAGATGCAGAAGGCATTTGAAGCATATCTTTCCAAGCTGTCGAAAGAGGACAGGGAGTTTTTGGAGGACTATATGGATGTGGTGGATCATGCCCATTACAAGGAGGAACAGCGGGCATATTATCAGGGATTTGTGGACAGTGTACAGGTTCTTGACGGACTTGGCGTTATAAAAAAGCGTATGCGGATAAAAGAGTTTCTTAAAAAATTCAGCAGATAGACAAAGAGGTGGCTGGCAGGAAAGAAGGCGAGCCACCTTTTTTTGCATGGTTCAGAATAATCCAGAAATATTCAAGAAAAAATTCAGATGTTGGGGATATTCTATTCTTTGGGATGTTTGTATGTCCGAAGATAGGCTTCCACAATAGCGAGGATTGTTGTGATCTGTTCCTCTGTACATTGTGACAGATAAACCAATAGCCGCTGGTAGTCGAGGTTGTCTGCCGGGACGTTTGGATAAAAAAACGGATCGGCGGAAATATGTAAGGCTCGTATGAGCTGCCCTAGCTTTTCAATGCTTGGCACGTTTCCATGATTTTCGATTTCCTTGATATAACGTGAGGAAACGCCGGATTTTTCAGACAGTTCTTCATAGGTCAGTTTTAGGTCAGTTCTAGCTTTCTTCAGACGGAATCCCATTTCCTTGTAAATTTTCTTTTTACTTGCCATATATGCACCTCCATGTATAGTGTATATTGCACATTTCTCTTTGAAAATTCACTAATAAATCACTTTATTAGAGGGGTATAATGCACACATAAGAATAAAAAGACTTTGGATATTGCATATAAAAAAACGCAGTATCCAGAGGTTTTTTGCATGGTTTTTATCCTTTGGGTACGTTTAGGGGAATTTATGTGTTCTGAACGGTCTGGGGGATATTTTTTTGACTTTATGAACCTGTCTGGCTTCTGGCGTGGAAAGGCTCTTTTATAAGGTGTTTTACGGGCAGTAAGACAGGATACACCCTGACAAGTGAATTATACGCTCCCATAGCGTGTGGGAAAAACAGAATAGCAGATATGAATAACGTCCAGCGGGCATTTTGCCTGTCCGGGCGTTTTTTATATACAAAAACATTTTTCAACAATTTTTACACCCACCCGAACATCAGCCTATCCCCATTTGGCAGATACAACGGAAAGGGAAAAGGCGTATGCCTTTGTCACGTCACAGCGGGGGAGGAGGTGAACTCGCATGAAGAAACCTTCTCACCATGATGAACTGACAATCAGGCATCGTTTTGACCGCCTGTGCCAGATGTCGCTGAAAGGCGAAGCAATCAATTATTACCGGCACATGGATTACCGCAGGGAACATGAAGCCATGTTTTCTGAACTGTCTGAAAAGGAGCTGAACCAGTTGTTTGTTATGGATGAATACGGAGTGGAGAACAGCCATTTTACAGTGCATGGATATGACATTGAGGTGAAAGACACCCTGATTGCGGAAGCGTTGCAGGCACTTTCGGAACGGAAGCGGAATGTAATACTGCTTTCGTATTTTCTGGAAATGAGCGATGCGGATATAGCAAGGGAGATGAACCTTGTACGCAGCACAGTCCATGAACACCGGACACGCTCTCTTGAGATTTTAAAGAAGATTATGGAGGGAAAAGCAGATAAGAAAGAGATGTAAGAGCAGAGAAGAAAAGAGTTTGTTGCCTTTCCATATCATTAAGGCAGCATCAGAAGGCGATGTACTGGCAATCAACACAGTCCTGAAACATTATGAGGGATACATAATCACCCTGTCCACCCGGAAGATGTATGACGAGGGCGGGCGGCTTCATTATTGTGTTGATGAAACATTGCGCCGGAGGCTTGAAACGAAGCTGATTACAAAGGTACTTGCGTTTGAAGTGGTATAAGGGGCGGTTCGCTGTCCTTTTCCATAGCTGACAGATTTACAGCGGTGTACCTTGAAAATTGAATATACAATAACCTCACAGGACGTGAGAAACTGTGGAGCTACGCAGCAGATACGCTATGACTGTCTGTTCCGGTAAGGAATTGAAAGTGAAGAAGCATCTGATGATGTTGAAGCAAAGGCACGAGCGAAAAAATATCAGTGTTGGAGTAGAAAACTTCCTATACAGGAAGAGGGGATTCTATTGGCGAAGAAACAGTTTCGTGATAATGATACTTCTGGCGAAAGTCAGTCACATAGAAAAGATGATGGTGCAAGTCCAATGTGGGCAGGTTTCCCGCCTGTCACCTGTGAGGATATTTTTAATATGTTTATCAATGAAAGTTTATCTTACAGACGAATTTTCATTGATAAACATATCAAAAAATAATGATTTGGCGTGGGACATGATACATATAGGACAAGCAGATGTCAATATAATGGAATGTGGAAAAGTGAAAGAGGTGTATGTATATTGAGCATAGAAGAAATGAAAAATGTGGATGTAAGGACAGTAAAAAGGGAGGAACTTGCAGATATAAGAGAAGTGGAAGTAAATAAAAGGAAAAGCCGGGAAGGACAGATTAAGGACTATCTCGAACAGATTAAGAATCCTTACTGTTATAGATATGGGGAATATGTTGTTAAGATTGGCTTTGAGGATACAACAGTGACACTTACGGATCGGCTGCAGGAGCTGATATTAAAAACTGCCAGTGCAATGTGAAACTTTCACAAGTGAAATTGCGTATTTCTTCATTGGACAAAAGCGGGAATCTGTGCTAAACTATATTCAGGACTAAATTCATATGTGGAACCCTGATTTTATGGTTTGTCAGCACTATAAAATTAGGAGGAAGCGGTATGGGTGAATACATTTCATACATATCTTATTTGGCTGCTGTGTACCTGCGTCTGTCAAAAGAAGATGAAGATTTGCGGGAGAGCAAGGACAAGAAAGAAAGCAACAGCATCGCCAATCAAAAGGCATTGATATTAAAAGCAATAGAATCTATGCCAAATGTTACCCTTTATGACATTTATATAGAAATGTAAACCGCTTAATTGATACAAAGGATAGGAACAGAATATCAGGAAAACCGCTGAAAACAAGGGGGTTCCGGCACATTGGTTGTTGCTGGAATCCCTTGTTTGCTTTTTGGCCGGTTTGAAAATCTGTGGCAGTCGGCAGAGGGGGTGTTCACTTTTGAACCCTCCCCAAAGAGCATTTGAACCCCATGATCAGAGGAAATGAACCCTCCGTGGTCAGTTTGAACCCTGTGGTCAAATGGAGTGACCACCCCACTGTCTGATTTGAACACCGTGGTCACTATAAAAAATGTGTGTGGTTATTTGTCGGTAACCATCTTACTGGCTTGCGCATCACAGTTTGATACAATGCACTTAGGTATGAGTTTAAGTGCACTTTTTAACGATAAGGTTTTTTGCAATAGATTAATAGCCTGAAGAATTCATGCAAAATCACAACCAGTTACTGTCCAGCAGGGGACTGAACAATATATAGATATGCCGTTTTCCGATTCCATATAGATTGTATTTTGAATATGAGAGTAGATATATTTGACTGAATAAGCAAATTTATTCCTTCACGGGTATAATCCCCTGCTACTTGCAATATTTAGAAGGAGGAAGCCAGGGGGTGGATACTCGGTAGCTTGCAGCGGGGGTGTTCATTCTTCAAAATCTCCTATCCTATACCATATCTTGTACTTTGATTTGCCAAAACAGACAAAATATCTCTGCTGAACAATAACCACAACCATACGTTAGCCGTAAGCATTACCGTAAACTTTTTTGGAAAAAGCTTGACATCGGGCAAGAGTATGGTATATACTATATAGGATTATATGGGGGAATTCCCGAGTGGCCAAAGGGGACAGACTGTAAATCTGCTGGCATTGCCTTCGGTGGTTCGAATCCACCTTCCCCCATCAGGAAATAACAGACATTCTGTTTATAACAAAAAAGCTGAGATAGAAATAAGTAGCATTATTAAGATTCTAACAGAAAGTTGTCGGTTGATGAGAGACGCAAGAAAGATAATGTGAATACATTCTGGAGTTACGTACTGAAATGATAGTAGGCTACGTCGGTAAGCACCGTTATATGCTAGGGTATATTATACCCATTGAGGTATATAGTGTGAACTATATACGAACATTAGGTGGTAACGCGAGAGAACTCGTCCTTTTGGTTAAGGAGGGGTTTTTTTTATGATGAAAGGAGAATAATAATGTTTTTTCGTGTAGATAAGAAGATTGCAAACATCGGCGATGGTATATACACAGGGGTAGTTGTAGCATATGGTTTGAATAACAAGACAGTTTGTCCTCAAACAACAGAACTTTTACAGAATGAAGTAAACTGCGTATATGAAAGCCTAAATGGTCAAAGTGTAAAAAGCATTGAAACCCTAAATATTTATCGTAATGCGATGAAAAATTTGGGAATTAATCCATCAAAATTCCCTTGCTCAGTTGAGGCTATTCTTACGCGTATCTCTAAGAAAGGCGAGTTCCCATCTCTTGGTCCTGTTGTTGATCTTGGAAACTATATTTCTGTTAAGTATCGGGTTCCGGTTGGCGTGCATGATATTGACACCATGACGGAGGATCTGTATATCCGGCTTGCAACTTTGGATGATTGCAAGAGTGATGAGAATCAGTATGAGGGTGACAAGTTGGTTGAAGGTGAACCAGTGTATGCGACGGGAACATCTGTTCGAACCAGACGTTGGCTGTGGAGACAGATGCCGGCAGGTCGTATTGGTGAGGAATCTACAAACTTCATTTTTCCTATTGATGGATTTAACAGTATCAAAGAAACTATTGATGCAGCCTGTAATGAACTGGTTGCATTGCTTAAGGTGATATTTGGTGTAAATGCAGAATTTGGAATACTGACTTCTGAAGAAGCTGAGTTTAGATTTGGTGCTATGACAAAGGAAGAAAAGTATATTGAAGATCAGATTGCTATTATGCTGAAAGGTGTAGCGCAGCATACTGCTGTTCCCCAAATCCGTGAAAAGCTTAATAATGCAAGGCAGGCAAACAGACCTCTTAGAATCAAGCTTGGCTTGGATCCATCTGCTCCTGACATCCATATCGGTCACTCTGTTGTCTTGCGCAAAATTAGACAGCTTCAAGATATGGGTCATACTGCTATTATCATAATTGGTGACTATACGGGTATGATTGGTGATCCTACCGGAAAATCTAAGACTAGAAAACAGTTGTCCAGAGAAGATGTTGAGCGTAATGCTAATACTTATATGGAACAAATTTTTAAAATTATTGATCGTAGCAAGACAGAGGTATACTATAACAGCGACTGGTTGAGCAAGATGACATTTGGCGATGTTATCGAGTTGGCAGCAAAGTGCACTGTAGCACGTATGCTAGAGAGAGATGATTTCAATAACCGCTATACCAATCACTTGCCTCTATCTGTCCATGAATTTTTCTATCCTTTGATGCAGGCATATGATTCTGTTGCTGTGAAAGCGGATATTGAGTTGGGTGGCACAGACCAGACCTTTAACATCTTGATGGGAAGAAACATCCAAAAAGATTATGGTCAGGATCCTCAGTTGACTTTGTTTATGCCCCTATTAGAAGGCATTGATGGTGTAGAGAAGATGAGTAAAAGTCTGGGCAATTACATCGGTATAAGTGAGCCTGCAGAAGTGATTTTTGAGAAAGTTATGAAGATTCCAGATGGTCTGATTATTAAATACTACAATTTGTGCACTGATGTACATCCTAACAAGGTTGCATATCTGCAGGAAGCTTTGGATAATGGAACTAACCCTCGTGATATTAAAATGCTTCTGGCTCATGAGATTACCGAGTTGTATGCTGGTAAGGAATGTGCTGACCAGGCAGAAGAACGCTTTAAGGCTGTGTATCAGCATAATCAAATGCCTGAAAATGCACCTGTACTGACAATCTCCACTAATGAAGAGTATCCTGATGGTGAGCAGATTATTGCTGCATTGGTTCAAGGTGGTTACTATAAGTCGAAGGGGGAAGCTCGTCGTGTGTTTGTGCAAGGTGGTGCTCAACTTAATGGCGAGAGAATAATCGATACCAAGACTATTGAGATTAAGACAGGTATTGCAGAATTAAAGATGGGGAAATCCAAGTTCTTCAAAATTATTCGACAGTAACGACTTAATTTTTTTAGAAGTAAGTATATATATGTAATAATACTACTAAATAATGCAGTAGCATTTGTGTTTCTGTATTGCTAGTAGTATTTTTTTGATATTTTTTGTAATTTATTACTTGTTATTTGTGTGATTACATGATACTATAAAATATAAAACATAAATATTTTTGCTTTATATTACAGTTAGATTTGCTAAATAAATGGGGAATGAATATGCAAATAGATAAGAAACAGATGAATCAGAATTTTCCTCCATACATAATTGCTGAGATTGGTAATAATCATCAAGGTAGTTTGGATACTGCTTTGAGGATGGTTCAGATTGCGAAGGAGTATTGTAGAGTTAATGCCGTGAAATTTCAAAAGAGAGATAATGATAGTCTTTTTACAAAGGAGTTTGCGCAAAGACCATATACTGGTGCTGATAGCTTTGGTATGACCTATGGAGAACATAGGGTAGCGTTAGAACTCAGTAAATTGGATTTTTGTGCAATTCGTGATCTTTGTCGTGAACTAGATATTGACTTGATTGTTACTCCTTTCGATGTGAAAAGTGTGGATTTGTTGTATTCTATAGGAATTCGTAATTATAAAATTGCATCCTCGGATATTGATAATATCCCTCTAATCGAATATGCAAGTAAAAAGGCAGATGCGTTAATTATTTCTACAGGATGTGCATCTCTTGAAGATGTAGATCAGGCTTATAAGGTGGCGATAAAGTATCAGCAAGATGTTGGGCTTTTACACTGCATCTGCAAGTATCCACCTGAAATACAAGAATACAACCTTAGAAGCATTTTGGTTTTACTAGAACGATATACGAATGTCGTGGTTGGCTATTCAGGGCATGATATTGGGATAGAGGCTTCTTTGATTGCACGTGCGTTGGGAGCTAATATTATTGAGAAACATTTTACCCTTAACAAGGACTTACCAGGAGGTGACCACAAAATTTCTCTGAATCCTAGCGAGATGAAGAATTTGGTCGAGTCACTTCAGAAAATTGATTTTATGTTGGGAAAGAGCGAAAAGAGAAGATACGAATTTGAAGAAGCTGCGAAGATAAAGCTTGGAAAAAGTTTGTATGCTAGCCGAGATATCGTCAAGGGAACCGTACTTACAGCACAGGATATCAGTGTAAAAACCCCTGCGGGTCACATTTCTCCAGGTAGCATTGAGTCCCTTATTGGTCGCACTATTTTGAGCGATTTGAAAGCAGAAGAACCTTTTCGTTGGAAGGAGATAAAATAAATGAGAGATTTGTTTAATTTAGATAATCAAGTTGTGATTATTACTGGTGGTAACGGTCAGATTGGACAAGAATTTTCACGGATTCTTATAGAGTATGGAGCAAAAGTTGTTATTTTTGATTTGAAAATAAATCAAGAGTTTCTGGAAAAATATGATGATCTTTATTACTATAATGTGGATATTACAAAGCGAAAGCAGATTGAGGATGCTTTGGTGTGTGTAAAAGAGGAGGTTGGAATTCCTACTACTCTAATTAATAATGCAGCACTGGACTTTCCGCCTAACTCTACTGGCGATGTTACAGGTCCTTTTGAGAAAATATCTGAGGATACCTATGACAAGATAATGGAAGTAAATGTTAAAGGTATTTTTTTGTGTTGTCAGATTATTGGCTCTGAGATGGCAAGAAATGAATATGGAAGCATTGTAAATATGTGCTCTATCTATGGTATGCTATCTCCTCATCCTGAAATCTATGACTATAAGAATGTCGATGGAGAAGAGTGGAATAAGCCTTGTTTATATTCAATTTCAAAAGCAGCACTACTGAATCTGTCCAAATACTTAGCGGTTTACTGGGCTAAAAAGAAAGTACGTGTAAATTGTCTGACACCTTCTGGTGTCTTTAATCATCAGGATTCAAGATTTTTGGAGAATTATAATAGAAGTATTCCAATTGGACGTATGGCGGATGTTAGTGAATTGGATGGAGCAATCATCTATCTTGTTTCAGATGCTTCCACTTATTACACAGGCAATAACTTGATTGTTGATGGTGGCTGGACAGCGTGGTAATTGGCATAGACTATATTGATGATAACTAAGAAATAAGGATGGAAACTAATATGGTTAACGAAAATGTAATGAAAGAAGTAGCATATTCTTGCAGAACAAGGATTGTAAAGTTGGGAATGAAGGGGTGTTTTGTTGGTTCCGCACTTTCTTGTGTAGATGTGATTGTTTACTTATACTATTCAGGTCGGGTATCTGCGAATAACGAGAAAGGGTACTTCCTTTTGTCTAAAGGGCATGCTGTGCCGGCACAGTATGCGGTGTTGGAGAGTTTAGGGATTATTGATGGAGTTAGATTTGATAATTATAATACGGTAGAAGATAATTTGTATCTGCATCCTAATGCGATGATACCAGGAATCAATATCCATAGCGGATCGTTGGGACACGGAATAGCCATTGCAGCGGGAATCGCTTTGGATTTGAAGATAATGGGCGATTCAAGACGTGTATATGTTATGGTCGGTGATGGAGAATTGAACGAAGGAACAAATTGGGAGTCTGTGTTGATGGCGAATGCTAAAAAATTATCTAATCTTTGTGTCATTATAGATCGCAACCATTTTCAAGCAAATTTCCCTACTGAAGAACTTATTCCATTGGATTCTTTGGAAGAAAAATTTAAAAGTTTTGGTGCGAATGTCGTAACCTTTGATGGTCATAATTTTGAAGAGATGGATGTGGCATTTAAAAAATCTTGCATAGGTAACCATTCATTAAATGTATTTATTGCGGACACTGTTCGGGGAAAAGGTATTCCATCCATCGAGGGTGATTGGGAACAGTGGTACATGGAATACGATGAAACTCAGTATGAGAAAATGATTCGTGAACTAGCAGAGAATAGAAGGTGAAAAGTATGAATCGTTACGGAGATGTTCTAAAAGAATTGATTGCTAAAAATAATAAATATTTTGTGCTCACGGCAGAGAATATGGGACCAATTTATTACATCATGGATGATATCAGGGAGAATTATCTGGATGTAGGAATTGCAGAGCAGACCATGGTAGGGATTGCCACTGGTCTGGCTCTCAGAGGTCGTGTACCGGTGGTTCATGCCATGGCAAGTTTTCTGCTCATGAGAGCTTTCGAGTTTATTCGTACCGATATAGGATATGGGAAGTTAAATGTGAAGTTAGTGGGTACAGCAGCAGGATTTCTATCAGAGAAAAACGGTGCAACCCATCAGTGTATTGAGGATATTGCTCTAATGCATTGCATTCCTGAAATGCATATATATGCTCCTGCAGATAACGATGACATGATAAAGATGGAGCGTATAATTATGGAAGAGGAAAATGCTTGTTACTTGAGGTACAATGACACCCAGACTGATTATGTTCATAAACCATTCTCGATAGGCAAGGCAGAGATTATCGGCAAAGGATTAGATTATACTGTTATCACATACGGAATCATGTTTTCTACAGCTATGAAGGTGAAGGAGATGCTGGAAGCGACTGGAAAGACAGTTACACTCTTAAATTTGAGAACTATTGTTCCGTGGGATGAACAAGGGATTATTGATTCCATTAAAGATGCGAGATGCATAGTAGTTATTGAAGATCATCTGGCTTATGGAGGAGTAAGCACGATGTTAAGTGAACTTATGGTTCAGAAAGGAATTATTGGAGAATTTCGTGCATTTAACCTTCATGGATATTTTAAACCGGCTTTCTTAGACAATATTCTGGCATATGAGAAGCTATCAGCAGAATTTATCTATAACAGTATTGTTAACTATTAAGGGGGAGTGAGCCATTATGAGTGATTTTAATAAGCACTTTCTCGAAGAAGATGATGGAAATTTTGAAGTACTAGTTGAACAACTAGATTATGTTCATGATTTATTATCTCAGAGAATGTCAAAGGGGTTTTCATATTTTGGGAAGCTGCAATTTGATGCAAAACTGCTAGAAAATTTTGAAAGTATTCCATTTTGTGGGCATAAGTCGGAGGTTGTAATGCGCGGTCTTGTCGATGCCTTAACAGGACAGTTGAGATGGAATTCGAGTTCTGTCTTACATAATATTAATCCTCCAGCAGCCATTGATTCCATGGCAGCAGCTTGCATCGCCAATATATATAACCCTAATCCTCTGTGGGATTTTGTAAGTTCTGGATCCCAAGAGATGGAAAAACAGATTGTTCGTCAAATGAGTCGTTTAGTAGGTTGGAATGAGAAAGAAAGCGACGGTGTTTTTACATTTGGAGGAAAGGGGTGTCTTACTTATGCTGTAAAACTGGGATTAAACCGAGCTGTACCAGGAAATGCTCTTCATGGACTTACATCTGCTAGAAAAAAAGAACCTGTTGTCATTTCATCCGATGAGAGTCACTATTCCTTAGACACTGTTTGTTCGCTATTAGGAATTGGAACCGAGAATAGCATTCGAATTCCTACTGATGAGTATGGAACTATCAATATTTCTGAATTTGCAGCTGTATATAATAGGTTGGTGGATGAGGGAAATCCAATTGCGGCGATTATTATTAATGGGGGTAATACTTTAAATAATAGC
The DNA here is from genome assembly GCA_910574255.1 of Clostridia bacterium. Classification (GTDB taxonomy): domain Bacteria; phylum Bacillota; class Clostridia; order Lachnospirales; family Lachnospiraceae; genus Laedolimicola. The sequence goes on from CAJTAK010000008.1 coordinate 92,077, forward strand.
TCCGATGATTTAGAGAAAATGTTGCCCATTATTACATCGAGAGAGGCAGATTTAGGATATCGTCCATATATTCATTATGATATGGTTATAACTTGGGCATGGCTTTTTTTTCAATGCTATGATGATGAAGAGAATGTGTTAAAAATTGAAACTGATGTCTTGACAAGAATTCGAAAGTTGTCTAATTTAGTTGCCACTTGCCGTTATGCGGATTCTGTGGGAATTGACTTCCATAAAACTGGCTTTACACCATATATCTCAAGCCTGTTTTTAGTTCGTAATGGAGCGGAACTTCATTCTATCTTTAAATCTTCAATTAAACGACTGGAACGAAGGGACTATGGAAACAATTTCCTTCAGCATCATACCATCGAGCATTCTAGAACCTCTGGATCAATATTTTCCGCATGGGCAGCATTACAGAGCATCGGAGTGAAAGGTTTCCAGTATTACATTGCAAATTTGATGACTGTTGCGGCAACTTTTCGAAGAGAATTGTGCAAGTACGGATTTGAATGTTTGAACCCTTTTTCTATGGCATTTGCAGGCTCTTTTTTTCCGTCATACCGAGAGTTGGCATTTGCTCAGGTACAAACCATGAATTCTAACGAAGAAGTCAATAATTATGTCTATCGATTGTTTGAGTTCTTTTGTAAAGGAGATCATGAATACAGTAAATATGTGCTAGGTTTTCTTCCACAGTGTGGTAAGAACCACTTAGGCATGTCTATTAGCGGATTGCGTGTATTTCCTATGTCTTCTTCTATTACGCCTGAGAAAGCAGTGGAAATCAGCAAGAATCTTGGAATAATGAAAACTAGATTTGATGAAATCTATGAGTTCGGAAAAACTGAGACCATCGGGGCAAAACCCGTTCATGTACCCAAATAAGGAGTAAGTGTGGAAAAAAAACAAATTGAAAAAAATATTTTCTTTTTTCGTACTTTATCTGAAGAAATGAAGAATCGAATACTTCTGACATGTGTTCGTAATGATGCGAGATATTATTGTTCGTCTTATAAAGGTAATGATGTGGAATCTGTGATTGGTCGTATATGGGAAGAAATGGAGAATCTTCGAAAAGTCAATATCCAAATTCACAGTGACTCCTTTATTGAGTCTTATATCAATATTCGTGATTATGTGGAAAAGCAGTATCACGACATAGATTCCTTCTTCAGAGCAGAGTTCGTTAATTGCATACTTCGGATTCAAAATATATGTCCAATGTTGAATTATGCCTTTGATAGTTGGTACTATTCTTCAGAGAATGTTTCATCTCAACTGATTATTAAATTGGCTGAACTAAGTATTACTTATTTGTATCGAATCGTGCCCCTAGAAAACATATCAAACGATATTTCTTGTGGGATAGGGGCATATGGAGTGATTAAGAGGACTTCGGATAGAACTGTGACGAAAATTCCGATGAATTATGCAGCATTCTTGTTTGCTAATGAGGAGGAGTGGAAGAATTTTCAGATTTTAAAGAATTCTGAACTTTCGAAGAACATTCCGACTCCCATTGCATTTGATATAAAGACGAAAGAGTTAGTTAGGGAATATATCTTTGGGATGACTGGGCATGAGTTGTTGGTGGTTAGACAGTTAGATGACATTAAAATAAATTCCTTGCGGGAGATGTTTTTGTTGATTCAGTGTGCTCAAGTTACCAATGGAGTACGTTTGGATATACATCCAGCAAATTTCGTTTGGAACCAGGAAAAGTCTAAGTGGTTTCTTTTTGATCTTGGCTCAGTTCCCTATATCGGATTTGATTACTATCCAAAATCATTTGATGCATATTATGAAAAAGTATGGAAGGAGAGGCTCAAACGCATGGTTAAATATCCCATTCGATCGGTTGAGCTATAAGATGAGGTGACAGATGAAAGACCTAATTATTAAAAGAAGATTCCTGCGTGAAATCGTAAATGACAATGCAACGAAGAAAGCTATTATGTCTCTGAAATTGCCAGAGAACTGTAAGTGTTTGGAACTAGGAGCAGGTATGGGATCCATAGCTTCTTTTATGGCATCTTTGTTTCAGAGAGGAGAAGTTCATGCCGTCGATTTGAATCCTCAAAACATTAAGCAGATTAATCAAAGATATCATGATTGTACTAATCTAAAGACATATGTTTCTGATGTTCATACTCCCTGCTATGAGAAGGAACAATATGATTTGATACACGCTCGTTTTTTGTTTGAACATTTATCGGATTGGGCGGATGTGGTCGCACACTTGTGTGAGGCTAATTTAAAACCTGAAGGTATTCTGTTTATGGAAGATGCAGTTTACCCTCAGCTATTTGGATATGTGGGCAGCGATGCTTATAAGCATGTAATGCTCACATATAGTACTGTAGTTAGCAACGATACCGGGAAGTGGAACTGTGCTATACAAACACCAAGCGTTATGGAAAGATGTGGTCTGACAGATATTCGATCTTTCGGTGAAATGCAGACCTTTTCTGGAAATACTATAGATTCTGAATACTGGAAGTGCTGCTTCATAGAAAATAAGGAACAGTTGAGTGGTTTAGGTGTCACGGCAGAGGAACTGGAATCTGTCATTCGAGAACTTGATTGGGATGATAAGTGTTTTTCAGGACCTTTGGTCTTCCGATCATATGGTAAGAAAAAAAATAGTGAAAGACAGCAACGAAGGGATGTCAGGACTCCTATAAAAATGGTTTTGACAGATTGTGATGGTTGTTTGACCGATGCGGGTATGTACTATTCTGAGAATGGAGATGAATTGAAAAAATTCAGCACTCGGGATGGAATGGGATTTGCATTGTTGCGAGAGCATGGGGTTTTGACGGGAGTTATCACTGGTGAGAACGTGAAGCTGGTTGAACGAAGATCGGAAAAGATGAAACTAGATATCCTAGAGATGGGATGTAATAATAAGCTAGCGTTTATTAGGCATATCTGTGAAGAACGAAATATCCGCTTAGAGAATGTGGCATATATTGGAGATGATTTGAACGATGTTGAGGCACTATCCATGGTGGGATTGGGCTGTTGTCCTGCAGATGCAATAGAAGATGTAAAGGTTATAGCTGTCTATGTTGCTAAGGCAAAAGGTGGAGAAGGCGTTCTACGAGAAGTTGCGGAATTAGTATTAAAAATAAATGATGCCAGTAACTGATGGATCGTTGTTCTATACTATGAAATTCAAGAAAGGGAGATAAAAGAAGTGTTTCAGGAATTGATAAAAGTCTATGAGGCATTGGGGGATGAAGAGTCAAGACAACTCTTTGATATTCGTTTGAAGTACGCAATCACAGGAGATAAGAAAGAATTATTGAATAAGGTATATTCTTTGCACCAGTACAAATTTACAGATTTGTTCGAATATATTGCGGGGTTCCCAGATAATGTAAATATTATTATTTTTGGTGCTGGATTTTTAGGGCACTATGCTTATCGAGTGCTTAGAGATTACGGTTATGGGAAAAATATTATTGCTTATGGAGATAATGATATTGAGAAGCAAGGAACCATTATTGATGGTCTGCCGGTTTATTCTTCAGTAGAGATTTGTGAGAACTACAGGGATGCCATAGTGATTATTGCTTCATCTCGGTATGGATTAGACATTTATGGATCATTACTTCGTACTGGTGTACAACGAGAAAATCTGTACTATCCAAGATATAGAAGAATTATGGGTATGACGGGGATTCAATATTTTGATCTTCCTTATCTGGCAAAAAATCCAGAAGAAGTATACATTGATGGGGGAGCTTTTGATGGTAAGACATGTACTGATTTCATTGATTGGTATGGGACGGAATATAAACGAATTGTAGCTTTTGAGCCAAGTCGTTATTCAGCAATAACCTGTCAAAAAAGGATTCAAGATAATCATATTGAGAGAATTGAATTGATTCCGAAGGGACTGTATAGTGAAAATACGATTCTGCGGTTTGCGCACAAGGCAGCAGGGTCTAAGGTGGTGAATGATGGAACGGATACTATCGAGGTGACTTCTATCGATAAGGTCTTAAATGGCGAGCGAGCAACTTTTATTAAGCTGGATGTTGAGGGATGTGAATTGGAAGCTTTGAAGGGTGCTCAGATGACTATTCAAAAATATAGACCCAAATTGGCAATATGCATCTATCATAAGCCGGAGGATATCTATGAAATACCTTTATACATTCTAAGTCTTGTGCCGGAGTATAGGTTCTATATTCGCCATTACTCAAACGTTGAATCAGAGACAATTCTTTATGCTTTACTAGAAAACGTTTTAAAATAAATGTAAAAATATCAATACAGTCTACCAATTATATTATTTTCGTTGTATAATAAGTTTGATGTACAAGGTCGCCCCCTTTCGTATATTTAGTGTGCAAACTTATTGTATGTTCAGAAAATACCTTGTGCGTCATTTTGGCTCGAAAAGTTGTAAAGGGGGTGTTATATTAAAAAGGATGTGATAAAGATATTAGAATTTGGTAAGTATATAGGTGATAAAGATACGGATAAATTTGAGAATGCTGTATTTACAGCATTAAACAAAAGGAAAATAAAAAGAACTATAACTTTGGCATCCAAAGGTGTCTTAGTTCTCAGCGGATAAAATTTCGGAAAGCCTACAAAATCCGTAAATACGGGATTCTTAGCAATACATAGACTTGAAAGTTATATCTTTTTTGTGTTTTAAGGACGGCTTTTACAAATGATAAAAATGGAATGGAAAATAGTTAAGGTGAGAAAAGGGGCTGCGTAAGTAGTCCTTTTTTATGTTCCGCAATTCACAATTTCTTTTTCTGCACCATTTCCCTCACTCCTAAAAACAGTAACTTGCTTAAGAGCAGTTCTCTGCATTCGGATAAATAATAGGTAAATAGACATTCCATAACGTGAACTGAGTACGTTTAACTTGTTGATGTAGCAGTCAATGAGCAACCATGTGTTTTCCGACAGGCGGAGAGCCTCCAGTCTGTTGGAAGACACACTGGACTTTTGGTTTATTTTCTGATTTTGTTCATGACGCCGATCATCCGTTTGCCCATCAGCAGATATAATATAGAATTGGTTTCCATGTAAATTCCGCCTCTGTGGTGTCTTTGGAGAAAAAGGAAGAGAATAACAATGGTCTGTTGCTTGCATATTCAGTACAAACCATGCGGATATGCTCCTGTATGGCAAAGAAGCAGAAACCATAAGCAAGGGAAAGACCGCCAGTTATACGCATCTTCCTAAATACCTATGACAGGGAAATTCCCCATGTATCTTTTCTATCGAATTCTTGACTTTATCCAGATATTATTGTATGATAGTTTTTGACCAAAGGTCATTAACTACCATACAAAGGAGGTCATTATAAATTGGCACGACCAGTAAAAAAAAGCCCACAACAATGGAAAACAGAAATTTTAGATGCGGCACAAAAATTATTTATGTCAAAAGGGTATGAGGAAACATCAATCTCTGACATTATGGAAGCCGTAGGTGGGGCAAAGGGTATGTTTTACCACTGCTTTAAAAGTAAAGAAGAAGTCATACACGCATTAGGTAATCAAATGTTTTTTGAAAACAATCCTTTTGAAGCAGTCAAAGAACGTACAGACTTGAACGGTTTACAGAAAATCAGGGAGCTGCTTATATTCAATCAATCAGATACAGATCGTAATTACATAAATTTACAAGCAATCTCTATCCTCAAAGACCCGCGCATTTTAGCAACAGCAGTTGAAGAGAACAGGCGGATATTAACACCTTTATGGTTTGAAATGCTAGAAGAAGGCAGACAGGATGGCTCTATTCAAACGGAATACGCAAAAGAACTTTCTGAACTTCTTCCACTTATTAACTTTTGGCTTATGCCATCGGTCTATCCTGCTACTGCCGAAGAAATTCATCATAAGTATCGCTTCATTGTGGAAGTGCTTTCTGTAATGGGACTGCCGCTTATGGATGAAAATATGGAGCCTATTGCAGAAAAGTTTATTACAGATATCTCAACAAAAGGAGGAAATAAGCTATGACACAAAAATTATTTACTAAAAATTTTACTCTTCTTATTTTAGGACAGGCGACTTCTTTATTTGGAAATTTTATACTGAAACTTGCATTGTCTATGTACGTACTGGATGTAACTGGTTCGGCAACTATATTTGCAGGAATATTGTCTATTGCAACGATTCCAACTATTTTATTGTCGCCATTTGGAGGTATTCTTTCTGATAGGTCAAACAGAAGAAATATTATGGTTGTACTGGATACATTGTCAGGTATATCTGTTTTATGCGCAGTGCTTTTGTTATCCGGAAGGAATGATCTTACCGTTATAAGCGTTTTGCTTGTAATATTATCTGTTTTGGGGGCTTTTGAAACCCCTAACGTGCAGGCGTGTATACCTACAATGTTGACAGGTGATAACATTACAAAAGGGAACGCTGTTGTAAATCAAGTAGCTTCCCTATCCTATCTTGTTGCACCGATGCTTGGCAGTATATTATATTCTGTGTTTGGCTTAAAACCTGTCATGTATGCAAGCATTGTTTGTTTCTTTATTACTGCTTTATTCGAGTGTTTTATAAAATTGAGTTATGAACATTTGACTAATAACCAGAATGTTTTTTCTATGATTAATCAGGACATTACATCAAGTGTGCGGTTTATTTTTAGGGAACAGCCGGATATTGTAAAAATGCTATTATTAGCTTCCATATCAAGATTTTTTGTAATGGGTATTACCATAGTCGGTTTGCCTTATATCGTGCGTACTATTCTTGGGCTAAATGCAAAGTTTTATGGTGCTGCGGAAAGTTCATTGGCAATTGCAACAATTCTGGGGAGTATAGCAGCCGGACTTCTCACTGGAAAATTGAAAACAGGTAAATTATCGCTGTTGCTTGCATCTCTTGGAGTATTTATTATCCCGGCTGGTATAGCGTTTCTTTTGCCAATCAATGCAATTGCAGTATATGTAGTCAATGTTATCTCATTTTGCGGTATGCAGATTATAGTAAGCATTTTTTCTATTTTTGCTGTTTCCCTCATACAGCAAAAGACACCGAATCATTTAATTGGAAAAGTTATGGCATATACATCTACGATTACCCTATGTATTCAGCCAATAGGACAGATTGTATATGGATTTCTGTTTGATGGATTTAGCGGTACGATTTATTACGTTTTAATTCCAACCGGTATGATCGTATGTGCTATTGGATTACTGACAACTGGATTTTTCAGAGACATGGAAAAGGAACAATAGGAGGTATCAATATGAAAATTGAAAAATGGCTACTATGTCCTGTTTGTGGGAGTAAAACAAGATTGAAATTACGTGAAGATACTATACTTGAAAATTTTCCTCTATATTGTCCCAAATGTAGGCAAGAAACACTTATCAGAGTTCAACAAATGAATATGTCCGTTATCAAAGAGCCAGACGCACAGACGCAGAGCCGGTAACACGCAGAAATAAGAAAATGCGGTTATCGGTTTTTTTTATAGGAAATAGTAAAATCAGATGGAACAGCGAAGGCATTGAATGTCGTTGGGGGAAGCTGGTGCTGGAAATTTCCACAATACATTAAAAAATGGTAAAAGGAATGCGATACATATTGGATAGCGTACTGCGTTTCACAATAAATGTGGATTGCAGTACGACCTTTTTATCTTAAAAAGAAGAAAACACAAATCATTTTATAAGAAAATGTCGCCTGTAGGACAGGCGGGACGAAATCACCTAAGAGGATACAGATGACATAGACACCCGATAAAAGCAGCCGGACGGCTGCACTATGCTGGGTGTTTTCTATTGTTCAGAGAAAGGACAGGCCATCCCGCGGAACGGCCCTGCAGGGCTTTCCCACGGGAGGCACCGGCAGGCTGCCGGGGAAGCCGGAACGAAATGCTGTCCCCAGGAAAGGGGACACCATGGGCATGGCACGAGCAGGGAACTGGCTCCCGATACCCACGGCCAGACATCATATTTTTTCTATACATACCGCAGCTTCTCCCAAGGGGGCCGCGGCATTTTTTTATTCGACATATTTCTATCTTTTTCCAAAACAGACCATAAAAGAATACATTATTTTTACCAAGGGCGTGCCTGCCATTGTGCGGGTGCGCTTTTTTTGCACCCTGAAACATGGATATCCCCTGCCATTCAGGGGTCGTGCGCCGCCCCTCCGGTCTTGAAAACTGTTTAACCAAATTTCAAGACTGGAGGAAATCTGAATGAAAATTGAATACAAGTTTGTGGATGGGACTGTAACGGAAATCGAGGTGGACTTTACTTTTTCCGGCTCTGCGGTCACGCTTTCCCAGAACAATTTCTGCGGCATGGGCGTGACTTCAAACGGGATGAAGGGGAATTCCTTTGGCACGCCGCAGCTCGGCATCCGGGCGCAGGTGCAGCACCTGAAAGCCTACGCCTCCACGGATGCGCTGAAGAACGCCTGTATTGACCCGCGTTTCAAGTATGTCACGAGGGGCTGTGCAGAATATGCGGAGTGGCTTGGGCAGAAGGAGAACCCGGCCGGGAAAGGATGGGCGGCGGGGGCCGGCTATGGTGGGAAAATCCTCTCCATCCTGAAAGGCATCCTCGGCACGGCGGGAGGCGCACCAAAGCCTGCTCCCGCAGAGACCGAAGCCTGGTACCGCGTCCGGAAGTCGTGGGCGGACGCCTCCTCGCAGAAAGGGGCGTTCAAGTCGCTGGAGAATGCCAAGAAGTGCGCAGATGAGAATTCGGGGCATTCCGTGTTCGATGAATCGGGGAAGGCGTTGTACACCAAAGCGGCGGCACTCCAGCCGTACCTTGTGCGGGTGTCCATCCCCGACCTGAACATCAGGCAGGGGCCCGGCACGGATAAGCCAAAAACAGGGAAGGTGACCGGCGTGGGTGTATTTACCATTGTTGAGGAAGCGGACGGGAAAGGCGCCTCCAGGTGGGGGAAACTAAAATCCAACGCAGGGTGGATTTCGCTTGATTACGCCAGCCGGATATAAATACAGACAGCAGGGCCCGCGGCATTTTCCTATGTGCCGCGGGCCCGTTTTTTAGTGGGTGTAAACTACACAGGAAACGGATGGAAAGTTTGTGCATCTTATGGCGCAGAAATGAGTGGATAATCCCCCGGTTCTGATTTAACATGGCACTACCCCAAAGGGGCGCTGCCGGAAACGGCGGCAGAAAAATAAAGGAGGCACACGCCTATGAAAAAACAGTTTATGGAAACAGCCCGCCTGCCACGCAGGGGGCGGCGGAAGGAGGGATGCTGATGTTCACTGCAAGAGAACGCACACTTCTCACTTCCCCGTACTTCCGGCTCATCCGCCAGACGGATGACTTCTTTGAGATCCAGTCCAGATGCACCAAACACTGCTGGATTGTCCAGAAACTTTCCTATGATCGGTATCCGGTCCGCATCTACCACAAGCACACGAAGGGGACGGCCTACTATCATAAGCACGGCCATGCCAACACGGTATCCTCCGCCGTCCGGCAGATCAAGAGCCACGATGTGTGGCAGCTAAACGGGAGGCGCGCCATGGCGTAAAGGCCGGCGTGAATAGTGACAAGCCCACGGCACATAAAATGTCGTGGGCCATTTTTTGATTTCAGGGGGTTCAGTTCCCCTGTTTCCGTGGTCTGTATGTGAAAGCTATTTTTCCGCACGGCGGGAGGCCGCAGAAAAAATACCAGCGCGGCCGTCCGGTTCCCGCCCCTGCGGTGGCATATGGCAGGAGGTGTGTTTTTCATGACGGAGGAACAGAAAAGCGAGATTACGGGCCTGCGGGCGGCGGGCGATGGATATACAGTGATAGCAAGGAAGATGGGGCTGCCGAGGGACACGGTGCGGAGCTTCTGCAGGAGGAACGGGCTGGCAGGGGAAACGGCAGCAGGGAAGGAAGGGGCGGCCGGCTGCCCGGAGGACGGCTTCTGCCGGGAATGCGGGAAGGTCCTGAGGCAGCCGGAAGGCATGAAAAAAAGGGTGTTCTGCTCCAGGGAGTGCCGGGAGAAATGGTGGCACGGCCATCCGGACCAGATAAGGCAGAGGGCGGTCTATTCCTTCACCTGCGCCGGGTGCGGGCAGCCGTTCACGGCCTACGGCAACGCCGGGCGGAAATACTGCTCCCATGAGTGCTATATCAGAACCCGTTTCAAAGGGGGCGGCGGGGATGAGTGAGAAGGAGTTCCGTGCGGAGCTGCGCTACCGGATGTCGCTTGCCGTGGCACGGGCGATGCTCGAAGAAGGCGCCATCACCGAGGAGGAATACCGGGAAATTGATACAATACTGCTTAAAAAACACCGGCCAGTTCTGGGTACATTATTAGCGGGAAAACCCTTGCAATAACTGCGTTTCAGAGTGATGAATGGTAGCGGAAAGGAGTGGTTTCATTGAAGAAAATCAGCAGAATAGAGTCGGTCTTACCCACGCCGGCAGGGCGGAAAAAGGTGGCCGCCTATGCCCGTGTTTCAAGGGACACGGAGCGGCTCATGAATTCCGTTTCCGCACAGGTCAGCTACTACAGCGCATTCATCCAGGGCAACCCGGAATGGGAATATGCAGGAGTGTACGCAGACTGCGGGATATCCGGGACAGGGACGGCCAGGCGCGGCGAATTTTTAAGGATGCTCGCCGACTGTGAGGATGGGAAGATTGACATTATCCTGACAAAATCCATCAGCCGCTTCGCAAGGAACACGGTCGATCTTCTGGAGACGGTCAGGCACTTAAAATCCCTCGGCATCGAGGTGCGGTTCGAAAAGGAACATATCAATTCGCTTTCAGAGGACGGGGAACTTATGCTCTCGCTCCTGGCATCCTTTGCACAGGAGGAGAGCCGGAGCATTTCGGAAAACGTGAAATGGGGAGTCAGGAAGCGGTTCCAGTCCGGCGAGATCGGGACGGCGAACAAGCACATCCTCGGATACCGGTATGATGAGGAGGAGAAAAAATATGTCATCATCCCGGAAGAGGCGGAAGCAGTCCGCTGGATGTTCCAGATGTACATTGACGGGGTTCCCCTGCGGGAGATTACGGGGAGCATGAACAGGGCGGGGATACGCACCACGCTCGGCAACGGCTTCCAGGAAGCCTCGGTGCGGCAGCTCATTTTCAACGAGGTCTATGCCGGGGACATCAGGCGGCAGAAATGCTATATGGCGGACCCGATCACAAAAACGAAAGTGAAGAACTGCGGGGAGCTGCCGCAGTATTACATGGCGGACTGCCATGAAGCCATCATTGACCGGGAAACTTACGCAAAGGTCCAGGCGGAGATGGAGCGGCGGGCGGGGCTTGTGAATCCCACCTACCCTTTTACGGGGAAAATAAAATGTGGCATCTGCGGGAACTGCTTTACACGGAAGAAAGGCACCCACAAAGGGAAGACTTACGTGCATTGGATATGCCGCTCCAAAAAGGAAACAGGCATGAGCTGCACAAGCGTGAATTTCAGCGAAGAAGAATTAAAGAGGATTTCGGTGCAGGCGCTTGGGATGCAGAAATTTGATGGGGCGGAGTTTGAAAAGGCAGTCCTGGGGATGGCTGTCCTGCCGAATGGGGACATCGAATTCCGGCTTGCCGGTGGGGAGGCGAAAGTCTGGAAGAACCTGCATCTGGACCCGCCAAGGCACATTGCAACGGTCACGGACTGCTTCCAGGGGAAGGTGAAATGCACCGCCTGCGGGAATACATACCACCGGGTGAACAGTGCGGGAAAATGGGTGTACTGGTACTGCATCGGCAAGAAAAGGAAAAATGTGGAGTGCCATAACCCGAACTATACCGATTACAAGCTGAGGCAGATTTCCGCGCACATGATGGGGCTGGACGAATTCAGCGAGGCGGAGTTTGAGGAGCAGATAGAGGAAATCACGGCATTCCCGGACGGGAGCCTGGAATTCCATTTCAAAGAAGGGAGGGCGGAGAAGTGGCAAAGAGCGTGATCACGATACCGGCAACGGTGAACAGGCACACGGCTGCACCGATAGGCAGCTATAAAAAACGCAGGGTGGCCGCCTATGCCCGCGTCTCCACCGACCATGAGGAGCAGCAGAGCAGCTACGAGGCGCAGGTGGACTATTACACGAACTACATCAACGGGCGCGAGGACTGGGAGTTTGTGTCCGTGTACGCGGACGAAGGGATAACCGGCTGCAACACGAAAAAGCGCGACGGATTCAACAAAATGGTGGAGGACGCGCTTTCCGGCGCCATCGACCTCATCATCACCAAGAGCGTCTCCCGCTTCGCAAGGAACACGGTGGACAGCCTCACGACCATCCGGAAGCTGAAGGAGAACAGGGTGGAGTGCTACTTCGAGAAAGAGAACATCTGGACGTTCGACGGCAAGGGCGAGCTGCTGCTGACCATCATGTCCTCGCTGGCGCAGGAGGAGAGCAGGAGCATCTCGGAGAACTGCACCTGGGGGCAGAGGAAGCGGTTCGCGGACGGCAAAGTGACGGTGCCGTTCAAGCGGTTCTTAGGATACGACCGGGGAGAGGACGGGAACCTTGTCATCAATGAGGAACAGGCGGAGACCGTCCGCAGGATTTACGGCCTTTTCCTGCAGGGGCGCTCGCCCCACGCAATCGCAAAGCTACTGATGGCGGAAGGCATCCCTTCGCCCGGAGGAAAGGAGGTCTGGTCATCCAGCACGGTCAAGAGCATCCTCACGAATGAAAAGTACAAAGGCGACGCGCTCCTGCAGAAAGTGTACACGGTGGACTTCCTCACCAAACAGAAGAAGGTGAACGAGGGCGAGGTGCCGCAGTATTATGTGGAGAACAACCACCAGGCAATCATCAGCCCGTCCGTGTTCGAGGAAGCGCAGCACCAGATGGCGGCCAGGCATTCCGGGAAGAACCGGGCGAGCAGCACGGGCGTATTCTCCGGCCGGATAAAATGTGCGGACTGCGGGGGCTGGTATGGCTCCAAAGTGTGGCACTCCAACAGCAAGTACCGGAAGACCATCTGGCAGTGCAACCACAAATTTGACGGCGGGGAGAAATGCGGCACGCCGCACCTTGATGAGGAAACCATCCAGGCGTTCTTCCTGAAAGCGGCCAATGCCATCTTTGCAGAGAAGGAAGGCGTGCGGGAGGATTACGATTCCATAAAAGACACGCTTTTCGGAACCAAAGAGCTGGAGTCGGAGCGCCTGCGGCTGCAGGAGGAGATGAACGTGGTGGCGGAGCTGATAGAGCAGTGCGTGGCCGAGAACGCCCGCGTCGCCCTTGACCAGACGGAGTATCAGAAAAAGTATGACGGGCTGGCGGAGCGGTTCAACGGGGCAAAGGCTCGGCTGGAGGAAGTAGGCAGCGCCATCACTGAGCGGCAGGCAAAGCGGGAGAAAATCGGGCGGTTCGTTTCCTGCCTGGAGCAGATGGACGGCCCGCTCACGAAATTTAAAGAGGATGACTGGTACAGTCTTGTGGAGTACGCCACGGTGTACAGCAGAGAGGACATCCGCTTCACTTTCAAGAACGGGATGGAGATAAAAGCGTAAAAGGAGCCTGCGGCTGACGGGATGCCGCAGGCTTTCTACAATTTTATACAATTTGATTTTCCTACGGGGCAAAATCAAAAAGTATAAGCAAAATCAAAAGGTATAGGGGCAAAATCAAAAAGTGCAGGCAAAATCAAAAGGTATAGGGCAAAATCAAAAAGTACAAAGGCAAAATCGAATTGTATCAAAGACAGCGTTTACATAGATGATGGATTTACAGGACTTAATTTTGAACGTCCAAGTTTTCAGCGTATGTGCCAGGATATTTACGATGGTAAGGTGAATATGGTCATTGTTAAGGACTTGTCAAGGTTAGGACGTGATTACATTGATTCTGGACGCTATGTGAAAAAAATTTTCCCGTCCTATCATGTCCGGTTTGTATCTGTACTGGATCATTTTGACAGCCTGACAGCTACGCAAAGCGATGTAAATCTGCTGATTCCGGTCAAAAATTTTGTAAATGATAATTATAGCCGGGATATATCTGGCAAAGTGAGAAGTCATCAGGAGGTTATGCGTGAAAGCGGGCTGTATATCGGCGCTCATGTTGCATACGGCTATAAAAAACTGGAAACGGACAGGAATAAAATCATACCAGATGAATATGCGGCTGATATTGTACGCAAGATTTTCGACTGGAAGTTGAAAGGTATGAGTTCGGCGGCAATCGCTGAAAAACTCAATGAACTTGGTGTAGCAGCGCCTTCCGAGTACAAAAGACAACTTGGGGGAAATTATAAATGCGGTTTTCAGAAAAATGCAAAAGCAAAATGGTCGGCGGTATCTATTAACCGCATATTAAAGAACAAGATTTATATAGGTGTGCTTGAACAGGGAAAACGTGAAAAAGTCAATTATAAGCTGAATAAGGTTATAGAAAAGCCGGAAACAGAGTGGGCGGTAAAAGAAAATACCCATGAAGCGATTATCAGTAAGGCGGATTTTGAAAATGTGGCAAAACTCTTAAATCTTGACACCCGTAAATCTCCGGATGAAGAAACTTTGTTCATGCTGTCCGGTTTGATGTTCTGTGGGGAATGTGGCAGGAGTATGGTCAGACGTTGTAATCGTTATAAAGCGAAACAGAACATATACTATATATGTGCCACTTATAATAAAGGAAAAGGGTGCAGCCGCCACAGCATAAACCAGTCAGTGGTAGAAGATATACTGCTGGATGCAATCAAAAGGCATATTGAACACGTTGCCAAACTGGATGAACTTTTGACTTTAATGAAAGAGAATGAAGCCTGTTATGATGATGTGGTGGCGAATGACCGGGAAATCCTTGCTAAGTATCAAGAGCTGGAACAGTGTAAGAAGGTGGAAATGGCTTTGCACAGAGATCTGGCGGCAGGGATTATTTCCATAGATGAATATGAGCAGTTTAAAGAAAATTTTGCTCGTAAGTCCGCAGAGATAGAGGAAACAATCAGAAAATTGCAGGCGGAGATAGAAACAGTTTTTAAAGAAGGACTGTTTGCGAATGAATGGATTGATACATTTACGAAAAAAGGAAATATCACATCGTTAGATAGAAGTATCGTTCTGTCATTAGTGGAGAAAATTACTGTTTATGAAGAAAACAGAATTGAGATCACCTTTAAGTATCAGGATGAATACGAAACCTTATGTAAAATTACAAGTAGTATTGCCTGCAATCCTACTGGGCACATTCCGGCATCTATGAAGGGGGTGGGCATCAATGGCTAGAACAGCGGACAGGTATAGAAAGAACTATGTTAAAACAAAGAAAACTGACAAAGTATATCAGGTTGGAGATTATTTAAGGCTATCGGTGGACAGTGACTATACAGGGAGCGACTCCTTAGAAAATCAAAGAAAGCTGGCACAGGAATATATAAGTAGACGTCCTGACCTGAATATAGTAAGAGAATATGTTGATGATGGGAAAACAGGAACAGATTTTTCACGTCCGGCATTTAGCCGGATGATAGCAGATATGAAAGCAGGAATCATTGACTGTGTGATTGTCAAGGATTTATCCCGGTTTGGAAGGGAGTACATAGAAGCCGGCAATTATATTGAGAAGGTATTTCCGTTCTTAGGTGTGCGCTTTATATCCATTGTTGACAGGTATGATAGTGCTGATGCAGATTGCAGCAGAGAACTTTTGCTTATTTCTCTTAAAAACCTTATGCATGAGATGTATGCAAGGGATATTTCCAAGAAAGTAGGAAGCACCTTTCGGACGAAACAGGAAAAAGGGATGTTCTATCGCAGTGCTACGATTCCTTATGGATATAAGATGAATGGAAGTGGTACGAATTATATGATCTGTGAGCAGACAGCTCCGATTGTACGGGAGATATTTAAACAGTGCGGCGAGGGGATTTCTAATTATGCAATAAGCCGATGGCTGTATGATAACCATGTTTATACACCACAGCAATATGCTTTGACAGGCAGTGTATATAGGAAGCCGGAAGAAGAGCTGAAAATATGGCATTGTTCTACAATTAAGCGGCTTCTGGAAAACCCTGTTTATATCGGAAGGGTTATAAGACATCAATCAGAGCAGAGCTTTTTTGCGGGGAAAAAGGCAAGTCCAGTACCGGAACAGGAGCAGATTGTTATTGAGAATAACCATGAACCGATTATTGAAAAGTCGATGTTTGAGATTGTCCAGAAGATACTAAGTCAGACAAAGGATAAAAAAACCGAATCTGCCTGTGAACGCCAAACGGTTGTATTTGAGAGAAATATATTTCAAGGGAAGCTGTTCTGCGGCTCTTGTAAGGCAAATATGGTCAGGGTAGGCGCTTATCGCTCTGTCAATGGGGTAAAGGAGCAATACAAGATTTTTAAGTGCAGTACTCATAGAAATCACTGCGATTTATGTGATACAAGGTGGATTGCAGAGGACTTGCTGTGTGATATTCTGTATGGCACGATACGCAGGCATTTGAGTTTGATAAAAGGGATAAAGAAAAAGATAGAAAAAGATATTCGTTATTCCTTTGAAGAAAATCTGAAACAGACAGAATGGAAAAGACAAAAGATTGTGAGTACAAAGAACCTATTGGAGCAAGAGTATATGCAGAAATATTCAGATTATGCGGAAGGAAGTATCTCACAGGCGGCATTTCTGCAATATAAAAGTACCTATCATGAGAAAATAGAACTATGCGGGAAACAGGAGAATGTTTGTGCTAAAGAGGTAAAAGGGATAAAGAAGTGTCAGGCGGCTTTGCAAAAACTATTGTCGGACTGGCTTTGCTTTCAGAATACAAGGAAATTGACGGAAACAATGGTAGAAATCTGTGTTGACAGAATAGAGCTTTTTACTGATAACCGGGTGGAAATAAAGTTAAGGTATCAGGATTGCTTTTCGGTTCTTGATAGTTGGATGCAAAAGGGGGTGTGATTTTATGCTGTTTATGATTCTGGCACTGTATTTAAGGCTGTCAAAAGAAGATGGTGATATGGTTGATGAAAGCAATAGTATCACAAATCAAAGGCTCATTCTACGCAAGTTTGTGGAGCAAAAACCGGAATTTGCGGGTTTTGAGATAAAGGAATACATAGATGACGGATTCAGCGGTAAAAATTTTGAAAGACCGGGGGTTCAGGAACTATTGGAAGATGTAAAATCCGGTAAAGTGTCCATTATCATTGTGAAGGACTTCTCACGCTTTGGAAGAAACCATATTGAAGTCGGTAATTACATTGAAAAGATATTTCCATTATTGGATGTTCGATTTATCGCTGTCAATAACAGCTTTGACAGCAAAGACTATAAAGGAACGACACCAGATATGGATGTTGCGTTTGAGAATCTGATGTATGATTATTTTAGCGAAGAAAACTCTGTTAAAATTAAAAATGACCTGATGGGAAGGCGGAAGAGAGGAAAATACCTTGCTACATTTGCGGCGTTTGGTTATAAAAAATCGCCCACTGACCATAACCGTATAGTAATAGATGAGGAAGCGGCGGCTATTGTACGCATGATTTTTGAGAAGTATGCAGAATGTGGAATTAAGGCGGAGGTGGCGAGGTATTTAAACCAGAAAGATATTCCTACGCCACAAATCTATGCAGTGAAAAGCGGCAGCACCTACCAATGGAAATATCAGGGCGAAAAAAAGGTGTGGAATGGCTCTATCATAGGAAGAATTTTGAAAAATGAGATATATGTGGGAAATACAGTTTTTCACAAAAAGGAAACTATTGAGGTCGGTTCAAGAAGAACGAAATGCCTGTCGAAAGATGAATGGGAAGTCTGCGAAGGCACACATGAACCAATCATATCAAAGGAATTATTTGAATATGTGAACAGCATGGATGCCCGGACAAGCAGCATAAAAAAACTGGCAGATCGAGAAAATTTAGATAAGACGGTATATTGTGAGGGAGAAAAGAGAAAAAGGGGAAGTGCGGATTCGCCTGTTAAGGGATTGGTAAAGTGCGGTGGATGCAGACACAATATGCAGCGTCGAAGCAGATTAAATGCGTCTTATTATTGCAGATATTACTATGAAACGAAGCAGGAGGGATGTTGCCCGGAGAATGTCAAGGAAACGGAACTCATAGCAGTTGTTTTGTCAGCAATCAGGAATCAGGCAATGCTGGCAGGGGAAATGGGAAGGTTACAGGATTTATATAACAATCAGTTCCAGGAGCGTGTCAAGGCGGATCAGGAGCAAAAGGAGCAGCTTCAGGAACAGATTCAAAAACTTACAGATAGCAATTTTTCACTGTATGAAAGCTATGCAAAAGGTGAGATTGATGCTGACTGTTTTTTACAGAAAAAAGAAAATAACAATAAGCAGATAGAAATATATGAAGCAGAACTTAGGGCTTGCCATTCAAAAGAAACAGCAGTACCGGATGAAAAGTCTGATTTGTTAAACTTGTTAAAAGGAAAAGAAAATCTAACAGACCTTACAAAAGAGGTTGTCAGACAGCTTGTAGATGCGGTTTATGTATATGGCGGCAACCGGGTTGAGGTTGTCTTTAAGTTTCAGGACAAAAGCGTGGAAACATTGAAAAATTAAGGTTTTTATGATATTATAAGGACAGGAGAATAGGATATGACAAATGAGCAGAAAAGGGAAGAGAAACAGAAGCTGCTTTTAGAACGCTTACAGGAAATGAGTTATTTTGATGACGAATTTATGACAAAATGTCTGGAAGATTATCCCAAAGGGGTAGAACTGATGCTGCGCATTATTATGAATGATGCAAAGTTAGTTGTAAAAGAAGCACAGGTACAGGCGGTAATAAAGAACCTGCAAGGGCGTTCTATCAGAATGGATGTTAAGACAAATGATGTGTCAAAGAAACAGTACGATGTAGAACTGCAACGAGCCGACAGTGGGGCAAAGCCGAAACGTGCGAGATATAACAGCAGTTTAATGGATGCAAATTCCATTCTTCCGGGAGATGATACGGAAATGCTGGCGGAAACGTATGTGGTATTTATTACAGAGAATGATGTGCTTGAAGGTAATCTCCCGATTTATCATATTGACAGGACAATTCAAGAAACAGGGGCGTTGTTTAATGATAAAGCACATATTATATATGTAAACGGAGAGATTAAAGATGATACACCATTAGGGCGGTTGATGCACGATTTAAGCTGTGCTGATCCAGACGATATGAATTATAAGGAATTAGCAGACCGGGCAAGATATTTCAAGAAAGATGAGGAAGGACGAAAAATTATGAGTAAAATCATGGAGCAGCTTTTAAATGAAGAAAAAATTGAAGCAGCAAAGCGTATGCTGGAAAGAGGAAAAATGACAAAAGAGGAAATTGCAGAGGATTTAGATTTGCCATTGAGTGTAGTGGAAAGACTTGAGAATGATTTACAACTGGCATAATGAATTTTGCGGTGGATTGTGAAAGCAGGAACTCATGAAACGGAGAAATCCTGCTTTTATTATATTGATTTTCTTGTTTTGGTATTATTCAACAATAAGAGAAAGGAAAAAACCATTATTACAAGATATTTTTCACAAAGTTCGTGTCACTAACTTGACACAAGGGGGATTAAAAGCTATGGAAGCACTGGAGGAACTGGAGGAGGAACGGCGAAAAGGGGGAGTGCGTGCAGGCGGAAAAGGCATCCGTCCTCCGGTACCGAAGGGAACGGCGAGCAATGAGATGTGTACGTTTCTCATTATAAATATCTCATCGCTGCAACTGATTCCGGTGAATATCATTGCCTACCGCAGTCAATATGGAAGCGTGAATCCGGCGGCGATCGTGGGACCGGCGATTGTGGCGACGTTTGTGAGTACGGCGGTGGCGGTTGTTTATTGCAAGATTATGGACGGAAAGAAATCTAATAGAAAGATTTCATCCCCTCATTCTTCAGCATAGCCAGGCATAGGCGGTAAGTGAGCCGGGTTTTTGGACTGTGCAGATCGTCGTCCAACAGGCGTATCAGCTTGTCCAGACGTTTCATAAGGCTGGTACGGTGAATGAACAGAGCTTCTGCGGTTTTGGTGATGCTCATCTCGTTTTGAAGATAGACATCTAAGGTTTTTATGTACTCGGTTCCTTTCTTTTGGTCGTACTCCAGCAAATACAAGAGATTTCCGGGGATTAGAGATGTAGCGGACATTTCCAGGGTGCAGGTGTGAAGCAGATAATCCAGAGTGTGCTCCCGAAAAAAGAACAGATTTTGTGTATAAGGTGGTTGGGAGTAGTGTTCCGTCATATAGTGTGCCTGCAGTAAGTAGTCGTTGATATGCTCCAGTTCACGAAAGTGGTTGCTTAAGCCGGCATAGTAATCCATGCGTCCAATAAATGTGTCAAAGGTATCCAGAATTGTCTCCTCATTTTCCTGCAGACGGATGAACCCGATAATTTCTTTGTGGAATACGGATGCATAAAGATTCTGTGCTATTAAGGTGGTTAAGGTTCTGTACATGTAATCTCTGGGGAGAGCGTTTTTTCCCTTTTTTTCTTTGAGCTTGAAAAGGATCCAAGATTCATTTGGATTCAGGCGAAACAGAGCTTTCTCATCCTTTGTCAGACTTTCCTGGCGTAGAAGCTTTTGGAGGGCTGTTTCCTCAGAAGATTGTATCTGGCTGTTATTACGCAGGTATTTGAAAAATGCTGTCTGAAAATAGGAAAAAAAGTGATCGGCCAAGGGAAAATCGCTTTCCCGAAAGGGACGGAAAATGGTTCCGATGCTGATACAACCTACGAAATGTCCCATTGGATACAAATTGTTGCAGTAATACTGTCTATCCGGCAGATCAATGGATGACAAATAGGGCGTTGTCAAAGCTCTTTCCAGAGTGCATACTTGTTTGACAAGCTCTAAATGGTTTAAGTCCATATCGTGGGGATAATCGTCAATATGGTAATGAATTTTACCGTGGCTGTCCGGTTGAAATTTCACATTAAAAAGCGACTGAAGTGTATTTCCTACTACATTTATAGGATTCTCTAACATATCAGTGCCAAGAAGCAAAAGGCGTTGAATATCAAAATCAGTTTCCTTTTCCAATTCATCCCGCAGCCTTTCATCCCAGTCATCAAAGTGATCATAGAGCTGATTGACCTGATTTAAAATAGTAATGGGGCTGATCTCCGTTGGAATCCAGAGCATTTGAATGCCGCTGGTAAACCAGGCGGAGGGGATTCGTTCACCCACACATATGATACCTATGCCTGGAACAGAAGCAGGGGCGGGCAGATCCTTTACCCGCATGACATAAAGACATCCTTCCGTGAGTGTCATGCCTTTCTCGTAAAATATGGGGCGGCGGAAAATAAGCTTGTGCGTTTCGATGCTATAAGACTTAAGAGTTGCATTTTCAGGCAGATAGGTTCGGATAATTTCCAAATTTAATTTCATGGGAACCCTCCATTAGGGAAAAAGCTGTACATCATTTTGCAGTACAATCAAAAATAGTTTCTTATGTTTGTCCACGCTTATTTTCTTAAATTATAATACTTTTTTTCCACAAAATCTATATTTCCTCAAAAAGCCTACGATTTGATGACTTAAGAAGCCCTGTCGGTATCTGTTTTGTGCCCTTGATTTTGCATCCGGCACTGTCAGGGGGTGAAATTTGATGAATATGGGCATAAAAATGTTCTAGCGTTATCTCCAACTTTCATCTTTGTGCAGTCTGTTCATAATAACTGGAAAAATATATAATATTTTTATAAGTTATAGACAATGTGCAACAATGAGTAAATCAAAGAAAGGAGCTAAGTTATGAGTAAGAAAATTACTGAACGCCTGCCAAAGGAGGTTGGCACAGGTCTGTATCCTGTAAAATCCCCCTGGGATAAGATGATTTCTTATCACGATGCCGCCCACTACTGCCAGAGGTATACAAATGTTGTAGCTGCGGCGATTATGCAGGCATTCCGGATTATTGAGCCGGATTATGCGGCACGAAGCCAGGCTATGTGCACAAATGCGTACAATCGTCTCTATTATGTCAATACTGCAATTCCCGGATATGGAGAGAAAAATGCGGAAAATCTTCATATGCATCCGTTTATGCGGGGAAATTTCGTAGGCGGCCTGATTGGCGATGCCGGTGATGAGGATCTTTTGATGTGCGGTCGTGTAAATGATTTTGGCACCTACCGTGCGGAAAAGGAGTTGGATATCTGTTATTGGGATCTGGTAGGAACAGAATTGTGCCGTTCTACTACACAGTCTCTTCAAGCATGTGCGGACTGTGCGGCAAAAATGCGTCCGGACGGACCGCACATTGAGTATCATATGGTCGAGGCAAAAGGAGCCGGAGATCGACATTGCCGTATTGTGGCAGAATGCCGGAAGAAGTTCCCTATGCCGGAACATGAACAGTGGGAGTGCTTTGGGCCGGTTGCGACAGAAGATCAAATAAAATTTACCAAGGAAGAGGATACGGTGGAAGAGTCCATGATGTTCCGTGAAGACTGCGACTACCTGTTCTCCAACGGTACCAACATGGAGAAGAACTGGAAGAGTGCTTATCCTATGGTTACAATGTCCAATGCGGCAAGCTACATCCTGCCTACAATTGAGGATCTTATCCGGGGGGGAAAGGTAACCAACGAGCATGTGGATTATGTAATCCATTGTGTGCTGGAAGCAGCAGGCAAGTCTACTTTCATTGATGATTTTGCGAAAGAGGGCTTACGAATCTGGCTGGGCGTACCTCACTCCATCAGTAAGGATGATGGGCGTCTTATGGGCGGCTATTTGGAGATGTTCCTGCAGAGTATGCATTTTAACTATACGATTGAAGCATTCAATGAAGAGGAATGTATCTATGTGCTGGATCCCAAAGAGTTAAACAGCTGTGCTTTCGGCTCAACCAAGATGGCGGATGCTTATCTTTGGTTCTGGTATGGAATGACAAAGAGTCTGGTAAATCCACAGTGGTCTCTGTGGGAGGAGGATTCTCCGGAAAGCAAGCTGCGTATTAAGATTGCAAAGAAAGTAGACAAGTTCTGTTAGGCGTGTCAGAGAAAGGAGCAAAATATGAAATATCCATATCCTGTAATGTATAAAAATGTTTACAAATATGACGATATGAAGCGATCCGAACATATGGCGGTTCGCAAAACAGTGGGTTGGTATCTTTGGACGCACCAGCTGATAGAGGTTACCGGTAAGGATGCAGCAGCATTTCTGGAAATGATTTTTCCGAAGAATATAGGGAATCTGGCAATTGGCAGGGAACGCTATACGACTATGCTGGATGAATCGGGCCGGATTATTGATGATGTAGTAGTTTTCCGCATGGGAGAGCAGAAATTCTGGATCTCTACTCTTTTTAAGGTAGATCTGCAGGCATGGTTTACCGCCCATAAGGATGAGAGAGATGTGGCGTGGGAAGATATCACCAAGGACTGGGAAATGTATGCGGTACAGGGACCGAAAGCATTGGAAATGGTGAATGCGTTGGTTAAGGAGCCTGTGGACGACCAGAAGTTTTTCCAGATAAAAGCCAACGAGATCGATGGGCTTCCTGTGTATATCAATCGGGCAGGCTATACAGGCGAGAAAGTAGGCTATGAGATCTATTATTCCAAGGCAGATGCACCTGAACAGGAGAAGAAACTGCGTGCCTTGGCTGAAACGTTAGGCGGCAGGGAGGTAACAGAATTTCAGGTTATGGCCTGGACACTTCCCTGTGAAGCCGGATTTTTCTACATGCGGGATTTGCGTCATACAAATCCCTTTGAGGTGGGCTTGGAAAGTGGCATCAACTGGGAAAAAGAATTTATCGGAAAGGAAGCTCTCTTAAAAGTTCGTGAGGAGGGTCCCGGGCGAGAGGTGGTCGGTTTTACTGTAGAAGATGCAGATATTCACATCAAAGGCCGAAATATGGGAAACGAGGGTGAAAAGGTTTACGTGGACGGCGAAGAGAGCGGCCGTGTTATGAAGATTACCTACAGCTATGTGCACGAGATTAATAATGGAACGATTATTTGTAAAAAGGGTGCGTTAAAGCCGGGTGATAAAGTATTGCTCCATGGTCACGAAGCTACAATTTGTGCCCCGAAGTTTATCTGAATGTTCGCCTTTCCGGGGATGGCTTTTGCCGTCCCCGGAAAGAGAGATTGAAAAAGGAGGGTATTATGGGGGTTGATCCAACAGCATTAATTACATCAATTATGAATGGCTATATTACGGAAACGGCTTCTCTGGAGGAGATGCTGTATGTAAAAGGGAAAGTGGCAATTGTGACAGGAGGAGCTTCCGGATTGGGCTTTTGTATAGCACAAAGACTTCTTCAGGGAGGGGCAAGTGTTGTGCTAGCCAGTTCAAGCACAGAGAAAGGAAAAACAGCCCTGGAACTTTTGAAGAGAGCCGGTTATGAAAAGGTGTCCTATATTCAAACAGATGTGAGAAGAGAGGACGAAGTCAAAGGGATGGTAGAATTTGCGGTTAAAACCTATGGTTCACTGGATATCCTGGTGACATCCGGCGGGGTATGGGGATTTGCACATGTTTACGATATGCCGGAGGAAGAATTCAGGCGTGTTGTTGATGTGAACCTGGTTGGTTCTTTCCTCTGTGCAAAGCATGCCAGCAAATACATGATAGAGCATGATATAAAGGGGAAAATTGTTCTGATCTCCTCAAACTCTGCGTTTTTGTCGCAGCCGGTATTTGGCGGTTATGCTCATTATGTAGCGTCAAAGGGGGGAGTGGTCGCTATGACGCAGGAACTGGCAAAAGAATTGAAGCGTTTTGGCATCTGCGTCAATACTGTGGCACCAGGCGGGATGATGACTCCGGGAAACTTTTACAATGGGCCTTGTCAGAAGCTTCCACCGGAAAAATTAAAGGAGATAGGAGAGGAAATGACTGTCAATCAGATGGATGAGATTCCGTCGGCTGACAGTGTGGCGATTGTGGCCTATGGTATGTGCACCAGAATGTCAGACGGCATGAATGGAGAATGCATCGTGGCTGACAGCGGCATGATGAGAAATATTGTCAAGCATCAGCCGGCAATCCGGGAATATCCTGCCAAAAAGGAAGCGTGAAAACCGTAAAATAAATTGGTGTTAGTCGAAAAAGATTTTTAATATTTTTTTAACAGATTATGATCCTCTTTATAACTTCCGATATATTAAGTATATGAAAGATATTCCAGCGAAAGGCAGATAAAAAATATATCTGCAACAAAAGGAGGTTCAAGATCTATGATAAAATGCACCTGCTATCATTCCGCACCATCCCAGGCAATCACCTCCTGGAGAGATCAGATAACCCCGGAACAGGATGCGAAGATAAGAGAAGAATTTTCCTCCAAAAAGCCTTTGAACGAAAAGCCCCTGGCATTGCCGGAAAATTCAGGAACATCCCCTGCGGCACCCGTAAAGCGGAAACCGATCGTGATAGAAACAGGTCCGGTCAGGCCTGTCCACACCGGCTACGCCCGGATTGACAATGCGATCACCGATGCATTAAAAGGAAAAAGCCAGGAGTTAAAGGATAATGTTTATAAGATTATCCGGGATGATTTTCTCCCCCACAACGTCCATGGACTGGAAGAAGCGGACCGGCTGGCACAGATTGGACTTGGCGTGGAAAAGGCACAATATCTTGCGGATCAGTTTATGGATGACAAAACCAAGTCTTCTTTCATGGAAGCCATGCGTTCCATTGCCAGGATAGGCACAAAGGGAACACGCATCAGCGACTGTGAGATGGATTATAATGTAAAGCGTATCATACAGATAGATGGGGCCGGCTATGTGCACGAAGATCATTCGGAAGAGTATCTTTATGCTATGGAAATGAAAGCCCCAAAGGAATATGAGACCTATAAGAAGCTTAAGGAAACGTCAGGAGATACAGAAGCCGCTTTCTTCATGGTTCGGTGGGCCATGAAGAATCTGAATCTTATAAACGGCAATCGAAAGAATTACAAAGAGAAGCAGGAAGAGCAGTATGAAAAGCTTCAGAAAGTAGAACTGGATCAAACCTTTGCCAGAACGGATACCACAAGCAAGGAGAGCTTCCTGGCATCCATCCGGGAAAAGCTCCAGGCCAATAAAAGCCTGCAGATAGATCTCTTTTTGAAACAGATATCCAATATGACAAAGACGCCGGGAGACTATTTGTTTGGGCGAAGACAGGAGTTTACGGCCAGGGCATAAAAAGACAGACTGAAAATCTGAAAGCAGACATTTCCATACAAAGAATCTAATTATTTCCCATCTGTCCTGACTTTCTGTAATCTGAGGGGGACATCCCTTTCTGCTTCCGAAAGATCCGGCTGAAATACAGGGGATTGTCATATCCCACAATCTGTCCGATCTCTGTAATATTGTAATTGGTGGTCTCCAGAAGCATCTGGGCATTGGTAATGCGTCTTGATACAATATACTGCATGGGCGTGGTGTGAGTATACTGCTTAAAGCTGCGGATAAACCAGCTCACACTCATGCCCCTTGCGGAAGCGTACTCCTCGATATTCACCTCCGTATTGTAATTATCATTGAAAAACTGCATGGCAAGAGACATTTCCGCATCCAGATAATCATTTTTCCGGGTGTGTTCTCTGGTAAGCTGTCGGTGAATCAGAATAAAAAGCTGACGCAGCAGCAGGGTTAAGACTTCCGGATAATGAGTCTGACACCGCTGTAGCTCATGGATCATCTGCTTGAAAATCCGGGCATAGTCCAGAGAGGTTCCAGTGGGAAGCACTCGCATTTCGTTCGTAATGCCATAGCCCTGGAGAATTTTTTTCACGCTGCTTCCGGTAAAGTGCACCCAGTACACTTCTGTCTGCTCATTCCCGTAATACACATACCGCTGCGGCTCCCTGGGCCGGTAGAGCACCATATGTCCGGCGGGTACAATCGTATCCGTCTCATTATGATCAAAATAAAAATGAGCAATGCCAGAAGCGATATACAGTAATTGGAAATCCACCCGTCCCCTGGGTCGGTAGGTGGGAAGCTTCGGGCGTGTATACAGATGATACGTTCCGCAGCTTCCCACAATCAGAGGCTTGCTCTTATCCTTAAAATCCACCAGAGAATTATTTAAATATGCGGAATTGATATACATACCCTTGCTTGCCCCCTTTTTTGAAATTTTTATCTGCCTGTATCTGCTTTATATCACATGGCTCGTCCGAAAAGGCTCCTTATAAAAGAATTGTATCATTTTGTGCATGTTTTGTCTAATGCAGTCCATGGACGTTTCGCCCAAAAATCACTATAATATGGATTAAGATAAGAAGAACGGAAAACAATTGGAAAAGAAGAGTCCAATAAAGTAACAGAAAATAAAATATTTACAAAACTGGAACAGGAGGTTTAGCAATTCATGATTGTACCAAGAAACTACGAAAATCTAAAAGTCCTGCATGAAAACACCATGCCGCCCCGGGCCTACTACATTCCGGCATCTATGCGGATGGACACCCTTGTAGAGAGCCGGGAGGATTCGGATCGGTTTAGGCTCTTAAACGGTGACTGGCGTTTTTCATACTACCCAAGCATCTATGAGCTAAGGGATGCCTTTTATGAGCCGGATTTTGATGCTTCATCCTTTGACCGTATTCAGGTGCCGGGCAACTGGCAGACGGCGGGATATGATACCCACCAGTACACCAACATCCGCTACCCATTTCCCTTTGATCCGCCGTACATTCCCCAGGACAATCCCTGCGGGGCCTACATACGGGAGTTCGACTATCAGAGGGAGGAGGAAGCTCCTGCGGTATATCTGAACTTTGAGGGCGTGGATTCCTGCTTTTACGTATGGCTTAATGGAACCTACATCGGCTACAGCCAGGTGTCTCACAGCACAAGCGAGTTTGACGTAAGCCATGCTGTTGCGGAGGGAAAAAACCGTCTGGCCGTACTGGTTCTCAAGTGGTGTGACGGAAGCTATCTGGAGGATCAGGACAAATTCCGTATGAGTGGCATTTTCCGGGATGTATATTTGCTGAAGCGTCCTAAGAAAACGATCTGCGACTATTTTGTAAAGACAGCTTTGGAAAATGGAACCGCAAAAGTAATGGTAGACTTCACTTTTGTTCAGGAGCAGATACCGGTAACGGTCTCTCTCTATGATCAGGAAAATCGCCTTGTAGCTTCCGGAAAGATACCGGTAACGGAAAATCTTTCTCCGGATTCCGGAAAGCTCCGGGGGGAGGACGGCATCGTACTGCGTATTCCGGACCCGATTTTGTGGAATACGGAAGAGCCTTACCTCTACACCCTGGTGTTGGAGACGGAACATGAGGTGATCACGGATCATATAGGACTGCGTGAGATAAAAATTATTGGAAAAACCGTGTATTTTAATGGAAAACGCCTGATATTCCGGGGTGTGAACCGTCACGATTCCGACCCTGTGACCGGCTTTGCCATAAGCAGGGAGCAGATGATCACGGATTTGACCTTAATGAAACAGCACAATTTCAACGCAATCCGAACAAGCCACTATCCCAACTCTCCGGTATTCTGCCAGCTCTGCGACAAATACGGCTTTCTGGTGATAGGAGAAGCAGATATAGAGAGCCACGGGCCGTCAGAAATCTATTACCAGGATAATACCGATGCCAACAAATTCGATCGATGGAATGAACCCATTGCGGACGCACCCATGTGGGAGGAATCCATTCTGGATCGGGTACGCCGTCTGGTGGAGCGAGACAAAAACCGCCCCTGCGTTGTTATCTGGTCTATGGGAAACGAAAGTGCCTACGGATGTAACTTTGAAAAGGCCCTGAAGTGGACAAAGGAATATGACACCTCCAGGCTGACCCACTATGAGAGTGCCAGATACCGGAAGAGTGGAAAGACATACGACTACTCCAACCTGGATTTATACAGCCGGATGTACCCCTCCTTTGAGGAGATTGAGGATTATCTGGCCCATGACCCCGCAAAGCCCATGATTCTCTGCGAGTACAGCCATGCCATGGGAAACGGCCCGGGGGATCTGGAGGATTACTTTGAGCTGTTCCATGAAAATGAAACTATGTGCGGCGGATTTGTCTGGGAATGGTGTGACCATGCCATTGACCACGGTAAAACGAAAGAGGGAAAGACTGTTTATTACTATGGGGGGGATCACGGGGAGGTTATTCACGATGGAAACTTTTGCATGGACGGTCTGGTTTATCCGGATCGCCGCCCCCATACGGGACTGCTGGAATATCGCAATGTGTACCGTCCGGTGAGGATTGTATCTTATGATCCGGATGCCGGAATGCTCATGCTTCAAAGTTATCTGGATTTTACGGATCTAAAGGAGGAAATAGAAATTCATTATGAGGTAAGCTGTGACGGCACATACCGGAAGACCGGGGTGCTTCCTGGCTGTTCCATAAAACCGGGACAGACGGGAAATATTCCCTTGCAGATAAGTGTACCGGAATCGGGCCGGTCCTATCTGAAATTCACCTATTATCAGAAAAGAGAGACTATGCTGGTTCCGGCGGGTTGTCTGCTTGGCTATGAAGAGCTTCCCCTTAAGACCGGGGATAACAGAAACCAGACTGCAAGCAGGCTTATGAAGTCTGAAAAGTCCGCAGCAGGGGCAGCAATAAGGATCACGGAAACAGAGGAGACCTTTGTACTGGAGGGAGAGAACTTTACTTATTGCTTTGACCGGCGGACCGGATTGTTCTCCGGACTCCAGTTCGGGGGGCGTGAATATCTGAACCATCCTATGGAGGTGAATATCTGGCGTGCTCCTACGGATAATGATATGTATATCAGGCAGGAGTGGCAGCGTGCCCAGTATGACAGGGCTTATGTGCGTGCCTATGATGCCCTGATTAGCCGGACAGAAACCGGAGTAGAGATACAAAGCCATATGTCCGTGGGGGCGGCTGCGGTGCAGCCCATGATGGGGATAGAAGCCGTTTGGCAGGTAGAGACAGACGGGGGGCTTTTTGTTTCCCTTTTTGTAAAGCGTAACATGGAATTCCCGGAGCTTCCCAGATTCGGAATCCGTCTGTTCCTGAATCATGAGCTTAACCAGGTATCTTATTACGGCATGGGACCGTATGAGAGCTATCGGGATAAGCATAGGGCAGCCGTTCACGGATTGTACCAGGCCCTGGTGCAAAAGCTCCATGAGGACTATCTTCGTCCCCAGGAGAATGGAAGCCATATGGATTGTGATTATGTGACTTTATCGGGAGGTACTTACGGTCTGACGGCAGTATCCGGGCGGCCTTTCTCATTTAACGCATCAATTTATACACAGGAGGAATTGGAGAGAAAAACACATTACTATGAATTGGAGTCCTCTGACAGTACTATTTTGTGTCTGGACTATGCCCAGAACGGAATCGGCTCCAACAGCTGCGGGCCAAGGCTTAAGGAAGTCTATCGGTTTGATGAAGAGACATTTACATTTCAAATAAAGCTTGTACCATTTCTGAAGAAGTAAGTTACAGTTTGCTTTGCGAACTGCAGCGAAATAAGAGGAACCATATTTTTACCCAGGTATCTTAGCATGCAGAATCCGGAACCAGATACTTGGGGAAAAATGGAACTAAAATGATTTAACAGCACCGATTGTGCAGTACCCAGATGGATTTACGGACACATCTTTTAGTGGCCGGAAATTCATCTATACTGCCGGGTACTGTACAATCGGTGCGGAACTAAAAATAGAAGGGAGCACTTATGCAGGAAAAAACGTATTTAAAATGGTACAACAAAGTGGGATACGGTTCCGGAGATATTGCAGGAAATGTGGTATATGCATTCCTATCCTCCTTTGTAATGATTTACCTTACCAACACCGTAGGACTTCATCCCGGTGTGGTAGGCTCGCTGATTGCGGCCTCCAAGCTCTTTGACGGAGTGACGGACATCTTTTTCGGGGCCATGATTGACAAGACAAAAAGCAGGCTCGGAAAGGCAAGACCCTGGATGCTCTACGGGTATGTCGGCTGTGCCCTTACACTGGCCGCCATCTTTGCCATCCCCGTAGATTTGGGAAAAACGGCTCAGTACGCATGGTTCTTTATTGCCTACACCCTGTTAAATGCGGTGTTCTATACAGCAAACAACATTGCCTACTCCGCCCTCACCGCCCTTGTGACGAAAAACAGCAAGGAGCGTGTGCAGATGGGTTCCTATCGGTTTATCTTCGCATTCGGCACAAGCCTGCTGATTCAGTCCGTCACCATCCAGGCGGTGGCTGCCTGCGGCGGAGGGGCCGGGGGCTGGAGAACGGTGGCCATTATTTATGCTCTTATCGGCCTGGCTGTAAACACTATTTCCGCCCTGTCCGTAAAGGAGCTTTCCGAGGAGGAGCTGCGTGAAGATGCAGGGAAGAATAAGCCGGAGGAAAAATACGGGCTTGCCACAGC
Organism: Clostridia bacterium; assembly: GCA_910574255.1. GTDB lineage: Bacteria > Bacillota > Clostridia > Lachnospirales > Lachnospiraceae > Laedolimicola. Next base: position 123,382 of record CAJTAK010000008.1, read on the forward strand.
CGCAAAGCTTCTGGCTTCCAACAAGTTTTATCTGATGATCTGTGCGGTGTATATCCTCCAACAGATCTATACAGCAATGATAAACATGGGCATTTACTACATGACCTATGTTTTGAAAAATGAAAATCTGTACGGTGTATTTTCCTGGGCCATGAACATTCCGCTGATTGCGGCCCTTGTATTTACCCCCACCCTGGTAGCAAGATGGAAAGGCATGTATAAGCTGAACTTAAGGGGCTATATGCTTGGTACCCTGGGCCGGGCACTGGTAGTCGTGGCAGGCTATCTTGGAAGCGTTCCCCTGATGCTGCTGTTTACGGGGATCGCAGCCTTTGGGCAGGGACCCTGGCAGGGCGATATGAATGCGGTGATAGCCTCCTGCTCCGAGTACACCTATCTGAGAACAGGAAAGCGGGTGGACGGAACCATGTACTCCTGCACCTCCCTGGGCGTGAAGCTGGGAGGTGGCCTTGGAACCGCCATTGCAGGCTGGCTGCTTGCCGCAAGCGGATTCGATAAAAACCTGACTGTTCAGCCGGAATCCTGTATGCAGATGCTCTATTTTATGTACCTTTGGATTCCTCTGATTATCAATCTGGTGATTACCCTGGTGCTTTCCAGAATGAATGTGGAGGGTGCGAATGCAAAGCTGAAAGAACAGCTCAGGGGACAGGAAGAGGATGCTTACTGGATAAATTAGAAAAAGTACACTATAACACAAACAGCAGTAGATGTAACGCTTGCTGTCCGTGTCAGTAAAATTGGGGCATTGTCCTGTAGAAGCACTCTATGGGGCAATGCTTTTTAAATAAGGGGTTTCTATGCGCGGTATACATGGCTGAAATAAACTGCGTAGAAGTCCAGAAGCTCATTGATAAAATGTCTGATTCGGTTCATGCCGGTCCTCCTTTCTGTCAGAGACAGCTTTGCAAAAGCTTTTGCTGTCCGGTTCTTTTCTTTACACGCTTATCTTAGCAGAGAAAAAGGAGAATTACGTGCCAGATGAGAACAGAAAACAGACATTTTTTGCAGGAAGGGAGGAAGGAATGTATCCTTTTTATGAAGCGGCAGGGCCGGATATCCGGCTGATAGACAAGGAGTCGGAGCATACGGCGCTCCACCTTCACCGGGCGATGGAATTTGTTTATGTGACCAGGGGAAGCCTGGAGCTGGGGATGGGGAGGGAGCTGTACCACATGGAGGAAGGAGATCTTGGAATTGTGTTTCCGGATATGATTCACCATTACCAGGCATTTTCAAAGGAGCGGGGAAGAGCCTTCTATGTGATTGCAAATCCGGGTGTATGCGGTGTTTTTGGGGAGGAGCTTTTAAAGTATGCGCCCGAGAATCCGGTGTTGCCAAAGGAAAAAGTGCCCGGCGAGGCCGTAAACGCCATGATGTGCTTAAAATGGACCGGGGAGCCGGACCCGGTGGCGGGGCAGGCGTATGTGCAGATCCTTCTGGCAAAGTGTATTCCTCTTCTTGGGCTTACGGAAAGAAACAGGCAGGGGAGCGGGGATCTTGTGGAACAGTCGGTGGCCTACGTTTCCGCTCATTTTCGCGAGCCTGTGACCCTAGAGGGTATGGCTTTGGAACTGGGGGTCAGCCGGTATGTTTTGTCGCGGGTGTTTTCCGGCGTTTTTCACACGAATTTTAACCGGTATGTAAATGAAATCCGGCTTTCCTATGCCTGCGATCTGTTGGAATGTACGGAACGCAGTATTACGGAGATTTATATGGATGCGGGCTTTGAAAGTCAGAGGACCTTTAACCGGGTATTCCGCGAGGCATACCGGGTGACGCCGCGGGAGTATCGGATGCGTCAAAGGGAGAAGCTTTTGGCGGGAAAAGAGTAAGAGAAAGAGATATTTTTACTTTCAACGTCATAGAATAGAAAAAAGCTCTCGGCAGGCGGTCAAAGCAATGCAGGCGGCAATTCGTATCATTCTTTATACTTCCGATTTACTGGTTCCCTTTTTGATCTTTTATGTGGTTGCATATGGGATTTTGATGAAGCGGCCGGTTTATGACGATTTTGTCCGGGGCGCGAAGGACGGCTTTCAGACGGTGATCCAGATTATGCCGACACTGATTGGGCTGATGGTGGCGGTGGGGGTGCTCCGGGCTTCCGGCTTTCTGGATTTTTTGTCCGGAGTATTGAGCCATGCGACGGATTTGATTCATTTTCCGTCGGAGCTTGTGCCGCTTGTGATTGTCCGCATGTTTTCCTCATCAGCGGCTACGGGACTGGCGTTGGATATTTTTCAAAAATACGGAACGGATTCCCGCCTGGGGCTGATTGCATCAATTATGATGGGATGTACAGAGACGATTTTTTATACTATGAGCGTCTATTTTATGACCGCTAAGGTGCGAAAGACCCGCCACACGCTGACCGGAGCCTTGCTTGCCACGGCAGCAGGGATCGTGGCAAGCGTGGTGTTGGCGGGGATGATGCAGTAAATAACAATAAAAAGGAGTAACGATGGAAATTTATATAGTTCAGCCAGGCGACACGCCGCAAAGCATTGCGGCCTTATACGGCGTGTCTCCGCAAAGGCTGATTTATGACAATCAACTGGCAGAGCTTCCCTACCTGCCGGCAGGAATGGCAGTACTTGTATTAATTCCTGCTCTCATCCACACAGTATCGGAGGGAGAGACACCGGAGGAGATCGCAGCAGCCTACGGTCTGACACAAAGGCAGCTTTACCAGAACAATCCCTACCTGCTGGAGCAGCCCTACCTGCGCACAGGACAAAGTCTGGTAATTCGTTACCAGGGGCAGGAGGATAACGGCCTTTATGTGACTGGCTATGCATATCCCTTTATTGAGGAAGAGGTTCTGAGGGAAGCTTTGCTGTATCTGGATGAGCTCTTGATCTTTTCCTACGGCTTCACAACGGCCGGCGCCCTGATTCCGCCGCAGATACCGGAGAATCGAATGATCTCCCTGGCATGGCAGATGGGTGTTCGGCCCATTCTTGTACTTACCCCGTTTTCCGAGCAGGGGAACTTTAACAATCAGTTGGTAAAAGCCGTGTCCGAGGACCTGGAAATGCAGCAGGTTTTAATTGGAAATCTTCTGGAGACCGTAAGAGAACTGGGATATGCAGGAGTGGATGTGGATTTTGAATATATTCTTCCGGAGGATCGGGAAAGCTATGCCGCCTTTGTGGGAAATCTTCGTGAGGTGATGAACCGGGAAGGCTATCAGGTTTCCGTGGCTCTTGCCCCAAAGACCTCCGGGGAACAAAGAGGGCTGCTCTATGAGGGCATGGATTATGCGCTCCTTGGAGCCAGTGCAAATCAAGTATTTCTAATGACCTATGAATGGGGGCATCAGCATGGACCGGCCATGGCCATTGCTCCCATCAACAAGGTCCGCCAGGTGCTCGACTACGCAGTTACGGAGATTCCCAGGAATCAGATTCTAATGGGAATTCCCAACTATGCTTATGACTGGACCTTACCCTTTGTACAGGGAGAATCCATTGCAGAGATTATGGGAAATGTGGAAGCCGTCCGCCGTGCGGCCATACAGGGCGTCCCAATTCAATACGATGAAACAGCCCAAAGCCCCTGGTACGCTTATGAACAGTATGGAATCACCCATGAGGTGTGGTTTGAGGATGTGCGAAGCATGGAGGTAAAGCTTCGGACAGTTATAGAGTATGGATTCCTGGGCATCGGATATTGGAACCTCATGCGGAATTTTCGGGCAAACTGGCTGTTGCTTCAGATGCTTTCGGGGAGGTCATAATAATATATTTTAATAAAAATCTACATTTTAAAAAAATTGCATACTTTCATTAAAAAAGGTGGGATCTTATTGTATGGGCTGCTGGGAGCGCAATATACAAGGGCAACAACAGATATAGATTTACAGGGTAAAAATATCAGTAATTATGCGGAAAAATAAAGGAAGCTTTTAGAGAAATTCTGCAGATTGCTCTTGACGACGGTATACGCTTTGACTTAGATACACTTGAAACAAAAAATATTACGGAGTTCAAAAAATACAGTGGAATAGATGTATTTGTTCGGGCATTTTTGGATCGGACAAGGGTACCTGTCCAAAGTCCCCCACTGCATTAGAATGCCGACGGGGATTTATCAAAAAATCAAAATGGGGGATTGACAGAACAGAAGAAATGGGTTTTTACCGTACGGTATTTTCACTCAAGCGGGCGGCTCGTTTCTTTTTTATTTCCAAAACATCATACAGATACTTCTTGCCATTATCCGCATGACGAACCAGCATACTTGCAGAAAAATATCCCCGCCTGATTTTTGAAGTGAAGAAAAATATTCTCCAGAAGCAGCGAAACAGGAGACGATGATAATCTGCTGCTTTGGATTGCAGATGGGAGTGCGAATGCCGGGAAATTATGGTTTTCATGCTCCCTGCCGCTTTAAAGTAATGATTGCATGGAACGTCAGCGTATCGGAGTTGTAGTATATCTGCATATTCCCATTGTATTTGGCAACAATTTTGCGGATGCTTTTCAGCCCGAAACCATGCTTATGGCTGCAGGGTATGCTTATAGCCAAATTACCGTTCTCCCTTGTTGTGAAAGGATTTGCCCGGCAGGAGTTAATGACTGTCAAAACTGTAAATGGAGTTTTTTCTTTTTTGCCCGTGCTAATTTCAATAAATGATTCCGGAATGTTTTCAGCCGCTTTTACAGCATTGTCGAGCAGATTGCAGAATAATGAGGTAAGGTCATTGTCGGCAATAAAATCTGTCGTTCCGCTTCGTATATCAGCATGAAAAGCTATGTGACTGTCAGTACACTGCTGCATATAGCGGCATAAAATGGAATTAAGCATTTCGTGTTCACACAGCCGGGTGCATTCTTTTAAGTCAGAAGAATGAATCAGCTGGTGCAAATACGTATCAATTTTATCATGTTCTTTCTGCTGGTTCAGCATATCAATGGAGTGCAGATGCTTCTTTATATCGTGGATTAAAATGCGCTGGTTTTCGTTTTGCAGACGCAGCATTTCATAATATTCCGTAGAGTCAGACTCTTTTTGAAGCAGTAACTGTATCTGTGTAAATTCCATGTTTTTTTTCAGGTTGTACTGGTTGATGCCAAATACAAGCAGGTTGCTTATCAGTAAGAAAAAAGCACTTAGCGTAACCGTTCCTTTCAAGAGAGGTGAGAGCTGGAAAGCGTCGCTGACACTTACCAATGTGAGCATGATAAAGCCAGAGGTAACGGGAATAAAAATCAGAAGCAGAACAGATTTGTCATGCTGCTGGTTCTGTGTCTGCTTCCCTTTCAATAAATGAATCAGGATATATACAATGGTAAGGAAAATCATTTTGCTGAAAATAATAAAAACCATCATATTTTGAAACCGTCTGGGTTCTGTAAGGAAATGAGGCAAAAAACATTCAATCGCACTGTATACGGTCAATTCGCACATTCCCATAACGGCAGCTAAAACAGCGGAATGAAACAGCGCAGAATACCATTTGAGATCATACTGGGCAAGCAGGAAAATAAAATTCATGACTAAATATAATGCCATATTCAGCCATATAGATTCCAGCAGGGATACGGCAAACATTGTAAAATAAAATATGAAAAGCATTGCAAATTGTATCCAGGGTCTGCGTCTGGCAGTAAAAAGGTTAGAGGAATACTGCCACAGTATCACAGCCTCTATCAGAAAAGTAAAAAAATAACAAACAGCATTGCTCATTTGGTTTACCTCGTACTTTCAAGATAAAGAAGGTAGGCTTCTTTAAATGCACTGTATTTTCTTTTTGTCAGGTAAGCATGGATCTGATTGCCAGCCAAGTTGACAAGGGCATGGTCAAAATCCGTGACATGTTCAAAGTTGATAATGAAGCTGCGGTGTGTTTGGAAAAAACAGTTTTTGGGAAGCTTTTTCAGCCAGTACTGCATATTATGGACGGATTCAAAATCACACAGGGTTGTATGTACGATTACTTTTCTTGCCTGTGCTTCTACTGCGATGACAGCGGAGGCGGGAAGGGTGTGTATACCCTGCTTTGTTTCAACCGGTATTTTGATTGTCATAGTATTATATAGTTCAACTGCATCTTTCATATTTCGGAAGAAACGCTGCTTATCTATAGGTTTTGACAGATAACGGAATACCTGAAAACGCATGGCTTCATCAAGATATTCGGAATAAGAAGTCACAATAAAAATGATAATGCTGCTGTTTACCCTTTTTAATTCGTTTCCCACGTAAATGCCGTTCATTCCGGGCATTTCTATATCAAGGAAAAGAATATCTTTGTCGCCTTTGTCAGCTAATAAAGACTCCCCATTGGAAAAACAGGCCAGTTCCGGACACTTCACATGGATTTTGTCAAAAAAATTTTTACAGTATTTTTTAAGCTGTTCAATCATCAGAGGATCATCATCGCAGATAAGTATTCTCATTTCAACCTCATTTACAGTTTGCTTATTGATAAATAACATTGCTATTATATAACACCTGAGTTGGGAAATATATAGAAACTGTATGAAAAGACATTTTTTTGTGGATTTTGGGAATAAAATGACCAAACGGAGGCAGAAAATGTCGTTTGGTGCAGGAAGGCTTGAAAGTATGGCAAAAACAAGGATAATGAGAATTGTCATTGATTTCGCAAAGATATACATGCATCAATAATTTGAACGGAGGGATTCAATATGGAAAGAATAAAGGGAAAGAGTATAGGAAGTCAAATGAAAAAGAAGCTAAGTTTTGCGATAACCATTCTATTTTTTGCTGCTCTGACAGGCTGTGGGAACAAGGAAAACATAAAGGATAATGTACAGGATTTTGAAACAACAGAAATTATGGATGATAAAGATGCTTCATCTGATGGCATATCATTTCCTGCACGTTATGAAAACATCATAGAAAATGTTACTTTTAGCATGGATATCATAGTTGATGCAGATCTGGCAGAAGAAATTCCTGTTATTGCGAAAGCCCAGATGAAAAAAGTGGATGCAGGACAGGCTTTTGATCTGTTATTTAGCAATAATGATACGTATGAAACATATGAGTATGAGGAAAATGATGAGTATGGAAAAAAAGTAAAAACGGGAACATATGTTAGTCCGGAAGAAACAACATTGTCATATGGGCCGGTTTCAAGTCAAATGACATATATGCAGAAAACGCTAATGCCATACATACGCAGCGCATTTGTATTGGATGATGAAGATGAACGGTACAATGCCGATTTATATTCTAAAGAAAAACAATTAACTTTTATGGATCGTGAAAAAGCACTTCAGATAGTGAGCAATGCCTTAACGAAAATGAACGTGACGTTTGAATACGACTATACGGGATATGCTTTGGATTATGCAACCATGCAATCACAAGAGTATCATGAAGATATAGATGGAAATATTGATAATGCAGGGTACAAAGAAAAGTGGTCTGTCTCAGACGAAGGGTATTATTTTTGCATAAATGAAATATATAGGGGACTTCCGATTTGTCATGTATATTGTGAAATTTTTACAGATATAAAAGATGCGAATGCACCAGTGCAGGCATTTGTGTCACAAAACGGAATAGAGTATTTGGATATTGAAAAAATATTTGACATTTCAGAGGAAAAGACAGGAGTTCAATTACTTCCCATAGATGCTATTGCTGAAACAGTTGCAAATAAGTATGCACAAATTCTTGGAAGTTCGACATATGAAATGACGAATGCAGAATTATATTATTATATTGATTTATCGTCAGGAATGGGAGTATATGATGTCAAACCGGTGTGGATAATAAAAGGAATGGAAGAATCAGGGGAAAAACAACAGGCAATTCAAGTAATTATAGATGCACAGACGGCAAAGGAGATAGTACCTTGAAAAAAATGTATTTTTATCTGAAAGCAGACTTTAAAAGATCTATATGTTCAATAAAGTTTATACTGTCAGTTATTTTGATTATATGTGTATTACTGCTTGCGACACAGGAAGGAATTGTGTTAGATACAGATGTACTATATGTTTTCTCCATTGTTATGTATGGAATGCCTGCTATGATCATACTGGTGTGTGGGGCTATTGCTTTTGCAGATAGTTTTTGTGAAGATATGGAATATAAATATGTTATGCAGCAGGTTATCCGGGGAGATTTAGAAAAATATGTGACAGCTCGGGTATTAAGCATTTTTTGTGTCACAATGATATCAACTACATTGGGCATTTTTTTGTTTACTGGTATTTTACATATCAGTTTGCCATGGGTGGATATATCCGGATTACAATATGACCATATCATTCATGCTGGCGGATTAAGGCTTTTTTTGATATATAGACTATATCCTTTGTATTATCTCTGCTATGGAATTCAGTATGGTGTGCTTGTTGGAATTATGGCTTTATGGGCATCCTGTCTTTCTATGTACATTTCAAACCGAATGCTTGTATTGTCGGCACCAATGATTATTTACTATTTTACAGATTATGTGTTGGCAGAAGTTTCGTCAGGAATGCTGAGCTTAGCCATGATTTTTTCACCTTCAAACAATCTATTCTTAAATGATTTTTTGTCTGTGACATTGGTAATTGGCATAGCTGTCATGAATTTATATTTGACCAGAAAGATTATGGTTATTAGCTTAAGGGGTAAAATTTATGAATAAAGTAAAATGTATATGGAATGATATTGTGAACAATTTTTTCAGTAAACGGTTATTGGTTTTTTGCATTTTTCAGTTTAGTATTCTGCATTATTATATTAGTACTGTTAAGCACTTTTCTATTATGGCTGATTATCCGGCAACGCCATGGATATTGCCTTTTATTGGACAGAATGTTTACTGTTTATTTGTTTATGGAATCTCCGTAGTTTACTTTTATTCAAACATACCATTTATGCAGAAGCACGAGATGTATGTGCTGATGAGACAAGGGAGAAATCGGTGGGTATTTACAAAAACACTGAGAATTTGCTTGTCGGCTGTTATGCTTTCAATTATTGAATTTGCATTGAGTGTATTGATTTTATTACCAAGGGTAGAATTGACTGCAAAATGGGGGAAATTATATAATTCTCTTGCCATGACAAGTGCCGGAACAGGTTATGGAGTAAAACTTTTTTTCTCTTATGAAATAATAAATGAAAATAGCGCAATAAGAACTTTATTGATCTTTTGGACGGTTCTGTTTGTTGTGACGGCATTGATCGGAATGATCATGTTTGTATTGAGTATTTATATAAACAGGACGGCTGCAGTAGTAGCAGGAACTTTTTTTTCTGTTCTGCCAGTAGTATTTGCTAATTTATATTTATATAAGGAGTGGATTGGCTTTATATCTCCGCTTTCATGGCTTAATCTGCTTCTGCTGTATGGGAAAATATGTAAAAAATTCCCATCGTTTTTGCAGATAATTATAGTAACAGCTATTTTAATCCCTATTTTATCTGTTGTTTCATTGAAAGGAATGCAGTCAAAAGATTTGAGCTGGATAAATGAGGAGTGATGATATGTGGGAGCAAGGCAAGAGTATAAAGCTAATGGATGTTAATAAATCTTTTGGGAAAACAAAGGTTCTTCATAATATCAGTTTGGAGTGTAATCAAGGCGAGATTACTGGTATTATAGGGAGAAACGGCGCAGGGAAAACTTTGTTGTTTAAAATAATGTGTGGGCTGATGTCCGTGGATTCGGGAGATATCGTAGTGAATGGAATTAAGAGGAAAAAACAATCTGAAGTTTTGAGGTCAGCAGGTATTATTATTGAAGACCCTGCTTTCTTAAAAAATTATTCAGGGATAAAAAATCTGGAGTATTTATATATGCTGAATCATAAAAATGATAAGTCATATTTGGAAGAAGTCATGAAAAGAGTGGGGCTTGATCCGAAATCAAAAAAGCATGTGGGTAAATATTCGATGGGAATGCGTCAAAGATTAGCTATTGCGCAGGCAATTATGGAAAATCCGAATTTTTTAATACTGGATGAGCCATTTAATGGATTGGATAATCAGGGTGTAGTTGACATGAGAAATATATTTCTTGAATTTAAACAAGAAGGAAAAATAATAATAGTCGCAAGTCACAATTCAGAAGATATAAAAGTTCTTTGTGACCATGTCTATAATATGGAAGCTGGAAAACTGAAAATCATACGATAGGCCAGATTAACGTAAGAGTACTGGAGTAGGCAGCAGGTGCTATATGCATAATCCATAGAACAGACATTTACATATAGAAAAACAAAGATAGATTTTATTGCCGTATTTGAGGATGGGTTTGCAAACAAACCATACCGCAAAGGCAGATGGGCAGGCTTTTTAAAAAGTAAAAATGTGCAGACAGACATGACCCTGGCAGAAGCGGTTGAGAGCATACGATGCTTTCTGGGGCCAATAGTCTGTTCTATTCGTGCCAATCATTCTATGGAGATGAATTGGAATCATCAAATACAAAAGTGGATTCCAGCCATTCCTCCATATAATCCTCAATCACCGGAAAAGGAGCCGGCCCCATAGACAGGAAAAAGGTATGAAAATCTTTCAGCACAAATCTATCCGAAAGAGCAGCCTCAGCCTGCTCCTTTAATTTAAGTATTTCTGCCGCTCCAAGGTAATATTTCAGATAATTCCCCGGGTCCTGAATGACAGCCTGATAAATCTGATACACCGTATCCCCATTGGTAACACCATATCCGGCAAAAAAATCCGCCGTATCCTCAAGAGACCATCCCTCATAGTGAATTCCCACATCCGCCCGGGCATGAAGCCCCAGAGAAACAGCCCCATTTGCCGACAATAGCTCTGCCATTTCCGCATCTGGAAGCGCATAGGCATAGGAAAGCCATTCCACATAGGTAGCCCACCCCTCCGTATAGCCCCCGAAATTAAAAAGATTCCGCACCGGATCAAGCCCACAGGAATTTTCATAAAGGGTCTGGTAGAGATGGCCGGGCCACCCCTCATGAGCCAGGGTCGTAAAGAGAGAAAGGCTGTCATAGTTATTGGCAGGATTGATATAGATCACATGCTCATTCATCCGATCCAAAGGAGGTGTCAGATAAAAAGCCGGACTTAAATATTTTTCCAGAGATGCGTCCACGTATTTCACCTGACAGGAAACAGAAGGAACAGAGGGAAAATCCGCCCCGATTTGCTGCTCCAGATTTTTTAAAATGATTGTCGGCTCCGAAAGCCCTGTCTGCCTGGAAACAGATTTTACAATTTCCGGATTCTGGCTGATAAGATAGGCAACTGTTTCCAGATCCGTATCCAATTGTTCCTCAATAAGCAGTAAAATTTCCTTCATATTTCGTCCGGTTCCTGTAACAGCCGCCGCCAATGCCTCATAATAGTCCGTTCCTTTCTCATAATAACAGAGACCACAGGAATTTCTTCCGGAACCTTTAAGCTCAGTCATTCCCTGGATCAAAAGCTCATAAGCCGGAACCACATGTCCGAAAAACAATGCACGGTTGGAATCAAGATACTCCTGAGCTTTTTCCTTAGATAAAAAATCCGCAGAATCAATCCGTTCTTCAAAGGTAGAAAGAAGAAAATGACTGCCAAGATTGGATAGAAAAGCCTGGCACTGGGCAATCACAGCGTCCGCCGTCTCGTCCGACATAAACAGTCCTGCTTCCGCCTTTTCCCGTTCGTAATCCATAAGGCTTTCATAATACACATCCATCTGGGAAAGAAGTGCAAGATAATTTTGAATATCCTGCTCCGACCGGAAAGCATATTCAGCCAGGAGAATGGGAAGCTGTGCCTGGGTGCCAAGGGTAGGGCTGAAAATTTCTTCATAGTATGGAAAGTCAAAAAGAGCCGTCTGTTTTTCAAGCTGATAGGATAAAATATCATAGGTGAGACGGTTGGAATCGGAAAGCTCCTCCCGGGAAAAGGCAGAAAGCGCCTGCCTGGTATTCTCCAGACTGGCTGCAGTGGCATCGGAGGTATCCTTGGAATAGAGATGAAAAGAAGACGGCGTATCTGCAATCCCAAAGCGTTCCGGTTCCGATAAGGTATAGTGAAGGGTCAAAGAATCAGAGGAAAGCTCATCAAGAAACAGTGTATGCGTGAAGCGTTCAAAAGCCTCATCCGCAGTTTCTGCACAAGCCTTTTGAAGCCGGGAAATCAGGAAAGCGCCGCAGCACAGAAAAAGAAGCAGGAACATGCCTGCGATCAAAAGTTTTTTGCGTTTCATATTCTCACCAGAAGCATTGTTGGTGTATTCTATGAGAGAAGCCGGTAACAAATTCCAACCTTGACAAACAATTTTCCATATGTTAGGATTTCCCTATGCAATAGGAAAACACAGTGAAGAAAAGAGTAGGCTTGATGGATTTTCTACAGAGAATTCCCGGTTGCTGAGAGGGAAGGAAGGAAGCTGGCTGAAGATGGTTTCTGAGTGGCACGGATGAACGTTAGAATGCGATAAGCCGTGACAGGGCTCCGCCTGTTATAGCGGAAGAGTATGAAGGTACTCGCAGAGGTCTGTTTTCGTGAGAGACAGACGAACGGAAGTGGTAACACGGGAATATACCCGTCTTCTTTAATCAGAAAGAAGACGGGTTTTTTAATGGAAAGAGAGGGAATCAAAAATGGAAAAGCAAAAATATTACATCACCACCGCCATTGCCTACACCTCCGGCAAGCCCCATATCGGCAATACCTACGAGATTGTATTGGCGGATGCCATTGCCCGGTTTAAGAGAATGCAGGGCTATGACGTATTCTTCCAGACCGGAACGGACGAACATGGGCAGAAGATTGAGGAAAAGGCAGGAGAGGCCGGCATAACCCCTAAGGAATTTGTAGATAACGTGGCAGGAGAGATTCGCCGCATCTGGGATCTGATGAACACATCCTATGACAAGTTTATCCGCACTACCGATGAGGATCATGAAAAGCAGGTTCAGAAGATTTTCAAAAAGCTTTACGATCAGGGCGACATCTACAAGGGCTACTACGAGGGCATGTACTGCACCCCCTGCGAATCTTTTTTCACCGAATCCCAGTTGGTGGACGGCAAATGTCCCGACTGCGGAAGAGAGGTAAAGCCGGCCAAGGAGGAAGCCTATTTCTTCAAAATGAGCAAGTATGCGGACAGGCTGATTGAACACATCAACACCCACCCGGAATTTATACAGCCCGTTTCCCGGAAAAACGAGATGATGAATAATTTCCTGCTTCCGGGTCTTCAGGATCTCTGCGTGTCCAGAACTTCCTTTAGCTGGGGCATTCCCGTAAGCTTTGATCCGAAGCATGTAACCTATGTATGGCTGGATGCATTGACCAACTATATTACCGGAATCGGTTATAACTGTGACGGAGAATCCACAGAGCAGTTTAAAAAGGACTGGCCGGCGGATCTGCACCTGATTGGAAAAGATATCATACGCTTCCATACCATTTACTGGCCTATTTTCCTTATGGCTCTTGATTTGCCGCTGCCTAAGCAGGTATTCGGCCATCCCTGGCTCCTGCAGGGCGATGGAAAGATGAGCAAGTCCAAGGGAAATGTGCTCTATGCGGATGAGCTGGTAGAGATGTTCGGTGTAGACGCCGTGCGGTACTTTGTGCTTCACGAGATGCCCTTTGACAACGATGGCGTCATCACCTGGGAGCTGATGGTAGAGCGCATGAATTCCGAGCTGGCCAACACGCTGGGCAATCTGGTAAACCGCACCATCTCCATGTCCAACAAATACTTTGGCGGCGTGGTGAGCAATCCCGGCTTTATGGAGCCCCTGGATCGGGATCTGCGTGAGACGGCTGTGAGCACGGCACAGAAAGTGGCGGATAAGATGGAGGAACTACGAGTGGCAGATGCCATGACGGAGATCTTTGCCCTCTTTAAGCGCTGCAATAAATACATTGACGAGACGATGCCCTGGGCACTGGCCAAGGATGAGAGCAAGAAAGACCGTCTGGCTACGGTGCTTTACAATCTGGTAGAGGGAATCAGCATTGGCGCTTCCATTTTGGAGCCCTTTATGCCGGAGACCTCTGCAAAGATTCTGGCCCAGTTGGGTGCAAAGAAGCGCTCCATTGAAGTTATGAATATGTTCGGCCTCTATCAGTCCGGTCAGAAGGTGGTGGAGAAGCCGGAGATACTCTTTGCACGTCTGGATGTAAATGAGGTACTGGCAAAGGTGGAAGAGAAGCGGGCACAGGAGGCTGAGCCGGAGGTTCCGGCAGAGCCAGTGATCGACCTGGAGCCAAAGGCGGAAATCACCTTTGAGGATTTTGAGAAGCTTCAGTTCCAGGTAGGAGAGATTATTGCCTGTGAAGCGGTTAAGAAGTCCAAGAAGCTGCTCTGCTCTCAGGTGCGGATCGGCAGCCAGGTGAAGCAGATTGTATCCGGCATCAAGGCCCATTACACACCGGAAGAGATGGTGGGCAAGAAGGTAATGGTGCTTGTAAACCTGAAGCCTGCAACCCTGGCAGGAGTAAAATCTGAGGGGATGCTCCTCTGTGCAGAGGATGCGGACGGGAATCTGGCTCTGGTAGTGCCGGAGAAGAAGATGCCGGCCGGGGCTGAGATCTGCTAAAGCATGTCTGAAAAGTGCTTTTTGACAGATGTGCGTCCTCTTTTATGAGATATTTTTATCAAATAAGGGACGTATAGCACAAATATTATGCGAAGCGGCCATACAGATGTCAGCAATGAAATTTTAGAATATTATAGAGCGGAAAGTTATAAAGTTAAAAAATAAAAACAGGACCGGTGGAATTTCAATATCCAAGGTCCTGTTTTTTAACATCCAATATCCTCTATAAACACATTTTCCTAACAGGAGATGCATCCTGTCCTGAGTACTCTCGGCCTATCAATCAGCAAAAATCACCTTTTTCCCCAATTCTTCAATAGCAGCAACCGTATCCGCATCTGCTATTTTATTCGTCACATAATAATCAGCCCTTTGAAGATCCGCAATATTGGAAAAGCTCTCAAATCCAAATTTGGAAAAATCCGCAGCCACAATAGTTTCATGGGAACGCTCCAGCATCATACGGCAGATAGGCGATTCCTCCGCATGATAAGTAGTAATCCCGGCCTGGCTGTGTATGCCGTCAATGGAGAGAATTGCTTTGTCGGCCTTATACCGTCCCAACTGCTCCAGTGCCGTATTTCCATAGGAAAAAGAATACTGAGCATTCACCTCGCCTCCCAGAAGAAGGACCCGGAAGGTCGGACAGCTTGCAAGCTCCACGGCTACGGCCATAGAATTCGTTACAATATTCAGACTATTGCGCTTCTTTAACTCTGTGGCAATCAGAAGGGTAGTGGTTCCGGAGTTAATAAGCAGAGTGTCCCCGTCCTCAATAAGCTGGGCGGCAGTCTTTGCAATGGCAGTCTTAGCTTCCAGATTATAACTCTTGCGCTGCTGGGCATCCATAGTATAGAAATTCCGCACGGTCTGGACAGCGCCGCCGGTAACTCTTTTCAAGTAGCCGTCCTTCTCCAAAGCGGCCAGATCGCTTCGGATTGTCACAGGCGTAGTGTGAAACAATTCGCTTAGCTGCGTCACCTTCACCTGACCCTCCTGGGCAAGCAGCTCCAGAATCCGCTGTCTTCGAAAATCTATTTTCAATTCGTGATCCATAAGAAAATCCCTCGCTGTTTTTGAGTATTCGGTGGTCTTTTGCTTATCAGTATAACATAATCCGGCAAAAGGGACAATGAAACCTTTCTTTAGGAATCGCTTTTATTCAGACGTTTTCCAACAGCGCCGCCCGGATGAATCAGGGCGAACTGCTCATTTTGATAGCCTGTTTCCTCTATGATCCCTGTCTGGAGAGCGTCAAAGACAGCAGCGAGGGCCGTAAAGCTTGAGGTACCCTGGCTGTTATAGCGATCTGTTTCGGAGGTGACCTTCATGGGAAGCACAATATGGGATTTGGCGGCAAGGGGAGAAGAGAGGTTTTCCGTTACGCCGATAACGGTCACTTCTTTCGTATGGCAAATATCCAAAATACCGAAAAGCTCATCGGTTTTTCCTCCCCTGGAGGCCCAGACAAGGGCATCGCCTTTCTTAAGAAAGCCGGAAGCGCCGTGGACCGCCTCGGCAGGCGATAGAAATCGGGCCGGGCGCTCCACGCAGCACAGGGAATGAGCAAAGTGCATACAGGCAATTCCGGAATGTCCACAGCCGGTAGTTCCGATTCGAGGCACAGTAGACAAAATATCAACAGCCTTTTCGAAGGCTTCCGGATCAAAAGCATCACGGGTGGCAAGAATAGAATCACTTTCGATAGTGAAAGCGGCGAGAATACGTTCTTTCGTTTCGTGTTTCATAAAAGGTCCTCCTTTTTAAGTTTGATTTTTGGGTATGGAATAAATAGGCATAAAATGAATAAATCCCTAATTTTTAAGGAATTTTCGCACACTGGCATAGAAACACAGCCAGAAATCCGCTCTGTGTTTTTATCATATATTGTTTCCGAAATATTTTCAATAGTTTTCTAAAACTTTCTAAATAAAAAATATTATTGACAAAAGTATCTTTGAAATATATACTAAAAGAAAAATATAGAAACAAAAAAGGAGGAAGCATATGGAATTCAAAATGGTACAGAAAGAACTGGAGCTGCAGTCGAGGGGATGGATTCCCACCTTTCACGATGTATCCAAAGAGGTAATTGAGATCGTAAAGGAATCCGGCATAAAGAATGGAACAGTCTGCATAGCTTCCCATCATACCACCTGCTCCGTTATGGTACAGGAGGCGTCACATGATCTTGACACCTTTGATCTGGAATACCTTCAGCACGACCTGCTGGATATTATGCGCAAGATGATCCCGGATTTTGCGGAGGAGAATCAGTACCGTCACCCGGGACCGATTCACACCCAGTTTGGCCGTTATGTGAATGAGCCGGGAGATTATACCAGCAAGAACACAGACGGACATCTGCGTTCCGTGTTTTTCGGAAGGAGCGAGACCATGACCATTAAGGATGGGGAGCTGGACGGCGGAGAATTTGCCCATGTTTACTTTGTGGACTGGGATCATGTGCGTGCACGCCGCCGACAGCTTAACATTACCGTTATGGGAACTACGGAGGATGTGGGAGATCGGAAGTATAAAGACGGTTCGGTGATTGATACCTCCAGAAAGTATCTGGAATCGGAGAAGGCTTATATGGAGGAGTTTGATTTGCAGCAGAAGCGGTAGGATAAAATATTTCCCAATTTACACCGCACCAGTCAGTAACCAAAAACTGCCATTGTAATAAAAATCAGGACATCTCAAGGAATTAAATTTCCGGGTGAGATGTCCTGATTGCATTTTCCAGGTAAGAAACCAAGCGGACAAATCAAAGCGTCCTTTTGATTTTACGAAGCTTTTTTAGATAATGAACCATTTGAAGCTGCTGCACACTTATGAAGTCAGCCCAAAGATCCGGGCCGAGTTCCTGTAGAAAATTTTATCAATATCCGTTTGGCTAAGTCCCAGTTTTTCGGCGGCTCTTTTGCAGGCGGCGATTTCCTCATAAATGAAGAAGGTGATTTTTTCTTTATCGGGTCCGGAGATTTCCCGCATGTGGGGATCGGCCGACACATCGCCTAAGGAACCGGCCGGGATCTCGTTGATGTAAAAACCATTTTCTACCACACGGCGGGCCTTCATACGGAAAATTGGAAAATCAGAGCCATAGATAAAGCGATCCGGTCCAAAGTAATTGAGAACCTGCTCCATTACATAGGCGTTGGTATTTGCTGTGAAATCCCATACGGTTTTTTCCGTATTTTTTAAATATTCAAGTGCATCCCCCAAATCCTCATCGGCATAAGCACGGCCAAGATGTGCGACCAGAAGCTGGAGATTCGGATATTTTTGTTCAATCTCCAGAAGCTGGACGTAATTCAGGGGATCCGCCAGTCTTTTAGGGCGGGCAATATGAAGCTGCACGACCCAGCCGTGCTTGTCTGCTAAGGCAAGCTGATTGGGAGGAAGAAAATCATAGATTCGGATTTCGTTAGTAGGTATATAGGAAGGAGCATATTCCAGATATACCTTGAGGCCGCAGAAATTTCCTTCAGCCACATGACGTTCGATTTCCTCCAAGGGTTCCTCCGGCCGTGAAAGATAGAGAGCCGGAAGCTGGTGGGTTTTGGCGCATTCCTGTACATACTGATTGGATTGTACGGTATCTACGGCAATATTCACATGAGAATATAAAACGGGAATCACACGCTTTCCAGGGAACAGCTCCAGGTTCGTTTCCATCAAATCCTCAATGGAATTATCTTTTGCAACCATTTCCGGCCAGGCGCAGGAACGGCTGGCGGAAAGCTCACCGGTGACAAAACGCTGAAGCCAAATGTGGTTGTGGCAGTCAATGAAAGTGTCCGGAAGAAAGTTCTCCAGATACTCTTTGTAAAATTGCTGATCGTAAGGGGTTACTTGAAGTAAAGGCATAGGTACACATCTCCTTATAAAATAATATTTCCGATAGCTTGTTTCCCAATGCTTCAAGATAAAAAGGCTGAGATTCAATCTTTGCATTGCCGGAATAAAGTTATATGGATTCTACTCATATTTTAAGACTGTTTCGCTCAATAGTCAACAAAAATATGAGTGAAACAATCAAAGCGGGGTGTACAAATAAAAGATTTTATGTTATACTACCAGAAAAAGGGGGAGTTGTACGCATTAGATTTCTATTGAAAGATGTGATACACCAGAAGGAGAACAAATGAATTACAATCGGGAACAGGCTCTGATGAACAGGCTGAGAATTAAAGGAAGACTGGAACTGGCAGATGTGGTGGAGTTCCTTGAGATTTCGGAATCCACAGCAAGACGCCTTTTTTCCAGATTGGAGGCAGAGGGAAAGCTCATAAGAATTCACGGAGGAATACAGCTTCCGGTAAAGAATCCTCAGGAATATTCTTTTGAACAGGTGGTTAAAAGCAAGATTGAGGAAAAAAATGCAATCGGGAAGAGAGCATGCGACCTGCTGCGGGATGGGGATGTCATCTTTTGTGATGTGGGAACGACGGTTCTCTGTTTTTGCATGGAGCTTGCTCATCGGATGGAGGAAAAGCCGTTTGAGCTTCGGGTTTATACCAATTCCCTGGCGAATTTTGAAATTTTGTCTCCTTGTATGCCGATTACACTTATTGGTGGAGAATATCGGGCAAACCGGAAGGATTTCAGCGGTTATTTGGCGGAGCTGGCCATATCAAAGGTTCATTTTACCAAATGCTTTTTGGGAACGGATGGCTGTGATATGAAGCAGTATTTTACTACGACCGACTTTGATACGGCCAGAATGGATGAAACTGCTATGCGTAATTCCAATGAGGTCTTTATTCTTTGCGATTCAGGAAAGTTCTCTGCCTGTGCACAGGTGGGGTATGCGGATTTTGCGGATGTGGATCGGATTGTAACGGATAATCGGATTACGCCGGAGGTTCGGGCGCAGTTAGAGGGGTATGGGATGGAAGTTCTGATAGCGGAAGTATTATGATAACAATTGATATAAATCAACAGAGATTAAGATGAAGGAGGGTATGCTGCACGAAAGAAGATGGTACAGCATACCCGCTCTGCGGTGTAAAATGACTACCGTGAAGCCAATTCATCCAACTTGTCATTCAGCACATATGCAGTAAGTGCTTTATAGTTTTCCTCTTTTTTTAGGCGGGCATGTTCCATACGGATTTCTCGTCGAAAGGTATTTACAATTCGACTGCGAGCCTCGGCTAAAGCAACTTCCATAATGAAGGGATCAAAATCCATTCCATAACCAGAAATGATAAAAAGATCCGGGTCAAAAATATTGATAAGATTGACCAAACCGTAACCCAGGTATTTTCCTGTTTCCATAAGAAGCTCGTTTGCATAAATACTTCCTTTTTTTAGAGCGAGATCCAGAGTGTCCAGAGTCAATGGCATCTGCTGCTCAATCACCAAGCGATAAAGTACATCATAGTCATCCAGGGTGGAAAGCCCTCTTTTCAGTCTGTTAAGTAAAGCTTTATGGCCGCAGTAAACCTCAAAACAGCCGGAATTGCCGCAATAGCATTTTTCGCCGTCAACTTTCAGGGTCATATGGCCGGCCTCTCCGCTGATTCCATTTAGGCCGCATATTAATTTCCCGTTAAAATAATGTGCAATACCAATACCTGGAGATAGGTTTAAATAAATGATATTTTTGATTGTATGATTTACATAGCGGGTTTCGTAAACGGATTTGATTCGAGAAATATTGTCTATATAAATGGGCAAATGGACTGCGGCTTCTAAAGGGGTGGAAAGATTTACGTTCTGCCAATTATAAAGAGGCATATCAATCATTTTATTTGTGTCTACCATACCGTTAAT
Organism: Clostridia bacterium; assembly: GCA_910574255.1. Taxonomy (GTDB): domain Bacteria; phylum Bacillota; class Clostridia; order Lachnospirales; family Lachnospiraceae; genus Laedolimicola. Next base: position 143,700 of record CAJTAK010000008.1, read on the forward strand.
ACTGACGGCAAGGGCGCACAGCTTTTGGCGAATAGAATCCTCCAACTGGTCTAAAAACGAACAAATATGGTTGATAAAAGCCCGCATGATATTTTGCACCGAGTTATCAGGGGAAGCGGTAAATGACATACGGATCGTATTTGCAACAATTTTTTCGCCTAAAAGATTGCATACTGTAAGTAGAAGAGCATCCTGTTCGGACATTTCAGCGCAGAGAATATATGCATAATCTCCGTTAAATTTCAGAAATTTTGTTTTACGTCCATGCTTATAATAGGCCTCTCTTCCCTCCAGAAGAAGGTTTTGGTGAATAAGCTCCGTTACAAGATTCGTGATTGTCCCGGCGCTCAGGCCAAGGGCGGCGCTCAGTTTGATGCGAGTTGCGTCCTCGCTGGTGATTGTATAATTTAAAATCCTTTTTTTATTGTTCTTTTTTATTGTTAGAGCAGCGGGATTCATAGTTTCTCCTATGTGTTTATTATAACTTTATCATATATGTGGAGATTTGATTTGTCAAATTGAAATCAAATAGTTTCGCAAAAAACGGAGATCCCTTTATCAGACAGAATGCGGCTTAAATGTGAGATATATTCCTTTGTCTGTGGTGTTAAATCAGGCAGAGGATATTCGCCGGGACCGCCATCATTATAAATGGTAGAGTTGCCGTATTTAGAAGCGGCCAGACGGTTATACTGAAGAAGCTCTATCCGAAGAATATCGTTGTGAAGCTCTTGCAAAATAAAGTCTCCGATTGCATTGATATCTTCCGGATTATCCGTGTAACCTGGGATAAGAGGAACACGAAGAATAAGATTTGCGCCTGCCAGAGCCAGGGCTTTAACATTGGACAAAATAAGCGAATTGTGCTGTCCGGTATATTCTTTGTGGCGCAGGGGATCTAAAATCTTAATATCATATAAAAAAAGATCTGTATAGGGAAGGACTCGTTTAAAGGTTTCAAAAGGAACAAAACCACAGGTGTCTACTGTGGTATGAAGTCCGGATTCCTTGCACAGCCGCAGCGTGTGCTCCATAAACTGAGCGTGAGTGAGACATTCACCGCCGGAGAAAGTAACACCTCCGCCGGATAAATCATAAAAAAGCTTATCTTCTGAAGCGAGCATGGCAGTTTCTTCGGGAGACAAAAGTTTTGCTGCAAAATGACGAGCGCCGGTTTTGCATGCTTCTATACACTTTCCGCACAGGGTACACTGGCTTTTGGGAAGTCGAAGAGTATTATCCAATTTATTACAGGCTGCTTTACAAGCGCCGCAGCCAATGCATTTTATCTGCGTTAAGACAATTTCCTGCTCTCGGTGCATAGACTCCGGATTTTGACACCAAAGACAGTGAAGGGGACAACCCTTTAAGAAAAATGTGGTGCGGATGCCGGGACCATCATGTACAGCATAACGTTTAATATCAAAAATTTCAGCTTTCATTGGAATACCTCCTGAAAATATATTTCCCCGGCTGTCATAAAATGTGCGGCAGCCGGGGAAGCTTTTTCAAACGTATTAAAACGCCAAGGTGGAACGTGCGATGATGTGATCCTGGAATTTCTCAGGAATTGCAACAAAATAAGCTGAGAATCCCCAGATTCGAACAATCAGATCCGGATATTTTTCCGGGTGTTTTTTGGCATCAAGCAAGACCTGGTTATCAAGGACGTTGATCTGTACCTGGAGTCCGCCTACCTGAAAATATGCTTTAATCATTGCAATAAATTTGTCTCGTCCTTCCTGGCTGCTTAATGCGGAAGGGTGGAACTTCATATCCAGAACGCCCCCGCCGGAGCAGTGGGAGAAGTCTACTTTGCCGCAGGATAATACAATAGCAGTTGGCCCGTTTTTATCTGCACCCATTTGGGGAGAAAGGTTATCACTGTAATAATCCTGTGCCTTGCGGCCGTCTGCGGATGCGCCAAGAATCTGGGAACCGTATACATAGTTGGTGGCGCTGCTGACCCTGGCACGGTATGTATGTCCGCCGGGATTGTGGTGCTTGGTGACTTCCTGGGTATAGTATGCGACGATTTCATCAGCGATTTGATCCACTTCCCGGACATTGTTTCCGAATTTGGGGAGTTCGTTCAATATTCGTTGGCGGAGTTGTTCATGGCCTTCCCAGTTATTTTTTAATATTTCTACAAATTCTTTTAAGGTGTATTCCTTATCTTCATAAACCAATTTGCGGATTGCATAAAGGGCGTCTGCACAATTGGAAAGGGCCGATAATTGAAAATCTGTTTCCGTATAACGTACGCCGTACTCGTCAAAATCCTTACCTTTTTCCAGACAGTCTTCCATCATAGAAGAGTAGAAAGGCGAAGGTGAAATCATGGCACGATTCAGGTAGGAGGAAACCATATCTATATTATGCTTCATCTGTACCTTGAAGGCATTGAACAGCTTTCGGTAGGAATCAAACCATTCAAGATTACCGGTTGGGATGCCGTAGCGATCACCGATAAGCCCCTGAGCTGTTTCTTCGTTTGGAACGCCGAGAAAATATTGCCCGTTATTTAAAGCCCATTCGAGACACCTCAAGCAGCAGATACCGCCAAGGTTGCGGTTGAAGGCCTTGCCTTGGATTGTAACCTCCCAGCATCCGGAGGCGGCATAATCACGAGCATCTTCCAAGGTGTATTCCGGTTGCTTCATAAGGGAGGCAATGATGGCTTCGTCATTCTCATAGGTTGGAAATCCCATTCCAAGGCTGTTCAGATAAGCGGCCTTCTGCCAGATGGCGTCAGGTGTGTTCTTATGGATGCGCAAATGAACCTTAGGATCAGTTACCTTCATATCGCATTTGGCATCCAGAATCATCATGGTGAGATCGTTGGTTACATCCTCTCCGGTAATGGGATCAATACCGCCGATTGTAATGGATTGGCCGGTATCGCTGTTGATTTTAATAGCCTCACCATGAGTTCGATCAATTTCATAATTCAGCTTCATAAAGAATGCCTCTAAAATTTCAAAGGCAAATTCTTTCGTCAGGATACCCTCATCCAGATCCTTTTTGTAAAAAGGATAAAGAATTTGATCTGTACGTCCCAATGGGATCAAATAACCACCTTCCACCCAAATGAGGAACTGGATAAAGTACATTAGCTGGCAGGCCTGCCAGTAGGTTTGAGGAGCGCCGATTTGGAGTTGTTTTAAGTTATCTGCCATTTGCACCAGCTCCGCTTGACGAGTTTTGTTTACCTCTTTGTTAACGAAATCCCTTATGTAATCCTCATAACGCTTCATTAAGCTGAGGGCTGCAGTATTTGAGATAATAACTGATTCGTAATAGGTTTTCTTTTCGTTGCTTTTTGCAGCTGCCTTTTTGGTACGGGCTTCTTTGATAAGTGCAGGGATTCCCATAGGAATGATTTTGTAATAAGCAGGGATACTGCTGTCATTGAGCGCAAAGCCTCGTTCGTCCTGGCCTAGATTGAAGCAGTTGTCAAAAGCATTATTATAGCCCTTGGTTTCAAAGTTATGGTTGCCCCATTCGATTTCTTCTTCTGTTATATAAGTGGGCAATTGATAAACAGTTTTTCCGCCGCAGATAAGATCGCCTTCCGGAAGAAAAATAGGCATGTGCTCCAATGCCAAGCGAAAGGCCATTGCTTTGCGGATGGGGAAGGGAAGAGACCTTGTCTCATCATTTAGAATAGAAAGCTCCAATGATTCTTTTCGGAAATTCTTATGGTATCCGGAAAAGAGTAATTCTCGTAAGTGGGTGATTCGGTTTGTCATATTTATGTGCTCCTTTCAATAATTTAATTATTAAATTTAATATAAAGTGATTATAGAAATAAATATGCGTAAAGTCAAGAAGAAATTGAAAAAATAGCTTTGATTGGTAAAAAAACAAAAATAAGTATAAATCGACAAAATAAATAAGAATAAATGAGAAATTATGCAATATATTCCAATATATGAATTGATAATAAAATATAATATTAACATAATAGACAGAATGGTAATAAAAAATTCGACTAAATCTCATAAAATACCGGTGACAAAAAAATAAAGCTTGACAGAAAGTATGTGCGTACTGTATAGTTTAATTATTAAAATAATAGAACGAAAGAAAGAGTTAGTAAAACAAATAGAAAAGTGGTTGAAGAGCAAAACATCATATGATAATATATATTATTTTTTAGCAAGAGATGGTAATAAATTAGGGGATGATACAATTATGAAAGCGATTGTCAACACGAAACTGATTTTGGAGGATGGAATCGTATGGGATGGAGCACTGACTTGGGAGGGCGAGAGGATTATAGAAGTCGGCCAAGCATCGGAAGTGACGATACCTGAGGATGCTGAAATTATAGATGCAGAAGGTATTTACACGGCACCAGGTTTGATTGATATTCACAATCATGGCTCTGTAGATGCTCTGTTCTGTGAAGAACCATTAAAGTGTGCAGAATATTTTGTGCGGCATGGAGAAACTACAGTTTTGCCGACGCTTTACTGTAATCTGAGTTTGGAACAAATGCTCCTGGGTGTAAAAAAAATCAGAAAAGAAGCTCAGACAGGCGTTGGACGTATCATGGATGGACTGTATATGGAAGGCCCTTATATGAATGGTACAGGAAGCAATCAGAAATTTATTCTGTGGGGAGGCAAGATTCATGAACGGGAATATGCACCTCTGGTGGAGGCGGTAAAAGGATATGCAAGAATCTGGGCCGTTGATCCAGCGAGAGAAGGGATTGAAGACTTTATAAAATATGTCCGCAAAAAGGATACAACTGCGATTTTTGCCATGGGGCATTCCAATGCAACTGCAGCAGATTGTAGAAGAATGAAGAAATATGGCTTGCGGTTGCAAACTCATCACGGCGATTCGGGTAAAGCACCGGGGTTTGCCCAGGGAACTGTGGGCGCTGGCTGTGATGAATATACGCTATATGATCCAGATGTTTATGCCGAACTGATTTGTGATGAAAACGGAATTCATGTGGCGCCGGATTTGCTCAAGATGGTGGTTCGGACAAAAGGCATTGAGCGGATTATATTAATTACGGATTCTATGCCGCTTAGCGGTGATTTTGCGAACAATGAAGCAGATGGAGTCGCCTATGGTCCAGATTTGAACTATGATTACGAGGGGCATTTGGCAGGCAGTCACCTTACTCTTGACAATGCTTGTAGAAATCTGATGAAGCATACAGGATATGGTCTTTGCCATGCCATTCGATTTGCTTCGCTCAATCCGGCAAGATTGCTTGGAATTGATGATAGAGTGGGTAGTTTAGAGAATGGAAAAATGGCGAATCTGATTTTGATTGATGATATGGTGCATGTAAAAAAGGTCATATTAAACGGTGAGAGTATTCCTACGTAATCGTGTCTCAAAGGGAAGAATCTCGATTGTTTATTATAACAAAAGAAAAGGAGGCTAAAAAATGAGAAGGATCATTGACATCACAGGAAAAATTGATCATGGAATGTGGAATTACGATCCACCATTCACATCGATTAATATCAAACCACTACCCCCGATCGGTTGGCTGGGAGGACAGACTGTTGGGGCAGAACTTTTTGAGGGCGTTCATTCTCAGACAGGAACCTATTTGGAAACGCCAGCTCATTACTTTGGAAATGACAACAGTTATTTGCTTTCAGATGTACCGGCGGAAAGGACATACGAAGTTCCTTGTGTGGTTTTGAACATCGGGATGTTTAACATGGATTTGGAGAAGGGACGCCATGGGATCACGGTAGAGGAACTAGAGGCGTGCAAGAATGTATCCTGCATCAAAGAAGGCGATGCGATTTTGGTGGGAACAGGCTGGGGACGTTACTGGTTTGATCCACATAATCTGGATGGCGCTCCATATTTTACGAGGGATGCTATGATGTGGCTCATTGATAAGAAACCATTTATTTTGGGAGCTGATTCTGCAAGGTGGGATAATCTGGAGGAACCACAGGGGTTCTTTCAGACTTTCTATGAAGCTAATATTCTGATGGCGGGCCCATTTGTGAATCTGGAGCAGTGCACTGCGGAACGCTGTAAGTTAACTATTTTGGCCGCAAACTTTATGCATACCAGTTGCGCACCTGCAAGGGCACTTATTATTGAGGATTAGGTGTTTAAGAATATATATTCATTCATAGGAGGAAAAATATGAAGAAGAGACTATTAGCAGTACTTATGGCACTTGCAATGATTTCCACGTGTTTTGCGGGTTGTGGTTCAAAAGAAACAGAGCCTCCAACGACTACGGAAGGTGCGGTGGATGAAGAAGCAGTAGCGACCAGTACTTGCGGAAATGAATTGGTGATAGGTATCAATGGTGATATTGATGATTTTAACCCACAGACAAATCAGACATTAAATTTCATATCTCTGTTTGCGTTTAACTGCTATGAGACATTAATCCATTTGGATGAAAACATGGAGTATGTCACAGATCTAGCGACGGAATACGAGGTTGTAGATGATACGACTTATACGTTTAAACTTCGTGAGGGTGTTAAATTCCACAATGGGGAAATTTTTACAGCGGATGATGTTGTATATACCTTTGAGTGGATTCAGAACGAGGCAAATGCTGCATGGCGTATTACTCAATATACGATGGTGGAAGACGTGACGGCAGACAATGACTATCAGGTAACCTTTAAACTTTCAAGCCCAAATCCGGCGTTCCTGGACAGTATTGCCTATACTCCAATTATGAGTAAGAGTACCGATTCGGATTCTTTAAACGTTACTCCAATAGGAACCGGCGCATATAAATTTGTGAGTTGGACACCGAATGACAATATTACTTTGGAGAAATATGAGGAATATTGGGATGCGGATACGATTGTGGCAGAAAAATTAGTGATTAAGCCGTTCCCGGATTATTCTGTTGCTATTACGAATATGGAGGCAGGAACCTTAGATGTGTTAACTATGTTGACCGTAGAGAATAAGGAGATTTTGGAAAGCAAGGATGGTCTTAAAGTGCTTCAATCCAAATCCTCCAACAAGGTAGAGGAATTTGAAATCGGACGCCACAATGTGGAAGCCTTTAAGAATCCGGATGTCTTAAAAGCTATGAAGATGGCGTTTAATGCAGAGTTGATTAATGAGCAGGTATATGGTGGAATTGCAAAATCGGCAACAAGCTGTCTGCCGTCAGGAGCAAAATATTATAAGGCTGTCGATGAAGTGGAATATAATCTGGAAGCTGCAAAGGAACTTCTGGCAACTACGCCGTATAAGGATGGCTTTGAGTTTGATATGGTGCTTCTGAGTGGCTATGCAGAGGGTGAAAAAGCTGCCATGATTTGGCAGGCAGATTTGGCACAGATCGGCATTACGATGAATATTAAGAAGGCGGAGTTCTCTGTATGGTTGGACACATACTTAAACAGAACTTATGATATGATTGACAACAATTATGCTATGGTAGGAAGTGATCCTTCTACCTACTGCTCCATTATTCTTTCTCAGTTGGTAGATTATCAGACTTCAGATTTGCCAAGGTTGAATGAGCTGATTGAACAGGGTGTGACAGAAACAGATGAGACAAAGAGAGCAGGTATTTACGAGGAGATTCAGACGATAGTAGCTACTGAGTGCCCAGTATACACCTATATGGAAGTTCCGCAGATTGTTGGGCTTATGGATCGTGTGGAAGGACTCACCATTAATAATATGGGACACGTATTTTTGAAGGGTGTAACTTTAAAATAAGCCATTGCACAAGAAGGAAAACAAGTGATTTTGTACTGCCGGCTAGTTTGGACCGGCAGTACACAGAAATTGGTCTGGGAGGTATAGATTTGCGTATATCATCACTGATTAAATACTGCGTCAAAAGGCTAGCAATGGCAGTGGTTGTGCTTTTTATGGTAACAGTTGTAGTTTTTGCGGCGATTCGTCTTGCACCGGGAGATCCAGTTATGGCAAAAATCGGGCCTTATGGTGATCAGTCGCAAGAAAATTATGATCGAATTGCTACATCGCTTGGATTGGACAAGCCTATCACAACGCAGTATCTTGTTTGGATTGGCGACTGTTTGAAGGGGGAATTTGGAATTTCGCTCAGAAATGGCGCTGATGTGGGAGAGATGCTTGCACAGAAGGTGATTGTTAGCTTAGAACTGATTATAGTGTCGCTGACGCTTGCGATTCTGGTATCTGTGCCATTGGGACTCCTATCGGCTATCAAAAAGGGAACATTGGTGGATCAGGCACTGACAGTGTTGAGTACCAGTGCGTTAGCAATGCCAGGTTTCTGTGTGGGACTTCTTCTGATTATGCTGTTTGCGGTAAAGCTAAAGTGGCTGCCACCCAACGGCTATGTGAGTTTTGCAGAGAATCCCGCAGAGAATATTCGCCTGTTGGTTTTGCCAGCGATTACTTTGGGATTATTTGAGATGGCAGTGTTTACTCGCTTTGTTCGTTCGGAGACCCTTGAAATTTTACGTTCCAATTATATCCGTACAGCAAGAGCGAAGGGGCTTACAAAAAGACGGATTTACTTTAAACATGCTTTAAAAAATATTTTGGTAACTTTTATTACAGTAGTGGGCTCAGAATTTGGAACGTTACTAGGGGGAACGATCATTACAGAGCAGTTATTTGGATGGTCTGGTCTAGGGTGGTTTATTTATCAATCTGTATTAAATCGTGATTATCCTGTCGTGCAAGCGGGTGTTTTACTGATAGCTGTGGCCTTCGTTCTGATTAACATGCTGGTGGATATTGTATATACGACGATTGACCCACGTATTGAATTGAACTAAGGAGGATGATGCATGAAAATTAGACGAATAAAAATTACGACTATATTTGCCGTTGCGGTAGTCCTCCTTGTGCTCCTGTTAGCGTTCTTTCCATCAATATTTACGACGTATGATCCGTTACAGATGGATATGATGAATAGCCTTAAAGGGCCATCGTCGTTGCACTGGCTGGGAACGGATGAGTATGGACGAGATTTATGGTCAAGAATTGTTTATGGAGCACGTCCCAGTATTGCGGTTGGATTTGGTGCGGCGACACTGGCTGCATTGATAGGTATTCCCATGGGATTGGCTGCAGGTTATTTTGGTAAAATTGCCGACAATGTGATTATGCGTATTATGGACGCATGTTCTGCGTTCCCGTCTTTCTTGCTGGCAATTCTAATCATTACCATTATGGACCCATCTACATTGTCTTTGATATTAACGATTTCGATTGTAAATATTCCTGCATTTGCAAGAATTGTTCGCAGTAATGTGCTGTCACTGAAAAAGAGAGAATTTGTGGAAGCAGCAAGAGCATTTGGGGCCAAAAAGAGATACGTGATGTTTCGAACCATACTGCCAAACTGTATTTCTTCTATCACTGTAGAGTATTCTCTTGTGGCTGCAACGGCCATCCTAATGGAAGCTGGCATGAGCTTTTTGGGACTGGGCATTCAACCACCCACACCTTCCTGGGGCTCTATGCTCTCCTATGCTAATCAGTATCTGAACCATTCAATTACTTATATTATGGTTCCTACCTGTACTATATTTATCGTGGTATTGTGCGTGAATTTGTTGGGAGATGCTCTGCGTGATTGGCTTGATCCTATGAAAATGAAATAAGAGGTGGTATATGAGTGTACTAAAGGTAAAAGATCTAGAGACACACTTCTTTTCTAGCAAAGGCGTGGCAAAGGCGGTAGACAAAGTTAGCTTTGAAGTGAAAAAGGGTGAGATCCTTGGAATCGTAGGTGAATCGGGTTGTGGAAAGAGCGTTACTTCTCTTTCGATATTGCGGCTGGTGGCAAGTCCGCCAGGGAAGATTGTTGGTGGAGAGATACTTTTCGAAGGAAAGAACCTGCTGGAACTTTCGGAGAAAGAAATGATGGCCATTCGAGGGAATAAGATCTCTATGATTTTCCAAGAGCCAATGACTTCTCTGAATCCGCTGCTCACCGTGGGTGAACAGATTATGGAGCCTTTGATACAACATCAAGGATTGAAACGAAAGGAAGCAAGAGCAGAAGCCATTAGAATGCTGAAGGAAGTAGGGATTCCATCGCCAGAAAAGCGTGTGGATGTTTATCCGAATGCAATGTCGGGGGGGATGCGCCAGCGTGTGATGATTGCCATGGCTCTTTGTTGTAATCCTCGGGTTTTGATTGCGGACGAGCCGACAACGGCATTGGATGTAACTATTCAAGCACAAATTCTGGACTTGATAAAAAAATTGAGAGATGAACTGGGCACATCCATTTTGATGATTTCACATGACCTAGGAGTGATAGCAGAACTGTGTGATCGTGCTGTTGTCATGTACTGCGGAAAAGTGATTGAGTATGGTACGGTACATGAGATCTTTAAAAATCCTCAGCATCCATATACTCGTGGATTGCTGAAAGCTATTCCTAAACTTTCGGATAATCAGGAGGAACTGCATAATATCTGCGGTTCTGTGCCGAATTTGAGAGAACTTCCTAAAGGGTGTTCTTTTGCGGAACGCTGTGATGAATGTGAAGCTTGCTGTAAGGAAGGTGTTCCGGATGAGACATTTGTGAGTGAAGGTCATATGGTGCGCTGCTTTAAAAGCGGAGGGATAAAAAATGGATGATAATGTACTGGTAAAGGTAGAAGGCCTGAAAAAATATTTCCCCGTGGCAGAAGGATTTAAAACCCGACATCTGAAGGCACTGGATGGTATTGATTTAGAGATTGTGCGAGGAGAGACTCTGGGATTGGTTGGGGAGTCTGGTTGTGGAAAATCTACGCTTGGACGAGTGACACTTCGCCTTTTGGAAAAGACTTGCGGAAAAGTGTATTTTGAAGGAAAAGATATTTACGCAATGAAAAGCAAGGAATTGATACAACTGCGAAGCTCTATGCAAATTATTTTTCAAGATCCGCTGGCATCGCTGAATCCTAGGATGCGGATTCGTCAGATTGTAGAGGAACCGTTACTCTTTCACGCTGGCCAAATGGGAATCGATTTAAGGAATAAGAAATTAGTTCAAAAAATGGTAGATGATGTGCTTTTAACTGTCGGTTTGTCGCCTGAGGTGGCTTCCCGTTATCCGCACGAGTTTTCTGGTGGACAACAACAGAGAATAGGAATTGCAAGGGCGCTGATTCTGAAACCGAGCTTTATTGTCTGCGATGAAATGGTATCGGCATTGGACGTGTCGGTGCAGGCGCAGGTGCTGAATTTGATGAAGAAGCTGAAAGCGGAATATCAATTGACATTTATGTTTATTTCACACAACCTGTCTGTTGTCAAACACATTTGTGATCGGATTGCGGTGATGTATTTGGGCAGAATTGTGGAAATTGCGGAGAAGGAGACACTGTTTGCCAATCCCTTGCACCCTTATACGAAGGCTTTGATTTCAGCGATTCCAATCCCAGATCCGGAACTGAAAAGAGAGCGGATTCTGATGGAGGGGGATTTGCCGAGTCCTTTAGATCCGCCGGGAGGATGTACCTGCCATACAAGATGCACAGAGAAATGCGAGATGTGCAGTGAGAAAATTCCGAAGTTTGTTGAAGTGGAACCGGGGCATTTTGTGGCTTGCCATTGTATAGTAAAAAACTAAAAATAATAGAAGGAAAAGAGGAAAAAGACATGAGAAAAAACAACTACGAATTTAACTTTCAGCCCGCAAGTTGGCTTCCCACCAGAGAACCGGAAGTTTTGGATTTTGTGCGTAATATCAAGCGGGAGGACATGGAATATACCAACGAAAACGGGTATAGCGTAAAGGTTGTTCTGGATCCGACCCAGGTGATGGTACAGGACATTTTCCATCGCATCTACTTGAGTGATGTGATGGATACCCATTTTACCGCAATTTTCCCAAATCAGTGGCCGGCTACTTATCAGGCGATTGCCGAGATGATTAACCGCTACAACGTGAGCTGCCGCAATGTAGATATGTTTGCGATGGATGAGTGGGCGGATGAAGACGGAAATGTAGCGCCTCTTACATATGGGGCAGGACTTGGTTATTCCTTCCGTACTCATTTTTACGGGAAAATCAGAGAAGATCTTCGCCCAGATGTAGAACATTGGCATGTGTTTACAAACGAAAATAAGGGAGATAACGTGTACTCTTCCATCATTGAGGAAGTGGGAGGAGGCGGAGCCGATGTGGTGTATTCTGCAACCGGATGGCCGGGGCATACGGCATTTATTGATCCCGGTGTGGCAGAATTTCATGCTGATACCCTGGAAGAATTTTGCAAATTGGGCTCCAGAGTAACGACAGAGAGTCCATTGACGATTTGTGAAAATTCTCTGTTTGCGCCAATGGGGGCATCTGGCGATGTTTGGGCAGTTCCGCCCCGGGCGGCGACCATTGGGCCTCGTGATATTGTGAATGCAAGGGAGCGGTTCGAGGTGCACAACTTTACGAATCCAGGCGGCGATTCCTGGCAGAGAATGATTTCCAGAATTGAGTTGTATGGTCCGATTTCCATGGAGTGTCCGGCGTCAATTATGCGTCTGGGTAAGGGCGTTTGCTATGTGAGCGAAGCAATTGCAAAGCCTTTCGGAAGTTGGGAGAACGGCCGAAAAGACTGGCGGCTTTGAGACTAGGCGAATAAAAACAAAATAAAATGGTATTGACATTTATTACCACCTAAGATACGATAAAGTTTATCAGGAGATTCGACACTAAAGATTTAAAGGGGAGCAAGAAGCATGACGTATAAGGGCTATAAGGGAACCAAGTGCGATTATGTGATGGAGCAGTTAAAAGAAAGAATTATCACTGGAGTGTATAAATTGAATGAAAAACTGCCCAATGAAGCTGTCCTGTGTGAGGAATTTAGCGTGAGCCGTATCACTGTTCGGGAAGCTATGAAGAAGCTGAATATGATGGGACTTCTGGATATCCGACAGGGGAAGGGCACTTTTGTGAAAACGGTGGATTTGAGTCTGTTTATGAAGCCGCTCTACCAACTGATTGAATTTGAGAATGTGGATATTGAGGCGATTTTTGATGCCAGGGAATACATCGAGCGTGGAACAGTGAGCATGGCGACGAAAAAGCGGACAGAGGAGGATGTTCTTTGCCTGGAGCAGATACTGCATGATTTGAAAAGAGCCATTGAGGCAGAAGACATTAACAGTGTTTCTTACTTTGATAGTGAGTTCCATTGCAGGATAGCAAAATGTGCCCGGAATCCTATATTGTATGCCTGCTGGGAGGCTGTAGATGAGATCAACAAGACTTGCGTAATCCGGCTGAGTAAGAGTCTGGTGCTTTTGGATGACTGCTATGGAGAACACTATCGAATTTATGACGCTGTGAAGCAACAGGATGTTGACAAAGCCGTGAACGCAATGACAGAGCATACGCTAAATTCTAAGAGGGTACTGTTGTAAATATTCAATGTATGTAAAAGGCAAGACTTTATTGTACTTGCCTTTTTGTAAAAACAATTTTACACTCGAGTGCAAAACAAAATATGGAAAAGAGAAAGATAGGGGCAAAAATGGAAATCTGGGAAGTCAAAGAAAATAAGAGGGATTACATGGAGTTACTCCTGTTAGCCGACGAGCAGGAGAGCATGATTGAACAGTATCTCGATCGGGGTAGGATGTTTGTGCTCGGTCGAGAGAAAGCACGGGCTGTCTGTGTAGTAACGGAAGAGGATCTGTGCACGTTGGAGATTAAGAACATTGCGGTCTGCCCGGAATATCAAAAGCAGGGCTTGGGGAAGCGAATGATTGATTTCGTTGTTGAGACCTTCCGAGGGCAGTATGAGGAATTGTTGGTGGGAACGGGGGAGTCGCCTCTGACGGTTCCCTTTTATGAGAAGTGCGGTTTTCGCATTTCCCATCGGATCCCGAATTTTTTCACGGATTACTACGATCATCCTATCTATGAGTGTAGTGAGCAGCTTGTAGATATGGTGTATTTGAAACGATTGTTTTTGTAGAAGGCCAGTCTTTATGTAAATCTTTACATAAAGATTATGCATAGTTGTTTGTTATGTAAAGTTGATTCTGAACATCTGATAAACAGAGGGTTCAGAATCATTTTTTTTACATAAATTATAGCCTGTTAAAGCGATTTTTTCAACCAGTCCATTAAATCACCTTTAACTAACTGACTTTGGGAGTGAACGGTAACATGATATAATCAAAAATAAGCGAATCAATCAAAAATAGTTTGACAAATGACTGAAACGAGCATAAAATAGAATAAGAAAGAACAAAGAACTTGCTTGTCTGTAAAGAATACGATAATTTTTCAAAGAATTTGCACTCGGGTGAAAAACAGGAGGAAGATAGATGAACATAAAAGAAAAGTATACACATACACGTAATTACGGATGCCGTATCCGCCATTACATTTGTGACGGAATCCGGCTGGTATCCATGGAGAATAAAGTAATACGAGTTGTTTTTGCTCTTGATAAGGGCGCCGATATTGTAGAGCTGGTGTATAAGCCGGAAGATTTGGACTATATGTGGCATTCCTTTAATGAACTTAAAACAATCAACCATCAGTCAACCAAGGCAGCCGCAGGAGGCAATTTTCTGGACAGCTATGGAGGCGGTTGGCAGGAGCTGTTTCCTACCTATGGCGGCCCGGCGGCTTTTCATGGAGGAGAGATTGGTATTCATGGTGAAGCCTGTCTGTATCCCTGGGAATGCGATACGGTGGAGGACACGCCGGAATGTGTCGGACTGCGGTTTACGCTGCGCACGGTCAGGTCCCCGTTTCTGCTGGAGAAAACCGTATATATACGGGAGGAATCTGCCGCACTTGAGATGCATCAGAAAGTAACAAATCTTGCATCTACGGACCAGGAATTTATGTGGGGGCACCACCCGGCATTTGGCTGGCCTTTCATAGATGAGAATACACGGCTTTACTTAAAAGGAGAGCCTACGGTGACGGTGCCGGAGAGCACCATTGCCCAGAGATGCCCTTTTGCCCGGGAAACTACGGGAAAATGGCCGATACTGCCAGACAAAAACGGAAAAGAGATAGATATGAGCAGAGCGTATGCTCATGAAGATCAAATCTATATGGAATATGCTATATCTGATTTGACTGAGGGCAAATACGAGCTGGTAAATGAGAAGTTGAATTTAGGAATCCGGCTGAAATGGGATTGCACCGTGTTCCGTTATCTTTGGATCTGGGGCATGTACTGCGGACATGAGGATTATCCATGGTTCGGCCGGGCATATACCATGGCAGTTGAACCCTGGTCTTCTCTGCCGGGAGACTTTGAGACGGCATCAAAAAATGGCGAAACTCTTTTATTAAAGGCAGGAGAAAGCATGGAGACAGAGCTTAGGGCGGAACTTTTTTGTAAGGAGGATTAAGGTATGTATGTAATAGGTTTGGATATTGGAACAACATGTACCAAGGCAGTGCTTGTTGATGAACAGGGCAAGGTTGCGGCAACAGGAAGCAGCGGATATCCTCTTTTAAGCAATGGCTGCCGTGTGGAACAGCGGGCGCAGGACTGGACAAAGGCTGCCGTCATAGCTATCCGGCAGGCTGTCTCTGAAAGGGATGGGAGCCAAGTGGCAGGAATCTCTCTTTCTACCCAGGGAGGAAGCACGGTTGCCGTAGATGAAAACGGCCAATTCTTGGGTAATTCCGTTACCTGGATGGACTCTCGTGCGCAGGAAGAGGCAGCGGAGATTTCCAAGGAGCTGGGAGATGAATATATCTATCGAACTACAGGCTGGAAGATAAATCCGGCTTTGGATGCGGCAAAGCTGAGGAATCTGAAAAAAGATCCCGACTATAAAAGTGCAAAAAAATACTGGACCACATTGGAGGTGCTGAATCATTATCTTACAGGCGAGGCGGTAATTGATCCAACCAATGCAGCTATGCGTCAGCTTTACAATATTGAAAAGGATGAATGGGATGAAACGATGCTGACGGCGGCCCATACCACAGAGGAGGAACTTCCCCAGGTCAAACCTACCGGGGAGCAGATTGGCGTCTTATGTCAAAGGGCAGCGGAGGAAACAGGACTTTTGGCAGGAATTCCTGTATTCAACGGAGCTCATGATCAGTATTGTGCATCTATAGGAGCAGGAGCTATCCGAGATGGAGATATGCTTCTCTCTGCCGGGACCACCTGGGTTCTTATGGGAATCGGGACAAAACCTTTGTTTACAAACAGCTTTATTGCTCCGGGCCGGCATCCAGTGAGGGGCTTATACGGGGCGATTGCTTCATTGGTGTGCTCCGGTGCATCCCTGCAATGGTTTAAAAACGAATTTCTGCCTGAGGACTTTGCGATTATGAACGAGAAAGCGGCAGAACGAAGGGAAAAGACCAGGGATTTATTTTTCTATCCCTATTTAACAGGTGCGTGCTATCCCATTTGGAATCTGAAGGCTAAGGGAACCTTTACAGGTATGAATCTGGAGCATGATCGCTTTGATTTTGCAAGAGCAATTATGGAAGGAGTTGCCTTTGGCGTAAAAAGGGGAATTGCTGATTTTGAAGATAACGGATGTGAGATTCACCAAATTACAATGATGGGAGGAGCATCCAAAAGCCCTCTTTGGTGCCAAATGATTGCATCTATCACCAACATCCCCATTAACCGTTTAAACCAGGCAGATATCTGTGGAGTGGGAGCAGCTATGATTGCGGCCTGCGGCCTGGGAATTTATGACAGCTATGAGCAGGCGGCAGAGCAAATGGTGCATACGGAGCATATTTATGAACCGGTTCCTGAAGAGAGGGTATTTTATCAGGAGAAGTTTGAGGCATACGATAAATTATGGAAATTTATGCAAATGTACTATGAAAGTGAGTGAATCGAGCGAAAAAATCAAAGAAAATTGTGTAAATTGAACGAATCAATCAAAAAGTGTTGACAAATGAGTAAAACGAGCATATTATGATAATAAGAAGAGCAGAGGGGAAAAAGAAATGAAGCGGAAAATCAGAACACCGTATTTTGAGATTGGAACAAAAAACTATATTTATGGAGACGATGTGCTGAGATATGCGAAAGCGGCCGATGCTGCAGCGGAAAAATATGATATTGACGTATTATTTATTACGCCCTGTACGGAGATACGTCGTGTGGCAGAGAATACAAAGAATTTGATCATCTTAGCTCCTTATATGGATACACTCCGACCAGGAAGGGGAATGGCGGATATTTTGCCGGAGGGATTAAAGGCGGCAGGCGCAGAGGGCGTTGTAGTGAATCACTGTGAAAAGCCTATGTCTGTTCCGGCTATCAAAGCAACCATTGACAGGGCAAGAGAACTGGAGTTTTTAGTATTTGCCTGTGCGGATACGGTTGATGAGGCGAAAGCTCTTGCTCAGCTTCACCCGGATATCCTAAATCCGGAACCCTCCGAATTGATTGGCGGTACAGGCGGCGTCAGCGATATGGGTTATGTAAAAGAGGTAATTGATGCCATCAAAGCAATCGATCCGAATATAATGGTAGAACAGGCAGCAGGTATTACCAATGGCCAGCAGGTATATGATTTTATCATGGCGGGCTCCGAGGCGGCAGGTGCTGCTTCAGGAATTATGAATGCGGCAGACCCGCTGGCAATGATAGATGAGATGATAGCGGCTGCCAGACGGGCTGCTGACGATCTGAAAAAGCAGGCTCAGGGTTGAACCGGAGACAAACAGGAGGAGGAATATGATTTACAGAGAAGAAATCAAGGTAATGTCCAGAGATAAGGATATAACATTCCATGATGTGACGGCGAAAACAAAGGAGATTGTAGAGCGCTCCGGAATTAAAAACGGAATTGTGGTAGTTTATTCCCACCACACGACCTGTTGTGTGATTACACAGGAGTGTGCCTTTGATATGTCCATGACGGGACTTGAGACATTGCAGCAGGATTTGGTAGACGTTTTTGAAAAAATTATACCTGCATACCGGACGGATGGAATGTATCATCATCCAGGCGAGAAGGCGATTGCATATGCGGCGGAGCACGGGGAAAGCTGGAGATGCTGCCACAATACGGATGCGCATCTGCGTTCTTCCATTGTGGGAAGAAGTGAAACTATCGTGTTAATAGACGGGGAATTGGATCTGGGAGAGTTTGGCTTTATTCATTTTATTGATTTTGATGAAACTCGTGGCAGAGAGCGAACAGTGCAGGTTCAGATTATCGGGGAATAAGATAGACTTATGACAAAGATAAAAGGGTAACAAAACCAGTTGGTAGAGTTGCTCTTTTATTAGAAAACAAAGTGCACACGAGTGCACTAGTGATAAGATAAAGCTAAGGAGGATGTGAAATGAGTGTTGAAAAACAAAGAACAAACAAAGCGTCCGTAAAAAGCGGACAACCTTTGGAAAAAATCGGGGCAATGCTGCAAAAGAGGGAGATTTCCCTGGCAATTCTATTGATTATTTTTGGTGTATGTTTAAGCCTTGCAACACCAAACTTCCTTCAAGTAGCGAACTTCCGTGTACTGCTTCAGGGAATGGCCACGGATATGATGATTGCGATTCCCATGTGTATCTCTCTAATTGCCGGAAACATTGATTTTTCCGGAGGATCGGCTCTCTGCTTAAATGGTGCGATCTGTGCTTTAATGCTCAACAAAGGATTGCCGATACCGGCAGCTATTTTGATTGGACTGTTCAGCGGATTCGTTCTGGGAGCGCTTAATGGTGTGATAATTAATAAGCTGGGACTGACACCCTTGGTGGCAACAATGGGAACCTGGATGGCTTATCGGGGCGTGGCGCTGGTAATGCTGGGAGGCGGAACCCTTTCCTCATTCCCGGAACAGTTTCTGGTACTTGGACGTGCCACGGTTCTCGGAATTCCGATTACGATTATTTACATGCTGGTGATAGTAGCAGCCGGAATACTGCTGCTGAAATATTCAAATTTCTTTCACAACGCATATTACATTGGCTCAAATAAAGCCTCTGCAAAGCTGGCAGGAATCAATGTGGAACGGTTTACAATTATTACATATGCCATTACAGGTGTTATTGCGGCATTTGCGGGAATTATCCTTTCCGCCCGTTTGGGAAGCTGCTCGCAAAATGCCGGAGAAAGCCTGGAATTCCGTAATGTGGTTGCGCTTTTGGTAGGCGGCGTATCCATGGACGGCGGTGTAGGCAGCGTATTGGGAGCTATGCTGGGAGTCGTTTTAATGCAAATGGTGGGAAATGCCATAACCTTACTGTATCTGAACACCAGCTACACGAAAGTTATCAACGGCTGTATTTTAATTCTCGCCGTTGGCCTGGATGTATTGCTGAAAAAGAAAAAGGCTAAGGCGTAAGACGGCGCCTCACTTAGGAGGAATGAGTATGGAGAATACGGCAATTAAGCTCGATAATATCACAAAAGTATTTCCGGGGGTACGAGCTTTAAACCAGGTGAGCTTTGAGATTCATGAGGGTGATGTTCACTGCATTATTGGAGAAAATGGCGCCGGAAAATCAACGATGATCAAGATCCTTGCCGGTGTACAGGGCTGTGACGGCGGTCATGTGGAACTGTTTGGAACAACTGTTAATTTTAAAAGCCCGGAGGAGGCCAAGCGTGCCGGAATCGGCGTAGTGTATCAGGAGCTGTCTAACTTCATGCACCTGGATGTGGCAAGCAACTTGTTTGCCGGAGCCATCCCTGCCAAACGCGGCCGGATTGATTACAAGGCGCTCTATCAGTCTGCGAGAAAGATTCTGGATGCCTGCGGTCTGGATTATATCGATGAAAAAGCGGATATGAACACTTTGAGCCTTGGATCTCAGCAGATGGTTGAGATAGCGTCTTTGATGCATGAAAATGCCCGAGTTGTAATTCTGGACAAGCCTACCTCGGCACTGACTCAGGTAGAAGTGGATAAGCTCTTTGAGCTGATTCATAGTATGAAGAAAAAGGGTGTAACGATCATTTATATCTCTCATCGTCTGGATGAAGTGGTGGAGCTGGCAGATGCTCTGACGGTTTTGAAAGACGGCGAGCATGTAGCTACCATGCCGATGACGGATGAGATTACCAAAGATGACATGATTCGCTATATGGTTGGCCGTGATGTGGCCTACGAATACGGAGTGGGAACCAGCAAGATTGGAGAGGTTTTAATGGAGGTAGAGCACCTCTCCAGCGGAAAAGCTGTGTCAGATATTTCTTTTGCACTGCATGAAGGAGAGATATTAGGCATTGCGGGTCTGGAAGGCTCCGGGCGGACGGAACTTCTTGAAACCTTATTTGGCTGGCGGGAAATGACCGGAGGTTCCGTGAAGCTGCATGGCAAAGAGGTATCCATCCGGAATCCCTATGATGCCAAGAGAAATCGGCTTGCGTACATCACAAAAGAGCGGAAAATCCTTGGGTTATTTCTTAATCTGGATATTCAGCAGAATATTGCGGCAGCATCTACAGAGCGATATGTACAAGGCAGAGTTGTACGATATAGCAAGATTGCTGAAAATGCAAAAAAATATATTGATGCCATGCGTATTAAGTGTTCGGGGCTGACACAGAAGGTTCTGAATCTGTCCGGTGGAAATCAGCAGAAGGTGCTCTTGTCCATGTGGCTTTCTGCAGATCCGGATGTTGTACTTATCGATGAGCCGACTCGAGGTGTTGATGTGGGAGCGAAAGCAGAGATTCATCTGCTTCTGAGAGATGTGGTTTCAAAAGGGAAAGCAGTTGTGATGGTTTCTTCGGAAATGCCGGAACTGATGGCTTCCTGTGACAGGGTAATGGTTATGTATGAGGGAAGATGCACAGGTGTTTTGGAAAACAGAGAACTTAGAGAAGAGCGGTTGATGACTATGGCTTCTGGTTATGCGGATTAATTTACAAACAGATTAAATTTTATTCCTCAAAAGGAATGAAAATAGAAAAAGGAGGAAATGATACATGAAAAAACTTGTTACAATGCTTTTACTTGTTGTTATGCTGGTGGGCTGTCTTTCTGGCTGCGGAGGGAAACAGGAGGCTGCACCGGATGCGGCTCCAGCTGCAGAGTCTTCGGGAGGGGGAGCAGAAACCGCTGCACTTCCAGGAGAAGGAGAGACCTATTGTGTAATTATGTCTTTGGGACAGCTGGAATTCTTTGATGCTTTGAAGGGCGGTGTATGTGATGCTGCCAATGATATCGGTGCTCAGTGGTACTTTGCAGGCCCGCAGGAGCTTGTTCCGGATCAGATTGTACAGGCTATTGACCAGGCAGTTGCCAATGGTGTAACCGGAATTATTCTTCATGGACAGACAGAAGAAACGGCCAATGCAATTGACAATGCCATTGCAGCCGGCGTGCCCGTTATCTGTGTAAATACGGACATCACATCCAACCGTTTAAGCTTTATCGGATGCGATCCTTACAATGCAGGTGTAGGACAGGCGGAAGAAATGCTGAAATTACTGGATGGTAAGACAGGAACCGTTATTATATCTTCCGCTTTGGCAGTAGCACAGCCTTCTGCAGTAGCAAACTTAGAGGGTGCTCATTCTGTTTTAGATAACGCTCCGGGAATTAAGGTTGTTGAAGTAGATGATACGGCAGATGCCAATGTTGCAGCTACCAATATTGGTGCGGCTCTTCAGGCGAATCCGGATGTTGTGGGAATTATCGGACAGCAGGCTTATACCGCTGTTGGTGCGGCTACAGCAGTACGTGAGGCTGGAAAAACCGGTGAGATTATTATTGTGGGACGTGACCGTGACTCTGCCACATTGGATCTGATTCGAGATGGTGAGGTTGCTTCTTCCTTTGCACAGAATTCCTATGTGGAAGGCTATATTGCTTTACAGTGGCTGCACGCTTATGTAAATGACAGTCTGAAAGTAATTGAAGGCTACCGTGAGCTTGGCGTTAATCCTTTGCCGGATGCAGTGGATTCTGGCTCTATTATCATTAATGAGACCAATCAGGAACAATTCCGTGCAAAATATGAGTATGAAGTGACTGCAAGCAACTAATCCTTAAGGTCATTTGCCAGGGCTGCCGTAAAATAAGTCTTGTTTTGCGGCAGCCCACATTATAAAATAAAAATACATGCTGCGGTTGACAGCATGTCAGGAGGATATCATGAGAAATCCTAAAATAGGTCTTCTGCCTCTTTATGTAGAGCTATACGACCTTACTACGCCGGAAGTTCGTCCGGATATAGATGCTGCACATGCATATGCATCCGAATGTTTGAGACGCCGCAATATGGAAGTTGTGGACGCACCTGTCTGCCGTCTGGCCAGGGAATTTGAATCGGCAATTGCACAGTTTGAGGCGGCGGATGTGGATGCGATTGTCACGCTGCATCTGGCATACTCTCCGTCCTTGGAATCAGAGAAAGCACTGGCCAAAGTGAAGCTTCCCTTGATTATTTTGGATACAACGCCTAGCTATACATATGATCAGAATACGGATCCGGCGCAGCTTATGCTGAATCATGGAATCCATGGCGTTCAGGATATGTGCAACCTTTTGATACGCAATGGACAGGTGTTCCGGGTTTGTGCCGGACATTTGGAACATTCAGACGTATTGGAGCGGGTTTTTGCAACGGCCAAAGGGGCTATGGTGGCCCGTGAGCTAAAGAGAGCTCGTGTTGGTTTGGTGGGAGATCCCTTTGCAGGAATGGGAGACTTTCAACTGCCTTACAAAGAACTGGAACGTGATCTTGGCATTTGCATGATTCCTTATGACTTTAAGAAAGGAGCAGAGCGCATTGCGGCTGTTACCCAGGAAGAGATTGATGAGGAATATGCGGCGGATTTAAAGCGTTTTGAAATAGCTCCGAACCTGATGCGGGAAGTATATGATAGAACGGCCAAAACAAGCCTTGCCATCCGAAAATGGGCAAAAGAGGAAAAACTGTCTGCCTATACCATTAACTTTTTGGAAACGGCAGGCCCTAACCCAGGACTTCCTGTTATGCCTTTTACCGAATGCTGTACGGCAATGGTCAATGGCCTGGGCTATGCGGGAGAGGGGGATGTGCTGACTGCCGGACTGGTAGGGGCACTGCTGACGGCTTTTCCGGAAACTACATTCACGGAAATGTTCTGTCCGGATTGGGAGCATGGGACTGTGTTTTTAAGCCATATGGGTGAATTTAATTATGCGATTGCAGATGGAAAGCCTCTTCTGCAGGAAAAACCATTTCCATATACGGATGCAGAGAATCCTACGGCGGCCTATCAGACCATGAAAGGCAGCCGGGCGGTTCTGCTGAACCTGGCGCCCTTTGGAGAAGGGCGGTATACACTGACTTTGGCACCGGGAGAAATGCTGAAGATTCAAGGTGAAAACCGTATGGCAGATGCGGTCAATGGCTGGTTTAAACCAGATGTTCCGTTGGAACGGTTTCTGGAACAATATAGTCAAAACGGAGCAACACATCACAGCGCTTTGATATATGGGGATGTTCTGGAGCAGTTGTTGTTTTTAGGAAACATTTTGAACTGCAAACAGGTTGTGATTCGATAAAATAGACAAAATCCCATTGTTCCCACAGACAGGGACTTAATAGATAGTATTCAGGAATATGCGAATGGAGAAGAACAGATGTATGAGAAATCTGTAACATTAAAGGATGTGGCAGCGAGATCGGCTTATTCTCTGAGAACTGTAAAAAAGGTAATGTCAGGAGATAAAACTGTCCGTCCGGAGACTCGGGAGAATGTTTTACAGGTAGCCAAAGAGCTGGGCTACAAGAAAAATATGGCAGCCAGTATTTTGGCGACAAATAGGATTAGAAACATTGCAATTATCCTTGGTGATTACCGCTACTTCTTTCCGGAAGCCAAGGCAGGCTTCAGAAAATGTCATAAATCTTGGATCAGTATGAAAGTAGGGATTGAATTCCTTCTTCCCAAAAGTCGTACACTGGAATCCTCAAAGGATTTGCTGCGTTCTCTTCTGCATGATGAAAAGTTTGACGCTGTAATTATGCATGCCAGCAGCATGACTGAACTTAATCCGGAGATCAATGCTTTGATGGAAAAAGGGAAGATGGTATGCACCTTTGGAGCAGATGCGCCTGCTAGTAAGCGCCTGTTTTATGTAGGCCCCAGAGCATATGAATCCGGCCGAATCGCTGCACAGGCTATGGCCAATTATACAGGGGGAACAGGAAAGATTTATATTATGAAACAAAGCCTGGTAGAGATGCAAACTCAGGAGCGTGTTAGAGGATTCTATGATTATATGAGCGAGAAGTATCCGGACATTCGGATTGAACAAATCCTGATTTCGGGTGGTGTGGAGGATTATCACAAAAAGACGGCAGAGCTGATGAAGCTTAAGGATGTGGCAGGCGTGGTGGGAACCGATGCCGACTGCTATATTATAGGAAGTGAGGCCCGCAAAGCAGGAAGAAAGGACGTTGTTTCTTTGGGATTTGACTTGAGTGTGGAAACGGCGGAGTTGATGCGGGAGGATTATTTTACGCTTATTTTAGATCAGAATCCGGAACAGCAGGCGATGATTGCCTTAGACAGCATCTGCCGGCATTTGCTGTATAATACCAAGATGGAAAATATTTTTACGGATGTTGCAATTGTTACAAGCGAAATTTTGCGTTATAAAGAGAAAACAGAATATTAATTTGCAGATACCCTGGCAGCAAAATGCGGCCAGGGTATTTCTTAAAAAAACGTCTGCAAATCCATCTGTTTCGCCTGCTCCAGCAGAAACTTATACCGTTTTTGGACAGAATAGATTTCATAAGTATAACAGTCAATGAGATCGGGATCCACCACTGTTTCAAAATTGGCGTAAGCGGTATCCAATGCATTTTTGGTTGTATGAAGATCCTCCAAAAGCTGTCGTCTGGTAAAGGAATCCTCCGGCGGAGCCGGTTCTTTTCGTAAAAGCCCCATACTGCAATCCCCACTTTCCGTAATAGGTATTTGTGTTGTACTAAAAGTATAGGCAAATTGGACGGCGTTTATACTAAAAATTAGTATATATTGGATCAATCGCCCATATAATGGTAAAAAAGTTCAGGACAAAGTCATGAAAGTATTGAATTTTCTCCTTCGCATGGTATTTGGCGCCATCGGTATTCAGATCATCAATGCAGTCCTCCTTTCTCAAAATATTGCAGTTTTTGTAGGATTAAATGCACTGACCCTTTTGACAGTCGGAAGCCTTGGAATCAGCGGGCTTGGACTGCTTTACGGGATTGCAGCCTTCGGAATTTTGTGAAAATTTTACAATTTACAAAATAAGGAAAGGCGGCTATAATCTAAACAAGATCGATTATAATCTTTCCGGCTGAGCCAAAAACGGCACAGCCAGCATCTTTGGTTTGATTCAAACCGTATTTCCAAATTGGATGATTAAGTGAGAAGGAGGAAGTAATTTGGTATTTGTACTTGTCTGTGCCTTTACCAGGTTCCCGTTTCTGCAGGGAGGGATTTGGTGAAAAGAAGGCAGATGGCAGTTTGTGACGAGGAACAGGAGTATACACGGCGGTTTGCCGGATACGCCAATCGATATCGGGATCCCTTGTTCACGGTTCATGGTTATACGAACATACAAGAGCTTATAGAGGATACAAAAGAACATCCGGCAGACATCATTCTTCTTTCCGGGAATCTTACAAAGGAGCTTGGAAAAGAGGGACAAACAGGGCAGATCATTTGCCTGTCGGAGGAGGAATACCAGGAGGAGATGCCGGATTATCCCATGATTTATAAGTATCAGTCCTGTCAGCAGATCTTAAGGAAAGCCTATGCCATCTATGCGGAGCGGACACCAGCAGGTTTGGGAACGGCCCTGCGGCTGCGAGATATGAAGCGAATCGGCGTTTTCTCACCTGCAGGGCGGACAGGAAAGACAAGCTTTGCGCTGGCTTTAGGAAAGGAGCTTGCAAAACAGCGGCGAACCTTGTACCTGAATATGGAGGAATTTTCGGGCTTCGAGATTCTTTACCCCTGGGGCGATGGCTGGACGCTGTCAGAACTTATATATTATATGAAACAAGGGAAAAATGCCTTTGCCTGTAAATTGGAAAGCATGACAGGACAGATTGGAGGTCTTGATTATATTCCTCCGGTCAAATCGCCTCTGGAATTAAGAAGTATTGGAAGAGAAGATTGGGAGAAGCTTCTTGAAGCATTGGAAAAAGAAAGCCGTTATGAGTATGTCATATTGGACCTGAGCTGTGGTGTGGAGAGCTTGTTTGAACTGTTAGAGCAATGTGATGGGATCTATATGCCTCACGCATCGGACGAGACAGCGCAGGCAAAGCTTTGGCAATACAAAGAGGCTTTGAAGCTTCTGGAAATGGAAGACATTTTGGAAAAAACAGAAAAGATCGTCTTTTCCAGTGCAGAGCAGTTGGAGGAATATGCCCGAATGGAAGGAAAAAAATGGAGAGAAATGTGAAAAGAAATTGGGAAAAATTGCGGACAGATTTACAGGAGCAGATACAAAAGCAGATGGATTTGTCCAGAGAACTGACAGATGAGGAGGTCTGGGAGCTGATTACGCAGGAGGTTCTGAGCTTCAGCAGCAGGGATTATCTGCTGCTGGATGAAAAACTTCGGATACAGAAGGAGCTTTTTAACGGAATTCGAAGGTTGGATTTGCTTCAGGAGCTGATTGAAGATCCGCTCGTTACAGAGATTATGGTAAATGGACCAAGAGATATTTTTGTGGAAAAGGGCGGACGATTATTTCGATGGGACAAGCAGTTTCCCTCCGAGCAAAAACTGGAGGATGTGGTACAGCAGATTGTGAGTTTTTGCAATCGAAATATTTCCAAGGCAAATCCGATTGCAGATGCCAGACTCTCAGATGGTTCAAGAGTAAATATTGTGCTGGATCCCATAGCTTTAAATGGGCCGGCAGTTACGATTCGAAGATTTCCAAAAGAGCCTATTCGGATTGCCCAGTTGATTGAGTGGGGCTCAGTGACCAGCGAAGCGGCAGAGTTTTTAAGAATGGCAGTGATGGCCGGCTATAATATCTTTGTAAGCGGCGGAACCGGATCCGGGAAAACTACATTTCTCAATGCCCTTTCGGAGTTTATCCCATTGAGTGAGCGAATTATCACCATAGAAGACAACGCAGAGCTTCAGCTTGTGACAGCTCAGAACTTGGTGAGGCTGGAGGCCAGAAATGCCAATCTGGAAGGAGAAAACGAGATTACAATTCGGGATCTGATTCGAACAGCACTTAGAATGCGCCCAAACCGCATCATTGTAGGAGAAGTCCGGGGGGCAGAGGCCATTGATATGCTCCAGGCTATGAATACAGGCCATGACGGGTCCCTGAGTACCGGGCATGCCAACAGTCCAAAAGATATGCTGAGCCGCCTGGAAACCATGGTGCTGATGGGAATGGAGCTGCCCTTGGCGGCCATTCGCAGGCAGATTGCTTCTGGTGTGGATCTGATAGTTCATTTGGGACGTCAGAGGGATGGAAGCCGGAAAGTTTTGGAGATAGTGGAGCTTGACGGGATAGTCGAAGGAGAGATTCTTTTGCGCTGCCTGTTTTCCTTTCAAGAGGAAGAAGGATCAGAAGAACAGGTTCGGGGACAGCTGAAGAAACAGGAAGAACTGCGGCATATGGATAAAATGAGAGCAGCAGGAATTGGGAGGGAAGCATGTGGATTATAGGCGGTACCGTCCCAATAAAAAAGAAAAAGTCATTTTTGGCTTAGAGGCGGCAGCCTTGACCGGCATTATTGCTCTGTGCTTTTACAACTCACCTGTTGCCCTTTTCACCTTTCCCTTGGTATTTGCATGGCTCCTTCGGGAGAAGGGGGAGGGGATGGGGGAAAAACGGAGAAAGGAATTAAAGCTGCAGTTTAAGGATGCAGTACAGGCAATTGCAGCGGCTCTGGCAGCAGGATATTCGGCAGAAAATGCTTTTCGGGAGGCGAGAAAGGATCTGCAGCTCATTTATACAGGGAATACGGATATGGTACAGGAGCTTTCCGCTATGGAACGAAAGCTGGACTCAAATCAAACTATTGAAACAGCAGTGGAGGACTTTGCAAAACGAAGCGGTCTGCCAGAAGCAGAAACCTTTGGTGAAATTTTTGCCGTAGGAAAACGAAACGGCGGAGATCTGATTGGCATTATGCAGGACACAGCAGAAACCATTACACAGATAATAGAGACAGAGCGTCAGGCGTCCATGGCCCTTGCGTCCAGAAAATATGAACAAAAGGTTATGAATCTGGTTCCCTTTGCCATGATCCTGTATCTGCGTATGGGATGTCCGGGATTTCTGAATCCCTTGTATGGAAATCTGGTGGGAATCTGTGTAATGACAGCCAGTCTGGGTCTCTACCTTTTGGCTTGGCATATGGGAAAACGGCTGTTGGACATTGAGGTATAAGATTGAAAATAAATCTGAGCAAAATGATTTTAAAGCGGCTAAAGGGGCGGCTGCCAGGACAAGAGGCTGTGAGACAAAACCTGAAGCTGCTCAATGCCGGAACGGACGGATTCAAAGAGGAAGAGATCTATTATAGGGAAAAAATCAGTCTGCTTTTAAGGGTTTTTGCGGCTGGTGCGGCCATGGCATTTCTGGCGGGAATAGCAGCATTTTTGAATGGCAATCTGGTAAACGGATATTTTTTGCCCCGACAAAAAAATGCATATCAGCAAGAACTGCGCGTGACATCGGAAGAAGGGGATACCCAGGAGATAACCATTTTGGTAGAGCCCCAAATGTTATCGGAAGAAGAAAGCCGGGAACTGCTGGAGCAGACGGTAAGCCAGATGGAAGAGTATATTTTAGGTGAAAATATTTCTCTGGAGGAAGTACGCTGTGACCTGAATCTGATTCGTCAGGTGGAAGGACTGCCAATAACCATAGAATGGGAGCTTGACTCTTACGAAGCTTTGAACTTGGACGGGACTATCCGCAGAGAGAATCTCAAGGAGGAAGGGAGTATCGTAGAATTGACCGCCCTTCTAATCTGTAATAAAGTGACGGCAGTCTATCGGGCCTGTGTGAAGGTCTTGCCGCCCATATTAAGCCCGGGAGAGGAATTTATGCAGGAACTTTCGGGGAAGATTGAAGAGTTGCAGGAAAAGCAGGGAGAAGAGGCGCAAAAGGAGCTTCCGGCACAAGTGAAGGGAAGAAAGCTTGTCTGGGAAGAGAAAAAATCTTCTGCACCAATAGCTGTATTACTTCTCACGCTGGCATGTATGCTGGCTCTTTACAAAGCAAAGGATCAAGAGCTTAAGCAAAAGACGAAAGAACGGGAGCAGCAGATGCGCAAGGACTATGCGCAGATTGTAAGCAAGCTGGTTCTGCTTATGGGTGCCGGTGCAACGGTACGCACAGCCTGGGAGATGATTGTGCGTGACTATCAGAGAAAACGAGAGCAGGGAGAACAGCCCCTTCGCTATGCATATGAGGAGATGGCTCTGACCTATAGGGAAATGCAGAACGGAATTGCAGAAATCAAGGCGTATGAGAACTTTGGCCTGCGCTGCAGGATTCCCTGCTATCTGAAGCTGTCCGTATTATTGGAACAAAACCTGAGAAAAGGAAATCATGGATTGACAAAGCTTCTTAAAGGAGAAGCGCAGGAGGCCTTTGAACAGCGGAGGGAACTGGCAGTACGGGTGGGAGAGGAAGCATCTACACGGATGCTCCTTCCCATGGTTCTGATGCTGGTGGTGGTAATGATTCTGATACTCGTACCGGCAGGGATGTCCATGCAGATGTAATATTTCAATTCTTCCGGGAGAGAGGAACCGGAAGGAATATGATGGAACTCTATTATAGAAAGGAAATGAAAATGAGAAATTTTTGGTATGAATTTTGGAAAGAGGAAGATGGAATCGGTGTAGTGGAAATGATCCTGATTTTGGTGGTGTTAATCGGCCTTGTAATTATCTTTAAAAGCCAGCTCACATCTTTAGTTAATACCATCTTTGATAAAATCACAAGTCAGAGCGGTACAATTTAAATATGACAGGAGACAGCAGAGGGAAAAACACTTTTGATTCAACTCACAGAAAGCCTTCAACAGTGTTTTGCAAAAAAGGAGAGGTAACCGTTTTCCTCAGCCTGATGCTGGCGGTTCTGCTGTTCTTTTTTCAGGCCTGCCTTTCGTCTGCGCGTTTTGCCTTCCTGCGAAGCCAAACGCAGGAGGCATTGGAGCTTGCGGAATATTCCATCCTATCTGAGTATCATCGAGAGCTCTTTGAGCAATATGGCCTGCTCTATGTGGAGCTGGGATATGGGAGCGGACTGGAGGATACGGAGTATTTAAAACAGAGGCTTCGAGGATTTTTAAAAGAAAACCTTCCCAGGGGCAGCGTAAATGCCTTGGAAGCATGGAATTTTTCAAGAGCCTCTGATAACAGAGGGATGGCATACTATGAGCAGGCAGTATCCTATATGAAACAGAAGACAGGCGCAGCTCTTTTGGAACAGCTTCGTTCCTGTGAGGCGCTGGGAAAACAGGCACAGGAACAAAGCGAAGAATATGAGGAGATAGAAGCAAGAGAGCAGAAAAATCTGGAAGAGCTGCGGCAGCGTCGGGAAGATGAGGAACAGGCATACACACCAGATCCGGTATCCTCCATAAGTTCGCTAAAGGAGGGAAGCCTTTTGCATCTCCTTCTTCCGGATGCAGGAGGTGTATCCGGAAAAAGGGCGGACTTAGAAAAAGTACCTTCACGGCGGAACTGCCTGACAGGAAGTGGGTCCCGAGGGATTCATAAAGGAAATGCGGCAAATGACCTGTTTTTCCATGGATATCTGCTGGAGAACTTAACAAATGCAGTTGAGTTCCTGGCAGAAGGAGAAGAGACAGGGCTTTGGCTGGACTATCAGATAGAATACCTGATAGGGGGAGAAGACACAGACATTGCCAATCTGGAAACTGTGTACAGACGGATTCTGGCGATTCGGGAAGGGATGAATTATGCCTATTTGCAGACGGATACTGCAAAAAAGGCAGAGTGTGAAGCACTGGCCATTGCTCTGGTAGGCGTCACTATGGTTCCGGGATTGGTGGAGG
The DNA here is from genome assembly GCA_910574255.1 of Clostridia bacterium. GTDB lineage: Bacteria > Bacillota > Clostridia > Lachnospirales > Lachnospiraceae > Laedolimicola. Next base: position 174,614 of record CAJTAK010000008.1, read on the forward strand.
CAGTAAAGCAGGCACTTTTGCTGGCCTGGGCTTTTGCAGAAAGCATAGCAGATGTCAGAACACTTCTGGGCGGAAAAAAGTGTGCTTTTTGGAAGGGAGATGGCACTTGGCGCACATCCCTCGAAGGTGCTTTGAATCTCCAAAATTCAGCCTCCGGATTCGGGGACGAGGAGGACGCAAAAGGGCTTTCTTATGAGGACTATCTCGGTATACTGCTGGCAGCTGTGGGACGAGAGACAAAGACTATGAGAAGCCTTGATGTAATAGAAGGCGTAATTAAAAGAATATCTGGCTGTGGAGGGTTTTATATAGACCAGTGTACAGACGGATTTCAGGTTCGGGCTGTGATTTTCAATGGAAAGGAATGGACGGCAGAACGGACATTTTGTTATGAGTGGCAGTAAACTTTACAAGATTGTGCAGGCGCTGAACAGCTGTGACAGCGTATAGAAAGGGGTGTACCATGATGTTCTTTTGCAGGAAAGAGTCTCTCAAAAAAAGAAAAGCTCTCCAGGCAGTTGCAAATGATTGTTCCGGTAGTTCAACGGGTTCTAAATATCAAGATCAAATTTCTTTCTGTAAAAGAATATCATGGCGCATCCCTTTAAAGCCACAGGGGAGCATGACGGTGGAAGCGGCGCTTGTATTCCCCTTGTTCCTCTTTGTGCTTACGGCTCTTTTGTATTTGGTTGTGCTGCTGAGAATACAGACAGAGATTGGACGTGCCCTTACAGATGCAGGCAGAGAGCTGTCTCAGGACGCAGGCATGATGGAGGGAATGGAAAGCTCTGCGCTGGCAGGAATAAGGAGCAGTCAAAAAGTAAGAGAATACCTAAAAGGGCGCGCAGGATCAGAGGTCATAAAGCAGGGAGTAAATGGAATCTCCATGGCGGGAAGCGGATGGAATGGAGCGGATTCGGTTTTGACATTACAGGCATCCTACCAGGTGCTTTTGCCGCCAGGGATTTCATGGTTTCATCCCATCCGTATCACACAGACAAAAGTGGTCCGAGGTTGGACTGGATTTGGAAAAAGGCAGGCATTTTTGGGGGAAGAGGGGGAAGAAATTGTTTATGTGACAGACTATGGGACGGTGTACCATCGAAGTTTAAACTGCAGGCATCTAAAGCTTTCTATTCAACAGACGAATTTTGCACAGATTGAGAGCCTGCGTAATGGAAGCGGCGGAAAATATGCCCCTTGTGAACGGTGCTGGAAAAATGGAAGTCAGATAGTTTATGTCACTAGTGATGGGAACCGATATCACGAGACCTTAAACTGTTCAGGATTGGTGCGGGGAATTCGGACAGTTTTGCTGTCGGAGACAGGGGGATTGCCGCCCTGCTCCATGTGTGGAGGATAGAGAAAATATGGAAGAAAAGATAGTAAAGGTGCTGATCCTTTTATTACTGGCTATAAACAGTGCAGTAGATTGGAGGAAAAGGGAGATCAGCCTTATCAGTCTGGAAGTCTTTGGGGTAATCGGAATTGGATTGAATCTTTGGCTTGGATATCAGAGTTTTATGGAAGCGGCAGGCGGCGCAGGGATTGGACTTGTGCTGCTGGCGGCAGCTTTTTTCACCAAAGAAGCTATCGGCTTTGGAGACGGACTCTTGATTTGTGTTACTGGAATTTATCTTGGATTTTGGGAGAATATGAGTTTGCTGTTTATGGGAGCGCTCTGCTGTGGGCTCATTTTGAGCATTGGCGTCTTGGCGGGCAGAGTGAAAATGGGAGCTCGGGTTCCGTTAATACCTTTTTTGCTGCTGGCATTTATAGGGAGGATGATCTTATGAAGGGAAGGCTGAGAAAGGGAAGCTTTACGGTAGAGGCATCTATGCTGCTCCCGTTTTTGATTTTAATTATTTTTACATTTCTGTGCCTTTGCCTGTATCTCCATGACAGGAGCGTATTATCTTCCTGTGCGGCAGAACTGGCAGGAAAAGGGGCAGCCGAAAAATATCAAAATGAAAAGGAATTGGAGACTTGGCTGCAAGGACAGGCAAATGGCCTGGCAAGAGGAAAGCTTCTGTGTCTACGAGAGGTGGAAACATCCATAAAGGTTACAAAGCAGACAGTCACAGTGAGTTATACAGGAAGTACCAGTCTTCTTGGAGGACTTACAGTCAGAGAAGAAGAGCAGGCAGTGCGTTTAAATCCAACAATGAAGCTTAGAAGCGCTCGGGAACTAAAGAGAATTGGAAAGTAATTTTAAGCCGCGTTCCAGGAGCGGTGAAAGAATATTTGCATATTGGCAGGGGATACAAAACTAGAGGAGGAGAAGTATGAGAACCATATATAAAAGGGAGCTGGATCACAATTACTTAATATTGCAGCAGGAAGAATTTCGGGATCATTATCAAGTAGGGATGCTGATAAGCAATAAGATTCCAGGCCTTTTGGAATGCGCATTAAGCAGGATTGATAAAGAGGCAGGCTTTTACTATGAGATTACCTCTCGGCAGAATCTGCGCTTGGTATTGGAACGGAGACATCTAAAAGCGGCAGAGCTTCATGCGCTTTTAGAGCAGCTTTTGCTGACGGCCAGAAGCTGTGAAGAGCATCTTCTGGACACAGAACAGCTTTTGCTGAATCCGGATTATATTTATCTGGATCCGGATCGATGGGAATTTTCTTTTTGTTTTTTTCCTTTCTATGATGCAGCAGGCGAAAATGAACTATTGAAACTGTCAGAATATCTTTTGGATCGCCTGGATAAACAGGATGCAGATGCTGTAGCTCTTGGCTATGAATTTTACCGAATGGCAGGGGAAGAAAATGCATCCTTAGAACAGGTTCTTTCCAAATGGAAAGAAGAGAATGGAAGCAGAAAAGAAACAGAAGCTTTTGAGACAAAAACAAAAACCAAAACAGAGACAGAAAAAGAAACGCCGCAATCGGCAGGCAGGGGAGAAACCATATTTTTAAAGAAGGCTTCAGGACTTACCTTGCGCAGTGAAAATTCGGCCTATTCCAGCATGGAGATAACAGCGGACAATTTTCTTATTGGAAAGAAAAAGGATGCAGTGGATGGCTGGATAAAAGCCCGCGGGATTTCACGTATTCATGGAAAAATCTCAAAGGAAAACGGAATCTATTATCTGATGGATCTTAATTCCACCAATGGAACCTTCCTAAACGGCGGCCGCCTGGAAGTAAACGAAAAAGCACGTATTCGCCAGGGGGATGTGGTAGGCTTTGCGGATGTAAAATATGTGGTAGATCTTTCGGGGGATCTCCTTTATAATAAAAAAGATATAGAAAATATGGCATGCTAAAGTCAAGAGGAAAAATGGTGTAAATATGATATTTGAAAGTCACGCTCATTATGATGATACAGCTTTTGATGCAGACCGGGAGGCGCTTCTAAAACAATGTCAGGAACAGGGCATAGAAACGATTGTGAATGTAAGTGCCAGCCTAGCTTCAGTAAAAAGTACGCTTCAATTGGCAGAACAACATGCATTTATCTATGCAGCAGTAGGGATCCATCCGGATGAAGTTGGAGAACTGAATGAGGAAGCCATGGGGTGGCTGCGAGAGCAGTGCCTCCATCCTAAGACAGTGGCAGTGGGCGAGATAGGACTGGACTATTATTGGGATAAGGAGAAGCATGAGCTTCAAAAGTATTGGTTTCATCGTCAGATGGAACTGGCGAAGGAACTGAAGCTTCCAATAATTGTACACAGTCGGGAAGCAGCAGCAGACACATTGGAAGCGGTGCGAAAGGCCCACACGCCGGAACTTAAGGGCGTCATCCATTGTTTTTCCTATACGCCAGAGATTGCAAAAGAATATCTGAATATGGGCTACTACATCGGCATCGGCGGTGTGATTACATTTAAAAATGCAAAAAAGCTGAAGGAGGTTGTGAAAATGCTGCCTCTTGAACGAATCCTGCTGGAGACGGATTGTCCCTATTTGGCGCCGGAGCCCTATCGGGGAAAAAGAAATTCATCCTTAAATCTTCCCTATGTGGCAGAAACTATTGGTCAGTTAAAGGGTGTAGCGGCAGAAGAAGTCATACGGGTGACAGCTGCCAATGCCAGAGCCTTATATTTTGGAAAAAGCAATCATACTTGTGGAAGATAAGGAGAGCTTCTTTATGGACAGACCTGCACCGACCCTGGGAAATCCCCAAAACACAATTGCAGTTTTGAATCAATATGGTTTTGTGTTTCAAAAAAAATACGGACAGAATTTTCTTATTGATACGCATGTATTAGATAAGATTATTCGTGCGGCTCAGATTGGAGAGGATGATTTTGTTGTAGAGGTGGGCCCGGGAATTGGAACCATGACTCAATATCTGGCAGCGGCAGCCCGGAAGGTGGCAGCAATTGAGATTGATAAAGCATTAATTCCCATATTAAATGATACCTTAAGCGGCTATGAGAATGTGACAATTATCAATGAAGACATTTTAAAAATGGATCTCTGCAGTTTAGCCAAGGAGCACAATGAAGGGCGCCCTATTAAAGTAGTGGCAAACCTCCCATATTATATTACAACTCCCATTATTATGGGAATCTTTGAAAGCCATGTGCCCGTGCAGAGTATTACAGTTATGGTGCAGAAGGAAGTGGCGGAACGGATGCGTACAGGACCGGGCTCTAAGGATTATGGGGCTCTTTCCCTGGCAGTACAGTATTATGCGCACCCGGAACTGATTGCCAATGTACCTCCAAACTGCTTCATGCCAAGGCCCCGTGTGGGCTCAGCAGTGATACAGCTTACCCGACACGAGAAGCCGCCGGTTCAAGTGAAAAATGAACACTTTATGTTTCAGTTGATTCGGGCCTCTTTTAATCAACGTAGAAAAACCCTTGTAAATGGTTTGAACCATGCTTCGGATATTAAGGTATCCAAGGAAGCAGCGGAAAAGGCTTTGGAAAAAATCGGGCTCTCATCAAGCATTCGAGGAGAAGCGCTGACATTGGACCAGTTTGCAGAGTTGTCTAATTTTATATGGGGGATGCAGGAAGATTTTTAAGATTAGACATGAGAGAGACAAGTCAGGCATAGAATATTCTAGGAAACGGGAATAGGAGGAATTTCTTTGTCTGAGTATAAGCGATTTGTTTCTTATATTTATGAGTATGTTCAGGGAGAAAAAAGAGAGAGTTTAGGTTTTGTAAAGGTGAATGCCAGAGACGGCATTTGTAAAATTCAGATTCATATGCGTGGATTTTATACACGGGGACAGGCGCCTTACGAGGCTTATGTGTTCACTCAAAAAAAAGAACGTCTTACAGGCCGGCTTCTGGGAGAACTGGAGAGTAAAAATGGTGCATTAGAGTGGAGCGGGGTTACTGAGTCTGAAGATTTGATGAAAAGCGGCTTTGGTTTGGAAGAGAGTCAGGGAATCTATATAGAAGGGGATAACCACATTTATGCGGCACAATGGGATGACTTTCCGGTGGATGTGGAGCGATTTGAGCCCCTGAGGAGGTCGGTCAGGCAGACTGTGGGTGCAGAATCTGAGGGAGCAGCTCCGAAAGAAAAAAGAGAAAAGGAAGAAGTCCTTCAGGCAGCAGAGGTAATTGCGGAATATGCCATGCAAGAGACAGCAGAATCAGAAGAATCCCAAAAGAAACCTGATTCCAGACAAGAACAGTGGGAATATCTGACAAAGCATTTTCCGGTTATGCAGTATGTGGATGGAGATGGAGCCGTTATGTCCAGTATTCGGCTGGATCCCCAAAGTCTTACAAGAGTACCTCGAGATAAATGGGAGCTTGGCAACAACAGCTTTCTGCTTCATGGGATCTATCACTACCGTCATCTTTTGCTTTTAAGGCGGCAGACGGAGGAGAACATCACTTATTACATAGGCGTTCCGGGAGTTTACAGTGATCAGGAGCAAATGATGGCATCTATGTTTGGATTTCAGGAGTTTCGAATGCTGAAAGAACCGGGTGCTAGAAAGAGAAGCTTCGGATACTGGTGCCGGACGTTGGGGGAGTGAATCACTTCCTATAGAAAGGGATAGAGAAAAATACTATGACAGTGGACGAAAGATATATGAAAGAGGCCCTGCGGCAGGCCAGAAAAGCAGAACTGCTTAATGAAGTTCCTATTGGCTGCGTCATTGTGAGGGAAGGGCAGATTGTCGCTCGAGGATATAATAGGCGGAATACAGATAAGAATACACTTTCTCATGCAGAACTGAATGCGATTCGTAAGGCAAGTAAAAAGACAGGGGACTGGAGACTGGAAGACTGTACTATGTATGTCACTCTGGAACCCTGTCAAATGTGTGCCGGAGCGATTGTACAAGCTCGTGTGGGACGAGTTGTAATTGGAGCAATGAACCCGAAAGCAGGGTGTGCAGGGTCGGTTTTAAATCTTTTAGAGCACCCTCAGTTTAATCATCAGGTAGAAGTGGAACGAGGAATTTTAGAGGAGGAATGCAGCGAAATGCTGACCGCATTTTTTCAGCGTCTACGGGAAAATCGAAAAAAAGAAAAAAACCTGTTGACAAACGAATAAAGGTCGAGTATAATTATTTCTGCGTCACAGATAGCGCAGAAAAGAATATCGTTTGAAAGATAGAACTTCAGGAGAAATACTCAAGAGGCTGAAGAGGCGCCCCTGCTAAGGGTGTAGGTCGTGAATAACGGCGCGAGGGTTCAAATCCCTCTTTCTCCGTTTCTTTTCAAAAGATATTTTTTTTGCCCCTTCCAGTCATTGACAGGATGTGGGTAAAATGATATAATATAATTCCACCGCGTAAGTAAAAAAAAGTTTTAAAAAAATATCAAATTAGGTATTGACAAAGCAAAAAATACGTGGTAAGATGTCAAAGTTGCGTGTTGAACGCAACACAAGCGAACCTTGATAACTAAACAGTGTAAAAACCTTGAAAATTCTAAAAGAGAATCAAGGATAATGGTTTGGTTTTGTAAAAGAAGCCGAACAATTATCATTCAAGAACAAGCTTAGAGATAAGCGACCTAAAAACAGTAAGAACGGGAAGAATAGCTAGTAGTTGTTCTGAACGAGATTAAACACTTAAACATGAGAGTTTGATCCTGGCTCAGGATGAACGCTGGCGGCGTGCTTAACACATGCAAGTCGAACGAAGCACTTAAGACGGATTACTTCGGTTTGAAGTCTTATTTGACTGAGTGGCGGACGGGTGAGTAACGCGTGGGTAACCTGCCTCATACAGGGGGATAACAGTTAGAAATGACTGCTAATACCGCATAAGCGCACGGTCTCGCATGGGACGGTGTGAAAAACTCCGGTGGTATGAGATGGACCTGCGTCTGATTAGCTGGTTGGTGAGGTAAGGGCTCACCAAGGCGACGATCAGTAGCCGGCCTGAGAGGGTGAACGGCCACATTGGGACTGAGACACGGCCCAAACTCCTACGGGAGGCAGCAGTGG
>CAJTAK010000009.1 GCA_910574255.1 Clostridia bacterium
TATTATATATAGTATATTAATAATAAAAATAAAAAACTTATTTCATTGAAAAAGTTTTAAAATAGTACAAAATAAAATGATAATATTTAAATTATCTTATATACTATAATATAAAAACTGAATATAGAAAATTTTACAATCCCTTCTTCTTATCTCTGATTTGAAGAAACAGGGATTTTTTTAGTCGATATGACAAAGAAAAGGAAAAAAATATGAAAAATATTAATGAAATTAAAGAGAGAATTGAAGAACTTGAGAAAAAAATTGGTTATATAGTAAGTGAATATGTATATTACAAAGATGATGATTTATATACAATTATTGATAGAATGATTGATCCAGAAGAATTTATATACAATAACCAGATATCTGATTATATAAAAGAGAATTTTAATACAGTTAATTATGTAAATTGTGAAGAAAAAAAAGAGGTATTAGAAAAATACGAAGAAGAAATTAATGAAATAATTGATCTAATTAATAAACTGAATGAATTAGATGAAGAAAACAAATAAAAACTAAACAAAGAGAAAAAAGAGAGGAAGTTATATGCTTCTTCTTTTTTTATGTTTCTATATGTAGTATTCAAAACTATATTATCTAGTCAATAAAACTTTTTCAAATCGAATCACTCACGCGCGTGATTTTTTTCTGTATCAGTTTATAAACTTCTTTATATATTTCTGAATTGAATCAGTTTCCCCCTTCTTCCTTCTCTCCCTCTCTCTCTCAATTTTCTTCATTCTTTTTCTTTATTTCTTTCTTTATTTCTCGAATGAATCAATATAGAAATATCTTTATATATCTCTTTGAAATTTCTTCATATATATGAATTTATTTCGTTTGTTCCTCCCTCTCTCTCTTTTCTTCAATTTTTCAGGGGGTATGTGAAGAAATCTAGGGGGAGTGCTTCGCCCATTCGCTCTATCATATATTTCTATATAACTAAATTAGGCCCCAATATTTACCTCTCAAATGCCCTCTCAAATCGCCTAGAAGCCCCATATAGACACTTCCAGGAGTTAATGCAGGAATTCCATAAAGAAGCACATAAAAAGCCAATATAAGCCAAATATGAAGGTTCTTGCAGGAGTTAAAATGGGTACTTTATATGAGAAAAATTCCAGAATTTTAACAAGATATATATAGCATATATTATAGATGATATTTTTTACAAAAAAATAGAGGAATAACATTTCTGCCATTCCTCTATAACAATAACACAACAAACCAAAAAAAGAGAGTACATTTATTTCAAATGTAATATATTATATACACTTCCATTTTAAAATATTCCATTTTTAATAAAAAAAATTAAACTTTTTTTGTGTAAGAAAGTTTAACCCAACCTATTCCTGATTTTAATTTTCCCCAACCATTATTTTCTTCTACAATAGTATATTTTTCATTTTTCTTCACTGTTGTTACTATTTTATAAATTGTTCCTGCTCCTTCTCTTACATTCAAACTATCTGCTGTGATTTGAACTATGTAACTTGTACTTTTAGTGAAAACAGTATTTCCTTTACTATCAAATACAGAATAGCCATCAGGACAATTACTCTTTGCATTTTCTAAAAATGCATATGCCCCAATCTGGCTCGCTGCATCACTCCAAGACTTCCTAATTCTATAAAGTTCTTCGATAGTTGTTGTGGAAGTGCTTGTATTTGTCAATCTATTCTTAAATTTCTTCCAGTCGATAAGTCTGCTCTCATTTACACACCATGGATTAGGACAAACCTTACCTGTTACATGGTGATGCATAATTACATGATCGGCATCAATATTATAAGTTTTCATCAGATATTTTGCCAACTCAACTGCATTGTTTATTGTTGCTTCTGTTAAGTACCAGTCTGTATCTTCTGCATTTAATTTATTAGTATTTGTTTTATTAGAACACATTTCAATAGAAATAGAATTGCTATTTTTACAAATTCCATAGAATTTTGCACTTTCAGAGGTATATTTCTTTGTATATTTACTTCCTCCAACTGCCCAACAGTATCTATTATTTAAATCTCCATTATACTGCACAATATTTTCATCATCTACAATAAAATCTGCAGATGCCTGTGTGGTTGTTGTAGCAAAATAGTTTGCTGTATTTTGTGCTATTCCTGCTTTGCTTGATGTTCCTGCTGTATAATGCAATACAATATATTCAATTTTTCTATTTTTTAAAGCTGTTGTATTATGTGTACTTGTTTTCTTTATTATATTCATATTATTTTCCTCCTTTTTATCAAATCTTGTTAAATTATTTGTCTCTATGGTTTTCATTACTCTTTCCACATAGTCATGTTGGGTAGCATACCCATTCTCTTTAAGGGTTTCTAAATACTTTCTAGGTTCTGTTATTCCTTTCAGGTTCTTGTATCTGTCTATGTTTAGAAATTCTAAGTAGCCTTTTACTCCCATCTCCAAATTTTCAAACATATACCAAGCTGTATTAATTGGTGTATAAGTTCCATCTGAATTTTGTTCACTGCCATTATCATAAAAAAATCCTGAATAGCAATTTACTCTATTTGGTCTATATTTCAGTCCAAAAAAGTTATTCCTTTGTGCTTTATATGAAGTTCCATAAGCACTCTCCAAACAAGCCTGTGCTATAATTGGTGAGTAAACACAAATTCCGAAATCTCCTGCATATTTCTTCACTGCTTCTGCAATTTTCTCTATAAATTCTTGTTTATCCATATAAATTCCCCCATAAAAAGGGGGAGTAGCCTGAACTACTCCCTCATAAAAGTGTAATATGTAATTTTATGTTATATTATTTTATTTTGTTTCATTTTCAATTGTATCTTCTGTATTTTTCTTTTCTCTGTTTAAAATATCCTTTAAAAATTTAGGCATAGGACATCCCATTTCTTCAATATTTTCCAATACAGAAATTCCTTCAGAACAATTAACAGAAATAATAGTTGCATAAAATAAATAAGGCATTTGAAGCATCATAGAAAAAAGAAATGCTGCTATCATTATGTAGATATATCCTGTTTTAGAATATAATCCAGTTCTAAATATCTTACTTTTAAATTCACCTTTGATAATAGCATTTGTGCATCCAGTAAGCATTTCCAATGCAAAAATACCAATAAATACAAATACTAATATTTGTGTTTGTTCAGTTAAAATTGTTTTCATTAAGTCCATAATTGCTGTCATAGTTTTTTCCTCCCAAAATATAAAAGAGGTATGTTTGATACATACCCCATAAGTTAAAGCAGAATAACTAATTATTCTGTTTATTTCAAGTTTGTATAAATTTCTAATAAACTATCAATCTTTCCTGCTGTTTCAATATTAGAATTCTTTATATTGATAAATTCATCATAATTTTGTAAATTAGTTATAAATACATTATCTACACTGATTGAAACATCTTTAATATTATCCAACTCTTGATTTTTATAATATGATACATTATATCCATCAGCATCTTTAACCATTTCTGTTCCCAAATAAATATGATTATTTCCATTTGCAGGATAAGATTTTATAGTTATATTAATATCTTTAATAACAGTATTACTTCTTTCAACATAAAATTGAATTTTCTGATTATTTTTTACTGTTATTACTCCATTTTTACATTCAGCCATTTTTTGTATTACATTTGAATTTTTATCTAATATTTCATAGTAAACTGTACTATCACAAGAAATATTATAAGAAACTGAACCTTCAATGAAATTCAAGAAATTAATCCAATTTTCATTATTTCCATATACAAAAGAACTTTTATATGATTTACTTCCATTTCCAAAAGCATTCATATCAGTTTCAATTATTGCTGTTTTTAATCTAGTTATAGCCCATTTTGAGTCATTACTTGATATTCCAAATTTAGGTCCTTCAATCCAAGTAGAATTACTGTTTTCAACTGGATTAAAATCATTATAATTAATATTAGAATAGAAATAAGCACCACTATCACATAAGTATGTAGATAATAAACCATTTTCCACAAGTTTAGAAATAATTTCTTCATCTTCTACATATGGATCACCATCTATTGTATTTCCGCTTGCATTTTCATCTTCTCCAACTTCTACTTCTGAATTCTGCTCTGAATAATCTATAATAAGGCAATTCCTATAAAGAGCATTTACCTCTATATCCTTTAATGTGTTATCAGTCATAACATCAATTAAATTAACAGTATCTTTTATTATATCTCCTTTTAGCATCAAACATATTGTATTATTGCCATTATGTACATCAAAACTTTTATAAAAATCATTATTAATATACACTGATAAACTGTCAAAAGCATCTTCCACATTAAAGTTTAGAAAATACTCAATTTCTGTATTATCACTACATTCTTTAAATTCTATATCTGTACTTCCTGTTTTTCTATAAAAGTAAAGAGTACCTGTAAAAGTAGAATTAACAGAATTATTATTGTCTGCTTCATCAGGAGTAATATCCTGTTCATCAACATTTACACTAGTAATGACACATGTATTATGTCCTGAATAAGTAACACTACCTATAATTGCATTTCTTGTTTTTCCTTTATTATCATTAAAAGTTACTATATCTCCTATTGTATATTGGAAATAATCTGTTGCATTGATAGTACATGGTAGATATTCCAACTGCGATCTATGAGCAAGCTTATCTATTATCTCTTGCACTTTATCGCTTGATGCTTCTTTCAATAGTGGATTATCCTTAGAAATAAATATACTTCCTTTAGGATTTTTACTTGTATAATATACCTTACTTCCTCTTACAAAATAGATATTATCTACAATGCTATTTTCATGGTCTGTATTGTAATCAACCAAATGCTCAATAGTAATATCATATTTTTTATTATTAAAGCTAAACCATTTAAAAGCTAATTTATCCTCACTATCAATATATCCATAATAACCTGCCAACTCCAAAGCATAGCTTAAACATTGCCTGCAGGTTTTACCTTTCAAATCTTCTATGTTATGAATGTTATAACCACCATTAGGCATAACTAGTACATTTAATTCAATATTACACTGTTTAGCAATATCTTTTACAAAATCATATAAAGCAATTGGAGTTTTGCAAGGTTGCCAAGTTCTATCTAATTTTATGATTGCATCATAAGCCTTTATTGTAATAAGCCTATTCTTTTCATTTACACTATCTATATATACTTTTATTTTCTTTTTATCTTCATCATATAAATTGATTGATACATTTTTAAAAGAATAAGTATCAAAATATCCATCTGTATTATCTAAAACAATTTCAACATATGTGCTTGCAATTGTTCCAAAACGTAATTTATTATTTGTAGCTGTTCCTTTAATGGTCTGGTCATATATCCTATTACTAGAATAGGATATATCCAAACCATTTGAAAACATATAATTAATCATTTTATCTTCCCCCTTACATTTCAACAAAGCTAATAGGTAGTTTCCATATGATGGAGCCATCCTGTTCAACACACATAATTTCTTCATCTAAATCAGAACCAACATACATATTAGCCTGTTTAGTTGCTCCACCTGTAATAGCTGCAGGATATGTACAGATTGCTTCTTCTGTATTTTTTAAATATTCCTTGATTGAAGCAAGTACTTCATCTGTCAAACCATACAATGTGAAATCTAATGTTTCCTTTATTGCCACTACATCATAGATCATGTAGCCTGTTACCTTACTTCTTCCATTATTCGCCGCAGTTACTTTCTTAGTACTAGGTTTATAGCTTTTAAAATCAATAAATTCAGCAGGGAATGTGATATTTCCATACTTCACTCCCAACTGGTCATTCGTTCTTTTCATATATCACACCCCCTTATGCAAATGATACTCCTGTCCTTCTAACTTCATTCTTTATAAGGTCAATAATAAATGTAGCAAATTCATGTTCTCCAATTTGTATTACAAATGGAACTTGTGAATTATTTGCATTTACATTATTCTTCATTTCATCCCTTATAGTTTGTCTTAGTTTATCATCACCAACGATATGTTCTCCTTTTCCATTTTCAGAAACCCTAACAATCTGTCCTCCACTTTGAGGATATACATATCCACCATTCGCAAATGAAGGAATGTTTCTTGCTATACTAGATGAAACACTTCTAGATCTGCTCTGTGTCCATTCCATGAAGCTACTATTATTGCTTATAGTGCTACCTATTCCATTCAATGTATATTTCCACAATGAAGGATTAAGCAGTTTATTCTTTATTCCATCAAAGATAGAAGAACCGATTCTAGTTCCTGCACTCTCAAAAGTAGTTTGAGAACTGTTTATAGCACTTACTAAAGTTGTATCAACTTCTGTTGTTATTGATTTAGCAGCATTATTTACAGTACTCTTTATCTTTTCATTTTGAGTTGACATATTCATATTAATAGCATTGCTAAATGTGGTAGAAACTGTTCCATCATTAATGGTATTTATACCATTAAGCAATGAATCCTTATGTGCATCAGAAATAGATTTTCCTGCTTGATTTGCAGTACTTCTCAATGTTTCATTCTGTGTTGACATATAATTATTGATATTAGTCGCACTTGCAGTAAGTATTGGACTAAAATCAAGACCACCAAGAATACCATTAGAATATTGATTTCCAACATTATTTCCTGCACTGGATGCAATTTGTTTATTGCTTTCATTATCAAATCTTCCTGTTAAATCAAAATTCATTCCTGCTATTCCATTACTAACTCCATCAGCATAAGTCTTTCCTGCATCTTCTCCTGCTTTATAAAGAACTGTTGTTTTATTATTGAATGCAAGATTAAATCCTTCTGTAATCTTATCTCCTATCCATTTTCCACCTGTTTCTGCTAATGCAATAACATCTTTTGGAATCAGTGTGGATGTACTAAGAGCAAAAGTACTTAAAGAATTTTTGTTTTCATTAAAAGCATCTGCTCCACCATTACCAAACAAATAATTTAAAGTATCATTTTTCAATTCAGTAAATGCATTTTTAATTCCTGTTATAAGCCCTTTACCAATCAAGGTTCCAACCTGTATAATCGTAGGAGCAATAGCTTCTACAATCTTTGCCAATGCAGAAGGAATATCATTCTGCACAAAATCAGAATTAATTATTTGATTTAGTAATTCTTTCAATGCAGGAAGGATATGCTTAGAAATCAAGCCATCATCACCAAAAGAAGCATCAAATACTTTTCCTAACATATCTGTTAATGCTTTACTAATTCCGAATTGTGCATCTGCATCTTTTATGAGTTGTACCAATGCATCAAAAGCGCCACCTAGATCGAACTCGCTTAGCCTGTCAAAGAATACTTGCAAATCATCACCCAATGGAGCAAGTTTCTGTTTCAGTTCATCTATCCATTCAGTATCAATTCCATTGAAATAATTTGTAATATCCTGCAATTTGGAAATTATCTTATCTCCTATTGCATTTCCGAATGGTACAAGTACTTCTTTATAAAATTCAATCAATGAAGGAGATAATGCATTCCATATCCTTGATATTGCCATAAAGAATGAAGATAATGCACTTGAAATCGCAGGAAAAGCAGAATTCATAAACCACTCTCCAATAGGTTCAAGCACATTTGAGAATATCCACAATCCCAAACTCATAATACTTTCCAAAACTGGTCTTAGTGTAGTTAAGATGCTATTTATTCCACCTCTTACACCTTCCCAATTAACAGCATTATTAAATTTAGTTAATGTATCTATAATACCTGTTAAGATATTGTTAGTCCAAAATGCTACTAATGGATTAATAAAATATTCCTGTATATCAAGCCCTACATTTACAAAGAATTCTGCAACTGGTTCTAAACTCTTAAACCATTTTCTGAATGATGTATTGAGTTTTTCAAACTCAATCATATCTATCAAGTCTGCAATATTATTTATTAATCTAGGAATTCCATTTTCACCTTGCAAAAATTCTCCAAATGGTTTAGCAAAATATGTATTAAAATCATTCCACAATAAAGAGAAAAATGAACTTACCTTTTTTAAACTTTGTGCAAGCCTTGAAATTGCTTTATTGATTAAAGTTTCAGTTTCCTCAACATATTCGCTTAGTCCTTCATCTTTTATAAGATTAAATCCACCATCAGAATTAGAATTTCCACTATTTCCACTATTGCTATCATTATCTGTTAGATTATTTAGCAGTTTATCAAATGGAAGAAGACTTCTTCTTATCTTTTCAGCAGCACTACTTCCTGCTTCACCTATACTTTCAGAAGCATCATTCAATGAATCTGTTTCATCAGATATTGCATCCGAAATACTACCTTTACTTTCAAGAATCCAACCAAAGCCAAGAGTTTTTAAGAAACTGTTCATAGCAAGTGCTAATTGGTTCAAAGCACCTAAAATCTTGTTTATAATAGTTAAAACCCAATTGAATGTCATAATCAGGTTTTCACCTATTGTTGCCTTAAGGTTCGAGAACTGTTCTTTTATTAACCTTACCTGATTTGCATATGTATAAGCAGTTTTGGAGTAATCACCCCACATATAATCTAAATCATTTAATACTTTGTGAAGTCTTACTGCTGCTTTAGCATTAGCATCTAAAGCACTCCAATTTTTATTAAGTGAAGCAACATATCTATCTAATTCAGAAGAACTTTCATCAAGAGTGATATTCAAGTTTTCAAGATATTTACTCATGCTCTGTACATAAATATCTACACCCATATTCAAACCTGTTCTAGTTTGACCTCCAAAAACTACTGATTTAAGAGATTTATATACATCTGCATAATCCATATTTTTAAAAGCAGATAAGTCACTTGTAAGATGCAACATCTTTGTTGACATATCCCAAATAGCATCATTATTATCAATACCAAGTGATTTCCACATGGAAGAATAATTAGAAAGATAATCAGTAGCATTTATAACAGAAATACCTAAATCCTTTGTTACATTATTCATGTATTCTGTGTACTTACCCATCTTCTGAATATCACTAAAATATTCTGGAAGGATAACCTTCAGGATGTGAGTACTTTCTGTCAAAGAAGAACCTAATTCCAAACTTTCTTTTACAAAATTGACAATGGAATATGCACTAAACTTTTGTCCTAATATAGAAGCAAATTGCTGCGCTAAATTATTGCAATAATTAAAAGCAGCCCCCAATGCCCTAAATGTCACTGAAAACTGCCCTATCTTACTAACTGCCTTACTGATTGTATCAGGTAATTCCTTAAAGAAATTAAACATTTTCTTTATAACTTCTACTGCACCTTTTACAACCTTAATAATGATATTAATTGCACCTTTTATAGCTGTTACCATCAGGTTTGTAATTGTTCCAAGTAAATTTATAACTGCTCCTGTTACTGCTCCTGCCACTGGTCCACCAATCGCAGTAGCAATCATCCTTCCAAGAGAACTAACTATCTGTGTTGCTTTAGATATAATTCCACTTCCACCAGCATTTGATAAGGAATTAATGATACTATTTGACATTCCGATCAATTCCCTAGAACTTGCTATTCTTTCTCTTGTTGTTCTTATGGTTGCAGATAGTAAATCTCTTTCTGCCTGTATCTGTCTTTGTGTATTTCTAATGTTATTCTGTGATGCAGTATCATTAGCTGTTCTTGCTTCTCTATATGCAGCACTTAAAGCCCTTTGTTGCTTTCTAACATTTTCAAGCATGGACTGATACACTTTTAATTTACCTGTATTAGTAAAGGTCTTATCTAATTGTCCTTTTAGATCGGTACTTTCCTTCTTAAGATTTTTAACTTCATTCAGGTATGAAGCCATGTTCTTTCCTGCCAACTTCATAGACGAAATCTTATTTAAATCATTGGAAACCTCTTTTATATGTCTTTCAACAAGAGTAATTCCACCTACATCCTTTACTAATGTTTTTACAAGAGATCCCTTCTGTTGTATGTTATTGATGCCATTTACAGTTTTTTCAACTTCCCTATAAAATGCGTTCATTCCTTGACAAGCATTCCTTGTAGAATTATTTACATTATTTACCTTTTGTGATAAATCATTAAATGCTTTGGATGAATTCTGTGCATTATTTTTCATATTTTCTGTGTTTGATTGAACATCAATTTTTATCTTTTTACCTTTGATACTCTTCAAAGCACTATCAATACTGTTTTTATTTATTTCAACATCAACCTTTAATTTTAATCCTTGTTTGGATAAATTTTTAAGTTGTGATTTTATGCTTGTTTTAGAAAGTTCAACATTAAGGTTTAATTTACCTATTGTTTTCCCAAGCTGTGTTACTTGTTTTTTCAATCCACTAGAATTTAATTTCGCATCTAAATATATAGTTCCAACATTAGGCATATAAAACCCTCCTTTCTTTAAATTTTTACAAAAAAAATGGAGATGAAATGTTATTCTTCTTCATCTCCATACAAATCTTTCAAAGTTAATCTTCTAGTATGTTGCACACATTCAGGATGTTTCTGTCTCCACTCTAACCATATTTCTTGTTCAGCACTGCTTAATTCTGAATATTCAGTAGAAGGAGTGCTTCTTATTCTTACAATTTTTCCTAAAGCACTATCTTCTATTTCAAGTAATCCATATAATAAATCTAAATATTCAGGATAACTCAATTCATCATTATTTGTTTCATGTAATCTTATATGATGAAATCTTGAGAAATCAGAAACAATTCTATTTTTATCTTCATCATCATCAAAATATGTAATAGGATTATTCGTTGTCAAAGCTACGAAAAAATTCTTCCATATCCTCTGGTTCTACACCCTGAACGATACCCATAATAGTTTTAAATAAATCTACAAAATCAATATATTCAAAATCATCATTCACAATTTCATCAAATGCTTTTTGACCAATAATTTCAATTAAAAGTTCTTCAATTTTTTCCATTTCATCATCTGCATTTTCCAAATTCTTGATTACTTTTGTAAGTTTCTTAATAGCCTTATATCCACAATTAATAGGATATTCTTTTCCATTATAATCTAAATATCTTTTAGTAATATTTTCATTTTTCTTATTGTATTGATAAACCTTTTTATCATATTTTGGGTTGTAAGTTTTCTTTGTCATATTTTTATTTACTCCTTTCAATTTCTATAAATAAGAAGGAGCCTTTATTAAGCCCCTTCTACTTCTGTTTTTGTGGTATCTGTAACTGTATAAGCACCACTGAATGTCAATTTAGCTTTCAAATCTGGAACTTTATTTCCTTCAAATGTCTTATCACTAATTTCAACTGTTGCACTTCCATCAAATTTGAATCCATAAGGATCTATAAATATAACTCTTGTCATTGCATCAGAACCAGTTTTAATTGTAGCAACTTCAACAAGATATCTTCCTGCTGAATCATTTTTAACAACTTTATATTGAACATCCAATGCATCTTCTTTAGAAATAACAATGGATGTCTTTTTACCATTATTAGGCATAGCATACCATTCATCTTTTTCATAAGAAGTGGAATGAGAAACACTTGTAAAATCAGAAATCACTTCCATTTGTTCATCAGTAGAATTGACACCATTAGTACCAATTTTTAATGTACATTCCCAAGGCATATATACTTCTGTTGCCATAGCATTTATCTCCTTTCACATATTAAAAAAAGAGTAGCAATTACTACTCTGTATAAATCAATCTAAACCTTATTCCCTGTTGAAATACTCCTGTATCTGTAACAGGGTCCTTTTTATAGTCCAATGGTTCTCCATCTATTAAATCAAGATAAAAAATCTTAAATTCCTTGAATTCATATCCTTTATTTTCAATTATTACATCATTGAATTTTTCAAGTGCTTTATATACCTTTTGTGCAGCAATTTCTGTTTCATTATAATTTTTATTCCAATGTATAAGAATTTGTATCTGTTTACCTTTAATAGATATAGCTTTTCCATTGACATTTACTTCATTATCTCCATAGTCTTCTTTATAGAATCCTAATGATTGTTCTTTCTTTTGATCTAAAATCCCACAATAATAATTGATTGTTTCATCTTCAAAAATATTGAGAGATTTTATTAAGTCTTTTACATCACTAACTAACATAATATCTCTCCTTTTAATAAAACCAATCTGTATTTTTCTTTAAGCAACTAACATAAAGACCAACTAATATATCAGGATTATTTATATAATTTGCAAGCCATTCTGATTGTGCATTTGTATTCCAATCATTATGAACTTTGTTATTGTGATATGTATTTTGCCCATATACATCATGCCAATGTCTACCATTCAATTCAGGATGCAGATAATATATAATATTTGCTTTTGTATCTTCATATTCTAATCTTACTGTATCAGAACCAATATTTTTAACAACTGCACTTTCCTGCAGTTCTCCTGTCTGATATGGAATAACTTCATCATCTTCAATTTGTTCTTTCAACTCATTCATAGAAATATTCAAGCAGAATTGCATATCATTGAATATCCTATTATCTAGTTCAATTCTTGCCATATCATCACTCCAATTCTAACTTCGTACAAATTACATTTCCATTATTGTCTCTTAATTTCGTACAGTTTGAAATGCTTCTGGTACTTCCCAATATTTCAACCTCGCCTGAATAAATTGTTTCATATTCAGGAAATATATCATAGTTAAATTCACATGTTCCAACTATTTTAGATACAACTCCTGTTGCTGAAAATACTCTTTTTGCACTTTCCTGATAATTACATAACCCTTCAAATTCTCCAACTACTATACTTTCTCCATATTCGCCTATTTCATCTTTAAAAAATCTACCTTTAATAGGTATCTTATAAAACTGATCTGGTGCAGATGGAACATTTTTAGGTAAATTAAAAGAGGGAATAGAATATAACATTAGTATCTACCCCCTCTATAAGTTAGTCCTGTAAGTTCCAATTTCTTATAAGTATTTTTAAGTATTGGTACTCCACTTATAATTATATAATTACAATTATTCATATCAAATCCTGTTCCATTTACTTTAAACTCATTAAAGATGCTAGTTAAGAAATCTTTATTATTATAATGGAATTCAGTCAATTCACATATTACAGTATTAATTTTTTCTTT
Organism: Clostridia bacterium; assembly: GCA_910574255.1. Taxonomy (GTDB): domain Bacteria; phylum Bacillota; class Clostridia; order Lachnospirales; family Lachnospiraceae; genus Laedolimicola. Next base: position 13,029 of record CAJTAK010000009.1, read on the forward strand.
CTGAAAATCAGTTAAGTTATCATAACCAAATTTTCTTATCCTGCCAAAAGTGAGAATATCTATGTCATTAGCAGCTTCATCTAGCAGGATTTGAATTGTATCTTCATCTAATTCTGTTAGATGATTATAGTGTGTTATGTAATATTCACTGTCTACATAGCCCATAGAATTATCCCCCAATCATTTAATAATTAAGCATTTGGAATAACAAATTGTGCTCCTACTGCTTTCTTATTTAGAATAAATGCATCGCAGAAGAATTCCTCAAAGTATAAAGCCTTACCCTGACTATGTACAGAAGGTGCTTCAAGACCAGAAAACTCATAATTGCATACAGGAAGAATAAGAGAAGGATGTACCAAGAACATAGAAATTTTCTGTCCATCTTCTGTTTCCATAGCAGATGTAGGAATATCTCTAACTTCAACTTCATCAATTCTGCTTACAGTTCTTCCAAGAATTTTTGTTCCAGATACTCTATAAATATCCTTGCAGTTATCAATTAATGTCTTAGTTTTAGTATCTGCATAAAGAATTCTTCCATATTTAGGAACAAAAGCATCATCTTCTGTGTCCATTAATTCATCAAAAACAGTAAGTACATTATCAACTGTTAAATTCTCTTGTTTTACATTTGCATCTTCAAGAACTGTCTTACTATCATTGTAAACAGCAGTAAGCAACATTTTATCAAGATAAGGAAATTTATAAGTCACATTAAATTCCTCTGTAGCATTTTTAATAGTTGCTACTGTGTTGCTCTGAATAACATCCATAGGGTGAACTAATGTATCCCAAACCTTATGATTTCTTAATTCCTTGTACTCCCAGTCATTAGAATGTTTTCTTGTAAATGTTCCAACAGTATCTCTGTCACCATCTCTTAATCCTTCTGTTACAGTTACACTAGGAATATAAATTCCATTTGCTTTCATTGTGTCTAACTCATATCTCTTAGTGTTAGGATTAGCCCACAATTCACCAAACTGTAAAACATAAGGATAAGACTGTGCTAATTCCCTGCCATACTCTTTAGCATAGTTAATTGCATTAGCCATTGTTTATTATCTCCTTTCAAACTATTATTTTCTTAATGGAGTAAAGCCAAAATTAAATAAATTCTTATTTTCTTTTACTCCATTATTTTCACCTGAAAACATTCCAAAATTTTCAGGTTCTTTTTGTTTTATAAACTCTGGTAATTCTTGCAATACATTTTCAATTGAAGCCTTTACTTTATCTGCATCAGCTTCACCATTTTCATCAAAAATATTTGTCATATCTGCCAACTTCAAAACATAATCTTTTCTTTCAGGTTTAATATCAAAACCATTTAAAACAGAATTGATTACTTCATTCTTTTTGATATTCTTAATTTCATTTTTCAGATTTTCATTTTCTTTTGCTAATGTCTGCAAGTCATTGCCTTGTTTACTTTTGTGTTCAGTAATGAGTGTTTTAATTTCATCTTCACTCAATCCATATTTCTTCTCTAACTGCTTGCTTGCATTGTTAGTAAAGAAATCCTCTGCTCTTTTGCTTAAACTCTCAAAGAAAGCATCAGCATTAAAAGCATCTTTTACCTGTCCTGCAGGCTTCTCCTGTGTTGCAGTTGTTGTTTCCTGTACATCAGGTGTTAATGTTTCGTTTTCCATAGGTTATCTCCTCTCATTTAAAGCATGGCTGCTATTACTCTTTCTTTTAAGTCTTTTAAGGTGGACTAATTGGAGAAGTGGGATTTGAACCCACACATTCCTGCTTCCAATGCAGGTTGGCTTCCAGTTACCTCTATTCCCCAAAAATAAAAATGTGTGATATTGTAAATACTGTATTTACTGTGCTCTACCAACTGAGCTACATCTTCCAATTAGAAGAAGGAGAGACTTGAACTCTCGACAACAGGATTAAAAATCGCAAAATAACTAGAAGGAAGTCTTTACTTAGCACACGAATTTGCAAGCATCAGCTTACAAATACTCCATTAGGGACTTGAACCCTAAACCTTCTGGTTAAAGGCCAGATACTCTACCAATTGAGTTAATGGAGTAAAAAAAATAGTGCAGCCAAAGCCACACCATCAACTAACATACATATAAAAAATTCATAGATTGTTAAACACACTTATTAGCATAATAATATGCTATTCCAATTGCATCAGATTCATCATCCTTTTCTATTGCTAAATTGCATTTTTGAGAAAAATAATCCTTTACTGCTAATTTAGCCCCTGCTCTCTTACCATTTGCTTTTATAAATGATTTCCAAGAGGTAGGATAAACTATATCAGTCTTAATCTTGTTTGATAAACAATAACCTTCTATTCTACCTTTTAATGTTGCTAACCATTTTAGTGTAGCCATATTTTTTCCTGCATACACTTCTTCAATTACAACAACATCAGGATGATACGTAGAAATTAAATTAATTACAATATTAACCCCCCTATCAACCCATTCATATTCATACTGCTTTTTTTCTGTATCTTTATGTACTTCCAAACAACCACTAATCTTATAAATATTATCTTCAAAAATACAAAATCCAACATTTGATGTTGATTGATCTAATGCTAATATCTTTATTTTCTTTCTTTTCATTTTTCCACCTCAATTTCACTCTATTTTCAAAATTTAAAAAATTTAGTTTTATCCATAAGAAAAAAGTGATAAACACTTACTTCCATCCAGAACAAGTCCTTCATTCAGTGCTTACCACCTTGTATATGAATAAAGAAAAAGAAAAGGAAAAATAAAATGAAAAACAGGAGTTTTACTCTCCCCTTATGTATACATTTAAGCTAATTCAAAAATCAACACTTATAAAATATTGTGTTTAAAATATATAAAATATTTTTATCATTTATACTTATTTCATGTTATAAAAATTAAACTATTTTATACAATAAATGTGAAAGGAGAAAAATAAAAATGATAACAGATAATGTTTATATATTAAATTTACAAGCTAGTAAGATTGTAAATAACAATTTTCAGATTAATAACAATAATCTACAGAAATACATTATTGGAACTATTCCATATAGCAAAATTTTAATAAAGATGCAGGAATTAAATTTTAAAATTGAATATGACAAAAGACTAAGAAAATACCTCAACTATGATGTAATTAATGTTAATTTTGATAAATCCCTTAAAGAAATTGACAGTGAAAAACAGGTATACATTATTGACAAGAAAAAGAATAAAGTAAATATAAGAAATGGAGAGTTTGGAAAAACATTAAAAAATAGTAAACAGTTAAGAAAAGAATTATATGAAAATGGTTTTTTGCTTGATGTAAAAGTAAAAGGAAAGAAAATAAGTTATCTTAAACTTACCCATACTTCCAGTAAAGCAAGAGTTGGTGCTTGCACATTTATCAATGAAAAATATGCAGAAGAAATGATTGCATATCTTAGAATGAATAAAGACTTTGAACAATATGAGGATATTGATTGGGTATCTCTTAATGCATATGAAAGTTTGGTTATGTCTGCTATTAACAAAACAATCAAAATACCTAAAGATAGAATATGCCTTATTGCAGATGAAGAATATCCAATAACTTTATATGGTGATGTGGTAGAACTGGATAAAAACAATAAGCTAGTAGTAAATACAAAATATATTGATAAAACATATAATGGGAAACAACTAACCAACTGCATCTTTGATGGAGAAGGACTAAAGGATATAACCCTTAGTACAGGACATTCAATAGATCTGCTTAGAAACAGCTTCGCTAAATCATGTACATTGGAAACAGATATACTTGCTTTTATGCAGGATAATAATGTTGAGTACTTTGAAGATATGTTTGGGAAGAAATTTTATAAAGATAATTATCCTCTCTTGATTTTAACTCCATCATCTATCAAGCTATTCAAATTTAAGAAATGCTTCAATGATAGCATGGAAGAAACATGGAATTATTACTTAGCTAATTGTGATGAAGAATGGGGAATAGTAAAAAATGAAAAGCAATCAAGATATGGAAAATATTATAATCAAATTACATATCAGGTATTGAACAGCATCAAACTTAATGAGGATGAAGTAAATCAGCTTTTGGAAGATGAATATAAGTATATTGAATTACTTAAAAAGGATTTGGAAGTATTTAAGCATCATATTTCAGATAACCAAAATGATATTACCAAAAATTTTATTATAAGTATGCTCAATATGAATTCTGACTTCCAATATACAGAAATGTTCATCAATTTTAGAAAGAATGTTATTCAGAAATATACAGAAAACATTAAATCAGGAAATGTAAAGGTAAAAAATCTTGATTATCATATCATGATAAGCCTCCCTGATAGATTGCTTAGAACCGCAGCCAAATTACCATTCAATGAACTGCCAAACAAATATGATTGTTATACCACAAAATATAAAGAGGGAACAGAACTTTTCACATATAGAAACCCTCATATTAGTGCAGGAAATATATGCTTGTTAAACAATACATATTATGCAGATGATTTAAAGTATTTTACCCTTAATGACAATGTAATAATTGTAAACAATGCTAATTCTGATTGTACTTCAAAGTGGAATGGTGCAGATTTTGATTCAGATTGTATAGGGGTAACTGATAGCAAATTATTAATCAATGCTTATAGGAACACTCCAAAGTTTGAGCTTCCAATCAATAACATTCCAATAGATCAGGAGCAAAAAGGAAAAGAATTATATGAACTTGATGATAAAATTGCTAATAACTTAATAGGGGAAGTTTGCAACCTTGCAAGCCTGCTACAATCCATATACTTTGATGGTAACTGTAAAGATGATAGAATTCCAAGATATGTCTCTATCCTTGCAGTAGCAAGCAATTGTGAAATAGATGGTGCTAAAAGATTATATAAAGTAAAGACACAAGAACTGTTAAATAAGATTAGAAATGATTTATCTGATATATTCCAAAGGGGAGAAATAAAGATTAAGAAAAACAAACTTAATGATGAAGAATTTGAAGAATTCCAAAATGGAAACAGTAATGTAATTTATGTTTATAAAAATGCACTGGTTCGCCCTATGTTCTTAAAGTATGCTCAAGCAGGTTATAATAATTATGCTTATGAGTTTATGAACTGCACAATAGATATAATCATAAAAGAATTAGTCAAGTTTAATAGGAAATCAAGATTAAGAGAAAATAAGATAATTCCTCTTTCAAGTTTTATAATTAAAGATAATATTTGTAGAAAATCTGACAGAAACCAAATTAAATCAATTCAGGATATTTTAAAAGATTATAAAGCAAATTTAATAGATATAAAAACAGATTCCACATTAGATAAGCTTCAAAAGAAAATGCTTATAAATGACTTGCAAAATATAACTGTTGAAAGACTTGCTAAAAAGAAAATAAAAAAGGAAACTATATATACTATTATATATAGAATCTTTATAAAAAAAGATGAATTCTTTTATTCAAATAGAATGATTACTTTAGAATTTCTTTTATATTCGCATCCAGAAGAATATAAAGAATGTTTTAAACAGTTTGAAAATAATAATGTCTATAATCTTATTTCTGATGAAAATGGAACAATTGACATTTGGGGTTATAAATACACAAAGGAAGAAGCTTAAAAACTTCTTCTTTTTTAATGAATACAACCAATTTTTAAAAAATAATATATATTATATATGCTATATATATCTTGTTAAAAAATGAGAATTTTCTAAAAATATTTTAAATTATCTGATAATTTGAAAATAGAGGAATATTCTTCCTCTATTAAACTTCTTCTGAAAATAGTCTTATATTATTCTTATGTTTGAATTCTTTATTAGAATAATTTATCATAGCATTTTTGATACAAACATAAGCATATGTACTGAATTTACCTTTATTTTCTTTATATGTATTTGCTGCACTTACAAGTGCCAACATACCTTCTCCTATCATATCTTCTTTATCAATATAAAAGTATGTATTTTTAAACCAATCATTATAAACTCCATAGACCAAATTCATATTATCTGTTATTAGTTTATCTCTATCCATATTTTTCACCTCCACTATATTTTAGATAGAAGTAAAAAATATATTCAAAAAAATAGAAGTGGTTTTACCCAACTTCTAATAAAACAAACTTAATTGTTTTTAAAAAGGTTAGACTATTATTCAAATGTTAGTAATTGTCAATTTATCATTCTTAAGGAACGAAATATAATGTTTAATTTCTTCATCTGTCAAGTCAACATACTCTCCTGTTGATTCATCAGCAGCCAAACAAAGGATGTTACCCCTGATACCAATAGCATAACCATTCTCAAAAATTAATGTCCTGTTTATAGTTTCAAACAAAAACAAAAATTCCTCATTGAAAATCAAATCAATTGATCTCATTGTCTTTTCATTCTCGCTAATGGTTATCTTCTCAATCCTACCTTCCACCAATGCTTGATAGTGTTCCAGTTTTCCTTCAAACTCTATCACAAATGGTTCTCTGTTAGTACCTACAAAAATTGCTTTCATTTTTTCTCCTTTCAAATAAGGGGTAATCTATAAAAAGTTTCCCCGAACCTGTTAATAAGCTGTTCTCTCTGCTTCTCTGTAGCTGTGATTAAAATATAGTAGAATACAAATCCTGAAAAAGTCTGTTGCAAGGTTCTATGATCGCAGGATATTTCCATACATATTTTAACAATCTTCATATCATCTTTCAGATTTTCTAATTTCTTTTTAAGAAATAAAATTTCTGAAATTTCCTGACCTTTTCTCGCTGCTATTGCATTCCTATCATCTGTCCTGTAATTTGGACTTTTTAATATAGCAAGCCAATGAAGAGAAAGCTGTTTCATTTCCTTGCTGTTCTTTAATTCTTCTGCCAATCCCTTATAGTCAAATGAATAGTTGTTTGTAATTCTCATAAACTGTCCTGCAATTGTTTTTGCATCTTGTGTAAAATCAATCATAACTACTCTCCTTTGTAATAAAATTCCTCAAACAAATCATGACAATCTGATTCATTTGCAAGTCCATAATGACCATGATTCAATGAACCTGTTTCTGTGTTATAACTGCTCCAAAAAGCATATGTATCATTCTCCCTATGTTTTGCAGATACCATCCACAAAAACCAATCATCAGAGTGATTACTCTTTCTTCTCACTTCTAAAACTTCATACTGTGGAAGATGCTCTTTGAAATACTCTCTAACCTGTTCCATTACCTCTTTTTCCATTATGCTACCTCCTGGCTTTCCATCTCTGTAATGATTGCCTTTGCTTCTTTCTGAATATTTGTAAGTATAGCTTTTAATTCCTTGCTGTTCTTATTTTTACTCCAATTTGCAATATAAGGAAAACTATATTCAGAAGTATCAATTCCGAAATGATTTGCAACAACAAAAGCTATACTCTCCGCTTCTATTTCACATTGCTGTCTGCCTTTATCTGTTCTTTCTACATGAAGCCTGCTATGTGCTATCTCATGTGCCAATGTCTTAAATTTCTGTAAGTCGCTCATATTTTTCTTTACAACAATTTTACTATCTGTTGCGCTAAAAAATCCCTTCCTGTCCTCTTTCAAGTTCCAATAGAAAATGGGATATTTTGATACTTTGCTTAATACAGAAATAAGTTGTTTGACTTCATCAGAATCGCCTTTTAACTCTTTACAAAGATGTGGAAAATCATCACCTTCTGTTTGAGAAATATCAAATACATTACCTAATGTAAAATAGCAGAATTCTTTTTCAACTATTTCTCCATCTACCTCTATTTCCCTTTTGTAAGGGTGTGGTATCAGTATCTTAATCGCCTTACTGCCTTTCTTAATCATTCTATTAAATTCAGTCTTCCATTTGTTTGCACCTGTTACAATGCTTGCATCAGGACATTGCAGCATAATGAGTAAACTGTTATTAATAGAATATTTGTGAAACTTCGCCATTGTCTTAAGATAGTTCTTGTAGTTCTCACTTGCAAAAACTCCCTTTACTCCAACCTCGATCTGTTGAAATGCTTTCTGTACTTCAACCTGATAACCACTTGTTTTTTTGTTTTCATCTTCCTTTGTCATAGTCTTTTCTCCTTTTAATAATAGTTTGAAACTAACCTTTTTATAACTTACAAATATATAGTACAAAATATTTTTTATTTTATAATAAAAGGGGAGAAATTAATCTCCCCTAGAATCTGTCCAAAACTTCAACCTTCCAATAACATTTTCCTTTTTAGATGTACTGCCTTGACAATAGAATTTCAATCCAACCTGATTATCATAATCAGTCAAGAACATTTTCAGTCTTGTTTTGAAGAAATCACTATCATTCGCACATGCAAGTATCATAGGCAAATGAATCTTTTTGAGGTTCTTGTTCTTCTCTTTTACAATTGAATCAAGAAAATCAATATTTTCTCCTACAATGTTAAGCACATCCATAATTTCTTTTTCATCTGCAAGAAGCAGATACCTGTAAACCTCTTTACCACTGAAATTCTTATAATCAAAATTGCTAATCAAGATGCAACTTTGAATCAGAATAACAGTATCTTCATCCTTCAAGGTCTGCCCATTTGTAAGATTGCATTTTTCTTTAATGAAGGGCTTGTTTAAAAGTTCCTTTATTTTGTCAAGTAATGCAATGGTGCAATAGGATCGGCTTTTCTGTGCAGATGATAAAGCCACACCTGAATTGTACCTTTCAAACAGCATGAAAATATCGCTGTCTGTGCAGTTTACATAGGTAACAACATTGATTTGTCTGCTTTTCAGCTTCTCTTTGGTATCTTCATCAAGTTCTGCATACTTCTTACCAAAGACTGTCAACCCTGTGTCCTTCCTGTTTATGTATTCATCTAAACAGGATAACCGCTGTTTTCCATCAACAACAAAGAAGTTATTGTCAATTGCACAAATGATGATTTCCTGTGGAACAATATTCATCAAACAGCTTTCTAAAAACTTCTCCTTGTTCTTCATACTCCATTGGTTCGCTTTTCTTTGTACACTGTGCCCCATGTCATATTTATTTCTTTTGACATTGTACATCAGTGTAGAAATAGGGGTATTTGCAGAACTGCTTGTGAATGCCTTGATTTCAGGTTGCTGTGGAACAGGTTTTTCTTCCTTCTTAGGAGTTTCAACTTTTGGTTTTTCCTCTTTTTTAGGAAGTTCTGCTTTCTGTTTTTCAGGCTGCTTAGCTTCTGCCTTTGTTTTTTCCTTTTCAGGAGTTTTAGGTTCAGCATTGGGCTTATCCTTTTCAGGTATATCCTTCTTAGCTTCGTCAACCTTAGCAGGTGCTTTTTCCTCAACCTTCTTTGCAACCTCTGCAGGTTTCTTTTCTACATCCTTCTTGATTTCTTTTCCAATAACTTTCTTTTCTTCTGCTATCATAGTAGCATCTCCTTTCAATAATAGTTTTAAAAACTAACCTTTTTATATTTACACTAATATAGTACAAATATTTTTGAAAACTATAATAAATATTTAATTATTTTGTACTATATATATGTATAGAAAACTAGGGTAGCTTTTGCTAATATTAAACAGGAAATGATAAGAAGTTTTTTAGGTTTTACATAACCTAATATTGAGAATGACATTCTCCATTTGTAACAAGAATGTGCAATACATCAGGACAGATGCTAATTATATATGAATAAGGATTTTCTGACTAGGAAGGTCCTTTATTTATGCCCTACAATCTCATATAAGCCCCATACAGGGCTTTTATAATCCTTAATAGGTATTTTATCATCTAACTACAAATTATCGCTTAAAACTCCAATTAGGGGCTTCTATTGTTTTGTAACCTATGTTACAATAGTACCTGAAAGAAGGTATGCTCATGAATATTATTGAAAAGTACAAGTATAAAAAATGGATGGAAACAGATAATGAATTACTGGATGATGAATTGATTGAGATTCTAAAGAGAGATTTAAATGATGAAACTCTTGAATGCTTTAGATTTTCTGATGTTAATGAAATTCATAGAGTTATATTATCACATTATAGAAATGTAAATAATAGAACATTAGAACTAACAACCTGTAAAATTCTTTTGATGCATTTTGAAGATTCTTTTGATTATTATAGAGAACATGAAGACAAAGTAGATCTGAAAGAAGCTGTTGCAGAACTGCAAGAAAAAGAGGGGTAGTTAGCCCCTCTTATTTGCATATCATATTTTCTAATTCTGCAGCAACTTCTTTCATTTTATCTCCCTGTTTTTGATAAATCCCCTCTTTCATCAAATGAGTAAGATATATAGCTCTTTCTATAATCTCTCTTGTCACATCATAATCTTCTGAAATTCTATCAGCAAGTTTTTTTGATACCAATTCATTAGGAAAATGATACATTTCAGGTCTTAATACTTTTAAAACTTCTTCCTCTCTAATATCATTTTCTTTTCTAAAAGCAAAATTCATAATTCTATTAAAAACTGCATAAAATTCTTCTGGTTCCATATATATGTATCCATTTCCACAATATTGTATAGTTCTAACGATTTGAGTTGATATGTCGCTTGCAATATTATAAATTTTATCTTTTCTATCCATTTTCTCTATCTCCTTTTAAAAAAAAATACTCCACACCCTTTACAGTATGGAGTATACCATGTTATCAATAATTTGTCCATTGTTTAAGACTTCCAAAAATTCAATCTTCCAAGCACATTTTCCTTCTGACTTGTGCTGCCCTGGCAATACTGCCTGTACTCTGTCTGATTATCATAATCATTCAAGAAGTTTAATAACTTGTCTTTGTATTCAGGACTATCATTTACAGTACTGATTATCATAGGAAGATGAATCTTTTTCAGGTTCTTATGTTTTTCAGTTATGATGCTATCCAATAGATCAACATTGTTTTTGATAACTTCCAATGTATTCATAATTATCTGTTCATCATTTTCCTGTAAAAATCTATCTACTTCTTTTGAAGAAAAGTTTTTAAAATCCAAACCCGAAACAAGAATGCATGATTGAATTACTACATTGAAATCTTCATCTTTAAGTTTTTGACCTTTGGTAATGTTGCTTTTCTCTGTAAAGAATGGAGTATCTAAAATCTTATTAATCTTCTCCAAAATTGCGATACTTGCATAAGATTTACTTTTCTGTGGTCCACTCAAAGAAACACCATTATTCATCCTCTCAAAGATAGAGAATACATCTTCATCTGTACAATCACTGTATGTTACCACATTAATATTACTGCCTGTGAGTGCATCTTTGGTTGCTTCATCTAATTCATCAAACTTCCTGCTGAAAACAGTTAGTTTAGTATCTTTTCTGTTGATATATTCATCAAGGCAACTCAATCTTTGTTTACCATCACAAACAAATTTTTTTGAATTAATTTCACAGATTACAATTTCAGGGCTGATAATTCCTGTGATAAGGCTTTCTAAAAACTTAGATTTTTTAACCATATCCCATTGTTCAGATTTTCTTTGGCACACATGATTCATGTCTAATTTTTTATTTTTAACCTGAACCATCAATGAATGAATTGCAGTGTTTTTAGAACTTGAATTCAATGTTTTGTATTCCAATGGTGGTAGAACTTTTTCAGGAGTAGCTTCGACAGTTTCTTTCTTTTTTCTTGCCATATTTAATATCTCCTTTTCTAAAAGATATTTTAAATATAGACTACATATATTCAATTGTCAAGGTGCATAAAAATTTTTATTCGTCAAAACCTTCGTTGTAAAAGTCACTTTCTGTCAGTTCCATTTCAACGATAACTCCTGCATCATCAAATAAGTATGTCATATTCTTTTCCTCCAATCAATTAGTCTTCATCATCATTGTTGCCATTAAGGTATACCCAAATTTCTTCTTCGTCCATGCCGACTGCTCCCCTCAAAATATTTTTATGTGCTGCTGTTCTCTTAATATAGCGCGCATCTGAAAAAAGTGCAAGTACTTTTTTAAAAATATTTTTTATAATAAAAAGAAGTAGATATTCTCTACTTCCTACATTATATGTAATCCATTTTCATCTATGAAATACTTCTTTGTAACTCCTGCTTCTTTGAATGTGCTTTCCACATCTGCAGGAGTGAACTTATCATTCCTTAACATCATATTGCAGTAATCTATGGTTATCTGTTCTACTCTTTCAGGGTGTTTAGCAATTGAGTTTCTATATATAATAAATGGATATTCAGGAAGATAATTCACTTCATCATCTTCTATTACTAAATTATAAGGTCTAATATGCTCAATTATTTTTTCAAATGCCCTACAAGCATATACTTCAACTGGATCATTATCAAAATCATAAAATTCAACCATATCTCTTTCATTTCCATAACTAAAATAATGTTCAATAATACTTATAGTTTTTAAAAAATCAGTTGCATATATATCAATATAATCTATTTTTATTTGGTAGCCATCATATAAGTTATTAAAAGTATAATCAATTTCTGCTTTATCTAGCATATCTTTTAATCTGAATATTTCATTGTATTTTTCCATTTCTTTTTCTCCTTTCATTCTTTTCATCTTATTCTATAAATGCTTTATATTCTTTATCTGTTTCTTTTTCTTGTATAAGTACATAAGTAGGACCACTTATCTTTTTAAAATCTTCAAGTGAAACTACTTTTGTTTCAGTTCTACATTCTCCAGATTCATTATTTACAACATGACAATAGTATCTTGCTAAAGCAATGCCTTCTAAATCTGTAAGTTCTTTTGTAGAAGCAAATATGTATTTTTTATAATTCCCATATGTAGTATAATAATAATTTTCATCAATATATATCATATCTTCACATTTTATAAATTTAACTCTAATTTCATTCATCTTTTTTCTCCTTTATTTTTATTTCCATCTCAAAATGTTTTTTATTTCTTTTAATTCATCAATTTCTTTATTGTTATTTCTACCAATAAGACTTGAAAAAATTGGTTGTACAATAAAGTAAATTACTAACCAAATTCCTGTTGCAATTCTCCACTTAAAATTCCAACCAAAGCACATAGTTATCAGTTTAATAATTACACAAGTAGTAATCCAACTAAATCCTGTTACTGCAATAAAAACTACAATTGTTATAATAAATAGTAATATTATTTTTGTTTTTTCTTTCTTATTCATCTTTTCTCCTTTTCTTCAACTGGTATTTCCAATTGTAATATCATTGTAGATTTAAATATTTTTTCTATAACAACTTTTTGCATAATTATTTGTGAAATATTTGTGAAGTAAAAAAGAAGCCTGAAACATGGCTTCTTCTATTTACAACTTAAATTCTAAATGTTTTAAATTACCAAACGATAAATAATTAACAATATTTTTAATTTGATCTTTATCTAATACTTTTCTTATTTCTCTTAATTTAATAACTGTTTCAGTAAGACCTACCTCATCTTCATCATCTTCAAAAAAAGATGTTGTTGCACTATAATATTGTTTATTAATTCCATAATAATCAAATGCATCTTTAATACTAAATTCTTCATCATAATAACCTGTTATAATTATATATTTACAATCATTATCAAAAATAAATTCAATTGCACCATCTATATCTTTCACATCTGCATATTCTATTTTTTTCAATTCATTTAAAATATCTTCATTATTTTGTTTTACTTTTTTAAATTTATAAAATTGCTTCACTTTAAATTTCCTCCAAATGGACTACCAAATATTTTAAGACCCATCATATATGGAATTAAATCAAATTTCATTTTTAATTCATAAGTATCTTTATAATTTGTAACACCATTTTCATAAAAACAATTTTCATCAAATATTTTTTTAATATTAATATCAAATTGTTTTACATAACAAGATTTATTATAGAATGCAACTTTTATAAATGTATCTAAATTAAATGTTATTATATTAAAACTGGTTTCACTAATATCACTCAAAATTAATGTATCATCATCTGTAATAGAAATATTATCTGTACTAACTATAACACCATAATAATTACAAAATTTTAAAACATCATCAATTATTTGTTCTGTTGTACTTTTTAATTTATATTTTTTCATTTTCAATTTTTCCTCCTTATATAAATCTTTTATTTATTGCAGCATCTAAAAATGGAGTATCATATTTTCCATTAATAAACTTTTCTGTTAATTCTTCTCTATACTCATTTGATATTGGTGCTTGCATTTCTTTTCTAAATTTTTCTCTTTGATAAAGTTTGTCCATCATAATTTCAAACCCAAAAGGCATACAAGCAGGAGTAACACCTTCTTGGATTTTATTTATTGATTCAGTTAATTTCTTTTTCATTTCAATTTCCCCTTATTTATCTTTTCTAATTCATTTTTAAATTTGTAATAATCAACTATTGTTAAAATCGCAAATACTACTTGAGAAATAGCAAGTATTGCTAATAGTATTAATTGAATTAATTCTGCTATTGTTATTGTCATTTCAATTTTTCCTCCCTGTCCTATCGACATACTCTATTCTAAGCAGTAAGAAAATATTTATAACTTTAAATATGAATTAGTATAAAAAAATAGAAGCAGATTTTATTCTGCTTCATAAAAAAGAGAGGAAAATTCCTCTCTTTCTTACTCAAATTTCTCTTTTAACTTTAAATACATTTGATACATCTGTTCTTCTGTAATATCGCTCTGTGGCTCTGTATTAGCCTCATTTAGGGGCTTTTCCTGCTCAACCCTAGAATTCCTCAATAACTGCTCAGAAGGGGTTATAATGCCTTGTATTGCTTCTTTATGTTGATGTGTATAATGATCTTCCATTCGCATATCTGTTTTATGCCCTGTGCTTAATGCAATAGCAACAAGATTATTTTCACTGTTCTGTCTAACTAATGTTTCGTAAGTATGTCTGATACTATGCAAACATAATCCCTTATTAATTACTTTTCCACTCGCTAATTTCCTTTGCTGTACTCCACGATCTATTCCACATTTATCAAACATTCCTTTCATGCCTACCTCCATTGTAGAATTACTTCTTTTTCTTCCTGATATAAAAGTAGGATATAATAAATTTCCTGGGTTTCCTTTTCTACATTTCTCCTTTGTCTGTTCTATCATCCATAAAATAATTTCATAACTTAAATCACTTATCTTTATTGTTCTTTCGTACCTGTTCTTTGTTGTCTTATCATAAAATTCTATTTTATCTGAATTTCTATCATTATCCTTAAACCTTACTCCTGTTGCTTCACGAACATATATTTCTCTCTTATCTAAATCTATACATTGCAACCTCAAAGAAGCAAATTCCTGCGCCCTAAGCCCTGTATCCAAAAGAAGAAGAAAAACTGGTGTATACTCTCCATATAACCGCTTCTGCCATGCTTCATAAATTTTTTCAATATCTTCTGTTGTGAAAACCTCTTTTACATTTGATAATTCATCAGCTTTCCTATAATCAAATTCATCCCTGATTTCTTTCTTGATATAAGGATAAGCCTGCAAAGCATAGTTTTCTTCTAACAAACTTCTATCTACTAACCACTGACAACAACCTTTACAAAATTGGAAAGGCATACTCATTGTCTTAAAACTTTTTTTCTCTAACATTGAATTATAATAATCTATGAATACTTCTTTATTCAACATAGAAAGCTGATAATTTGCAATAGGTTCATTTTCTAAATTATCCCTTGTAACCCTTATGTAAGAGTGATAAGAAGATGCACCGATATTAGGCTTTCTTATTTCATCTAAATAATCATAGATATATTGAATAAATGTTTTCTTCTTATCAATCTTTACATCATTACCACCAATAATCTCTTTCTCCCACGCTTTCATAGCCATCTTAGCCGCCGACAAAGCACCTTCTGCAGTTGCTCCCCTTCTTTTGAACCTCTTATACTTTAAAGTTTTAGGATTTGGAATAGAACTTTGACAAACAGCTTCATATATTCCTGCATCAATCTTTCTTACTGTTCCTTCTCCATTTTTCCTTTTTACTGTTGTCATTTTATCACTCCTTTATAGTTATCACAATTTTTAGTTATCACAATTATCACCCTGTCTTATTATCACTATTTGTGATAACATACACATTATAACCCATTGCCAAACATAAAGGAACTGGTAAAGAGCAACAAAAAAACACTAGATATAGGGGTTTTATTTCCTATATCTAGTGCTTTTTATTGTGCATGTTTACACTTATTTATAGTTGACGATCTTTCCAAAGTCCGGCTTGAGAGCTGCGCCGCCTACCAGACCGCCGTCGATGTCTGCCTGTGCAAACAGGTCTGCTGCGGTGTTGGCATTTACGGAGCCGCCATACTGGATGCGGATGGCCTCTGCGGTTGCCTCGTCGTAGATCTCAGCGATGCACTTACGGATGTCAGCGCATACCTCCTGAGCCTGCTCGGTGGTTGCAGTCTTTCCGGTTCCGATAGCCCAGATTGGCTCGTAAGCGATCACGGCTGTCTTAGCCTGCTCTGCGGTGATTCCAAGGAAGCCAACCTTTACCTGCTGACGGATAAAGTCCATGGTTACGCCCTGCTCTCTCTGGGTCAGAGACTCGCCGCAGCACATAATAGGAGTAATGCCGTGCTCAAATGCCTTGTGCATCTTCTTGTTGATATCCTCGTTGGTCTCTCCAAAGTACTCTCTTCTCTCGGAATGTCCAAGGATAACATACTTTACGCCAACATCCGTGAGCATTGCCGGAGAAATCTCGCCTGTGTAAGCGCCCTTCTCCTCAAAGTACATGTTCTCGGCGCCTACCTGAATGTTGGAACCCTTTGCAGCTTCCATTACGGGAATAATGTCGATAGCCGGTACACAGAATACTACGTCTACCTCGTCATTTGCTACCAGAGGCTTTAAGGTATTTACCAGCTCTACTGCCTCGCTGGGTGTCATGTTCATTTTCCAGTTGCCGGCGATGATTTTCTTTCTTGCCATTGTTCTATTCTCCTTTTTGTCAGTTCTTATTCTATATTATTCACTCCCCAGTGCACCATTCGGGCTGTCACCCCGTTTCTCCCCAGTACACCATTCGGAAAATCAGAGATTTTCCTCATTGCCGGGCTGTCGCCCTATCAGAATAGGCTCTGACAGATTCGGCTGCCAGCAACCCATCTGTCATTTCCTATTCTGGCACTGCTCATAGCTATCGCACATCGTCTGCTGCTACTACCCCCGGAAGCTCTTTGCCCTCCAGGAATTCCAAGGATGCACCGCCGCCTGTGGAAATGTGGCTCATCTTGTCAGCAAATCCTAACTGATTTACTGCTGCTGCGGAATCGCCGCCTCCAATGATTGTGGTTGCATCTGTCTCAGCCAGGGACTTGGCAACTGCGATGGTTCCCTTTGCCAGAATCGGGTTCTCAAATACGCCCATGGGACCATTCCATACAACGGTCTTAGCGGATTTCACTGCCTCTGCGTACAGCTCTGCAGTCTTGGTTCCGATGTCCAGGCCCATCTTGTCAGCCGGAATTGCATTGGAATCTACAACGGAAACCTCTATCTCTGCATCAATGGGATTGGGGAACTCAGCGGCAATGGTAGTATCAACAGGCAGAAGCAGCTTCTTGCCAAGCTTCTCAGCCTTTGCAATCATTTCCTTGCAGTAGTCAAGCTTCTCATCATCTACAAGAGAGGTACCGATCTCGCAGCCCTGTGCCTTTAAGAATGTGTAAGCCATTCCGCCGCCGATAATCAGGGTGTCGCACTTCTCAAGAAGATTTGCGATTACGTTCAGCTTATCTGCTACCTTTGCACCGCCTAAGATGGCCACGAAAGGTCTTACGGGGTTCTCTACTGCATTTCCAAGGAAATCAATCTCCTTCTGCATCAGATAGCCAACGGCGCACTCGCCGCCCTTTGCACGAACAACATCTGTCACACCTGCTACGGAAGCGTGTGCCCTGTGGGAGGAACCGAATGCGTCGCATACATATACATCACAGAGATCAGCCAGCTCTTTGGAGAAATCCTCGCCGTTCTTTGTCTCCTCTTTGCCACGGAAACGGGTATTCTGAAGAAGAACTACATCTCCCTCGTTCATAGCTGCTACGGCTGCAGTTGCAGCTTCGCCTGTTACATTGTAATCGGATACGAAGTTTACCGGCTTGCCAAGCTTCTCAGACAGTCTCTCTGCAACAGGTGCCAGAGACTCACCCTCGTTGGGGCCATTCTTTACTTTTCCTAAGTGAGAGCAAAGAATTACCTTTCCGCCGTCATCAATTAACTTCTGGATGGTGGGAAGAGCTGCTTTAATACGTGTCTCATCTGTGATCTTGCCATCCTTTAACGGTACGTTGAAGTCACATCTTACCAGTACACGTTTTCCCTTTACGTTGATATCATTGACTGATTTTTTATTTAATCCCATGTTGTCTGCCTCCTCTTTTCTTTTCAGTTGAGCAGAGAAGCGGCTTCTCCACTCATTTTGTACAAGCATCGGTATTGCAGCAACGCTTGTACTTACTTGGAAAAAGGGTCCGGTCCAAAGACCGGACCCTTTAAGGTCTTAATTATTGTACGCTTTTGTCTGCTATGCGGTCCGATTATGCTAACTCTGCGAAGTACTTAATTGTACGAACCATCTGAGAAACGTAGGAGTTCTCATTGTCATACCAAGAAACAACCTCTACCTGAGTCTTTCCATCGGGAAGCGGAGAAACCATGGTCTGAGTTGCATCGAACAGAGAACCGAATCTCATACCAACGATATCGCTGGATACGATCTCATCCTCGGTGTAGCCGTAGGACTCTGTGGTTGCTGCCTTCATAGCTGCGTTGATCTCTTCCTTGGTTACGCTCTTGTTAACAACTGCAAATAACAGAGTAGTGGAACCTGTGGGGGTCGGTACACGCTGTGCAGCGCCGATAAGCTTGCCGTTCAGCTCCGGAATAACCAGGCCGATTGCCTTTGCAGCGCCTGTGCTGTTGGGAACGATATTGATAGCTGCTGCACGGCTTCTTCTCAGGTCGCCCTTTCTCTGAGGTCCGTCCAGAGGCATCTGATCACCTGTGTAAGCATGGATGGTGCACATAATTCCGGACTCGATGGGAGCCAGGTCGTTAAGTGCCTTTGCCATAGGAGCCAGGCAGTTGGTTGTACAGGAAGCTGCGGAAATTACTGTATCCTCTTTCTTCAATGTCTCATGGTTTACATTGTAAACGATGGTGGGCAGGTCATTTCCGGCCGGAGCGGAGATAACAACCTTCTTAGCGCCTGCTGTGATGTGTGCGGAAGCTTTCTCCTTGGAGGTATAGAAGCCTGTACACTCCAGAACAACATCAACATCCAGATCTCCCCAGGGAAGCTCTGCTGCGTTAGCCTTTGCGTAGATCTTAATCTCTTTTCCGTCAACTACGATAGAATCTTCTGTTGCAGATACGGTATCTGCCAGAGCGTACTTACCCTGAGAAGAATCATATTTTAATAAGTGTGCAAGCATCTTGGGGCTTGTTAAATCGTTAATCGCAACTACCTCGTAGCCTTCTGCACCAAACATCTGTCTGAATGCAAGTCTTCCGATACGTCCGAAACCATTGATTGCTACTTTTACTGCCATTTTTCAATTCCTCCTAAAAATAAATTTTATTTATTTTTTTCCTGCGGACCCTCTTTTTGGGAAAAGCCCACAATCTGGTATTAATTGTACCGAATCCATGGAAAAATTTCAAGACCTAATTAAAATTTTATATTTCTCTTTTTGTACGGATTTGGGAGGGTATGCTTTGGATATCAGAAAAAGCAGGAAAATGATTTGAAAATTCAGTTATTTTCCTGCTTTCCAACTATAACATTTACTTTTTAAATATATTGGTTTATCCAACTGCCACACCTAATGCAAGGCAAAGCTTCCTCTTTGCATGTCACCTGTTTTTTATGTAACTATTACGTCCTGCTCCATGAAAGAAAAAATAGTTTGGCTTTTTCACATGTATTCCAAAATGTACTTCTCTATTTTACAGTCTGCGTAAATTTGGGTCCATAATAGCCTTATACATTGGTATCCCCATTGTTACTTTCAAACGGTAATAATAATTTGCATTCCGTCCAAGGATTGCCAGTCGGAAAATCAAATATAATACGCTTACTACCCATCCAACAACAGGAATTAAAAATACAAGTCCAACAGCAAAATCAAATAATGCCAAATCCCACATTCCTTTAAACAATGCCCAAAGCCACGTAAAAAGAGCCGCCACGAGATTGTATTTGTTATCCGGTTTCAGATTATATCCCGAGCCCGATTGTCCATTGTAATATTGCTGTCCATTATAATACGGCTGATTATAAGGCTGCATCTGGCAGGGCTGACCATTTGGAGACGCCTGATAAGGCTGAACATTCGGCTGACCCTGATAGGGCTGAGCATTTGGCTGGCCCTGGTAAGGCTGAGCATTTGGCTGGCCCTGGTAAGGCTGAGCATTTGGCTGGCCCTGATAGGGCTGAACATTTGGCTGGCCCTGATAGGGCTGCGAGGCCGCCGGCTGAGTATAGCCGCTTCCCTCCGCACCCTCTACTGGCGCTCCGCAATAACTGCACACCCTTGAATCATGGGGTATTTCTTTTCCACATTGACCACAAAACATATTTTTTTCCTCCTAAGTGATTTTTTTTGTGTGAAATTTTATAATAATAAGTTTCTCTATGGAGCCGCTTTTAAAAAGGCTTTTTAATCCTCCACTTTCCTGCCGCATTCCATACACATAAACTGTCCTTCCGGTACTTTTGCGCCGCAAATACATTCCTTGTACCTTGCCTGCATGCCTGCATTCTCCGGCTGCTGTCCGCCGGTCTCCAAAAGCCCGCTGACGCTCTTCCCGCAATTAGGGCAAAATTTCAGCTCCTTTTTGATCTGATTCCCGCAGACGCAGGTAATCATTCCGTTATCTACCGGCTTCCCGCAGTTGGGACAGAAGCGCTCTTTTGCCGATAAAGGCTGCCCGCAGGAACATGTACTGGCTCCCCTGCTCTGCAGCTCCCATCTCTGCTTTTCCGCCTCCAGTTCCGCTATTTCCTGCTCCAGTTCCTGCATTTTTTCAAAATGGACCTGAAGCTCCGGAAACTCCGCTTTCCCCTGTTTATATAGATCATAAACATCCATTCCGATAAATCCATAAACCTTGGAACGCTCCTTTTGTTTTTCCTCCAAAAGCTTTTTTATATTATTGCCGCCCGATATGCCGGAAAAGGGACTCGCAAGCTTTGACATATCAAACCCCATAATTCTTTTCCCCCTTTCTGATGCATTCCCAGTCTGAGCAGAGCCTTGCAAACGCCGCTTTTTGTGGATCTGCTTCTTTTTCATCTCCCAACAGTCCAAAAAGCAGATCGCCATACTGCTTTTCCATATAAACCGCCGTCAGCCGAAAGCTTTCCTCTACAGCCGCCGCCAATGTGCCCTTCTGCCGCCATTCCTCCAGGGATGCGTCCGCAAGCCTCCCTGCTTCCCGAATGAGCTGATTCCGGCAGCGTTTATCCGCTCTCCTTGTCCAAAGCCAGTACAGTACAAGCAGTAAAATAAAAATGGGAAACCCGACCGTCAGCACCGCCATGCCTGCAGCTCCCATAAGAAGCTTCTTTCCCTCTTCCGCCGCTTCTTCTGCGGCTATTTCTGCAGCCTCCTTTGCCGCTTCTTCCGCAGTCTTTGCGGACTGATTTATGGTATCTATCAGATATTCTTCCAGGCCTTTGTCTGTGGATTCTTCCCCACGGGCTGCTGCTTCCTGTTCCTTGGCCGCTTCCTCTCTCATTTCCTGCTCTATGGCTGCCTGTTCTCTGGCCGCTTTTTTCTGTTCGCTTACCGTCTTGCCTGCTGCCCCAAGAACCGCTATCAGCAAAATCACCAGAAACGGAGCCCATTTCTTCTGCGACGCCTTTCCTTTTACATCTTTTGCGGCCTGCTCGATTTTCTCCTGAAGTCTCTTTGCATATTCGGTAATACTGCTTTCCCCTTTTTCCAGACTATCTCCATAGCCCTGCACATTCCTTATGAAAGTATCCTGATTTTCATAATAGGTTTTGTAAAATTTCTGCTGTGCTTCTCTGTCATAACCTGTGGAGGAAAAGAGTGTTTTCAACTGGTCAAAGACATTTTGATAATTCTGACTGCCTGCATTTATGTACTCCCTCTGAATATCATCTGCCTGCCGCCTAAACTTCTGTCCAATCCCCATAAAAATATTGAGGAACCGTTCTTTGTTCATTATCTCTTCATAATTCGCCGTTCCATTGCACAGTTCCCTCATGGACCGCTCCGCTTCCTGGATATAGGCTGCCGTTCCATTCAGATAATCCTTTTGAAGAGCCTCATTGGAACGCCTGCACCGTTCCATCATCTCTGCCGCTTTCTGCCGGACCTCCGTCTCAAGGCTGTCCGTTTCCTCGTCAAAGTCCGTCTGGCTTTTCACCTGCCTGAACAGTTCTTCCAGTTTCCGAATTATTTCCTGCTGTTCCTGCTCTGTCAATTCCCTTTCCAGAGCCTTTCTGCAATCTTCCATGGCATCCAGAAGCCTTGTCTTTACACGCTCCTCAGCTGCAAATTCTTCCATGCGCTCCAGCCACTTCAGAAGCTCCCTTTGTCTTTCCTCACTCATAACGCTAGCTCACGCCTCCTCTCCAGTTCTTTTATCTGCTGCAGCCAGACGTTTATGGCACTGAATTTATCCTCCAGTTTGGCAATATTGTTTCCTTCAATATTTACGGACATGCGAAACTCCGAAAATGACTTGTCCGCATTCTCGATTTCCATGCGGAACATATTCTCGATGGTCTCCAATATCTGCTCAGTCATGGATACTTTTGCCTTTGCTACCTCATTTTTAAATTCTGCTATAGCCTCTGCTGTCTTTTTCTCTAATTCCAACAGGGTATTGGCCGAAGCAAGCTTTTTGGCAATATGCCGGATCACCAGAGCACCCAGGACAAGTCCCACCACCGGCCAGAGAACTGCTCCTGCGGAGGTAAATACCGTGGCAAGGGCCCCTGCGCCCGCTTTCGCTCCTATGGCTGCTACTGCCGGGGCAAGAGCATGGGCCACAGCCATTCCCGCCACAGCTCCCCCGGCTGCTCCTGCAAGGCTTCCGGTCAGCTTTGCATTTCTTATGGCCTGTTCCTGTTCCGCCCTGGCTTTCCACAGCTTCATAAACAATTCCGTGGAAACATCATAAAGACTGTGGTAATAATCTTTTGTCACTTCCATATCTGCTGCAGCTTTATAGACCATGCTTTTCTTGCTATCTGCCATACTTCCATAAAACCTGTCCTTCAATGCAAGAATATTTTCCCGCTTGTTCAAATAACCTGTTGCTTCCTCAAATACATTCTCCAGTCCTGCCAGATATGTCTGAACGGTCATCTGGGTTTTCCGGTTCACGTTATCGGTCATCCGCTTTCGATATCCTTCGTTGATCAGATTCAGATAGTCTTCAAAATCCCTGCTGCCGTTGGGAAAACGCTCTTTTATTTTCTGAGGCTCCAGTTTGCTTATAACTTCTCTTTCATATGCTTCAATCTCCTTCTCGATCTCTCTTTTAAGAGCTATCTTCAAATCGTCGATTTTGATGCGGTTATTTACAATAAAGTTATCGATGGCGGTATTTATATTCTGCAAAATAGCTGCGTCGGATTCATACTGCTGCCTGCGGCGCTCAAAGGATTCCGACAACTGGCTCAGCATTTTCTTTAATTCGTTCAAATTTTCCTGCTGCCTTGTAAGGACGGGACTGCTGCCTATGATTTCCCCTGAAGCGTATTCCCGAACTGTCTTGAAGCTGTCCTCCCACTGAGTGGAGAGCCGGAAAACAGGGGCGTGAAGTCCTGCTTCCTCCATATACTGCCGGAGCTTGCTTTCCTGCCTTTCCAATGTATCCGGTTCCTCCAGATCACATTTCGTAAGTGCAAACACTACTTTTCTGGTTTCTACATTTTCCAGCAGATCCCACACGGCATAATCATTTACGCTGCGGACGTCAAACAGGACGAATACAACGCTGCTCTTATAAAGATAGTCCTTGATACATTCCTGTTCGCCGTCTTGTCCCATCTGTTCGACGCCCTGTGCGTCGATAATCTGAAGGCCTTCCAGTTTCTCGCTGTTTTTGAAAATGCGTGTGATATACTCATTTACACATATAGAGGCTTCGGAAACACCATAACGGTATTCCCGGATGCTCTTTGTGCTTTCAGGAATTTCCTTTTCAGACAATGTGGACTGAAAAAGGCTGTTGAGAAATGTGCTTTTTCCTACACCGCTACTTCCGATTGTGACGAATAAAAAGGCTTCTGATACCTTATGCAGAAAATTATTTACAATCTCCTTTTCTTCCGAAGCATCGCTGCCTTTGATTGCCATATTAACATCTTTCAGAAGATTTTCCATAAGCTGCTTGTCTTTGTAATGAAACGCAAGCCGCCGTTCTGCTCCATCCATAATCTCTCCCCTTGCTCCCGTCGAATTCAGAAGCGTTTTTTGTCTGTGTTCTTTAAAATTTCAAGCTCACGGAAATTATACCCCCCCCCGGTAAATAAATGTCAAGTTCTATCTTGCTATTTACCCCTTATTCCACTACTATTAATAAAGATATTCAATTAAATTCAGGAGACTTTAGATATGTTGAAAGCAGATTTTCATTTACATTCTTCTTTTTCCGGCGACAGTGATACGGTGCCGGAACGTATCGTTGAATCCGGGCTTCGAAAAGGGCTTTCCGCCATTTGCTTTACGGATCATTACGATGCGGATTATCCCTATGATGATGTGTGCTTTGAGTTGGATACGGTAGCTTATCTGAAAAAAATTGGGGAGCTTCGTTCTGCTTATGAGGGGCGGATTGAAATCGGAGCCGGGGTGGAGCTTGGACTGCAGCCCCGGCTTGGGGAACTTTACCGTTCTTATACAGAACGTTTTCCTTTTGATTTTGTGATTGGCTCTACCCATCTGGTGGATGGAAAGGATCCTTATTATGCTTCTTTCTGGGAAGGATGTACGCCCGGGAACGGGATTCTTAGATTTTTGGAAATTACTTTGGAGAATATGAAAGCTTTTGATGATTTTGATGTTTACGGGCATCTGGATTATATTGTGCGGTATGCGCCTTTGGAACCCCGGCGGTTTTGTTATGGGGATTACGGGGATTTGATGGATGAGATTTTGAGGTTTTTGATTTCCCATGGGAAGGGGATTGAGGTGAATACCGGAGGATATAAGGCAGGTCTTGGGTGTCCGAATCCCTGTCCGGAGGTTTTGCGGCGGTATCGGGAGCTGGGCGGAGAGATTGTGACTATGGGGTCGGATGCTCATAGGTTGGAATATGTGGGAAGTTTTATGGATGAGTCCCAGGAGATTCTGCGGTCTTGCGGGTTTCGGTATTTTACTTTGTTTAAAGAGAGGAAAGCGGAGTTTGTAAGATTAGATTAAATTTGTGGGGTTTTTATACGGACGCCCCAGGACAGAAAATATTCTTCCCTCCATGCTCCGCTCAGAGAGCTAACAGCCTTGGAGGGAAGAATATTTTCTGTCCTGGGGCTGGTTGTGGTAATGGTTAGCTTTATTCATAGAAGTTTTTTATTAAGCTTCTTTTCCGATCAGAACTTCTTTTCCGCAAAAAGCAAAGCCGTATTTGCGGATTGTTTCTTTTGGGATTCCTTTTGACAGGAGGATTGTTTCATATTTTCGTTCTTCTATCTGCCGTAATGCCGCTTTCACAGTGTCGGCCAGTTCTTTTTCTTCTTCTGTGTCCTGCACCTTGAATTCCAGAATGATTCCGTCATCCTCCTGCTTTGGCTCTAACATTACGTCATAACGGCCGAAGCCGCTCTCCCGGTTGGAGGTTACGGTATAGCGGTCGGCCAGTTCTACCAGAAGTCCCAGCACGAAGCCGTGATAGAAACGCTCTGGTTCCGTGGCTTCGGAGGGCTTGTTTCCGGTGTCAAAGGTACTGAATGTGGCCAATGCTACTTTATTCATGTAATAGTTCATGGTTTTCAAATCATCTGCCAGAAGTGCTTTGATGAATCCGTTGTATTCTCTTCTGCTCTTTCGAAACCATCCCCTTACCATGGTACAGAACATCTGTCTTACCTCACGGTTCGTAAGGGTCAGCTCATAATCCGGAGACTCGATTGATTCCCAATCTTCTTCGTAATGAAGCACTTTTAAGTAGCCGCTGGCCAGAAGAAGGCTCCAGATTCCTTCCTCATTTTCTTCCAGCTCGTCATATACAATCTGTTCATCGATAGGTGTTATAATGGACTGGCCGGATATCAGTTCCTCAAATTCCTGCTTAATGTCTGCACTTCCCTCACGAATCAGCTTTCCTACGAGACTGTTGGAGCTGGAGTTAGCCCAATATGCCGCTGCTTTCTTTTTATCCAAATAGTTCAAAATAGACCAAGGATTATAGATATCTGTCTTATTTCCAAAAGTAAATCCATCGTACCAGTTTTTTACCTCCTGCTTTCTGTCTGATATTTCAAATTCATCCAGTGCTGTAAAAACTTCTTTCTCTGTAAAGCCGAAAATATCCGCATACTTTTCAGAAGTCGTCGTCACCACCTCCAAATTATTCAAATCAGAAAAGATGGACTCCCTGCTAACCCGTGTAATACCCGTCATAATGGCTCGCTCCAAGTAGGGATTTGTTTTAAAAGTTGAGTTAAACAAGCTTCTGGTAAAAGAAACTATCTCTTCCCAATATCCATTTATATAAGCCTCCTGCATGGGGGTATCATATTCGTCCAGAAGAATAAGCACTTTTTTTCCATAATAACGTGAAAGATACAAGGACAGCTGGTGAAGGGCAAGGGTCGCCTCCACATCTCCCATGTCTGCTGTTACGGATTCAAAAAACTTCTTTTCTTTTTCATTCAGGTGATCACCCTCCAGAAGAAAATCGTACTGGGAATACAGATTGGATAATATCTGGCAAATCTTCCTGCGTGTGGTTTCGTAATTATTATCTTTTATACAGGCAAAAGACAGACTGATAACCGGATAAGTGCCTTGAAGCTTCCGGTATTTTTCCTCTTTCCAGACGGCAAGGTTCTCAAACAGATCTTCTCTTCCTGCATATTTTAAGGAAAAGAACTGTTCGGTCATACTCATATTTAAGGTTTTCCCAAATCTCCTTGGGCGGGCTATAAGGGTTACACTGTCCCCTTCCTCCCACCATTCCTTGATAAACAGCGTCTTATCAATATAAAAATACCCTTCCCGCCGGATTGTCTCAAAATCCTGGCATCCGATGCTTATGGTTCTTGCCACGGCTTCACACCTCCCCGTTACTTTCTATTTTCTATTATCTTAGCACATTCCTTGTAATTTACAAAGAAATTTCCAGTCGATTTTAATTGGTTTTTGCATTGTAACTCTGAAGGTACTGAGCAGTTGTGAAAATATAATTAACGCAGGCATCCGATCTATCGTCAAACGATTTTAATCTCCGGATGCCTGCAGCATTTCCGCTTTCTGAGCAGTTTATTATTTTATAATGGTTCCCCCTCCAAGCACATAATCTCCATCATAAAAAACCACGGCCTGTCCTGGGGTTACGGCCCGTACAGGCTCCTTGAACTGTACCTGAACTTGATCTTCTCCTGTTTTTTGAATCATGCAGGGAGTTCCGGCGTGATTATAGCGAATCTTTGCCGCTGCCTCTCGTTCCCCTTCCAGTTCGGAAATAGACATCCAATTGAGACGGTCTGCAATAAGGCTGTCTGTCCATACATCCTCCTGCTCTCCAATCACCACCTCATTGGTCTCGGGGCGTATCTCTGTCACCACCACACGCCTTCCCATAGGAAGCCCCAGGCCCCGGCGCTGACCGATGGTGTAGTGGATGATCCCCTTATGCCGGCCCAGTATGGTTCCGTCTGCCTGCACAAAATTTCCTTCCCTGGACGGCTCTCCTGTAGTTCGCTCGATAAAGCCTGCATAATCCTGATCCGGCACAAAGCAGATCTCCTGGCTGTCCGGTTTATCTGCGACGCTTAAGCCTATCTGCTCTGCAATAGTCCGGATCTCTTCCTTAGAATAAACTCCCACCGGCATCAAGGTATGGGAAAGCTGTTCCTGGGTGAGATTGTAAAGGGCGTAGGTCTGATCCTTGGCCGCCGTCACGGAACGGGTCAAACTAAAGCGTCCGTTTTTCAGCTGCTTTATCCGGGCATAATGGCCGGTAGCAATGTAATCAGCCCCGATCTCCAGGCTCCTTTTTAAGAGAGCTTCCCATTTCACATAGCGGTTGCAGGCAATACAAGGATTCGGTGTACGGCCTGCCAGATACTCTGCCACAAAGTAGTCCATAACCGTTCGTTTGAAATCCGCCTTGAAATTCATTACATAATGGGGAATCTCCAGTTTCTGTGCCACTCGCCTTGCATCCTCCACAGCGCTTAAGCCGCAGCATCCTCCATTTTCCTCCAGGATCTCTTCCTCCTCATCCTGCCAGATCTGCATGGTGACACCGATGACCTCATAGCCCTGTTCCTTTAAAAGCCAGGCTGCCACAGAGGAATCCACACCGCCGGACATTCCCACAACTACCTTTTCTTTTTTACCCACTTATTTACATTCCTTATCTTTTTCCTGAACAGGTTTAATAATTGCAAATCCTCCATTGCATATCTCTCTGCCGAAAGCGCCTGTCAATGCTCACCAAAATCATTCTGCCCATTTTCCCGGCCGCCCGTCTGCCCGGAATACCCGTTCTGTCCCTGGCAGTCCTGGTTATAGGAATTCGGCTGATACGGATTCTGCTGATATGGGTTCTGCTGATAAGTGTCCTGCCCATAACCGCCCTGCTGATACATCCCCTGCTGATAGGGCTGCTGATATGCATACGGAATGCTCTGCGCCTTCTGCTCCCTAATCCGTCTCATGGCCAGGAACATATACACCAGGGTTACGCCAAAGTTAATCACCCAGAAATAAGGAATATTTATAGGGAATACGGACCAGCTCAAAAATCTGAGCACAAAGCCCTTAAAAAACAGCGGCAGCGTCCTTCCGTAAATGCCAAGTATAAAAATCTGTCCAAAGGTCAAATCGGTTTTCAAAATCATATTTAAAATCAAACCTATCAGGCTTACGATCAGTACGCCAAAGAAGAACAGGATGCTGATCCAGATAAAATAAAAAATAAGGAACAGAATGATAAACAGATAAATCATGGGAATCACAGCCATAATACTCTGCCTGCTGAAATAAGTGCCGCTTTCCAGCATATAAAAGTATAGCGTCTGCATCTCTCCGTTGCTTTTAACGATCATTTTCTCGCTGTCTACCAGAAGCATGCCCTGATATCCCATGGAAAACCGATAGGCTGCTTCTTCATCAAAATATTGATTCGAATCCAGTTCAATATAGTAACCGCCGCCCTCATAATAAAATGGTTCTTCGATCCAGAAGCCGTAATCTGTCACCTCAAAATCCGGAAGGGTTTCTCTGACAATCGTACCGAATCCTCCAGTCCTTATCTGGAAAACAATCAGCGGAAATACGGCGCTCAGCAAAAAATAGAACAGCATCAGAAGCATTCCGTAACCAAAGATCTTTCCCTTATTATTCTTCAAAAAATTCGGATAAGCGGACGGCTTTCCAACAGAACACGCCATTTCTTTAAATACATTCATTTTTTATCCCCCTGTCTCTCTTAAAACTTATATTATCCGGCTATTCAGCAAACAGCTTCTAATATTCCTCGTCTTCCTCTTCCTCACCCTCATGGATGTCAGACTTAGGCTTCGTAAGACCTTCAATCTTGATCCCGTTCTTTTCTGCATAATCCCAGAGAGCCGCATGAATGGCTTCCTCTGCCAGCAGAGAGCAGTGAACCTTTACCGGCGGAAGTCCGTCCAGAGCCTCCATAACAGCTTTGTTCGTCACTTGAAGGGCTTCCTCGACGGACTTCCCCTTTACCAGCTCTGTAGCCATACTGCTGGTGGCCACGGCCGCACCGCAGCCAAAGGTCTTGAACTTGCAATCTTGAATAATACCGCTTTCATCAATATCCAGATAGATCCTCATAATATCGCCGCATTTGGCATTGCCTACGGTCCCCACGCCGCTTGCGTTCTCAATCTCTCCCATATTTCGGGGATTCTGAAAATGGTCCATTACTTTTTCACTGTACATTTTTGTATTCCTCCATTAATAGTTCCGCAATATTCTCTCCAGAGCCCTATTTTAGAACAATTTCCAGCCACAAGTACATGTGTCTGTAAATCGTTCTGGCTCTGTCGGAATCTTGCTGTTTTAGTTCCGCAATATTCCGCTTACGCCTTCCGCATAAAATCCTCATAAAGCGGCGACATGCTGCGCAGCCGCTCAATAATCTTCTTTAACTGCTCCACTACAAAGTCCAGATCTTCTCTGGTAATCTCCTCATTCAAGGTCAGCCGCAGAGATCCATGTGCAATCTCATGGGGCAGGCCGATAGCCAAAAGCACATGAGACGGATCCAGTGACCCTGATGTGCAGGCAGAACCGGAGGATCCGCAGATGCCCTCCATATCCAGCATAATCAAAAGGGACTCTCCCTCTATAAACTGAAAGCTGAAGTTGGCATTGTTGGGCAGACGATTGGTTCTGTGGCCATTAAGCCTGGTATAAGGAATCTCCTTCAGAACCCGATCAATCAGGTAGTCCCGAAGCTTTCTTTCCTCTTTTGTCCGTTCCTCCATCGTGCTCACCGCACGCTCCACAGCCTTTCCAAAGCCAACAATCCCCGGCACATTTTCCGTTCCTGCCCGGCGCTTACGTTCCTGTGCACCTCCATGGATAAAAGAGCGGAGCTTCAGTCCTTTACGAATATAGAGAAAGCCAATCCCTTTAGGACCGTTTAACTTGTGGCCGCTGGAACTGAGCATATCAATATGGTATTCATCCACATTAATAGGCAGCTGTCCAAAAGCCTGTACTGCATCCGTGTGGAACAGTATTCCCTTCTCACGGGCTATTTCCCCAATTTCCTTAATAGGCTCCAAAGTGCCAATCTCATTATTTGCAAACATAACAGAGATTAAAATAGTATCCGGGCGAATGGCCTTCTTAAGCTCTTCCAGCTTTACCACTCCATTCTCATCCACATTCAGGTAAGTCACCTCAAATCCCCGCTTCTCCAGCCACTCACAGGTGTGAAGAACGGCATGATGTTCAATCTTAGTCGTAATAATATGCTTTCCCTTATTCTGATAACACTCTGCCGCACTCTTCAGCGCCCAGTTGTCCGCCTCGCTTCCTCCGGCAGTAAAATAAATCTCCTCAGCCTCAGCCCCCAAAGCCCTGGCAATTATCTCTCTGGCCTCAGTCACCGCCTTTTTGCTTTCCGCCGCCAGACTATACACACTGGACGGATTGCCGAAATGATCCGAAAAATACGGCAGCATAGCCTCAACTACCTCCGGCGCCGTCTTTGTTGTAGCCGCATTGTCCAGATAAATTAATTTTTTCATAACGTATCACCTCTTGATATTAATTTGTACAGCAGGAGCTCACAACACTTCCCGCCTTATTTCCTACACTTCTGCTCTCATCAACCAGTGTGCTCAAAGAAATCTCGTCCACTGTCTGATTGATGCTGTCATTGATCCGCTGCCACACATACTTCGTCACACAGAATTCTGAGCCGTCACAAGTACTTTCCTCTTTAAGCCCCGGGCATTCCACCGGATCAAGATTTCCCTCCAGCGCACGCAAAATGTCACCTACGGATATTTCTTCCGCCGGTTTTGCCAGCTTGTAACCTCCGCCGGCTCCCCGGACACTGGTAACCAGCCCTGCCTTTCGAAGCTTTGCGATCAGCTGCTCCAGATAACTCTCCGAAATATTCTGTCTGGCGGCAATACTGGCAATCGAAACCGTCTCATTTTCACAATATACAGCCAAATCAATCAGCGCCCGAAGACCGTACCTGCCCTTTGTTGACAGCTTCATAGAACCACCTCACATTCATAGCTGTAAAAGCATATAAGGCTTGCCTTATATCTCTTAATTCCTAGTACTTTACTCGGATTTCAAATAGATAATACCACCTGACGAAAGTTCTGTCAAGAACCACCTTAGAATATATTATAAAAACTCCTGAAAAACAGGGATTCCCTATGAAAAAGCAAAAACATCCCCTTATTGCCGGGACACTGATCCTCACCCTCACCGGCCTTGCCAGCCGTTTTATCGGCTTCTTCTATAAGATATTCCTAAGCCGTACCATCGGTGCCGAAGGAATCGGCATTTACCAGATGATTTTTCCCATCTACGGTGTCTGCTATGCATTTACCACCGCCGGTGTAGAGATTGCCATCTCCCGTTTTGTCTCCGGAGAAATGGCACGGGGAAAAAAAGAGCGGGCCCGTTCTATCCTGTGGATCGGACTCGCCATGTCCCTGTCCCTATCTTTTCTCACCGTATTTTTGGTCTACGCCAATGCAGACCTCCTTGCCATACATATACTCCATGAACCCCGCTGTGCCAACCTCCTGCGCATCATGTCCATCACAGTCCCCTTCGGAGCCTGTCACTCCTGTATCAGCGGCTATTACTACGGTCTCCAAAAAACAGCCGTCCCAGCCTGTGCCCAGCTCTTTGAACAACTGGTACGAGTAGCAGCCGTCTGCATCATATACCAGGTTTCCCTGGAAGAAGGCCGGACCCTGACCCCTGCAGCGGCTGTCATCGGCCTTGTACTGGGGGAATTCGCCTCCATGCTGTTCGGCCTTTTTGCCGTCTCCTCCGAAAGCCTTAGGGGACACGCCAAAAAAACCCCAGACTTCCCAGTCCGCAGCTTTGCCCGCCGCATGTTCTTAGAAGCCGCTCCCGTCTCCGCCAACCGGGTCTGTATGAACCTTCTGGGCAGCGCCGAAGCTGTCCTCCTTCCCCTCACCCTTCAGCAGTACGGCCTGAACACCGAACGAGCCCTAAGCGTCTACGGAACCCTCACCGGAATGGCCATGGCCTTTATTCAATTTCCAAGCGTCCTCACCAACGCCGTATCCGTCATGCTCCTCTCTTCCGTATCCGAATCCCAAGCTGCCGGAAACCAAAATCAAATCGCCCGAACCATCCGCAAAACCATCTCCTTCTGCCTGCCCTTAGGAATCGCCTGCACCGTCTTCTTCCTATTTTCAGGCAAATATCTGGGCCTCTTCTTCTTCAAAAGCGAAATGGCAGGAGATTTTATCATAACATTAGCATGGATCTGCCCCTTCCTATACCTGAACAGCACCCTCCACAGCATCCTGAACGGCCTTGGTAAAACCGCCTCCGGCTTCATCAACAACCTAATCGGAATCATGATCCGAATCTTCTTCATCCTCTCCTGCGTCCCCAGATTCGGAATCCAGGGCTACCTCTGGGGCATCCTCGCCAACCAACTCTTCGTAGCCCTCCTGAACCTAAACGCCCTAAAAGAAGAAAGAAAACTCCCCTAACTCAAGCAGAAGCAGCGGAAAAATGCACCTTTCCAAACCCCGTAAAATGTTTCTTCAACAACGTAAATAGAGAATGCCGCAAAATGGTCCGGGGGCTTTTCCAATATCCAGTGTCCGGCTTTTCCCGAACGGCTGTCTGAATCTGGTGCACATTGTCTTAAAACATTAATATAATATCAAAAATATTTGCAGGACAATGTACAGCAGAGGCAGATAGACGTACAGAAAACGTCCGAACACAGGATATGGAAAAGTCCCCGGGCCATTTTGCGGCATTCTCAGCACAACCTACCGTTCAAGCCGCCTCAACACCTCTCCGCAATCTCATAAAGCAGTCTCTCCGAATCCTCCCACCCCAAACAAGGATCCGTAATAGACTTCCCATACACATGATCATGAATCCCCTGACACCCCTCTTCAATATAACTCTCAATCATAACCCCCTTCACCAGCTTCCGAATATCCCCCGAACAGGATCGGCTGTGAAGCACCTCCTTCACAATCCGAATCTGCTCCTTAAACTGCTTATTGGAATTACTATGATTGGCATCCACAATACAAGCCGGATTCTTAAGCTCTCTCTCATTATAAAGCTCCAAAAGCAACTGCAGATCCTCATAATGATAATTCGGCAAAGATACACCCCGCTTATTCACTGACCCGCGCAGCACCGCATGAGCCAGCTCATTCCCATCCGTCTTCACTTCCCAATCCCGATAAATAAACGTATGATCCTGCTGTGCTGCATACACTGAATTCAGCATCACACTAAAACCTCCGCTGGTGGGATTCTTCATCCCCACAGGCACATCAATCCCGCTGGATACCAGACGATGCTGCTGATTCTCCACCGAGCGTGCCCCTATGGCAATATAAGACAAAAAGTCCGTCACATAGCGCAGATTCTCCGGATAAAGCATCTCATCTGCCGCCGTCAGTCCCGTTTCTTCAATAGCTCGAATATGCATCCGCCGCAGAGCAATAATACCAGCCATCGGATCCGGCTTCTTCTCTGGATCCGGCTGCGTCATAATCCCCTTATACCCCTCGCCGGTAGTCCTGGGCTTATTCGTATAAATACGGGGAATAATAATCACTTTATCCTTTATCTTCTCCTGGACAGGCACCAGCCGCCGCACATAATCACAAACCGCCTCTTCATTATCCGCAGAGCAGGGTCCAATCATAACGAGAAACTTATCCGATTCCCCTGTAAATACCTTGCGAATCAGTTCATCACGTTCCTTCTTTATCTTTGCCACGTGGGGAGGCACTGGATGCATCTCCCTGGTCTTTTCCGGACTCGGCAATTTCTGCACAAACTCAATTCCCATTTTTTCATTCTCCTATTCCAGTTCCGCAATTTCTCGTACAGTACCCTTTACTTCACTAAGAAGAATTTCCGCCCGCAAAAGCATACTAAATTCTTCCGTTCCCTATCATAATACAAGGCTGTCAAAAAGTCACGAAAAATTTTTAATCAATAAAGGAAAACATCTGCAAAAAAACTGTGCGGACACATTCACCATCCGCACAGAATCATTTTCAATCTCAATTATATCTGTATTACCCTCTATGTACTATCCTCTCGGATGTGCCTTAGCATATACCTCCCGGGTACGCACTGCATACATCATAGTAGTGGAAATATCCGAATGCCCCAGCATCTCCTGTACCACTCTCAGATCCGCTCCATTATCCACCAAATGCGCAGCAAAAGAATGACGCAGTGTGTGAGGCGTAATCTCCATCTTTATCCCTGCCTGCTTTGCGTAATGCTTCAAAAGCTTCCAGAACCCCTGACGGCTCATACTTTCACCAGAGCAGTTGGGAAAGAGCATATCACACTCTTTATCGCCAATCAAGTCCGCCCGGGCAGATTCCATATACTGATCCAATGCTTTTCTGGCCTTCATTCCAAAAGGAATAATCCGCTCCCTGGTTCGATCCTGGCAGACAATATAATCCAGCTTCCAGTTCACATCACTCACACGCAGGGAAATAAGCTCCGTAACACGAATCCCTGTAGCATACAAAAGCTCAAGCATAGCCCGATCCCGAAGTCCTTTAGCCGTGCGCTCCCCCGGCTGCTCCAATAGCTTCTCCACCTCAGCAACAGACAGCACATCCGGCACCTTCTTCTCCACCTTCGGCGCCTTCAAGTTCTCTGCCGGATCGGCAGTCACTTCCCCATTCCTCATCATATAAAGATAAAATGCTTTCATTGAAGCAATATTCCGCGACACCGTAGCTGCCGCCATCCCCTTCTTCTCCAAATCCAAAATGTAGGAATTCAAATTCGTCTCTGTCACATCCTGCAGCTTTTCCACCTTCTGGGACTGTAGAAAGCGCATCATTTTCATCAAGTCTCTCTGATAAGAAAGCTCCGTATTTTGTGATGTCTTCTTTACCTCATGCAGGTAAGACACAAAACTTTTAATCTCTTGTTCCATAAACCGCCCTCAAACTACATTATCTTTGTACAAAATTATACGTCGTATTTACCATTATAGTAATAAAAAAGCAGAAAAGCAATGGTCTTTTTTGCCCAAAATCCCTGTAAAATCAAGGTTTTTCAGCATTTCTACAATATCTGGTTTCAGCCCTTTCAAAAGACCACCAAATCTTGTAAAAAATTTTTTTAGATTTTTTTCAAAAAGGGCTTCAGGAAGAATGGATTAACATAACTTTCCAGAAATGCTCCTGCAAATAAAAGAACAAGGCCGAAAATTCCTACTGCAAAATAAGAAAAGAGCTGCTTTTTCCCATTGCCCCACTGCCGAAATTTGCGGTCCTGATTTCCTGACATTTCACAAATTTTTTTTAACATCCAATATATTGCCGGAACGTAGAGGATAAAATGGGGAAGGCCGCAGGCAATACACAGCACAATACCCATAAGCCCCATTTTCATAGCTGCCGTTGTCATGGTGATTCCAAGAGATGCGCCTATCCAAAATAAATATCCGTAAGACGCCAGGGTTCCCAGTACCGTCAGCCCCGTCAGCCAAAGCACAAAAAAAGTGGAAAGCCGGGATTTCAAAATATAGAGAAACAATTCCTCAGGAGCGAATTCCAGGCGTTCATATTTGGAAAAAAAATAAGAACTCATGAGGGTCGTGCTATGTACGACTTCTTTTCCAAACATTGTAATATACAAAACTCCAAGAACAAAACCAGACAAAAACAAGGTCAGAAAGAGATCTCTTTCCTTAAACCGGATGCCTTTCACGCTTTTTGCACCTGCAGTTCTTGAGCTTCTCTGGCTGCGCAGACTTACGGATCTTATGGATTTTAACGGCCCTACAGACTTCACACCAGAGAATTTTAACGGCAGCGGCCGGATAGTAATATCTTTTAGATCCACACCCTTAATCTTCATACAAAAAACCTCCCATACATTATTTAATGTATGAGAGGTCATCCAATTCCATGCCATTGTAATCGTCCCTACTTTATAGCTTCCGACTTTTCATAGCAGGCATCACAGGCCTTGAGCACTGCATTTCGAAATCCATATTCTTCCAGGGCTGCCACCCCTGCTATGGTTGTACCGCCGGGGGAACACACCCGATCCTTCAGCACTGCCGGATGTTCTTCCGTCTCAAGGACCATTTTTGCCGCCCCTGCCACTGCCTGAGCTGCAAAAAGATATGCCTGCTCTCTCGGCATTCCATACTTCACGGCGCCGTCCGCCAACGCCTCAATAAACTGATACACATAAGCAGGAGAACTGCCGCTTGTGCAGACTACAGCGCTCATCAGCCGCTCTTCTACATCTTCACAGATTCCTGCTGCCCCAAAAAGCTTATGTACAACCTCCAGTTCTTCCTCTGAAAATTCCTCTCCTCGGAAGCTCAAGCCTGTCATTCCCTCCCCGATCAATATTGGGGTATTGGGCATAGCCCGAACAATTCTTCTGTCCGATCCAAGGGTTTCCTTTAAAGAATTGATGGTAATGCCCGGCGCCAAAGAAATCACCACATGCTCTGGGGTCACAGCATAGCGGATCTGCTTTAGTACAGCCGGATAATATTGGGGCTTCACTGCCAGCACCAGATATTTACAGGAATTGGCACATTCCGCATTAGAAGGCACATATTCCACCTGCGTCTGTGCGTACACCCTTCTCATGGTCTTTTCTGTTTTTGCCGTAAATACAAAAGTCTCCGCCGGAAATATCTTTAAGGCTCGTTTCAGAATCGCATAGCCCATATTTCCCATTCCAATAAATCCTATCTCAGCCATTACCTGTCCTCCATTCCAGTTCCGCTTCCGTTTTTTCATATAAAAAAGGAGCCGCCGCAAAAGGTCGTCCAATTCTTCTGACTTTCTGCGGCAGCTCCCATACTGCTCTACTTTGCGTAGTCCGTCACCCTGCTCTCCCGGATGACATTTACCTTAATCTGGCCCGGATACTCCAGCTCAGCCTCAACCTGCTTGGATATATCTCTTGCCAGCAATACCATAGCAGCATCATCTACCTGCTCTGGAACTACCATAATACGAATCTCTCTACCTGCCTGAATCGCAAAAGACTTGTCTACGCCCTTAAATCCATTGGCGATATTCTCTAACTGTTTTAATCGATTGGTATACGTCTCTAATGTCTCTCTTCTCGCTCCCGGTCTTGCCGCCGAAATCGTATCGGCTGCCTGTACCAGACAGGAAATCAGAGAAGTCGGTTCCGTATCCCCATGATGTGACTCTACTGCGTTGATGACGATTGCTGACTCCTTATACTTCTTACACAGGTCAGCGCCAATCTGAATATGTGAACCCTCTACTTCGTGGTCGATAGATTTTCCGATGTCATGTAAAAGTCCTGCTCTCTTGGCCATACGCACATCCACGCCAATCTCACCAGCCAGCAAGCCTGCCAGATGAGCTACCTCAATAGAATGCTTCAGAGCATTCTGACCATAGCTAGTCCGGAATTTCATTCTTCCAAGGAGCCGGATTAGCTCCGGATGAATGCCGTGAACCCCCACCTCAAGGGCTGCAGATTCACCTTCCTCACGAATCATTACTTCTACTTCTTTCTGCGCTTTTTCTACCATCTCCTCGATACGGGCCGGATGAATCCGTCCATCAACAATCAGCTTCTCCAGCGCAATCCTCGCCACTTCACGGCGAATCGGATCAAAGCCTGACAGAATCACTGCTTCCGGTGTATCATCAATAATCAGATCAATACCGGTCATAGTCTCCAGAGTCCGGATATTCCGGCCCTCTCGGCCAATGATTCTTCCCTTCATCTCATCATTCGGAAGCTGAACAACCGATATCGTTGTCTCTGCCACATGATCTGCGGCACACTTCTGAATCGCCGTTACGACATATTCCTTCGCCTTTTTATCGGCTTCTTCCTTTGCTCTGCTTTCAAGTTCCTTGACCAGCACAGCGGTTTCATGCTTTACTTCGTCTTCAACAGTCTTTAACAAATAATCTTTTGCTTGTTCGGAGGTCAAACCTGAGATTCTTTCCAGTTCCTGTACTCTTTTTGAGTGAAGCTGATCCACTTCTGCTGCTTTCTTCGCCAGCTTCTCCTCTTTTGCCGCATAGCTTGCCTCTCGCCGTTCTAACGCCTCTGATTTCTTATCCAATGCTTCTTCCTTGGATAAAACTCTGCGTTCATACCGCTGAAGCTCCGCCCTGCGTTCCTTGGTTTCCTTGTCCAGCTCATTCTTTGTCTTCAGCGACTCTTCCTTCGCCTCCAGCAAAGCTTCCCGCTTGGATCGTTCTGCCACTTTTAGTGCGTCATCTATGATTTCCCTTGCTTTTTCCTCTGCGTTGCCCACTTTTTTCTCTATGGTGGTCTTACGCACATACACTGTCACAAAGGCCGTAACTACAGAACACACAAGTGCAAGTAATATCGAAACAAAAAACGGCACAGGAGCACCTCCTTATTTAGTTTTCATTGTACAAATACAACATTTAAATTCTATACTTTTTTTTGCATTGTGTCAAGTAAACTTGCTTTTTTTCCCAAAATTCCATTACAACCGTTGATTACAGACTGGTTATTCATTCTCCAGAACCGTGCCGTCCTCCCCAATCCGCACCCCAAAAGACAGCTCCTGAAGCCGACGGTAATAATCCTGCTTTTCATTTAACAGACGCATCTGGTTTCCCTCGCTCGCACAGGGAATCACACGCACCTTCACTTCGTCACCCACAAGCTCCATCTCCGCTACGATACTCTCATAAGGGCCATTGCTGAAAATAAAATTACCCAAGCTGTAGAAAATAGGTTTTCCCTGATAATACTCAATTCCCTGAAGTACATGGGGATGACTTCCAATAACAGCGTCTGCTCCTGCGTCAATATACTGACGGGCCAGGGTCTT
The DNA here is from genome assembly GCA_910574255.1 of Clostridia bacterium. Classification (GTDB taxonomy): domain Bacteria; phylum Bacillota; class Clostridia; order Lachnospirales; family Lachnospiraceae; genus Laedolimicola. Next base: position 52,736 of record CAJTAK010000009.1, read on the forward strand.
CTGATAATCTTCCGGAAAAGTATTGCGCTCTATGCCCCAGTGAACCAAAACCGCCACAAAATCGCAGCTCTCCTTCGCCTTCCCAATCTCCGTCACAAGCTGTGTGGCATCATAGGTAGTAAACAAACCGGAATTGTATTTTGACGCATTCCAGGAGGCTTCCGGAATCACACGGCTGGCCCCTAAAAATCCTATGGTCTTTCCCTGTATTTCAAAGGTTTTCAGTGCCTTTGCCGCCTCCAGATCCTCCCCAGCTCCTACATGGGCAATCCCTGCCCCGTCAAGGGCTGCAAGAGTCTCCGTCAGAGGGCCGCGGCCAAAATCCAGCATATGATTATTTGCCAGTGTTACCAGATCTACCCCCAATTCCGCCGGAAAGCTGACCAAATCCGGCGGCACCCGAAAGGTATATTCCTTCTCCTCCATGGCCTCCCCTGTAGTTCCGAAGGGAAATTCCTGATTCAAAATAAATAAGTCCCCCTCTTTAAGAAATTCCAGAAGCTCCTCCGTAACCGCCGCCTGAATACCCGTCCGGCGATACTTATCCTGCAAAAGCTCTGTGAGATAAAGATCTCCTGCAAATAAGAGCCGGATTCCTTCTTCCTTCGTTCTTTCCGATTCCAGAGACTCTTCGGCTTCCGTAGTCTCCTGAGGCAGCGGTTCCGTTTCCTCAGACCTTTGCACATCCTCCTGCGCCACCTGTCCGGCTATTGCCGCAATACCTGATGACTGCACGGAAGAAGAAAATACTTCCTTTTCCCTACCGGCAAAGTCCAGCAGTCCGCTGAAATAGCAGACACCTACAGCCAGTCCCAGCACGGCAACGGAGCCTATGGTTCCCATTAACAGACCTCTTAAAAATGCTTTCATCCTGATTCTCCCATACCTATACACCTCGCCATTTTACAAGCTCCCAAGACACTACTGACTTAACTCTAAAAACAATTTATCTTTGTGAAAACAGGGCTGACGCACTCTATCAATGCAACAGCCCTTTCCTTATATCACCTTACTGATTGTTTCTATGGTTACTCTTTGATCCTGTCAATCTCCGTCAGATTCAAGCCTGAAGCCATAAGAATGACCTTTAAATCAATATACCTTTCCTTCATTGCTTTGTATACATCAGAATCCCTATCAGCTAACAACATATAGCGTTGAATCCTTGAAAATTCTTCCACTGATAATTTCAGCATCTCGCCTTCTGTCATAAGATCACCTCTTTTAATAAGATCACCTCTTTTATCCAGACTATTTATAAAGCAGTTATCAGATAAATTTATTATATCAATAAGTTTTTGAGGTGTAAAGTCTTTCTTCCATATTAGGCCAGAATAAAATCTTTACGCCTTCCCTCTTGTCTATTATAATAAAATCAGTAACCATATATGGTATCGAAACAATGAAAAGGTGGTAAAAATGTGCCAACAGGTGTAGAAGTTGCAAAAACAGCTATTGATGAACCCTCAAAAGCCTTGATGAGCCTAAAAATTTTACATCTGGTTATCAGATTACTTATATAGTTTATAAAGTTTAAAATTTTATCGTATTCTATCTATGATATCTGTTTACCGATAGTACTACTCTTTGGTGTTTTTCAATTCAATCTTATGCTGTTCTACAAAATTTCTTATTTCTATGATAGTTTTTTCCAGATTTTCTATAATACTTATATTTCGGTAAATGTCTTTCAACCAATCATAAAATAGTAAATCATTCTGATTATTTTTAAAAGTTTTTTCCATAAGATTCTTTTCCCATTTATACGGAAAGCTTACTTTTTCTGCCTGTTCCACCTGCATACATTGTATAATTAAAGCAGCTCTGATATTAATAATTGTATCCTTTAATGAAATCTTCCTGCTTTTATCTTCCGCAAGCTCATCAAGACTGTTAAACACATTTTTCAGGTATACTTCCCCAGGGACCTCAAGCAGTAAAATGCAGATCAGATCTGCGTAAATCTCTTTTGCAAGATTATTGATATTATCAATGATCAGCCTTTTATGAAGGTTAAAAAATCTACCAATTCCTTTGCCTTTTCTTTAATTTCTTTCTCCTTTTCATTTTCCTCCAACATCTTATCTATAAATGTCTCATCATAAACCGTTATTTTATTCTCGTTAACCGATAAATTCTTTTTTAATTGCCCTCTTCTAATTTCTTCACAAAACAAAGGCAAATCTTCCCTTACCAACTCATCAAGAATATCATCCGATACCTTTTTTAAAAAATCTGTATAATATTGATACTGTTTATACTCTGGCGTTCTATTTTTGTTTTTGTCTATAAAATACTCTGCCCGTTCTTTCACTCGCATCCTGATTTGGACCGACCTTGTATCGTCCGTTTCTTCCTCTAAATATCCTTCAAAAAACTCCTTGATTTTCTGAATAATAATTTCGCTATATATGCAGACCTTTGATTCCCCATCGATGTTCCGGAGAATGATTTCTTAATTACACGTACACAAAAGCGGGACCTCTCACAAGATCCCGCTTTTTGTAAATTCACAGCAAACCTATTCTATTCCACATCCGAAGTGCAGTACGGGCACTTATCCGCCTGAATATGAATCTTGGACATACAGTGAGGGCAAATCTTCGTAGTGGGCGCTGCAGGTGCAGCCGGCTCATCCTTCTTCCGATGAAGCTTATTCATCTGCTTTACCACAATGAATACGACGAAAGCCGTCAGTAAAAAGTTAATCAATCATATTGCCCTTAAGAGCAAACTCCTTGAATTCTTTTAACATGCTTTTTCTCCTTTCCTGCCGCTTAAATAAAGAAATACTTAAGCAGGAACAAGAACGCCAGAATATACATTACCACACTGACCTTCTTCTCCTTCACCTTCCCGGAAGCCACATTCAGCACCACATAAGAAATGACTCCCATGGAGATGCCTTCCGAAATGCTATAGAAGAAAGGCATAGCCGCCATGCAGATAAAAGCAGGAATTCCCTCTCCAAAGTCTGTAAAGTCAATTGCGCCCACCTGATTAACCATATAGAAACCTACTACAATCAAAGCAGGGGCCGTAGCAAATGACGGAATAGCAAGGAAAATAGGTGACAGCAGCAAAGATAGTCCAAAGAGAACCGCCGTAGTCATAGCCGTAAGCCCGGTTCTTCCGCCCTCAGATACGCCGGAAGCGCTCTCAACAAAAGTCGTCGTTGTAGAAGTACCAAGCACCGCACCGACTGTAGTAGCAACCGCATCCGCCATCAGGGCTCCTTTAATATGGGGCAGTTTTCCATTCTTATCCAGCATATCCGCCTTGGATGCCACACCAATAAGAGTTCCCAGTGTATCAAACATGTCCACAAACAGAAATGCAAAGATAATCACGATAAACTCCGCCAACGGAATAGAAGAAAAATCAAGCTTTGCAAAGATCGGCGCAACACTGGGAACCGAAAGTCCGCCCGAAAAATCCGGAAGCAGTCCATAGAAGCCCAGCTCCGGATTGGGAACGTAAAGCCCTGCAAACTGACAGATTATTCCAAGAAGCCAGGTAACCAATATCCCCCAGAGAATATTGCCCTTCACCTGCTTAATCACCAGAATAGCGGTAATCAGAACACCGATAATTGCCAGAATCACCGTAATTCCTACATCCTGCATCGTTCCGCCCTCCACTGCATTCAGAGAGAACAGCTCCACCAAAGTTGCTCCGCCTACTACAATCTTGGCATTCTGCAGACCGATAAACGCAATAAAGAACCCAATACCGACGGATACCGCCTTCTTCAAATTCGTAGGAATAGAATTAAAAATCGCTTCCCTGATATTAAACAGAGAAAGCAGAATAAAAATCACGCCTTCTACAAATACTGCTGCCAAAGCCGCCTGCCAGGGATACCCCATCCCCAGGACAACCGTGTAAGCAAAGTATGCATTCAGTCCCATGCCGGGAGCCAGCGCAAAAGGATAATTTGCAAACAGCGCCATACATACCGTACCCAAAAACGACGCAAGAACCGTAGCCGTGAATACTGCACCCTGATCCATACCTGCAGCGCTTAAGATACTGGGATTCACCGCCAAAATGTACGCCATAGTCATAAAGGTCGTGATCCCCGCCAGAATCTCTGTCCTCACTGTCGTGTTGTTTTCCTTCAGCTTAAACAATTTTTCCACCATACCTATACTTCCCTCCTTAATATAAGTTCTGCAGCACTCCTTAAAGCCTTCTGAAGCTATTGGAATCCCGCCGCAGCAAAAAGTAAAATACCATTCGCAGACTCGTCTGCAGAGCTACGAATGGCAATAAACAAAAATACAATGTACAGTTTACCATACTTACAGAAAAAGGTAAATGTCTTTTTCATCAAAAGCTCAAAAGGGGAGCAGAAAATAGATGGGTATGCGAAAGTACTTAGAAGCACCCTTCAAAAGCATCCACTGCCTTCTGAACCTCTTCCTCTGCAAATGAAAGCTGTTCTTCCTCTGTGGCATCCTCCCTGTCATCCACGGCTCCCACCAGGAAAAGCGCCGCATAATCCCCTTTTTGCACCACCTTGCATGCCTGGGTCTTGGCAATATTAATGGGATAGATTAATTCATCCTCCTGAAGCCTCGTCCGCACCTTGATGAGCTCCTCCTCCAGCTCATCTCCTTTGCCCTCCGCTGCTTTTGCAATAATCACCCGATCCGGGTGCACGCTGATCATAGGCATCTGTGCCGCAAAGGAATCAATCAGATCCGTATTCACGCCCATAATCTGTGACAGCATTTCCTCATCCAGATCCGTATCCGGAAGGTAATCTTCCCCGTAAGCCTCCTGAACCGCCTTCAATATATCCTCCACCGGCGGCTCCTTCTGGGCCGGACTTCCTTTGCACCCCGTAAAAAGTCCCGTAATCAAAATCAATAAGCCGAAAGCTAATCCAATACTCTTTTCTTTTCTCATGTCTCATTCTCCTTTATAGTTACAGTATAACAATCCATATTGCAGAACCCTGCTTCAATTCCAACCGGCGTATAGAAGACCAGATTAAGCTCTTTATTCACCAAATAGGTTTTAAGCAGTTCTTCCGAAGAAATATCCGATGTGTAGTAATAGTTATCCGGATTCTTTATCTCCTGCTCTTCTAGCAGCTTCTGAAAGCTTTGGGCAAAATCCAGATCCAAGCGGATGATTTCGTCCTTGGGTATCTCCCTGCCCGAAGCCAGATCAAACGTTATGCAGGACATCCGATCCAAATCTTCCCAGATACCTTCCTCATTGAAATAATATGTGTATACACAGACCACGATACTGATAAGCCGCTCATCCATATAGGTTACATAGGAAACAGTTTCCACTCCATCCGATGCTCCAATATAAGCCTTATCCCGAACCGGACATGCAGTCTTTCGAATCTGCTCATTTACATTATCCAGATTTGGGATATTCTCTCCTGCAAGCTGCGGATAATAGTAGTAATAGCGCCCCGTCTCATCCTCGTGGCAGCGGGAGGTAAATTCCACCTGTTCCTGAAGCTCTGCCGGAATTGCATTTACCAGCCGTTTATAAAAGTCATCCTTCGGATTTGGCTTATAGTCCGGCTCCGGCTCATAATCCGGTTCTCCCAGGAAATATCTGTAAAACGGCTTGGAATGCTCCCTGTTCAATGTGGCCGTAATCCAGCCATTCTCATAATTAAGCCCCATTTCAACTCCCACTGGCGTGTAAAACACAATTCGAAGATCATCATCCATGAATCTCTCCGCAAGATTTTCCACACTCTCGAAAGTTTCCAGCACATCGGCATAGGGATGCTCATAAGCACAAAGATCCCAGAACCGTGCACAAAGCCCCAGGGAAACAGGCATAATCTCCTCCGGAGGAATCTCTTCTCCTGTCTGCATATCAAAATTCACCGCCCGAAGAATATCATGCTGAAAACCGTACTCAACACCGGCAGACTCTACCGGAGGATAGTAAATTCCAAGCTCCAGCACAATGCTCAGGATATCTTCACTCATATAAGTCACATAGAAAGTGCCTGCAGGCGCCCCATTCTCTCCCAAATCTACCATATCCTCAGAAGTAAGCATCTCCTGAATTCTGGAATTTATACGCTCGGCAAGCTCTCCGTCCTCCATCTCCACCTGCGGAAAGGTATAAGCATGAGAGGCCACATCTAGGGAGCTCCAATTCACCTGATAATTGAGGTCATACGAAAGGGCATCTGCCAGCCATCGGTAAAACTCATCCCCCGGATCCGGCTTATAATCACTATATGCTTCCAAAAGAGCCGGACGTCCCCCATAAAGTCCGCCCTTTCCATGCAAAGGCTCTCCCTGTACATAGACATCCTCCGTCACCAGGGAACCGTCAAACAAGTGGTCCGTTTCCCTCTCCGTATCTTCCCCAAAGGCAGGGGCCTCCGCCCATTCCTCCGTTCCGGCTCTCTGCTCCAGGTTACGGAAAACAATCCCTCTCACCACATTATAAGTCAGAAGGACCGCCAGTAAAATGCCGGCGGCCCCCATAAAAAGCAGGACCATCCGAGCCACTTGCCCGTTTCGACGCATTATTCTCTCACGATAGCTCTGATCAGCCTGGAGCATATTTTGCTCCGCACCGCTCTTTATTCTTTTTTTGTATCCGCAGCCCGAACAGACATCACCGTACATCACTGCTCCGCATTTAGGACAAAATCCATACTGTCTCTGTTCGCTCATGTTCATCCCTCATTTTTCATCTGCTTTTCATATTCAGGCGCTGTTTTTTTAATCATAACACAATCTGCCTGTATATACCATATTTTCATTGAAATTTCCCCGTTTTTATGTATAATAATAAACGTGACGAAAACTAACAAAAATAAAGAAAATAAAAGGATAAAGTTTGGAAGCAGGCTTCCAAATCTACCTGTATGATGCAGTAAATGTATCAAAAGTCCAGCTAAGAAATGTCAGGTGCTTAACAGAAATATTTTCTGCTGGACAGTAAAGTTGCGAAAGCGCACGAGGGGAACTTTCATGAGCGCACTTTCGAATGAATGTTTCTCTCTTAGGCGTGTGCTGAAGTGACTTTACTCTTTAGTACCGTTGCGTAGCAACTTAAAAAAGGAGGAAAACATGATACAGGCAGTAAATGTAACACTGAGAATTGGGAAAAAAGCCTTATTTGAAGATGTGAATATCAAATTCACCGAAGGAAACTGCTATGGCCTTATCGGTGCCAACGGAGCAGGAAAGTCCACATTTTTAAAGATTCTTACAGGAGAATTAGAATCTACCAGCGGCGAGATCGCCATCACCCCGGGCCAGCGACTCTCCTTTTTAAAGCAGGATCATTTTCAGTATGACGACTATCCCGTTATGGATACCGTCATTATGGGCAATGCCCGTCTCTATGAGATTGCAAAAGAAAAGGATGCCATCTACGCCAAGGAAGACTTTACGGATGAGGACGGGATCCGTGCCAGCGAGCTGGAAGCGGAATTTGCTGATATGAACGGCTGGGAGGCGGAAGCTGATGCAGCCTCCCTGTTAAATGGTCTGGGAATCGAACCCGAGCATCATTTTACTCTCATGAAGGATCTTACGGGTGCTCACAAGGTAAAAGTACTTCTGGCTCAGGCCCTTTTCGGCAATCCCGATATTCTGCTCCTTGACGAGCCCACCAACCATCTGGATCTGGATGCCATCGCATGGCTGGAGGAATTTCTTATCAATTTTAACAATACTGTGATCGTAGTATCCCATGACCGCTATTTCCTGAACAAAGTCTGCACCCATACTGCAGATATTGACTACGGCAAGATCCAGCTCTATGCCGGCAATTACGACTTCTGGTATGAGTCCAGCCAGCTTCTTATCCGTCAGATGAAAGAGGCCAACAAGAAAAAGGAAGAAAAGATCAAGGAGTTGCAGGAATTTATCTCCCGGTTCAGCGCCAACGCTTCCAAGTCCAAGCAGGCGACCTCCAGAAAGCGTGCTCTGGAGAAGATTGAACTGGATGAGATCAAGCCTTCCAGCCGGAAGTATCCCTACATCGATTTCCGGCCCAACCGTGAGATCGGAAACGAGGTCCTGACTGTGGAGGGAATCTCCAAGACAATCGACGGAGTAAAGGTTCTGGACAATATTTCCTTTATCTTAGGTCATGATGACAAAGTAGCCTTTGTGGGAAGCAATGAGTTTGCCAAGACCACCCTTTTCCAGATTTTAGCCGGCGAGATGGAGCCGGATGCGGGCACCTATAAATGGGGTGTTACCACCAGCCAGGCTTATTTTCCCAAGGACAATTCCGCTGAATTTGACAATGACGATATTATCGTAGATTGGCTGACTCAGTATTCCGAGATTAAAGACGTCACCTATGTCCGGGGCTTCTTGGGACGTATGCTCTTTGCCGGAGAGGACGGCGTTAAAAAAGTACGGGTACTCTCCGGAGGCGAAAAAGTGCGCTGTATGCTCTCCAAGCTGATGATCTCCGGAGCCAATATCCTGATTCTTGATGAGCCTACAGACCATCTGGACATGGAGTCCATTACAGCTCTGAACAATGGACTTATCAAGTTCCCAGGGGTTCTTTTGTTCTCATCTCGTGACCATCAGATCGTGCAGACCACAGCCAATCGAATCATTGAGCTTCTGCCCAACGGCACCATGATTGATAAGATCACCACCTACGACGAGTATCTGGAAAGTGATGCTATGGCCAGAAAGCGTACCGTTTACAGCAAGGCTTCCGGAGCTGAAGAAGATAATTAATTCTTCTGATTTTTCCATTGCCTGTAAATTGTTTTTTTGCTATAATATATATTATTAAAAAAATTATATCATTACGATAATAAGCTGGGAGGCGGTTCACCATGGATGCACTGAAAAAATGTCGAAAAGCGGAGATTTATTCCGGAGATACCCTCATATGTGAGGCGGAGGTATTCCGTGATTTGACCGCAGATGTCTGGCTGTCGATTCCAAAGGATCTTCCTTGGGAATCCCCTGAGACCTATACCGTACTTTTTTATGACTCTATATCCGGTCTCCTGCTCTGTCACTGTGACTTAAGTGAACCTCAGGAGCTCTCTGACGAGCGGGATTCCGTATCCTGCAAGATCCTGGAGGTTTTGAAGACAGAACAGCGCCGGATGGATCTGAAGATCCAGCTGAATACTCCTTTGGAGCTGTCCTGCACCTATGTACCTGGCCAGCCTTCCAATATTCCTGCACATATTCAGGCTGAGAGCCGTGATCTCAGTGCCGGCGGTATCTACTTTATAAGCGAATATCAATTGCCGCCAGAATCGGTTGTACAGTTTCAGCTCCACGGAGCCACGAAACCATTGTTATTGTCCGCCCGTGTACTTCGTACCGAGGAACTGCCTCCCCAAAAAGGTTCTCCCCAGTACGGTCACGGATGTCAGTTTACAGAGATGAAGCCCCAGACAGAAGCCGTTCTTCGCAATTACATATTCCGTCAGGAGCGTCAGCAGCGATTTTAACAATCATATCAAATATAATAATTGTATAACTTTAAAAAAGGGGACTGCATTTTCCGCAGTCCCTTTCTATATCCTTACACTTGCCTATTTGTCTCTTACTGCTTCCTATTCTCCCTCATCAATAGGAGAAATAACAGAAAGCATCTTATCCATAGAATCATCATAAAAACGATAATGTCCCCGTCCAGCACGCTTCACCGTATAAAGGGCTCGATCCGCACAATGGAATAGGGTCTCATAGTCAGTTCCTACCATATCTGCCCTGGCCACGCCCATACTCACAGAGATATCAAATTCCTCAAACCGTCCTGTCAGAGCATGGAAAATACGTTCAATAATTGGTTCCAGATCCTCCGTGTACTCCAAAAATACAAGGAACTCATCGCCTCCCACACGAGCCACAATATCCACACCACGGATGCTCTGCCGAAGCTTCTCTGCTGTATGCTGCAGCACTTGGTCTCCAAAAATATGTCCATAAGTATCATTAGCCGATTTAAAATGATCTAAGTCAAAAATCACTAATGCATAAGTACCTTCCGGCTTCTGTGTCATCCGGCCCACAATCTGCTCCTTAGCGCTTGCATGATTCAAAAGCCCTGTCATTCGGTCATGAGTGGCAAGCTGCTCCAAAACATCCAGCTTCAGTCTGGTATCATGGATATCAATAACCTTTCCGATGGCCCCCTGGTATATATGAGGATCCTCCAAAGTCCACATGGCATGGGCAACAATTCGGGACCAGCGCTGCTCTCCCTGGAAATTAATCTTACAGTCATGGGTAATCACCGGATTCTCCCGGCTGGTATTCCGAAGCTTCTTCGAGAGCAGGTCCCAATTCTCCTGTCCCAGGATATCCTTAACACTGTCACTCTTCCTCGGTTCCGCAATAATCTCATTGGTAGAAAGCTTCTTGGCGCTCCAGGGCGTCAGAGTCAGAATACTGGGAGACACATTGTATTCAAACTGAATCTCCTTTGACATGGCAGCAAAGAAGCTGTATTTTTCACGCTCCTTCTCCAAAAGCTGCAAGGTCCGCTCCGAGGCCGTCAGCTCTGCATGGTTCAGCATCTCCTGGGCCACATTGTGAAGGCTCCTTCTATTGCTCTCATCTGGTGTCTCCTCATGCTGAAGCTCTGCCGGAAGCTGATCTGCAATATCCGTCAGACACTCCATAAGCAGCGGATTAAATGTACCGCACTTGCCGTCCAGAATCATCCGAACCGCCTCTTCGTGAGGAATCGCCTTCTTATAGCACCGCTCACTGGTCAGAGCGTCGTACACATCCGCAAGGGCCACAATTTGGGCGGAAATGGGGATCTCATCTCCCTTAAGGCCGTCCGGATATCCCCGTCCGTCATAACGCTCATGGTGCCAGCGGCAGATCTCACGGGCACGCTTAACCAGAGGCTCATCCTGGTAAAGAGGCAAATCACGAAGAAGATCCCCTCCAATGGCAGAATGGGTCTTCATAATCTCAAATTCATCGTCCGTGAATCTTCCCGGCTTGTTCAGAATCTTCTCGTCTATGGCAATCTTTCCAATATCATGAAGGGCCGAAGCCATACTGATAATGGAAATATCCTGCTGAGAAATGTTATATTGATCTGTCTTCCTGACCAAATGCTCCAGCAAAAGCTCCGTGAGCGTATGCACATGGCGCACATGCCATCCGCTTTCCCCGTTTCGGAATTCCACAATATGACTCAAAATATCAATCATCATATTGCTGCTCTTCTCTTTTTCATAGAGCTGATCCGCAACCATGCCCATGAGCTTCTTCTGCTTTGCATACAAAAGAATCGTGTTCACCACCCTGCGGCGGACCACTATCTCATTAAAGGGGCGAACGATAAAATCCGTGGCTCCCATCTCATAGGCCCTGTCAATATAAGCAGGACTATTCTCTGCGGAGATCATAATCACAGGAAGATCCTCAATCCACTTGTGCTCATTCATCGCCATCAGCACACCGAAGCCATCTATCTCCGGCATCACAATATCAAGGAGCAGTAAAGAAATGTCCACACCATACTTCTCAATGGCTGCCACCGCCTGGACGCCATTCTCCACCTCCATAATCTCGTATTCATCCTCCAGCATATCCGCCAGAATTGATCGGTTCATTTCCGAATCATCAGCTATTAAGATCTTTTGCTTCCGTTTCGCCTCTATCATACTCTTACCTTTCTGAAACTCATAAAAAACAACCCTTCAAAGCATATCCGAACCCGAAAAACCGCTTCATCGGGATCGAAAAAGTTCTGCGGTGGAATCACCGGCACTCTCCGATAACTAAAACCGCAGAACACAATTTCATTCTATTATATAACAAGAAAAACATCCGGTTCAGCTTATGATTCCTCCGGAGCCTCTTCCTTTGCTCCGTCCTCTTCATCCGTCAGGCTCTCCCAGATACTATTGACCTCCTCTACACAATCAATATACGCCTGCGCCAGAATATTCGTCTCCAATTCCAGCTCCCCAGCCAGAGACTTTGTAACCTTCCAGTCCGCACGCTCATACGCAAGCACCAGATCAAAGAGCTGTCCGGCCTTGCCCTCATGCTTGATCATACCGTCCTTCACCACATCGGAAATGGGAATCTCCTGCAGGATCTCCTCTAAAGTGGCGTCCACAATATACTCTAAAGCAGAGAACATGCCCATCATATATGCCTCTGACCGGTTGATTGGGAACGGCCGCAGGTAATTCACCAGACGTGCCGCATAGTTAGCACGCAGGAAGGAAAGCTTCAGGACCTCCTCTGCTCCCGGCGTCATATCCTGGGTGCTCTCAAAGCTTAAGAGGTATACCCACTGCTTCAGCTGATTTAAGCCCACTGTTACCAATGCCTGATGAATGGAAGCCGTCCGGCGCCTGGTAGCAAAATAAGCAGAATTGGCAAGCTTAAGAAGAGAATAAGTCAGAGCCGCATCCCGGCTCACAATGCTCTCCAGCTCATCCAGGTTAGGCTCTTCCTTCGTCACCTCAATGATAAGCTGGTAGAGATTCCCCTGCAGGTACTCTACCTTATTCATCTTTGTCACCATGCCCTCAGCCACATACTGCCCTTCCACATAATCGGCATCCAGGGACAGGGCCATTTCATAGTCTTCCTTGGTATCCACATTGTAGGCGATGCAGGCCTTTCCAAAACCATGAGCCATCTGAATCATATTCGCCATGGAATCCTTTACTTTGCGCTCCTCATAGCCTGTCACGTCCAATCGGATAAAGTCCATATACTCCAGCATACTGAAATACTTGGGCGTAAACTGGAAATTATTAATGGCGAAACGGTAACCGTCCTTCCGGTGCTTCTCAATCATCACCGCCGCCAGAGGATGAATAATAAGATTCTCCTCAATCTGAATCACAATCTTATCCTTGTCAAACATCTTAGCCGTATTTCGAAACAAAAGCGACGGCGTAAAAGTAATAAAAATCTGATTATCCTTAAAAATTTTCCCGGTATTGTCCATCAAAAAGGTGGCAATCGTATTGGCTGCATTCACCTCGGAATTATTGTAAAGACTGTCGTCATCCTCCTGGAACAAAAGCTCATAGCCCGCAATCTCATCAGCCTTTACATTCTTGATGGCTTTTCTAACCACACACTTATCCATGTGCCTGTGTCCTTTCCAGCAATCTGTCAATCACTTCCACAAGATGCTTAATCTCCGGCTTAGATAACTGCTCGTCAGCTCCAAGCTGCTTTCCCTTTAAGTGCATCTCCTCATTAATCAGGGAAGAGAAGATAATAAGAGGAATCTTCTTAAGCTTTTCGTCGGATTTCACCAGCTTGGTCAGACGGTGTCCGTCCATCTCCGGCATCTCAATATCCGTGATAATCAGACTGGCCTCGGAGAAGAGATCCTCCTGCTCCCGAATGGCATGCAGGAATTCCCATGCCTCCTTGCCGTTGTTAAAGCGCTTTACATTGGTAAAGCCTGCCTTTTTTAAAGATTCGCAGATCATACTTGCCAGAAGTACGGAATCCTCTGCCAGAATAATGGGTACATCGCACCGGTTCCGGGTGCCCAGAAGATCAATATCAGACATCTGAATGCCGGTCTCCGGCGCAATCTCCGTCACAATCTTCTCAAAGTCCAAAATTGTTACCAGCTCTCCGCCGCACTGGGCGATTCCCGTGGAAACTCCCTCCTTGCCGTTGCTGATGGTATCATCGGGCTTCTGGATATCCTCCCAGGAAATACGGCTGATGCCCACCACCGTATGTACCCGGAAGGCAATATTCAGCTTATTAAAATTCGTGATAATAAACAGATCCTTCGGATGCTTTTCGCATTCATGCCCCATGAGATACTTGGGAAGATCCACCACCGTAAGCAGAATCTCCCTTGGCTTGAAGATTCCTTCCACCGCCTCATGAGCGTGGGGAACGGGCTTTACCTTATCCGACATCATGATTTCCTTTACCTTTGCCACATTGATGCCGTACAGCTCATCATTGATGGTAAACTGCATAACCTCAATCTCATTTGTTCCCGATTCCAATAAAATTTCCGTTTCTGCCATGTCGCAGTTCCTCCTTCATATCCTCTTATTCACGCTTACCGGACTGCCGTGTCCTATAAGCTGTTCCTTCAACACCTTCTACATGCGCAGCTCCGGTCTGCCGAAGGTCTTCACCAGTACCATGCCGTTGGAAAGATCAATGGACATGGTTCTTGCATAGTTTGCACCGGTGTCCTCCCGCACAATGCGGATTCCCTCCTGCATCAGCACACGCTTTACCATCTGGGCGTTCCGCTCGCCGATGTTCCCCATGGCAGTACTCTTGCCCTTCATATCGAACATCTTGGCGCCTCCTGCGATCTTGGCCGTCAGCCGCTGCTTCGTGGCCCCGTATGCGTAGAGCTTCCGCAGGGTTTCCTTCACCCCCGAATCTGCATACTTAAAAATATTTGCGTCCGAGTTTACTCTTTCCGGGAGCATAATGTGGACCAGCGCTCCCAACTTAATCATCGGATCGTACAAAGCGATTCCGATACAGGAGCCAAGAGCATAGGTAATAATGGTACCCTCCTGGCGCCCAAGCTTCATGTCACCTATTCCTACTACTAACTGCTTTCCCATTATACATCCGCAACTCCCAACTTCTTCAAAAGAAAATTCAATGATTCAATATCCGGAAGCAAAAGCAGATCTCCTTCCAGCTGGGTATCTCCAATCAAAAACTCTCCTTGAATCATCATTAGCTTATCAGAGACTTCACCAAACATGGCCATGGGCACACTTAAAATTCCGCCCAGCATATTAACTGACACAGAGGGTACAGACAACGGTACCTCCAACCCTGCCAGCTTCGTAATCGCATTCACATAAGATGAGATAATAATATTTCCTGTCTCTTCCAGGGCAGAAGCCGACAACTCATCAATCTGGCTGAAGTCCTCAATGTACTTTCCGACCAAACGGGCTAAAATGGCATTAATAAAATCCAGCTTCAGCATATAAAGCATAATTCCTTTAATGTCGCCGCCCATCTCCACCAACACGGCAGCTACCATATCCTCCGGATGTCCCATGCTGCTGATGGCTTCATCATAGCCTTCAATACTAACCTTCGGCAGCTTCATCCGTACTCTCACACCCAATACCTCCGAAAGTGCCGTAGCTGCATTTCCCACACCGATACTTCCGATCTCCCGAAATACATCCAGCGCCACAGCATTCATATCTTCAAATCGTTTAATTGACATAACTCGCCTGCCTTTCTCTCCTTCTCATTCAATCAGAAACCGCCCGCTATCCTCTAAGCCCATTTATCGTCTGCACTACCTCATCAGAGGTCTGCACCATCTTAAGTGCATAGGAGTACGCCCTCTGACTCTCTATCATCCGCACAAGCTCCAGAGCCAAATCAGTACCCGGGGATTCCAAGGCTCCCTGCAGTGGATCCTCGTTCTGAAGAATCGGATCCCCGTTTTTCTCCACAGGCACATATTCATTGTCACCTACATTCAGCATTCCATTCTTCACTGCAAAATCATAGATTCCCGGAAGAGCCTCCAGCTCCCGGCCTGTAGCGGAATCTCCTACCAGCCGGATAGGATTCTGGTTCCGATCCAGCACCAGATTCTCCGCATCATTGACAAGATAGAACTCATCCCCTCTCTGTGAAAGGCTGAACCGGCCATTCCGTGTGTAGGTAATCTCATTAGTTACCGGATTGCGCATCATAAAGAAACCGTCGTCGATAATGGCAAAATCATAATCCCGCTCAGTCATATCAAAGCCCGAGGGAGCGAAATTGGTATCCGCCTTTTCCAGAACAATGCCCGTTCCGGCCTGAATCCTTGTCTCATCCCCCTCCCAGTTGTTCAGGTTATAATACATGAGATCCTGAAAGACTCCTGTCTTAGGCTTGTAGCCATAGTTGTTAATGTTGGCCAGGTTATTGGAAATCACATCCATTCTGGACTGCTGGCCGATAGCCCCCTGGGCTGCTGCGTAAAATGATGAATACATTTTTCCGCCTCCTTTTATCCTTCTATGCTTAAATCTTATGATGAAATCAATCTTAGGTCACACTTCCCAAAGTCACGGTTCTGCCGTCCAGCTGATCGTACATCTTAAGGAGCTGAGCTGCCGCCTGAAGGGATCTCTGGGCGCTCATCATAGCAGTCATCTCCTCCACCATGGAAGTATTGGAACGCTCCAGCATACCCTGCACAAGCTGTGCGTTCGGCTCTCTTTCCTCTGCCTCATCCTGGGCTGTAAAGGTTCCGTTGTCTCCCTTAATCAGAGCTTCGTAATAATCTGTAAAGTCTACAAGCTCAATAACTCCGTAGACAGTTTCCGTCTCTTCCCCCCGTACAGTACCGTCCGTATCAATTACAAGATTATCTGTATCCACCCGAATAGGTCCGTTAGCTCCAAGCACCCGTCCGATATTGGGTACTGCCAGGTACCCCTCATCATCTGTGATAAAGGAGCCGTTACGGGTATACACAATGTCATCGTCTTCCCGCTGAACCTGAAAAAAGCCCTCTCCGCTGATGGCTACGTCAAGAGGCATATCTGTAGGCTCCAGACCTCCCTGCTCATAGCTGGTTACCCGGTCATTGGTAGCCTGAATCATAGCCGTAGTTCCAATCGCCGTCCGTTTGTTCGGCGTAATATTGCCGCTTCGGTACAGAACCTCCTCCCGAAAGGTGCTGGCAATATACGTGTCGCTCTTATAGCCTGTAGTGGCTGCATTGGACATATTGTTGCTGATTACATTCAGATTCCGGTTCTCGGATATCATAGCGGAACCTAAGGTATAAAAGCCCTGAAACATCTATCTATTCTCCTCTCCGTATTCCTTTTGCAGATACGCCTTTAACTTTTTTACTGCATTGGCATGAATCTGGGACACTCTCGGCTCACTGACAGAAAGCACCTCTGCAATCTGCTTCATATTCAGCTCCTCCACATAGTACATGGAGATAACCATCTGCTCATTCTCCTTAAGCTTCCGAATTCCCTCCGCCAATATCTCGCCGGATTCTTTCTTCAGACACTTAAGCTCCGGCTGCTCATTCTCATCCTTAGAAGGCAGATATGCCGTCTTCTTATTCTCTCCGCCGTCGTCCAGAACCAGATCCAGGGAAAGCACATTATAGAGAGTCGTCTTTCTCTGAGCCTCCTGATACTTTTCCACACTGATATTGAGATATGCTGCAATCTCCTCCGGTGTGGGGTATCTCCCCAGTTCATTATACAGCTTTGTTGTCACTTCATCAATATCTCTTGCATTTTTTCTCACACTTCTTGGGATCCAGTCCTGCTTTCTTGCCATATCGATGACCATCCCCTTAATGCGCTTGGAGATATAAGTTTCAAACTTTACATTTTTTTCCGGATCGAATTTATCCAGGGCACTCATAATCACCAGAACGCCCTCGTTGACAATATCCTCTATCTGCGCAAAGCTCACATAGACATCACGCATCTGTATGGCAATGCTGCGCACAATATACACGTAGCGCATAACCAATTCCTGCTTAAGAGACAGCTCGCCGGTCTTTCTATATTCTGTTAATAATTCCTCATTGGTCAGACTGTCGATTTGCTTCCCCGCTTCCATACCTGCACACTCCATCCTTTTTATGCACCGATACTATATAAATTATGCCCCGATATTTCCGACTGCCTGTATCTGGATGTTGTTGCTGATCTCGTTAAAGGACAGCACATACACACTGGGATAAAACTGCTCTATCAGGCGGTAAAAATGCTGCCGGACCACCTGGCTGGTGAGAACGATTGGGTCCTGGGACAACTCCTGAAACTTCTTGATCTCATCCCCAAGCTGCTGGATTATACTCTGCATGGTATCGGGACTCAGGGCCAGATACATTCCCTGCTCTCCCTTGGTCAGACTGGTAATAATACTTTTCTCCAAATCTGCGCTCAGAGTAATCACCCTCATCACACCGCCCTCGCAGAACTTTCTGGTAATGGTCCGCTTGAGAGCCGTCCGGATGTTCTCGGTAATGGTATCCATATCCTTCACTGTCATGGCTGAATCTGCAATGGTTTCCATAATGGTCTCCATATCCTTGATGGGAATGCCCTCCTTCAAAAGGTTCACCAGAATTTTCTGGAAAACACCATAAGAAACCACATTGGGGAACAGCTCATCCACAAGCTGCGGTGCATTCGCCTTTACATTCTCCACAAGCTGTACCACCTCCTGACGGCTTAACAGCTCGTAGGCATGCTTCCGCACCGTCTCTGACAGGTGTGTCAGCATAACCGACAGAGGATCAATAACCGTATAGCCATAGATCTCCGCCATCTCCTTTTTATCAATGCTGATCCATTTGCCGGGAATTCCATAAGCCGGCTCAATAGTATCAATGCCGTCGATTTCCTTGGTAGGATTCACAGGCTCCAGGGCCAGATAGTAATCCACCAGAATCTCGCCTCTTGCCACCTCTTCGCCCTTAATCTTCACCACATACTGATTGGTGTTCAGGCTTGAGCTGTCACGCAGACGAATAGAAGGAATTACAAGTCCCATCTCCTGGGCATACTGCCGGCGGAAAATGACGATTCGATTGATCATCTTTCCACCGCTGGATTCATCCACCAGAGGAATGAGGCTGTAGCCAAATTCCATCTCAATGGCTTCCACTCCAATAAGGGAATAGACATTATTGATGTCCTTATAGTACTCTTCCTCGCTGACAGGCTGCCCCTCACCCGGCAGGAGCTGTTCCTCCTCCGCCTCGGGCATGCCTGTGCCAAGAGCCTCCATCTGACGGCTCAGCTGCCATCCGCCTGCTATAAGGCTGCCGCCGATAACAAGCATCTGGAGCTTCGGCATTCCGGGAACCATAGCCATAACCAGCATGGCGATGCCGCCTGCCATAATGGAGAAGGGCTGTGCCATAAACTGCTTGGATACGTCGTCATTCAAGCTTCCCTCAGATACGGAACGGGTTACAATCATACCCGTCGCTGTGGAAATCAGCAATGCCGGAATCTGAGATACCAGACCGTCGCCTACTGTAGCGATGGAATAGACGGACATCACCTGCCCAAACTCCATCCCCCCCTGCACCAGACCAATGATAATGCCTCCGATAAAATTTACCAGGGTCATAATCAGGGACATAATCGAATCGCCCTTTACAATCTTCGTAGCACCATCCATGGCGCCGTAGAAATCAGCTTCCTTCTGAATCTTATTCCGGCGGATCTTTGCCTCCTGCTCGGTAATCAGGCCGGAGCTTAAATCCGCATCAATAGCCATCTGCTTACCGGGCATGGCATCCAGCGTAAATCTGGCTGCAACCTCAGCAACACGCTCAGCACCCTTGGTAATAACGATAAACTGCACCAAAACAATGATTATGTAGATAATAAATCCTACTACTACATTTCCCTGCAGTACAAAATCACCAAAAGCCTGGATAACCTGCCCCGACTGTCCCTGATTGGTCAGAATGTTTCTGGTAGAGGAAACATTCAGCGCCAGACGAAACAGCGTCGTAACCAGCAAAAGGGAGGGGAAAATGGAAAACTCCAGCGCCTCCTTAATATTCATGCTGATCAGCAGAATAATCATGGCCAGGGATATATTCAATATAATCATTACGTCCATTAAAAATGGACTTAATGGAATAATCAAAAGCAGTACGATGGCTACAACTGCCAGCGAAACCGCACTATAGAGAAATCTTTTCATATCCTACCTACACCAGTTTCCTGTTCTTCAGTTTATATACCTGAACCAGAATCTCTGCTACCACTCCGTAGTATTCTCCCGGTATCTCGGCATTTAATGGCGTGCTCGCATAGATTCCTCTTGCCAGAGGCTTATTCTCTATGACGGTCACATCATGCTCCTCAGCGACTTTTACAATTCGCAGCGCCAGCTCATCCTGCCCTTTGGCAATCAGGTGAGGCGCATTATCCCGATTGGGATCGTATTTCAGGGCAACTGCATAATGGGTTGGGTTTCGGATGATTACATCCGCCTCCGGAACAGCCTGCATCATACGGGAACGGGCCCTCTGACGCTGCATATCCTTGATACGTCCCTTAATCTCCGGATTTCCTTCCAACTGCTTGTATTCCTCTTTTACCTCGTCTTTAGACATTTTAAGCTTTTTCTCGTAAGACCACCACTGGTAAAAATAGTCAAGGGCCGCAACCGCCGTAAAATACATGCAGACCTGAAAAACCAAATTCATGATTTTTTTCAGTACATAGACCGTGGAAACCCCCAGATCCATATACATGGTATTGGTAAGCCGGAACAATTCTCCTTTTAAAATATTAAAGAGAATCACTCCAAGCAGAATAATCTTCACAATTCCCTTTAAAAGCTCCACCAGGCTTTTTAAAGAAAACATATTCTTAATGCCGTTCAGCGGATTCAGATTGCTGAACTTCGGCTTAAAAGCCTTGGAGGCAAAGAGAAATCTCGTCTGTATGCCTGTAGCAATCACTGCCAGAGCGCAAGCAATCAAAAGAATCGGCAGGGCGCCTTTAATTATCACCAGCCCGGCCTGAAATCCAAGCTTCGGCACATCCCCCTGTCCAAGCTCTTCCACAGTTCCTGCATAACCGATAAACTGTATCAGACAATCCCGAAGAGTACGGTAAATCATAGGGAATAAGAGCTGGAGACAGCAAAAGCTTCCAAGTAGCGAAATTACGGTAACAACATCCTTACTTTGGAATACATTACCTTCTTTTCGTTGGTCTTTTCGCTTTTTCGGCGTGGCTTTTTCTGTCTTTTCACCTGCCACGGATCAATCACTTCCTTTTTATCAAAGCAATGTCAAAATCTCCTGCATAGTCATAAGCATCTGGTGCATCAGATTCTCCAGCCAGGACTTCATTGGCGAAATCAGCAGCAACAGTGTCAGAAAACCTACTGCAATCTTAATCTGAATATTAATTACAAACACATTCACCTGGGGAGCCACCTTCATCATAATCCCCACTGCAACCTCCACCAGAAACTCAATGGCAATGATGGGAAACGCAAACCGGACTGCCAGTACCACACAGCCCCGGAACAAATCCAGAACTGCCAGAGCTAACCCCTGGGTAAAAGCAACCTGGCCGTAAGGCACCAGTTCTCCGGAAGTCAGAAGCGTCCGTATTAAAACCAAATGCCCATCCACTGCGAAAAAAAGCAGTACATAGAAGATCTGAAACAGATTACCCGTCATGGCTATCTGGGCATTGGTCTGGGGATCATAAACCATCGACATGGACAATCCCATATGAAAGTCAATGATACTGCCTGCATGGGTAATAACGAAAAAAAACAGCTCCATCACATACCCAAGCACATACCCTACCAAAAATTCCTTCAGCAGCAGAAAGCCATAGAGAAAGGAAGAGGAAAACTCATAGTTAAGCTCCGGCTCTTCCATAGTTGAATAAACCAGAAAAGTAAAGACCAGGATCATACCCGCCTTCACATTATTGGGTATATTTCTTCTGCCGAGGATGGGATTCAAAAAGATAAGCCCGGACATCCGCATGGCAACCATAGAAAATAAAACAATATCCATCGACTTATCCTACCTGTATCATTCGGAACAGTCTCACTGTAAAATCCTGCAGGGTGGCCAGCATTGTGCTTCCCGTAAATACCAGTACCAGACCGATCACCAGAAGCTTCGGCACAAAGGTCAGGGTCTGCTCATGAATCTGGGTGGCCGCCTGAATAATCGCAATCAGGATTCCAATCAGCATACTGAGAAGCAGGGGAGGCCCTGCAAGCTGAATGGCCATAACAAAGAACTCATACATCAAATCAGTAACCTCACCGTTTGTCATAAAAGCCTGCCTTTCTTAGTTTCCTCACTTAAAACCAGTTACTATGGTAGAGAAAAGAAGCTGCCAGCCGTCTACCGTTACAAACAAAAGCAGTTTGAATGGTAAGGAAATCATAGCCGGCGGAAGCATCATCATACCCATGGACATCAGGGTACTGGAAACAATAATATCTATCAAAAGAAAGGGAATATACAGCAGAAAGCCTGCTGTAAACGCCCGCTTTAATTCGGTTGTCATAAAAGAAGGAATCACGATGGTCAAAGGCAGATCCACTGCGTTCTCCACCGCTTCGGCATTCCCCATATCCATAAATAAATTCAGGGTATCCTCCTCCGTATTCCTCAGCATGAATTCCTTTAAGGGCACCTGAGCCCGTCCCCATGCCTCCGTCTGGGTAATCTCTTCGTTCACATAGGGCTGATAAGCTGTCTCATTAATCTCGTCGATAACCGGTGTCATAATATATAATGTCAAGAACAGCGCAATGCCTACCAATACCATATTGGGAGGGCTCTGCTGAATTCCCATGGCATTCCGGAGGAAGGAAAGCATAATAATCGTCCGCATAAAGGACGTAGTCATAATCAAAAGGGACGGAAGCAGGGAAATCAATGTCAGCATCAGGAGAAGCTCCAGGGTAGGAACCTGTTCTCCGTTGATGTTTATGAGCGCGTCATTGGCAAATGTCTCATTTTCCATAGCCTTACCTCATTACTCCTCGTCCTCTCTGCCATTCTTTTTCCGCCCAATCCGTAAAAGAAGCTGGGCAAAATCCATAGGCGTATCCTGATCTCCTCCCCCAAGGGGAAGCAGATCCTCCTCAGAAAGCTCTGCCAGGGTCTCAATCTTATCTGAACTCACACCCAGAAGCAGATACCGCCCGCCTGCCTGAACAATCACCAGGGTACGGTTCTGTCCCACAATCAACTGATCAAGCATACGCATATACTGGGAACTGCCGCCTCTTGCCAGTCCCTTCCCCAGATATTTACTGCAAATATAGCTGAGATAAATAATAATTGCTGCCAAAAGAAAGGTTACAATTCCGGTTAAAACTCCTGGCATAAGTATGTTCCATTCCTTCCTTATTCAAGGCTCAAAATATTGGGCTTTAAAATCTCCGTAATACGGATGCCGAAATTATCCTCCACCACTACCACATCACCCTTAGCAATGCAGCGGCCGTTTACGAAGAGATCAACCTGCTCACCGGCCAGCTTATCCAGCACAATGAGAGAACCCTTGGTGAACTCCAGAATATCCTTCACTCTCTTCTGCGTTCTGCCGATCTCCACAGAAATGTCAAGAGGCACGCCCATAATCAGTTCCATATTCTCTTCCTGCTCATCATCCAGAACAGTATCCTGATTGAGATTCGGCTGTACCGACGGCTGCACGTTGATGGTCTTCGGAGCAGGCGCCTCCTTCTTCTGGGGCTGTTGCTGCATGGTCATCATCTGCTGCATCATCTGCTGCATCATCTGCATCTGCATCTGCATCATCTGTGCCATCTCTGAACCGCCTGCAGAGACTGCAGGAGCTGGTGCCGGCTGTACCGGGGCTTGCTGTACCGGAGCAGTCGGAGCTGGCTGCACAGGGGCAGGAGCCGGGGCCGGAGCTGGTGCCGGGGCCGGTTCTTCCGCTGCACCGCCGCCGTTTAAGAGACGCTCAATCTCTTCCTGAGAAAGAACACCGCCTGACGGCGCCGCTGGTGCCGGGGCCGGTGCTGGCTCTTCCGCTGCACCGCCGCCGTTTAAAAGACGCTCAATCTCTTCCTGAGAAAGAACACCGCCTGATGAAGACGGCGAAGGTGCCGGGGCAGGAGCCGGTTCAGGCGCCGGGGCCGCAGGCTCTTCATCATATCCCTCAGGTAAAAATCCCTGTACAAGGCTCTTAGCCAGATTCATGGGCATCACATTAAAGAACTCGCTCTCCAGCTTATCCGCAATCTTCAGTACAAAGGATACCACCACCCATGGGCTGTCATCCGTAAAGTATTTGTCAACAAATTCCTGTTCATTCTTCAGTTCAAAGGAAACGGGAGTGGAAATATTTACCATCTTCCCGAAGAACTCAGAAAGTGCCGTAGCGGATGCGCCCATCATCTGGTTCATGACCTCACAGACTGCGCTGATATTGATCTCATCCAGGACGAACTCTTCATCCGGCACCTCAAAGCCCATCATCATTTCCACAATCACCTTTACATCATGGCGCTTCAGAAGCATAACATTGCTTCCCTCCAAGCCGGCCACATAGGTGATTTCCACGCCCACCGCAGGCTCAACCCTGCCCATCTCAAATTCTTCCTTGGATACCACATTCACCACGGGGGTTGTGATATCCACACGGGTACCCAAAAGATTTGAGATTGCGGTAGCGGATGATCCTAAGCTGATATTTAGTATTTCACCTATCGCATCGATCTCCAATGCGCTTAAAATCTCCGAACTCATAATTTCACTTCGCTCCTTTTGTGAATATTAGCTTTCACAGTTCTATTTTCCAATCTCCAGCGCTTTCTGGGCCATCAGCTTAATTGCGTTGAAAGCCGTAATATTCGCTTCGTAGGATCGAGTTGCGGACATACCATCGATGGTTTCCTTTACCCAATCCACATTTGGCATCTGAACATAGCCGTCTTCATCCGCATCCGGATGTTCCGGATTGTAAACCGGTATCAGATCTCTCTGATCCTCAACAATCTCAGCTACGCGTACACCGCCCTGGTTTGTCCTCTGAAGTCTGGATGCCCTTGCAAGATGCGAACGAAATGTGGTATTATCCCCAATCTCCTCCAGCACTACCATTTTTCTTCGATAGGGGTTCCCTGACTCTGTCCTTGTAGTCTCAATATTTGCGATATTCTCGGAAGCAACATCAAGACGCTTCCGCTGTGCCGTAAGACCGGAGGCACAGATATTGAATGCACTTAGAAAAGACATAGCTTCCTCCTAAGAAAGAATTTTTTCAGCAGTTGCCAGAATACGGTCCGGCTTAAAGGGTTTTACGATAAAGTCCTTTGCTCCTGATTTAATAGCCTCAATTACCATGGCCTCCTGTCCCATAGCGGAACACATTACAATATTTGCGTTGGGATGAGATGCCTTAATCTCCTTCAATGCCTCCAAACCATCCTTATTAGGCATGGTGATATCCATGAATACCAGATCCGGATTCTCCGCATTGAACTTCTCCACTGCCTCAGCGCCGTCCTGAGCCTCAATTAAGTCCGTATAGCCAGCCTTGGTCAGGGCATCCTTCACCATCATCCGCATAAATGCCGCATCGTCAACTAACATAATCTTTGCCATCTCTCATACCTCTTTCTTTTTCATAATCTTGTTCTGTGAGGAGCAGTTTAGTCTTCCTCCACACGATCCTGAATCTTAATCGCCATATTTTTATTATGAACACCCAGCTGGCCCACAAACCACGGCTGGCCTGCTATATGGAGTGTAACATCGGAATCCTTGGGCTTATTCAGATTAATGACATCGCCCACCTGGAAATTATATACATCATCCAGGCTCAATCTTGCAACGCCAAGCTGGGCCATTACATCCAGCTCGGAATTTCGGATACTGTCCAGAATATCCTCCCTGTCATTTTGACGAAGGTTTGCACCGTCCACATCCGCCAGATGCTTGGTCTTGTCAATGACCTCAAAGATATCTGACATGAGGGTTCCCGGAATACAGATATTCAAGACTCCGCTTAGGCCCTGCATCTTAATCTCCAGCATAATAATCACCACAGCCTCATCTACGCTGACACCCTGATACATGCTGGGATTCTCTTCCAGACGGTCAAACTCAACCTCCAGTCCCACATTGCTGTTCCATACATCCTTATTAATATTCAGGAAATAGCGGATAACCCTCTGGTACAGCGCATATTCAATGTCCGTGTAAACATAAGACATCGGAACACTGTCTGTCCCCATTCCGCCTATCATCCGGTCAATCATGGAAATCATGATACCCGGTGTAATATGCACCAGCATAGGAACCTTCTGAGCCTCTCCCTGAAGCTTTACTCTGGCAATGGTCAGCACATCGGTATCACTTAAGGCATTGCCAAACTCATAATACCTCTGTTCCTCAACGCCTATAACCTCCACCTCGCTGGCTACTTTAAAGAGACCATTGATCTGAGAGGATGCGATCCTGGCATAGTTGTCATAGATCGTCCGAAGCATCTTAAGCCTATCCTTCGTATACTTCTTAGGGCTGTAGAAATCATACTTTTTGTATTTAATTTCCGGCTTTTCTTCCTTTTTTTCCTCTTCAGCACCGCCTCCATTCTGCATGGAATTCAGCAGCGCATCAATCTGGCTTTGTGATAATACCTCTGCCATTTCTTTCCCGCCTTTACTTATTCTGTATCTGTGGAATCATCATATACCTCATTATAATACTCTTCCAGACTTTGCAAAATCGCATCATCCTTGGTAATTAGAATTTCCACGCGCCGGTTCTTGGCACGATCCTCTGCCGTGTCAAAACTGGCAATGGGACGATACTGACCATATCCAATAGCTATGATCTTTTCCGGTGCCACCTGACTGTACTGATGAATATATGCCGCCACTCTTGCCGCCCGCTCACTGGAAAGTACCCGGTCATTTACCGGATTATTCGGCCGGTCCGGATCCGCCTGGGAAGTGTGTCCCAACACCTGAATCTCCCCTATGGTACTGCTCACGCTGTTCAGGGCTCCGTTAAGGGCATCCAGAATCTGCTTGCCCCCATCCAGCAGGACTGCGCTGTCCCCGTCAAAGAAAATATTATCACGAAAATTGATAAATGTATAGCCCTCTCCCTTTTCCAATTCCACTTCGCCTTCCAGATTGTTCTCCGCAATGGCTTGTTGGAGCATATAATACAGATCCTCAAAATCTTCAATCTCATCCAGAGGGACATCCGTTCCGCCGGGAACCTCCATACCCTCTTCATTCTGCTCCGTCTCCACAACAATCTGGGAGACCTCCTCCGCCTTGGGATTGAAGCTTTTCACTACAAGCTCCCACTTCATGGCATCTACTGTGGAGATGGAATAAAGGAGTACGAAGAAACACAACAGCAGCGTAACCATGTCGCCGTATGTGTCCATCCAGCTTCCGCCTTCTTCCGGCGCTTTTTGTTTTCTTGCCATAATCTCACCTTATTCCTATTTCTTGGACTTTTTCTTTCCGCCGCCCTCGTCGCCGCCTCCGCCGCCGTCGCTGTCACGGAGCTTTTTCTGAGTCTTCTGATCCAGATTGGAGAGAAGCTTTTCCTTCAAGAGCTTGGGATTGTCACCCGCCTGAATGGATATAATGCCTTCCATCATAATCATCCGGTACTGCATCTCTTCATCATTGCGGATACGAAGCTTCTTGGCAATGGGTGCGAAAATCAGGTTTGCAAAAATACATCCGTAAAATGTAGTAACAAGCGCTACTGACATATCAGCTCCCAAGCTGCTGGCGCCTCCCTCATCCACATTCATATTCTTCAGCATGTTTACCAAACCTACCAGAGTACCAATCATACCAAATGCCGGCGCATATCCGGAAGCCTTCTCATAAATCGCTACACCGGCGTCATGACGCTCTGCCATAGCATCCAGCTCATTCTGAAGTCTGGCCCGAAGTTCGTCCTCCTCTGTGGCATCCACCACCAGCATCAAACCTTCTTTAAAAAAGGGATCGTCAATCTCGTTGGCTTTCTCTTCCAATGAAAGAAGACCATTCTGTCTGGCTAACTGGGCCATCTCCACCATCTGCTCAATCAGTGCGCCGTAATTGTACTTGCCCCCCGCAACCAGTATTTTAAAATGGCTTCCCATTTTCTTCAAATGGCCGAAAGGAAAACTGGCGATAACTGCGGCAACCGTACCGCCTACAGTCAGTGCTAAACTCTTTGGGTCCCAGAAGTTACCTAACTGTCCGATACCAATTCCCCATACAATCAAGGCAAATCCAAGGACAAGTCCAATAATTGTTGACAAATCCATTTCTATCTCTCCTCTTACGCTTCTGCTTGCTTATTTATTTGAAAGGTGCTTTTGATTGCCCCTTTGTATTCGATAGTCTTTTGTATAATTTCCTCCGGTGACTCTTTCACTACATGGAAGCGGCCGTTCATCATAATAACCTTTGACTCCGGAATTAAATCAATGCACTCTACTTGATCTTCATTAATAACAATGTGCTGCTTATTCAGCTTCGTTAACATAATCATGGGTCTTTCCTCCCCTTTGTCACGGGATTACCCCGGAGCCAGGCGGCCCCAGGGCAATGCCAAAACTTATCAATCATTACTAACGTTTCATATTTACAAGTTCCTGAAGCATCTCATCGGTGACAGTGATGATCTTAGAGTTGGCCTGGAAGCCTCTCTGAGTGGTAATCATATTCGAGAACTCGTTTGCCAGGTCTACATTAGGCATCTCCAGGAATTTACTCTTGATGAAGCCCACAGGCCCCTCGCCGGGCTTTACAAACTCTACGTCTCCGGCATTTTCACCTATATTGAAGTAGTAACCGCTGGTCTTTTCCAGACCGTTGGGGTTCTCTACGGCAATCAGGGCTAACTGTCCCATGGTGATGGGACGACCCTCAATATCAATACCTACAATAACGCCTGTGTCGCTGATGCTGTAACTCTGGAGGTTGTATTGAGCTCCCGTATACGGATCATATGGAATCTGAATCGGGGACAAATTCTCCTCAAATTCTGCCGGGATACCCGCTACATAATTCTGACCATCTTCCGCCTCCCAACCGGTTAGAACAGTTTGGTCAAACTTACCAGTCTGATTCGGATCCGCACCCGTTGTCTCCACAATAGCGCCATTGCCGGCAGTACCTTTTGTTTTTGATGTAATCGTTAAATTTACCGTTCCCGCAAACTCATTTATACTGTTTTTCTTAATCGAATAGCCTGACAACTTTCCAGCCGGAGTCTTTACAGTTGTTCCATCATCTTCATAAGTCGCAGCTTTTGTCACTTCACTAATCCATTTTTCGACCTGGCCTTCCAGATCCTTTCGATTTGTCGTTATGGTTATTCCTAAAATTCTAACAGCATACGTGCCATCCTTATTATCTGTCACTTCAACTTTACCCGCATCTCCCGTAGCGGTATACGCCGTCTCCGGTATCTCCGGAACACCTGTACCCTCTTTTAATGCATACCCGTATACGTAATTTTTATTAGCATCTACCAGATATCCATTGTTATCTACCGTAAAAAGTCCTACTCTGGTCAGCATCAAACCGGATGATTTAACGTCAGTAACCGTTCCATTCACCATTCCGCCTACCAGGAACAACCCCGTTCCGTCGATCATACAGTCCAGATCATTGTCCGTAGGTGATGGTGCTCCCGTGGTATACTGAAAGCTGATGGATGCCATGGAGGAACCATAACCAACCTGGGATGGGTTTCGTCCACCATAGGCCCCTGCATTCGTAGCGCCTCCTGAACTTTGAATAGATGTACTGTAGATAGAATCCTGGAAGTTGAAGCTGTATGCCTTATAACCCCAGGTATTTACATTTGCAATATTGTTACCGATTACGTCCATTTTCTGCTGATGTGTTCTCAAACCTGCCACACCAGCAAACATTGATTTAACCATTTAATATCGTCCTTTCTTACTTATATCCTGCTGTTCCTTCCCTCAGGACTTCCGCCTGGGGAAAAACCCCCATAAATGGTCCGGCTTACAACAGAACAGCACTGTCTATATTGGTAAAAATATTCTGCTTCATTTCCTGGCTCGTCATGGTCGTAACTACCACGTTATTGGGAATATTTACAATGAATGCTCCCTGCTGACCAATGACCACCACATCCTTCGCACCCTTTTCCCTTGCCTTGCCCACTGCCTGGTTCAGATCCTTTAAGAGACTATCCGTAACTTCAATCCCTCTCTGCTCCACACGGGCTGCCGCATGTTTGGAAAACCGAACATTTTGGCTGTCCTCCATGGCATTCTGAAGAAGCGCTCCAAATCCGGTTTCCTGCCTGGAACCAACGGAAGAATGCTCATGCTCCAGCCGAAGCTGCTGGACACTGACTGTCTGATTCAATTTCTGCAGCATTCTCTGCACCGCCTTTCCCCCTCATATGTCTTCCTATACGGTCTCTGTCTCGGTTTTGTCCCCGCCGTCCTCATTGCCCTCGCTGTCATCCTTGTCGGTGCCATCCTCGCTCTTAAGCGGAACTGCGCCCATGGACATTAGCTGTGTTAAGGTATAAGCCTTGCCGTTTACATAGATATAAGGATTACTTCCTGTCAATGCCACACCTTCTACCACGCCTATGGTGTGTCCTATCAACTCGCCCTTATCATCCAGATCCGCCACCGTAACTTCTTTTCCAAGCAAATTGGTCGCATAGCTGGAAAGTGAAATCTGCGAAAGACTCTCCATAGCATCCGTCATAGTAGTAGACATGGCCTCCATGGTCTTTGTCAGATTACTCATGGTGCTCATACTGGACATCTGGGTCAACTGGTTCATCATCTCACTGTTGCTCATGGGATTCGACATATCCTGATACTGAAGCTGTGCTGCCAGCAGCTTAAAGAAATCATCCATGGACATGCTGCTGTTATTGGGCTGCACATCATTTCTCACATAAGTCTCCGACAGATTCTTTCTGTTGGTAGTGGGATCTACTTCCTTTCTCGTATAAGTATTGGACAAATTTGTAGTTCCGTCTACTCCTGGTACTGCCATCTTTCTCACTCCTTTCCTTAATTCGCCATCTTTTTGGCATAAAGGGATACCCGAAGGGTGTTTCTTTAATCTGCCATCTTTTTGGCATAAAGGGATACCCGAAGGGTGTTTCCTTAATTCGCCATCTTTTTGGCATAAAGGGATACCTGTAAGGTATTTCCTTAAATCAACCCCAAACGAAGCTGCTGAAGGAAGTCCATTCCCTCTTTTTCCTGGTTCTTCTCACCCTGCTTCTTGGAATCATCCTGGTTCTGATTGGCGTTGCTGCCATCGTTGTTCTGATTCTGCTGTTCCAGATATCCGGTCTCCTTATCCTCCACTACGATGGTGGTAGGCGTTCCCAGATTATCCTCCATGATTGCTCCAAGCTCTCTGGCATTCTTAGCCATCAGCTCCATGGTCTTCTGCTCGGTACACATAATAGAGATGCTTGTGTGTTCCTTTCCAAAGGCTGCCTTGATAATGATTTTTCCAAGGTCATAGGGCTCCAACTGAATCTCGAACTCCTTAATGCCTGCCGTGGTCTTTACCAAAAGCTGATCCAAAAGCTTCTCCGGAATCTCCTCCGGCTGTGAAACCTTCACATGCTCTGTGGGAACTTCTTTGACAACAGATGTCCGCTCTGCCGCCTGGGTCTCCGGATGAACACTCTCTAAAGGCTGTTCTGCCCTTACTTCTGCTTTTGTTTCCTCCTTCACCTCTGCTTTTACAGTCTCCTTCGGCTTTGCCAGGTCAAATCCCAGCTCCGGCTGTTCTTCCTTGTCTTCCTTCGGCAATACGGCCTGCTCCGGCGCCACATCTGCCTGCAGTGCTTCCTTTGGCAGCTCTGTCTCATCTGCCGCCGTCTGCACCGGCTGTTCTGCCATAAACTCTGCCGTCTTGGGCATCTCCTCTGCCGGAATTGCTCCAAGCTCTGTTACCATCTCTGTCATCTCTTCCGGCGCTGCTTCTGCTGTGGGAACCTCCGGCTGAATCTGGAATAACAATGCTGCCTGAACCTGCTCCAAAGAGTCTATGGGAGCTGTTGTTTCTTCCGGCTGTTCCTGTTCCTTTGCATCCGGCTTCTCCGGTGCTTCATCCTTTATGACCTCTTTTTTGTCGTCCTTCTTGGTGTCTGCGGTCTCTTTTGCGCCGGCATCTTCCTCAGACTTGCTGTTCAGAAGCTTCTGGAATCCGCCGTCTGTCTGTTCCACCTGTCTGGCTGCCGCACTTTTGGTTCCCGTTGTCATGGATACCGTTAAGTCTGTGCCTTTTATGGCTGCTGCATTCCCCATGGTCTTTCCCCTCCTTTCCTTAAATTTGCCCATGTTCTCTGGGCATGTAGGTATACCCGTAGGGTATTTCCTTAGATTTGCCCATGCTCTCTGGGCATGTAGGTATACCCGTAGGGTATTTCCTTAGATTTGCCCATGCTCTCTGGGCATGCAGGTATACCCGTAGGGTATTTCCTTATTATAATATATGTATCTATCGTAAACTGCGCACATTTACGCAGTATTACGCGCTCTGTCCACAGCACGTTTGTTGGATACGAATTCGTCAATAAACTGTTCGTCAGCCTTCTGTACCTCTTTGTCGTACTGTGCCCGCTTTTTCTCCTTCAGCTTTGTGATGGAGGCAGTTTCCTTTCTGGCTTCTACAACCTCTTCACGTTTGCGTTCCTCCCGGATCAGAATCTCAGCCAGGCGCTGCCGCTCACGCTCAATCTTCCTCCGAAGACTGGTAAGAAACCTGTCATAAGTCTGCATATCAATGATGCCGATTCCCTGAAGCTTCTTTTCCTCCAGCTCATCCATGCATTCCTGCTGTTCCTGCTCCAGAGCTTCAATCCCCCGTTCACACTCCACACGTTCTGCAATAATCCGTGCATGCTGTCCCTGGAGATTCTCCAAAACCTGTTCCTTATAGTTCAGCACTGTATCCAGTGCAAAGTAAAACTTCTTCATGGCCTAATATCCTGCCTCTCATATACCAGCATCCCTGGCCTGCTTTAAATGTCAGCAGCAATTCCGTCAATTCAAAATCTTCCTCATAGCAGCCAGATCCTCCTCAACAGAAAAGCTTTCCGCAATACGCTGCATCAGATAGTCATTCACCGCATCAATCTTCCCTACGGCCGCATCCAGCCTCGGATTAGTTCCTGCTTTGTAGGCGCCGATGGAAATCAAATCCTCATTCTTTGTATAAATACTCAGGATATCACGCATCTGGGACGCCAGTCTCTGGTGAGCCTCAGGAACAATATTCACCATCAGACGGGAGATACTGGCATTCACGTCAATGGCCGGAAAATGGTTCTCATTAGCCAGCTTCCTGGACAAAACGATATGTCCGTCCACAATACCCCGAACCGTATCGGCTATAGGCTCATTGGTATCATCGCCTTCTACCAGTACCGTATAGATTCCTGTAATGGAACCCTTCTCAAACTTTCCGCTCCGCTCTAAGAGCTTTGGAAACTCTGCATAAATGGAGGGCGTATAACCTCTTGCCACCGGCGGCTCTCCGGTAGCAAGCCCAATCTCTCTCTGGGCCATGGCAAATCGGGTCAGGGAATCCATCATCAGCAATACATCTTTGCCCTGATCTTTAAAATATTCAGCAATAGTCGTAGCCACTAAGGGACATTTCATACGCAGCATAGCCGGCTGATCCGAGGTGGCTACAACCAGAACGGATCTTTTAAGTCCTTCCGGTCCCAAATCCTTCTCGATAAACTCCCGAACCTCACGGCCTCGCTCCCCTACCAGAGCAATCACATTGATATCTGCCTTTACATTACGGGCAATCATCCCCAGCAGTGTACTCTTACCAACGCCGCTGCCTGCAAAGATGCCGATTCTCTGTCCCTTCCCTACTGTATTCAATCCGTCTATGGCCTTGATGCCGAACTCCAAAGGATCTGTAATGGGCGGCCTGGTCAATGGATTAATATAAGGGTTTTCCACATAATAGTGCTGCTGAGATTCAAAGGGACCCAAGTCATCCATAGGATTTCCCAGTGCATCAATGATGCGTCCTCTTAAGAACTCCCCTACCGGAATCTTCAGACGCTTTCTTGTATTGCGCACAAAGCTTCCCGCCGAAATACCGCTCATATTCTCATAAGCCATCAGCTGACTTCGGCCATCCTTAAAGCCAACCACTTCAACAGGAATCTGCCGCTTCTTATCTTCATTGTAGATCATGGCAATGTCTCCGATACTGGCACGGTTGCCCGATGCCTCCATAGACATTCCCACAATATTCTCGATTTTTCCTATGTAACTGACTGTCTCAGCATTGGTGATCAGATTCGGCAGCTCTGTAAACATGATTGTTACCTTCCTTAGACACGGGCATTGTTCAGAATATCCTTGATATTCTCTAACTGTGTGCTTACACTGGCATCTATGATCTCGTCAGGCAGCTCGATAATGCAGATGCCTTCCTCATCACTGTCCATAGTTACAATCTTCACATTGTCCGACAGATGGGAAAGGGCATTCAAAAATTCTACATCTGTCTCCATAGAGATCTCTGTACCGCATTTTGTAATATAAATCTTTGCCCACTCTGCTTTTTTCAGCTTGTCAGTAGCCGAGATAATCATACGATGAATCACATTTTCGCTGGAACGAAGGCTGATATGGATTACCTTTTCCGCTATAGCCAAAACGGTTCGCTTCAGATCATCCAGATACTTTTCCATAACAGCGCTTTTTTCCTGACGGATACTGTCCATAAACTCCGCTGCATGCTTTTGGAAATTCCTGACTTCCGCCTCATACAGTGCCTGACATTCCTGCCGGGCCTCTTCTGCACCCGCCGCAGCGCCTTCCTCATGTCCCTGTTCAAAGGCTTCTTCCCGAAGAAGCTCTGCCTGCTTTCTGGCATCCTCCAGAATCTGCGCCGCCTCCTGCCGGGCCTGAGACAAAATCTCGCTGGCACGCTCCCGCTCCGCCTCTTCCTGTTCGGCTCGGATACGTTCTTCCTCTGCCTCCCTTGCTCTGGCTTCCTCTGCCTCCAAAGCCGCTTCCTCTTCTGTCTTAGGCTCTTCCTCTTCTGTCTCTTCCTCCAATGCAAAATCCGAGAAGAATTGGTACATATCCATTACGTCTACTGCCTTTTTGCCTTTGACAACCCTAGACAATGATCTCATCCTTTCCGCCCTTAACGATAATCAGCTCTCCGGCAGCCTCCAGCCTCCGGATAACGCCGACAATTCTCTGCTGGGCTTCCTCTACATCCTTCCTTAAGACATTGACTGTAATCTCCAGGTCGGACTGGATACTCTCTGCCATACGTCCGGACATGTTGGCAAATACCACCTGACGGACATTCTCGTCGCTGCCCTTGAGGGCGTATACCAAATCCTTGACATCGCAATCCCGAATGAATCTCTGAATGGAACGATTATCAAGACTAAGGATATCTTCAAATACGAACATCTTCTTACGGATGGTTTCTGTAAGCTCTTCATCACGCTTAGCCAGTTCGTCAAAAATAAACTTCTCATTGCTGCGGTCCATATTATTCATAACGTCCGCAATGTAATCAATTCCGCCGATAGCAGTGTAGTCGGTAGTCATGATATTCTCAAACCGTCTCCGGAGCTGATTTTCCACAATCTTGATAGCCTCCGGGGACACGCTTTCCAGCCGTGCGATACACTCTACTACCTGAATGGCAACATCCTTCGGAAGATTGCCGATCACCCCTGCCGCCTGGTCCGCATCTGCATAAGAGAGCACCAATGCAATGGTCTGGGGCCTCTCGTGAGCCAGAAAAGTATACAGGTTCTTTGGGTCAGACTTTCGGATAAATTCAAAGGGCCGTACCTTCAGATACTTTGTCACACGTTCCAATAACTGCTGGGCTGTAGTCTCTCCAAAGGCTTTTTCCAGAACGGAACGGGCATATTCCATACCGCCGTCCGTTACCACCTTCTGGGTCATACAGGACTTATAAAATTCATCCAGAATGTCCGCAGTCTGATCCGCTTCCAGATGCCTGAGCTTTGCCACCTCCAGGGTCAGCTTCTCAATGTCATCCTCACTTAAATGTTTATATATCAAGGATGCTTTATCTGCTCCCATGGAAACAATAACTGCCGCCGCTTTCTGTTCCTGCGTAATTTCCTCTGTTATCTCAGTTGCCATGGTTATTCGCCTCCTCCACCATTCAGCCAGGTCTTCAAGAGCTGTGCGGATATCTCAGGATTCTCCTCCGTGAAGTCTCGAATATTCTGCTTCAACTCCATGCCTCTGTCATTCTGGAACTCAAGAATCTCCTTGTTAAAGTCAAAGTCCGGCATATTTTCCAGGATCGCTCCCACTGCTTCGCCTTCTGCCGCAGCCGCCTCTTCTGCCGCTTTTTTCTTCTTACGCTTCCCGTTCAAAACCAGAAGTACAATCGCTACAATAAGCAATACAAGTACAATTACCAGCAAGATATAGAAGATAGGACTGGATACCATTCTTCCGAAGAAGCCTCCCTCATCCTCAGGTTCTTCCGGCTGGAAGGTATCCTGATAGAATGGTCCGCTGACAACGGAAATCTTGCTGTTCCAATCAATCTCTGCGATTCCTGCCGCATTACCTACCAATGACCGGAGGTCGCCCACTGTCAGGCTTCCGTAGCTGTCTCCGTTCACGGCTACGGAAACGCTTAGATCCTCCAATGCACCGGGAGTTATCTGGCCCTGTTCCTTGATCTGATTTACCAAGAAATCCCTGTCCCATGTGCGGGCTCCGTAACCCTCCACATCATCGTCTTCAGCGCCTGTATCATACTCCGGAACATCCGCATTGGTCTCGGCTCCGGCCACGCCGCCGGTTACTGCATCCTTTGTTCCCGAAATCTCCACCGAACCCTGATCATGGGAAACAATTCCCGTCTTGTCATCCTGATTAATCTTATCCGGCGTAGTATATGTAATGCTCTCCCGAAGCAGTGTCTGCATGTTGATCTGAGCCTTGGTGGAAACCCGGACATTTTCCTCACCATAAAAAGGGATCAGTACATGAAGCACCTTCTCAGTAATCTGATCCTCCACCATTCTTGCTATCTCTTCCGTATCCTGGCTGGAAAGATTGCTGTCCTCCTCGGTAGTATCAATCTCCTTTCCGGTACTGTCAAGGATTACTACCTCTTCTGCATTCAATCCCGGAACACCGGAAGCCACCAGCCGCTGAACAGCCCTGGCCTGTTCAATGCTGGGAGAACCGTCATTCTCCATGGTCAGCATTGCGTAAGCCGTAGTCTCCTGCACTGCATCCTCTGTCAGCACATATTTGCGTTCTTCTCCCGGAGCAATGGTCACTGTAGCGTCCTTCACCCCATCAATAAGTCTGATGGTTGCTGCAATCCGATTCTGAAGATCATACAGTGCATAGCGATCCTTGTCGGAATCTGTAGTCATAAGACCTGCATTCTCTGTAAATACCTGATAGCCAAAACCGCTCTTGGGATATCCCTCAAAAGCCAGGCTTGCTCTTGTCTGATCCAGAATATTCTCCGGTACCAGGATCTCTCCATCGCCTGTATACTGATAATCAATTTCTGATTCCTGAAGTTTTCCTATAATCTGCTGAGCCTCTTCTGTGTTCAGGCCGGAAAACAGAACTTCAAACCCACGGTTTCTATTTAAAAGCAGGGCTATCACAACAGCAAAAACGATTAATCCCGCAGCACCTGCTAAAATAATCTTTTTTGTCCTGCTTTCCAGTTTAGAAACAACCGCCTTTAACTGCTCAACTCTTTCCTTCATGGCCGTTTCCCTTCTATATTTATCAATCCAATTCGCTGCCGCCTGTTCCTGCAGCCGACGGCTCTAACTGCCCTGTTGACGCACAAAATACATCTGCTTGGAGATAGAAATCAAACACACAAGAAGATGTACTTCGTATACCATTATCCAAAATCACATGGATATGGAAATTAATGAATTGTAAGCTTCCAAAGCCTTATTCCGCATCTGTACCAGCAAGTCAACAGAAAGCTGAAGCTCTGCGCCGGCAATAGGAACTGTATGCGGGTCATCAAGCTGGCCGGTAGACAGCAAATACTGCTTCTTCATATAATCATCTTCCAGCTCTTTTACATTATTAATCATATCTCCAAAGATGCTGCCGAACAGAGACTTCTTCGCATCCTCCGTCTTCTCTGTTGTTCCAAATGTTCCAAACGGTTCAGAGGTTCCGGCTGCCCCGCCGATTCCCTGCATCAAATTCATTGGTGTAATAAACATATTCTCCATAAGAGCTCCTCATTCCTTTTCTATCTGTCACAAGCCGGCTATCCGGTACCTACTGGCCCCTGATAACGCTTCTCAGCCTGGAAAAATCACTGTTAATGGCATTCAGTACATACTGATACTGAAGCTGAGCCCTGGCCATCTCAACTTCCTCAGCGTCTGCATTCACATTATTCTCATCCAGACGCGCCGAACTCTCTGTCTCATTTACCGTATAGTAGGAATTATTTATAATGCCGCGGGTGCGTGCAGCATTCCCCGATGCGCTCGCCAGTTTTAAGCGATTCTGAAATTCATCCTCGAAGGTTACATACTTTGACTTGTAACCAGGCGTGTCAACATTCGCAAGATTATTAGCGATTGTGAGCTGCTTCGCCCATAAGAACTCTAAAGATTTTGAGGTCATGGAAATTGAATTTCCAAACATCAAGTTCATATCTGTTCTCCCCTTTTTTATGTAGTCCCTTTGCTTTTTGGCAAATTTTTACCTATTATAGAAATTTCTATTTTACAGATACTATTCTAAACCTTTCCTTTTGTTTTTTCAACAAAAACTCCTATATTTTTTCAAAAACATTCATTTTTCACATTTAAATTTTCTGCAAAGCAGCCTCAAACTAACAATTTTTGACCGTCATAGCTTCAAAGAAGGGCTCCTACAGCGCTGTTTTCTTCCTCATCTCCCCACGCCAGCTCTGTGCGGAACATATTCTCCATCCGAAGCCGCATCAATTCTATGAGATACTGCGCATTTTCCTGGCTGAAAGCCAGCCCGTCCGTCCCCGTCCCTGACGCAAGGGATGACAGATTCTGAATGGCTGACTGATAAGCGCTGCCTGCGGCTCCCCCTGTCAGAACACCGTTCAGATCAATATCCTCTCCCATATAAGACAGAACCTTTTGCACATAGTTCTGCGTTTCTTTAAAAGGAGGAATTCCTCCATACTTGTCTACATTTCCGCTGCCTGCATTGTAAGCGCTGAGAGCCAGCGCCGTATTGCCCTGATAACGTTCCAAAAGACCGGCAATATACTTTGCGCCTCCCATAATATTGCTTCTTGCATCAAAGCTGTCTTCCACTCCCAGTGACCTGGCTGTAGACGGCATCAACTGCATAACTCCCTGCGCGCCGGCAGAGGATACTGCCTGAGGGTTGAAGCCGGATTCCGCCTTGCCGATGGCCTTCAGCAGATTCAATGCCACTCCATACCGCTCCGAGGCCTCCGCAAAAATGCTCTCCATGCTCTCTGTGGTTTTCAATGCGTTCTGAAAGGTATCACGAAAGCTGGCTCCGGCTGAAACGTCAGAATTATTTTCATAAGCTGTATGTATGCCTGACTGACCGTAGATGCCATAAAGATGCGGATTCAGTCCGGCTGTCTGATTTGATTCCATGTCTACCCCTTTTCCTCTATTAAAGCTATGAATCTTTTTTCTGATACATACCTGTTTCTTTAACAAATATAAATTCATTGTCCGCCAAATACATCTGCCTGTACTTGACGGACGCACTTTATATGATATATGAAGGGCTTCTAATTGTCAACTAATCTTGGCAAATATGGATCCTATTATTTTTGGTAATTTAGTGACAAAATAAGGATTTCCAGAATTATCCAGAGTATTTAATAGAAAATTTACATAAACACAGAAATAAAAACTGTAAATTTTGTTTCTGCAATTTTCCTTGCCGGCTGCCTCTTTATCCTGCCGGGAAAACATAAATACATTCGCAATATTAAAATCTTAAAGCTGCCGAAAACATGAACTGACTTTATATATATTTCTCAGCCCATATTCTGCAGCAGCCTCTTATAAACTTCAAATATTACTCAGCTTCTTCTTTTTTAATCATTTTCTTCAACGCATTCAGAGAACCAACTCCTGCGGCTTCCCGATTTATATCAGCAGCTTCTACAAGTTCTTTCCTTAATATGGAGATATCTCTGGGGGCAGTCAAAGCAAGCTTCACCTGGTCTGCTCCAATCTCCAGAACTGTCAGCTCTATCTCATTGCCTATGAGAATGGATTGATTCCTTTTTCGTTGTAAAATCAGCATCTTACTCCTCCCTCCCCTTTGTCTCACCCAAAGCATGACGAAATGTGTAGGCCGGATCCTCCAGAATAATCTGGCGTGCATTACGGGTTTTGGAATTTACCGCAATAGGAGCTTTCAGGTTCACTGTGCTGTCTGCAACTCGATCTCGAATCACGCCTATGACATAATATGAGATGTCCTCTTCCTTAGGTGAACCAATGGCTGTCTGATCCTCTTTGGAAATCTGCGGATCATAGTCCACAAAAAACGCAAAGGGATTCAGCAAAATAAAGCTAAGGTCCTGATCCGCAAGGGACTGAAGACAAATCAGCGTATCCGTCCCTTCCTCAAAAGGAATGGGAAGAAATTCCTTATGTTCTTCAAATCCAAACAGGCCGTCCGGGAAGGAAAGCTTCTCCTCAGCCTCATATTCTATTTCTCCAAAATATTTGTTATTAATCTTCATCTATTACCTCCGTTAAAACATAGCTCAGTCATATACGCCGCACCTGTATTTTCTCCTCATCACCTGAAATAGACGAGCTTTAGAAAAGGAAAAAAGGGCTTATCTCTAAGCCCTTACATCTAACGGTTCAAAATTGGGATCTGCACTGGGCGGTACGTAAATAGGACCTCCCACATACTCAATCCTTACTTCCGGATGCTGTGTAATGGAAAGCTCAATATCTCCGGGAACAAATTCAAAGTTCCCATTGGCAACCTTCAAATCAAAATTCAGCTTATCCATCTGATAATTAATGATTAGATCCCCCGCCTCATAGCTTAATTCTACCGGCTCTGACGGCGTAAATCCCAACTCAAACTCTCCAGTAGGCTGCTGAAGCCTATTAGAGAAAATCTGTCCCAAAACATCCTCGCCAATCTTTGCTTTCAGCATCAGCTGGCCTTCCTGTGCCAACTGTGCCGTAGCTTCATATGCCGATGCTTTTCCCTGCTGGGCTGTCTGAGCAACGCTGCGGGCCGTGGTAGGAACCACAGAATTCCGCGCTTCAAAAGAATCAATATTCAATTTTACCGGACGGCTTTTAATTCGCATTCCGCCCTTATTCCGGCTGATCTCCACTTCGGCAGTCGAAGCTTTGTACTGCAAACGGGCATTCTGTATCTTCAGCTCATACTGAATCGGTACGGTTGTAATATTAATTAGCTGCTTCATGCCATGCTTCCCCTCCAAACCATGCAATTTCTATCTCATGCCACTCAACTCATAAAATCAATAAATGACGGCGTGAGAATATTTGTTCCTATCTTCAGGGCGGCGTTGTATGCATACTGCGCCCAGGAGAATTCTGTAATTGCTTCTGCCATATCCACATTTACTACATTGTCAAACTGCTCTGTCAGATTTATCTGCTGATCCTCCAGTCTGCTCTTTGTAGTCTCCAGGAAATTTGTTCTTGTTCCGATGGTAGTCAGGTTATCAACCAGGCGGCCCCGGGTATCGTCGAAGGCTGTAAGAAGCTCTCTGTACTTCTCCACATCAAAATCTTCTTTCTCCAGCTCATCCGCAATCTGTCCTGCCAAAATGATAATGTTGTTGCTGATATCCGGGTTATCCTCCCGCATTCCGTATCCAACTACATTGATACCCGGCAAAGAGGTATTAAATGCCGTGGAATTTATTACCTTGCCATCCTCATCCAAAGTCAGACCAAAGCCAAGATCCGTATACACCTCTTCTCTCGACATCTGATCCAGTTTTTCCTTCAGCGCTTCCTCCGGGTGGCTCACATCCACTCCCCTGTACAGCAGCGATGTGGAGCCGTCATCATTTGTCTTAAGTTCAAAGGGTGTGTGTCCTCCGTCTGCTCCGCCGAATACAAACTTGTCACCGTAAGAGGCATTCATACTC
Organism: Clostridia bacterium; assembly: GCA_910574255.1. GTDB lineage: Bacteria > Bacillota > Clostridia > Lachnospirales > Lachnospiraceae > Laedolimicola. Next base: position 94,390 of record CAJTAK010000009.1, read on the forward strand.
ATAGTCATAGACTTCATAGCCTCACGGAAAGCCGCCGCATAGGTCTTACGCACATCCTGAGTCCAGTTGGTGCCGTTCATTGCCTCCAAGCCATACTGCTTGCTTAAATAACGTGCCTGCGTATTGATCTGGGTGATGGCATCCTCCTGCGCATTCTGGAAGGACTGGGCGTCATCAATGGCATCAATGTAATCCTGATTCTTTGCATACTTCCAATTCAGGGCAGACTCCCGAACCGCACCGGTCGGATCCTGATAGCCTTTTGTAAAGTTCCGCTGAGTCATTACCTTAGTTCGAGCCAAATCCAAATTGGATATGGATTTGCCCAAATTAGATTTATAATTTCTGATTAATGCGCTTGTTGTAATTCTTAACATGATTACCTCCTGCTTATCGTCCCACTACACCGGTTCCGTTAATCAGCTTATCAAGAGCTTCATCCAGTGTAGTCATCAGTCTGGCCGCTGCTGAATAAGACTGCTGATAATGCAAAAGACTGATTCCTTCCTCGTCCAGAGAAACACCGGATACAGAATCCTTCAGGTCCGCCGTCTGGTTAATAACGGTTATCTTATTATCCAGCGTATTGTTGCCTGCTTTTAAGTCAATGTTCAGAACATTTTCCATATTGACAAAGCAGTTGTAGAAATTTCCTTTATAAAAATCTACCTTCCCGTCCGTACCGTCTTCTCTGACATATTTATATGAGAACTGGTGATCTGCTGACATTGCCTCAATCATCTTCAGAACATTCTCATCTGCCGTAGCTCCGCTGCCGTCAATACTGTCGCCCTTTCCGTCTCCGTCACCGCTGGGTACCATTACACCGGAAGTTGCAACTCCGTATTCTCCATTGGCCCAACCATCGGCAATCTTAATATTGCTGGCTGATATGGGCTTGCCGGAATCAACGGGCTCAAAGAGATTGTTAGGCGCTTGTTTATAAACAGGATCACCATTGCCATCCAATACCGGATTGCCATCCGCATCCAATACAGCTACCTGATGGGAATATTTATATGTGGGATTACCATTGGCATCCAATACCGGATTGCCATCCGCATCCACTTCAGGCATACTGTTCAACTCATTCAACGTCTCAGCTAATGTTGCCACCAGTGAATCCAAAGACTTCTCATAATACCCAAGCCCCCGCACATCCGTAGGCGGATTATCAAATCCGCCGGACTTATTCAGAATATCCAGAGTTCCCTTCAACACGCCTTCGCCAAGAGTATCGGTAATCTCCTCCGGTCTATCTCCATAAACATCCGTAAGAGACAATCTCACCGGCTGTCCATCCGTATCCGCCGAAAAACTTCCTGCCTTATTATCGGAAATCAGCTTGAACTTATTCCCTTCCGTATCCGTGAAATAAATATCCAACTCTTCTACGGTAAACCCTGCGCCCAGATCATGATCCCGGTACTTAGTTGTAATAGGCAGATAGCTTGACAACTCGTCAATAAGCTCATTCCGCTCATCCTTTAGTTCCAAAGCCGGATTACCCAAGATCTGACTGTTCTTAATGCTCTCATTCAATTCTGCAATATTCTCTAAAATCTTATTAAGATCCTTTACCGTAGTATCCCGGAATTCACTGGTTAAATCTGTCCGAACCTCCTGAAGATCCGTTGCATTCTGATGAAAGAGATTCAGCAGAATCTGGCTGGAGGAACGCACCATGGAATCATATTCTTTGCTGTTGGGATTCTGAGCCAGCTTCTGAAGCTGAGAGTTCAGGTTAATCAGTGCATTTTTTATGCCGTCCCGATTCGTCTCATCCAACACGTTGGCCAGCTTCTCATAACCGGATACCTGAGCATCTGTAGTACCCAGCTTCGCCATCTGATTCCGATACTGGACATCCAGGAACGGATCCCGAAGCTGGGAAACTCCCGTAATCTCCACACCGAATCCAATTCTTGCATTGGGATGGGAATTATAAAATTCTCCGCCCCTGAGATATAAACTCTGAACGTCCAGTCGCTGTCTGGTATAGCCTGGTGTATTAATATTTGCAATATTCTGTCCGGTCACTTCCAGGGCTCGGTGACTTGCACTTAAAGCAAGAGTCGCCGTGGTAAAACCGGCAAATGTTGAACGCATCATAGCCAAAATCCTCCTTTATATGCGTCTGTCGGTAAAGTGAGATGTTCCTGCCTCTACGGAACCGTCTTCCTTATAGGTCTGAGTTCCGCCGGCCTGCTGGGCGATCACCTGATTGATAGCATGAAGATTGACTTCCATCATCGTCTTGGAGCTTTCCGTCACAGACTGAAAAGTTTTCACCCGGCCGGCCAGTTCGTCAAAAAGCTCCTGAAGTTTTGACTGCTCCTCAGGCGCCTCTTTTAAAATCTGCTGAAAGGTCAGATCCTTCCACCCCAGTTCTTCCTGGGTTCGCTCACGCTTCTGATCCAACCCGCGCAGACTCATAATCTCCGCCTGTTCCTTCTTTATAATATCCTCCAGAACAGCAATCTTGTTCTTGCTCACTGCCTCAAGCTTTGACTGCTCCAGGGGAATCATCCGGTCAAAGAGTTCAATCATCTGCTGAATCACTTTCTCAAAGGCCGATAAATCACGCATGGGCAAAAGCCTCCCCGCTCACCAGCATCCGGGCTGCAATCATATAGGGGTCAATCTGGTAGGTCCCTGCTTCCACCTGCTGCTTAATGGCTTCCACTTTATCTGCGGACGCTCCCTGGCCGCTCTCCGACACTACCTGTTTTGACAGGGCTTCTGAAAATGTCTTTTCCTGAATCTGTCTGGAGCTGGACTGAATGGTCAACGCATCATAGTTGCCATTCCCTTTTGTCCCACCGGAGACTTTTCCATCGGTTCTCGTATGTCCGGTGGCTTCCATACGGTATGGACTTATATTATTTAATGAAATTTTCATACATGAAACTCCTTTCAGAGAAACTTGCGTCCTGCTTCTTATTTTATCTATCGGCAAAAACGGAAAAAACATAACAAGAAAGAAGATTAAATTTGGCTACATCTTACGAAGCTGATTTAACAGCACATTAGAGATATTGGTACAGGAAGCCTGAATGCAGACGCCTCCGATATCATAGGCCACCATGGGCATTCCGTATACCACACAGGATTCTTTATCCTGGCCGATAGTAAATGCCCCGGCGTTGCGCATCTCAAGAAGACCGCTTGCACCGTCCCGGCCCATGCCGGTCATAATAATACCTACAGCATTTCTTCCGACCTTCTTTGCCACAGATGAGAACAGCACGTCTACGGAAGGACGGTGTCCATTGACCTTTTCACCCGGCTGGCAGGATACATAATATCCCTTTAAATCCTTCTCCACACGCATCTGCAAAGGCCCTCCCGGGGCAATCAGCACCAATCCCCTCCGGACCCGATCCCCATTTGCAGCCTCTTTCACCTCCAGCTTACAGATACGGTTTAGACGCTCTGCATACATCTTCGTAAAACCTTCCGGCATATGCTGTGTCACAACGATGCCGGGCATATCCGCCGGAAGTCTCTGAAGCACCTCAAGGGTTGCCTCCGTTCCTCCCGTAGAAGCGCCGATGGCAATCAGCATATTGTTCTGAATCGCTGCTGACAAGTTGGAACTGAACATTGCGGCCGATCCGGGCGCTGCCGCCTGGGGGGCGCCCGTCGCCCGCTTCTGGACGCCCGCATTGACCTTTGCCTTGGAGGCAATATAAATCTTACTGTTCAGCACATTAAAAAAGCTTGCAACATTGTATTCCTTACTCATATTGGGCTTCTGTACAAAATCCACCGCCCCTGCAGACAACGCATCAAATACACTTAAGTTTAAAGAAGATACCAGAATCACGGGGATCGGATACTTAGGTAAAAGCTCCTTCAGGAAATCAATTCCGCTTAAGCCCGGCATCTCCACGTCCAAGGTAATAACATCTGGTTTTATATTTGGAATCTTTGTCCGGGCATCAAAAGCGCTGGCTGCGAATCCCACCACCTCCAGATTGCTCCGTTTATTCAGATCATTGATCACCATTTGACGGAAAAAAATGGAGTCATCCACCACGAACACCCTTATTTTTTTGTTCATTTTATTCGAACCTTTCTATTCCTTACGATACGTCGCCGGCATCAAGTACCGGTAAGGCGTATTCTCTTTATTCAGACTTTCCGAATGGCCAATCAGCAGATAGCCGCCCGGACTGGTTGCCTGATAAAACCGCTTTACCAGGGCCTCTTTTGTGGCCTGATCAAAATAGATCATGACGTTTCTGCAGAAAATCACGTCAAACTTCAGCTTAAAGTGAATGGGATCCATGAGATTAAAGGTCCGGAAAATTACATTGTCTTTAATAATAGGAGCCACCTCATAGATTCCCGGCTCTGTTGTTCTGGAAAAATACTTGGTCTTCCAGGTGGCCGGCACCTCTTTTAAGGAGCTTTCATCATAAACCGCATGCTGAGCGGCTCCTAAAGCGTTCATGGAAATATCCGTAGCCAGCACTCTGGTATCCCACTGAGAAGCCTTTGCACCAAAATACTCTTTAATCAGCATGGAGATCGTATATGGCTCCTCGCCGGAAGAGCATCCGGCACTCCAGATACTCAGAACCTTATCCTTCTTTGTCTTCTCCAGATAAGGAAGAATTGTCTCTGTAAAAAACTTAAAGTGCGCTTCCTCACGCATAAAATATGTGTAATTTGTAGTAAGCTTATTCAGCATCAGCTCCAGATCTTCCGGCTTTTTGCTCTTTAACAGGTAATCCACATAGTCTTTGAAGCTGTTAAATCCCATAGACATAATCGTTCCGGAAAGTCTTCCCATAATAAGCTGTTTTTTCTTAGATAAGTCAATACCGTAATTGGTCTTTACAAAGCTAATCAACCGTTGAAAGTCACTGTCCGTTATCGTAAGCATAACATCCTCCATTTAAAGTCCCGTAATATCCTTCCAGCACACCCTTATATAGAACAATTTCCAGCCACAATGGCATGTGTCTGTAAATTGTTCTGTGCACTGGCAGGATATTACTGTTTTTACTAACCTTAATATGTCCGAATCAACTCCTGACAGTTCAGGAAGAGAAGTACCTCCTGGCTGCTTAAGGAAATCATTCCATCTACCAGTCCCTGCTGATCCTCCACAGGAATAGGTGAAATCTGTGTTTGATCAATGTCCAGCACCTGCTCGACGCCGTCTACCCAAATACCCACATAGGTAGAATCAATCTCCAGCACAATTATGCAGGACTTATCCGTACAGTCCGCAAATTTGCCCATCCTTGCCCGAATATCGATAATCGGTACAATCTGTCCTCTCATATTGATAATTCCCTTGATATAGTCAGGAACCATAGGAAGCTCCGTAATAGATTGATCCGTAAGAATCTCAATCACATAATTGGTGCTTACTCCCATAGTCGTACCATCCGAACGAAAGGTCAGATAACGCTCCATAGGGATATCCGCTTCCATTGCTTCCGTCCCTTGGCCTTCTATATTTGTATTCTGCATCTGTTCCGTAGACATGTGTTTTCCTCCAAATCTATATTATTATACATTTGCCGCATTATAAAGGTTCATCACTTCCAGAATGATACTGATGTTTCCATCGCCTAAAATAGTACAGCCGCTGATTCCGTAATCTTTGATATTAAAGCTGTTCAAATAGGTTGGCAGCGGTTTTACCACAATCTGGCGCTCTCCTAAAAGCTCATCCACAAACATACAGTAGGAATGATCGCCTGCCTCTACCCAGATAAGAATTCCGTCTTCAATCTGTGTAACCTCTGTCTCAATATTATAGAACTCATGCAGACGGACAATGGGATAAAACTCATCCATAATTTTTACAATCTCATTGCCCTTGGCATCATGCAGCACGTTCTCTCTGGCAATCTTAATGGACTGGCGGATATTGGAAATGGGAACCGTAAAGATAGACTTTCCAACCCGAATCTCCATACCGTCAACAATCGCCATGGTCAAAGGAATCTTCAGAGTCGTGCAGCTTCCCTGTCCCAGCTCGCTGGTGATACTGATGGTTCCTCCTACGCTCTCCACATTCTTCTTTACCACATCCATGCCAACGCCCCGGCCGGAAAACTCCGTAACCTCTTCATTCGTAGAAAAGCCCGGCAGCATAAGCAGTGCAAGAATCTCTCTTTTGGAATACTCGCTGGCCGGCTTGGTCAAAAGACCGTTTCTTTCCGCCTTTGCCAGAATCTTCTCCGTATCCATACCCTGGCCGTCATCGGAAATGGAGATTACAACTTCACTTCCCGTATGGGAAGCGGACAAAATCAGCTCACCCTGAGGGTCCTTGCCGGCCGCAATACGTTCCTCCTTGCTGGTCTCAATTCCATGGTCCATGGAATTCCGGACAATATGCATAATGGGATCACCGATGCTGTCAATGATTGTCTTGTCAATCTCCGTGTCTTCACCAATAATGGTAAGGCGTACGTCTTTGTTCAGCGCCTTCTTCATATCCCGAACAATCCGGTTCATCTTCTGGAAGGTTCCGGAGATCGATACCATCCGAAGAGACATGGCAATATCCTGAAGGTCATCTGTCAGCTTGCGCAGCTGTCTCGTAGACTTAAGGAAGCTGTCCAGCTTCAATCCCCGAAGCTCCGGAGAAGAAGTCACCATAGACTCTGTGATTACAATCTCTCCCACAACAGCCTGCAGGGCATCCAGCTTGGAAAGATTTACACTAATCAAGCTTTGCTTGGCCGCACCATGCTGTGTCGGCGTACTGGAAGCTTCCTTTACTGCCGGATGTGCCTTTTCTTTCACCGGCTCAGCCGATGCCCTTTCCACAGGCGCAGCTGCCTCTTCGGCCTTCACTTCCTCCGGTTTCTTTTCTTCCACCGCCGCATAAAGGATCTCATACGTCTGAATGCTGCCCTGCTCCTCCACTACGGAGACTGCCTTGTGCATACCTTCCTCCGAATTCATCCCTATCACAAAGCCATTTTCTATAATCGCTTCGCTTGTGGCGCCGTTCGTCTCCACATCCGCCGGGTAAAATTCAAATTCCAGATCCATTTCCTTCAGCGCATTTACGAGCATAAAAGCACGGAGATTCTCCATACCGCAGCCCTCTTCAAAGAATACCTGCAGGAAAACCGGGCACTTGCTGCCCAAAGAATCAATGAACTCATGTCCTACGGTATGCCCCGCAGAATCGTTCCCCTCCGCTGCCGGTTCTGCCTGCCCCGCTTCTTCCTTTTCTTCTTCCGTACCGCTAATTTTATTCAGAAAACTATTAATTTCTGAAGTCATACTGTCGATATTAGTACTAAGGGGCTCGTTATTCTCCAGCTTCTCAACTTCGCCGCGGAGCACATCCGTGGACTTGAACGTTAGATTAAACAATTCGCTTTTATCCGTACTGTTCAGGGAATCGATACCGTTTTCCCGAACGTAGAAAAACAAATCTTCAATCCGGTGGGCAATTGTCATCAAAGAGTTGAATTCCATCATAGCCGACGATCCTTTGATCGTATGCATGGCCCGGAAGATTTCATTAACATCATCCGTGGTGAATTCTTCATTCTTTTCTGCCTCTATTAACAGCTCGTCTAACTGCTCAAGTAATGAATTTGTTTCAAAAAGATACATGTCTAACATGTTGTCCATACCATTGTCCATAATATTAGCACCACCTTATTTTGAGATATATATTATATATCGGAAGCTAATTATAAAAAAATAAGAGAAATTTATCATATCAGGAGAAAAAAATGGCAAATATTTTAAGAGTGACCACTCCGCCTACAGGCTACGAAAATAATGTAAGGAATAATGCCCAGAATCAGCCGGATAAAATGCAGATTCAGAATCCGGTGGATCCAAGCCGTGTGGTACGGCCCGACAACCGCTCTGATGCCAATTCCCAGAGCGGCTCCCAGCTTAGCGCCAACTACGATTCCAATTTCGGAACCTTTGTACAGCTTCTTCGGGATACCCCCCAGCTTACGGATACTATGTCCCAGCTTATGTTCGGCGGTATGGCCAATCTGGTAGAAGCAGGAATCGGTGCAGATACAGCGGAGGATATCTCCACTTTTTTCCAGCTATTGAAAATGAATAACGAGGAACTGCTTGAATTTATAAAAAATCAGTTTTCCGGGTCCGTCCGTTTTCAGGGACCTTTCTTTGCGCTTATGCGCGATGCCCTTACCAACGCTCCTACCGTAGAGCAGCGGGCCGCCATTCTTGCCTTTCTCAAACGTTACTCCGACATGTCCTCCGGCAGGCATCTGATGGAGAATATGAAGGATCTGCTGAATGATATTAAGAAATACATGTTCCATGAGCAGCGGGAGCAGCTGGAACGGTTATCACAGGGCCTGAACCACAGAGGTCCTCAGGATACGGCTCAGAATACTGCCAGGCTTCAGCAGGATATTATTCCCTTTCTGGCCAAATATATTGCACAGACCCGGAATATGGGTTCGCTCCGTGATCTGGTGGCGCAGCTTACCTTCAATGCCGCACGGTATGAGAACGGGGATCTGGATCAGCTTATCTCGGACTTTAAGAACCTTTTAAAGTTCCCCTCTTTCCAGAAGACTTTTGAGGGTATGGACGAGGAACAGCTTCGGGAGCTTCTTATGCGGATGAACTTTGAGAAGGCTGCCGGCAAGTCTGTCTGGGCTGACAAGTTCCTGAATATTGTAGAGAGCGGCATCCGGGGAGACGCCGGTTTAGAGAACCGTCAGGTTTTCGAAAATGTGGTCAACGCCTTGCTGCTGAATGAAAGTGTCTATATGCCGGTGCTTCACCTGATGCTTCCTATTGAACTGAACGGACAGCTTATGTTCTCGGAGTTGTGGATTGATCCGGATGAGGACGGAAGCGCTTCTTCGGACCCCAAGGAGAGGACCGCCAAGCTGCTGATTAAGTTTGATATTAAGGATGTGGGCTTTTTTGATCTGCTGATGGTGTATGAGAAGGAGAACGTGAGCATGCGGCTTTTCTATCCGGAGAATCTTTCTCCCTTCGAATCTGAGATTAAGCAGGGTATGAATGAGATTCTGGATCGGAACGGTTTGAACTGTGAGTATCTGGGAGTAGAGCAGGCTGCGGGATCCATCCCGGTTTCCTCTGTATTTCCAAAGATTTTCGAAAGGAAGAATGCGGTCAATGTCACAATTTAATGAAGTAATGAACAAAAAAGCAGTCGCTTTAAAATATGATGAAAACCGGAATGCGGCTCCTATTATCGTGGCCTCCGGTATGGGATATATGGCAGAGAAGATCGTAGAGGTGGCCAATAACAACGGCGTGCCTGTATACGAGGACAATTCACTTGCCACGGTGCTGACACAGCTTAACTTAGGCTCTGAGATCCCGGAGGAGCTTTATAAGGCGGTGGTGGATATCTATGCCTATTTTTTGAAGTTTGTTCCGAAAAATCCGGAGGAACTGCATCAGGAAGAGGCCAAAGCTTCCGAGAATCCTGATGCGAATACCCCCGAAGCTTCAACGGAAGGCTGACAGATTCCTTATACCAGCATACGCCGTCCTGTGTACACAATATTCAAATCATTTTTATGATACAGGAAATACAGGGTCGTTAAATTTTCTCCCAGATATCCAATGTAGCGGTCTGCTCTGTCCCTTCCTTTCGGTTCGCTCAGCTCTTCCACCCGTTCCAAGACAGGAAACAGCCAGCTGCAATAATCCTGAAAGACTTTCTTTTTTGCTATCAGTATATTATGATTATGGAAAAACTTTTCTTTAAATATTTCCGGCATGGCTGCGGCATATTCCGGCTCCAATTCCCCCAATGCCTGCTTCATTGCATTCCAGTCTCCCTCTTTCAAATAATAGGAATGATGGACTGAAATATCGGGATAATAAACCGCAGGATATGCCAGTACCACGTCTATGTTGTTCTCAGGCAGACGGTATAGATCTTCCTCGGATAATTCCAGCATCCTCCGGTAATGAAACAGCCCCAGGTACTCTGCGTCCCCGTGCTTTCCAATCCAGTACATAGAAGTCAGCTCACTGTAGTTCCTGTTTTTCAAGGATATATTTTCGCCCCTGTCATCCTTCAGTTCACAGACAGAGCAATCTGTAAGTGCCGCGCCGGATTGAATCGGATGCATCCATTCCTCCAGTTTGTATTGGTTTTGAATGGGCCTGTCTCCATGAAATTTTGATATATAAACAGCCGCATCTGCTTTTCTCTCTCCTTTTTTTAAGCTGTGAAGAAAGGAATCCCCCCTGACCCGTCTATAATATTGTTCCATCAGCCTTGCTTCTGTCTCCCCCTTAATTTTAACATAATTTCGCAGCCCTTTTTCTTCCAGAGCCGCCGCAATTTCATCATGATAATTGTCCTGTGCGCCGATCAGTATTTTCATATCCTTTCTTTCAAAGTCTTTCAAATCCACAACGGGAATCCCGTCAATAGAGCTTTGATTGTTTTCTTTGTCTGTAACAAGAAAGGCTGTTATACGGCAATCCGGATACAGTTCTTTTATTGCATGATAGATGCTCATAGCCACCATTCTGGCTCCATAGATTGCTATTTCCTGTGTTTCCATATTACTTTTTTTCCTCCATAAAGCTTGCCACGGTTCTTCGGAAGCCTTCCTCCAAAGAAATACGGGGGGTCCAGCCCAGAGCTTTTAATTTTTCTACCGATATGGTGCTTTGCTTCTTATATGGATTTTCCAGATATACATTGTTATGATTGGCATAAGCAATCTCAATTTTCCTCTCAGGAAAGGCTTTCACTAAAATTTCTGCCAGATCGCAGATCGCTATCTTGCTTTCGGGATTCGACACATTGTATGCTTCGCCTGCTTCCCCATCCAGCAAGGCTTTAAAGTAGCCGAACACCCCATCATAAAGATAACAGAAGTTTCTGGAAGAAAGTCCGTCGCTTTTCAGCAGCAAAGGCTCATGATTTAAGATATTTGACACAAATCCCGAATGTACCCTCGTATCCCGCTCCAGGTTCATAGTTGGTCCGTAGGTCTGAGCAGGGCGTACCACAACCGCATGCAGACCGTACTGATGGCTGTATGCCTTACAGAGATTCTCTCCCAGGCGTTTGCTCTCCCCATAGCAGCTTCTCAGCTCCATGGAATCCAAATATCCGCAGTCTTTTTCTTCAATAAACTCCTTATCAATTCTTCCGTAGATTTCGCTGCTGCTGAAATAGAGGTATCCCTTTGCTCTCTTTTTGCGGGCCAGCTCTAGGGTATGAAAGGTTCCTTGGGTGTTCGGCATGATGACTCCTACGGGATCCGTGCCAAAGTACTGTGAGCAGGAGGTACTGGCCGCATGAATAACATAGTCCACCGGACCGTCTGCCTGGAACGGTTCCGTTACATCTGTAAGGAGCAGTTCAAAATAATCTCTCTCTGCATATTCTCCAAAAACCACAGATGCCCGTTTGGCATTCCTGCACAGTGCAAGAATCTTGATGTGATAGTTATGATATTCATTCAGATAGATCATCATCCATATCATGTAAGCCGGCAGCATGCCGCAGGCGCCGGTTACTAATATGGCAGCATTCTTTATTCGGGACCAATCCATGGTTTTTTCATTGAATAAAGCCTCGCAGTCCTTTAATATGATTCGATTCATTTTTTCTCCTATCCTATTAAAACTTTTTTTCCTTCAAAGGCAAAGCCGTATCTGTGGATTCGCTCCGGGGCAATGCCTTTTGCCTCCAAAGCGGCGGCGTAATGTTTTTCTTCTATTTGGGTGAGGGCGGCCTGTACAGTGTCCTCAAGGGTTTTCTCTTTTTCCGGGCGAAACACCTTGAATTCTATAATAATCGCATCATCATCCTCTCTTACCGGCTCAAGCATCACATCATATCTTCCCAAACCACTTTCCCGATTGGAAGTCAGGGCATAACGCTCTCGAAGATCCGCCAGTAATCCTAGAACAAAACCATGGTAAAAACGTTCTGGCTCTGCTGCCCCGGATGCCTTTTTCCCTGTATCAAAGAAACTGAAAGTTTCCTCTGTTACACGGTTCATATAATAATTCATTTCTTCCAGATTATCCTGAAGCAGAGCCTTCACAAATGCATTGTACGCCGGAGTAAAATCCGAGAACCAATCCTCTATCATTTCTTCGAACATCACATGGACTTCCTTATTGGTCAGTACAAGCTCACATTTCGTTCTTCCTGCCTCAATTACATAGCTTTTCATCTTCACATAGCCGCTGGCCAGAAGCAGGCCCCACACAGCACTTTCCCTGTAATCAAGCTGATCAAACACAACCTGCCAACTCTGCCTTATCCTTTCTCATAACCCCTGATTCTTTATACCCAATCGCAGACTTGCTGTCTTTTTTATTTTACACTATCAGATTAACATAAGGCCCTTATATACGCAATTGTAAAATTCTTTTCCGCCTGATACAAAAGCCCCGCAGTTATCCTTTTAAACTGCGGGGCTTCTTTTTCTCCGAGCCAGGTTTTTTCCTGCTCTGCTATTTTATTAATCCTTCCGCCGGCGGAACTGTCATGTGCTTATTTTACATCCTTCATGCTGAAGCTCAAACGGCCCATCTTGTCCTTGCCCAGACATACAACCTTCACCACATCGCCCAGGGTCAGAACATCCTCCACATGATTGATTCTCTGCTTTGCAATCTTAGAGATATGAACCATGCCCTCCTTGCCCGGTGCGAACTCCAGGAATGCGCCGAACTCCTTAATGCTGACTACCTTGCCGGTGAGCACCATGCCCTCTTCAAAATCGGTTACGATGATCTTAATCAGCTCCACAGCCTTGTCCATATCGGCCTTGTCCGTACCACATACGGATACGGCGCCGTCATCATCAATATCAATCTTCACACCGGTCTGCTCGATAATGGTATTGATGGTCTTACCTCTCTGACCAACCACATCGCCAATCTTCTGGGGATCGATCTGAATCTGAATAATCTTCGGTGCATAAGGTCCGACCTCAGCTCTGGGCTCTGCAATGCAGGGCTTCATACAGGTATCCATAATGAACATTCTTGCTTCCCGGCATCTTGCAATGGCTCCCTCCACAATGGGACGTGTCAGGCCGTGAATCTTAATATCCATCTGAATAGCCGTAATACCCTCGGTGGTTCCTGTTACCTTGAAGTCCATGTCTCCGAAGAAGTCCTCAAGGCCCTGAATATCCGTCAAAAGTACATAGTCATCATCCGTCTCACCGGTCACCAGACCGCAGGAAATGCCGGCTACCATCTTCTTAATGGGCACGCCTGCCGCCATAAGAGACATACAGGATGCACAGGTAGAGGCCATGGAAGTAGAACCGTTGGACTCAAAGGTCTCCGATACGGTACGGATGGCATAGGGGAACTCTTCCTCAGAAGGAAGCACCGGCAAAAGCGCACGCTCCGCCAAAGCTCCGTGTCCAATCTCACGGCGTCCAGGTCCTCTGCTGGGCTTTGTCTCACCTACAGAGTAGCTTGGGAAATTATAGTGATGCATATAACGCTTGCTTGTCTCATTTTCATCCAGACCATCCAGTCTCTGAGCCTCAGACAAAGGCGCCAAGGTACAGATGTTGCAGATCTGGGTCTGCCCTCTGGTAAACATGGCGGAGCCATGAACTCTCGGAATCAGATCCACCTCTGCTGCCAGAGGACGAATCTGCGTAATCTCACGTCCGTCAGGACGCTTGTGATCCTTTAAGATCATCTTGCGCACGGTCTTCTTCTGGTACTGGTAAATAGCCTCTCCAAGAACCTCCAGCCATTCTTCTTTCTCTGCAAATGCCTCTTCCAGCCTGGCAGTAATCTGACGGATATTCTCCTCACGTACCTGCTTCTCGTCCGTAAATACGGCCTTCTCCATCTCCTCAGGCGGAACCTGTTCCTTGATAGCCTCAAACAGCTCTTCCGGAACGGCGCAGCTTGTATAGGTGTGCTTTTCCTTGCCGCATTCCGCTACAATCTTGTCAATAAAGGCAATCACCTGCTGATTGACCTCATGCGCCAGATAAATGGCTTCAATCATCTTTGCCTCCGGAATCTCATTGGCTCCGGCCTCAATCATAATTACCTTTTCTCTGGTGGAAGCGACAGTCAGCTTTAAATCAGACCCCCTATACTGATTCTGTCCCGGATTTACAATAAATTCTCCGTCAATCATGCCAATCTGTGTCATTGCGCAGGGACCGGCAAAGGGAATGTCTGACACGGCTGTTGCAATGGCGGATCCCAGCATAGCGGTCAGCTCCGGGCTGCACTCCGGATCTACGGAAAGCACCAGATTGTTTAACGTCACATCGTTGCGGTAATCCTTTGGGAACAAGGGACGCATAGGACGGTCAATGACACGGGAGGTCAGTACGGCATTCTCAGAAGCCTTGCCCTCTCTCTTATTGAATCCGCCGGGAATCTTGCCTACGGAATACAGCTTCTCCTCATACTCTACACTTAAGGGGAAGAAATCAATGCCCTCCCGGGGCTTATCGGAAGCCGTTGCCGTGGACAGTACGGTAGTGTCACCGTAATGAATAAAAGCGGCTCCGCTTGCCTGCTTTGCCACTCTGCCGATATCAACGGTCAGGGTGCGGCCTGCAAGCTCCATGGAATAACTCTTGTACATGGGTAATCTCCTTTACTTCTACCCAAGGGCATATCCGAATGCCCATAGGGTATCTTCTCTGGTTCAGGAGAATCCGAAACTACTGATCCATACACGAATCTGCTATATATGCCAGGCATTCTGCTGCGCTGCCGACAGCATCTTTGCACACGGAATGACTGAACTGTTCATATATGCATCAGTGGTCTCGGTACCATTCTCCTGTGGGGTTAATAGGTAACGAAATTCCATTAGCCGCACGGAATTTTCCATGCGACAAACGAGGGCGGAAGTATCCCTCCGCCCCTGTTAAGCTTACTTTCTGAGTCCAAGTCTCTCAATCAGACTACGATAACGTGTAATATCTGTTCTCTTCAGATAAGCCAGCATGTTACGTCTCTGACCAACCATCTTGAGAAGTCCTCTTCTGGAATGATGATCCTTCGGATTCTCCTTCAGATGCTCGGTTAATTCCTGAATACGCGCGGTCAGAATAGCTACCTGCACTTCCGGTGAACCAGTGTCTCCTGGCTTCAGGCCATACTCAGTGATGATAGCCTGCTTCTTTTCTTTTGCGATCATAATGACTGCCTCCTTTTTTTCATAAGCCGTGTATTAAGCAACGGTCGGAGTTTCCGATTACCGAATACCGGCAGATTTCATACGTTTAGACTTTACCACACCTTTCTCATTGTGTCAAGAAACAATGTCATTTAATCAGGATTTAACCAAAATTTAAAAAGTAAGGTCCATCTTCTTATGAGATCTTATAGAAAGGGTTATAGTAAGCCGCCACCGGCCCCAGCTCTTCTTCAATTCGCAGAAGCTGGTTATATTTCGCAATCCGATCCATACGGCAGGGCGCTCCTGTCTTGATCTGTCCGGCATTAACTGCCACAGCCAGATCTGCAATGAAGTCCTCCTCTGTCTCTCCGGAGCGATGAGAAATTACTGTCGTATATCCGTTCACCTTTGCCAGCTCGATGGCATCCATCGCTTCGGAAACTGTACCAATCTGATTGACCTTTACCAAAATAGAATTTCCTGCATGCTTTTGAATCCCCATGCCGAGACGCTTTACATTGGTTACAAAGAGGTCGTCTCCCACCAGCTGTACCCGATGCCCCAGACGCTCCGTCAATAGCTGCCAGCCGTCCCAGTCCTCCTCCATCAAGCCGTCTTCAATGGATACAATGGGGTAATGATTCAGCAAATCTTCATAATACTCCACCATCTCTTCCGGAGAACGAAGGACCTTTTCCCCTGTCATACGACTCTCACCCGGAAATACGTATTTTCCGGTCTTTTCGTCATAAAGCTCACTGGAAGCCGCATCAATGGCAATCTGTACCTGCTCTCCCGGCTCGAACTCTGCCATACGAATTGCCTCCACAATACAATCCAGCACCTCTCTGGAATCTGCAAGGTCCGGAGCAAAGCCGCCCTCATCACCCACAGCCGTGGACAATCCACGTTTTTTCAGGAGCAGCTTCAGCTTATAATAGATCTCTGCGCCCATCCGAAGCCCTTCCTTAAAACAGCAGGCTCCCACAGGCATAATCATAAATTCCTGCAGATCTACCGTATTATCCGCATGCTTGCCGCCGTTTAAAATATTCATCATAGGAACCGGCATTCTCTTCCCATGAACTCCTCCCAGATATTGATACAGGGGAAGCTCCAGAAATCTGGCCGCAGCCTTGGCCACTGCCATAGATACGCTCAAGGTGGCATTGGCTCCCAGATTGGACTTATTATCTGTGCCGTCCGCATCCACCAGCAGGTGGTCAATATATGACTGTCTGAGCGCATTTTCTCCAATGAGAACATCTGTCAGCTTTACATTTACATTGTGTACTGCCTTTTCCACTCCCAGACCGAGATAACGGTGCTGTCCGTCCCGCAGCTCCACAGCTTCAAACTTGCCTGTGGATGCTCCCGAGGGCACAGAAGCCCTGCCTGTAATGCCGCCTTCCACAGTAACCTCTGCCTCCACGGTGGGATTTCCTCTGGAATCCAAAATCTCTCTGGCATGAATATCGGTGATTGGTAAAAACAAATGCATAAAAAACCTCCTTTTTCTGCAACATACAACTCTTGTATGGATTGCCTGGCCTGTCCCGTTCTTCTCAGGCAGTCCTTTGCGATCCTTTGGAATCGTTAGTAATATTTTGCATAAAAAAGAAGGTTCTATACGGATTCTTTATATAAATTCATCTATTTTCCATATAAAAAATTCCGAAAAAAGACTGTTATTTTACCAACAGTGATTTTCCTGTCATTTCCGCCGGCTGCTCCATACCCATCAGCTCAATCAAGGTGGGAATGATATCTGCCAGACAGCCGCCTTCCTGCAGTTTATAGGCAGGATCTGCATTTACCAGAATGAAGGGCACCGGATTGGTGGTATGTGCCGTAAATGGGGCGCCTGTACCGTAATCCACAAGCTGCTCTGCATTGCCATGGTCTGCGCAGATGAACATCTGTCCGCCCACTTCCTTAACAGCCTTAACAGCCCGGCCGACACATTCATCTACCGCCTCTACTGCCTTGATAGCTGCAGCCTCAATTCCTGTATGGCCTACCATATCCGGATTAGCAAAGTTAATGATAATCACGTCATACTTATCGGACTTAATAGCCTCTGCCAACTTGTCACAAACGCCATAAGCGCTCATCTCCGGCTGCAAATCATAAGTGGCAACCTTCGGAGATTTTACCAGAATGCGATCCTCTCCCTTATTAGGCTCTTCCACACCGCCGTTAAAGAAGAAGGTTACATGAGCATACTTCTCTGTCTCAGCAATACGGGCCTGTGTCTTCCCATGAGCCGCCAGATACTCTCCAAAAGTGTTATGAAGCTCTACCTTGTGGAAGGCTACCAGCTTATTAGGAATGGTCACATCATACTCTGTAAAGCATACATAGGTGAGATCAAGCTTCTTCTCTCTTGCAAAGCCGCTGAACTCATCATCACAGAATGCTCTTGTAATCTCTCTCGCCCTGTCGGGGCGGAAGTTATAGAAAATAATGGAATCCCCATCCTGTACTGTAGCCAGAGGCTTTCCATCCCTCATTACAACAGCCGGAACCACAAACTCATCATTGACTCCCTTCTCATAGGATGCTGCAATGGCACTTACACCGTCTGCCGCTTCTACTCCTTCCCCCTTTGTGAGGGCTTTATAAGCCAGTTCCACTCTGTCCCAGCGGTTATCTCTGTCCATAGCATAATAACGTCCCATTACGGATGCTACTTCTCCTACGCCAATCTCCGCCATCTTATCTACCAGTTCCTGTACATAATCTTTCCCGGAGGTGGGAGGTGTATCACGGCCATCCAGGAAGCAGTGTACATAGACCTTCTTTAATCCATGGCGCTTTGCCAGCTCCAAAAGTCCGTAAATATGCGTATTATGGCTGTGCACGCCGCCGTCGGATACAAGTCCGTACATATGGAGAGCGGAATCCTTTGCCTTGGCATTCTCTACCGCCGTTACCAACGCTTCATTTTCAAAAAATACGCCATCCTCAATCTCTTTGGTGATACGGGTCAGCTCCTGGTATACAATACGGCCTGCACCCATGTTCAAGTGTCCCACCTCGGAGTTGCCCATCTGTCCGTCAGGCAGTCCCACTGCCAGTCCGCTGGCATTTCCTTTTACAAATGGATACTCTGCCATCAGCTTATCCATTACAGGTGTCTTTGCCTCGGCTACTGCATTGCCGTCCGTTCTCTCATTCAGACCATATCCGTCCAGAATCATCAATACTGTTGGTTTCTTACTCATCGCTCTTCTCCACCTCTGCTATTGCTGCTTTTTTCATGGGAATTCTGCAATTCCGGTTGCTTCCAAATTCTACAATCACGTCATCCTCAGTAATGTCAATCAGAACTCCATAGAATCCGCTGGTTGTCACCACCACATCGCCTACTTCCATTGTGGAAAGCATGGCGTTGACACGTTTCTGCTCCTTCTTCTGGGGGCGGATTGCCATAAAGTACATCATGGCACCGATTAATACCACGTAAATGAGGATCATTTCAAATCCCATGGTTCCGCCATTTGCTGCTGCCAGTAAATTCATATAATTTCCTCCTAAAATCGAGCCTGACTGCCGTCTCCCTGTCACAGCCGCCCGTCCTTTTGCTTCAAAACCGTCTTTCCGGTTCCGGCTTCAAAGCACTATTACTATACTAGCACAAGTACAGATCCCCGGTCAAGAGTATATACTTACAAAAGCTTGGTTATTCCTGTACCTTAAGGGGCAAAGTCCGCTATTCAAAAGCCCGGCTTCGCATCTCCCTTAAAATATCTTCACTTTGAAATCCCCTGCGCATCAGGAATTGATAAAACCTGCGCTGTTCCTCCTGCGTGGCTGTCTTAGGGGAATAATGCTTCTTCTCCATCCATCTTCGAATCAAAAGACTCTCGTCCTGAGCTTCAGTCTCCTGACAGGCCTCCTCCAAAATATCCCGGGAGATTCCTTTTTTATAAAGAAGTTCCTGCTCCACCTGACGGCGGCTCTTTATCTGGCAGCGGCTTTTCAAATAATTGACTGCATACCGTTTATCATTAATATAATCATACTGCTTTACATAGCAGATCGCTTCCTCCACAATCTCCGGCTCATAATTCCGGCTAAGCTTGGTGCGAAGCTCCTGTTCCGTCCGATCACATCGCTCCAGAATATACAGGGCCCGATGCTTTGCCCTTGTTAACTCATCCATTATTTTTCAGCAGCCGCCTTTGCTTTCTTTTCCTTTGCTTCCTCCGCCGGCTTCTCCTCCGGAACTGCAGCCGAATCCAGACCAAAGCCCTCACGGACACGCTCTTCAATCTCCTGGCAGACGGCTGGGTTCTGCCTTAAATAGCTTTTCGCATTCTCACGGCCCTGACCAATCTTCTCTCCATTGTAGGCATACCAGGCTCCGCTCTTATTCACTACCCCCGTATTCACCGCCAGATCCAGGATATCACCCTCACGGGATATGCCTTCGCCAAACATAATGTCAAACTCCGCCTCCTTGAAAGGCGGCGCAATCTTATTCTTCACTACCTTAATCTTGGTACGGTTTCCTACCATCTCTCCGCTCTGCTTCAGTGTCTCAATCCGCCGCACATCCAGACGGATAGAGGAATAGAACTTCAAAGCCCGGCCGCCGGTGGTAGTCTCCGGATTGCCGAACATTACGCCGATCTTCTCACGAAGCTGGTTGATAAAGATTACCGTGCAGTTGGACTTACTGGTAACGGCTGTCAGCTTACGCAGAGCCTGGGACATAAGCCTTGCCTGCAGACCCACATGAGAATCTCCCATATCTCCGTCTATCTCCGCCTTTGGTACTAATGCGGCTACAGAGTCCACAATAATAATATCCACTGCACCGGAGCGCACCATAGTCTCGGTAATCTCCAGTGCCTGCTCACCGTTATCCGGTTGTGATATGTACAGGTTGTCAATATCCACGCCGATATTCTTGGCGTAGACAGGGTCCAGAGCGTGCTCCGCATCAATAAATCCGGCGATTCCGCCGCGCTTCTGGACCTCCGCTACCATATGCAGGGCTACTGTGGTCTTACCGCTTGATTCCGGTCCGTACACCTCAATGATTCTCCCCTTGGGAACACCGCCCAGTCCCAAAGCCATGTCCAGGCTCAGGCATCCGGTAGGTGTAGTCTCAATCTGCATGTGAGCTCCCTTATCCCCCAGCTTCATGACAGCTCCCTTACCAAACTGCTTCTCAATCTGGCCCAAGGCCGCATCCAATGCTTTTAACTTTTCTTCTTTTACCATATCGTTCTCCTTATTCCTGTATCAAACACCGTTTATTTTCGAATGTTTGTTCGTTTTCTGGTTACTATACTATTATATTTTTCTTCATCTGTCAAGTAAAAATGGGAAAAACGGCGAACTGCCCTAACGGATAGGTTTATCCTATCATACGTCAGGGCAGCTGCGCAAGCTGTTTATAAATTTTTTATCTATTATCTTCGAATCAAAAGAACACTCACATCATTAACATTCGTACCTGTTGGTCCTGTCATAATTAAACCGTCAGCACATTGTAATGCAGAATATGCATTATTATCACATAAGATATCTGATATCGAAATGCCGGCCTGCTCCAGCTTGCGGAAGGTATCTTGATCCACATACCCTCCTGCTGCATCCGTGGGCCCGTCAGTTCCATCTGAGCCAACTGAAAAAACTGCTGTATTTTTCATACCGGCAATTCCCTCGGCCGCTGCCAAAGCCAATTCCTGGTTTCGTCCGCCGATTCCCTTCCCGGTTAATTTTACAACGGTTTCTCCGCCTGCAACAAATGCCAGAGATTTCTTTGTATCCTTATGGTATCTGGCAATGGAAGCAAGAAAGCTCCCGGCATCTCTGGCCGTACAAGTCAAGCTGTCTGTCAGAATTTGCGTCTCGTATCCAAGCTTCTCTGCCTCTTTCGCAGCAGCGGCACAGAGCTGCCGCACGCTGCCTGTAATATGAGTTTCCACATTTCCAAGCTTCTTTGGCGTCTCTTTTTTTAAAAATTCGGCCGCCTGTCGGGAAAGCTTTAGATTATATTTCTTTACAATAGCCATTGCTTCTTCACAGGTGGAACAATCTTCCGCAGCCGGTCCGGATGCGATCATGTCAAGAGGATCCCCCACAATGTCCGAAAGCACAACCGAGAACATCCTTGCCGGCAGACAGTGCTGCGCAAAACGGCCGCCTTTCACTCTGGACAAACGCTTCCGGATGGTATTCATTTCCACAATATCCGCTCCGCATGCCAGCAATTGCTGTGTAATGTCTGCAAGCTCATCCTCCGGAATCAAAGGCAGCTCAAATAAAGAGGAACCGCCGCCTGAGAGCAGAAATATTACCGTATCCTTACCTGTCAAATGAGAAGTCATATCCAAAACTTCCTTCGTTCCGCAAAAAGAATTTCTATCCGGCACCGGATGTCCTGCCTCAAAAATCTTAACCCTCGGAATCTCACCCATACAATGACCGTATTTCGTTATAACAATGCCTGCCTGAAAGGTAAGAAGCTTTGAGGCGGCATACGCCATCTGCCAGGCAGCCTTACCAACTGCTGCAAGATATAAGTTTCCGCTTAAATCAGCATTTTTCAGAGCAATCTGCACGGCACGATCCGGCTGCGCTGCTCTTAAGGATGCCTCAATTATTTTATTTGCGTCTTCTCTTAATTTCATATACTCCTTCCCTCCGGCGATTCAATCTATTCAAAGATGACTTGCTGTTATTTCATGCCCAGATAAGCTTTCCTTACATCATCATTTGCAACAAGCTTGTCGCAGTAATCGCTTAAAATAATTTTTCCATTCTGCATAACATACCCACGGTGAGCCGTTTCCAAAGCAATTTTTGAATTCTGCTCCACAAACAAAATAGTTGTCCCCTGCTTATTGATTTCAACAATTGCCTCAAAAATATTTTTTACAATAATCGGAGCCAGTCCAAGTGACGGTTCATCCAGCAATATCATCTTAGGTCTGGCCATCATAGCCCGTCCAATTGCCAGCATCTGTTGTTCTCCGCCTGACAGTGTTCCGGCCGACTGCTCCTTTCTCTCCAGCAATCTTGGAAAAAGATGATATACCTTCTCGAAATCTTCCTTTACACCTGCTGTGTCCTTCCGCAGATATGCTCCCATTCTCAGGTTCTCTTCTACTGTCAGCTGTGAAAAAACATGGCGGCCTTCCAATACCTGGCTTAATCCCATTGCAGTGATCTTATTCCCCTTTTTCCTGTCAATCCGTTTTCCGTCAAACCAGATTTCACCCCGCACACCCCCCATTCCGATCAGGCCGGATACGGTCTGCATCGTGGTTGTCTTTCCTGCACCGTTTGCTCCAATCAGTGTAACCAGCTCTCCTTCGTCTACGTACAGGTTAATCCCCTTTACCGCCTCTATATTGCCGTAAAAATAATGGAAGTCCTTCAATTCCAGTATCGGTGCCATTTCATTCACCTCCCAAATATGCCCGAATCACCTCCGGATGGCTCTGTATTTCCTCTGAAGTTCCCTCGGCAAGCAGCTTTCCGTATTCCAGCACATAGAGATAATCACAAATATCCATGACCAGCTCCATATCGTGCTCAATCATCAAGATCGTCACACCTTTATCCAGGATCTTCTTCAGCAGCTCGTCAAATTCCGCTTTTTCCTTTGTATTCATGCCTGCCACCGGTTCATCCAACAATAAAAGCTTAGCATCACTTGCCAGGGCACGTACAATCTCCAAAAGCCTCTGACCGCCATAGGACAGTGCGCCGGCCTGCTCGTCGGCATATTTCTCCAGGCCTACAAACCGCAGCCATTCATAAGCCATTTCCCTGGCCTGTTTTTCTTCCCTGCGGGTCGCCGGCGTTCTGAACAAATCCTTTAGATAAGAGCTTTTCAGTCTGGAATGCATTCCCACCATAACATTCTCCAATGCCGTCATTTTCCAGAACAGATTAATTACCTGATAGGTCCGTGAAATGCCTGCCTGACAGATCTGATAGGGCCGCTTTCCCTCACTGATATGGACAAGACCACAAAAACTATGCGGAACTGCTGACAAGAAACTCCATTTATGTGGTGCAAAGTGCAGAACGGCAATCAGCGTCATCATAGCTGATTGCCGTTCTGCTTTACTTAATGTAACGAAATCCCCACTTAGTCATCTCATAAAAAATGGGGAGCAAATCATGTCCCATTTCTGTCAAAGAGTATTCCACGTGTGGTGGAATCTCGTTGTATTGTATTCTGGATACTAAACCATCTTTCTCTAATTCTCTCAAAGATGAAGCCAGCATGGTATTTGTAATGCCATCAATATTTTTGCGTAGTTCTCCAAACCGAATAGGGTCTTTAATGCACAGCTCATAGAGAATATGGAATTTCCATTTCCCTTGCAGCATCAGGAGCAGAGATGTCACAGGACAGTTGCCAGCGTCTGTGAGGATACAGGTTTTCACCTCCTGGGTGTATTCTTCATAAGTCATATCTTTATTCATATATGGCATCCTTTCTGCTGGTATGGTCTACCGTACTATGTAAGAATATTCTGCGTACTTGAAGTTATCTTCAAACTAAGTATAATAATCTTATCAGCGAAAGTCAACTGTGCTGTGCTAAACAAAATCGTGAAAGGATGGTTTTTACCATGAAAGAAATCAACATTGGGCAGGCAACCGCCCTCACTTCCCCCGATCCTCTCGTCCTGGTCTGCACCCAAAAGGAGGATGGCTCCTTAAACATGGCCCCGGTGTCCTTCTTCATGTACGCTTCGTTCAATCCTCCCATGCTGGTTTTTGGGATGGGCAAGGCCGCCAACTCCGGCGAGAATATCCGCAGGACGGGCAAGGCAGTTTTGGCCACACCGGGCATTAGCCTCAAAGACACTGTTATGGCTTACGGCTCCGCAACCGGCAGTAAAACCGATAAGCTGAAAGAAACGCCCATTGCTCTCAAAACCATTGCGGGCAGCGACATCCAAATCCCAGAGGACAGCCGGGTAGCCTTTGTTGTTTCTCTGGCACAGACCGTGGAGGCTGGCGATCACTATTTGTATCTCTGTAACATTGAGAAAATGGTAGCGGATGATACCAAGGAGGCACTGTTCACCTGGGATGGTTATGCTAAGGTTGCACCTGCTCAGGAAAAATAATTTATCGCATTTGCAGAGTAGTCTTGCCGCACGACGGCAAAAGAAAAAAGCCGTCGTACAAGCAGGAGTATTGTCACGCCCGGAGCGGCGGCTTTGAGAAATCAGAGCCGCCACTTTTTTGTTTTGGCGGCAATTAGGAGGATGCCGCCATGCGACTGCTGATAGATAGGCCCTTGTCAAAAAAAGCCTGACCTACGCAACGGCGACCTCTACCCAGGCTTGCGAAAATAGTCGTTTCCCGTCTTTTAAGCGCAAGGTCAATTTCGTCCGGATTTCCGGAATCATGCCACCATCTGGTAGGCGTTTCTCTCTGCAGCCAATCAAAATATGTTGTGTTCATTTTATCTCTTCCTTTCCTTCACAGTACATTTCCCTGCCGGCAGATACTCAGGCGCTCATATATTCCTTTAGTTCCTCATAAGTCTGTATAAACGAATTCAGTGTGGCTGTTACAGGCCCATAGGTATCAAACTCTTCCTCCGACATGCCTTCCAGCTCATATGCTTTTTTAAAGGTCTCACTTTTCTTAAGCCGGCTTATGAGTTCTTCCGGCGGCTTCTCCTGTACCATCGGCTGATAGCACTGTTCCTGAGCATCATAATCCGCCCATTTATCAGGGAATGAAGAAATAACAATTTCAGATTCTCTGTCTTTCGTCAATGAAGCCTCAAAATTCCATGCTCCGCGCAGAGAGGCCACTAAAATGTTGGTCTTATCCAATCTGTTTTTCAATAAAACATTGTGATAAATCTGATAGGTTACTGCCCGGCTGGCCCCTCTCGCAGTTACAGCCGCATCCGAAACCCCTGCCTTTTCCAGTTCCTCTTCTACAGGTCCGTCCAGGCGCCCTGCCATCATTACAACAAAGGAACGCTCTGCACATCCTTCCTGAATACGCTTCGCAAAAGCATAACTCTGAGCTGCACTGAAATTCACAGTAATCGTAACACCTATTCCCAGCCTGCTGACTTCTTCTACCGTCTCCAGAGCCGCCTTTGTGCCTGGTACCTTGAAAAGCACATTCGGCCGGCCGCCTAATTTTTTCTGCATATGCGAATAGGCAAACAGAATCTCTTGGGTCATGGCCTTACTGTCACGATAGCTGCAGGGATTCACTTGATAATGAACATACCCTGCTCTGTGTCCGCTTCGTTCAAATACAGCGTAGAGGGCCCGGCAGTTATTCAGTACAACCTCCATGGTCAATCTGGATATGCGGTTCTCCACAGGCTCATCCTTGTAATCTGCACAGATGCGATTGCGAATTTTATCGTAAACATCTGCCTTTTCTTTTCGTGCCATATTTACAATCGGCGGGTTTGTGGTAACAAACATAGCTCCCCGGCGCATAGCCTTCATAATGCCCAGACCATTATCATTTCCCCAACGCACCGCCAGTTCTTTTGTATCCCCAAGCTCTGTAAGTTTTATTAAGCTGCTTGTCTTAAGGCTTTTTATCTCTTCCTCTGCTGTCTTTAAAAGTTCTGTCTCTCCCCATTTTCTCAGCAGGGCAAGGAATTTTTCTGCCTCCTTATGGGCTGCTGCTTCACATTCACTGGTGTATCCCGAAATATAATGAACCATGTAGGAGCTCAAATCCATAGCTATTTCCGCTGTCATATAGGCATCCCTCTCATATTCCAGCAATTTTCTGACCAGCGATGCCTCCTTGGGAAATGAAGCCGCTGTAGATTGGAAAAACAGCCGATTGCGTAAAGAAATTTGTTTTTTATCCATCATATTAGACCTCTCAGCAAATTTATCTTTCTATTTTATTAACCACGTTAATGGGCTCTTGCTTCTGAAATGCCTTAAGATTCTCTACAGCACAATCCATAATACGCTGCCTGCTCTCCTTGGGCGCCCATGAGATGTGCGGTGTTATAATACAATTCTTTGCTTTCAGCAGAGGATTATTCTCCCGAATCGGCTCTGTATATACCACATCCAAACCGGCAGCTGCCATCTTTCCGCTGTTCAGTGCATCTGCCACATCTTCTTCCACAATCAGCTGTCCGCGGGCATTGTTGATTAAGATAACTCCATCCTTCATCTTGGAGATATTTTCTTTGTTTATCATTCCCGTATTCTCTGGTGTAAGATTGCAGTGAAGCGTTATGACGTCTGAATGTGCAAATAATGTATCCAGATCTACATAATCCCCAATCTCTTTGCCGGAAGCATTTGGATAAACGTCATAGGCTAATACCTTCATGCCCAATGCCTTTGCAACACGCCCCTCTGCCTGACCAATCCGGCCAAATCCTATAATCCCCATTGTCTTTCCCTCAAGCTCGATTAAAGGATAATTCCAATAGCACCAATCCTTACAATTTGCCCATTCGCCTGCATGAACAGAATCATTGTGATGGCCAATGTGATGACAAATCTCCAACAACAGTGCAATGGAAAACTGACTGACGGATGCCGTGCCGTAGGACGGTACATTGGTTACCGGGATCCCCTTTTCTGCTGCGTAGTTGTAATCAATACAGTTATAGCCTGTAGCCAGCGCACTGATAAACTTAATGCCCTGGCATGCATCTATAACCTTTTTGGTAATAGGTGTTTTATTTGTATAAACAACCTCTGCATCTCCGATTCGGTCAATAATCTCCTGTTCGTCGGTAATGCTTGTGCGATCATATACAGTTAAATCTCCCAGCTTCTCCAACTCTCCCCAGCTCAGATCGCCTGGATTTTCTGTATAGCCATCCAATACTACAATTTTCATATAACAGTTCCTCCTACTAAAAGTTCCTAATAATTCTCTCAACACATCCTTATCTGTTTGGACTGCTGTCTTTAATCATCCAGCAAAGCCCATGCATGATTTAATACCCGCTTTGTATTTGCCAGAATAATATCTGCTTCCTCATCCTCAAAGGGCGATACTTCCATAGACAGTACCATGGGATCTGCAGCATTAAAAAATCCTTCTTCCTTAAGTACTCTTAAGTAATCTAACAGCTCTTCCATATCATTGGCGCTGTTGGGAAATCCAAAGCGCTGATGCTTGTCGCCGTAGCCCGCACACTCCTTCTTGGCTACTGCATTTCCAAAATGCAGATGTGTGATATAAGGTCTGAGAGTCCGGACAACAAACTGCGACTTCTCATAGGTGATTGGGAAATGGCTAAGATCTGCCAGCAATCCAAAATTATTATGTGTAATTCTCATGTCTGCCGCAAACCTTGCAGCCAAAGGAGCCGGGCCGATCAGTGCTGCTTTGTCAATATCAAAGTCAAAAACCTCTAATTCTACGTTCATTCCTTTTGATGCCGCATAAGTGCAGATATTGCGGGTTGTCTTGAGAAGCTGTGCATATGCCTGTTCTTTTGTGTCTTCTGCCCACTTCCCGGACAAAAAAGCAATCCCCTTTGCTCCCAGATATTCTGCTTCGTCAATGGCTTCAATCAATGTTGCCTCTGCTTTTGCCCGTCCAGCTTCATCCAGATCATTTGGATTCAGCTTTGGTCCCAGCAGACGCGGCTGCGCTCCATAACATACCTTCAAATGGGACTGTTCCAATAACTTTCTGCATGCTGTCCGCGATGCATCATCCGGACACCTGCATACCTCAACTGCATCAAAATAGTCGTCTTCAGCAATTCGCCGAATGACCTCTTCCTGCGGCATTCCAGGATATGACATCCATGTGATTGTTCCAATCTTAAAATACTTATGAATGGATTCCTTCATTTTTATATTCCCTTCTTTTAGTTTCAATAATTAAAATTAAATTTCATTTATTGTGTTTTTATATTAGCACACTCGTTTCCAATCCGCAATATGTAATATCATCAAAAAATATAGTTATTTTTTTGTGCATTTTTCACACAATTTTTTTACTGAAACTAAACGAAGGGCAATACAGGCTTTGAATTTACATGCGTTTCTGTCTGCTCACTGCCAGAGAAGTCAAAAAAACTGCCGAATTCTTATTCAGAATTCGACAGTTTTTTGGTTTAATCCTTTTACTAAACATTTAGATAGCTGATACCTATAACGTTGGAGAGCTCCTTTGAGATTTCTTTTAAATATTCCAATTTAGATTCAATCACCTCTGATGTCATTCGGACCGTCGGCCCTGTAACACTGACCCCAGCAACAATTCTTCCGGAATCATTATAAACCGGATATGCAATACACCGCATACCTATCTCACTTTCTTCATCATCAATAGCATAGCCCCGGGCTTTGACGTCCGCAAGCTCTTTCAGCAAATCCTCTTTTGTGCAGATTGTATTCTCTGTATATCGGTGAAGTCCCTTCTTTTCAATCAGCATGTCAAGCTCTTCCATTGTATACTGTGTCAGCATTAACTTTCCATTACCTGTACTGTGCATGGATACTGCATTTCCTACAAACTGCTGCCCCATAAGGATTCGATTCGCTGCGCTTGCTACATCTATGTAAACCATCATCATATTGCGCTCAACAGAAATACAGGTGGATTCTCCAAAATCATTGGAAAGCTGTACCAGAAATGGATGCGTGAATTTTTGTATCTCGATATTATTTTCATGAATATGAGCTATTCTGCAGAGCTTCAGCGTCAAAAAATACCGCATAGTTTCACTTTCCTGATCCACATATCCGCATTTCTGAAGAGAATTTAAAAAGCGCAGTGTAGTGGCTGTATTATATCCAAAATACTCTGCAATATCCATCAGACGTTTGGGCTCTTTACTTTCTGCCAGATACTCAATAATATTCAATGCTTTTTCAGATGATTGATTATATGATGTCATGTCAGTTTCTTTTTTTACTTTTCCCCTCATTTTCCCCCTATGAATCTGGATGAATTTTCCAGTTCTTTCGCTTAATCTTTTTGAACATGTTCATATATAGTATAGCAAACAGCTCTGTGAAAATAAAGAAAAAGTTCTGATACATTACTCCGAAATCTGAAAATGCTGATAATCCTTAAGGCTCCGCCAATCTCCACCCCAGGTAAAGCCCCGTTCCGAAAATAGCTGCCAGCACAGATCCCCATCCTTTCCAATCTTGTGGGGAAAATCCGCCTCCCGATCTGCGTAAGGTTCGCTGCCCTCCGGTGAAATATGCTCCACGCCGTCCGGATAGGTTACATAAGGGTTGTAGAAAGGATTGATGTCAATAGCCAGCCCATATGCATGCCGGGAAAGGGTCTTGCTCCCCTCTACCACACGATAGTTAAAAGCCGATGTATTATTATCTAAAATAGAGGCATGATCATCCCCGTCATAATCATCAATTAGCCGCATCTTTTCAATCTGATACCCATTTTCATAGAGGATTTGAAAAATCTCCAGAATGGATTCCGCAATGGATTCATGAACCACCAGCTCCCCCACATGGGTCTGTTCATCGAAGCCTGCATACAAAAGCCGCAGATACCGCAGATCCTCCAATGCAATATCATCATTTTCCACATAGGAAATGCCGTTCATCCTGGCAAATACCTCCTCCGGAATCTCCTGTGCATAAAAAAGCTTTGAAGCCTCTTCCGGCGTAAGCGCCTGCTCCACAATCGTTCCGGACATACAGGTCAGGTAATCCGGCACTTCTTCCTCCGATTTAAGCATATCTGTCTGGCTGTCATTTTCGGGAGTTTCTGCATCTGACTTTTCTTTTGTATTCTGCTGCTCCTCAACTCTCCAGGCTTCCAGCTCCTCCAAGCCTGCATCCTCCCGATTGTCTGTCTGCTCCTGTTCTGGCTCCCTGTCATCCATATGATTTTCTTTCACGCATCCGCTTAACAGGCAAATAGTCATTCCTATAATAGAAATGACCATTTTTATAGAATTATTCCACTTCATCTGTTTCACAAAGCATTCTCCTATTTATCCCTTATGCCTTTGCCGCAATGTATCCCTGCGCTTTCAAAAACTCAGCACAGAGAACGGAGCCTCCGGCCGCACCGCGAACCGTGTTGTGGGAAAGGCCCACAAACTTCCAGTCATAGACATGATCCTCCCGGATTCTTCCGATAGAGATGCCCATGCCTTTCTCAAAGTCCACATCCAGCTTCACCTGGGGGCGGTTATCCTCCTCCATATACTGAATAAACTGCTTCGGTGCGCTGGGAAGCTCTAATTCCTGGGGCAGTCCCCGATAATTACGAAGCTTCTCTATAAGCTGTTCCTTTGTTACCTTTTTGCGGAACTTCACAAATACGGCCGCTGTATGACCGTTCAGCACGGGAACTCGAATGCACTGACAGGTGATTACCGGCTCTTTGGCAAGCTTGATCTCGCCGTCTTCACAGGTTCCTAAGACACGTAAGGGCTCCTTCTCGCTCTTCTCTTCTTCGCCGCCAATGTAAGGAATCACATTCTCCACCATTTCCGGCCAATCCTTAAAGGTCTTTCCGGCGCCGGAAATCGCCTGATAAGTAGTTGCCACTACCTCATAAGGCTCAAACTC
Organism: Clostridia bacterium; assembly: GCA_910574255.1. Taxonomy (GTDB): domain Bacteria; phylum Bacillota; class Clostridia; order Lachnospirales; family Lachnospiraceae; genus Laedolimicola. The sequence goes on from CAJTAK010000009.1 coordinate 125,041, forward strand.
CTCCCATGCTTTCAGCGCAGGTGTGTAGGACTGAATGGAACAGTTGGGCTTTACAGCAATAAAACCTCTCTTTGTTCCCAGACGCTTTTTCTGCTCCTCAATAATCTTCACATGCTCCGGGTTAATCTCCGGAATAATCATCGGTACATCCGGTGTCCAGCGGTGAGCACTGTTGTTGGAAACAACCGGTGTCTCGGTCTTTGCGTAAGCTTCCTCAATGGCACGAATCTCATCCTTAGTCATGTCCACGGCACTGAACACAAAGTCCACCTCTGCGGCAACCTTTTCCACTTCATTTACATTCATAACTACAAGCTTCTTCACAGCCTCCGGCATAGGCGTAGTCATCTTCCAGCGGCCGCCTACTGCTTCCTCATAGGTTTTTCCTGCGCTTCTTTCGCTTGCTGCTATGGCAACAACCTCAAACCAGGGATGGTTCTCCAGCAGGGAAATAAACCGCTGTCCCACCATTCCCGTACCTCCTAAGATTCCAACTCTTAATCTGTCACTCATTTTTCATACTCTCCTCTTTTTCCTCTGATGTGCGGCTTTTGGGAATCCGTAACCGTTCGACCGGCGAAGCTTGCCTTTCCTTAATACTGCCGCCTTTTCTATTGTTATGTATGATAACTTTTTATGTATCCTAACGCATTTTATAAGAAAATGCAAGTATTTATTTCCCTTAAGCTTCCGGCACCCTTTAAGCCAATGATGGATTGATTCATTGGCTTAAGCTCTGACAACAGCTTCTCACCATACAGCGTTTCCTCTCGCAGGCGATTCCATATTTGAGAATAGCAGTCATCCCATCCTCAAGAAGCCTCTCCTCATAGCCTTTCTTTTCTATCTGCTCCAATGCTTCCCTGCATCCCGTTTCCAGGCTGCTCTTATCCGGATATTTCACCTCAATCACAATTCCTATCTCGTCGTCCTCTATTTCAATCAGAATATCACTGAACCCGTCCCCTGATTCCGCATTGGAACGGATATCCCACTCTTCACGATGACTCAGCAGTCCCAGCAGGACGCCGTGATAAAAATTTTCCTTTTTTTCCTTTCGCACACTTGTGTCACGGATGCTGATGGTTTTCTTTAAAAATGCGGTAAACAGTGCTTCAATGGTTTCCGTTTCGCCTTTTAAAAATGCATCGCAAAATTCGTCCAGCTTCGGCGTATCCTTTCTGACCTCCTCCTGTATCCATTCCATCACCTGCTCAATAAAAATCTGCCGGATTTCCAGATTCGGAATTGTCAGTCCGTATGCCCTGTCTCCCTCTTCCTCCCCACACTTGGTCAAATAACCTGTAGTAAAAAGCACGCTCCAGAGATTATCAATACTATTATACATATCACGATAGGTTAATTCCTCATTGAGCTTTTTGACAACGGTTCCCCCCTCAATCAATTTCTCAATCTCCCGCCTTACTCCGCCCTTTGCCATCTTAAGAAATCTGCGGATAATATCATTTCCACTGCTGTTAATCCAGTAGGCTTTTGGGGATGCAGAAGGGTCAGCCCGAAGCAAATCCACATAATTGATCACATCCCAGGGGCAGTATACGTCCGAATTTCCAAAACGGTAGCCGTCATACCATTCCTTTATCAATTCATATTTGTCCTCAAGCCCATAAAATCTCAGCATTTCCTGAACTTCCCAATCTAAAAGTCCGAAATATTCATCAAACCGGACATCCGTAATAGTCAGAACTTTAAGATTATTAAGACCCGTAAAAATACTTTCTTTTGCAATTCGAAGGCAGCCTGTCAGCACGGCAAACAGCAGATTGTCATTGGTTTTTAAGCTATGGCTGAACATTTTTCGTATCATTGCCACCATTTCATCATAATACCCAAAATGCTGAGCCTTGTCCAAGGGAACATCATATTCATCAATCAGAAGAATCACTTTTTGCCCGTAATGCTTCCTTAGAAGCTGTGTGAGCGTAAATAAGCTGCTTCCCAGCACACCATCGGACATAATAAAATGCTGAGCGCCGCTGGTATCTACTTGCACCAATTGTTTATATTGCGATTTCTCTAACTCCGAAAGCTGCTCACTTTCTGACAAAAAGGAAAAACGAAGAGCCTCGCAGCCAATAATGGAGCACAGCATCTCCCTGGCTCCCTCGTAATTCATAGCATCCGCATCCTTCAGACTGATCGAAATAACAGGAAATTTCCCCATATACTCCTGACAGAGCCCCTTTTCCTCTCCTATGGCAAGCCCGTCAAAAAGACTGCTGTCACAGCCATACTCAAAGAAATATTTAAGCATATTCATATTCAGGGACTTCCCAAATCTTCTTGGACGGGTAAACAGATTGACCTGCGCCCAGTTCTTTAACAGATCTCTTATGAGCCCTGTTTTATCTATATAGTAAAAGCCCTCTTTACGCATTGTTTCAAAATTTTCAATACCAATGGGTAATTTTTTTGTCATTTCCATACCCTGCTCACTTCCTTACCACATCTGATGGCAGATTCTAAATCCTTTTGCTTCAGTTTCATTTTAACAGATATCAAAAGAAGTTCAAAGGGCTTGATGAAACTTTCCATTCCTTTTTGTTTTTCCCTTTGTCTCACTCCCTATAGCTTACAATCGGGTAATCACCTTAGCCGGACACTTCTCCACGCATTTCTCGCATCCTACGCACTTATCATAATCAATATGGGCCAGATTGCCCTCCACCAAAATGGCTTCCGCCTCACACTGCTTTGTACAAAGCTTACAGCCAATGCAGCCTGCTGCACAGGCTTTCTTTACCTCCGGCCCCCTTGCATGACTGGAGCAGGCAACGGCGGCTTTCCCATCGCTGCGGATCAGTTCAATCAGATTCTTGGGACACACAGACACACAGCGGCCGCAACCGGTGCATTTCTCCGGATCCACCACCGCTGCGCCGTCCTTCACATGGATTGCGTCAAAAGCGCAGGCTTCCACACAGGAGCCAAATCCCAGACAGCCGTAATCACATTGCCAGACAGAAAGCCCGGACAGAACTGCAGAGCGGCAGTCCTGAATGCCCACATAGTTGCATTTCACCGATGTCTTATCGCAGCTTCCCGCACAGCGGACAAAGGCTCTTTTCTTCACGGACTGCACCGCATCCACACCCATAATTGCGCTAATCTCCTGAATAGCCGTTTCATTGCAGACAGGACAGACATTCACGTCCGCCTCACCGCTTACAATTGCCGCTGCCGCAGCATCACAACCGGCCTGGCCGCAGCCGCCGCAGTTATTTCCAGGAAGACACGCACGCACCCTTGCCTCCCGCTCATCAACCTCCACATAAAACTTTTTTCCGGCGGCCACCAGAGCAGCCCCGATCAAAAGTCCAATCACTCCCACAATGAGCGTTGCTATTACAATTCCATTCATATATGTTCCTTTCTATTCCAGTTCCGCAGAACTTGTACGGTGCATTTTTATCTAGAAGGATTTCCGACCACCAAAGACCGGTGTTCGTAAATCCTTCTATGCACCGCACAAATTCTGCTGTTTTTATAAGATTAGTACCGCAGAACTTGTACAGTACATTTTTACTACTCTCTCTACTAAAATGACAAGTTTCCAAATCCCATAAACGCAATCGCCATCAATACCGCACAGAGCAGCACGATAGGCGCTCCCCGCAAGGGCGCCGGGATTGCGTCCTCGTCAATCCGCTCTCGGATGCCTGCCAGCAGTACAATGGCAACCGTGTAACCCACCGCTGTGCCAAAACCTGCCAGAACGCTTTCCAGCAGATTATAGCCGTTCTGCACATTGGTTAAAGCCACGCCAAGAACTGCGCAGTTAGTCGTAATCAGAGGCAGATAGATTCCAAGAGCCTGGTAAACCGCCCGTGAGGTCTTTTTCAAAAACATCTCCACCAACTGCACCAGCGCCGCAATCACCAGAATAAATACAATGGTCTTAAGATAAGTAAGGTTTAGGGGAGCCAGAACGAAATCATACAAAAGGCTCGCCACCGCAGAGGAAATGGTGATTACAAAAATAACGGCTCCTCCCAGGCTTGCGGAGGTTTTAATCTGCCTGGACACGCCCAAAAAGGAACAGATTCCCAGGAACTGGTTCAGCACCACATTATTAATCAGCGCCGTGGAAATTACAATCATAATCAGCGAAGTCATTTTCTAGCTCTCTCCTTCCTTTGTGTCACAGGACTTTGCACATGTGGCACAGCAGCCGTCACAGCCCTCAACCACCTTATTTGCCCTGGTATTTATATTCACCGCATTCATAATCATAATAATAATCATCAGCACCAGAAATGCCCCAGGCGCTTTGATAAAGATGGCAATGGGCGCATAGGACTTTGGCATCACTTCAAATCCAAAGGCGGTGCCTGCCCCCAGAAGCTCCCGAACAAGCCCTATCACAGTCAGGGCAATGGTAAAGCCAAGCCCCATTCCCACGCCGTCCATGGCGGAAAGCAGGGGCGGATTTTTGGACGCAAACGCCTCGGCTCTTCCCAAAATAATACAGTTCACCACAATCAGGGGAATATAGATTCCAAGAGCACTGTAAAGGGCCGGAACATAAGCCTCCGTTAAAAGCTCCACTACCGTAACCAGAGAAGCCACAATGACAATATAAGCCGGAAGCCGGACCTCATCGGGAATCACCTTCCGAAGAAGAGAAATCACCAGATTGGACACCACCAGCACCGCCAGAGTGGAAACACCCATTCCAAACCCATTTATCGCCGATGTAGTAACTGCCAGGGTCGGACACATGCCCAGCATCAGCACCAGAGCCGGATTTTCCTTTAAAATACCATTATAAACACGTTCCATACATGGTTTCATTTCTTTCCCCCCTTATTTGATATATTCTCCAAAGAAATCCAACGCCGCATTGACTGCATTTATAACCGCTCCTGATGAGGTGGAGGCGCCTGACACCGTATCAATCTCATTTTCTGCTGTGGAATCTCCTGCTTTGTTTAGGGTAAACCGTTCCACATTCACACCTGCAAACTGGCCTTTAAATGTCTCCTCATCACAGAGCATTCCCATGCCTGCCGTCTCATTCAGCTCCGTAAAGGCAATGCCGTTTATGGTTCCATCCGGCATAATTCCCACGGACAGCGTAATATTGCCGTCAAAACCGTCTCCGGTAGTTGCGCTTATCACATAGCCCACAGGAGAACCGCCGGCATCCACTCCAACCGCCACTTCATTGATATAGGCTTTGCCAAAGTCCGTGCCATAGACATTGCCCTCCAAGGCTTCAATAGCCTTATTTACTTCCTCATCATAAGTAAAGTCTGCCGCATCCGGACATACCTCCCGGTAAGAGGCTGCCTTTGCCGCCGCTTTTTGCTCCGCAATCTGATCCTCTGTCATCTCATACACACTGCTTAAACAAGCTCCTGCAATCAGGGTAATCGCACAGAGAATTATGGCTGACTTTGGAATTCCCTTTTTTCCCTTTGTCTGCTTGCGAAGACCAAAGGGCACAGGAACGGAAATCTCATCAATCAAGGGAACCGTCATATTTGCAATAATAATGGCATAGCTTGCGGAATCCGGCGCACTTCCATATACCCGGAAAATGGCGCTCAAAATACCTACCAGCGCACCGAAAATCAACTGCCCTGTGGACGTCACCGGGCTGGTCACCGGATCTGTCGCCATAAAAAGCGCCCCCATCATAATGCCGCCGGACACCAGATGCACCAAAACAAACTCTAAGTCCAGTCCACGTCCTCCGAACAGCAGCAGAAAGATGGAGAAAGACAACAGAGTTGCCAATGGAATCTCGTATGTAATTGCCCTGACCGCCAGCAGATAGATCCCGCCAATACACAGGGCCAGAATCGAACTTCCAATTACACCGTTGCCAACGCCTAAAAATGCGTCCATGGCATTCACCGCCTGCCCGGATGCCAAAGCCTCTAAGGGCGTTGCCGAACTCATTCCGTCTAAAGAAAAGTCAGCCACAACACCGCTGAAAGAAATCAGCAGAAAGCATCTTCCGGCCAGAGCCGGGTTCATAAAATTATGTCCAAGACCTCCAAAGAAGCATTTTGCAAATAAAATCGCAAAGAAGCTTCCCATGCAGGGCACATAAAGGGGTACGTATGCCGGAAGACATAAGGCTAGCAGAAGCCCCGTCACAACCGCACTTCCGTCCGTAACCGTATTGGGCCTTTTGGTAATCCAGTCAAAGATAAATTCCGTCAAAACGGCAGATAAAACAGAAAGCCCAATCACCAGAAATGCCCCTGTTCCATATCTGTAGATGCCAAAAACTGCAGCAGGCATCAAAGATAAAATCACCTGACCCATGGCGCTGCTCGTAGTCAGCTTGTTTCTTACATGGGGACTGGAAGAAACATTATATAATTCACTCATACTTTTATCCTCTCTATTCCAGTTCCGCAGAACTTATCCAATGCATCTCTACTAAGAAGAATTTCCGGCCGCCTAACCTTGCGTCCGTAAATCCTTCTATGCATTGTTCAAGTTCTGCTGATTTTTCTATTCCAGTTCCGCAGAACTTGTCCAATGCATCCTACCAAGAAGAATTTCCGGCCGCCTAACCCTGCGTCCGTAAATCCTTCTATGCACTGTACTAGTTCTGCTGATTTTTATTTTCTCTTAGCCGCCATTATCTCAGCCTTCGCCTGCTTAAACAGCTGCATCAAAGGCCGCTTTGCCGGACAAATGTAAGTACAGGAACCGCAGGCAATGCACTCCAGACCGTACAGCTTCTTCTCATACCGCTCGTAATTCTTCTTCTCTGCCGCAGCTGCCATCATCTGAGGGGTCAGCCCCAAAGGACAGACCTGATTACAGCGCCCGCACCGCAGACAGGCGGTCTGTTGCTTTTGCGCCTCCGCCACCGGATCCGCAGACAGAACTGTCAGAGCATTATTATTTTTACAAATGGGCACATCCAGGGAAGAAAGCGCAATCCCCATCATTGGGCCGCCGCAAAGGATCTTGTCTGCCTTTACACCTTCTTTGAAGCCCCCGGCTTCCTCCAAGACCTCCAAAAAGCTGGTTCCAATCCGCACCATAAGATTGCATGGATTCTTCACAGCGTCTCCCGACACCGTAAAGCCTCTCTCCATAATCGGCTCTGATCTGCTCACCGCCTGATATATAGCATAGACCGTAGCCACATTGTCCACAACGCAGCCTGCGTCCGCCGGAAGCATCCCAAGCTTCAGATGCCTTCCCGCTGCCACACTGATGATAGAACGCTCGCCGCCCTGAGGATACTTGGTATGAACTGCCTGCACACGCACTTTTCCTTCTCCTGCGCATGCCTGCTCCATGGCTTTCATGGCCTCCGGCTTATTTTCCTCAATGATAATTACACCCTCCGCCTTGGGGAACAGCCGCAGCATAATCTTAAGACCTCCCACGATCTCTCTGCTCTTGGTACGCATAAGCTGATCGTCACAGGTGATATAAGGCTCACATTCCGCCCCGTTTGCAATCACATATTCGATCTCCTCCGGATTCTTCGGCGCAAGCTTTACATGGGTGGGAAAGCCTGCTCCCCCCAGTCCGATGATTCCGGCAGCCTTAATCTTGTCAAGAATCTCCTGACTGCCAAGCTTGGCAGCATCCGTCTCCTTACCGATGCCCTCTGCCAATGTGTAGTTTCCGTCATTCTCCACCACAATGCAGGGAACCGATGCCCCCGCAACGGTCCTGCGGTTCTCCACTGCCTTCACCTTACCGGAACAGGAGCTGACAATATTGGCTGATACAAAGCCGTCTGCTTCCGCAAGAATCTGGCCCGCAAGAATCGTATCTCCCTTTTGCACCACCGGCTTTGCAGGCTTTCCGATATGCTGATTCAGCGGAAAAATCAAGTCCCCCTTTGGGAGGTATGTACGATAGGATGCATCCCTGGCCAATTCCTTTCCGTCTGCCGGATGCACACCTCCCTGAAATGTTTTACTTAACATAAACACTCTTCCCTTTCTGCTGCTATTTTTACTGCTATTACTTCATAACCAACAACTCAGCCAAAAAACTCCCAGCCTGTTATAACTGCCGGCGCGCTGACAAGCCGGTTACTATTTCATTTATTTACCACTTTGCCACACTTGTGTATCAAAATTCATTACTATATTCATTTAACGAAGGATCAGCACACAAGCCGCTGAGCATCCGCCACCGTCCGCACGCCGCAGAGCCGGATGCCTTCCACTGCTCCAATCTGCTCCCGGCAGACCTCCGGCAAAATAATGGTAGTAAAGCCCAGCTTCTTTGCCTCCTGTACACGCTGTCCGGCCTGACTGACTGCCCGAACCTCGCCGCTTAAGCCTACTTCCCCAAAAGCAAGCACCCTCTCGTCAATGGGCCGATCTTTATAACTGGAAATCACCGCCAGCACCACCCCCAGATCAATGGCAGGTTCATTGATCCGGATTCCCCCTGCAATATTCACATAGACATCACTGTTGGAAAGGCGCAGATTCAGTCTCTTTTCCAGCACAGCCAGCAGCAAATTCACCCGGTTATAGTCCATTCCGGCCGCTGTCCTTCTGGGCACAGCCAAGGTGCTGTGGCAGACAAGAGCCTGAATCTCTAATAAAATAGGACGGGTTCCCTCCATAGAACAGGCCACCACAGATCCGGATGCCTCCTCCGGTCTGCCGTTCAGCATATATTCAGAGGGATTCTCCACTTCAATCAAACCGTTTTCACGCATCTCAAAGACACCAATCTCATTGGTGGATCCAAAACGATTCTTTACCCCCCGAAGAATCCGGTAGGAAGCATGGCGATCCCCCTCAAAATACAGCACAGTATCCACCATATGCTCCAAGACTCTCGGCCCAGCCACTGTTCCCTCCTTAGTCACATGTCCCACAATAAAAATCGTAATTCCCAAGCCCTTTGCCAACTGCATCAGCACAGAGGTAGCCTCCCGAACCTGAGACACACTGCCGGGAGCCGAACTGACTTCTTCATGATACATGGTCTGGATCGAGTCTATAATCACTGCCTCCGGCTTCTGCTCCCGGATCGTTTCACGGATCAACTCCAGATTCGTCTCACAAAGCAGACGTAAATGATCGGAAAAGGTGCCGATCCGGGATGCACGCAGCTTAATCTGCTTTAAGGATTCCTCCCCGGAAATATACAGCACCTCTCTTCGATCCTCCGAAAGCTTCTGACAGACCTGCAAAAGCAGGGTGGACTTTCCGATTCCCGGATCTCCGCCCACCAAAACCAGGGAGCCGGGCACAATGCCGCCTCCTAATACTCTGTCCAGTTCTCCCATATGGGTGGTCATCCGTTCTTCTTCTGCCGTATCAATAGAAGAAAGGCAGACCGCACCCACGGCTGCCCTTTCTTTTTGTATCCTTCGGACACTTGTTTTTTCAATCGTTTCTTCTACAAAGGTATTCCACTGCCTGCATCCCGGACACTGGCCCATCCACTTGGCCGACTCATGCCCGCAGTTCTGACAGAAGAATACGGTAGTTTTTCCCTTTGCCATCCTTTTTCCTATGCTTGTGCTTTTACAGCCTTCACACTCACGTTCTCTTTGCCCCCAAGTTCCACACTCAGAACCAGCTTGCCGCCCCGGCCTGTCTTGATCCGGCCGGACTCGTGTCCGTCTACTTCTGTCAGGTATTCCGTATCTTCTTCCATTCCCAAGGTAATCTGGGCATCCTCCGGACCGCTCACCTGAAATTCCACACCGTCGGCCGATACCTGAAAGTTCTGTACTGCTGTACCCGGCACAGACTCATAGACAAAGAGATCGTTGCGCTCCAGCTTTGTGATTTCCTTAAAGGTCTTTACTTTATACAAATCACCCTGGTGATTAAAATCCTTCAGCTTGGTCTTCGATGCCAGCTCATAATCCCCAAAGCTGATGCTTCCATCTGCTTCCACACGTATCAATTCTTTTACTGCTGCCATTTCTTTTGTCCTCCCAATCGGAATTCGTTATAAATCGATTATTGATATTTTAATTATAAACCATCCTGCCTTTCATTTCCAGTTCTTTTATAAAAACTTTATGTTTCCTTTCTGCATGGTGACTGTCACTTCACTGTTACGCTTTACCTGTCCGGCCAGTATCTCATCTGCCAGGGCATCCTCAATCTTTGTCTGAATGGCCCGTTTCAGGGGACGTGCTCCATACTTCACATCATAGGCCGTCTCCACAATATGAGCCTTCACACTGTCACGTATCTTCAGACGAATCTCAAGCTGCTGCTCACAGCGTCTGGAAAGGTCTTTAAAGAGAATGGATACAATCTTCTTCATCTGCTCTTTGTTCAGGGCATGGAAGACGATGATCTCATCAATTCGGTTTAAAAACTCTGGCTTGAACATTCGCTTCACTTCCTCCATAACGCTGCCCTTCATAGCCTCATAGTTCTGCTTTTCATCCTCCACAGAGGCAAAGCCCAGACGCTTGGGCGAAATAATGGAGGCAGCCCCGGCATTGGAGGTCATAATAATGACTGTATTTTTGAAATCCACAGTTCTGCCCTGGGAATCTGTAATACGCCCGTCATCCAGTACCTGCAGCAAAATGTTAAAAACATCCGGGTGTGCCTTTTCAATCTCGTCAAACAGAATCACAGCATAAGGATTCCGGCGCACTTTCTCCGAGAGCTGTCCGCCGTCGTCATGTCCTACATATCCAGGAGGCGCTCCAATCAGCTTGGATACACTATGCTTTTCCATATACTCTGACATATCAACACGTATCATGGCCTCTTCCCGGCCAAACAGCACCTCCGCCAGAGCCTTGGACAGCTCTGTCTTTCCCACACCGGTAGGTCCGAGAAACAGGAAAGAACCAATGGGACGGCCTGGATCCTGCAGTCCTACACGGCCTCTGCGCACGGCCTTTGCAACTGCCGTCACAGCCTCTTCCTGAGCAATCACACGCTTATGGAGAATCGATTCCAGCTTCTTAAGGCGCTGTGTCTCTGATTCTGCCAGCTTGCTTACCGGAATCTTTGTCCAATCGGAAACAATTTGAGCAACCTCATTTTCCCCTACGGTCAGGGCCTTCCTTCTGGTGCTGCGGCTTGCTTTTGCCCGCTCCTTCTCAAGAAGCGCAATCACCCTGGAGCGTTCCTCCTGAAGCCCGGCTGCCTGCTCAAAATCCTGAGCCTTGATTGCATCCTCCACTTGTTCCAGAAGCTCTATGCTCTGATGCTCCAGTTCTGCCATGGAATCTATCTTTTTATAGCTGCCAAGGCGCACCTTTGCCGCTGCCTCATCCATCAAGTCAATTGCTTTATCCGGCAGGAAGCGATCATTGATATAACGTCTGGAAAGTTTGGCTGCTGCCTCCAAAGCTTCGTCGGTAATCACTACCTGATGATGACGCTCATAGCTTCTGCGGATTCCTTTTAAGATGGCAACCGTCTCTTCCTCGCTGGGCTCCTCCACAGTGATAGGCTGAAATCTTCTCTCCAGCGCTGCATCCTTCTCAATATACTTTCGGTATTCCTCCAATGTAGTGGCGCCGATCAATTGAAGCTCCCCTCTGGAAAGAGCAGGCTTTAAGATGTTGGAGGCATCCATAGCCCCTTCCGCCCCTCCGGCGCCGATCATGGTGTGAAGTTCATCCACAAACAACAGAACATTTCCTGCCTGCCGGACTTCATCCATCACTCTTTTGATCCGTTCCTCAAACTCTCCCCGGTACTTTGAGCCTGCAACCATGCCGGACAAGTCCAGGATCAGCAGGCGGCGCCCCTTTACGGAATCCGGAACGGTCCCCTCCGCAATTCGCTGAGCCAACCCTTCTACAATTGCAGTCTTTCCTACCCCAGGCTCTCCAATGAGACAGGGATTGTTCTTGGTTCTGCGGCTTAAGGTCTGTATCAGGCGGCGTATCTCATCCTCCCGGCCAATACAAGGCTCCAAGCGCTTCTCTCTGGCCAGCTCTGTCAGATCCCGGCTGTATTGATCCAGTGCCTGTGTTCCCCTTCCCTGGCCTTTCCCATTGCGGGCCATCTCCTCCCGATATTCCCTGCCGGTTCTTCCCATGGAATCCAAGAGAGATGCATAGAGTCCCTTTACATTTACATCCATGGTATTGAGCAGTCTGCTTCCCGTGCACTCCACGTCTTTCAGCATGGCAATCAATATATGCTCTGTTCCAATCTTCTGCTCCTTAAACTGGGCAGCTTCCCTTCCTGCCTCATCCAATACTTTTTTTGCTCTTGGGGTAAATCCGGGCCGCTCCTTCTGCTGGACTGTATGCTCAGGAGAAATCAGTTCCTGAATCAGCTGAAGAATCTTCTCTTCCTCTGCTTTTCGCTCTGTCAGTAGCTGAGAGGCTGCACAGCTCTTCTCCCGAAGCAGTCCCAGCAGAATGTGTTCTGTTCCCACATAATTCTGATTCAGCTCCCGGGAAATCTTCCCTGCCTCCTTTAAGGCTCTTTTTGCCTTTTCTGTATATGTTTCAAACATCAGCTAAACCTCCTATTTTAAGTTCCGCAGAATCTTGACAGCACACCTTTACCTAGAAGAATCTCCAGACACATTGCCATGTGCCTGTAAATTCTTCTGTGCGCTGACAAGCTTCTGCTGTTTAAGTTCCGCAGAATCTTGGCAGCACACCTTTACTTAGAAGAATCTCCAGCCACATTGCCATGTGTCTGTAAATCCTTCTGTGCGCTGACAAGCTTCTGCTGTTTTAGTTCCGCAGAACCTTGGCAGCACACGAAACTTATTACAACGGGCGAGGTATGCACCTCGCCCGTATCCATTTCATTTTATCCCTATATCCCTAAATCTTCGAAATCCAGAATCTCAATATCCAGATCATCGTCGGCTTCTTCCTCTTTTTCCTCTGCAACGGGCTTAGCAGCCTTACTCTTGGGACTTTTCTTCTGCTTCTCTTTCGATGCCTCTTCTTCAATTTCCAGGACGGCACTCATGTCGATCTCGGGAAGCTCTTTGGTGGAAAACAGATCCTCTTCTTCTACTTCTTCCTCTTCATAGAAGTCATCCTCATCATCTTCTTCCTCATCGTCATAATAATCTCTTGCACGGGCCTCCTGAGCTTCTTCCTCGGCCCATTTCTTTCTGACTGCTACCAGAAGATCGTCAAAGTCACTGCCTTCTATTTCTGCCTCGTCCTCTTCTTCGTCTTCCTGAGCACGGCGCCGGAAAAGACCGCCTCTTTTCTTTCTGGGCTCTTCCTCGTAATCGTCATCCTCATCATCCTCGTCTTCATCTTCGTCATCATCATAGTACTCATATTCTGCATTTCGAAGCTTCACTGACAGAACAATGACAATAATCAGCAGAATGCCGCTCAGCGCACCCAGGCCGATGATAATATAGAGACGCTGGCTTAAGGTTTTTGCATTTTCTTCCTTCACAAATGTCAATTCTTCCTGCAGAGATTCAATCATCCCCTCCGGCTCTCCTGAACCGCTGCCGGAAAATTGACCCATCTCTCGCTGGAAGGTTCCATCCTGAGGATCATAGTAAAACCAACCCTGATTTCCGCCTGCGTCTGAAGCCCAGACAAGATACAGCTCCCGGCCGCCGGTCAGACCCGCATCCACTACCCATGCGGTAAAGCTCTGCTCTCCTACCGGAATTGCAGTCTGAGACAAGGCATCTGCGGCCGGATAAGTCTCCGCCGGCTCCTGGATGGAATAGCCGCCTATCGATACGGCTCCGCCTTCCGCCCCTTCTTCCGGACTGCCCTCCTGTGAAGGTTCCTCCGTCTCGGAAACATTCACCATGTCAGAACGAATCCACCCGGACTTCTCAGCTCCCTCATGAGTGAAGGTTACACTATACCAAATCTGCCCGTCGCTGCCCGTTGTCTGATCTGAAATAGAAAGCTGCGTACCGGCAGAAAGCTTGCAGACCCGCTCCGAATTGGCATTGGCTTCTGTTCGTACATTTACATTATCACTGCGGACAGTTCCTGTCTGAGCCGCCCGTCCGGTTATTCCATACATCATCAGCATTACGCATACCGCACATGCTGCCGCCAATCCATAAAGTCTGCGGCTTCTTCGCTTCTGAGGCAGTACTTTCATATTCTTTCTCCTCCATATAGGTATCTTTTCGCTTTTTCTCTATATTTTGCGCATTCTGTAACTATTATAATCATAAAAAGTCGCCTTGTCAAATAGCATATGTAACCATTCCTGCCTAGAATAATAAAATACTAATATCAGGAATTTACCCAAGGAGATCGGAAACTATGTCCAATTATTACTATTTAAATGATATGAAGCCAGGTGAATCCGCTCGGATCCGGACCCTTACCGCCACAGGAGACACACGCCGCCGTCTTCTGGATCTGGGACTGGTGGAACAAACTTTAGTGAAATGTGTGGGAAAAAGTCCTTACGGCGACCCCCGCGCCTTCCTGATCCGTGGAGCCGTCATTGCCATCCGCTCTGCAGACGGCAGAGAAATTCTTATTGAAAAGCCATCCTCAAACCGAAAAGTCATTGCCCTTGCCGGAAATCCAAATGTAGGAAAGAGCACTCTCTTCAACAAGCTTACAGGAATGAAACAGCACACAGGGAACTGGCCGGGTAAAACCGTAGAAAATGCTCTTGGCATCTGCCGCAGCAAACGCCGTACCTACATACTTGCCGATCTGCCGGGAACCTATTCTCTTATGGCTCATTCTCCGGAAGAAGCCAAAGCCCGGGACTTTCTCTGCTCCGGAAAAGCAAATGCCGCCATCGTGGTCTGTGACGCTTCCTGCCTGGAACGGAATCTGAATCTGGTGCTTCAAACCATAGAATTGATTCCCAAAGTACTGGTCTGTGTCAATCTTATGGACGAAGCTGCAAAACATCACATTCAGATCGATCTGTCTGCCCTTTCCGAGTCTCTCGGTGTTCCCGTCATAGGCACCACTGCCAGAGACAGGCAGGGCCTTGATGCACTCCTTGATGCCCTGGATTCCCTGACTGATGCCTCCTTCGTATCTTCGGCCAGGCCCATTTCCTATCCTCCGCTCTTAGAATCTGTCCTGACCATTTTAGAGCCCGTAATCAAAGAAAAATCCTCAGGACAATTCCCTGCCCGCTGGCTTGCCCTTCGCCTTCTGGAGCACAGACTGAATCCAGAGAATCCGCTTCCCGCCCAGATTCCTTCCTGCCTATGCTCGGATCTTTCCGTCTGCCAGACTCTTGCCGAAACAGAGCAAATACTAAATGCCGCCGAAATCCGGGGAGACAATCTGTCCGATCTCATTACAACTGCACTCTTTCACCAGGCAGAAGCCCTATGCCGGACTGTTATTCAAAAAAAGAAAAACAACCTCCGCCGTAAGGAAGAGCAGCTGGATGCCCTTATTACAAGCAAACGGACTGGCTATCCCCTTATGCTTCTTTTACTTGCCGTCATATTCTGGCTCACCATCACAGGGGCAAATTATCCCTCCCGGCTGCTCTCAGATCTGTTCACTTCCCTGGAAGTCCCTCTGACCAGCCTCTTTGTACAGCTCCATGCCCCTGCCTGGCTCCATGGCCTTCTCATATCCGGCGCATACCGTGTTCTGGCCTGGGTAGTCTCCGTCATGCTTCCTCCGATGGCCATCTTCTTTCCTCTGTTCACTCTTCTGGAAGATGCCGGCCTCCTTCCCAGAATAGCCTACAACCTGGATCATGCCTTCCAGTGCTGCCATTCCTGCGGAAAACAGGGCCTTACTCTCTGTATGGGCTTCGGCTGCAATGCCGCCGGCGTGACAGGCTGTCGAATCATCGATTCCCCAAGAGAACGCCTCATTGCCATCCTGACCAACAGCTTTGTCCCCTGCAACGGACGTTTCCCTGCCATCATCGCCCTAATCACCATGTTCTTTGCAGGCACAGCAGGTACCCTGGCCGGCAGCCTCCTCTCCGCCCTCCTGCTCACCGGCGTAGTGCTTCTGGGGATTGCCGCCACCTTCCTGTCCTCCTGGCTGCTGTCACGAACCGTCTTAAAAGGAGTTCCCTCCTCCTTCACCCTGGAGCTGCCGCCCTACCGCCGCCCTCAGTTCGGTCCTGTCCTTGTGCGCTCCCTCTTAGATCGGACACTCTTTGTTCTGGGCCGGGCCGTCACTGCCGCCGCTCCAGCCGGCATCCTTATCTGGATCATGGCCAACCTCTCTTTCAGGGGCAACAGCCTCCTTATGCTCTGTGCCTCCGCCCTGGATCCCTTCGCCGCCCTCTTCGGACTGGACGGCGTCATCCTCATGGCTTTCCTCCTGGGGCTGCCAGCCAATGAAATCGTCCTCCCCATCATCCTCATGGCCTACCTGAACCAGAGTACCCTCACAGAACCCGGCAGCCTCCTGACCCTAAAAGCTCTCCTGACCGCCCAGGGCTGGACCTGTACCACCGCCGCCTGCACCATCCTTTTCACCCTGCTCCACTGGCCCTGCGCCACAACCCTCCTAACCATCCGCAAAGAAACCGGCAGCCTAAAATGGACACTCCTGGCCTTCCTCCTGCCCACGGCCTTCGGCCTCCTCCTCTGCCTCCTCACCGCCCAAGGAGCACGCCTGTTATTCTAACCCCCTCATATACCCACAGCCAAAACCAGGGCCCGGAACAGACTGAGCGCTGAGACTTTTCCGATATCCAGTGTACGCCTTTTCGAGACAGCTGTCTGATTCAAGCGGACGTTATCAATGAGACCAAACAGGCGAAGCCTGACAACCCCAAAAACCAACGTCCGATTGAAGCAGACAGATGTAACGAGAAATTGCGCACACAGGATATGGAAAAGCCCCAGCGCTCAGTCTGCTCCGGGCCCGTCCCCCTCTATTCAGATCTCATCAATAGCCTTCCCAATATCACTCCTGCAATAAGCCTTCTCAAACTCCACCAGCTTCACCGCCTCATAAGCATTCCTCCGGGCGATCTTAAGGTCAGCCCCAGCAGCCGTCACCCCCAGCACCCGTCCGCCGTTGGTAACAAACTGTCCGTCCGCCTTCTTTGTCCCTGCGTGGAACACATAATACCCGTCCTTATCCTGAAACTTTTCCAATCCCCTGATGGGAAACCCTTTCTCATAAGCCACCGGATATCCGCCGGATGCCAAAACCACGCAAACCGCCGCATTATCCTCAAACTGCAGTTCAACCTGATCAAGCGTCCCATCCACACATGCCTCAAAAACCTCTACAATATCATTCTTCATGCGTGGAAGCACCACCTGAGCCTCCGGATCGCCAAACCGGGCATTATACTCCAACACCCTGGGCCCCTTATCAGTCAGCATCAGTCCAAAGAAAATAACGCCCTTAAATTCCCGGCCCTCCGCCGCCATGGCATCCACTGTTGCCTGATAAATATGCTCCTTACAAAACTCATCCACTTCCTCCGTATAGAAGGGACTGGGCGAAAAAGTTCCCATGCCGCCCGTATTCAATCCCTGATCTCCGTCCAGAGCCCGTTTATGATCCTGGGCAGAAGTCATACACTTAATCGTCTTCCCGTCCACAAAGCTTAAAACCGATACCTCCCGCCCGGTCATAAACTCTTCAATCACCATGCGGTTACCGGCAGTTCCAAACTGCTTATCCTGCATAATCGTCTTCACACCCTCTCTGGCTTCTTCCAGAGTATTGCAGATAAGCACACCTTTTCCGAGAGCCAGCCCGTCCGCCTTCAGCACAATGGGAAACGCTGCATGCTCCAGATACGCAAGCGCAGCCTCCGGGTTATCAAAGTTCTCGTAAGCCGCCGTAGGAATGCCATATTTTTTCATCAAATCCTTGGAAAATGCCTTAGATCCCTCCAATATAGCAGCATTCTTTCTGGGCCCGAAGATCCGCAGCCCTTCCCTTTCAAACACATCCACAATACCGCCTACCAGGGGATCGTCCATGCCTACCACAGTCAGATCAATCTCCTTTTCCTTTGCAAAGGCAGCCAGCTTCTCAAACTCCATAGCACCAATGGGCACACATTCTGCATATTCCTCAATGCCGGCATTTCCCGGCGCACAGTAAATCTTCTCTGCCTTAGGACTCTGAGCAATCTTCCACGCAATGGCATGCTCCCTGCCGCCAGAGCCTACAATCAAAATCCTCATCTCATACCTCCTATCTTAAGTTGCTACGCAACGGTACGAAAGGGTAAAGTCACTTCGGCACACCTGTAATGAGAGAAACTTTCATTCGAAAGGGCACTCATGAAAGTTCCTCTCGTGTGCCTTTGCGACTTTACCGTCCAGCATAAAATATTTCTTAAAACACTTGACATTTCTTATCTGGACTATTTTAAGTTCCGTAATATCCTTCCAGTGCACCTATAATAGAACAATTTCCAGTCACAGCAGCATGTGCCTGTAAATCGTTCTGTGCACTGACAGGATATTACTATTCCGGCCCCAAAGCTTTCTGCGCCAGCATATCAATGGCTTTAGGAAGCAGGATCCACTCCGCTTCCTCCATAACCCTGCGCTGAAGGACCTCCGGCGTATCCCCTTCCTTAACCTCCACAGCTTTCTGAAGGAGAATAGGGCCTGTATCCGTACCTTCGTCCACAAAATGAACCGTTGCTCCTGTCACCTTCACGCCCCGTTTTAAGGCCTCCTCATGAACCTTCAGTCCATAATAACCCGTTCCGCAAAAGGAAGGAATCAGAGAAGGATGAATATTAATCATCCGCCCTTTGTATTCCCGGATAATCATCTCAGGTATCACTACCAGACAGCCGGCCAAAACTACCAGATCTGCCTTACTGTCTCTCAAAGCTTCCAGAAGCGCCTTATGAAACTTCTCTCGTGTCTCATACGCTTTGGGAGAGATGCACAGTGCCGGGATCCCTTTCCGTCTGGCCCGTTCCAGTGCATAGGCGTTCGGATTGTTGCTGATAACAACGGAAACCTCTGCATTTCTTATTTCTTTTCGATCCATGGCATCCAGAATGGCCTGAAGATTCGTTCCGCCTCCTGATACCAGCACGGCTGTCTTTAGCATAGAGTCACTCCCTTTTCACCAGAGCGAACCTCACCCAACAGATACGGTGTCTCTCCTGCTTCCCGGACAGCTGCCATACACTTATCCGCCTCCGCAGGATCCACCGCCATCACCATGCCGATTCCCATATTGAAGGTATTGTACATGATATGTTCTTCAATTCTTCCGTCCTCTGCAAGCATCTTAAAAATCACGGGAATGGGATAGCTGTCCTTCTTCACAACAGCCTTGACGCCCTCCGGAAGCATCCGGGGAATATTCTCATAGAAGCCGCCGCCTGTAATATGGCTGCACCCCTTAATGTTCACTCCTGCTTCCTTCACGGCCCGCAATGCCTTCACATAAATCTTAGTAGGTTCAATCAAGGCTTCTCCAAGGGTTTTGCCCAGACTTTCAAAATGGGTATGCATATATTCCTCTTTCATGGTAAATACCTTGCGCACCAGAGAAAATCCGTTGCTGTGCACACCGGAGGATGCCATGCCCACCAGCACGTCTCCCGGCTTTATTTCGGATCCTGTAATCAGATTTTTCTCATCCACAATACCCACGGCAAAGCCTGCCAAATCATATTCATCCACGGGATAAAAGCCCGGCATCTCTGCCGTCTCACCGCCGATCAGCGCTGCTCCTGACTGGCGGCAGCCTTCTGCCACACCACTTACAATCGTTGCAATCCGCTCCGGAATATTTCTGCCGCAGGCAATGTAATCCAGGAAGAACAAAGGCTCCCCTCCCGCACAGGCAATATCGTTCACACACATAGCCACACAGTCAATGCCCACTGTATCATGCTTGTCCATGAGAAATGCCAGCTTCAGCTTTGTTCCCACGCCGTCCGTACCGGACACCAGCGTAGGCTTTTCCATGGTTTTAAATGCCTCCATAGAAAAGGCTCCCGAGAATCCTCCGATTCCCGTCAGCACCTCCGGACGCATGGTTGCCGCCACATGCTTCTTCATCAGCTCCACTGACTTGTAGCCAGCTTCAATATCTACTCCTGCTTTCTTATAATCCATTTTTTCCTCCTCTTGACACACCTGCTGCATTATCAGGCAGATTTGGAAGTTTTGTAACCATTTCTACTCTGCCTGACACGGTTGTTTAATAATTTTTATATCCCACCTCTTTAAGCCGCTCCGCTTTCTTCTCCACTTGTTTCTTAAGCTCTTGCGAATATGCCTTTAACCGGTCAAGAAGTGCCTCGTCGGAAGTAGCCAGTATTTTTGCCGCCAGCAGTCCCGCATTGGCTCCTCCGTTGATCGCTACTGTTGCCACCGGAATACCTGACGGCATCTGTACTATAGAATAGAGAGAATCCCTGCCTCCCAGTGATGTGGTATGCATGGGAATGCCAATCACAGGCATAGGAAAAATCGCCGCACACATGCCTGGAAGATGGGCCGCCATACCTGCCCCTGCAATAATCACCTTGAATCCCTTGCTCTCTGCTGTCTTGGCATACTCAAAGAACACATCCGGCTCCCGGTGGGCTGAGATAATCGTCATCTCATAGTCCACTCCCAGCTGTTCCAGAATATCTGCCGCTTTGCTCATGACGGGCATGTCCGAATCGCTGCCCATTACAATTCCTACCTTTGCCATACTAAAGTCCTCCCTTTTTGACTAAATCCAGTGTACAAACCACTATTACTCATAAAGGAGTTTAACCTGTCTCAGATCCCTTGTCAACCAAAATTCTCCAAAACAGCTCTAAACCGATTCATCAAATGGTTCATTCAGTTTTTCCGTCCCCGGCAGAACAAACCGTCCCTTTTCAATAATCGAAACAGTCCTCCCATCCCTGCAATTCACCCGAATACACTCCAATTCATCATAGGGAATCGTAATATCTGTGTGACAGTTAAAATAAGCCTTAGACAAATCCTCACCTCGAAGCATGGAACACTCATTTTCCTTAGCCGCCATGCGTTTTCCGTCAGGATTATAGGTAGGTGTGTCCTCAGACCAGGAAAAGCAAGTATCCCCCAGCGCAAAGTGAGGTCCCATTTTCTCTGCTATGAGAATCGGCAGCTTCGCTCCAATATCATACTTTCTGGCCGCCATATATGCTGTCGTGTTGGTTCCCACAGCAAATTCCCCCAGCGGAAGTGTCTCATGGTTGAACAAGATGTTGGTTCGAATATAATTCCGGTTTTCCTCCTCAGTATCAAAGTTTTTACAAGTGTAGTCTGTAACTTTTCCGTTTTCCAGTTTCAGTTCCAGGTCTAAATATTTCAGCTCATTTAAGTAAACCTCACTGACGTGGAGAATCCCATTAGTACCAGTCAATCTCGGTGAAGTAAAGACCTCTCCTACAGGAATGTTCACGTCTGCCACACAATTTTCAAACAAGGTTTCCTTCTTCGGGTCTGTAAGCTCCCAAAGAGCTACCGTCAGATCCGTCCGATTACCACCTGCTCCCCGAATATACACACTCTCCCCCTGATCCAAAGCATCAATCAGCTTCTGCTGCAGCTCCTGATACAGATGGTAATCCAAAGTATTAATCTTTACCGTCTCTGCAAATATCTCCGGGAACTGCGGTCCAATCTCCGGAACAGGGTAGGCAATGATGGTAAAGCTGCGCTCATCCCCCGGAATGTACTTATTGATAATCTGCCCGGCTCCGCTGTTGCAGCGAACATTCAGCTCCTGCTGCTTTTCACTGAACCGCAAAGCCTCAGGACAATTCTCCGGCAGAAACGGCTTTTCTCCGAAAACCTCCATCACTGCCGGCCCTGCATGGACCGCTGCCAGCTCTTGATATTCCTCATAAGCCGACCGCAATACAGATAGTTTGCGCTCCACCAGCTTGCTGTCCAGATACAAGGCAGCATCCTCTCTGTGATCATAGAAATACTGCTTGGAAAATGCCGTAGTCTGATACCCCGGGCTGCCCTGGGGTCTGCGGTTGACGCTGTGTGCGGCCTGCCGGTAAATGATACTATCAAGCCCCATTCCCTTAAACTGACCGATGGCTGCACGGACAATTCGCTCAAACCCCAGAGAATAGCGGATATTTACTGTTCTCTTACGGCTCAAATCAATGCCTGCATTATCAAAGCCTATCCGATATCCCTCTGTAAATGTGGATGCCATGGCATCTATTTGTTCCTGAGGAAGACCTGCCAAAAATCGGCTCATTTTTATTTCATTTTCTGTAATATACTCTCCAAAACGGTACAAATACCGCACATCGTTCAAATCCGCCTCACAAATAATATCCTTTGCAAAGGACAATCCCGGATCAAGCTGCTCCCGAATACGGTTTGGAATCCACACATCACAGTAATCGCTGATATACCAATAAATAGTCTGCTTAAGGCTCTGAATATCCGGCGTCCCTCCCTCAAAGGCATTATATATCTCAATAAACAGCTCCGTCACAACCGTCAAATCCGTAAATCGCTGCTCGTAAGCCCAGACAATCATCCCCCGGATTTCTGTATATAGGAAACTTAAAATCTGACCATATCCCTCTCCCAACCGCCGAACTGCCGTCTCCGGGCAGGCGTAGCTTTCTTTGTATTCTTCTCCAGCCACATCGGCATAAAGCTCCCGATTCTGCTTTTGAAGTTCTTCTAGAGAAATCTCTGAAAAATTCTCTTTTCCTGCTGCCTTGGCAAGCTCCCCCATACGCTCTATAAATGCTGCCGTTATGTGAAAATAATCATAAAAGGGAGCAGCCACAGACCTTTCTCTCCCCATAGCCTGTACCCGCTCCATACTCAATTCATATCGTTCTCGGATTTCTTCATTTTCCTGCTTCCATATTTCTGTTCTCATTTTTTCCGCCTCCATCCCGCATGCCGTTTTCCTGCTCTTCGCTGCTTGGTTCTTAGACAGGCGCTTCGCTACATGCCTGCAACAAAAATCAGCACCCACACTACAAACAGGAGCCCGTTCAGTCCTATGCCAATCTTAGAAAAGAGATAATATACCTCCTCTTCCTGAAACCCTCTGGCCCCAAGCACAAAACCAATCACGGAAAACACCATAGACAAAAAGCCCATGAGCGCTGTAGTGGGGCCTGTTCCCTCTGCCATGCCATAGGCTGTCACCAAACCAGCCGCCAGCAAAGCCAAAGCCGCCACGCCCAATAAGCTGGAAATAATCCCTTGCCGTGTATGCTTTTTATCTGTAAATTTATAGCTTCTCTTTGCCATATCTTCCTCTTTTCCAAAAGCAGCGGAATATCCCATATATCACATATCCAATACAGCCGCCAATGGTATTCAAAAGCAAATCATCCACATCAAAGCAGCCCACCCGAAGCACAAGCTGCATGGTCTCTGCCAGCAGACTGATAGAAAAAGACAAAATCAATACCTGCCCAAAGCTGTGGATACGCTCAAACAAGACAGGCAGCGCAAACCCCAGAGGAATAAATACTGCCACATTTCCTGCCACATTTATAAGAACCGCCATTGTTCCCACCACATGGCGATACTGAATAAAACGCCGAATCTCCCGAAACAATACCAGATTATAGTGATAATCCCGATGAACATCCGTCCGGCCATAGCTCTCCGAAAAAAACATAAAATAAATCAGACACGCCAGATAAATGCCAAGCAATATCCGCCCGCCCAATCGAAGCTTCCCAATCGATTCTTTCTTCATCCACTTTGTCCTGCTTAAAACATCAGGTCTGATTTTGATTTCAGCAGCCTGCCGCCATTTACAATGGTCAAAATACCAGTTGTCAGCCCCACAACCAAAATAATAATCCCAATTACCAAATTTCCTGCACCTACTCCTGTCATGGTTTTATATGCTTTTTCGTTCATTAAATTCCTCCTATTATAAGTCCCGTAATATCCTGTTAGTGCACTTTTATTTAGATCGATTTACAGCCACAGATCCATGTGTCTGTAAATCGATCTGTGCACTAGCAGGATATTACTGATATAAGTCCCGTAATATCCCTTTTTATTATTTATTTACTCCATACTTTAAGTAGTATGCATCAATTGCCTCTTTTAATGTATCATCAATGATAACTTTCCCTTTGTACGGCCGATTGTAAAGATGCTTCACTACCTCTTCCATAGTAACAATCGCTGCTGTTTTCAGACCATATTTTTCCTGAATCTCCTGAAGGGCGCTCTTTTCCCCCTGCCCCCGCTCCATTCGGTCTACCGATACCACCAGTCCTACAGGATCTACTTCTCCCTGAGCTCGAATAATGGGAAGCGTCTCCTCAATAGAGGTTCCGGCTGTGGTAACATCCTCAATAATCACAACTCGATCTTTGTCCTGTATAGGGCTTCCCAGAAGAATACCCTTGTCTCCGTGATCTTTTACCTCCTTGCGGTTGGAGCAGTAGCGGATGTCTGTCTCATACAACTCACTGATCGCCATTGAAGCAGCCACAGTCAAAGGAATGCCCTTGTAAGCCGGCCCAAACAGCACATCAAACTCCAAGCCAAATGCATCCTGAATGGCCTTTGCATAATACTGTCCCAATCTGCGAAGCTGGGAACCTGTACGGTAAAAACCTGTATTCACAAAAAAGGGGGTATTCCTTCCGCTCTTTGTCACAAAGTCACCAAACTTTAAGACCTGGCAGTCTATCATAAATTCAATAAATTCCTGCTTGTACTGTTCCATAGCTTTTGTTTTCTCCTTATCTCATAGGCTTTTCAGCCTTTTCCATCGCTGTCTCCTTCCTGTGCAGAACCAAGGAAAGAATTATTAAATATCTTCCCGATTTTACCATATTTTCCATCTATATTCAACCATTTTTGATTTGCAGAAGAATCATCCCGCCCCTGCGCTCAAATCCTGTGTCCCACAACTTGCGTAAGTTCAGCCATTCCATCTCCCCATAGGTTACTGCCTTCACAAAGAATTCCTCTTCAAATTCCTCATATCCGGCCAAATTGAACCAGTGCCAGACATAATCCTTGAACCTTGGTTCTTTATGACGGAGCAATAAAAAGGGTACCGGAATCCCTTTGTCAATCTGCCCGCAAACAGCCTCTTTCGCCGTCTCAAAAGGCTCCGTCCCCGAAAGCCCCTTCGCCGAAAGGGCCTTGCAATCCACATCCTTCCAATAAGCTCGAATCCCTTCCAAATAAATATCCAAAGTATCAATCCCCTGCCATCTGGGACGCAGATAGGGCTTCATCTGCCTGGAAAACCGTATATAATCCTCTTTGCCGGGCCTCCCTGCATCATAAGGATACAACTCCCGAAGACCTCTATGCCCGGCAAAATAGATACAGAGATCACAAGCTGTAACCGCCGCACAGCCTCCCCCTTTCATAAAGGGATCCAAAAACCAATCTTGATTGCCTCCCAACGCCTCGTCCACACGAATATAATCCAATTCTTTTTTCATAATCATCCATCCTCAAATTGCAAGCTTTCCAATCCTTCACCAATCCCTGGTACACTGTTCGTCAAATATCGCAGCCTTATGTCAGAATTTTACACCAATATAAGGTTCGATTATTCGTTGAAGATTATACCAGGGCGTCACCTCTCTCCATGCTCAAATAGTAACCAATCGTTTCCACGCACCTTTTCAAAGCCTCAAATCCCTCTCCGGCCTCCTCGTTCTCGCAGAGCTTATTATCATAAAGGCTGTATTGCTTCCGACTGTTCTTTGGTGATATATTGGGCATTACCACATTGGCTCCTGCCATCAGCCCCCTTTCCCTTCCATCCGCAGATAAAGTGCCAAGGGCTGTCGTTGCCGGAAGCAGCACTGTGGGGAGCAAAATCCGAACCACGGACAGCAGCTTAAGAGTCAGCTCCATGCTGCCTGCCGGTTCCTCACAAAATCTTGTATCATGATGGGGAATAAAGGGGCCGATTCCCACCATTTCCGGCTGAAGCTCCTTTAAAAATACCAAATCCTCTGCAAGCTCCCAATATGTCTGCCCCGGACTTCCTACCATAAAACCGGCTCCTGTCTGAAACCCAAGACTTTTTAAGTTCCTAAGACACTGCTTTCTTACAGGTAAGCTCATACACGCCGGATGCAGGCGCCCGTAATGGACTTCATCTGCCGTCTCATGGCGAAGCAGATAGCGATCTGCCCCGGCTTTACGAAGCCTGTAAAAGCTATCAATAGAACGTTCTCCAACAGATAAAGTCAGGGCGCACTCTGGATACGCCTCCTTTACCGAATGAACCAGCTGTACCAGCCGCTTATCCGTAATCCAGGGATCCTCACCCCCCTGAAGAACAAAAGTACGAAATCCCAGCCGCCAGCCATTCTCACAGCACGCAAGAATCTCTTCTGCGGAGAGACGGTATCGCACTGCTTTCTGATTCTCCCTGTTAATCCCACAGTAATAACAGCTATTTCTACAGTAATTGGTAAATTCAATCAGTCCCCGGATATAAATCTTCTTTCCATAATACTGCTCCCGAAGCCTTACTGCCTCTGTCCTGAGATATTCCGCCGTTTCTGGTTCCTCCAGCTGCTCTAACAGCTTCCTGTATTCTTCCCTGTCATCCAACTTATGATTCCTGATAAAACGTTCCACCAGTTCCGGCATACCCCGTTCCTCCTTGTATCCCAGCTTTCTATCCTCTGGCCACTGCATTTTTTATGGAAGTATTACCCACAAAAAGAGACAGAGCAACCCTGTGCATTTCTGCCCTTGGATCCCCCTGTCCTATTAAGTCCCCCTGTTCCTTACTTTGTATCCTCCGTCTGCTTCTGACGAACTTCTCTTGATTCTATCTCCTTCAAGATATCCTGAATAAAGGCATCCAGCTTCTTCTGGCCCTCATCTCCTGCAAAACGGCTGCGGACAGATACCAGACCTTCCTCTGCTTCCTTCTGGCCTACTACCAGCATATAAGGAACTTTCTGCATCTGGGCGCTGCGGATCTTATAACCAATCTTCTCAGCCTGACCGTCCAGCTCCACACGAATTCCTGCTGCGGTAAGTGCCTCCATTACTTTCTGTGCGTACTCCATATGCTTCTCAGAGATAGGCAGAACCTTTACTTGTACCGGAGCCAGCCAGGTGGGGAATGCGCCTGCAAAATGCTCAATCAAGATGCCGATAAACCGCTCGATAGAGCCAAAGGCTACTCTGTGAATCATAATGGGACGATGCTTCTCTCCGTCCGCTCCGATATACTCCAGCTCAAACCGCTGGGGGAGCTGGAAATCAAGCTGAATGGTGCCGCACTGCCAGGTTCTTCCGATGGCATCTACCAGATGGAAGTCAATCTTAGGTCCATAGAATGCTCCATCCCCTTCATTTACCACGTAATCAAGGCCCAACTCATCCAGTGCACTCCTAAGACCTTCCGTAGCCATCTCCCAGTCCTCATCGCTTCCCATGCTGTCCTCCGGTCTGGTAGACAACTCCACATGATATTCAAAACCAAAGAGGGTATAAACCTCATTGATCAGCCTGGCTGCCGCCATAATTTCACCCTTAATCTGTTCCGGTGTCATAAAGATATGAGCATCATCCTGAGTAAAACAGCGCACACGCATCAAACCATGGAGCTGGCCTGATTTCTCATGGCGATGTACCAGCCCAAGCTCTCCCACACGCATGGGCAGATCCCGATAGGAGCGGGGCTCCGATGCATATACCAGAATTCCGCCCGGACAGTTCATAGGCTTCACTGCATAATCCTGGTCGTCAATGATAGTGGTATACATATTATTTTTGTAATGATCCCAATGGCCGGAAGTCTCCCACAGGCTTCTGTTTAAAATAATAGGAGTGGAAACCTCCACATATCCTGCTTTCTTATGAATCTCTCTCCAGTAATCCAGAAGTGTATTTTTAAGAGTCATTCCTTTTGGAAGAAAGAACGGGAATCCCGGCCCTGCTTCATGCATCATAAAGAGTCCAAGCTCCCTTCCAAGCTTCCGGTGGTCACGCTTCTTTGCCTCCTCCATCATGGTCAGATAAGCCTCCAGCTCATCTTTCTTCGCAAATGCGGCAGCATAGATACGGGTCAGCATCTTATTGTGCTCATCCCCTCTCCAGTAGGCTCCTGCAATACTGGTGAGCTTATAAGCCTTTCCCACATCCTTTGTGCTTCGAAGATGAGGACCGGCACAGAGATCCGTGAATTCTCCCTGCTTATAGAAGCTGATCTCGGCATCCTCTGGCAGATCGGAAATAAGCTCTGCCTTATAAGGCTCTTCCTTCTCCTTCGCCCATGCAAGAGCCTCGTCTCTTGGCAGAGTGAAACGCTCCAGAGGAAGAGCTTCCTTTACTATCTTCTTCATCTCACCTTCAATCCGTTCCAGATCTTCAGCAGTAATGGGGGTTTCAAAATCAATATCATAATAGAATCCGTCTGCCACGGAAGGACCAATCGCCAGCTTAGCGGAGGGATACAGCCGCTTTACCGCCTGAGCCATCACATGACTTGCCGTATGGCGCAGGGCAGATAAGCCTTTCTCGTCTCTGGCTGTGAGAATACTAAGCTCACAGTCCTGTTCCACCACAGTCCTCAAATCCACTACCTGGCCATCCAATTCCCCGGCACAGGCCGCTCTTGCCAGGCCCTCGCTAATGTCAAGGGCAATCTCATACACAGATTTGCTTTCTGCATACTCCTTTACGGATCCATCCTTTAATGTTATTTTCATTTTTCTTCTCTCCTCTTTCTCTCTTTTTCAATCGTATTGTTATTTCCGCATGTTACGGAAATCCCTTTCTTAATGGGCGCACTGTAAAATCCAAACACCATGCCTGCAAAAAAACATGCCAGCGCCAACAAAAGCTTCTCTTTCTTCTCTGTACTCATACTGCAATTCTCCTTTCTTCACACCATTTTCCTCCATTTGCACATGTTCACTGCGCAAAAAAAGTCCCTCTCTGCCATGCTAGACAGAAAGGGACGACAAATTCTAATCGCGGTTCCACCCTACTTGTTTTAATCCTCAATTACTCTAAAACCACTCATTGGACGATAACGGAGTCACCGGGCCGGATTGGGGCCGCTCAGAGGTAGTTTTCGGTACGGACTATACTGCTTTCCAGTCCTCTGCTTCCCGATGAGGATGCTTCCAGCATACACATCCCTCTCTGGCATCTTCCACAGCCTACTCGTCTCTTCTACGCATTTGTCTATGTGCTTTTCCATAGGCTTATTATAGCATTGGAAATTGGTTTGTCAACCAAAAACTGCATTTACTAAATATAGGTCTATTACTATATTGGCTGGTTCTGAACAGTACTAATCGACAAACACCGAATTATACCGATCAATACACTGGCCAAGCACATACGAAAAATGCCCCAGAGATCCCAACGGCGCACCCGAACCGCTCATATCCGGAAGCTGTCCACTCTCCGTCTGCTTCATCACCCACTCAAGGGCTGACACCAGACCATCCAAAAGACCATCAAAGGGACGAGAATTGGACAGAGATTCTTTGATCAGCTGATCATTATCTGCTGTAGCTGCATCAAAATCAGCTACCACTGCCACCAGTTCATCATATAACTCCCGAATTTCCGTAAGATCCAGATCCGTAAGATTTTCATCACTGACGCCCTGATCATAAGCTACATTTAAAACTTCCCTTCCAATGGAAATTGCCCTGCTGGCATTGTAGATGATAAGATTTCCCTCTTCCTTCATCTGCTGCTCTTCCTCTTCAATCCGGGCAGTACCCATTTCATCAATGGCATCCATGAATGCATAACCAAGGTCTGCAAATGCATCTGCATTGGCATAAATAATCGCATGATACTCCTTTGCCTTCTGATATTGATTATCCGCAAAATCGTGGCTGCTGCTGATATCAGAGAAAGTCTCCATCAAAGCCCAAAGAGGGTCCGCCATCTCTTTCACCAGCTCGTCCATCTCCCCATAATCCGGATCCATATCAGCAAGCATCAGACAGTCTTCCAATGTATCTGTATTCTTCCCGTAGACACGATAACCATAGGTAAGTCCCGTATCCGGCAGCAGGGAAAACTCTTCTGCATAGTCCACAACCTCATAATAGTAATTAATGGAATCCATAATTTCCACAATATCATTGTTCAGTTCCACATAGTAATTATACTTGATCAGATCCATCTGCTCTGGAGGAATCTCATCCTCCTCCGTTGATTCTGACTCTGCTTCTGACTCTGCTTCTGCCCCTGCAAAAGTCTCCTGCTCCGGCTGCTCCGGCTTTGTTTTTTCTGGTTCCTCAACCTTTTTGCCGCAGCCTGACAGTACAAACACAAAAATAAGCAGCACTGCTATCAGCTTTGTCAAACGGTTACTTTTCATAATTTACATACCTCCTATCTTAAGTTGCTACGCAACGGTACTAAAGGGTAAAGTCACTTCGGCACACCTGTGACTTTACCGTCCAGCATAAAATATTTCTTAAAACACTTGACATTTCTTAGCTGGACTACATAAGATAAAAATTAAAAGATAAATGTATTATACCAAAAACAGAACAATTTGTATAGTTGAGTTTCACCTTTGCTTTCATATATTCCTGTAATTCTATTTTGCAAAAAACGCTACTGCAATGGCCCCTGGCCCTATATGTGTGCCAATGGTGCTTCCAATACAATAAGACGGAATATGATCCAGTTCATCTTCCCAGAGACTTGCGCTGTCCTTTAAATATTTCTGCAGCAGGCTGTCATCCATTCCGGAGTATGCCGTAGCATAAGGCATCTGAAAATCTATGCCGCCGGATTTTTCAATCAACTGTATCAAAAGGTTATTGCCCTTTTTAGAGCCCATAGCCTTTCCAATCATCTTCACTTCTCCATCCATAATTGCAATTACTGGTTTTATCTGAAGAATTGCCCCTGACATAGCGGTAACTGCCGAGATCCTTCCGCCCTTCTGAAGATACTCCAAAGTACCGAGCAATGCCATAAGCTTAATCCTGTGTCTTGCATCCTCCAGCTTCTCCACCAGCTCCTTTGCAGAAGCTCCGTCTTTTAACAGACGAACAGCATACTGAATCAAAATCCGCTCTCCGAGGCTTGCATTTAAACTGTCTACCACAAAAACCTTCCCTGGAAAAGAACCTGCTGCCGCTGCGGCACCTGCATAGGTTCCGGAAAGCTTTGAAGATAAGGTGACAGCCACCACATCACTGCCATCCGCCGTAAGCTCCGAAAAACATTCTTCAAACTGAAACATATTGATCTGGCTTGTAGTGGGAAGCTCATCGCTCTCAATCAATTTTTCAAAAAAATCCCTGCCGGACAGATCCACGCCATCCATATAGGTCTTATCACCGAACAAAATTGACATGGAAATCATATGGATCCCAAGTTTTTCTGCTTCTTTCTTGCCAATGTCTGATGACGAATCAATTACCAGCTTTACTGCCATAAAGTCTGCCTCCTAGTATTATGAATTCCGCAATATCCCTTTAACTCCAATCACTTCTGTCTCTTTATTTTTCAGTTCTATTCACAGATAACTGCTTGCTTTACGAAAATTGAAAATTTTCCACTTCCCTCAATACCGGAATAGACGGAGACGCACCCTGTCTGGTTACTGCTATGGCAGAAGCCTTGGATGCCATATCCATCGCTTCACCTGCAGAAAGCCCTCTTAAAATTCCTCCGATAAAATATCCGGTAAAAGTATCCCCGGCCGCTGTAGTATCCACAGCTTCCACTTTGTAGGAGGGCTGCAAAAAGCTTTCATTCTGATCCATATACATTGCTCCCTCTTTGCCCAGAGTCAATACAATCACTGCTTTTGGAAAACATTCCATCAGCGCCCTGCCAAGCTTTTCTTTATCAAAGCCTTCTTTTACATCCTGCCCCAGGATCTGTCCTGCTTCAATCTCATTGAGCATAAAATAATCCACATATTCCAGCGGCAGCTTCCGGATCTTCTCATTCATCGGCGAAGGGTTAAGCACAATCTTAAGGCCATTTTTATGAGCCTGCTCCACAATATAGGCCAATTCATTGATCTCATTCTGCAGCACAATGAAATCACCTTTCTGGCAGCGGCTCATAACTGCATCAACCTGCTCCCTTGTAATGGCCTGGTTTGCACCGCCGTAGAGAAGAATACAGTTATCCCCTTCCCTGTCATTCTGGATAATCGCATTTCCGCTTCTTATCTCATCCAGAACAGCCACACATTCCGTATTAACTCCTGCTTCCTCCATCTGCTTTAACAGAAACCTTCCGTCTTCCCCGATAGAACCTGCATGCCAGGTTTCCACCCCTGCCTTAGCCAGTGCAATGGATTGATTCAATCCCTTTCCTCCGCTGAAGACCTGAAGGAAATCGGAAGAAATTGTCTCTCCCTTTTTTACGAAATGATCTACCTTATATGTATAATCAATATTTAGTGATCCAAAACATAATACCTTCATTCTCTGCACCCCTTTCTTTTATGATTAGAATAACATCAATTTATAAAGTTATCAATCATTTGTATACTTACATTTTGTTTTTCACTTCGTCTTTCCCGGGATCGGCTACGCTGTTTGCAACCATTCGGGCAATTTCTTCTGCTGATTCCTGTTTGCCATCCTGTTCCCACATAATAAAAATGTTCAGCAATGCTCCCCCATAGAAATAAAGCTCATAGATAGGAATTTTGTAGCGGGGCTGGATTCTATTTTTCATATAAGCATTCATTGCATCTATGACAATATAATAGAGCTTTGCATCCACCAGTTTTAAGATAAAACCGGCATATTGATCAAAATATTTGAGAGCATGAACAATGCTGGTTATATCATGGAATTTTCCGATTTTCTCCTTCTCGGAAATACATTCCCGTATGTAACCAGCAACTATCTCATGAAAAAAATCCGCCAGAGCATCCTCCTTTGTCTCATAATAATGATAAAAAGTCATTCTGGATACTCCGGCTCTTTTCACAATATCCGATATGCGGATGTCCTTGTATTCCTTCTTATCCATAAGAGCAAATATAGCCTCGCCTATGCACACTCTGGTAAATCTTGTCCTTTTATTATAATTTTTGGAAAATAGATCCGCCATCCTTCTGCTCCTTTCCCGAATAATATATCCATGGGGCATGGGGCATCCCTGAACTTAGTTTTCCGCTATGCAAAAAAGGGTACTTTCATAGTAACATAGTTTTTTTAAATAGGAAAGAATTTCAGTCAAATAATTCCTCCATAACGCTTTTCACAGTCTCTATTTTATGAATTTTATAAGCATCCCCGCCGCAGAACAGAAGTCCCTTATCCGTCTCTCCCTTTGCCGCATGGATTAGGGCTTCCGTTATGCAGTAGGGAATTTCTGCCGGCCTGCATTTTTTCAGACAGCCACGGCATTTCCCGGGCGGAATCCGTTCTCCTTTTTTGATACGCTCCAAAAAGGAATTGCGGATGGCACGTCCCGGCATTCCCACAGGGCTTTTCACCAGAACAATATCTTCCTCCTTGGCCTCTATGTAAGCTTTTTTATAATTCTCATGGGCATCACATTCCTCGGTAGCCACAAATCTGCTTGCTGCTTGAACGGCATCCGCTCCCATAGCGAAAGCTGCCTCTGCCTGCTGCCTGTCACTGATGCCGCCGCCCAGAACTATGGGAATCTTTTTTGCAAACTGTTCCTCGTATTCCCGGACCTTACTTATAATCTTTTCTATCTCTTTCCCGTAGGCCCCAAAAGCACCCTGGGATTTATCTCTCCCGGATTGGGACACGCTACGGCTGCTGCGGGAAATCTCCGGAGAAAATTCTTCCAGCTGTTCCCTGGTAAAGCCCAGATGTCCCCCTGCCCTTGGTCCCTCTATTACCAGAAAATCAGGAATCCGGTTGAACTTTTTTGCCCAGTACCGGAGGATTACCTGAGCCGATTTTTCCGTGGAAACAATGGGGGCAATTTTTATGGAATAGGATTTCACAAGATCGGGAAGATCTACGGGAAGCCCTGCACCGGATACAATGAAATCAGCTCCGATTTTCGCCGCCTGCTTTACATATTCTCTGTAATGGTTCATGGCTGCCATAACATTGAAGCCAACTACGCCACCCGAAGCGACCTCTCTGGCCTTCTTTAGCTCCTGTTCCATGGCCCGCAGATTGGCTTTTAAGGGATTTTCTTCAAAATCCTTCTCCATAAATCCAATCTGAGCCGCAGAGATGGTGCCTGCACCGCCTTCCCGTGCCACGGCTCCCGCCAGCCCGGACAAGCTGATGCCGATTCCCATTCCCCCCTGAAAAATAGGTTTTCTCAGGGTTAAATCTCCGATTCTTAAAGACCTTGCTGCCATATTTTTCTCCCTATTCTTTCAATAGAACCCATACTCTATACTCCTGCTGAAAAAAACAGGATATGTTTCTTCTTACATTCTGCGGAAGCGTTCATATCGGTGACTGCTCAGTTCTTCCCCTGTAAGCTTTCCATAGGTATCCAGAAATTTCTGAACCTTCCTCTTCATAGGCTCTGTTACCTGATGGAGGTTTTCTTTTGAGAATTTCTCCGGCTCCGGGAATACCTGCTCTACCACGCCGGCTTTTTTCAGATCCCTTGCCGTAAGCTTCATCACCTCCGCCGCCTGCTTTGCCCGCTTGCTGTCTTTCCAGAGAATGCTTGCAAAGCCCTCCGGCGACAAAATGGAATAAATGGAATTCTCCAGCATCCACACCTCATTGGAGGTTGCCAGGGCCAAAGCTCCGCCGCTTCCGCCCTCTCCGATAATCATCGTCAGAACAGGCACCTTAAGGTCTGACATCTCGTAGATATTTCGGGCAATGGCTTCTCCCTGACCCCGTTCCTCCGCTTCCAAACCGCAGAATGCGCCCGGCGTATCTACAAGGCAGATAATGGGTCTGCCGAATTTCTCTGCCTGCTTCATCAGGCGAAGGGCCTTCCGATAGCCTTCCGGCGAACACATGCCGAAATGGTGGGCCACATGGTCTTTTGTGTTTTTCCCTTTTTCCTGGGCAATTACCGTCACCGGCCTCCCCTGAAAATAAGCAATGCCGGCCATAACCGCTATATCGTCCCCAAAAAGCCGATCTCCGTGAAATTCATAAAAGCCCTCAAATAATTCCTCAATGTAATCGCTTCCCACCGGCCTGTTCTTATCTCTGGAACGCAGCACCCGATCCCAGACGCCGATTCTTTGATAGCGTATCTTTCGCTCTTCCGGTACGGCGCTGTCCTTTCCCTTTTCTTTTTGCAAAGCGCCGCCTTTCCCGTGCTCTTTCAAAAAACGGTTTGCCGTACTGCCCGTCCTGAATAAATCTCTGTCATGTATCCGTAAAATATCTCCTAAAACCTTTTTAAGCTCATGGCGCTCCACAATCCGGTCCACAAATCCATGCTCCAGAAGAAATTCCGATCTCTGAAAGCCCTTCGGAAGCTTCTGCCGTATGGTCTGTTCAATGACTCTGGGACCCGCAAAGCCAATCAGCGCTCCCGGCTCCGCCAGAATGATATCCCCCTCCATAGCAAAGCTTGCTGTCACTCCGCCGGTGGTGGGATCCGTCAGTACACTGATATATAAAAGTCCGGCATTGCTGTGCCGTTTCAGGGCGGCGGAGGTTTTTGCCATCTGCATCAGAGAGGTGATTCCCTCCTGCATCCTTGCGCCGCCGGAACAGGTAAATAAGATTACCGGAAGGCTCTCCTTCGTGGCCCGCTCCACGGCTCTTGTAATCTTCTCTCCTACCGCTTCTCCCATGCTTGCCATAAGAAAACGGCCATCCATCACTCCCAGGACTGCTTCACAGCCGTCTATCCGGCATTTTCCTGTAACTACCGCTTCATTCAGCCGTGACTTTAGCCTTGTGACCGCAAGCTTTTCCTCATATCCCTCAAAGTTCATGGGATTGCTGCCTATGAGCTCCTTATCCCATTCCCGAAAGGTTCCCTCGTCGGCAAGGCGGCGGATGCGTTCGTAGGCCTTAACTCGAAAATAGCCCTTGCATTTGGGGCATACGTAATAATTCTGCCGCATATCCTCCACAAGAAGCGTTCCGCCGCACTTGCTGCATTTGCACAGAAGCCCTTCCGGTACCTGGGGCTTTTTGCTTTCGTCAGGGGAAACTCTTTTATTTGTCTTTTTAAATACATGATCCAGATTCATTTCCTTCACCTCTAAAGCTTATGCTTCCAAAGTCAAAGCTCCATTCTCACTGCCTGGTACGACATTTTAGCACACTTGAACCAGTTATTTATTGAATGTTATGCTAACTCATTGACAAATTCAATATCTATATTTCCGGTCAGAAATTGGGGATTGTTTAAAATATCATACTGATAGTCAACATTGGTATCCACGCCCTCAATAATGACCTCGCCCAAAGCGCTCTGCATTTTGCGGATTGCTTCGTTTCTGTTCTTTGCCCACACGCTGATTTTGGCCACCATGGAATCATAAAAGGGCGGAATGGTATAACCGCTGTAGATTGCCGAGTCAATGCGTATGCCTTTTCCGCCGGGCAGATGTAAGCCCGTAACTGTACCGGGGCAGGGAAGAAAGCCTTTCTCCGGCTTTTCCGCATTGATACGGACCTCGATGGAATGGCCCTCTATCTTCACTTGTTCCTGTGTGTAGGACAGCTTTCGTCCATCTGCAATCCGAAGCTGTTCCTTGATAAGATCAATTCCCGTAATCCATTCCGTAACGGGATGCTCTACCTGGATCCGGGTATTCATTTCCATAAAATAGAAGTTTCCGCTTTTTTCCAAAAGGAATTCGATGGTTCCGGCTCCCACGTACCCGGCTGCCTTTGCCGCTTTTACCGCCGCTTCTCCTATCCGGCTGCGCAGCTCCTCTGAAAGCGCCGCACAGGGGGCTTCCTCTATCATTTTCTGATGATTTCTCTGTATGGAGCAGTCACGCTCTCCCAGATGGATCACGTTTCCGCAGCTGTCCGCCAGAATCTGTACCTCCACATGCCTTGGCTTTGTTATAAAATGCTCTACGTACATGGCATTGTCTCCAAAGGCTTTCTCCGCCTCGGACTGGGCAAGATGGAAGTTGTGTTCAAACTCATCCTCTGTCTCTACCATGCGCATTCCCTTTCCGCCGCCTCCGAGAACGGCTTTGATCATAACGGGGTAGCCGGCTTTTTTTGCCTCTTCCATTCCTGATTTACTGTCAAAAACGGCGCTTTCGCTTCCCGGAACAATAGGAACGCCGGCAGCCTTCATGGTATTTCGGGCTTCCTGCTTATTTCCCATTTTCGCCATCACCTGAGAAGAAGGGCCTATAAAAATGATATGGCATTTTTCACATAGCTCGGCAAATCTGCTGTTCTCCGATAAAAGCCCATAGCCAGGGTGAATGGCCTCCGCACCTGACACAATGGTAGCGCTGATAATCTTCTCCATGGAAAGATAGCTGTCTTTCAGACCTGCCGGCCCGATGCAGACGGCTTCGTCCGCAAGCTTGGCATGAAGTGCCTCCCTGTCCGCCTCCGAATATACGGCAACTGTCTCTATTCCCATTTCCCGGCAGGCACGGATAATGCGCACCGCAATCTCGCCCCGATTTGCCACTAGAACCTTTCTAATCATATTACTCTCCTACCATTATAAGTTGCTGCGCAACAGCACTAAAGGGTTTTTAACCTACCATAAAGGTCAGTTCCGCCTGAGCCACTACTTTTCCATCCACTGTGGCTACGGCTTCTCCCACACCCAAAGGGCCTTTCTGCTTGATAATTTTTGTTTCCAGCCGAAGCTTATCTCCCGGTACTACCTTGCCTTTGAATTTACACTTATTAATAGCTCCGAAATACGCTGTCTTTCCTTTGTTTTCCTCACAGGAAAGAATCGCAACCGCACCTGCCTGTGCCAGGGCCTCTATAGTTAACACCCCCGGCATAACCGGCTCCCCCGGAAAATGTCCGGCAAAAAAATCTTCCCGAAAAGTTACACATTTATATCCTACCGCATAGGCTCCCGGCTCATAGTCTTCAATATAATCTAACAGTAAAAAAGGATGCCGATGGGGAATAATTTCCTGTATTTCCTTACTATTTAAACGCTTCATTACACTCTCCTATTCCATCTTTGGCAAAACAACAAACAACGTCTGCCCATACTCCACCGCATCCCCGTTTTTCACAGAAATCTCTTTTACAATACCATCACATTCGCTTTCAATCTCATTCATCAGCTTCATAGCCTCAATAATACCCAAAATCTGGCCCTTTTTCACCCTGTCTCCCACTGACACAAAGGGCTGTGCGCCCTCTTTCGGCGCTTCGTAGAAGACACCCACCAGAGGGGATTTTATCTGCATTACATGGCCAGATATTTCTTCCTCTGCCACAGCCTTTGGCTGCTCCTGAACCTCTGCTTCTGCCTGGCCCGCAGATGAGAGCTTTGCCTTTGGAGCAGCTGTCCCGGCACTCTTTTTTAATTTTATCTTTGTTCCGTTCTGCTCGTAGTAAAAGCTGTCTAACCCTGATTCGGAAACACATTCTACCAGCCTTAAAAGATTCTCAAATTCCATTGGTTATGCCTTTCTATTTTAAGTTCCGCAGGATACTGCCAGTACACTTCCCCTTAGAAGAATTTCCAGCCACAGTAGCTTGTGTCTGTAAATCCTTCTGTGTACTGTCATTATCCTGCTGTTTAAGTTCCGCAAAATATTGACAGTACACCGGCATCACTCTGCTGTTTTATAAGCTTTGATCAAAATGGACGCATTATGTCCCCCAAAGCCCAGGGAATTACTGAGGGCATAGTTGATGCTTTTCTCAACCGGTGCGCCGACGGCATAATTCAGATCACAGTCTTCTCCTGGGGCAACCGTACCCATGGTCTGATGAATAAAGCTTTCCTCTATGGATTTCACACACACAATAAATTCCACACCGCCTGCTGCCCCCAGCAAATGACCAATCATGGATTTGGTTGAATTGATAATAACCTTATATGCAGCATCACCAAAAGCGCTTTTGATGGCTTTTGTCTCAAAGAGATCGTTGTGATGGGTGCTTGTTCCGTGGGCATTGATGTAGTCTACCTGCGACGGCTCTATTTCTGCCTCTTTCATGGCAAGCTCCATAGCCTTTGCCGCCCCGCTTCCGTCCTCGCAGGGAGAAGTAATATGGTAGGCGTCTCCTGTGGCCCCGTATCCGACTACCTCCCCATAGATTCTGGCTCCACGCTTTTTTGCATGCTCCAGCTCCTCTAACACCACGATACCTGCTCCCTCTCCCAACACGAAGCCCTGCCGATCCTTGTCAAAAGGGATAGACGCCCGTAATGGATTGGTTTCGGTGGAAAGGGCCGTAAGCGCATGGAAGCCTGCTACTCCCGTGGGACAGATGCAGCTTTCCGCTCCTCCCGCAAGCATAATGTCCGCATCATCATATTGAATGGCACGGAAAGCATCACCGATGCAGTGAGTGCCGGATGCGCATGCGGTCACCACATTGGTGCATTTTCCCCGAAGACCCAGCTGAATGGAAATATTGCCTGCCGCCATATTGGAGATCATGCGGGGGACCATCAGGGGATTTACCCGGTTTACTTTTCCCTGAAGAATTTTTGCGTACTCCGTCTCTACCGTACTCAAGCTTCCGATTCCCGATCCTGCGATAACGCCGGCCCGGAAAGGATCCTCATCACTCATCCGAATGCCGGAATCTGCCAAAGCCTCCTTTGCCGCCGCTACTGCGTACTGGGAAAATGCCTCCATACGCTTGGATGCTTTCAGGTCCATCCGCTCTCCTGCATTAAAATCCTTTACCTGAGCTGCCAGCTTTACCTTGTAATCTGTGGTATCAAATTTTGTAATCTCACCGATGCCGACCTTTCCCTCCCGGATACCTTTCCAGAATTCCGGCACGGTATTTCCGATGGGCGTCACCGCCCCCAATCCGGTAACAACAACTCTTCTTTTCATCCGTCTGCTCCTCTATTCCAGTCCCGCAATCTTTCTGCCGGCACCCTCCTAAAGAAAGATTTCCAGTCACATATACATGGGCCTGTAAATCTTTCTGGCACTGTACAAAAGATTGCTGTTTATGATTACATTGCCATACCGCCGTCCACATGAAGAACCTGGCCGGTAATATATCCTGCATCATCGGAAGCCAGAAATGCCACGGCCTTTGCCACATCCTCCGTGCTTCCAAACTTTCCCAAAGGAATCTGGCTCACCGCCTGTTCCTTTACCTTATCGCTGAGTTTTCCGGTCATGTCGGTCTCAATAAAGCCCGGAGCCACCGCATTTACCGTAATGCCCCGGCTTGCCAGTTCCTTTGCGGCGGACTTTGTCATGCCGATGACGCCGGCCTTAGAAGCCGCATAGTTTACCTGTCCGGCATTGCCGGCAACGCCTACCACGGATGCCATATTGATGATTCGGCCGCTTCTCTGCTTCAGCATGTAACGGGATACCAGCCGCATGGTATGGAAAGCTCCCTTTAAATTGGTATTTAAGACTTCCTCAAAGTCTTCTTCTGACATCCGCATAAGCAGATTGTCTCTTGTGATTCCGGCGTTATTTACCAGAATATCTATTTTTCCGCATTTTTCCATAATATCGCTGATAAGCTTCTCACATGCCTTATAATCTGATACATTGCACTGATAGATTTTTGCCCTGCCGCCTGCGGCTTCTATGGCTGCCGCCGTTTCCTCTGCCGCCGCTTTGGAGCCATTATAGTTTACAATCACATAAGCGCCCTTTTTTGCCAGCTCCAGGGCAATGGCTCTTCCGATTCCTCTGGATGCTCCCGTTACCAGGGCTGTTTTATCTTTTAACATTTGACATCCACCGCCTTTTTCATGTCTTTTCGCTTATGGCATCCGCCACTTTTTTTACATCCTCCCAGGAGGAAATATGATGCATGGTTACCTGGGAATTTATTTTCTTCATAAAGCCTGACAGGGTTCTGCCCGGTCCGATTTCAATGAAAGTGTCTACTCCGTCCTCAATCATGCACTCCACACTTTGCTGCCATTTTACCGGGGAATACACGCCTTTGGAAAGGAGATCGCAGATCTCGTTCTCCTGTTCCACTTTCTTTGCCGTCACATTTGCCACGTAAGGAATAGTTAAGGAATGGATATGTATTTTCTCGATTTCTTTTTTCAGTTCCTCCCCGGCAGTGCGCAGGAACGGGGAGTGGAAAGGTCCGCTGACATTCAGGGGGACGATTCGTTTGGCTCCGGCTGTCTTTAGCTTCTCTGCCGCATCTTTTACCGCTGCTGCCTTTCCTGTGATGACGATCTGGCCGGGGCAGTTATAGTTGGCTATGGTCACATCTGCTATTTCCCGGATTGCTTTTTCCACATCCTCCCCGGTCATTCCCAGGACGGCGCTCATGGCCCCTGTTCCTGCCGGGACTGCATTTTCCATAAGGATTCCTCTCTTTCGCACTAAGAGAATGGCATCCTTCTCTTCCAGGGCTCCGGCGGCGGCAAGGGCTGCATATTCGCCCAGACTTAAGCCTGCTGTTATATCCGGCCTGATTCCCTGTTCCACAAGTACCCTTGTCATGGCAAGGCATGCGGCCACCATGGCGGGCTGTGTGTATTCTGTCAGGTTCAGTCTCTCATCTTCCTCAAAGCAGACCTTTTTCAGCTCAAAGTCCAAAGCCTCTTCCGCCTTATCAAACAGCTCCCTGGCCATATGGCTGTTTTCGTAAAAATCAGCGCCCATGCCTGCTTTTTGTGCCCCTTGGCCCGGATATATAAATGCCAGCTTACGCATAATTTTTTGCTCCCATTAAAAGACTGTCCGCCTCTTTTACAAGGCTCTCTATCAGCTCCTGACAGGTCATTTCTTCTTTCACAAGACCTGCAATCTGTCCCGACATGACGCTGCCGTTCTTTACATCACCCTCCTGAACCGCTTTTCTTAAGGCTCCCAGGGTGAGGTATTCCAGCTCTTCTAAGGATGCTCCTTTGTTTTCCAGCTCCAGATACTTTTTCGTCATTTCGTTTCTTAAGGTGCGTACGGGATGGCCGGTGCTTCTTCCTGTGACTCTTGTGTCAATGTCCTTTGCCTTTATGACCTTTTCCTTATAGTTTTCATGTACCTGGCATTCCTTTGTAACTACAAAGCGTGTTCCCATCTGTACGCCCTTAGCTCCCAGCATCAGGGCCGCCGCAATGCCTCTTCCGTCCCCAATGCCTCCTGCCGCAATGACCGGTACGCTTACCGCATCCGCAACCTGGGGAACCAGAGCCATGGTTGTGCTCTCTCCCACATGACCGCCGGATTCACAGCCTTCCGCCACTACCGCATCGGCTCCGCTTCGCTCCATTCTCTTCGCCAGAGCAACCGATGCTACTACAGGAATAACCTTAATATTCCTGCTCTTCCACAGCTCCATATATTTTTCGGGATTCCCGGCGCCGGTGGTTACTACGGCTGCATTTTCCTCTGCTACGACCTGTGCCACTTCCTCCGCATAGGGGCTCATAAGCATGACATTGACGCCAAAGGGCTTATCTGTCAGTTCTCTCGTCTTGCGAATCTGGTCTCTTACCCACTGGGCCGGCGCATTTGCTGCACCAATGATTCCCAGGCCGCCTGCCTGTGACACGGCTGCTGCCAGATGGTATTCCGCAACCCATGCCATGCCCCCCTGGATAATCGGATATTTGATTCCCAATAGACCGGTTAATTCTGTCCGCATAGTTCCTTCCTGCCTTTTTGCTTATTCTTTATGACTTTTGATATAATTGATTACGTCGCCAACGGTCAGAAGCTTTTCCAAATCCTCTGAGGGAATTTCTACTCCGTAATTTTCCTCCAACGCCATTACCATTTCAAACAGATCCAAAGAATCCGCATTCAGATCTTCTTTAAAGGAAGACTCCATTGTAATGCTGTCCTCGTCTACTCCCAGATTATCTGCTACAATTGCTTTCATTTCTTCAAACATGATTTTTCTCCTTTTTTGTCATTTTATAGGTGTGCTCCCAATG
Organism: Clostridia bacterium; assembly: GCA_910574255.1. Taxonomy (GTDB): domain Bacteria; phylum Bacillota; class Clostridia; order Lachnospirales; family Lachnospiraceae; genus Laedolimicola. Next base: position 167,791 of record CAJTAK010000009.1, read on the forward strand.
GCTTCTTTCTATCTTAATTTGCGGGAGTACTCTTAGAAATCTTCCGGCCGTTCCATATCCGGCTTAAAGATTATCTCCATGTAATGATTACGGCTCCCCAGGTAAGGCCGCCCCCAAATCCGGCAAGCACAAGATTGTCTCCCGGATGCAGCATGTTCTGCTTTTGCATTTCCCAAAGAAGAATGGGGATGCTGGCGGAGGAAGTATTGCCGTATTCCTGTATGTTCATGGGGAATTTATAGGCAGGCTCTCCTATCCTCTTTGCCACTGCCTCCACAATCCGTTTGTTGGCCTGATGAAGCACATAATATTTGATGTCGCCTTTTCTCAGCTTGTTTTTAAGAAGAACTTCTTCAATGGCCTCCGGTACTTTCCGGGCTGCAAATTTAAATACGGTCTGGCCGTCCATTCGGATATAGCAGGGTGAAAGGTCTTCTTTTGTTAAAGGGCCGGAAAAAGGTGTTTGATTTTTCCTGTTCTTAAGGGTTAGTGCCTCTCCCTTTGTTCCGTCAGAGCCAAGAACCGGAATGGTTCCCCGCCCGTGGGCCGCCGTGACAACTACCGCACCGGCTCCGTCTCCGAATAAAATGCAGGTTCCCCGGTCACTCCAGTCGGTAACATTAGACAGGCATTCACTGCCAATCACAAGGATATTCTGAAACAGGCCCGCTTCTATGTATGCACATGCCGTAGCATATGCCATGATAAATCCGCTGCAGGCGGCATTTAAGTCAAGGCATACCGCACGAAAAGCCCCGATTTCATCTTGAACCCGGCAGGCCATGGATGGCATAACCTCCTCCGAGGACATGGTAGATACCAGAATCATATCCATCTGTTCCGGCTTAAGCTTTGCCTGCGCAAGGGCCTCTTTTGCCGCTTTCGCCGCCATAGAAGCTGCCGTATCCTTTGCAGCAATGTGACGCCTTTGTATGCCGGTTCGCTCCTGAATCCATTTATCGCTGGTTTCCACAAGCTTTTCAAGCTCTCGATTGTCCAGGGTGTTCCGCGGTACACAAGCCCCTGTTCCTTTGATTATTCCCGTCATCTTATAACCTCTGTTATCTGCATTTGCCGCCGGATTTCCCAAAACAGCACGGATGCGGACAGACCGCTTCCGGCTGCTCTTTTGGAATTGGCTGACTTAAATTTTAGCAAATTACTCCATAAATACAATTTACAAAACAGGGGGGAATGTAAGATTTTCGAGGTATGGGCGCAGGAATGCCTTAAGAAATGAATGGGATATAAAAACAGCATGGAAATGCTGCCTATACGAATAGTACGTATTGGGTATAACATTCCATGCTGTTTATAAAATGCCAAAAGTTCTGTTGTGATTAGCTATGATTCCTTTTAAATCTGATTTCAATTTTCCGGGTTAAGATTTCCCTGATTTTTTAACAGATCATTGACGGCAGTAATCATAAGCCCTTGTGAAGCATTCTCTTCATCTAATACTTCACCTATCCAAATCTGCCCGGTTTCCCCGAGCATAATCCCCTGCCAGCTGCAGAACATCTCCTTACAGTCCTCTTCTTCAAGGGCTTCAAAAAAGGCTTCGTCCAGGCTGCTGTCAAAGCTTTTGGATGCAGCAAGAAACTCCGTGCTGTTATTGTAAGTAACCCCGGATATGGTAATGGGATATGCTATTTCCTCTGAAATCGCCGGCCAGTCATGCTGCAAAAACTGCTGTTTGATTTGATCGGCATAGTTTTCCACTACGGCAGAGGACATATCTGTTGCAATGCTATAGTAGTCGCTGTCCGTTGTTGTTATGGACTCTTCCTCTTTTGGGGCCAGGCTCTGACTGTCATCCGGTGCTTCTGCGGCGGGAGCTTCTGTCTCCGGTGCCGCAGCCTCCTTAGGCACAGGTGGTGCGGACTCGTTCATCTCGGCTGCCGGAGCGGAACATCCCCATAGGCATATGCTTAGTAATAGGAATAAGAAAACAGATATTTTTTTCATAACTTGAGACACCTCCAAATTTATCGCTGGGCTCATTATACCGCAATCCTTTGATGGACGAAAGCGGGCGGGAAGAATGTTTACAGACTGTTTGCAGGTTGTTTACAAGTCATATTTAATAGCTCCGGCTTTCCTTTAGTAACTGCTATTTTTATTTTAATGCAGGTTCATTATACTATAAGAAAAAAAAGATTGAAAAGATTTTTCGGCCGGGTTCTCTGCAAGGGTCTTTATATAATGTTACAATTCGCACCCTTATGAAATAAAAACTTTATAAAATCTGGTATAAGTGTGAATTATAATATCAAAAATACATGCGAAAATACATGCAAGTATAAAAAATGGTTGCAAAATCTGCTCTTTCAGGATATACTACCTGACTTTGGTATCAGACATTAAAAAATGGCGTTAGTTTATGAAAATAGTAAAAGCTGTTGCATTTCGGTGCAGCAGCTTTTTGTGATAGGATTAT
>CAJTAK010000010.1 GCA_910574255.1 Clostridia bacterium
TTTAATAATCCTATCACAAAAAGCTGCTGCACCGAAATGCAACAGCTTTTACTATTTTCATAAACTAACGCCATTTTTTAATGTCTGATACCAAAGTCAGGTATGAAACCCATTATAACAGGTATTTCCGGAAATGCAATAGGAAAAGATAATTTTTTAACAAAGTTTTGGCGGCATAAGGTCAGAGGATTGGGAATAGGGAGTGAATATTTGTGATTACCGGATGTATTGCTTGTAAAACCAGGAATTTTATTGACAATAGTTAGAGAATTTGATAGCCTGTAAACAGAAATTCAGCTCAAACATTTCACAAGAAAACGGCATGGAACTTAAAACAGCAGCAATCCCACAGAGCACAAATCAATTTACAGGCACATGTATCGGTGACTGGAAATTGAATTAGAGCAGGGTGTACTGTGAGAAATGCTGCGGAACTTAAGACAGCAGCAATTCCCACAGTGCACAAATCGATTTACAGGCACATGTACTTGTGGCTGTAAATTGATTTAGATTGAGGTGTACTGTGAGAAATGCTGCGGAACTTAGAATAGGAGGTTACCTATGGAAATTTTATTTGACACTGCCAATTTGGAGAGTATTCAAAAATACAGCCAGATTTACCCCTTTACGGGCGTTACATCCAACCCCAGCATTTTGAAGGCAGAGGGAAAGATTGAATTCTTCGCCCATATGCGTGAGATTCGTTCCATCATTGGAATGGAGAAAACCCTCCACATTCAGACCATTGCGGAGGATTTGGACGGTATTTTAAGAGATGCGGACGCTATTCTGAAAAATGTGGATTCCCGTGTTTTTATTAAGATTCCTACCACAGAGGCGGGCCTGCAGGCCATTATGAAGCTGAAAAGCCAGGGCGTGGGCGTAACGGCTACCGCCATTTATTCTAAGATCCAGGGCTTTATGGCAATCATGGCAGGAGCGGACTACATAGCGCCTTACCGGAACCGGATGGAGAACTTGGATGTGAATTTTGCGGAGGCAATCTCGGCATTTCGCAATGGAATCGAGGAGAACCATGCAAACTGCAAGATCCTGGCAGCCAGCTTCAAGAACATTGCCCAGGTAAATAAAGCGCTTCTGGCAGGCGCCCATACGGTGACCGTTCCGCCGCAGCTTCTCCATTCCACTTTCCAGATGGCTTCCGTTCAGAAAGCCATTGATGATTTCCGCTCAGACTGGGAGAGTGTACAGGAGGCCAAGACGATTGGTGACTTGCAGGGATAAAAAATAACTGCGGTTTTTATATGCGGGTTAGCGTATGAATAAAAATATAAGGAAAGTTAAAAGAGCTGATAAGTGTAATTCGAAGATTTGTACACTATCAGCTCTTTTGGATTCCGGCTTTTACTCCTGCTTGTAAGAAATAGAACTTGCCAATTTTCCGGAAAAATGGTATACCTTAAGAATGATTGCAAGGCGTTGAGACAGGATGATATGTGCAGATGTCCGTTCCAAAGCTGGGAAGAATGTTAGTGCAGGGATACAATATTGCATAAATATCGAAGTATTGTGTGCCTGACCATGTAAGACTGTATTGGGAACGGGCTTTTTGAGAATATGAGGTAGAATTATGATTTCGGATGCTTTTCTGGATGCGGTCCTTGATACCTTGAGGACCCTGCCCTTTTTATTTGCGGCTTTTTTGGTCATTGAGGCCGTGGAGCATTATTCCAATCAATACAGCAGCAAGGTGCTGGCGAGGGTGGGAAAGGCCGGGCCTTTTCTGGGGGCGGTTCTCGGATGTATCCCCCAGTGCGGTTTTTCGGTGGCGGCGGCCAATCTCTACTCAGGAGGGCTGATTACCCTGGGGACGCTTCTTGCGGTGTTTCTTTCCACCTCCGATGAAGCGGTTCTGATTCTTCTGGCCCACCCGGGGAGCGGTAAGGTGATTGGCTCTCTGTTGATCTGGAAAGTGGTTATCGGGATTGGAATGGGCTGCCTTATGGATGCGCTGTTTCGGAAGCGGAAAGAGGAAAAGCACATAGAGGAAATGTGCAAAAACTGCGGATGCAGCGATACCAGCGGGATCTTTCGTCCGGCAATTCTCCATACGGTGCGGCTGGGGGCATATCTTCTGGTATTTACCTTTTGCCTGAATCTTGTTCTGGAGCTTGTGGGGATAGAGCAGCTTTCCAGGATTTTAGGAAAAGATACTCTGTTTCAGCCATTTCTGGCGGCACTTCTGGGGCTGATTCCCAACTGTGCTTCCTCGGTACTGATTACGGAGCTCTATCTATCCGGAGGATTAAGCTTTGGCTCTGCCATCGCCGGACTGTGCGCCGGGGCAGGTGTGGGCGCAGCGGTACTGTTTCGATCGAATCATCCATTGGCGGAGAATGTAAAGATTCTGGTTCTTCTCTATGGATGTGCGGTGATTTCGGGGATACTGCTTGGAAGAGTGATGTGAGGTATTCCGAAACAGCGCTCAGCCACAGTACCGTGTAACCTTTGATGTAGACGTTACAAACTTTCTTTCACAGATAAAAAAGAAAAACTATTCTTTTACATTCTCCTTTGTTTATGCGGTAACGAAATGCGCAAATGAGATTGAGGAGTTCCGCTTCCGCTTTGTAGAGGGGAAGCCTGCGATTTTTGATACAATCAATACATCATTTACATATCTAAACAAAGAAACAGAGTTTTTTAAGGCAGTGAATGTTCCCATGCAGGAAAAAAATAGAAGATTATGTTGCGTTAGCCAAAAGAACAGAGGAAAATCAGACAGCGTATTTTACTGGGCCTATGGCAAACGACATTTACCAGTTTTCGCCTTTCCCCTGGGTGTCATATACCCATATTTCCCATACGGATTCCGGGAAAAAGACAATGCGGTGCCGTTGTTTGACTGGGGAAAATTTTACGAAAAGGGCGAAAGGATATGGATGCCCTTCTCCGTGCAAGTGCATCATTCATTTGCTGACGGTATTCATATCGGAAAGCTTGCCGAAAAGCTTCGGAATTATTTAAATGAGTTTGAGTAACTGTTCAGCACCCCGTTAAGGGCACATTGATTTTTGGACAAAACAGAGAAAATAAAATTTCTGTTTCGTCATTGCTTTAGTGTAAAAAGTGGATAACTTTCCAGTATAACTGCCAAGTGCTTTTGGGTTGTGGATTACTAAAACATAATTCCCCAGTTGTATCACAGATAACAGAGTAATTGTGGATTTTATCCGGGTGTTATCGGCAATTATCTCTTGTTTTTTACTGCTTATCCACCGTCATTTTGACAGTATATCAAAACGACACGATTCGCTTTTTGGACCATTTTCTGTTAAAATAGAAGTATCAAATTTAACGGAAGAAGGTGGTCTGAATGCCAGTAAATGTTACACTTGAAATGGTTCAGCAATTGCTTGAACAGAATGCTTCATTGCTCAAGCAAAATGAAATTCTCACAGCAACTATTGCTGAGTTAAATCAGACCATACAGGAACTGAAGGAACAGCTTAATAAGAACTCCAAAAACAGTTCCAAACCACCTTCAAGTGATGGCTATAAAAAACCTGCTCCTAAGAGTCTGCGCAAACCATCCGGAAAAAAGGTCGGTGGACAGGATGGACATCAGGGGATACATTTAGCGGTAATAACAGCTCCGGATGAAATAGTCAAACATATGCCCTCCGCATGTAAAGGATGCCAGCATTATCAGATGTGCAAAGGCACTGCATGTATTGCGCAGAAACGCCATGTTATTGACGCGGTTGTTACAGTCAATGTAACGGAGCATCAGGCACTGGAACTTCCGGTCTGTATGCTGCATGGAGATACCCGCACAGGTGCTTTCCCTTCTGATGTAAAAGCAACCGTACAGTATGGTGAAAACCTGCAGGCACTATCTGTCGCATTAAACACCGTAGGCGCAGTCAGCATCAAACGTACCCATGAGATTCTTTCCGGCGTATTTAACATTCCGATTGCAACAGGAACGGTCAGCAGCATGGTAAAAAGATGCGCTGACAGTCTGAGTGAAACAGTCGGTAAGATCAAGGATAAGATGATCGGTTCCGCGCTTGGACATTTCGACGAAACCGGAACCAGAGTGGATAAAAAACTCTGGTGGGTTCATTGTGCCTCAAACTGTGAATACACCTATCTTGATATCAGTCCCAAACGTGGAACTGCAGGTATGGAGCAATGCGGCGTTCTTCCGGAATTCAAAGGGATTGCCATGCATGACTGCTGGGCTTCCTACTGGAATTATCCGGATATTCAGCATGCAGTCTGCTGTGCCCATCTTCTCCGTGAATTAACGGGGATTGATGAAAATCATCCGGATCAGAAGTGGGCATCTGCATTTATAGACCTTTTACTGGAAATGAAAAAGGCCAAAGAGAAAGCTGTAGAGAAGGGAAAGGACTCTCTGAGCTATTATCATTATCATAAGTTCGATAAGAAGTATGATGAACTTATCGAACAGGCCCGGAAGGAAAATCCGCTTTCCGAAACCACGGAGAAAAAACGTGGACGGAAGAAAAAAGGAAAAATCCTTGCCCTGGCAGAACGCCTTGCGAATTACAAGGCCTCAGTCTGCCTTTTTATCCATAACTTCAATGTCCCGTTTGATAACAACCAGGCGGAACGAGATCTGCGGATGATAAAGGTGAAAACCAAAGTATCCGGATGCTTCCGAACTGAGGAAGGTGTAGAGATTATCTAAAAATCATGTCCTACGTTGGTACAGCACATAAGCAGGGATACAATGCTTACGAAGCAATCAGAAATGCAATCTCAGGTCATCCTGATTTCATCTTTGAATAAGGGTGGTTCTGAATAGTCACGAGTTTGAGTAAAAAGCAAAGGATGGCCTGTTTTTTACGATAGAAAATTTTGCACCGAATAATGACAGAATGAAAACTCTGTATCTGGAGCGATGGAAAGACTATCAGTATAAGAACGGGAGGAGCCGGGAGGAATGTGAAAATCATGTGCTTCGATACAACAGGGAGTATTTCCCAATCACTATCCGGGAACAGATCCATATATTGCACAAATGTGGATTTGAGCATGCGGAAATTTTCTGGTGTTCCTATATGCAGGCCGGAATTCTGGGAATAAAATAGAGCTCTTTGCATTAGGATGCACTCATAAGACAGTATTAGAAACATTTTCGGAAACGGTGCAGTTAAGCAATGTCATTAAGTTAAGCTCTAAAAGCTTGTGAAGGCTTCGGGCAAGAACCGCCACCCCTTAGCGGGGCGGCCCTCCTCCCCTACGCCGGTCATTTTCCAGAGCTTAACTTAATGACATTGCGCAGTTAAGGGTTACTTTTCATATATGACAGCAATATCATGTATTTTACCCTTCATATTTTGGCGGATATGGGGCGGCTCCAAACATTCACATTTATTCCCAAAACCCAGAAGAATATCGTAGTAATAGTCGTTTTCTACGAAAGGAAAATCTACAATATAATACTCGTCGCCGTCTGGCAAAAAATTCTCATAGGTACAATAATCAAGCACCCTGTCCACTATGGATTTATGAATACGGAGTTTGATTTTTATTTGCATGGTTTCCAAAATTTCCGAGAAGTCTAAAATTGGCTTTTGATATTTTCGCGGTGTGAAATTCTCATTCAGTATTTTTAGATTTGACATACGGGATATTCGGAATAGACGGAAATCATTTCTTATATAGCAATATCCTTGCAAATACCAGTGACTGCCTTTTAATACAAGCTGATACGGCTCTGCTGTCCGTACTGTTTTATTTCCATAGTGAGCCACATATTCAAACAAAAGCAGCCGGTTTTTCTGTAAAGCGGATTTGATTATTTCCAAATATGTCCGTATGTTACTGCTTCCTGTCCAGTGGCTCAAATCTATGTTTATTTGATTTGCTTTTGATTCAATATCCTTTGCTCTTTCGGCGGGAATAAAGCTCTTGACTTTTGCAAGCGCATGTACTATTTCATCACCCCGTACCATACTTGAAAGACTGGAAAGCCCCATTAAAAGCGCAGAAAGGTCATCCGCAGAGAAGAACTTATTATCAATCTTGTACTCTTGCATAATTTCAAAGCCGCCGCCCACACCTGGCGTTGAACGAATCGGAATGCCAGCCATATTGATAACGTCTATGTCACGGTAAATTGTACGGGGGGAGACTTCAAACATATCTGCTAATTCTTGTGCGCCTATCCGCTTTTTATCAAGGAGAATCATAATAATGCTGACAAGTCTGTCTATTTTCATTTGACATTTGCCTTTCAAAATTTCTTTTTCTAATTATAGATTGTTGCCATATAGCTGTCAATAATTGCGGGTTATAATAAATGAAGTCAAAATAAATCAGGTTACTGTTCACAGTAACTAAATCAGTCCAGCCCGTTAGGAGGAAACAGTATGCAGAAAAAAGCCTTAGTAGTAATAGATATTCAAAAAGACATAACAAAGAATTACAAAGATATTATTGGCAATATCAACAAAGCCATTGATTGGGCCGTTAATAAGGAGATTCATGTTGTTTATATCAGACATGAAAATTTGTCGGCTGGCACAAGAACATTTAAGCCCAATACACCCGGATCTGAATTTGCTTCCGATTTGAAAATAGTGTCAGAAAACATTTTTACAAAATACAAGGGAAACGCATTAACCAGTGAAGCATTTATGGAATTTATTCGGCAGAATGAAATAAGTGAGTTTTACATAAGCGGAGCGGACGCAGCTGCTTGTGTTAAATCTACCTGTTACAACCTGTGTAAAGCAAATTATGGAGTTCATGTATTATCAGATTGCATAACCAGTTATGATAAAAAGAAAATTGATGAAATGCTGCGCTATTATGAAAGTAAAGGAAGTAGGATTATTAGTCTGAATGATTTATCGCTTTAAGATTTTTCCCTTTTACTTTTTGATAAGGATGGAAAGAAGAAAAATTTCCGTGGGGTAAAGCGTTTAACGATATCGCTGTTGGCAAGATGCTCCAGCCGGTCGGGGAGGGTTCCGAGGGTTTGGGAAGCGCCATATTTCTGTTTTAAGGATCGTTCTAAGAGATAGTCACAGATTTCCGGATTTTTTGGCAGGAGAGGGCCGTGGAGGTAGGTGCCGATGATATTTTTGCAGACGACGCCCTCGTAGCCGGAGGCTTCCGTATTGCCGCAGCCGGAAATAACCTGCCCAAAAGGCGTGTGATTTCCGATATAGGTGCGTCCTCCATGATTTTCAAAACCCACAACAGGGCGGGAAGAAAAAGTCAGGGAGCTGTTCAAAATAATATTTCCGACCAAACGTTTTGATTCCCATTTGGTGTAAATATCTAAAATTCCAAGTCCCTCAAGAAGCATATCTCCGGTCTGATAATAATTTCCAAGAAGCTGATAGCCGCCGCAGACAGCCAGAATGGTGCCGCCGTGCTCCGCATAATCACGAAAAGCTTCCTTTTGTCCGGACAGAAAGCGGCAGGCAAGCTCCTGCTCACGGTCAGAGCCGCCGCCTAAGAGTACCAGATCAAGCTTTGTAAAATCAATGGCGCTGCCAGAGGTGAGAGATTGTACCTCTGCTTCTATACCTCTCCATTGGAGGCGTTTTTGAAGACAGCGGATGTTGCCTTGATCTCCATATAGATTCAGTAAATCCGGATATAGATGGCCGATTGTTAATTTCATATGACATGTGCTCCTTTCACTAATTTACACATTACTTCTCCATTCTCTGCAAAAGGCGTTTCATCCGATATAATCCGGAATAGTTGACGAGAATATACAGATTCCCCGTTCCGTATCTGGTAAGGTCCCGGATAAGACGCCCTATATGCCCGTCAGTCCTGCAGGGAATGTCTTCATATTTCAGCCGAAGTTCCATATCATGACGGCGTCTGCCTGTAGTCGTAATGGTAGAGCAATTGGAATCTGCCAAATATTGAAAATCCACATCCCACAGATAAGAGACATCCTTTCCGTCCGGGGCATTGTCATGAATTTGAATAATCAAATCCTTTGGGCTGGGGTCCTTTCGGATAAGCGAGATCTTCTGCTGGAAGCTGACAGGATTTTTGGCCAGATGAAGCTGTACCCTGGCCCCATGAATAAAAAAAGTGAGCTCCCGATGATTGCCGAAATCAAAATGTGTCATGGTTTTTTCAAAATGTTCCATTGGAGCATTCAAGGCACACAAGGCGGCATAAGCAGCAAGAGTATTGTAAATGTTATAGGGAGCCTGCACTTTGCAGAACAGGCGGGAGGAGCCAAGAGCAAAGGAATAGGCGCCATTTTGAACTGCCGCAGGGGAGATGGTATAGTCCGGTTCCGGGCGCTTCTGTCCGCAGCCGGGGCATCGGTAGATGCCAAGCTGTCCATAATGAAAGAATTCATAGGAAAGCTTCTGCCCGCAGGAGCAGCAGAAAATACTTTCCCGAATCCCGGAACGGGAACAGTCGTCAAAAATCGGCTCGTTGATGCCGTAGGTAACTGCCGGATTGGGGCAGGAGGCCATAAGGGAAGCGGACAGGACATCATCACAGTTAATCACAAGTCTGGCCTTTGGCAGCTTTGAGAGAGCGGTCCGGATTCGCTTGCGTGTCAGATCGATTTCTCCGAAGCGATCCAGCTGGTCCCTGGAAATGTTGGTGAGAAGCACGCAGTCAGGGCGCAGCTTGGGAAGAATATAGAGAGAAGCATTTTCATCAACCTCTAAACAGGCATAGTCGGCGTCAAGCTTTCCGTATCTGTCTGTCCCAAGGACAAAGGCAGAGACAATGCCGTCCAGCATATTTGCTCCGGTCCGGTTGCTGATAACCCTTTTTCCCTCTCCCTTTAGGGCATGGTACAAAATGCTGTTTGTGGTGGTTTTTCCATTGGTTCCCATGACGGCTATGATTTTTTTACGAACCATAGAAGACAGGGCAGGCAGAATCTCCGGGTCAATGGTCCGGGCAAGGTATCCGGGAAACGAGGCTCCATTTCCCAGATGGAAAAAACGAATAAGGATAGCGGCAAGCTTTGCCAGGCGGATAGCCAGTATTCTCCTAAAATGTATCATCAGCTTCATGTTTCATGTCCTTTCCGGGAAAATATAACACGGATTTATCTAATTATCCTCTAAAATTTTCGGGGTAATATAGCAAGGCGGCTTTAAGGTATTCAGGGAGAGGGAAAGGTCCGTAAAAATGGGGTAGTGATTTGGAGTAAAATCTGATAAGATATAAGAAGAAATTCAAAAAACGGGAATTATTTTGGAGGAGCATGATGAAAAAAGTAGGATGGTATCTGATGAGTATCCTGCCGGTACTTATGATGATCGGAGTTCAATTTATTGCAAGTATTGTAATTACGGCATGGTATATGATACGTTACGGTGTGACGGCAGGAGCACAGATGGTTTTTGATAATATTATGGGCATTACGGTTGTCACGCAAGTGCTGACGCTTTTGATTTCGGCCCTCTGGTACTATTTATGGATTGTCCGGGGGAGAAAGCAAAGGGAAAAGGAGAGGAAGCCCCGCTTTTCCCTGCGGTCTGCCGGGATTATCCTTTGCCTTGCAATCGGCGCTCAGTGCTTAATCGGACTGCTTCTTGTGGCATGGCAGTATATAAGCCCCGAGCAGATTGAATCCTATAATGATTTGATGGAGACGGCCGGAATCGGTGAGCTGACCATATTTAGCGCCATTGCAACGGTAATTATGGCGCCTCTTGGGGAAGAGCTTGTGTGCCGGGGCCTTACGGTGGAGTGTCTGAAACGGGCCGGTGCAGGCTTCTGGGTGATCAATGTGGTGCAGGCCGTGCTTTTCGGGATTATGCATCTGAATCTGGTTCAGGGAGTTTATGCATTTCTGGTGGGGCTGATTTGCGGATATCTTGCATTGAAATATAAGACCCTTATGGCATCTATGCTTTTTCATCTGTGCTTTAACGCTTATTCCACCTTTGGAACCGTTATTCTTGAGAAGCTGGAAGCAATGAATTCCTTAGTTTTCAATGTTAGCTGCCTGTTTATTGGCATTGGGGCATTTTTCTTTGGAATCAGTCTGCTTAAGAGGGATGTAAGAGAAGAAGAGGATCCCTTGACGGGAACCGGGATTGGAATATAAGAAGGGCCCATGAAGGAGGAAAGATTGGGAACGAATGAAAGTGAGTATACGGGGGAGCGGCTATTATAATTACTGAAATACCTTTTGCGTCCATGGAATTTTATGGACGCATTTCTTATTAAGAAAGCTCGGCAATTATTCGGTGCCGATGCCATGATGTTGGGGGCAGGAAAATACCCCATGTTAAGCTTTTTATCATAAATGTTAAAAGCAATTGCTTGAAAATAACAATGGTTTTTTGTAAGGTGAACCCAAGGAGGTTTTTTGATGAATGTAGGCGAAAAAATTAAGACAATCAGAAAAATGGCAGGAATGACACAGGAGGAGCTTGCCGAAAAAATGAATGTGTCAAGACAAACCATTTCAAAATGGGAAAAAGAAATTTCATCGCCGGATTTGGAAAGCGCAATTATTTTATGTGAACTATTCGAGATTTCTTTGGACGATTTTCTGAAAGGAGGGCGATCTGTGAAAGAAGAAAAAATATCACTGCAGGATATGATAAAAATAAACCGGCGGAATCAGAAGCTTACAATTTTATTGCTCAGCGGTTTGTTTTTTCTTATGATTGGAGCGTTAGCATCATTATTTATCGTGGCGCTTGAAAATGCCGCCGACAGTATCAAATACATGCTGTACCGGTACATAGCGGTTGGCCAGTATACAAGTGCGCCGGTCAACTACGGGAGGCTTATGGCTCCTGCAATTTTGCTGATTGCAATCGGAGTTATATTGAGCGTGGCTTATGTAATAGAAAGATGGAGGGAGAAAAAGGGAAATGAATCTTAAAAATAAAACGAAAACAGCAATCGCAGGCCTTTTGATAATGGCAATGTGTTTGGCGGCATGTGCTCATAAGCAAAAAGAGAACCCTTATGGTCCTGTAGTTGAAAAATTGGGTGATGAGGATGCCTACGCATTTCTTGATATGGATTATAAAAATTATGTTATGGTAACCTCAGACGGATTGTATGATACAGGGACGGAAAGTCAGGGGGCTATTTATTGTACGGTCTATTATTACGGAAAGGATGGGGCCGTAAACCTTGGAACCATTATGAGCGATGGAACGGCTTATCCTATCTCCTTTTCAGGGGACGGCATTTTTGCGGCATCCGGACACGGCATAGAGAAATATGCCATTTCTGAAAAGGATAATCAGCTCTATCTGAAAAAAGCTGCATATGTGGCGTATGATGAGGATGGAAATGAGCATTATACTTCTGTAACGGACGGAAAGGAAATGAATTCAAGCGAAGAGGAATATGAAGAACTGGCAGAGGAATACAGGGAAAGCCAGATTATACACTTTTCTTATGGCGCAGACGGGTGCGTGAATGAAATAATTGAATACTAAGGCAGCTGCAAAGCTTTTGGTACGGAACAGTTACAGCTTTTGAAAAAAAGGGACAGAGCAGGCCGGTATATGGCCCGCTCCGTCCCTTTTTTAGAATTCGGTGTCTCTTGGAGCGGAATTGTACTGTAATCCCAAAAATGCATTGAAATCTTTGTTATACATCTTTTCCAGATCCTTACTGTATCCAATCACCATGTGAGGCTGTTCGGCCGAGTAGATCTTTAAAGCTTCCTGGGTGTTTCCCTCAGACAAGCTGATACCGAACATATTTTTTTCTCTGGTAAAGAGACGCATTTCGCTTACGCTGTTCCTTCCGGTACGCCTAAAGTAATATCCCCAGACCAGATCCTTATTGGCCAGAATCTTAGCCTTGTTGCCCTGCATGTAGATGGTCCATCTTTTTCCGACCCATACATCTGACCCAATCAGCCGTGCCTGGTTAAAGTCCTCCTCGATGGTCGCCATGGAGACGGAACTGTCTCTCTGGAGATACTGCTGGATGGACCTGGAATAGGAATCATTGAAAAGGCCAACGGCGCTGAGAACGGCAAATACAATGAGTAAGACGGCACCCGCCATCATAACCCAGAATAACAGGGCATTCACGCCGCCGATGTTTTTCGTATCCAGTTCATAGAAATAGAACACATCGTAATCTGTTTCCGTAATATCTAATTCAGCCAGGGAATCCCGGAAATACCGTTCTGTCTGGGAATCCATCTTATTCCAGACACCGGTGACCGTAACCGGCTCTGGAGGAGCCGTGCTTCCTGTCTCGTCAATGAGATAATCAAAAGTCTGATCGATTTTGGAACTCATTTCCTGCTGTCTGTCAGTTTTCAGGAAAATGCTGTAAAAATACCAGACGGAAGAATTGTTTTCATAATCATCTACCCATTGGAAGGCTATGTAGCTGTAGCCGTCTGTGGAAGTGCTGCTGCCGCCGTATTTCTTTTTGGTGGTAGTGGTGTGCTCTATGTAATCGTACAGGAAAAAGTCTGCATCAATGGTTACGTATTTGCCCTCGTAGGTTGCCGGGTCTTCGGTGATGTCCATACGAGTGGGTCCCGTAATGACATCAAAGATGGCGAATTTTGTAATAGCCAGCAGTATCACAACACCCACAATGGATAAAGCAATCCGCCAAATGTTTGATTTTCGTGCCTTTTTTCTTAGTGTCTCTAACATATTGTTCCCCCTTAAAGTAGAATGTTTTGTGTGGCTTTATCATAGAGGCCCTCATGTAATAATATATAATAAAATATGATATTTGTCCATAAACATCCTATATAGTTTATGAACCCGTTTTGAAAGGGGAATTTACCCTTGTTAATTATTACATTGCGTCAAAACAGCTCCCATGGGTTTTGTTATCCAAAACCACCGGGAGCTTTATTCCTGCAGGCAGCGAGCCGGGCGGAGATGCTTACATGTCCATTCAACCTTCCGATATTCATAGCAGCAGTCACCTGGTAATGTCATAATAGAAGCAAAGCAGGCGTTCTACATGTTCGCTTTCCATTTGCGGAACATTAGGTAGGAGTAGATTTCCAGTCCCAATACGCCCAGAAGAATGACGGCAAGGGAAATATAGGCCATCCACCGGGTAGAAAGGAAGCCGTTTAATACCATGACAAAGCCCATAACGCAAAAGACAATACCGCCCATGGCGTGGGTTTTTTTCCATACCCATTCACTTTCCAGCGTCCAGGGGTTCTTGATTCCCATGGTATAGTTGGTGCGGAGCTGAGGCATATAGTTCCCAACGGCGATCAGGATAATACCGCAACCTATGGGAACCAGACGCTCTACGGGAACCGGATAGCCTAAGGCGGCAGTGATGGTGATCCAGGGTATGATATTGAGAAAGACAATCATAACCGTGATAAAAACCTCATAAGCCTTTTGGTGCTTCTCATAGTTCTTCCCTCTGGGATCCAGACGGGGAATCACATGGAATAAAATCAGCATCAGAGCAGGCAGCAGGGCTAAAAATAAGGCGGAAAATTTACCTGTCCAGTTATCCGCTTCCCCATAGATATTCCAATGAATGGGTATCTTATCAGGCAGTAAGGGAAGAACAAACAGGTGGCCGATAAATGACAGGGCACAGAGTATAAATAAAAAGATGGTTTGTTTTTTCATGATATGCTACCTCCTTTATAATTGCACAATAGTATTAAAGCAGCTATTGCTGAAAGTCAAAAAACCATTTGATCAGATCCTGAAAAACAGTCATATTCAAGCTGTAAATAATATTCTGCCCTTTTCGTTCGTCCAATACCAGCCCGGCCGTCTTCAAAGTATTCAGGTGGTGGCTGATGGAAGGCTTGGAAATATCAAAGCATTCTGCGATTTCTCCGGCTGTCAAGTCCCGGTCGGAGAGAAGCTTTAAGATTCTGCGCCGGGTGGGATCGGACAGGGCTTTAAATGCGTTATTCATCCCATTGATTTTCCTCCCTTCTAAATTAGATATTTAGATAAGTTTATAAATATCTAATTGAAAAATAGCACAAAAGAAAGAGAATGTCAAGGAAATTGGAGAAGATTAAGAATTATTTTGTAACGGTTCAGGCGGTTTCTTATCTGCTGAGGTATTGACATTTGGCTCAAAAGCGAACACAATAAAATTATCACATGATAAAAACGGTAAATGAGATCTTATGAACAGATTAAAATGATAAGAAAAGAGGCTTGTATAAATATGGAAGAGAGAGGAAAGAAGATTAACAGGGAACGATTGACAGAAACATTTCAGCAATTGGCAGCAATTGATGCCCCCAGCTTTCAGGAGCGTCAGATGGCAGATGCTCTGAAAGAGAGGCTTACCCGGCTGGGATTTGCCGTGGAGGAGGACAAAGCGGGAAGTCTTTACGGGGGAACAGCCGGAAATGTGTATGGCTTTCGCAAAGGAACTCTTGCAGGGCCGCCCATTTTATTTTCCACCCATATGGATACGGTAGAGCCTGCAAGGGGAAAGAAGGCGCTCCTTGGAACGGACGGCCGGATTACCAGTGACGGCACAACCGTTCTCGGTGCAGACTGTATGTCCGGTACAGCGGCTATTCTGGAGGCATTGCAGGAGATTGAGGAAGAGGGCGGTGAATGCAGGGATCTGGAGGTTATCTTTTTCATCGGAGAGGAAAAGCATCTTCGGGGAAGTGAAGTTTTTGACTATACCAGGGTGAAGTCGAAGGAATCTTACATACTGGATCTGACAGGACCGGTGGGGACTGCAGCCTTTCAGGCACCTACGCTGATTCAGTTCCGGATTGAAGTCAAAGGCAGGGCTGCCCATGCGGGCCTTTCTCCGGAGACGGGAATCCATGCCATTGCCATAGCAGCAAAGGCCGTGGCCCGGATGGAGCTAGGCCGTGTGGGTGAAGACATGACCGTAAATATCGGAGCAATTCATGGAGGGGAAAACAGCAGCAATATTGTTCCGGAGCTTTGTCAGCTGGTGGGAGAAGTGCGGAGTTATTCTCATGAGCAGGCCATGGAGCAGACCCGGAAGATAGATGAGCTTTTTAGGGAAGAGGCAGAGAAAGCCGGAGGAAGCAGCAGGATGGATTATCAGATTCGGATCCGTGCCTACCGTACACCAAAGGAACACATTTGCGTCAGGCGGTTTCGGAGGGCTTGCGAAAAGCTGGGACTGCCGTGCACACTGGTAAAAACCTTTGGCGGAAGCGACCAGAGCAATCTGTACCACCATGGCATTCCGGGGCTGGTTCTTTCAAGCGCTATGGAATTGGTGCATTCCTGCCAGGAATATACGGAGGTTTCGGAGCTTGTAAAGCTGACGGAACTTACAAAACTGTTGATGCAGGACAGAGACAGTGCTGATCTCGGTGAGTAATAAGAGTGATGATATTATAAATCTCTTTTAGAGCCGCAGTATAAGGTGATTATCTGCCAAATACTGCGGCTCGCTTTTAGGCTTCTTTCACAGGCTGATAAAGCCGATTCTCCCTCCGCCATTCCGTAGGAGGAATCCCGAACACATTTTTAAAGGCTCTGGAGAAATGAAGCTGGTTGGGGTAGCCTACCAGCTTGCCGATCTCCCCCACGGTTGTCTCGGAGAATTTTAAAAGCTCCGCCGCCCGGTTCATCCGGTAGTAGATGAGAAACTGTTGGGGCGTCTTATTTAATTCATCCCGGAAGATCTTGCCCAGATAGCTCCGATTCAGGTTGCAGAAGATGGCAATATCTTCTACGGTAATGGGATGACTGTAATTCTGCTCAATAAAGCTGATGGCTTCCCGGATATAGAAGTCCTTCAGCCTTCCGGCAGAAAATTCCTTACGGTTAAAGGAAGATTGAATCAGCAGATCTAAAAACAGGTAAAGGTGGCCGATCAGATAAAGGGAGGAATGCTCCTTACCTTGAATAATGGAGAGAAGCTCTTCTTTCATACTGCCCCGCAGCTCCCGGTTAGAGCTCCGGTAGATGGGAGAATGCTCCGTAAGCCCTGCAGTTTCCAGAAATTCCTTTACCCGGAGTCCGTCAAATTCAACCCAGGCATATTCCCAGGGGTCTTCTTTATCTGCAATGTAGGTATTTACCTGCTGTGGAGTAATAAGAAAGCCCTGGTGGTGCTTTAGGTTATAGATGTGAGTCTGGCCAAGGCTGTCTGTATGATGCAGGACACCTTTGCCTTTGATTATGTAGTGAAACAGGTAATGGTTCCGTGAAGCAGGACCATAAGAATGGGCAGGAAGACACTGTTCCCAGCCATATTGGTAAAGCGTTAGATCCATGTAGCGTTCGTTAGGGAAGATGTTAAACAAGTGATTACTCATAGTGCATCTCCTTTCTGGAGGCTGTCTGTCTTGCTCGCATGTCATTTTCTTATTAGACTCTGCTGATCAAAGTCTGTCCAACCTGAATGGTATACATTTTTTGTACAATATTCATAGTCTTTTGTCAAGAGGAAGCAGTTTTTCATAAATTCTGTATTTATAAAAATATTCCAAAATAATAGTTACATTATTGTAAAATTGTGTTAGTATATTGTTATATTACAATATAATTGTGAATTTCAAGAGAAATACAGATGGAACACAGGAAGGAAAATTGTACGGTATGAGAACGAGGATGAAAGCAGAGCGGCTGAAGCAAATGGAGGAATATATTTCCAAACGGGAGTTTGTAACGGTAGAGGAATTGAGCGAAAAATTTTCAATTCATAAGAATACGGTACGCTCAGATATCAATGAGCTGGCAGGAAAAGGGATAGTAGAGAAAAAGTATGGAGGGATATCCTGTAAATCCTATCCGGTTCCTACCTCTTATGAAGAGCGAGAGGTTATGAGCGTAGAGTCAAAGCGCCGGATAGGCGCTTTGGCAGCTTCCTTTCTGGAAGAGGAGGATGTTATATATGTGGATTCGGGAACAACGGCTTCCATGCTGTTCTGTGAGCCAACGCTGCTTCCGGAGCATCTGACAATTATAACAAACAGCCTGCCTGTGATTAACCGCTGCTTCCAGAAAACAAATTACAATATCTATGCGCTGCCAGGGAAGGTAGACCGATGGCTGAATTCCTTTGCCAGTTATGAAACGATTGAGAGTCTGAGCTCCTTTAATATTCAGAAAGCATTTTTGGGGACAAGGGGAATTTCTGATAAGGGAGATCTGTCATCGGCCTCTCAGATTGATGGAAAGATTAAAGCAACCATTATAGAAAATGCCCAGGAGCGGTTCCTTATGGCCGAAGCAGAAAAGATAGGACATCCAGCAGTGATAAATTTTGCACATCTTAGTGCGTTTCAGATCTGGATAAGTGATGAGTCAACAAAAAAGGCAGAATATTTGGCAGAAATGATGCAGGTTCGTCTTGTCACTTCTTCTAATGAAACATTTAAATAACAAATATAAAACGCTAAATTAACAATAAAATCACAATAAAATAACAATAAATTATTGACAAAGAACTATAAGCATGCTATTATCATAATTAATAAGTGGCATGTTAATAGTTCTTTGTTATTTTTATGTGAGGTATTGTTATGATTCCGGGTATTTTGGCAATAGATATTGGGACATCCTCCTGTAAAGCGGCAGTTTTTTCTTTAAAGGGAGATATGCTTGCTTTGGGAAAAGGAAGGTACTCGCTTTTGTTTCCCAAGGAAGGGTATGCAGAACAGAAGCCGGATGAGATTTATCAGGGAGTGTGTGAGGCAGTGTGCCATCTGGAAAGGCAGGGAATAGAGCTTTCTGAGATTCAGGCGATTTCCTTTAGTGCTCAGATCGCAGCTCAGTGTTTGGTTGATTCCAGAGGAAAGGCGGTTACTAATCTGATTTCCTGGATGGATATGCGTGCATGGGATGAGGCGCTGGAATTTACACAGAAGTTTTCCAAGGAGGAAACAGAATACCTGACAGGAGTGGATATGGTAGTGACACCCGCCTATAGCATTGCAAAGCTTCGGTGGCTTCACAACCATGAAAGAGGTCTGTTGGAGATGGCGGCCCGATTTGTACAGATTAAGGATTATGTAATTTATCATCTGACTGGCTGCTGGGTTTCTGATGCTGCAAGCTTAAAAGGACTGGTGCATGCAGAAACCGGGAAGGCTGTGCCGGAGATCATGACGTTTATTGGGGAATCGCCAGAGCTTCTTCCAAAGGTGAAAAAGCCATATGAAATTGCAGGATATCTGAAAAAGGGAGTAAGGGGCTTTGAACAGTTACCTGCGGGGATTCCTGTAATTGTTGGTTGGAATGATATGAATGCGGCCTTTCTGGGCATGGGTGCCTTAACGGGAAGCTGTATTGGAATGGATTTGACAGGGACGTCAGAACATCTGGGATGCGTAACTCTGCGAAAAAGAATAGAACAAAAGGCTTATGAGGGATTGAACCGTGTACCGTTTTTGGATGGGCGGGAGGTTTTCTATGGTGTAACCTCTTCTGGCGGACAGGCGGTGGAATGGTTTGTGAAGGATATGCTTGGAGAGCCGGATGTAAAAGCCTATTTTGAACGTTTGTTTGAGCGGCCAAAGGGACTGCCTTTGGCAGAGGAGCAGGGACCGATTTTTCTTCCTTATCTGGAAGGAGAACGCAATCCTTGGAATAACCGGGATGCACGGGGCGTATTTTTTGGTTTAAATCGCAGTCACAGACAGCCGGAGCTGGCCCTATCTGTACTGGAAGGTGTCTGCTTCGCTTTGAGAACTATTTATGACAGGCTTCCTCAGCTTCCGGAAAAGGTGGTGATCTCAGGCGGCGCCAGCTTTAATGAAGTATGGAACCAGATGAAGGCAGATGTGATGAATGTACCCTTTGTTCGCTTGGAAACTTCAGAAGCTGGTTGTACTGGGGCTGCTATTTTGGCGATTGCAGCGCTTCACCCGAAAAAAACAGTGGAAGAGCTTGCAGGTGGACTTTTCCGTCCTGCAAAGGTCTATTGGCCGGATCAAAAAAGACATCTAATTTATGAAAAGAAGTATCAAAGTTTTTTGAGGCTCTATCACAATCTGGAGCCGTTGTTTGGAAAACAGCAATGCCATAATGAGGAGGAGTTGTAATGAATGCAGTTATTTTTGGAGGAGGAAAGATTGCCCGCGGTTTTATTGCCCATCTTTTGAGCCGGAGCGGTTTTCATATTACCTTTGTAGAAGTGAATGAGGATCTGGTGAAAGCATTGAATGAGGAAGGCAGATATTATGTAAATGTTATGGGAAATCCGCAAAAGAGCCAGTGGGTAACAGATTTTACCTGCATTTGGCTTCAGGATATTGCGGGAATTGCCGGGGCTCTTGAGAAGGCAGACATTGCATTTACTTCTGTAGGAGGAAAAAATCTGAATGATCTGGCAGGAATTATTGGAAAGGCCTATCAGTTTATGGATGAGGAAGCTTTGCAGCATGAATTCACGATTGTCACCTGTGAGAACTGGAAGGAGCCGGGAAGGCAGCTGAAAAGCAGCATTCTAAAAGCCCTTGAGGGTTCGAATCGAAGAGAAGCGTTTGAAGCCCGGATAGGTATTTCGGAGGCGGTAATTATGCGTTCGGGTGTGGAGGCAACAGAAGAAGTAAAGCAGATAGATAACAATGCTGTATCAGTTACTGATTTCTGGGAGCTGCCTATTGATAAGGCCGGGATGAAAGGGAGATTGCTTCCCTTTGAAGGGGTGATTTACAAAGAAAATTTTGCAGGCTTTCTGCAGCAGAAGCTCTTTACTTTTAATACTACAAACGCAACTATCGCTTATCTTGGATGTCTGCGTGGAATGCAGCTTTTGTCAGATGCAGCAAATGATCCGGAGATTGCGGAGATCGTACATAGAGTACATGAAGAGATCAATCCTGCGATTGCAAAGGAGATGGGGATTCCTCTTGCTGAACAGTGTGCCTTTGCACAGAAAGCATTGAAAAAATATCAGGATATGAGTGTAACAGATTTTACAGAACGGCATGGGCGTGATCCAATCCGGAAATTAGGTCCCTCTGATCGGATTGTAGGTACTTTGCGCCTTGTGGAAAAGTATGGGATTCCCTGTGATGCCCTGGCAATTACACTGGCCGCAGCACTGCATTATCCGGTTGTGAATCGGGAAGACCCAACGGCCCTGCAGCTTGAGAAGCTGCGAAAAGAGCAGGGGATAGATGCGATTCTTGAAAAGATCTGTGGGATATCGCCCCGGGAGCCGATAGCAGAACTGGTGAAGCGGCAGGTGAAATTCCTTAGAGAAAAGGAGTGGTTAGATGGCTGAACATGTGGTGATTATAGGTGCCGGCGGCAGCGGACGGGGATTTATTGCCAGACTGCTTCAGGAGGAGAATGTAAAGCTTTGCTTTGTAGATCAGAATGTGGAGCTGGTGGAAGCATTGAATAAGAGGGGACAGTATGGTATCCGGGTGGGTGCAAAAGCTTCGAAGACAGTGATTCGCAATTACGAGGCGTTTGTTCCTGATGATGAGAAAGCAGTGACAAGAGCGGCACAGGCAGACTGGATTTTTACTGCAGTGGGGGAGGAGCATTTAAAGGAGCTGATGCCTTTTTTAGAGAAGGTAACTGTAAAAAAGGGGGAGCCTGTACGGATTGTGGCATGCGAAAATGGAATTGCGCCGAAGGTAGTATTTCGCAGAGCATTGGAAGGAAGTAAAGCACAGGACAGCATGATTACGCAGGGAGTGATTTTCTGTACCAGTATTCCGGAGAAGGAAGGGAGCCTTGATATTATTTCCGAAGATTACCCCGAACTGCCCTATGATATTGATGAGGAGCTGTTCCGTTTGCCTTTTGCTCATTTCCCGGCAACACCTCGTCTGGACAGACTGTTGCAGCGGAAAATTTATACATATAACTGTCTTAGCGCATGTATTTCCTATCTGGGTGCATATTTAAAATATGATATTTATTCGGATGCGGCCAATGATGGGTTGATCCGTCAGTATTGCACACTGCTTTTGACAGGCTTGAATCGTACGCTGTGCAGATATATGGATGTGGAGCCCAAAGAGCAGACGGAATTTTCCAAAAGGGCTTTGAAGAAATTTTCCAATCCCAATATTTCAGATACGATTCAGAAAAATGCGCGATCAGCAGTGAGAAAGCTTGCGCCTACAGAACGGATTATGGGACCAATGAGATTGATGGAGCAGGAGGGCGAGGACACCTTTGTATTGCGTCTGGTTGCGGCCGCAGCTTTGCTCTATCTGGAAAGAAACGAGGATTTGAAGTATCAGAATAAGGAGTATCCAGATGCAATCAGTCTGTTCCGGGTGCTGAATCCTCAGACAAATGAGAGAGAAATCCAATGTATCTGCGGAATATTAGAAGAACTCCGGAAGGGAAAAAACCTGAAAGAAATTTCGGAGGAATCAGTATGCGAAGTTGTTTGAATTGTAAAAAGTAATAAATTAACTTTGTGTATAAACAATAAAATAATATAAAGTTAATAATATTTCAACAAATTTATCTTGATAAATTGTGAAATTTGTGGTAAATTCATAACAATAAAATAACAATAGAAAGGGGAAAAGAAAATGAGTATATGGGAAAGCCTGGATCAGATTTTAAGGAATGCCAAAGTTGTGGATCTGTCCCCGGTAATTGAAAAAGGAATGCCGAAATGGCCCACACATCCTCAGATTGTTGTGGATCCTACAATTACACATGCACATGACGGCTATTACTGTCAGAGTCTGGTTATGGGAGAGCATACGGGTGCTCATGTAGACTGTCCGGCACATATTATAGAAGCTATGATGGATTGTACTGTTGATACGTATCCGGCAAACATGATATTCGGTCCAGCCATCAAGTATGAGGTGTATAAGCTGAAGGCAAAGCCGGGGGATCGGATTACAAAGGAGCAGATTCTGGCCTTGGAAAAGGAAATGGGCGATCAGGCAGAGAAGGGAGATATTGTTCTGATGGATTTCGGGTGGCAGAAGTATTGGAAGACGGATGCTTCTTGGAAGTATTACGCATTAAATGAGCCGGGCCTGTCAGAGGAAGCCTGTCAGCTCTTTGCTGACAGAGGTGTTAAGGCAGTTGGTTCGGATACGGTAGCCTGTGATACACCAGTCATTGACGGGGAAGAGCTGCATTCCTATGGACACAGAAATTCCTGGCTGCCTAATCAGATTTTTATTATGGAAATGTTAATGAACTTAAGTGAACTGCCAACAAGAAGCTATTTCATGGCATTACCTCTCAGGATTAAACATGGATCGGGTTCACCTATTCGTCCGATTGCAATTATTGAGTAGAGTAATGTGAGAAATATAAATTTAAGGAGGATGAAGGTATGAGAAAGAAACTATGGAAGAAACTGGCCGTTGTGATGTCAGCAGTGATGATGATATCCTTATTTGGAGCTTGCTCGTCCGGGCAGGAAGAGCAGAATCCGGCACCAGCTGCGGATGAAAACGTTCAAGAGGACAGCGAACAGCCTCAGGAGGATGCTGCGAGCAATGAACTTCTGGCCTTGTATGATTCGATTCCTACGGATCCGGAGCATATCGAATTAGATACGCTTCCAGAATTAAAAGCAGATGGTAAATATACCATTGGATGTGCCATGACAAATGTATCTACAGGATGGTTTAAGGGTCTTTATGACAATCTGAAAATATTATTGGATGAAGCAGGGATTAACGTACTGCTTGTAGAGTGCAATGACGATGCAAATGAGCAGGTAAATCAGGTTGAGAACTTTATTGCTCAGAATGTAGATGCGATTATTATCAATCCGGCCAATCCACAAGAAACGGTGACTTCTGTGCTGGAGGATACCTGTGAGGCAGGAATTCCGGTGGTTGCGGTTGACGTTCCTCCAGAAGAAGGCGCAGCATACTTAACGGCCTGCGTAACAGATGCTTATCAGCTTGGCTATATGGTTGGAGAAGAACTGGCAGCGAGATTACTGGAGATGTATCCAGAAGGAGAGATTGAGTATGGTCTGATCGGCGGTACAGACGGCAACTCCATCGCAGCACTGAGAAATCAGGGTGCCAGAGACGCAATTGCGGCAGTAGATACAGAGGGACGGATTGTGGAGGCTGCATTCCTTTATGCAGGGGCATATTCTGAAGAGTCTGGACTGGAGACGGCGCAGAATATGTTATCAGCAAATCAGAATCTAAAGTGCATTATTGGTACCTGTGATGCACATATTGTAGGTGCAACCAGCGCTGCAGAGCAGCTGGATCTGGCAGACAATCTGATTATGGGAGCAGTAGACGGTTCCAAAGGCGCCCTTGAAATTATGAAGGATGGAGGTCCCATTGTTGCCCTTGGTCTGAACAGTCCTTATCAGGTAGGTGAAGCGGCGGCAAGAACCATTCTGGGTTATTTGAACGATGGAACACTTCCTCCTACAAAAACCCTTCAGATGGAGCCCACTCTGGTTACACCGGATATTGTAGATGATTACTACGATCCAGAAGCAGCTTGGTAGAAGTGAAAAAAGAATAGGTATTGGAACAACTGTGAGAGGGGCTGTCCGAGACAGCCCCTCGTATATCAATAGCTTGTAAAAGAGACAGGGAGGTATGTGCATGCAGACCATGCTTGAAATGAAAGATATCAATAAGTCGTTTGGTGTCGTACATGCTCTCAAGGGTGTGACTTTGGAGGTGCAAAAAGGGGAGACCATGGCGCTGGTTGGAGAGAATGGAGCAGGGAAAAGTACCCTGATGAAGATTCTGACTGGCGCATATCAAAGGGATACAGGAAAAATTATTCTGGATGGTGAGGAGATTAAGAAAAATACAACGGCAGCTGCTAAAAAGCATGGGATTGCACAGGTGTATCAGCAGGCGGAGCTGGTAGAGGAACTGACTGTTGCGGAGAATATCTGCCTTGGTGAGAAAGCCCATGCGCCAAAAGGACTAGTACCCTGGAAACAGATGTATAAGGCGGTAGAGGAATTACTGGAACATTATCATATGCCGATTCATGCTGTCACACCAGTAAAGGAATTGAGCAGTGCCATGAAACAGTTTGTGGCTATTGCGAAGGTATTGTTTCGGAAGCCGAAGCTCATTATTTTTGATGAGCCTACAGCGGTTTTGTCAGACAGTGAAGTAACGATTCTTTTTGAAATTATTGAGTCTTTGAAAAAAGAACAGATTACGATGATTTACATTTCCCACAGGTTGGAAGAAGTGTTCCAGTTAAGTGATCGCATATCAATTATGAGAGATGGCAGCTTAGTGGCTGTTCTTGAAAATACAGATCTTACAAAGGACGATTTGATTGCACATATGTTGGGAAAGAATCTTGGAGCTATGTATTGTCAGGAAAAGGGGCATCCTCTTAGTGACAAGGCAGTGCTGGAACTGGAGCAGGTATCAACCCATAAGATTCATGATGTAAGTTTTTCTTTGAAGGAAGGAGAAATCCTTGGAATTGCCGGCCTGGTGGGAAGCGGAAGAACAGAGACAGCAATGGCTGTTTTGGGTGTGGATAAAATAAAAAGCGGAAAAATGCGTGTGAAAGGTAAAGAGGTAAGGTTTCGATTTCCGGCTGATGCGGCAAAAGCAGGAATTTTTCTTGCACCGGAGGATCGAAAAAAGCAGGCTATGGTTTTGTGTCGGCCTATTCGGGAAAATATATCCCTTTCACGACTTGACTCCATTGCTGCACATGGAATCTGTGATAAAAAGAAAGAGTTTACAAGGATACAGCAATTATGCAGAGATTTGAAGGTGAAAATGGCTTCCATAGAAAGCCCGGTACAGGAACTGAGCGGAGGTAATCAGCAGAAAATAGTGATTGCAAAGGCATTTACCGCAGATCCGGATATTTTGATTTTTGATGAACCTACCCAGGGAATTGATGTAGGGGCAAAGGCGGAGATTTACAATCTTTTGGAAAGACTCAGGAAACAGGGAAAATCTATTCTTGTGATTTCCTCAGAGATTGAAGAGATACAGGGAGTGTGTGATCGGACCATTGTTATGCGCGGCGGCTATGTGGTGGGAGAAGTAGGAAAAGAGGAACTGGAGTGTACGGAATTAATTCTGCAGTGTATGTATAAGGAGAAACAGATATGAATATGAGTGCAAAAGTAAAGGGGTATTTTAAGACACAGGCAATTCCTATTGGAGTACTTGCATTGATGATTTTGATTGCATCCGTTCTTTCCGATGTGTTTTTTACAAAAATCAATATGCAGAATTTATTGATTCAGCAGGCATCAGTTATGGTTGTTAGCCTGGGGATGTTCACCTGCATTCTTTCAGGCGGTATTGATCTGAGTGTGGGTTCTAATTTGGCTGTTGCAAGTGTGTTCATGGCTTCATTTTTGAATCATAGTAATTTTGGAACTGCCCTTTTGGGAACACTTTTGATATGTATGGTAATCGGACTTGTGAATGGATTTATTGTTTCTGCATTGCAAATTGCGCCTTTCATTGTTACCCTTGGCATGATGGAATTTGCCAGAGGTATCGCCTATTGGTATACTGGTTCCTCACCAGTATCTTGGAAGCAGGCAAATGGCGCGGCGGTAATGACTTTTATCGGAAAAGGTAAAATCGCAGGAATTCCCATGCTGACAATCATTATGATTGTTATGATTCTTGGGACAATGTTTATTATGCGTGAAACAATTATTGGGCGTATTACCTATGCCATCGGCGGAAATGAAGAAGCGGTAAAGCTCTCGGGGATTAATACCCTTGCATGGAAAATGTTCCCTTATATTTTTTCTGGATTTTGCTGTGCCATCGGCGGAGTGCTAATGACGGCAAGGCTGGGACTTGGAGCGCCTACGAATGGGGAGGAGCTGGCAAATGACTGTATCGCTGCTGTTGTAATTGGCGGAGCAAGCTTTACAGGCGGCAAGGGAAATATCAGTGGTGTTATTATTGGTGTGTTTATTCTGGGGATTATTAATAATCTGTTGGATCTGTTGAATGTTTCTTCTTATCCTCAGATGATGTTGAAAGGTGCCATTATTGTACTTGCGGTTATTTTCTCTACAATAAAGGATAAGAATGCTTAAGAGTATATTTGTTACATAATTAAGAAACCCTTTGATATGGAATATTTATAGAAGAAAGACAGAGGATTATGCAGGGCATAATCCCCTGTCTTTCCTTTTTACGGCTTAACTCCGCTTTCTTCATATATATCAAAATTTTAATGGATTATACATTTTTTGTATAGATCTAGCATTTTGGCATATAGAAATTGCAGACAGTATATTTACCATACTTCCGTGGAAATGTTATAATTTTTACGATATTTAGGGTGTAATTATCTAATATACCCAATTTTGTTCCAACACCTGGCCAGGGTGGAATTGTTTTATTCACTATTTCTAAACCGGATATTGTGTGATTTGTATAGAAAAAATCCACAAATTCGGTTGAATATGTCCATATTAAGGAGGGAAACTTGTGAAGAACATGAAGAAATTACTTGCAGCTCTTCTGGTCGTGGTTTTGGCTTTTGGATTAGCTGCGTGCGGAAAGGCTTCCGACGGCAAGACCCATCTGACATTCCAGATCTGGGATGTGAACCAGAGAGATGGTATGCAGGAAATGTGTGATGCCTACACCGCAAAGAACCCGGATGTGGTAATTGAGGTTCAGGTTACGAGCTGGAGCGAGTACTGGACCAAGCTGGAGGCAGCGGCAATCAGCAATCAGATGCCGGATGTGTTCTGGATGCATACCAATGAGATCTTAAAGTATGCGGATTACGGCATGATTGCAGATCTGACGGATCTTTATAATGACGAAGATCCCGACTATTACAAGAATCATTTTTCAGAAATCTCTCTGGCAAATATCCAGGGAAGCGACGGCAGATATTACGGCATCCCCAAGGATAAGGATACGGTCTGTCTGGTTTACAACAAGGAGATGTTTGATGCTGCAAAGGTAGATTATCCCGATGATACCTGGACCTGGGACGACCTGACGGAAGTATCCCAAAAGGTGTATGATGCCACCGGCAAATACGGCTACATGGCCTACGGAGACGATCAGCTTGGATACTGGAACTTCGTATACCAGAACGGCGGCTACATATTAACTGAGGATAAGTCAAAAGGCGGCTTTGACAATCCGGCTACCCGGGAAGCCATGGAGTTTTACATCAATCTTCAGAAAGAGGACTGGTGCCCGGATCAAAATTATTTTGCGGAGACTTCTCCCGGAACGGCATTCTTCTCAGAGCAGGGCTCCATGTATCTGGAGGGAAACTGGAATCTTCTTGCATCCATGCAGAATTATCCGGAGATGCAGGGAAAATGGGACGTGGCAGTGCTTCCCAAGTGTCCGAATCCTGCGGAGGGTGACGGAAGAGCCACCATTTCCAATGGTCTGTGTTATGCAACTGCGGCAAAGGGCAAGAACCTGGAGATTGTAAAGGATGTGCTCAAGTTCTTCGGTTCCGAGGAGGGACAGCGTATCCAGGGTGAGTCCGGAGCAGCGATCCCGGCTTACATCGGCCTTGAGGATACCTGGGTTGGGGTATTTGACCAGTTTGACTATAAATTGGATGTCCAGAAATGTGTAGATATGTTTGATTACGGTGTGCAGAGCGTGAACAATGCTTCCCGTTCCGTATGGAAGCCAAAAGTTTCTGATGAGCTTCTTCGTATTTACTCCGGCAAATCTACATTAGAGGATGGACTTAATAATATTCAGAGCTACATCGATACGGCGGAAGCAGAGTAGAGGGGAGGCTTATACATGGCAAATAACAGCAAGGCGGGCAAGTTCGCCAAGACCGAGGGTATGTGGGGCTATATCATGGTGGCACCCACCATCATCGGCTTGATTGTGCTGAATCTTTACCCGTTTATTGACACCTTAAAATTGAGCTTTACAAAGACAAAGCCCTTTGGCTTTTATGAATTTAACGGTTTGACCAACTATATCAACATGTTCACCAACGCAGACTTCTGGAGAGCGAACTTAAATACCATTTATTTCTGTCTCCTGACCGTGCCCCTTGGTATTTTCCTGGCATTGGTGGTTGCGGTTATGCTGAACACAAAGATTAAGGGAAGAACGGCTTTCCGTGCCATCTTCTTCCTGCCTATGGTTGTAGCTCCGGCAGCGGTTGCCATGGTGTGGAAGTGGATGTTCAACACCGAGTATGGTATCATCAATACCCTCCTGGGACATAACGTAAACTGGATTACCAATCCTAACGTGGTTATGGTGACCTGTGCCATCGTGGCAATCTGGAGTGCCATCGGTTACGATGCGGTGCTTCTTCTGTCAGGACTTCAGAATATCTCCAAGTCCTACTATGAGGCGGCAAGCCTTGACGGGGCAACCAAGATTCAGCAGTTTTTCCACATTACGCTGCCTATGGTTTCTCCGACCTTGTTTGTAGTTATGATTATGCGTCTGATGTCCTCTTTGAAAGTATATGACCTGATTTACATGATTGTAGAGGAATCAAACCCGGCATTGACAAGTGCCCAGTCTCTGATGTTCCTGTTCTACCGTGAGTCTTTCGTGGCCGGCAATAAAGGCTATGGATCCGCAGTGGTAATCTGGACCGTTCTTCTTATCGGTATTGTAACGGCATTCCAGTTCTGGGGACAGAAGAAATGGGTGAATTACGAAGTATAGGAGGTGAAGAAGTATGAAATCCAATTCATTAGAGAGAAATCAAAAGCTTCGGACAGCAGGCACGTATTTGTTTTTCATCATTGGGTCCATCATTATGATCTTCCCCTTTATCTGGATGCTTCTGACCAGCTTTAAGACGGTAGCCGAGAGTATGCAGATTCCACCGGATTTCTTCCCGGCACAGTGGATTATTGATAACTTTAAGGACGCTATGGCAAGTCTTCCCTTTGGGGCCCTTTACAAGAATACCATCCTGTTGATTTTCTGGCGTGTGGTTTGTGCGGTGGCATTCAGTTCCATGGCGGGTTATGCATTTGCAAAGCTGAACTTTAAGGGAAAGAATCTCCTCTTCTCCCTGGTTCTGGTACAGATGATGCTTCCCTCCCAGATCTTCATCACGCCCCAGTATCAGATGCTGGCGAAGCTGGGACTGACCAATACGATTTTTGCCCTGGTATTTCCGGGTCTTGTAAGTGCTTTCGGTACGTTCTTCTTACGGCAGGCCTATATGGGAATCCCCGACGAGATTTCCGAGGCGGCTTATCTGGACGGCTGTAACCAGTGGCAGACCTTTGTGAAAGTTATGGTGCCCCTGACTACTTCTTCCATGGCAGCTCTGGCCGTATTTACGGCGGTGTTTGCTTATGGAGACCTGATGTGGCCCCTGATTGCCAACACAGATTTGAAGATGATGACTCTGTCCTCTGGTCTTGCAACCTTAAGAGGTCAGTTTAACACCAACTTTCCGGTTATGATGGCCGGCTCCCTCTTAGCTATGATCCCCATGGTGGTTCTGTATCTGTTCTTCCAGAAGCAGTTCATCGAGGGTGTTGCAATGACGGGCGGCAAGTAATAAAATAGTTCTATCACTTTACCTACGTTGGAGGACTACATAGATGTCAGTCAGATATATAGAAAGCAAAAAAACATTTCTGTTACAGACAAAGAGCAGCACTTATCAGATGAAGATAAGCGATTATGGATATCTTTTGCATTTATATTATGGAGAACGGCTGGAAGACGAGGATTTGAGTTATTTGATACAGCTGCAGGACCGTGGCTTTTCTCCCAACCCCTATGAGGCGGGAAATGACCGTACATTTTCTTTAGACTTCCTACCGCAGGAGTTCTCAAGTGACGGAAGCTCTGATTATCGATTAAGCAGTATTGAAATAAAAAACGGGGACGGAAGCTATGCCTTTGTGGGAAAGGTGGCAAAATATCAGATTTATTCCGGCAAGTACCATTTGGCAGGTCTTCCCTCCCTTTGGACAACGCAAGAAGACACGGCAGACACTCTGGAGATTTGGCTTACGGATGCCGTGACACAGCTTACGGTGGTGCTCTGCTATTGTGTATTGGAAGAAAAGGATATTATTACCCGGTCTGTTCGGGTCATCAACCAGAGTGAGGATACCATTTATTTAAACCGCATTATGTCAATGACCATGGATTTTATGGATTCCGATTATGATTTCATTCATTTTGACGGACGCCACACCATGGAGCGGGAATGGAGCAGGAACCCCCTTGCCTGCGGGATTCAGACCGTAGGAAGCTTTCGGGGGGCCTCAAGTCATCAGCACAATCCCTTTGCGGTTCTCTGCGAGAGCGCCGCAAATGAGGATTACGGACGCTGCTATGGATTTTCCTTTGTATACAGCGGCAACTTTATGTGCAAGGTGGAAAAGGACCAGTATGATCAGACACGGATTGTCATGGGCATCCATCCCAAGCATTTTTCCTGGCAGATGAAGCCGGGGGAGAGCTTTACGGCACCGGAGGTGGTGCTGGCTTACTCAGGGCAGGGACTTACCCATCTGACCCATTTGTATCACAATGTATACCGTGAAAACCTGTGTAAAAGCCCTTATGCAAAGAAAGAACGGCCTATCCTGATAAACAGTTGGGAGGCGGCGTATTTTGACTTCGACGAGGAAAAGCTTTTAAAGATTGCAGGTGATGCCGTGGACATGGGGGTTGAGCTTTTTGTTCTGGAT
The DNA here is from genome assembly GCA_910574255.1 of Clostridia bacterium. GTDB lineage: Bacteria > Bacillota > Clostridia > Lachnospirales > Lachnospiraceae > Laedolimicola. The sequence goes on from CAJTAK010000010.1 coordinate 30,475, forward strand.
GACGGCTGGTTCGGCAACCGGAATAATGACAATGCGGCATTGGGAGACTGGGATGTGAACACGGCAAAGCTGCCCCGCGGCTTAAAGGGGCTTTCGGATGAAATCCATGCCATGGGCTTAAAGTTCGGCATTTGGATTGAGCCGGAGATGGTGTCCGAGGACAGCGAGCTTTACCGGAAACATCCGGACTGGTGCCTGCAGATGCCGAGACGTCAGCCCTCCAGAGGAAGATATCAGCTTGTGCTTGACCTGTCCAGAGAGGATGTGCGGGACTATATTGTCACATCCATCAACGGCGTGCTGGGCAGTGCCAGGATTGAGTATGTAAAATGGGATATGAACCGGTTTATCACGGATGCCTGGTCAGCCATTGCCGAGAAAGAGAAACAGGGCGAGATTTATCACCGTTATATCCTGGGTCTGTACGACATTATGAACCGCATTATCCTGACGCATCCGGAGGTTCTGTTCTGCGGGTGTAGCGGAGGGGGCGGACGCTTTGACCCGGGAATGCTTTACTACCAGCCCCAGATTTGGTGCAGTGACAACACGGATGCGGTGTGCCGCTTAAAGATTCAATACGGGACCACGTTCGTATATCCGGTTTCCGCCATGGAATCCCACGTGTCGGTCTGCCCCAACCATCAGACAGGGCGGACGGTGCCCATAAAGACAAGAGGGGTAACGGCTATGGACGGAATTCTGGGCTATGAGCTGGATTCCACCAAAATGATACAGGAAGAGAAACAGATCTGCAGGGAGCAGATACAGAGCTATAAAAAGGATTATGCATTGATTGCAGAGGGCGATTATTTCAGGCTTACCAATCCTTATACCTTTATGGAGTATGTGGCCTGGGAGCATGTATCCCGGGATCAGAAAGAAGCCTTGATATCCCTGGTAATTATGGAAAAGGAGGCCAACGATGCGCAGCGGTGCGTAAAGGCAAAGGGCCTGAATCCCGGAATGTATTACCAGGTGGAGGAGATGGAGGGGCATTTTTCCGGCCAGGTTCTCATGAGTGCCGGTCTTCCCGTTCCAAACGGCCTTTTGCAGTATGAGGCAATTCAATATCATATTCGAGCGATATAAAAACAGCAGCCTTTGAACAGTGCACAGAAGCAATTACGGACACATGCTTTTGCGGCCGGAAATGCTTCTAGGTAAGAGTGTACTGGAAAAGGGTGCGGAACTAAAAACAGCAGCCTTTGAACAGTGCACAGAAGCAATTACGGACACATGCTTTTGCGGCCGGAAATGCTTCTAGGTAAGAGTGTACTGGAAAAGGGTGCGGAACTAAAATAGGAGGCGGCAAAATGAAAGATGTTGTACTGGAATGGTTTATCCCCTATGTAATGCCGAAAGGAAAGCGCCTGCTGAAAGCAGTGCTTATGGCAGCTATGGTGGTGCTTGTAGTGGACACAATTATATATCCGGTGCTGTTTCTGCCGGTGCTGGCCTTTGTGGTCATAGGCATTCTGCTGCTTCGAAGCTGGCGATATGAATATGAGTATGTGTACGTAAATGGAGATTTTGAAGTATCGAAAATCATCCGCAAGGAGAAGCGAAAGGATCTTTACCGCTGCGACCGCAAGGACATGGAGTATGTGGCAGAGGGACGGAAAAATGTGGCCGGCTGTAAGGTTCGTGATTTTACCTCCGGATGGGAAAAGGGCCGGGTCTATACCATGAAAGTGGGAAATGACCTGATTTACATGGAGCCTAACGAAGAATTCCTGGAGGAAATGAGGCTTCACCGAAAATTGCAGTGAAAGCACTGTGAAACAGGATCTTGTGTGGGATTAGAGAAAAACTAGAGTAAGATATGTAAAGATATAATTATGGAATTTTGCTAAACTTAAAAACAGCAAAATTCCGACAGCACCAGAACAATTTACAGACACATCATTTTGTGGCTGGGAATTGTTCTAGACAAAGGGTGCTGGAGCGAATTTTGCGGAACTCAAAAACAGCAAAATTCCGACAGCACCAGAACAATTTACAGACACGTCATTTTGTGGCTGGGAATTGTTCTAGACAAAGGGTGCTGGAGCGAATTTTGCGGAACTCAAAATAGGAGGAGAGACTGATGGCAAGTTTATCACTTAAAAATATCTGGAAGAGATATCCCAACGGATATGAGGCAGTAAAGGATTTTAATCTGGAGATTGAGGATAAGGAGTTTATTATTTTCGTAGGCCCGTCCGGATGCGGAAAGTCCACCACTCTGCGTATGGTTGCAGGTCTGGAGAGCATTTCAGATGGTGAGTTTAAGATTGACGGCCAGCTTATGAATGATGTGGAGCCGAAAGACAGAGACATTGCAATGGTATTCCAGAGCTACGCACTGTATCCCCATATGACAGTGTATGACAACATGGCATTTGGACTGAAGATCAAGAAGACACCCAAGGATGAGATTGACAAGAAAGTCCGGGAGGCGGCTAAGATTCTGGATCTGGAGAAGCTTCTTGACCGGAAGCCCAGAGCTCTTTCCGGCGGACAGCGCCAGCGTGTTGCCATGGGCCGCGCCATTGTGCGCAATCCCAAGGTATTCCTGATGGATGAGCCTCTTTCCAATCTGGATGCCAAGCTGCGCGTGCAGATGCGTACGGAGATCTCCAAGCTGCATCAGAGACTGGGTGCAACCATTATCTATGTAACCCATGACCAGACGGAAGCCATGACTCTGGGAACGAGAATCGTTGTTATGAAAGACGGCGTGGTTCAGCAGATTGCAAGCCCTCAGACCCTGTATAACGAGCCGGATAATCTGTTTGTGGCAGGATTTATCGGATCTCCTCAGATGAACTTTGTTGATGCGGTTTGCGAGGCAGAGGGACAGGATGTATACTTAAAGGCCGGCGACTACCGTGTTCCCCTTTCTCCGGAAAAGGGCAAGAAGCTGATTGACGGCGGTTATAAGGGAAAAGAAGTGATTATGGGCATCCGTCCGGAGGACGTAAGCGATCCGGCATCCACAAGAGCAAAGAACCAGGCGGTGGTAAAGGGAACAGTAAATGTATATGAACTCCTTGGAGCAGAGGTTTATCTGTATTTTGATATGTGCGGAACCCAGATGACTGCAAGAGTAAATTCCAGCACAACAGCAAGAGAGAATGATATAGTTGACTTTGTTCTGGATACGGATAAGATTCACGTATTTGACAAAGAGACAGAGAAAGCGATTGCTCATTAAGAATTTTTCCGGAACAACAAAAATGAAAAATTAGGCACACGAAATAGCACGTTCAACAGTTGTTCCATATGAGGTGCGAGAGGGCGATTTAGCATAAAGAATGATTGCTCCAAAGGCAGGCGGCCATGGTGCAGCGTTCGGCTTCAGGCAGAGCGGCTGTGGTCACCTGCCTTGTTCGTTTCAACAGGATTGACACATGGAAAGATTTATTGTTAAATAAAACTGAAATTTATTTGAATGGGAAGTAGGAGAACGACAATGAAAGATATGGTGGAATTTCAGAAGCGGAAAGAACGGCATTATGAAGAATTGAAATGGCTGTACTGTGAGTTGTACCCGGAGGACGGATTCTCATATTTATGCAGCAGATTGGAAGAGCGTTATAAAGAACGCAAGGATGCTCTAAAAAAGCTGGATCGGGTTCGTGAAGCAGATCCGGACTGGTATAAACGCAACGATATGGCAGGAATGATGATGTATACGGATGCCTTTGCGGGAGATCTGAAAGGCGTGAAAAAGAAGCTGCCATATATCCAGGAATGCGGAGTGAATTATCTTCATCTGATGCCGCTTCTGGATTCTCCGGAGGGAAAGAGCGACGGCGGCTATGCGGTGTCAGATTTTGCAAAGGTGCGTCCGGATTTGGGAACTATGGAGGATCTGGCAAAGCTTACGGACACCTGCCATAAGAAAGGCTTAAGCGTATGCCTTGATTTTGTTATGAACCATACCTCGGAGGAGCATGAGTGGGCAAAGCGGGCCAGGGCAGGAGAGCAGGAATATCAGGATCGGTATTTCTTCTTTGACAGCTTTGAGATTCCGGGACAGTACGAAAAGACCTGCCCCCAGGTATTTCCCACAACGGCGCCGGGGAATTTTACCTGGCTTGAGGATGCGAAGAAGTACGTGATGACCACATTTTATCCTTACCAGTGGGATTTGAATTACAGAAATCCCGTTGTATTTCATGATATGACGGACTGCCTTTTAAATCTGACCAATCAGGGAGTGGACATTATCCGGATTGATGCGGTTCCTTACATCTGGAAAGAGCTTGGAACTACCTGCCGGAATCTTCCCCAGGTGCATAATATTGTGCGGATGCTGCGGATGATCTGCGAGATTGTCTGCCCGAGCGTGCTGCTTCTGGGCGAGGTGGTTATGGAGCCGGTGAAAGTGGTACCCTATTTCGGTACGGTGGAGAAGCCGGAGTGTCATATGCTCTACAATGTGACGACCATGGCAACCACCTGGCATACGGTGGCTACGGGGGATGTGGCTCTCTTAAAGCGGCAGATGGATATTGTGAACACTCTGCCCAAGGAATATGTGTTCCTGAATTATCTCCGGTGTCATGATGATATTGGCTGGGGGCTGGATTATGACTGGCTGAAAGAAGCGAAGGAAATGGAGGAGGTTCCCCATAAGAAGTACCTCAATGATTATCTAACGGGAAAATGGCCGGGATCCATGGCTAAGGGCGAGCTTTATAATGATGATCCCACCTCCGGAGACGCACGTCTCTGCGGAACTACGGCTTCTCTGTGCGGCCTGGAGAAAGCCGTTGAGGATGGAGATGAGAAGGATAGAGAAAATGCCTTGTGTTTTATTGAGATGCTTCATGGGTATATGCTGGTGCAGTCGGGAATTCCTGTGATTTACAGCGGGGATGAGATTGGGCAGTTTAATGACAATGAATACCATAAGGATCCAAAGAAAGCGGAGGATTCCCGTTATCTTCACCGAGGAAGCTTTTCCTGGGAGAAAGCAGGACTTCGGAAAGTGGAGGGAAGCTACCAAAAAGAGATTTTTGACTGCATTCGGAAGATGGAGGACTTGCGGGCGGCCCATCGGGTATTTTTGAATCAGGCGGCAGTCTGGACCGTGGATACCCATGATTCGGCGGTGCTTTGCGTGAACAGGGCCTTTGAGGACGAGAAGCTGACGGCGCTCTTTAATTTCAGCGGAGAGGAACGTACTGCCTGGATTCAGGAGGAGGGGATGTATGCGGAGCTTCTGACCGGAGAGCGGATGGAGGCCCGGAATGTGGTGCTTCCGGCTTATGGGATGCGGTGGCTGATGCGGGAAGTGGAGAGCGAATAGTCCTATAAAATGGGAGTGTTCAAATAAAAGCCTCTAAGAACAAATGGAATTTGAAAAAGGCGTGATTCTGCTGTAATGGAGAATACGCCTTTTTGCCACAAACGGTTTAATGGGACACCTTCCATAATCAGCCACTCGCTCTGACTGGGAGCAGTTTCTTTTTCCATGCTGTCAGCCCGCTTTTTATTATGTTTATATGCATATCGGAAAAAAGCCGTGTTTGTTAATGTTTGTTGTATTTTTCTGTCCGTGCCGACATTTGCGAAAAGAACCATCGAAAAAAATGAAGATATTTTACAAGACTTTCCCCTGCTTCGGCAGTACAATGAGTGTAAAAAGTCCGGCTAAGAAATGTCAGGCGTTTATTCGAAATATTTTCTGCTGGACGGTAAAGTTACGAAAGCGCACGAGAGGAACTTTCATGAGTGCACTTTTGAATGAAAGTTTCTCTCATAGGTGTGCGCTGAAGTGACTTTACTCTTTAGTACTGCCCGGTAGCAGCTTAATAATAGGAGCAAAGATACATGAAGAAAGAATCAGGTGCGGCGAAGGGTGCCGTGGAACAAAAACAGACAGCAGGACATGGTGCGCCCCGCTTTATTGGGCGTTTGGCGGCGGTATTAACGATTGTGATATGGGGAACCACATTTATCTCCACCAAAATCCTGTTAGCGGATTTTCAGCCTGTGGAAATTTTGTTTTACCGTTTTGTGATGGGATTTCTGACCCTGCTTATGGCGTGTCCGAAAAAATTAAAGACCAAGGATTCCGGGCAGGAGCTGACCTTTGCTGCTGCAGGGCTGTGCGGAATATGCCTGTATTACCTGCTGGAAAATATTGCTTTGACCTTTACCCTGGCCTCCAATGTGGGCGTGATTATATCCGTTGCCCCGTTCTTTACGGCCGTATTGGTCCGTCTGTTTATGAAGCCGGAAGAAAAACTGGGGGTGCAGTTCTTTGTTGGATTTGCCGTTGCAATGGCCGGAATAAGCTTAATCAGCTTTAACGGTTCCAAATTGGAGCTTAACCCTGGGGGAGATCTACTTGCCGCTGCCGCTGCTCTTGTGTGGGCCTGCTATTCCATATTGACAAAGAAAATCAGCAGCTTTGGCTATCCCGTGATTCCCGCCACCCGCAGGACATTCTTTTACGGAATTCTGTTTATGATACCCGCCTTATTTTTCTTTGATTTTCGGCCGGATTTCTCACGGTTTGCCAATATGACGTATCTGTTTAATATTTTCTATCTGGGATTGGGGGCATCCGCACTTTGCTTTGTTACATGGAATTTTGCGGTAAAGGAATTGGGGCCGGTAAAGACGAGCGCATATATTTATATGGTTCCTGTGATAACAGTCCTTACGTCTGCGTTGATTTTAAGTGAACCGCTGACTCTCCTTACAGGAACAGGAACAATTCTGACTTTGGCAGGATTATTCCTTTCGGAGCATAAGGCGGGAAAGAAAGGCGCAAAAGACGGACTTATAAATTGAGATATGTGTCATGGTAATAATCCGTATCGAAAACTCTTGTGCAAATATTTCGGTCTATTTTTCCGATTGCACAGGAACTTCAAATACGGTCTGCTAGTGATGGAGATTTGCGACAGCCCCTTTTTGCGGCATTCCTGTTGGTTTTATAAATATATTCTCAAACTCTCTTTGCAAATAAACATTTTGACCTAACTCTATAAGACTGCTATAATAGTAATAACAGTTCTTTCCATAGCAAACCCTCATGGACACCATTGGTACACACCATAAATCAAAATTGAAATGGCACACCACCATAAATGAAAGTCGGTAGTGGTGCATGGTGCATCCCTGAACTTAGTTTTCTGCTGCGCAGAAAAGGATCTTTCAGAGTAAAAGCAAACTGTTGCAAGGAAAGGACATTACTCGTTTCAAGGTTTCAAAATAAAGTTTTGAATAAAGGTCAATGATAAAATATGGATAAAAAAGAGAATAAAGAGAAAAAAATCGGCAGGAAAGTTTTAATAGCCCTGATTTTGACAATATTTATAATTCCGGGCAGCTTTGTATTTTTTATAGCTGCAAGAATATCACAGGAAATGTCCCAGTCCGCCATCGGGAACTTAAGTGAGAGCCTTGAGCTTTTAAAGGGCACCATTGAAGTGCTGTTTCAGAGAGAGGCCCAGTATCAGAAGCTGATGGCAAAGGAGCTTTCCATTATGGAAGATCCGGAAGAATTTATCCAATCCTATGATCGGAACAGTACCCTGGTCAAGATGTCCGTTGTATTTCGTGGAGAAACAGAGGGCATTTCCAATACTGGAGAGGTCTTTTATCCGGAGGAACTGGATTTTTCCAACCAGGAGACCATAGAGGATCTGCCTGTTTCCGTCTCCTATATCAATGATATGGGAACCTGGGCTTATACCATGAAATGTCCGGTCATCAGGGATGACCGGGAGATTGCCGATCTCTATGTGGAATATATCTATGATTCTTTTGAAGAGGCTCTCCCGGACCGGCTGTACAACGGGAGCGCTACCCTCTATATTATGGACCGGCAGACCGAACGGTTTCTTTTAAAGCCAAAGGGCGTGGGAGAGCGTGATGCGGGCCATCTGAATCTGCAGGATTTTTACCGGGCCAATGATATCCTGGAAGAGAGCATTCAGCAAAATGTGGCCGAGAGCATAGCCAATAACGGCAATATGATGTTCTACCACAAAATCCGGAACAAGGATTCCCTGATTTACATGTGGGCCGTAAACGGCGGCTCCGTGTACCTTATCGGCTATGTTCCGGTGGAGGCCATTCAGAGAGAGGGCGATGCCGTAAATCAGAATATTCTGATGGTGGTTATATTTATGCTGGCAACCTTTTTCACCTGCTGTATTGTATTTTTCCTCTATGAACGGCAGCAGAATAAGTTCCGCAGGGAGCGGGAGGAGGAGAGAGAGCTTCACAATCAGCAGATGGGGCAGGCGCTTCAGGCGGCTCAGGCAGCCAACAACTCCAAAACGACATTTCTCTCCAATATGTCCCACGATATCCGTACGCCTATGAATGCCATTTTAGGCTTTACCACCCTGCTTGCCAAGGATGCGGACAATCCGGTCAAGGTACGGGAGTATACCAGGAAGCTGACGGCCTCGGGACAGCATCTTTTGAGCTTAATTAATGATGTTCTTGACGTGTCCAAGATTGAGAGCGGAAAGGCAGTGCTCACCATCGGAGAGTTCAGGTTAAATGATGTGATTTCCTCTGTGGATGCCATTATCCGGCCGGCCGCAAAGAACAAAGGTCAGAGCTTTGACATTCAGGTAACGGGAATACGCCATGAATACCTGGCAGGCGATGAGACAAGGCTGAATCAAATCCTGATTAATCTCCTTTCCAATGCGGTGAAGTATACTCAGGAGGGCGGCAGCATCTGGTTCCGCATTATCGGCCTGGAGCAGCGTTCCAATCAGTATGAGCATATCCGCATTGAGGTGGAAGATAATGGCTACGGCATGACCCAGGAGTATCTGCAGATACTTTTTGACGCATTTACCAGGGCGGAAAACAGTACGACCAACAAGGTTCAGGGTACGGGTCTTGGAATGGCCATTACGAAGAATATTGTGGAGCTTATGGGCGGAACCATTGAGGTAACCAGTGAGGTGGATAAGGGGACCATCTTTACGGTGGAGCTTGAGCTTCGCATTGCAGAGCAGGAGGATGATCCCCTGTTCTGGGAGAACCATGGAGTAACCCGGATTCTGGTGGTGGATGATGACGGGGATGTGCGTGAAAGCATTCAGGTGCTTATGGAGGATACAGGTGTCAGGACGGATGTTCTGGAGAACGGCGAGGCGGCTGCGGAGATTGTCAGGAGATCCTGTGAGGAACAGAAGCCCTACCATATGATTCTTCTGGACTGGAAGATGCCGGGTATCAACGGGATTGAGACGGCCAGACGGATTCGAAAGGAGGTCCGGGAGGATATTCCTATATTGTTGTTGACTGCCTATGACTGGGATGAGATTGAGACGGAGGCACAGGAGGCGGGAGTTGACGGATTTCTTCCCAAACCGTTCTTTGTGTCTGCTCTTAAGGAAAAGATTCTGGAGTTTACGGCAAGAGAAGCACAGAGGATCCAGGCGGAGGATGCGGCTTCCGGCCTGGAGGGAGCGCATTTCCTGGTAGCGGAGGACAATGAGATCAATGCGGAGATCTTAGAAGAGCTTCTGGACATTGAGGGAGCTGACTGTGAGATTATGGAAAATGGGGAGCTTGTGGTGGAGCGGTTTGCCAGGGCGAAGCCCGGTGAGTTTGATGCCATTCTTATGGATGTGCAGATGCCGGTGATGAATGGCTATGAGGCTACACGGCGCATCCGTGCTCTTGACCGGGAGGATGCGGCGACGATTTCCATTATTGCCATGACTGCCAATGCTTTTGCGGAGGATGTAAAAGAGGCTATGACTGCCGGTATGAACGCTCATGTGGCGAAGCCGGTGGATATGGAAGTGTTAAAGAGAACAATCAAAGAGTTGAAGAGAAGAGGCTAGTGTTATGAGAGGGTATTTAAAAAAGGGTTTCGTCATTTTCATGGCAGGAGCTCTCCTTGCGGGGGGAACGTCCTGCAAAAGCAAAGGGAATGATATGGTGAATCTGGCTGAGAATGCGGAAGAGGATAAAAAGGTGGTGAACCTTTTTGGTCCCATGGAAAAGTCCAATCCGGATGCGGACAATATTGCCAGAAGCGCCCATGATCTGACGGTGATGATGGCGGAGGAGGAGCTGGGGCTTACGGTGGAGTACCGGACTTATACGGCGGAGAATTACCAGGATAAGACCTATGATGATGTGACCCTTGCCCGGGCCCGCAGTGATATGGATGATATGTATCTTCTGAATCCGGATACGATTCAGATTCTCGGCGGGGAGGGGAAGCTTGTGGATCTGTCCTGCCTTGAGAGTGCTGCCAATCTGCGTGAGGTGGTGAAGGTGTCCAATACGGTAGACGGAAAGCTGGTGGCGATTCCCCAGGAGGTTGTGGTTTACGGGCTTTTTGTGAATCAGGATATGTTTGATCAATATGAGCTTGAGCTTCCCAATACGCCGGAGGAGTTTTTGGAGTGTTGCCGGGTTTTTAAGGAAAATGGAGTTGAGACGCCGGTAGGGGCCAACCGCTGGTGGCTGGAGAATTTTGTGTTTGCTTTGGCTTATGCGGATCTGTATAATGGGGGTAATACGGAAGCGGAGATTGCGGCTCTTAACAGCGGGGAGGCCAAGTACAGTGATTATATGCGTGAGGGCTTTGAGTTTGTGAAAACACTGATTGATTTGGGGTATGTGGATGCCGAGAAAGCCTTTACGTATGAGGCCATTGAGGGAGAGGGGCCGGATTTTATGGCTCAGAAGACGCCTATTGTTATGGCTTACTGGGGGGCGGCCAATGCGGAGACGGCTTATGGGAAGCCGGATTTTAATCTTAAGGTGATTGGCTTTCCTACCCACCGGGGGCAGATGCCGGTGGCGTCTATGTCGGGATATGGGGTTTGCGTGAATGCGGAGCATTTGGAGGATACTCTTGCTGTGCTGGATATTATGCTTTCGGATGAGGCGCTTCAGGTTTATACGGAGACGAATCGGGTGATCTCGCCCTCGAAGAATGTGGAGGTGGATTGCATTGATGCGTTGAAGCCGGTGAATGAGTTGGTAAATGAGGGAATTTTTGTGTTGGGATCGAATGCCGGGATGAAGTTGGAGCAGTGGGGGAATACGTGTTTGGTGGTGAGGGAGATGCTTGATGGGGCTTCGGTGGAGGAGTGTTTGGAGGAGATGGATCGGCTGCAGGGGGAGACGATTCAGAACTAGTAGTCCGTACCGGAAATTCTTGTGCATATTTCCGGTCTATTTCTCCGATAGCACAGGTCAAAAAGCCTCGCCGTAGCACCACTACGTCTGCGTTTTTTGACCTGCACTCTCGGAAAAATATCCTCAGAAATATGCACAAGGATTTCCGATACGGACTACTAGGAGGATATAGACTAAGTCTGCCGGCTTATTTTGCTGTTGGTTGGCAGGGCGCTTTGACGGGGGATTATGCAGTTAGCATAATTATCAGAACAATTTAATATGAATATAACAGTATAAAGGCGTATGGACAATAATGTAAACCATGCGTCTTTTTTGTGTCTAATATTGTATTAAGCGGGACAATTGGCTATAATAGAAAACACAAATGCAGACACAAAGTATAAAAGTCCGGCTAAGAAATGTCAAGTGTTTATTAGAAATATTTTCTGCTGGACGGTAAAGTTACGAAAGCGCACGAGAGGAACTTTCATGAGTGCACTTTCCAATGAAAGTTTCTCTCATAGGTGTGCGCTGAAGTAACTTTACTTTTTAGTACCGTTGCGCAGCAACTAAAAAAACGATAGTACAGGAGGATGGGAAATGCTGGAAATAGGAACCAAGGCGCCGGATTTTCAATTGCCGGATCAAAATGGAAAGATGCACACATTGAACGAGTATAAAGGGAAGAAAGTTATTCTGTATTTCTATCCCAAGGATAATACACCAGGCTGTACAAAGCAGGCATGCGGATATTCCGAGAGGTATCTTAAGTTTCAGGAGAAAGGTGCGGTGGTTCTCGGTGTCAGCAAGGATACGGTGGCGTCCCACAAGCGTTTTGAGGAAAAACAGAATCTCGGGTTTACGATTCTTTCCGATCCGGAACGCAAGGTCATTGAGGCTTATGATGTGTGGAAAGAAAAGAAGAATTATGGAAAGGTGTCAATGGGAGTAGTACGCACCACTTATCTGATTGATGAGGATGGGATTATCATAAAGGCAAATGACAAGGTGAAAGCAGCGGAAGATCCCCAGAAAATGTTGGAGGAGCTTTGAGCTTGTCCGCATAAATATTAGAGGCAGACGTAAAAGGGGCTTAAGGGAAATCGGGAAATAAGGCGGCTTTTCTGATGTCTTGACGACCTCCTTTCTATGAGGCTATATTCTTTGATTTTATACCCTGCGCTATGATGATGGGAGGTATTGCTTATGGCAGAAATCAAACTTGAAACGGGTGAAACCTTGATTGGACAGGGAATGATGGCTTACTGGGAACCTGTGTTGGGAAACGCATGTGATGTATGGCGTGGCACAATCTTTGTCACAAACCAAAGGGTATGCTTTCGCATTTCTATGACCATCCATATGGAATTTGAGCTTAAATTGCCAAAAATCAAAGGCTTTACCGTGGGGAGGCATTTGTTTTTCACCAAAGTAACGATACATAGCAGGATGGGAGAAAAGTTTACCGTTACCGGATTTCCCGTCAAAAGGCTGCAGGGTTGGCTGCGGCAGGCGGGAATTGAGAAGCTGGAATAAAGGAACTGCGAAAGACATTGAATTAGAAGGAAAAAGGTGAATGCTAATGCAACTCGGTTGAAACAGAGTCGGCGGTGACTGAGTAAATGTTTGAAACAGACTAATACTGAAATCAGAGAAAAATAAGAGGAATGCAGCGCAAAAGCCAGGGCGAGTACCTGGCTTTTATGCATTTTATCCGAAATTTTTCGGACTGCTGTGGATTGGGTTCAATGCCATAAATGAATGATGCTCTTAAGCTATGGAACAATATGTAATATAAGCATTTGATATATTTATCTATGCGACCTATAATAAAAATAAATGATATCCAAAAAATGTATCAGACCATATAAAAAGGTCATTCCAAGGAGGAAAAGAAAATGGCAGTAAAACAGACCGCAGGCAGAGATGCTTTGGGCGAATTTGCCCCGAAATTTGCACAGTTGAATGATGATGTATTATTTGGAGAAGTGTGGAGCAGGGAGGATAAACTCTCTCTGAGGGACCGTTCGCTGGTAACGGTCGTCTCCCTGATGGCTCAGGGACTTGTGGATTCTTCCTTCCGGTTCCATCTGATGAGTGCGAAAAAGAACGGGATCACCAGGACGGAGATTGCAGAAATCCTGACCCATGCAGCGTTCTATGCCGGGTGGCCCAAGGCATGGGAGGCTTTCCGCATGGCAAAGGAAGTCTGGACAGAGGAACTTTTCGAATCCGACGCAAAATCTGCCCATGCAGCCTCCATGCTGTTCCCCGTAGGACAGCCCAATGAAGCGTTTGCGCAATATTTTATCGGTCGGAGTTATCTTGCGCCCGTTTCTGTGGAACAGGTAGGGATCTTTAACGTAACCTTTGAGCCGGGCTGCCGCAACAACTGGCATATCCATCATGCAAAGAGAGGCGGCGGACAGATTCTGATCTGTGTCGGCGGCCGGGGCTATTATCAGGAGTGGGGGAAAAAGGCTCAGGAACTGTTCCCCGGCCATGTGGTGAATATTCCGTCAGGTGTAAAGCACTGGCATGGAGCGGCCCCTGACAGCTGGTTCTCCCATCTGGCAGTTGAGGTGCCCGCAGAGGAAGGCGCCAACGAGTGGCTGGAGCCGGTGGATGATGATGCTTACACCAGTGCATTGTGCTGAAAAAAGAAATAAAGAGACAGCTGAAAGAGAGATCCGGCAGGTGATTTTCATGGAAAGGGTGGGCTGTGAAAGATGCAGCGATTCTGCGGCGCCTAAAATGCTCTGTTCCCGTGTGACTGCCAAAAAATATTGAAAGACTCTAAGTTCCATGAAATGTCCCTCCTTGACTGGGGAAAAGTATATCATCGAACTAATATAACTGTCAAGCATAGATAGATATAGAATATAAGTATTCGCTATATTCGGGTGACAAAAACACCGGAAGGCCAGGAAGACTATGACCAGGATGATGCCGAACAGACAGGGCTGATCGGTATATTGCTGAAAGCAGGTTTTGGGCATGAGGATGCAAAAAGATACTTAGAACTTGAAAAAGATCCGGGTATGGGAGGAGTACAGATCCGGATGCTCCGCCGGCAAAGAGATGAGCTTTTGGAGCAAATCCACAAATTGCAGAAGCTGTTGGATCAGATTGATTTCATGACCTGGAATAAGGAGCACAAAAGGCATTGAGAGTGGGGAGTATATTCTGCATCTGTCTTGTTGTATTTAAAATAGTATTTATCACAAAGATATCTTTATACGCAATAAATATGTACGGGGGTATGGAAACAATTCAAATGGTGAAGTATAAGCCGGAATTGTCTTCATAATCCCGATTTTTCATAAGATTTTCTATGCTCTATTTTCTTATGCGGGACAAAGGCATGTTTAGAAATGCACTGGTTTTTCTGTATGAGGCTTGCACAAAGAGGGCTGGCAGTGTTAAACTTTACTTATTATCCGGCACGGAGATAAAGTGTTTCACCACGTTTGAGCGGGAGCCGGATATAATGGACTACGAATGACTGGAGAGGAGAAAAGGAAATGGAAAAATCAAAAGTGTATTTTGCGGATTTTCGTGCCCGTAACGGGGAGGCAATGCCTCTGAAACTAAAGCGTCTGATGAAAGAGGCGGGCATCGGCAGTATTGACATGGACGGAAAGTTTGTGGCAATTAAAATGCATTTTGGAGAGCTGGGCAATATCAGCTATCTGCGGCCGAATTATGCAAAGGCAGTGGCGGATTTGGTTAAGGAAGCGGGAGGAATTCCCTTTTTGACAGACTGCAATACCCTGTATCCGGGAAGCAGAAAGAATGCCATTGAGCATATGTACTGTGCCTGGGAAAACGGCTTTACGCCTATGACTGTGGGATGTCCGGTGATTATCGGTGACGGCTTGAAAGGAATGGATGACGTTGCGGTTCCGGTGGAGGGCGGCGTGCATGTGAAAGAAGCCAAGATCGGGCGGGCCATTATGGATGCGGATGTTTTTATCAGCCTGACCCACTTTAAAGGCCATGAGATGGCAGGCTTTGGCGGAGCCATCAAAAATATCGGAATGGGCTGCGGCTCCCGGGCAGGGAAAAAGGAGCAGCACAGTACCGGAAAGCCCAATATTAATAAAGAGCTTTGCAGAGGCTGTAAGCGGTGCATGCGTGAGTGTGCAAATCAGGGTCTCGTATATGATGAGGCAACAAGGAAGATGCGGATTAATACGGATAACTGTGTGGGATGCGGCCGCTGCCTGGGGGCATGCAACTTTGATGCCATTGCATTTGCGAATGATTTGGCTACCAAAGAGCTGAATGAACGGATGGCGGAGTATGCCAAGGCTGTGGTAGACGGACGTCCCAATTTCCATGTGTCTTTGATCGTGGATGTATCCCCATACTGTGACTGCCATGGTGAAAATGATGCGCCGATCCTGCCCAATGTAGGAATGCTGGCGGCTTTTGACCCGATTGCGCTTGATCAGGCGTGTGCGGATCTTTGCCAGCAGCAGGAGCCTTTGCCCAACAGTGTGCTGGGTGAGAATATGAGAAGGGAGGATTTCTGCGATCATCATGATCCTTTTGAGAACACTACGGTGAATGCGGAATACAAAACCTGTCTGGCTCATGGGGAACGGATTGGTCTGGGCAGCCGTGAGTATGAGCTTGTGACAATTCGATAATGATTATCAGAAGATATCATCCCTCTGACTGTGAAGAGATAGCAGAGCTGTTTTACCAGACGGTTCATGTGGTAAACGCAGGGGATTATACCAAAGAGCAGTTGGACGCATGGGTAGCCGGGGATGTGGATTTGGAGGAATGGAATCAGTCTTTTTTGGAGCATTTTACGGTTGTTGCGGTGGAGCAGGACAGGATTGTCGGATTTGGAGATATTGATAATTCCGGTTATCTTGACCGGCTGTATGTGCACAGTGATTTTCAAAATCAGGGAATCGCTTCTGTCATTTGCGATGCATTAGAGAAGGCTGTTGATGGAAAGAAGCTTGTTACACATGCTTCGATTACGGCAAAGAACTTTTTGAGCACAGAGGGTACAAAGCAGTGAAAGAGCAGCAGGTTATGAGAAATGGGGTATATTTAACGAATTATCGGATGGTAAAGGAGAAAGCTGGATAAATTGTAAAAAAGTTAATTTTGGAGGTATTTAATGTTCGATTTATCTCAATTTGACAAATATAGAGAAGACAATCGGAGAGAAGTTAAGAGAGCCAAAGGCGGTTTGCCGGATTCTTTGTGGAGCACATATTCAGCATTTGCAAACTGTTATGGCGGGGTGATTATTCTTGGTGTTAAAGAGGATAAGGATGGAAGCTGGCAGACGACCGGATTGCAGGATGCGGATAAGCTGCGGAAAGATTTTTGGAATACCATCAACAATCAGCAAAAGGTAAATATAAATTTGTTATCAGATAAAGATATACAAATATATCAAATAGAAAATAATTCTATCATGGTTATTCATGTCCCAAAGGCAAAGAGGGAACAGAAGCCCGTATATATTGGAGAGGATATGTTCAAAGGAACATATCGGCGTAACTGGGAGGGAGATTACCACTGTACGTCCAGCGAGGTTAGGGCTATGCTTCGTGACCAAACAGAGGATACGATGGACATGAAGATTCTGGAAGATATGCAGATGGATGTATTCAATATGGAAACGGTACATGCATACCGTAATCGTCATATAGCATATCGCCGGGAACATGTTTGGGAGCAGCTGGGAGATGAAGCATATTTGGAAAGAATTGGTGCGGCCAGGGTACTCCGTATGGATAATAAGCTGCATCCAACAGCAGCAGGCTTATTGATGTTTGGGGATGAATATAAAATACTGTATGAATATCCGGAGTACTTTCTTGATTTCAGGGAATTGCTGGATCCGACAATCAGATGGACGGATCGTTTGCAATCCAGTTCAGGGGACTGGACAGGCAATTTGTTTGATTTCTTTTTTCGGGTCTATGGTAAGCTGGTTAAGGATGTTAAAATACCCTTTAAGCTGGAGGGTGCTGTGAGAATTGATGATACGCCTGTGCATAAAGCAATTAGAGAGGCTCTTGCCAACTGTCTTGTGAATACGGATTTCTATTTGCCAAGAGGCATCGTTATTAAAAAAGAACAGGATGGCATTATTATGGAAAATCCAGGAAACATCCGTACCGGGAGGAGCCAGATGCTGAAAGGCGGTATTTCGGATCCAAGGAATAAGGCTCTTATGAAGATGTTCAATATGATTGGTATTGGCGAACGTGCAGGCAGCGGTGTGCCGGATATTTATTCTGTCTGGAAGAGCCAGGGATGGGTAGAGCCTCAGGTGATAGAAGAATATGCTCCGGATAGAACCATTTTGAAATTGTCCTTTGTTCCAGAAGAGCCGGAAAAAGTGACAGAAAAAAGTGGCAGAAAAAAAGTGGCAGAAAAAAGTGGCAGAAAAAAAGTGGCAGAAAAAACAAAAGAGCAGATGTTTTTGATTTTGGACAGGATGCAGCCAGGGAATGAATATAAAGTAGCAGAAGTGGCAGAATGGTTGGGTGTTGGAAGAACAAGAACCCAGACATTGTTAAAACTGTTGATTGCTGAAGGTGAAGTTTTAGCAACGGGAGCAACGAAAATGAAAAGATACATGCTCACAGAATAAGAAAATATTTCATGGGGAGGAGAGGCGTATCTATGTATCAACTTTGGACCCCCACAATCAAAGCATAAGGGAAAAAGTCTACAGTGAAGCCGCAGAGTACGGAATTGTATGCAGAATTCGGGATTTGAAAGAGGTTGTTGATGGAGTTGATAAATTTCTGAAAAAGACAAAGGTGCGTGATCAGGGGCTGTGCAAGCGGTTTGGCCAGCCAGTCCTATGTTCCGAATTTGATACAGGAATTATTTGTCATTAAAAAGAATCGAAGCTTCACCCATTGATTAAATCCTGCATTTTTCATTATGAATTTGAGTTTATTCATCCTTTTGCTGATAGGAATGTAACACAGAGACACCAGAAGAAAGCGGCGTAACAGCGGCAAACTGCTTTGTACATAAAATTGAATAGTGTATATGCCAAAGGACATTTCATCTTTTATTTGGGTGGATGTCCTTTTTGGCACAAATAAAAAATTGGAATTTTAGAATGTTTGCATGAAATTTGCGCTGTGTGGAAAACAGGTGAAAAAATATAAGTAATTTCCTTGCAGTATATTGAAAAAAATGTCCCGAATACTATATAATATTCGGGACAAAAGGCGGTGAATAAAGTGGCAAACGGATATTCCAGGCAGATTCAAGAACGAATAGTAGTGGCAGCAGATCCACGTGCCGTTGCTAAGGCATTGGCACGAAATTATCGCTGGACGATTGCTCCATGCGGAGATACGGCTCTGAACCTGTTGGGACTTTCCTAGATGACAATTCTTGTAATTCAGGCATTGAAAACACTGAGAAAGACAAATGTTACGTCCAAAACAGTTCAAATGATGCAATCTCGGCTGGATGAGGGAGATAAAATTGCTATGTTAAAAGAGACGGCACAGTCTACGGATTGGGTTTACGATATAATACGACAGATTGCTGGGGAGGTACAGGAGAAATGAAAAATGCCGCACGGTTATCAGACAATGACAAGCAAATACTGTTCCGTAACACAGTGGACGAGATGGGGCTGAGTGATGCCATTGTGGAAAAGGATTTCTGGGTCTGTTTTACGCTGGATTATTTATTCCACCGTTCGCCCTGGAAAGATTCAGTCACGTTTAAGGGTGGCACCAGTTTATCCAAAGCCTACAATTTGATTAACTGATTTTCAGAAGATATTGATCTGATTTTGGATTGGGGTGTTTTGGGTTATGAGAAAGAGATACGGATGTTCTGACGGTTGCGCCAGAGCGAACTTTTTGGGAAAAAGCCACGATTTTGCATCATGAGTCCAACAGGCCGGAACATTTGGAAATGTCACAGCGGTATTCCAGGCATTATTACGACCTGTATCGTATGGATGCTACCTCAGCAAAAGAAGTTGCTTTTATACACCAAAGTGTCTCATAAGGCACTTTTTAATCAAAAGTTGTAAAGTGGAGTTATGAATAATAAAAATATAGAAATAGAAATATCAAGAATTAATGAATATTTAGAGAAATGCTTATGGATGGATTTTGAAATTTGTCAAATGAGTTTTATTAGAGTAGAGGTTGCAGGAAGAATAGATTCATCTGTAAATGAATATGCCATATCAGTGATTTTTGAACGGCCAACTTTTATACAAGGTCCGTTATATTGGAATTTAGATTGTTCAAAAAAATTTATTGAATTAGCAAGCGTGAAAGAATTTACAGAAATCAATAAAAATTATCAAATTGAGGAAGGAAGTATTTTATTTAAAATCTATATGGATGATTTTGTGGAATCTGGAGTTTATATAGCAGCTAAAAATATAAAAAGCAAGATTTACATTGAGAATCCCTTTACATAGTGTTTATAGGAGCATGAAATGCACATAAGGAAGTTTTTAAAGGGATATATTTTTTAAATGCTAACCGGCAAACAGTTTCAAGGGTAAGAAGTGTAGTTGATGCTAAGTATGGAAACAGATACATTCACATAGGTGTTATCACTAGGCACAATGTGATAAGAACGATCAGTTAATTCAGGGACGGCTATAGAAACCGGACCGCTTTTGCCTATATTCCGGACGGCGTGTCGGAAAGCTACGAATACATGCCTGTCGGGCAGGTAAGCAGGGCTGTTGATGGGAAGGGTAATTCTATTCAATACCGCTACAACAGTCTCGAAAAAGTATGCGAACGCATCGAACAGTCGGGAGATAAAGAAACTTTCCAGTATGATGAAGAAGGCAATCTGTCCCTGCATACCGACCGGGACGGAAGACAGGTCACCCGTACCTATAACGTGTTTGGAAGTCTTGTATATGAGAAGGCTGCGGATGAAAACGGGGAGGGCCTGCGGCATGAAATGAAAGAGAACGGGAAGCTTTTCAGGTTCGTGTACCATAACGGGGAGCTTCTGCATGAGAGATATGAAGGAGGGGATGAGGAAGAAAGCAGCTATCATCTGGGGTTAGGAATTGAAGCAGTCCAGAGGAATCAGAGCATCCATTATTACCATAGGGATGAGCAGCTAAACACAGCGTTTATGACTGCTCAAAATGGGGAAATCCAAAATCATTATCGTTATGATGCATTTGGAAACCTGTTGGAAGACACAGAGAAACTACCCAACCGAATCCGTTATGCAGGCCAGCAGTATGACCAGGCGATAGAGCAGTATTACATTACTTGCGGGCAAGGTATTATACCCCGGCACTGGGAAGATTTCTGCATGAGGATGTCTACCAGGGAGACGGGCTGAACCTGTATGCATACTGTGGGAATAATCCGATAATGTATTATGATCCGAGTGGATATAAAAAATGGGAGATGATTGCCCGCCATAGGGAAAATTAGGTGATGGCAGTGGGGATGAGGTTGGTAGTTTAGATAAGAAAGAACTTGCTCCAGGCGAATTTTTTATAGATGATTGGACAGGATATCCGGATGCGCCTAAACCAGAAGGACCGTTTAGATTGTTAGAGGGTGATGGATATAATAAAGCTAGAGATTTTGCAAATAAAACAAATGCAGATATACATCGTAATAGACCTGATTTGAAGGGGACTCAAATTCATGAAATGCATTCAGTTAAGTTTGGTGGTAGCCCTACAGATATAGATAATAAAATTGCATTGTCACCTACAAGGACATGGAGGCTTTCTTCTTTATATAAAGGTGCATACTGCCTGACAGCGGAGAACCAGCGCCTACGGATATCCTCTAATGACCAGGATGAGGCCCTAAAAAAATGAAGCAGGGAATCATAACAGCCCGGGTTAAGAGCAAGGTCACGTATTATGGAAGTGACACCAAGTTTATCAGAGCGGAGCATAAGCCCTATGTTGATGGCCACAAACCAACGGAAGGCAGCTTTGCGGGAAAAACAGGATTCAAAGTGGAACAAAATATTTTCAATAAAATTTAGCATAATCATATAGTCAACCACCGAAAGGTATGGTAAACTTATACACGAACAACTCTTTTGGGTGGTTTTTATCCTTTTGTTGTGGTGACTATAAGGATACCATAAAACATACAAAAGAGTTATTCTTTTATTGAAAACTTTCAACTCTCAAGCATTAGAAGAATTATATGTAAAATCAAAAGAAAGCAAAACCTTAGAGTGTACAGATTTTCTTGGAAATACAATTCAATGTACATTTGATTGGAATATGCCAATAGAAGTAGAAGAATTGGAAAAAATAATTTTTGAGAAAAATCTAAAACTGCCAAAAGAGTATATGGATTTTTTATTGATGGCTAATGGAGCAATTTTATATAATACAGAGGAAGACTCAGGATATCAATTACTTTCGATTCAAGAAGCGATTCGCTTTACAGAAGAAATGAAAGAACTGGGGTATGATTTAAAGGAAGAATGGTTAATATTTATGACAAATTTATTTGATTCAGATATGTTATTGTTCGACTTAAATAAAATAGATACAAAAAGATATATAATTGATGGATGAATATCCATTAGAGGTTTCCAAGCAAGTTTTAAAAATTTTAATCCAAAATGCATGTTTAGGACAAAATTTGGGGCCAATAGAAATCAGTCGTAGAAAAATTAAGGAAATTGATCGAACTTGGTTGAAGCAGTATTTTGTTGAGGTTGCAAGTACATGCACTAATTGTTCTGATGAATGGGAATATAGGCGCTTAGTCGAGTTGACAATACTTATAGTCCCAGAATTAAAACAAGAAATTTTTCAATTAGGTATGCAGTCAGAAAATGAGGAGGTGAGAGAAGTAATAGAAGACTTTCAAAATTTATAAGTCTGTAAAAATGCTTAAACCCGAATTATTCATGAGCAAATAAAATGCTCCAAATGCCTACCAGGGAGACGGACTGGATTAAGACACCGAAGGGCTTTGAGATCCTCAGAAATTATGATGGGGACGACCGCCTTATACAAGAACGGGTCCTGGATAAACAAAACGGGATTGACCGGAGGACCAGCCATACCTATAATACAGCAGGAAACCTTCTGTCTGTCACTGTAAAAAGAACAGAAAAGGGAGAAGAGCTTAGAAGCAGTTATCAATATGACCTGAAAGACCGCTTGACCCACAAGATTGGCCAGAACCAGGCGGTGACCTGTTATCTCTATGATTAGAGCTTGAAATTTCAGAAAGGCAAGTGCAAAGAATTAAAAGCCTCTGGTATGATTGAGCGAGCAGGTGCCGATCAATATAAGGAGAGAAGACGCAGACAGTGAACAAAAAAATATATGAATACGAATCCATAATTCATAGTGCAGGCGCAACCGGCGGAGCGTATGTTATTTTCCCCTATGATATCCGCAAGGAATTTGGACGAGGCAGGGTGAAAGTGCATGTCGTATTTGACGGAGTAGCCTATGATGGCAGCATTGTAAATATGGGAGTTAAAAATGTAGACGGAAGTATCTGCTATATCTTAGGAATGCGAAAGGACATCCGCACCCGAATAGGAAAACAGCCGGGAGATACGGTATTGGTAACAGTCAGGGAACGGGAGTAAAAGAGGAAAATATGCTCTCACTATATGAACTTTATGGATTGACAGAAAAGGATGGTAATAACAACGATGTGGACATGTCCTAAATGCGGGCGTACCTTTAAAAAGCAAAATCAGGGTCATTACTGCGGAAAAGCGCCAGAGACAATCGATGAATACATTGCCGCACAGCCGGAAGAGATACGGCAGTATCTAAAAGAAGTAAGAAATGTGCTGCATGCCGCATTGCCGGAAGCAGAAGAACGGATTTCCTGGAGTATGCCGACTTTTTGGAAGAAGCATAACATTATCCAGTTCGCAGGATTTAAAAAGCACATTGGCCTGTATCCGGGATCGGAGGCTGTCCTGGAATTTGCCGAACAGCTGAAAGCGTACAAGACCAGCAAAGGAACAATACAGCTTCCCTATAACAAGCCGCTTCCCCTGGAATTGATTGGAGAGATTGCAGCATGGTGCTATGAGACGGGGAATCATCCATAGACACTAGTACAACGAATATTAAGTTATTGGCAGTTTGACTTGCCTATTTTCCTGATAGCACTACTCCCCAAGCCTCGCTGTAGCCACCGCTGCGACTGCGTTTGTGAAGCAGCACTCTCAGAAAAATATTCTGCGTCAAACTATCCAAAACTTGATTTTCGTTGTACTAGGAAGCGTTAAAGTGAGTTAAAGGAGAGCCTTTCATGAAAAAAAGAGTTGCAGCAGGGGCGCTGCTATCTGCTTTACTGCTCCTGGGACTTGGAACGGCATTTGCCGTTTACAATGGGTATTTTCATGTGAATGGAAGAGCATCGGAAAAATATCCCATAAAGGGTGTTGATGTATCTCATTATCAGGGAGAGATTGATTGGAAAGTATTGTCTGATCAGAATATTCGGTTTGCCTATATCAAGGCCACGGAGGGCAGCTCTTATGTGGATGATGCATTTGCTGATAATTATGCACAGGCCAGAAAAACAGAACTAAAAGTAGGTGCATATCATTTTTTCAGCTTTGACAGTCCGGGAAGTTCTCAGGCAGAGCACTTTATCCGTACGGTGGAAGCTTTTGAGGGAATGCTGCCGTCAGTAGTAGACGTGGAATTTTACGGAGATAAAAAGGAGCACCCGCCAGATGCGGATAAGGTAGAGACGGAACTTTTGGAATACCTTAAGCGGGTAGAGCAGGCTTATGACAGAAAACCAGTGATTTATGCCACATTGGAAGCCTGGGAATTATACATCAAAGGAAGATTTGACGAATACCCCCTGTGGATTCGTGATATTTGGAAAGAGCCGGTCTTAGAATCCGATTCGGAGGATGGAGTGGGACAGGGCTGGACATTTTGGCAGTATACCAATCGGGGAAGGATGAAAGGATTTTCGGGGGAAGAGGAGTTTATTGATTTGAATGTATTTTATGGAAATGAGGATCAGTGGCGAAAGTTTTGTATGGATTAAGTAAGGATAAAGCTATGAAAAAGAAAAAAAGCTCCCAAGCTAAGGGCCCGAAGCTGCTGAAGTCCATGATTCGTCATCTGGAGCAGCAGGGCCGTCTTGGAGAGGAAAAGAATTACATACAGCATGGGACAACGACTGTTTTTGCACATAGCGTACGTGTAGCCAGTCTGAGCCTTAAGCTTGCCAAAAAGCTGCATTTGAGAGTAAATAGAAAGTCTCTGCTTCGAGGTGCTCTGCTCCATGATTATTTTTTGTATGACTGGCATGAAAAGGATCGAAGCCATCGTCTCCACGGATTATATCATGCAGGCACCGCACTGAAAAATGCGAAAAAAGACTTTCATTTGAATAAGCTGGAGGAAAATATCATAGCCAGACATATGTTTCCTCTCAATCCGATTTTTCCACGATATAAGGAAGCCTGGATTGTCTGTCTTGCGGACAAATACTGTGCGGCGGAGGAAACTATTCGCCCCTTTTTATCAGCCGGGAAGAATTTAAAATGCGGTTTACTCTCAACCATGAAGAGAGCCGGGAGAAAGAAGATATCATGAGAATCAGCTTTAAAAATGCCTTTCAGATGTTTTTGATAAACCATCAGTAAGGGGATCTTATTGTTAAGGAGGAAGCGGCAATGGAGATAGAAATAGAAATAGTCCCTGCATACGATCACCCGGAGGAGATAGTGGGCTTATTTTCCGAATATACCAATATGCTGATTGCAGGAGACAGCTCATTCCAGAAATATCTTGATATTCAGCATTATGAGGATGAATTAAAGGAGCTGGATAAAAAGTACGGACTTCCTTACGGCAGATTATATTTGGCTTACTTAAAAGGAGAAGCGGCAGGCTGCATTGGTTTAAGGAAGATAGACGACCGGAATTGTGAGATGAAACGCCTGTATGTAAGGCCGCAGTTTCGGGGAAAGAAGATAGGAAATCAACTGGTCCAAAGAATCATAGAGGACGCAAAAAAAATCGGATATTCCCATATGTTTCTTGACACGCTTCCATTCCTGAAAAGCGCCATCCATATGTATCAGAAATATGGATTTTATGAGACAGAAAGCTACAACGACAGTCCAATGAATTCGTCTATCTACATGAGACTGGATTTATAAATCAAAGAGATGTACAATCTTAAAAAGGGAAAGGTGGAAGAAAAATATGCTGGAATTTCGATATGATACGCAGCTGCTAATTGAGGGGACCGATTTGGACGAGGACGCAATCAATGAATATTTTGTAAGTCATTTTAAAGGAGACTGCCTGCTGGCTGTTGGGGATGAAGAGTTGATAAAGATTCATTTCCATACAAATGAACCATGGAAAGTCCTTGAATACTGCGCTTCCCTGGGGGAGATCTATGATATCGTAGTGGAGGACATGGACAGGCAGACACGAGGATTGAAAGGATAATTTGGGAAGAAAATACATTGGAAAAGCTGATAAAAATCCAATAAAAACAGGGCAGTAAAGATAAAATTTAAATGACAAAATGAAAGAGGAACCATGTATGATAAGAAAGTTTCAGCCATCCGATCTGGAAGCTGCTATGGATCTGTGGCTCCATGGAAACACAGAAGCCCATGATTTTATATCGAAGGAATATTGGAAACAGCATTTTGATGAGGTAAAAGAAATGCTGCCAAAAGCAGAGCTCTATGTATATGAAAATGACAATACAGCCACTTTTGATGGCTTTATCGGCCTGTCCGGCAGCTATATTGCCGGAATCTTTGTAAAAGGGAATGCCAGGTCACAGGGAATCGGAAAGCAGTTGCTGGACTACGTGAAGGCAATCAAAGGAAATCTGACCTTAAAGGTCTATGAAAGGAATCAGCGGGCAGTAAAGTTCTATCAAAGAGAGGGATTCTTTGTCCAATCTCAAAGCGTAGATGAGGACACGGGCCAGCGGGAATATGTTATGTCATGGCAGGTTTAAGGATAAAATAAAATGTCTGCAGTTCTCACAGAAGATTTGATATACGAGATACTATCTGTCGTAGAAGAAATACCAGAGGGAAAGGTTGCCTCCTACGGACAGATTGCCAGGCTCATTGGCCGGGAAAAAAATGCAAGGCTTGTGGGAAAGGTTTTAAGCATGTCCGAATATTACGGCAGGTATCCCTGCCACCGTGTTGTAAATCATGCAGGAAGAATAGCGCCTCATTTTTATGAGCAGAAAAATCTGCTGCTTGAGGAACAAGTGGAATTTAAGGATGATACCCATGTGGATATGAAAAAGTATCGATGGGATTGCTGAAAATGTACATGTAAATTTGGCAATGTCATTAAGTTAAGCACCAAAAGGCTTATGAAGGCTTCGGGCATTTTTTGAAGCTTAACTTAATGGCATTGTATAAATTTGGAAGCTATGAAGGAGGGATAGGACGAAAAGATTATTTTCAAAAAGGTATTGCTCGTGACGCTGCGTAATAATTTATAATACTTTATGACAGGATAAACAAAGTGTTTCAATCCCATATCAGTAGTCCGGCTAAGAAATGTCAAATGTTTTAAGAAATATTTTCTGCTGGACGGTAAAGTCGCAAAGGCACACGAGAGGAGCTTTCATGAGTGCCCTTTCGAATGAAAGTTTCTCTCATTACAGGTGTGCCGAAGTGACTTTACCTTTAGTACCGCTGCGTAGCAACTTAAGATAGGAGGTAAAAGGATTATGGTAAAATACAGGGCAATACCGCCGGGATTTATGACAGTTGGAGAGATAGCAAAGAAAATGGGCGTTACCGTCCGCACGCTCCAGTACTACGATAAAGAGGGTCTGCTCTCCCCGTCCGCAGAGAGCGAGGGCGGGCGCAGGCTTTATACGGACAGGGATTTAATTATGCTCCACCAGATTCTGTCCTTAAAATCACTGGGCTTTTCGCTGGACGATATAAAACAGCGCCTAAGTTCCTTAGAGACACCCCAAGAGGTTGCGTCTGCGCTCACAGAGCAGGCAGATGCCATACGCCGGAAAATAGAGCAGCTCACAGCTTCTTTGACGGCCATAGAGCGGCTGAAAGAAGAGGTGCTGCAAATGCAGACCGTGAGCTTTAAAAAGTATGCGGATATTATCGTCAACCTGCAGATGCAAAATGAATTTTACTATCTCATTAAGCACTTCGATGATGACACCCTGGATCATATACGCAGCCATTTTGACAAAAAAAGCGGCCTGGACTTTATGGACAGATTTAACGGTCTGAGCGATGAAATCCTCCGGCTTAAAAAGGATCATGTACCTCCCGAAAGCGAAAAAAGCCAGCAGATTGTAAAAATGTATTGGGATTTGATTATGGAGTTTACAGAGGGAGATATGAGCCTGCTGCCAAAGCTGATGGAATTTGGAAATATCGGCACGGCAGAGAATGCATGGGAGGAAAAGCAAAATAGCATCAATGATTATTTAGAGCCGGCTTTGCAAATCTATTTTACACAGCTTGGAGTAAATCCTTTTGGGGAGGCAAAAAAATGAGCAGCGGGATACAAGTACGTGAATTAAGGAAAAGCTATGGCCGCCATATGGTTCTGAAAGGACTTGACTTTCAGATTAGGGCAGGAGAGATATTTGCCCTCCTTGGCATAAACGGAGCAGGAAAAACAACCACCCTTGAATGTATGGAGGGTCTGAAAAAATATGACAGCGGCACAATTACCGTAAAGGGGAAAACGGGTATTCAGCTCCAGTCGGCATCCCTGCCTGCACACATAAGGCCAATGGAGGCCGTAAAGCTCTTTGCCAAATGGAACAAGGCAAAGCCTGACGATTCCATGCTTGAGGCTCTTTGCATAAAGGAAATGGAAAAGAGCCTGTATATTCAGCTTTCAACAGGGCAAAAACGGCGGCTGCATCTGGCCCTGGCCCTTGTCGGCAATCCGGATATCATTTTCCTTGACGAGCCCACGGCAGGACTTGACGTTGCGGGCAGGCTGTCGCTGCACGAGCAGATCCGAAAGCTAAAGTCACAGGGGAAAACAATTGTTTTAGCCAGCCATGATATGGCAGAGGTGGAAGCCTTGTGCGACCGTATCGCAATCTTAAATGACGGAAAAATTGTCTTTTGCGGCACCCCCTCGGAGCTTACCGATAAAGTCGGAAAAAAATACGTTATCCATGTAAAAACGCAGCAGGGAGACAGAACATTGGAAACGGACAGCATAGAAGATACCCTGCTTTCCCTGCTCAGTGAGCTAAAACACAGGGGAATCGGAGTGTCAGACATTAAAGTTGACAGAGGCACACTGGAACAGCATTTTATGGAAATGGCAGGGAGGGCGGAAAAATGAATGGTTTTTTATATGGTGCGGCATTGCAGTGGAAACTGGATATAAGAAGCAAATCCCTGCTGATTACCTGCTACGTAGTTCCCCTTATTTTCTTCCTGCTCATGGGCGGTATTTTCACCTCTGTTATGCCGGAAATGAAAAGCACGCTTATACAGTCCATGCTGGTGATGAGCGTGTCAATGGGAGCATTTATCGGCCTGCCGCCATCGCTGGCTGAGACCTATGGAAGTGATGTCAAAAAGGTTTATCGGGCAAACGGAGTACCTTTATACTTAGGATTGGCTGCCATGTTTCTTTCCGCATTCCTCCATTTGATGTGCAGCTGCATCCTGATCCTGCTGCTTGCCCCGGTGCTGTTTGAAGCGGTGCTGCCGGTGCATTTACCGGGGTTTTTTCTTGCACTTGCCGTATATATGATTGTGTCCTTGAGTATTGGATGCATATTAGGGCTGGCTGTAAAAAATCAGGCGAAGCTAACCATGACGGCGCAGCTTGTGTTTTTGCCCTCAATTATGCTTTCGGGCATTATGTTTCCCATGGATCTGCTGCCGGATTTCCTTAAATCCATAGGACGCATTTTCCCTGCTTCATGGGGCTATCAGCTGATGCTGGACAATGGATTTCAGTTTGAAAATCTCTGGTATTTATTTCTGGTATTTTGTGGGGCAGTTATTGTATGCGGGATACTTTTAAGAAGCGGAAATCATTTTGAATAAAATAATCTATGAATGTAAGCAGCATTCATTGTATTTCACGTTTTTGCCATAGTAAAACCCTCCATTATACCACCAGACTTTGTTTTGGCGATAAAATGCTTTTGAATGGAGGTGATATGAGATAAATACCTATAAAACAGCGGAGGTTGCCGCAATCATTGGAATACATCCGAATACGGTTCGTTTGTATGAGAAATGGGGATTGATACCAAAACCGGAACGAAAGGAAAACGGGTATCGCATTTTTACCGACCTGCATATACAGCAAATCCGGATTGCCCGCACTGCATTTCAGATTGAAATATTACAAGGGGGATTGAGAAAGAAAATCGTTGATATGGTGAAAGCATCAGCGGCCGGTGACTTTGAAAAGGCAATCGTGCTCACAAGAGAGTATTTGGAGCAGCTTGGAAAAGAGCAGCAAAATGCGGAAGAAGCAATTCAGATTGTGCAGAACATAATGTCCGGCTCTTCAAAAAGAAATCCTCTTTCCATGAAGCGAAAAGAGGTATCGGAGTATCTTGGCATTTCCATGGATACATTGCGAAACTGGGAAATGAATGGTCTGCTGACTGTTAAGCGAAAAGAAAACGGATATCGTGTTTATACGGAGGATGATATTAGGAAGCTTAAGATTATTCGTTCATTGAGATGCGCAAATTATTCTCTTGAAGCAATTTTACACCTGCTTGACCAGTTATCAAAAAATCCGGATACCGATATCCGCACAGCATTAAATGTGCCCCGGCAGGCAGACAGCATTATTTCTGTCTGCGACAGGCTGATTGTATCTTTGTCAGAGGCAGAAAAGAATGGGGAAAAAATTCTGTGCATGTTGGAAAAAATGAAAACTTATAATTTGTAAACACTCCACTTTACCACCAATGTTTTGATTGGTGGTATTCTTTTTTCACAAATTGGTGCTGCTGTGCAGCGTAAAGTTGCGAAAGCGCACGAGAGGAACTTTCATGAGTGCACTTTCGAATGAAAGTTTCTCTCAAAGGTGTGCGCTGAAGTGACTTTACCCTTTAGTGCTGTTGCGCAGCAACTTAAAAAAGGAGGTTTCAATATGCAAGAAGTAATAAGTGTTCAACATTTGTCAAAATCTTATGGCGGTCTGCCTGCGGTAGAGCAGCTTAATCTGTCCGTAAAACGTGGTACTGTTTACGGCCTGCTTGGAGCAAATGGTGCAGGTAAAAGCACTGCGATTGAATGTATTTTAGGAACACGCCGGGCAGACAGCGGCACGGTTTCCGTGCTTGGATATGATCCGCGAAAAGACAGGCGCAGTCTTTTTCAATCGGTTGGTGTTCAATTTCAGGAAAGTGATTATCAACCGGAGATTAAAGTCTCTGAATTATGTGAGGAAACGGCCTGCCTTTATCAGTCGCCTGCTGACTGGAAAAAGCTTTGCGGTCAATTTGACATAGAGGATAAGGTGAACGTTCCGGTGAAAAATCTGTCAGGAGGGGAGAAGCAGCGGCTTTTTATTGTACTTGCTCTGATTCCCGATCCACAGCTAGTGTTTCTCGATGAACTGACCACCGGGCTTGATGTAAAGGCACGCCGCAGCGTATGGAGATTATTGTCTGCCCTGAAAGAAAAAGGCTTAACCATTTTCCTGACCTCGCATTTTATGGATGAGGTAGAAGCTCTTTGTGATGAAATATGCATCCTGAAAAACGGAAAGGCCGTGTTTTATGGAACGACTGCCCAGGCAAAGGAAAAAAGCGGCTGTGGGAATTTTGAGGAAGCATATCTTTACTATTCCAGTGAGGAGGATGGTGCACAATGAAAGCTTTTTGGATTCTGTTAAAAAATGAATGTAAACTCAATATCAGAAATATGAACATGGTAATTTTCGCAGTCATTATGCCGCTGATTGTTCTGCTCATTCTGGGATTGATTTATGGTATGAAGCCTATGTTTAAGGGAGCGGAATATACATTTATGGAGCAGTCTTTCGGTGCACTCTGTACGATTTCTATTTGTGCCGGAGGGCTGATGGGGCTGCCCCTTGTTGTGTCGGAATACCGGGAACGCAAGATTTTAAAACGGTTTCAGGTAACGCCAATCAGTCCGGTCATTCTTCTTGCCGTTGAATTTACGATCTATGTATTATATTGTGGGGTATCCATGCTGACGCTGGCGATTGCCGGAATGTTGTTTTGGAAGATTCGTATAAGCGGTACGTGGACTTGCTTTCTTGGGAGCTGGCTGCTTACAATGGCATCAACCTTGAGCATTGGAATGATGGTAGGCGGTATTGCGAAGAATACAAAAACAGCCAGTGTGATTGCCTGTGCATTATATTTTCCTATGCTGATTTTTTCCGGAGCAACACTGCCATTTGAACTTCTGCCGGATTCCGTGCAAAAAGCAATCAGCATTTTTCCAATGACACAAGGCATTCGGCTTATGAAAGCAGCATTCCTCGGCCTGCCGGTTCAAAATATCAGCTTGCCCGTGATTACCATGGGAACAGTCACTATTATATGTATAGGAATATCCATTCTGTTTTTTAAGTGGGAATAAATTGGGTTTGCTTGAGATGATTTCCGATACGGACTACTAGTACAACGAATATTAAGTTATTGGCAGTTTGACTTGCCTATTTTCCTGATAGCACTACTCCCCAAGCCTCGCCGTAGCCACCGCTACGACTGCGTTTGTGAAGCAGCACTCTCAGAAAAATATTCTGCGTCAAACTATCCAAAACTTAATTTTCGTTGAACTAGATCGGAAATGCTTGAAAATAAGTGATGATTCTGCTATTATGATGACATCGCAACATATCTGTTTATTCTGAATCTTCAGATACGTTTTGATTCAACCGCTTATGGCCGGTCGCCATAGTTTTCATTCAAATCATAATAGCAGGATCATACATATGAAATATCATCTGCTTTGCAGACAATGCGATTCCATTGCAGCTATTTCTATTTGTGAATCCGGAAAAGGAGGGTAAGTGGGTAAGAATAGAACCCGGGACGAGAAACAGACAGATGAGAAGCTTTTAGAGGAAGAGAGCATGTTTCCGGATCAGCTTCCGGAGGAGGTACTTAGAGAACTGACCCCGGACATTCGGAGACAGTATTTCCTTTGGGATGAGATACTAAAGAGAGAGGTGGAGCTCTATCCATGGCTAATCTTGCCGCTGATAGAAGAAAATTTCCACAAAAAGTACCGAAAGAATACAAGGCTGCAGCTACTTTCCACAGAATATACCGTAAGCCGTATTCACAAAAAGGGAGTGAAACTGCTGCATTCCATTCGTGCGGATTTACTGCTTCGGATTGGAATGGATCTGTACCATTTTGAATGTCAGATGAAAGCGGACAAAACCATGGCATTGCGGATGCTAGAGTATGATACTCACGTTGCTCTTGTACATGGGGCCGGCAAGAACCGGCTTACCTTTCCGAAATCCGTAGTACTGTATCTGAGCCACTCAAAAAACATGCCGGATTATGAGCAATGCACGCTTCATTTTCAAGATGGATCCAGTCATTTATATCAGGTGCCCGTAATGAAAGTGCAGAGCTATTCCCTGCACAGGATAGCGGAAAAACATCTGAACATTCTGATCCCTTTTTTGCCGATCCGTTTTATGAGACGTATAAGGACAGGGAAAGGAAAGAGCAGAAAAAGACTGAAAGAGGATTTGACAGAATTCCTGGCAGAATGTATCATGATATTGAATCATGAAAAGGAAAGCGGAGTGCTGACAGAGAATGCACAGAATGATATAGCGGAATTTTTGTATAAAGCATGTGAACATCTGTTGGCAGACGAACCGGAGCTGCTTGGGGAGGTGTTTGAAGCTATGGAGCCGGCAATTAAGTTGAATCGGGAAATTATAAAGGAATTGCAGGATGATAAGAAAGAATTGCAGAATGAAAAGAAAGAATTGCAGAATGAAAAGAAAGAATTGTGGCATGACAAAGAGCAACTTCAGCAAGATAAGATTCAATTAAGCAGACAGCTTCAAATCAAAGACAAGAAATTGGAAAAGGGAATTGTAAATTTGATTCAAAGAATCAAAAACGAGGGAAAAACACCAGCAGATGCTGAGTGCGCCCTGGAGGATGTGTTTTCTCTGGACAAAAAGGAAGCGAAAGATAAAGTGATGCTTTACTGGGAAAAGAAGTAAACATAAAAAGGCACGGTGCACTCATAGTACGGGAATAGGGCAGCCTATTCCCGATTTGCCGCAATAAAAAAGGATTTCGTTTAGACAGCAGAACTATTTTGGGAGTGACAAGAATGGCGTATAAAATACTGGCTGTTGATGATGACAGAGAATTACTGAAAATGCTGAAAAACTATTTTGAATTGAAAGGCTACCTGATGGATACCGCCCCAAATGGCCAGGAGGCGGTAGATAAGATTTGGAATGGCTATGATATGATTCTTTTGGATATTGCCATGCCTAAAATGAACGGCCTTGAAGTGTGCAGAAAAATCAGAGACAGTATAGACTGCCCCATCATTTTCCTTACGGCAAAATCAGAAGAGCAGGATAAGGTGAACGGTCTGCTGTCAGGAGGAGATGACTATATTGCCAAGCCCTTCAGTATATTAGAGCTGGAAGCACGTATGATTGCTCATTTAAAAAGAGAAGAACGTCATCAAAAACGGCAGAAGCTGGAGATGGGAATTGTCATAGATTATGTGAAAAAGGCTGTCTTTATCAATGGAAAAGAAGCAGATTTTACAAAAATAGAATATAAGATTATAGAATTTTTATCCATGAATCCCCAGCAGGTGTTTGACAAAGAAAGAATATATGAAGAAGTGTGCGGATATGACGGGGAGGGAGACAGCAGGGTGATCACGGAATTGATTTACAGAATACGGAAGAAAATGAAAGATTTGTCTATGGAGAACCATATTATTACCGTATGGGGAATGGGGTATAAATGGAAAAAATAAAAAATCTGTCTATCAGAAAAAGCATTGTTCTCTATATGGGCATAGCAGTGACTGCCAGTTTTCTGCTGTCAATGCTATGCATATGGTCCGCTCATAAAGTCCAGCAGAATATTTGGAGAAAGTATACGGTCCCGGAAAAAAACAAGCTGGAGCTTTACACGGATGATCCCGGACAAATCATCTATGATTTTCCCAGAACAGTAGAAAGAATCAGCGATGACGCCATGTCATCCTCCGATGCGTTTAAATCAAATATATGTGATTTTGTGGATACATGGTGTATTGCGTTTATTTCTATGGCATGTTGTGTGATATCCACATGTCTCTTTTATGGAAACAAAATAAAAGTGCCTTTAGAGCTTTTGGAAGATGGTTCTAAAAAAATATCTGCTCAATGTCTGGATTTTCAAATACGGTATGACAGAACAGACGAGATGGGAAGACTGTGTGCGGAATTTGAAGCAATGAGACAGGAATTGGAACATAACAATAAAAAGATGTGGAGGATGATTGAAAATGAAAAAATCATGCGTGGTGCAGTCACCCATGATATAAGCTCTCCCCTTGCAATTATAAAAGGATATCAGGAAACCCTTAAGGTTTTCATTCCCTTAGGCAAATTAAGCGAAGAAAAAATGCTGGAAATCGTAGAATCCTGCTTAAAACAGGTAGACAGGCTGGATCAGTTTGTAAAAACAATGAAGCAGTTATCTGGGATAGAAGAAAGAACCGTGAAAAAAGAAAAGATTTCCCTGAGCACTTTATGCAGGCATATGGAAGATACGGTAATCTTTCTAACCTCACCTGTGAGGATCGGGTATCAGTTTCTTCACGCCGGGGAAAGGGAAATATATGCAGATCAGAACATGATTTATGAAGTGTTTGAAAACATTTTATCGAATGCCCTCAGGTATGCGAGAAAAGAAATCACAGTCAAAGTAAATGCCAAGGATTGTGAATTGGAGATATATGTGGAAGATGATGGAGAGGGCTTTGGCGAGCATGCAAAAGAAATGGTAAAAGCATTTGCTCATGACGGCACCGGGGAAGATGGCGTTCATTTTGGACTGGGGTTATATATATGCGACGTATTCTGCAAAAGGCATGGCGGAGAGCTGTGTCTCAATAATTCTGAGAGTGGGGGAGCAGGTGTAAGAGCAAAATTTAAGGTTGATTAAATGAGCCGCCCTGCCGAATCCTTTCCTTCGGGGGCTGTCGGGAAATAAGACATCAGCCATTTCTATACCCTTAGCAATAAGGAATCCTCCCACCTTGTGGGTCCCTCCTTATTACAAGGTTCGGACGGTTTGTGTACATTCTGTCTGCTCTGTACGGACATTAAAAAGCAATATCCGTACGTATCAGACAGTCTGTACACAAACAGCCGGACACTGGGTATCAGAAAAGTCTTCTGTCTTATTTCCCGACAGCCCCTTTTTTAGTGTTTCGTTGATTTTGTGTTGATAAACGGGTGATATACTGAACCAAAAGGAACAGGAGCGTGAAAGGTATGATAATGGTGGAGGCAAAGCATTTAACAAAGACATATCAGGCACATGGAAATCCGGTAAAAGCCGCTGACAATATTAACTTAGAGATAGAGAAAGGCGAATATGCGGCAATATGCGGACAATCAGGAGCAGGCAAAAGTACACTTATGCACTTATTAGGCGGGCTGGATGAGCCTGACAGCGGCGAAGTTATCATTGACGGCATTTCCTTTTATGCCTTGGATAAAAAACAGAAAGCTATATTCAGGCGAAAAAAGATTGGGTTTGTATTTCAGTCCTTTCATCTGCTACCCTATCTGTCTGTTTGGGAAAATATTATTTTACCCCTCAGTCTGGATCACAGAGAGGCAGATCTTCCCTTTTTAGAGCATATCTTAAATACATTGGGCCTTGAAGATAAAAAGAATAGCCTGCCGGAGGAACTGTCCGGGGGACAGCGGCAGAGGGCAGCGATTGCAAGGGCTTTCATAACAAGGCCATCCATATTGATCGCCGACGAACCCACCGGGAATTTAGACAGCAGGTCAGGTAAAAATGTGATGGATTTATTAAAGAAGTCACATGAAATATATGGGCAGACCTTACTGGTGGTAACACATAACGAACAAATCGCAAATGAAGCAGATCGGATTATCCGAATATCCGATGGGAAGATCTTAGGAGGCGATTCATGAAAACAAAAATGAGCATTCCCTACTTGTCATGGAAAAGCATGAAATATAACAGGCAGAAAACAGTATTTCTCATATTGACGGTATCACTGGCAGTATGCTTAATGACAGTATTTTGGCAGTATCTGTACAGCAGCAGGCAAAGAAGTGCGGAAATTGCGGCATTGGAGGCAGGGGCTTATCATGCGGAATATGGAAATCTAAGCAATTGGCAGTTAAGCCGGTTAAATAATTGTAAAGCAATCAGGGAGGTAATGCCCGTACAAAGTAAAGACGGCGTAGATTATGTAAAAATTATATTGAAATCAAATATAAACTGTAAAAATACATTAAGGGACATTGAAAATAAATATGGGATTCAGGAAAATCAAATTCAATGGAATATCCCATATCTGGATTCAATCAACATAGGAATTGAGGAGATATTGCAGGCTTTTTGTATCATAGCAGGATTAATTTTTGTATCCGGTATTGTTGTTTACAATATCTATAATATCTACATGATTCAAAATATTCAGATATTGGGAGCTATGAAAGCAGCAGGATTTGACAGCAGGCAATTAAAATTATTTTTAAAAACGGAAAGCATAATCATCGGAATAACAGGGAGCCTGGCCGGGATCATATCAGGAGAATGTGTCAGCTTTCTATTGATTCCCATGCTGGGAAATGCGGAAAATATAAGCGTCGGCCTTAAGGTGCGGACAACGCCGGGGATTGCAGTACTCTCATTTGCAGTAGGGGTACTGATCGTGCTTCTTGGGATTCAAAAGCCTGTAAAAACAGCGGCGGAAAAATCAGTAATAGAAATGATACGATATGTTCCGGCATATAATCCCTGGCGGGCAGGGAGAAAGGGCAATGGTAAAAAGCGGATTACCTTGTGGGATTTTTGCAAAATAAATTTGAATCGGAATCAGAAAAGAAACCGCTGGGTTGTGTTATCTTTGACAGTAACCGGGGTATTGTTTCTGGTGACAGCAAGCATTATTGACGGTATGAATATAGAGAATCTATTGAAATTAACCATTCAGGGAGATTACAGCATCGGGCTTAAGGATGAAGCCGGAAGAAATAAAAAATCAGGGATTCGTTTGGATGAACATATATTGGAGGAACTGCAAAAACAGGATGGAATCGAAGAATTGCATCCAATTATGTATGACAGACTGCTCTGGACAGAGGAAGATGCAAAAAAGTATGCCAGGATTACGGAGGAATTTCGGGAATTAGGAATCGGATATGAGGATATGGATTCCATCATTTATGGGTATGATGATGCCTATATGGAAAGGTGCCTTCAGTTAACAGGCAATGAAATATCATTAGAAGATATTAAGGAGCAGGATTATATCATCCTTGTCCAAAAGGGAATTTCTGAATTTCATGCCGGAGATACCATTCATTTTCAGATTGATAATGGAGCGTCAGGGGATGTAATCGAATTTAAAATTGCAGGCGTTTTGAAAAATAATATTACTTACAGAGGGTACAGCGGAGCCGGAAATGATTTTATTCTTCACCAAAAAAGATTCGAGGCATTTAATCTGGACAGCCGGATACAGAGGGTATCTGTTACCGTGAAAGAAACCGAAAAAGAAAATGTGGGAAGTTATCTGGAAAAACTGACGGAAAATAATCAAAATATAGAATTGGAGAGCTTTGATGAACAAAAAGAAGAATATACGGCTCAAAAAGAGGCATTGGAGAGGGGAAGCTATTCCGTACTGATATTTTTATTTTGCATTTCAGCCGTAAACCTTATAAATACCAGTTTAAGCAATATCTTATCACAAAAAAGAGAATTAGGCATACTGGAGGCTATTGGGATGACCAGAGGGCAGGAAAGCCGGCTGCTTCAAATGGAAAGTGCAGCCCTTACATTTTCCGGCGGGGCAATTGCCTGTCTCATTGGAATCCCTCTGGGATATATGGGATTCTGCCTGTTTCGCCAATCGGCTTCCTATGCGGTTTACAAAGCTCCGGTTATGCAGTGCTTTCTATTGATGATGGGATATATTGTTATTCAGGGGCTTATAGCAGGGATGATTCAATATGGGCTTGATAAGATCAGTATTACAGATAAAATCAGACAGTAGAGCCTGCGATATCATGAAGCTAAGCTTTAAAAGCTTACAAAGGCTTCTATCCTTTAGGATAACTCCTTAGCGGGGCGGCCCTCTCCCCTGCGTCAGTAATTTTCCGAAGCTTAACTTCATGATTTTGGCAGAGCTTATAAGGAGACGTAAAATGAAAAAAGTCAAAATTGTGCTGGGCAGCATATTCGTTATCATGGCAGGCATTTTTATAATTGGCAGGTTTATGCCGGAACCGTCAGAAGATATGCTGGTCTATGAAAGCAAAGGGGCTATGGAAACGGTGATCGATCTTGCGATACAGGGACCGGACAATATCCTTTACCTGGGAAAAATAAAATTAGTAACGGATAATCCTACAGTTGGTGATATAATTCAGGCAGTTAATTCCAGTGATGAGGGTATCAATATAAAACTGGGGGAAAATGGGGAAATTGTACAAATCGGGGATTACCTGTCCGGCCAGCCGGAGCATTGGAATGTTTTGATTGATAACAAAGAAGCGGGTGAAACGAATGTATGGAATATTCCGGTAAAGGAGTATCAGGGAATTACATTTCTTTTTGAGCAAGAATGAAATTTACGCATAAAGCTGATTTCCATGGCATTCAGGGACAAAGAGAGCTATAATGTAAAAGATATGGAAAGGCACATGTTCATCCCTGTTGACAAATTGCCAACCATTCTTGGTAGCTTTTCAGTCTCCAAGATCCTATACTCACATCATCAAATAACAGCAGACCTCAAAACAGAGCCGGAATTATTTCAAACACTGTACTTGTGACCGGAACTTATTCTATATAAGAGTTAATCGGAAGAGGGCTGTAAAATTGGAATCCGCAATGTATGAACCATTGCAAAAATGGAATAGGAGGCATGGAAAATGAAATTTAATGAAAAGCTGTTGGACCTGCGAAAAAAACGGGGCTTATCCCAGGAAGAGCTGGGATTGGAGCTTAACGTATCCCGTCAAACTATCTCAAAATGGGAAGCAGGCCAGTCTTACCCGGATTTTCAGCGGCTTGTGATGCTCAGCGACTACTTTGGTATGTCTCTGGATGAACTGGTAAGAGATCTTGATGTGCAGGATGTAAGGGAGAGAAGCTTAACGGATGAAAGAGTAGCTTCCCTGTATTTTGATGTGGAGCGTGGAAAAGAGCTTTTGCAAAAATGCATCAAATGCATCTGCTATGCAGGTTTGTTTTTTCTTGCGTTTGTTGTGATCACTTTTGTGATTCATCTGATTTTCCCGGAGATTACCTGGCTTTGGAGGAACTATTAAAAGGGCACAGGCTGTTTGGCTTTCGGAAGTGTTCCATGTATAAGATACCGTAAAAACGCAGATTCTAACAAAAAATGAAAGAGGCGGTAAGCTTGAGCAATCGATTACAGTATGAGACAAGTCCCTATCTTCTCCAGCACAAGGACAATCCGGTTGACTGGTATCCATGGTGTGAGGAAGCCTTTTTAAAGGCCAAATCAGAAGATAAACCCATTTTTTTGAGCATTGGTTACAGTGCATGCCATTGGTGCCATGTGCTTGCCCATGAAAGCTTTGAGGATACGGAGATTGCGGGGCTGCTGAATCAATATTTTATCTCCATTAAGGTGGATAAGGAGGAACGGCCGGATATTGACAGTGTGTATATGTCGGTATGCCAGGCCTTTACAGGAAGCGGAGGCTGGCCCACCAGTATCTTTATGACTTGGGAGCAAAAGCCTTTTTTTGCGGGGACCTATTTTCCAAGAACCACCCGGGGCGGCAGGATCGGATTTAGAGAGCTTCTTATAACAATACATGAAAAATGGCAGCAGGACCGAGAAGCCCTTTTGCAGCAGTCGGAGCGTATCGTGGAATATTTGAGCAAATCCGATTTGGCAGACGGCACAGCTTCACGGCAGCTTGTCCATTTCGCCGCAGAGAATTATGAGCATCTCTATGATTCAAAATACGGCGGTTTCGGCCAGGCACCCAAGTTCCCGACACCCCATAACCTGCTGTTTCTGCTTGGCTATTATGAGCGTTATAAAAAGGCTTCCTGCCTTAACATGGCGGAGCATACCCTTTTGCAGATGTATCGGGGCGGTCTGTTTGACCATATTGGTTTTGGATTTTGCCGTTATTCTACGGACAGGATATTTCTTGTTCCCCATTTTGAAAAAATGCTGTATGACAACGGGCTGCTGATTCTCGCCTACTGCAAAGGATATGCGGCGACTAAAAATAGTTTATATCTTGAAATAGCCGAAAAAACAGCGAACTATCTCATAGAAGAGATGGCAGATCCAAAAGGGGGCTTTTACAGTGCCCAGGATGCGGACAGCGAGGGGGAAGAGGGGAAATATTACCTGTTTACGCCGGATGAGATTCTTAAGGTGCTGGGAAAAGAGAAAGGCGAGGCATTTAACAGGCATTATGGGATAAGTAAAAAAGGGAATTTTGAGGGGAAAAATATTCCCAACCGGCTGGCGGGATCTTTGGAGGATAAAACCCTTGAAGCTTTTCTGCCCCAATTAAAGAGCTATCGGAAAAAGCGGTATACGCTCCATCTGGACGACAAGATTTTGACGGCATGGAACAGTCTTGTGATTGGGGCACTGTGTGAACTGTACCTTGTCGGCAAAAAGGAACGGTATCTTCAGGCGGCAATGAAAGCGGATGCTTTTATACAAACATATCTGCTGGAAAAGGACAGCCTGTTTGTCAGCTTCTGCAAGGGAAAGCGTGGCGTCAGGGGATTCTTAGACGATTATGCAGGATATATTTTCGCACAGCTCGCCCTGTATAGGGCAACTCTGAAGCAGGAATATCTTAATCGGGCAGACAGGCTGTGCCGCAAGGTCATGACTGATTTTAGCGGCAGCGGCGGCGGGTTTTATCTGTATAGCCGGGAAAGTGAGGAACTTATCCTGCATCCCAAGGAAACCTATGACGGTGCCATTCCAAGCGGCAATTCTCTGATGGCGTATAATCTTGTCAGAATGTCAATGCTTACAGATGATGAAAAATATCAAAAAGCGGCAGAGGAACAGTTAAATTTCCTTGGGACGGACGCAGAGCGGTATCCGCCCGGTTATGGCATGTTTTTGACGGCGTTTTTAGAGTATCTGGAGCCCCCAATGAAAGTGACAATCGTACCGGATGAGCAGGAAAATAGAGAAAATCTGCCTCTTACCATACCCCCGTATGCTGTAGCTGTCCTTTTACAGCATCCTACGGCAGAATACCCACTGAAAGACGGCAAAACCACTTACTATGTCTGCCGCAACCATAGCTGCCTGCCGCCTGTTAATACCTTGACGGACGAAGTCCGCCAGCCCTGAAAGGGCATGAATTACGGTGTGCCCGTAGGGTATACCTTGACGGACGAAGTCTTTTCATAAATATCTTTTCTGGGGCTGAGGGAGGAGAGAGAAGTGCTCTCTTCCTCTGGCTTTGGAAGCTCTGATTTTGCGGACTTAAGTTCCCGGGAGATTTCTTCCAGCTTTTCTTCCAGAGCTTTCTGATTCTCCGGCGACATTTTGCTGCTGTCTGAGCCTGTGGATTTCATGAGAAGCAGGGTATTTTGAAGCTGCTGCTGTTTGCTCTGCAGTTCTTTTATTTTACCTGCCTGATCCCTTGTGCCTGCCGATGCCAGCCGGAGCTTCTGATTTCTGTTTGTGTTCATCATAGTTAAAGGGTTGACATAATTCTTTCTGATTTCCATAGACATTTGGTATACCTCCCATTTGGATTTCATAAATGTATGAAAGTTTTGTGTTATATAGGTATATCGCAAAGATGAGAGCGGAAAAGAAGACTTTTTGCGTGGGTGGCTGTTACTGCTTCGCAGACGGCCTTATGGGGGAACAAAGCAGCACGGTAATCCGAAAACGCCCGTTCTCTTTTTCAAATTCCACAGCTCCCTGATATTTTTCCGCAAGGATTTGGATATTGCGAAGACCAATGCCGGGGGTGACGGGGGAGGAAAAGGATGTAGTATTTGTTTCCTCAATAACAAGAAAATGGGCCTTAGTCCTGGTGGAAATGGATAGATGCCGATTTTCAGAAGATTCATTCATACAGGCATGAATGGCATTATCCAGAAGATTGGAGAAAATGACACAGAGATCCATGGGATCTGCAAAAAAGGTTTTGGGAACACGTACATGACACTGGACTTCAATGCCATTCTGCTTTGCAAAGCTTAACTTTTCACGAAGCAGAACATTAAGAGCGGGGCTTCCGGCATCAGGCGATATAAGAAATGAGTGATTCTTTTTGTACAGCTTTTTTGCGTATTTCCTCGCTTCTTTGTAGTTTTCCTCCTGTAGAAATCCCGTAAGAACTAAGAGGTGATTATCCAAATCATGCCGAAAGGAGGCATATTGCTCCTGACGCTTCTCTGCCTCCTGAATGTAAGCCTTTTGTCCCTCAAGTTCTTTGGAAAGTAATGCCATCGTCTGATTTTGTTCTGTCAGGGCAATCATTTTACCGAATACGCTTAGGATTAGGAGAAAAAGCAGAAAGGCTGCTGTCATGAGAAAGAGAATCGTATAAGCGGCATTTTTCCCGAAGGATGAGAGATATGACGCAAAGCCGGGGGTGTCCAGCCTTAATCCGTAACGAATGGACAGGACCAGAAAGGCACAGGGGAGAAGAAGAATGTACAGGCAGGAGGACAGAGGATGCCAAAGGGCTGTGGAATATTTTCTTTTTATACAGCTTAGCAG
Organism: Clostridia bacterium; assembly: GCA_910574255.1. Classification (GTDB taxonomy): domain Bacteria; phylum Bacillota; class Clostridia; order Lachnospirales; family Lachnospiraceae; genus Laedolimicola. Next base: position 73,564 of record CAJTAK010000010.1, read on the forward strand.
GACAAACAGCAGAAGCGGCGGCAGGGCGGAGAGAAAAATCTGAATCACAGTCCATTTTTCGTCTAATCTAAGATTTGAAGAGAGATAAGACAGAATTAAGGCTGAAAATCCCTCCAAAAAGGTATGGAGCGTAAAGAGTATGGCAATAGGAGCAGAGATAGTATTCCAGGAAAGCCTTAGGATGTATTTGGCGAAAAGCAGTAAAAGTACCATATGGAAGAAAAACATGCCTGATACATGGTTCCTGGTGGAAAACAGAGTAAGGCCGCTGGTAATGATGAGCCATGGAATGATAGAGCTTCTGTCGGGGCGGTTGGCAATACAAAGCAGAAAATGAAGCTCCAGGTAATGGGTACAGCCATTAATGATAAGCCACCAGCTATAGAAAAAGAAAGGTTCTGTTATCATAGGTATATGGATTCCTTTCCCATTGCTCAGGGCATATAAGGCCAAGAACAATTTTAAATTTAATCGTTGTCATGTCCATTTCCGTTTTACGGTTTATGAACAAATTATGGTATCAAAGGTGCTATACTCTGCAGGCATTTAAAAGGCGTCTGGTAAATTCCTGCTGTTTTCTTCGGGCAATGAGAACTTGATGTCCGCCGGTTACCAGGGCATATCCATCTGATTTATTAATAACAGCGTCCATATTTACAAGATAACTTCTGTGACAGCGGAAGAAACGGGCATCCAGTCTTTGCTCCAAAGCGTCCAGGGTATCAAAGAGCCGGAAGCTTTCATCAAGGGTATGGATAATAATTCTATGGTCAAATACCTCGCAGTAGAGAATTTCGCTCATAGGAATACGCAGGATTATTCCGTCCCTAGGCAGGAGAAGTGCCTTTTCCTGAACAGAATTTGTGCGTTTTACAGCCTTATCAAGAGCCATGAACAGCTTTTTGGTCCGTACTGGTTTTAAAAGATAGTGGACAGCGTCCAAATCAAAGGCATTTAAAGCATAGTCCTCATAGGAGGTAACAAAGATGACCTGTCCTTTCCTATTGGAAGAGTGCAGATGTTCTGTGATTTCCATACCGTTTTTTCCGGGGAGACGGATATCCATAAGAAGAATATCCGGCGACAGGCCGGAGTATAGAAGCTCTTCCCCAGTGGAAAATAGAAGGATTTGCCCTGCCAGATTTTTTTCTTTCAGATATTTGGAAGTCATTTTTTTCAGTTTTTCTGCAAAATAGGCTTCATCGTCACAGATTGCTATAAGAAGCATGGGAACGGCTCCTGTTCTTTTAATTTTGTAAAGGAAAGTGCTATTAGTTTAATTCTAGCAGAGATGAGAGAGAAAGGCTATTTCTGATTTCGCAGATGGTTGTTTTTACTGCGTGAATGGCAGGTCTGTAATACCCTCTAAACCACATAAACCACATCTAAACCAATGGTAGAATTATCCGCCTAAACCACAAAGCGGTTGTCATAACCGACACAATCTTTTATACTGATGATAGATGAAATGATGAAATCAGTATTTGCAAAGTGGGGGATAAGCCGATGGAAAGTGAATGGAATGGGAATGAAAAAATGGGAAGGTTCATTTCTGAGATGAGGAAAGAAAAGGGACTGACTCAGAAAGAATTGGCGGAGCAGTTGGGAGTTACGGATAAGGCTGTCTCAAAATGGGAGCGTGCTGTCAGCAGTCCGGATATCGGGCTTTTGATTCCGCTGGCAAAGATTTTGGGAGTATCCGCCGGGGAGCTGCTTGGCGGTGAGAGAGCGGAACACTCCGCAGAGAACATGGAAAAAGATACGGAGGATATGGTGGAAGAGGCTCTGAATTATTCTCACAGGACAAGCTTTCTTAAGCAAAGGAAGATGCAGGGTCTGCTTTTTGCGGGAGTGTCAGGTATCTTCTTGACAGCATGCATGGTGTGTTTGATTTGTGATTATGCTATTTCGAGAAAGCTCTCCTGGTCCTTGGTTGTGGCAGTGTCTTTATTTGCCGCATGGATTTTGCTGTTTGCGCTTTTTAGGGCAAAAGAATACCGGATTCGAAAAGGGCTGCTTGCATTAAGCGTGGAGATATTTCCTTATTTGGCAGTGCTGAGTATTCTTTTGCGGGTTCCGCTTCTTTGTACAATGGGGATGTGCATCGGGGCTGCGGCAGTTCTGGGGTTGTGGGGGCTTTACATTGTCATTATTCATGAGTGGAACAGCAGGAGGTATTTTGCATTTGGAATGATATGCTCCATTTTGGCTGCGGAAGAATATGGAATTAATCTTATTATATCCGGATTTTTGGGAGCTGCATCCACAGATAAATCATTTGCTTTCCTAAAATGCATGATTATGCTTTTGCTGGCAGCGGCTGGTTTTGGCATAAGCTGTTACAGGGAGTATAAAAAAGAATATAAAGTTTGAAGAGGAAGCCGTAAAATAAGCCTGTGAGGTTTGTTTTACGGCTTACTATTTTGCAAAAATAATCTACATGCGCCTCATTTCCGCACCATCATAAATCAAATTTGGCAGTGTCGCATGGGGCATCCATGAAATTAGTTTTTTGCTATGTACAAGAGGAACTTTTATGAGCGCACTTTCGAATGAAAATTTCTCTCACAGGTGTGTGCTGAAGTGACTTTACCCTTTCGTACCGCTGCGCAGCAACTTAATAAGGAAAGGCTTGCTTTAACCTGAAGGTTCATATACAATAGGAACATATTACAACAAATTACAAATGCAGAGCTTTATATTAGCAAAAAGAACCACAAAAAGAAAAGGGCAGGTGAATTCTTATGTATAATCCTCAGTTGGACACATTTCTGCGCATGGCAGATGCAGGAAGCTTCAACAAGGCGGCAGAGGATGCCTATATTACGCCGACGGCGGTGATTAAGCAGATCAATCTTCTGGAAGCCAGGATACAAAATACATTATCCAGTATTGTGAGGATTCCATAGTTCGGGCCAGGAATGCCATGCAGGCGGATGGATTTGAGGTAATATGATAAAAATGTGAAAATATAAGGGAGATTATTGTAATGAGAGAAGGTGGAAGTACCAATGCGTTGCTGCACGCGGGTAGATCCCGAAGCAGCTTTTCCGGGAAAATGGGTTATGTTCTGGCGGTTGCCGGGTCAGCCGTAGGACTTGGAAATATCTGGCGTTTTCCGTATTTGGCGGCAAAATACGGCGGAGGAATTTTTCTTCTGGTGTATCTGATTTTAATGCTGACCTTTGGCTATGCGCTCATTATGTCAGAGACGGCACTGGGACGTATGACGAAGAAAAGTCCGGTGGGGGCATTTGGGACTTTTGGAAAAGGCATTGCTTTTCGGTTGGGAGGATGGATCAATGCGGTGATTCCCATGCTGATCGTACCTTATTACAGTGTTATCGGCGGATGGGTGGTAAAGTATCTCTTTGAATATCTGCGTGGAAATACAGGTATTTTGGCGGAGGATGGATATTTTACCGGGTTTATTGCAGAGGGTGTCAGTGCGGAGCTTTGGTTTCTGCTATTTAGCATATCTGTTATTGCGGTGCTTTTTGCCGGAGTTAAGCAGGGGGTGGAGCGTGTCTCTAAGGTAATGATGCCGGTGCTGGTTATACTGGCTGTTTTTGTTGCAGGTTATTCTATGACCAGGCCGGGAGCTTTTGAGGGCGTAAAGTATTTTCTTGTTCCCAATTTTGAGAATTTTTCCTGGATGACAGTGGTGGCGGCCATGGGACAGATGTTTTATTCTCTGTCTATTGCGATGGGAATTTTGTATACTTATGGTTCCTATGTAAAGGAGGATGTTGATATTGAGAAGTCCACGAGCCAGGTGGAGATTTTTGATACGGCCATTGCCATGCTTGCTGGGCTTATGATTATTCCGGCGGTATTTGCGTTCTCCGGAGGGGATCCGGATACCTTGCAGGCGGGACCCTCCCTGATGTTTATTACGATTCCAAAGGTGTTTGCAAGTATGGGCTTTGGGACCGGTGCCGGGATTTTGTTTTTCCTTTTGGTGCTTCTTGCGGCATTGACCAGTGCCATTTCTCTGGCGGAATCCGGTGTTTCTACCTTTGAGGATCAGTTGGGATGGAGCCGCCATAAGGCTGCGCTTTTGATGGGAGCCGTTATGGTTGTATTTGGCTCGGCTTCGGCTCTTGGTTTTGGGGTACTGGATTTTATTACGATACTTGGGATGTCCATTCTTGACTTTTTTGATTTTCTCACCAATTCTCTCATGATGCCCATAGTTGCGCTGGCTACCTGCCTTCTGGTTACCCGTGTGGTGGGGATTGATAAAATTGCGAAAGAGGTGGAGCAGTCCTCAGGATTTAAGCGTAAGGGGATGTATAAGCTGTTTATGAGGTATCTGGCTCCTGTCTGTATTGTGGTGATTCTGCTTAGTTCTGTTGCGAATGTGTTGGGGTGGATTTCTATGTAGAGGTGCTAAACAGTATAAATATTTGGTTTGCTGCCTCTTTTCTACAAGCAGGACCAGGTTAGTGCTGCTTCACACCTTAAGGTATAAAAAGATGAATAAATAGAAATTTCTGTTAATATATTCTTTTATTCCTGTGGGCAACGAGCCAAGCGGACGTGCTTGCACGTCCGTTTGGCGACTGCCGCAGGGGTCAAATACCCCACAGCTCTGCTGTGCTACAAGCTTGATGCCCCGCCAGCTTGCTGTGGGGTATTTGACATATACTGATACCAGAAAACCTGCTATTCCCATGCTATAAAAATTTTAGAAAAGAAGAAAATTTTATGGTATTTACAATATTGAACAATGGTATGAGGATGTTCCTAGAAGGTTTAGGGAGTGTTTCAGGTTTCCGGACTTTAGATTTGTGAGAAGTCCATGCTAGTAGTCCGTATCGGAAATCCTTGTGCATATTTCCGGTACGGACTACTAGATGCTGCATAGCGGGAAAATTTATAATTAGTAGTCAAGAGACTTTATAAATTTAAACCTCGCAGCGTTCACAAAAAGAAATGTTAACGCATCTGCTTGGCTGATTGCTCACGGTAATCCCCTGAGAGAATATAGTTATAAAAATAGATTTTACAGGCATCCTATATTTGAATCATGGTAGTTGAGCAGGATTCAAATATAAGATGTCTTTATTTTGTGGCAGAAAATCTATAGTATGTTTTTTCTTGAAAAGTGGCACGATTAATATACGTTCTCAAAATCTATGTAAAATTTCAAAAATCCTATATATAGAATTAACATTCTTAATAAATCCAAAAGGGTATTGACAAAGATACCTGATAGGGGTATATTGAAAGCATAAGATACCCAATGGGGGTATTTAACCACGAAAGGAGTGAAGCATATGAACCAAGAGGTTACGCTGATTATAGAAGGCATGACCTGTGCATCCTGCAGCGCAGCAGTAGAACGCGTGACGAAAAAGCTGCCCGGCGTTGAGAGCAGTCAGGTAAACCTGGCCACCAACCGGGCAAGGATTGTATATGACCCGGAGCAGGTGAACATAGAAATGCTGTGCCAGAAGATTGAGCGGGCAGGCTTCGGAGCCCGGGAGGAGAAAAAAGCAGCCGCAGAGAATCAGGAGATTACCCTGAATATCGAGGGTATGACCTGTGCATCCTGCAGTGCGGCAGTGGAGCGTGTGACAAGGAAGCTGCCCGGTGTTATTAGCAGCGAAGTAAATCTTACCACCAACAAGGCACATATTGTCTACGACCCCTCTCAGGTGAAGCTGGCAGACATAAAGCTGAAGATTGAAAAAGCAGGCTTTGTACCAAAGGACATAGAAAAGGAAGACCGGAACGAAGAGCTTAATGAACAGATGGAGAAGCTGCGCAGGCAGAAGCAGAATCTGATTGTAACCATCTGTCTTGCCGTTCCCTTGCTCTATATTTCCATGGGACATATGATTCCCATTACACTGCCACTGCCGGATTTTCTTCATATGCACAGCCACCCGCTGAACTTTGCCCTGGCACAGTTGATTTTGACCGTGTTAATTCTCTGGCATGGGAGGAAGTTCTATGTTGTAGGCTTCAAGACTCTGTTCCGGGGCCATCCCAATATGGATTCCCTTGTGGCAATCGGAACGGGAAGCGCTTTTTTCTACAGCCTTGCTATGACCATTCAGATTCCCTCAAATCCCGCCAGTGTGGAGAATCTTTATTATGAGTCGGCAGCTGTGGTTGTAACCCTGATTATGCTGGGTAAGTATCTGGAAGCGAGAAGCAAGGGAAAAACCTCCGAAGCGATCCGGAAGCTGATGGAACTGGCGCCGGATACGGCAGTGCTTCTGCGTGAGGGACAGGAAGTAGAAGTTCGGGTAGAGGAAGTTGTTCCGGGAGATATCCTTTTGGTAAAGCCGGGAAGCAAGGTTCCGCTGGACGGAACAGTGATTGGAGGATCCAGCAGTGTGGATGAGTCCATGCTCACAGGAGAGAGCATTCCGGTAGAAAAGGAAGCCGGAGACACGGTGATTGGCGGCAGTATGAACTTCAACGGAGCTATGGAGGTCCGAGTGACCCATGTGGGCGCCGACACCACCCTTTCCAGAATCATTCAGATGATGGAGGATGCACAGGGGAAAAAAGCGCCCATTTCCAAGCTGGCGGATACGGTGTCCGGGTATTTTGTACCTACGGTTATGGGAATTGCTGTTGTGGCAGCTCTAATCTGGGCTTTACTGGGCCATGATGCGGCCTTTGTTCTGACCATTTTCGTATCAGTTCTTGTAATAGCCTGCCCCTGCGCTCTGGGTCTGGCTACGCCTACGGCTATTATGGTAGGAACAGGCCTTGGCGCCAGCCATGGAATCCTGATTAAAAGCGGAGAGGCGCTGGAGACTACCCACAAGATCCAGGTAGTTGTATTGGATAAGACGGGAACCATTACCGAGGGAAAGCCCAGGGTGGTGGATGTGGTATCCCACGAGATGGAAGCGGATGAGCTTCTGCGTCTGGCGGCAAGCTGTGAGCGCTCCTCCGAGCATCCCCTTGGAGCGGCCATTGTGGAGGGCGCACAGGAAAAAGGCCTTGAGCTGGAGCAGACAGAGGGCTTCCAGAGTGTAACCGGAAAAGGCATCGAAGCAGTTCTTAAGGGACATTACTTCCATATCGGAAACCGACGGATGCTGGAGGGAAAACATGTGGAATTGGGAGCATACGAGGAAGCGGCAAAGACAGCGGCAGGCAAAGGGCAGACACCTATGTTTGTAGTTATGGATGGTAAGCTGTCCGGCATGATCTGCGTGGCGGATACCATCAAGGCAACCAGCAGGGAGGCCATTGCCCAGATGCGGAGCCTTGGCATCCGGGTGGTGATGCTCACAGGAGACAATCAGCTGACGGCAGATTACATCGGCAGCCAGGTAGAGGTAGATGAAGTGATTGCAGAGGTGCTTCCCGGCGATAAGTCTCAGGTAGTGTCCCGTTACCAGAAAGAGGGCTTTTGCGTAATGATGGTAGGGGACGGCATCAACGATGCACCGGCTCTTGTGCAGGCGGATGTGGGCGTGGCCATCGGAAGCGGAAGCGATATTGCGCTGGAATCCAGCGACATTGTACTGATGAAGTCGGATTTAAAGGATGTGTATAAAGCTGTCCGTTTAAGCCGGGCCACCATACGGAATATTAAGCAGAATCTCTTCTGGGCATTCTTTTATAACAGTTTGGGGCTTCCCATTGCGGCCGGATTGTTGTATGCTTTAGGTGGGCCTTTACTGAATCCTATCTTCGGAGGGCTTGCCATGTCCTTTAGCTCTGTGTCCGTAGTCAGCAATGCCCTGCGGTTAAAGAGGCTGAAGTTGTAGTGAGTGAAAGAAACTGGAATACAGCATCCTTTAGACAGTGCCAGATGGATTTACGGATGCAGAATTAAGCAGCCGGGAATCCGTCTAAGAGAAAGGTGCTGGAGAAAGGATGCGGAACTGGAATAAAAAAATATGGAAAATGAAAAGCGAAAAGTAAACTGCAGCTGTCAGGAGGGCTGCTGCGTAAAAACCAAGCATCGGGACAGCGACGAGTATAAGAGCCTGATCCACCGTCTGAACCGCATTGAGGGACAGGTCCGGGGGATACGGAGCATGCTGGAGGAAGAGCGCTATTGTGTGGACATTCTCACCCAAGTATCCGCCATTCAGTCAGCCCTCAATGCCTTTAATAAGGAGCTGCTGTCCAATCACATCAAAACCTGTGTGGTGGAGGACATCAAAAGCGGGGATGAGACAGTGGTAGATGAGCTATGTGACACCATCCGAAAATTGATGAAATAAGCTATTACAGTAAATTGCTGTTAAATATCAGATGCAAAATACACCTTGTCTCAAGACATGATAAGACAACGTGTATAGATAGAAGCAACTCAAAAAGCAGCGGAATCGGGGCAGTCCATGCACCGGTTTCCAAAAATCAAAAATTAAGGAGGAACAAAGAAATGACAGTATTAAAAGCAGAGGACATGCATTGCGAGAAGTGTGTGGAGCGCATCACAAAGGCCCTTACCGGAGCCGGACTGGATTTCAAGGTAAGCCTGGAGGATAAGACCGTAACCATCGACGGCTGTGAGAACTGCGTGGCAAAGGCAAAGGAACTGATGGATGATCTTGGATTTGACACAGTTGAGGTATAAGCATGGAGACAAAAGCATATAAACTCAGAGAAAACTTTTACTGGGCTGGAATTTTGGACGATACCCTCCGGGTATTTGACATTATTATGTATACGGAATTTGGAACCACCTATAATTCCTATGTATATCGGGCAGGGGACAAAACCATCCTCTTTGAGACCGCAAAGGCGAAATACTTTGATGCCTACTTAAAGGAACTGGAAGAGATTGTGGATATAAAGTCAATCGATTATCTAGTGGTAAATCACACGGAGCCGGATCACGCAGGAAGCGTAGAACGGCTTTTGGAACTGAATCCGGGGCTTAAGATTATTGCAACTCCTACGGCCATTTCATTTCTGCAGAATATCGTAAATAGGGATTTCTGCAGTATCGCTGTGAAAGACGAACAGGAAATGAAGATAGGAAACCTTACCTTACGCTTCCTTCATGTTCCCAATCTTCACTGGCCGGATACCATGTACACCTATCTGGAGGAAGAGCAGGTGCTGGTGACGTGTGATTCCTTTGGTTCCCACTATTCATTCCCGGAGATTGTGTACAGCAAGGTAACGAATCAGGAGGACTACTGGAAAGCAACACGCTATTATTTCGACTGCATTATCGGACCATTTAAACCCTTTATGCTGAAAGCCCTGGATCGCATCCGTGATTTGGATATTTCCATGATCTGTACCGGACACGGCCCTGTTCTGGATTCCGGCATTGATCGGATGCTGAACACCTACCAGGAGTGGTGTACCGTAGTCAACCCCAATCCACGGAAAACAGTGGTAATCCCCTATGTAAGTGCTTACGGCTACACGGGAGAACTGGCAGAGCAGATCAGTAAAGGTATCAAAGACAGCGGGGACATTGATGTGCGCAGCTACGATCTGGTGACAGCAGACCAGGGAGAAGTGCTGAGCGAGCTTGGATTTGCAGACGGCATATTATTCGGAACACCTACCATTGTGGGAGAAGCCTTAAAGCCCATCTGGGATTTGACCACCTCCATCTTTGCGGGGACCCACGGAGGAAAGCTTGCAAGCGCTTTTGGAAGCTACGGCTGGAGCGGCGAGGGAGTTCCCCACATTATCGAGCGTCTTCGTCAGTTAAATATGCGTGTGGCAGAGGGCTTCCGGGTACGGTTTAAGCCCGGTGAGGTAGACCTTTTAAATGCCTATGAATACGGATACAACTTCGGCTGTACTCTTTTGGAGAAAGAAAATCCCAAGAAAGCAAAAGGGAAAACAACCCTTGTTAAATGCCTTGTCTGTGGAGAAATCTTTGATTCCTCTCTGGAGATTTGCCCGGTCTGCGGCGTAGGAAAGGAAAACTTCGTTCCGGTGGAAAGCGAGACAACGGAATACCGCAAAGATACCAACAATCTCTATGCCATTCTTGGAAACGGAGCCGCAGGACTGAATGCGGCCAAGGCCATTCGGGAACGTGACAAGACCGGAGGCATATACATTATTTCCAATGAAGAATATCCGGCCTACAACCGGCCCATGCTGACCAAAGCCTTGGTGTCAGGCCTTGACGGGGATCAGATAGGGATTCAGGATGCAGCCTGGTATGAGGAAAATAATATTGTCCAGATCCTTGGAAAGCAAATAAAAACCGTGGATACAAAGGAACGGGAGATTCTCACGGAGGACGGGGCCAAATTCAAATATACAAAGCTGATCTACGCCCTTGGATCCGAGTGCTTTATACCGCCCATTCCCGGTGCGGATAAGCCGGAGGCCGTGGCCATCCGCCGTTTGTCCGATACCCGTAAAGTGACGGAGCTTCTGCCCCATACAAAAGAGGCTGTTGTGATCGGCGGAGGCGTATTGGGACTGGAAGCCGCATGGGAGCTTAAGAAAGCTCACTGCAAGGTGACGGTTCTGGAGCTTGCCCCAAGGCTTATGGGGCGGCAGCTTGATGAGGGAGCCAGCCAGATGATGAAAAGCATCATTGAGGCCCAGGGAATTGCCGTACACACGGGCGTGCAGATTTCCGCTGTCGAGGGTGAAGAGCATGTAACGGGCGTTCGCTTAGGCGACGGGACTTTACTGCCGGCCCAGCTTGTGATTCTTTCCTGCGGCGTGCGCTCCAACATTGGAATCGCTAAGGAAGCGGGAATAGACACGGATCGGGCCGTGATAGTGGACAGTCATATGCTCACCAGCAATGAAGACATCTATGCCTGCGGCGACTGTGCCCAGTATGAGGGCATCAATTACGCCATCTGGCCCCAGGCAGTGGAGCAGGGTAAAGTAGCCGGAGCAAATGCGGCGGGAGAAAGCCTTACGTACACCACCGTTCCGGCGGCCCTTACTTTCCATGGTATGAATACGGCTCTGTTTTCCATCGGAGACAATGGCGGCAATCCGGATCTGGTTTATCGAACTGTGGAATTTAAGGATGTGTCCCGAAAGCAGTATGAGAAATACTACTTCCGCAATAATCACCTTTGCGGCGTGATTCTCATTGGAGATGTGTCAAAAATGGGAGAGATGAGCGACGCAATTGAACGCAGAGCCTCCTTTAAGGAGCTGTTTGGCAGATAAAAATAGTTTAAGCTTATCATAAAAAACCTCTTTTTGGAAATCCTGTAAAGAAAAGATTCTGCATGTTTCTCTCACAGAAAGCTTTTGGCGAGGGGACAAAAGGAAGTACAGGAAGTTTCAAAAGCAATGTCATTAAGTCTTTACAAGCTTTCAATGTTTATCTTAGCGGCATTGCTTCCAAAAGGAGGTTTTTTAATGCTGATTCTTGGAGGCAGGATATATACCATGGAAAATGCAGTGTATGATCCTGGCTATATTAAGATTGAAAATGGAAAAATACTGAATTTGGGGACGGAGCGCAATGCTCCGGCGCCGGAGGAGAGAGAAAAGGTTCTTGAGGTAAAGGGCTCCTGGGTGCTTCCGGGGCTCATTGAAGCCCATGGGCATATCGGTATAACGGAGGAAACCAGGGGAGCCATTGCGGACGACTGCAATGAGACCAGTGAGCCGGTACAGCCTTATTTGCGGGCCATTGATGCCATAAATCCCATGGATCCGGCCTTTCATGATGCAATTATGGCGGGAATTACCTCGGTAATGACAGGACCGGGCAGTGCCAATGTGGTGGGCGGTCAGTTTGTATTTATGAAAACACAGGGACGTTGTATGGATCGGATGATTGTGTTGGAGCCGGCAGCTATGAAAGCAGCATTTGGCGAGAATCCCAAGACTGCTTATGAGTCTCAGGGAAAATGTCCCCTGACAAGAATGGGAACGGCGGCTCTTTTACGAGAAGAATTGTTTCGAGCCAGACAATATGGAAAACAGAAGGAAAACGGAAAGCTAAAGGAGGAAGACTTTCGCCTGGAGCCGTGGCTTCCCGTGCTGCGCCGGGAGATTCCTCTAAAGGCACATGCTCATCGGGCGGATGACATTTTGACAGCCATTCGGATAGCAAAGGAATTTGAGATAGATATTACCATTGATCACGGCACGGAAGCCCATCTCATTGCCGACGAGGTTGCGGCCTCCGGTTTTCCGGTGATTGTAGGAACGGATCTGACCTCCCGCTCAAAGCTGGAGATACAGAATCTCAATTTTAAAACCAACCGGATTCTTTATGAATCCGGAGTGACCATTGCCGTGACCACGGATCATCCGGTGGCTTTGATTCAATATCTTCCCTTGTGTGCCGGACTTGCGGTAAAGCATGGTTTGCCTATGGAAGAGGGGCTGAAAGCGCTGACCATCAATCCGGCCCGTATCTGCCGGGTTGAGGAACGGGTAGGGAGCTTGAAGCCGGGAAAGGATGCGGACATTGCCATATTTTCCGGGAATCCTATGGAGGTGTTTACGAAGACTCTTTATACGATTATTGACGGGGAGATTGTGTATGAGGATGGAGAGCAGGGAAAAAGGGAATTTTTATAAGTAAAAGTGTAAAAAGTAAAATAACAGATAATTATTCGGTGTTTGTTAAAAAAGTCTGTTTTTAACAATAAAAAAGGTCAATATAAAAAAAATAATTTTTTTTAAAAAAAAGCTTGCCAAATAAGGAATTATATTATATACTAAGCAAGTCGGCAGGAAAAGCCGGTATGGTTCCTTGGTCAAGCGGTTAAGACGCCGCCCTCTCACGGCGGAAACAGGGGTTCGATTCCCCTAGGGACTGTCAAAAACTCCGAAAGCAGATGAACAGGGGCTTTCGGAGTTTTTTGTGTTATATAAATGCAGGAGACTGGAAAGCTATATGAGAACCGGGACAAGCAGAGGAGAAGAGAGCCGTAAGAGACGGCTCTGTTTGCCGTTAAGTAGAAAAATCAGACAATGTTCAAAGCAGCAGAGAGCTCAGAGAATAGTTCTCTTGTTTGCGTTTCTGTTTCTTTGTATTCTGCCTGTTTGTTCACAGTACAATAAGACAGGTCCCAGAGAAATATGGATTGATGTGGAGCATGTGAAGAGAGGCTCTTTGATTCCCGTTCAATTTCGGAATATAGCTCCTTCAGAGGTAGAGGCCTGCACCTGGTATGTAGGAGAACGCCAGGTATCCAAAACAAAGGAGATTACTTCGTTTACGCCCAAAGAAGGAGATGAGGAACAATTTATCCGTGTAGAGGTTGCCTTTACAGATGGAAGTATTTGCGAAGATTCTTTTTACTACAGTATTCTTCCCGTACTTTATTTAGAAAGCGAAATGGGGTATAAAGACGTTTACTGGCAGGAGGGCATCTATGCTCAAATACGGCTTGCCGCAGGAGAAGGGTATCTGCCCACGGAAGCATATGAGGGGGGAGCCTTTATTCACCTGAGAGGCAATTCTACTAATGAATTAGATAAGCGGCCTTTTAAATTGAAGCTGGATAAGAAAAGCGATCTGCTGGGAATGGGAAAGTCAAAGCATTGGATATTACTGGCGAATGCGATTGATGCCACCCTGCTCCGCAATAGATTGATGCAGGAGTTTGCACGAGATATCGGAGCGGATGTCTGGATGGACTCGAAAAATGTAACCTTGATTTACAATGGAGAATATCAGGGTGTTTATGAGTTGTGTGAACAAGTGCGCATTGATGAGAACAGAGTGGATGTTTATGATTGGGAAGAAGTCTGTGAACAGGCAGCCAGAGGAATTGCAGGGGATTTGACAGAACAGGGGCTGGCGACAGAGGAAGAGAGACCATTTCTTGAAAAAATGATAGAAGCGGATTTGACCCTGGATTTTTCATGGATGGAAGAGGCGGCATTTACATCTGATTTTTTGAATGACTTGAATGAAAGTACTGGAAGGAATCTTCCGGTTTCTTATGATCTGCATAAATACATAGATATGCAGAAACTTCCGGAAGCTGTGGGAGGCGTACTTATGGAGATGAGCCAATATCATAAAAATGATGCGTCCCTTAAGACCAATTATGATATGCCCATCTATTTCAACAGGCCTTCCCAGGGAGCAACCTATAGGGAGCTTCTTGATTATATGCGGGAGTATCTTCAGACTTTGGAATATGCATTTCATGAAACTGATTTTACGTATCATGAGGATTCGCCTCATTATCAAATGTCTGATCCCGGATGGTATGATCAGGAGAAAAAAATGCGTTTGGGTGTGGAATATAAGCCGGCATCTTTTTCAGCAGAGGAGTATGACGGGCTTCATTATTCAGAGCTGATCGATTTTGACTCCCTTTTGATCAATTTTTTGATATGCGAATTTTCGGTAAATTATGATGGCATGAAAAATAGTGTTTTCTTTTATAAGGATGTGGATGGAAAGCTTTTTATCGGTCCGCCCTGGGATTATGACTGGGCATGGGGCAACAGCTACAGCGACCGTACCATACAAACCTGGTGTACGGATATCTGGCAGACTACAGATGAATATTTTGGAAGAGAGAACTATTACCAGAGCGTTCAGTGGAACCGCTGTCTCATTCGGGATCCTTATTTTGTGGCAAGAGTTTATGAAAAGTATTGGGAGATTCGGGAGACAGTTATAGAAGAAATGGTACGTGAGGGCGGTCTGATTGATACGTATGCAGCCGAGCTTAAGCCGGCGGCTGACGCCAACGATGCGAGATGGGGAGGAAGCATGGGGGATTATACAGGCAGAAAATTTAATGACTCCATTGCAGATGTGAAAAGCTTTCTTAAGCAGCGGATTTCCTGGCTGGATGAACAGTTTGCTTCTGTAGAGACCTTGTGTGCCTCTCTGGGGTATTACCAGGCATCAGATAACCTGACTGTGCAGAAGATTGACACAGCTTCCCGCAGAGGTATGACCAGGATACAGGTAAGTGTGGAGCTTCCGGAATGTAAAGAAGTGGCGTTTCAGATTAATGGCGCCTACATCCGGCGCTCAGAGGTGCAAAATGGCATTGCAGAGCTTTGGGTATCCAATCGGGAGCTTCGGACAGGGAAAGGAGAGCTGAATGCAGTTCAGGTACGGGCAGTGGATAAGCAGGGAGAATATATACGGAATTCGGAGGGCACAGTAGAGGGAGAGTATTGCAATGCTGTCTCTAATTATGGATGGTTTGTTTGGAATCCATAAGTTTTATAATCAAAAATCTTAATTGTTTTCCAAAACTTGTCCGGTGTGGAAACAAGGATGCTTCGCATACTAAAAATGAAAAGATACCCCCAAATATGGGCGAAACAAGGAGGTTTTCATGCATAAACGGTATGCGTTTTATTCTTTGTGTCTGATTTTCCTTTTGACTTTCCTGATGGCATCAGGTTTCCAATTAACAAGCACCAATTTTTCCGTTATCGGCAGCCGGGGCGGACGGCGGATGGCGTTTCTGCTGTGGGGGGCTTTGACAGGAAATTATTTTTATTTGTATACAAAGATGCTCATGGAGCTGGCAGACTGCCGGGATTGGATTATGGAGAGCTTTCTTTTGTGCGCCCTGCTTTTTTTTGTGACGGCTGTGGGAATTCCCTATATTCCGGAGCAGGTTCCGAGAATGTCCCGCCTGCATGTGGCGATTTCCTTTCTTGCTCCTTTATTTCTGGGACTGGCCCAACTGCGGTTTCTTCTCCTGCTCCAAAAGAAAATCAGCGGAAGCTTTCGGATGCAGTGGCTTCTTTTGTCTATTTTAGGCTTTGGTTCGGCCGTTCTGCTTTTAACCGTAGGCATTGTATCAAGTCTTCTGGAAATATTTCTTATCATTGGAATCTGTCTCTATCTTTTGCTTTTATATTGTAAATTAAATAAATTGATGAGTTTTGTATGAAATAATAGGAAAGAAATGTTTTACAAACTACAAGCTCTTGTGCTATACTACCCCCAGTGGACAAGGGGACACACGGTTTTGTACCATGAATTTGCGATTCTGCTGCGTTACTGTCGCTCAGCGTACGTCCAGTACGCTTCGTTCCAGTGCCTTGCAGAATCACAAATTCATGGTGCAAAACTCCTTTGGACCCCAAGTACCGAATTTTGGTGGCTGGCAAGGCAATGGAATGAGGCGTACTGGACGTACGCCGATTGACAGTAACGCAGCCAGCCTCCAAAAGATGGCACTTGGGGCGTGTGTCCCCTTGTCCACTGGGGGTAGCTAAGACTGAAAAAAACAGAACATCCATTCGGATAGACACCATATAGGAACGAGGAAAATAGTGATGGCAAAGAAAAATACCTACGACGCAGACAGCATAGCAGTCCTGGAGGGCCTGGAGGCCGTGCGCAAACGCCCGGGCATGTACATTGGCAGCGTGTCACGAAAAGGCTTAAATCATTTGATTTATGAGATAGTAGATAACTCCGTGGACGAACATCTGGCAGGCTTCTGCTCCAAGATCTGGGTCACACTGGAGCGTGACGGCTCCTGTACCGTCAGCGACGACGGCCGCGGCATCCCGGTAGATCTCCACGCAAAGGGCATTTCCGCAGAAAGGCTGGTATTCACCACCCTCCATGCAGGCGGAAAGTTTGACGATTCCGTCTACAAGACAAGCGGCGGTCTCCACGGAGTAGGCTCATCCGTGGTCAACGCTCTGTCTACCTACCTGGACATAGAAGTGAGCCGTGACGGAGCCGTTCACCACGACCACTACGAGCAGGGCATCCCCACCATTGAGCTAAAGGACGGTCTGCTCCCCATACTGCGAAAAACAAAGGAGACAGGAACCCGGATCAATTTCCTGCCGGACCCGGAGATCTTTGAGAAGACAAGATTTCAGGCAGAAGAGGTGAAAAGCCGTCTTCATGAGACTGCCTATCTGAATCCGGAGCTGACCATTTATTTTGCAGATCGGCGGACAGAGCCGGCGGAGGAAGCAACTTTCCATGAGGAAAACGGAATCATCGGCTTTGTGGAGGATTTAAATAAGAAAAAAGAACAGATCCATGATGTGATTTATTTTAAGGGAGAAGCAGAGGGCATTATCGTAGAGGGCGCATTTCAGTATGTAAACGAGTTCCACGAAAATGTTCTGGGCTTTTGCAATAACATTTACAACGCAGAGGGCGGCACCCATCTGACCGGTTTTAAGACCGTATTTACCACCGTGATCAATAATTACGCCAGAGAGCTGGGCATCTTAAAGGAGAAAGACACCAACTTCACCGGAGCCGACGTGCGCAACGGCATGACGGCCGTAATCTCCATCAAACATCCCTCTCCCCGGTTTGAGGGTCAGACCAAGACAAAGCTTGACAATCAGGATGCCTCCAAAGCTACAGCAAAAGTAGCGGGAGACGAGATCGTCCGCTACTTTGACCGCAACCTGGAGACTTTAAAAGGCGTCATCGGCTGTGCAGAAAAAGCGGCTAAAATACGAAAAACCGAGGAACGGGCCAAGACGAACCTCTTAACCAAGCAGAAATACTCTTTCGACTCCAACGGAAAGCTGGCAAACTGCGAGAGCCGGGATGCCTCCAAATGCGAGATTTTTATCGTAGAGGGAGACTCCGCCGGGGGCTCCGCAAAGACCGCAAGAGATCGAAACTTCCAGGCCATCCTGCCAATCAGGGGAAAGATCCTGAACGTAGAAAAAGCCAGCATCGACAAAGTGCTGGCCAATGCAGAGATCAAAACCATGATCAATGCCTTCGGCTGCGGCTTCTCCGAGGGCTACGGCAACGACTTTGACATCACAAAGCTCCGCTACGACAAGATCATCATCATGGCCGATGCGGACGTAGACGGCGCACACATTTCCACCCTGCTTCTGACCCTCTTTTACCGCTTCATGCCGGATCTCATCTATGAGGGACACGTATACATTGCCATGCCGCCCCTCTATAAAGCCATGCCCCAAAGAGGAGAGGAAGAGTATCTCTACGACGACAAGGCCCTGGAGCGCTACCGGAAGCGCCACAAAGGAAGCTTCACCCTCCAGCGCTACAAAGGCTTGGGAGAGATGGATGCCGAACAGCTCTGGGAGACAACCTTAAACCCGGCTACCAGAATCCTGAAACGAGTAGAGATCGAGGACGCACGCATGGCCTCCAACGTAACGGAAATGCTCATGGGAACCGAAGTGCCCCCCAGACGGGCATTCATCTACGAACACGCCTGCGACGCAGAGCTGGACGTATAGACCTGAAGATACATTGTCATACCTTACCGAACGAAGTCCTATAGGAACATGCATTAATGCCTGCTCGCAGGGTATGAATAAAAAACAAACCTAAAATATAGATACAATATCAGCCGCCGGGAAACAGAAAATATCTTCTTTCCAGGCGTGTCAGCCCTGTGGGCGGAGCAGGGAAAGAAGATATTTTCTGTTTCCCGGCGGCGTCCGTTTACCAACACAATAAAACAAATCACACCCAAAGTAAAAAAATGCCATAAACAAAGCTAGGAGAAAATAGTAGAACAATGGAAAAGCAGATAGAAGAACAAATTATCCGCACCGAATACTCAGATTTAATGCAGAAATCCTACATCGACTACGCCATGAGCGTAATCATAGCCAGAGCACTCCCGGACGTAAGAGACGGCCTGAAGCCCGTACAGCGGAGAACCCTCTACGACATGTACGAGCTGGGTATCCGTTTCGACCGCCCCTACCGGAAATGCGCCCGTATCGTAGGTGACACCATGGGTAAATACCACCCCCACGGCGACAGCTCCATCTACGAAGCCCTGGTAGTCATGTCTCAGGACTTCAAAAAAGGCCTCCCCCTGGTAGACGGCCACGGCAACTTCGGATCCATTGAGGGAGACGGAGCCGCCGCCATGCGTTACACAGAAGCCCGTCTGGAAAAAGTGACCCAGGAAGCCTTTTTATCCGATCTGGACAAAAACGTAGTAGACTTCGTTCCCAATTTCGACGAAACAGAAAAAGAACCCTCTGTACTGCCGGCAAAGCTTCCCAACCTGTTGGTGAACGGATCCGACGGAATCGCAGTAGGAATGGCCACCAGCATCCCGCCCCATAATCTGGGAGAAGTCATAGACGCAGCCAAAGCCTATCTGAAAAATCCGGAGATTGCCACAGAAGCCCTACTAAAGCTGATGCCCGGTCCGGACTTCCCTACAGGCGGCATTGTAGTAAACAAAGACGAGCTTCCAGCCATCTACGAAACGGGAGCCGGCAAGATCAAAGTCCGGGGCCGCATAGAGGTAGAAAAAATAAAAGGCGGCAAAGAACAGTTAGTCATCACAGAGATTCCTTATCCCATGATAGGAGCCAACATCGGAAAATTCTTGAATGACATTGCCACACTCATCGAGTCTAAAAAAGCGCCGGAGATCGTTGACATCTCCAACCAATCCTCCAAAGAGGGCATCCGCATTGTACTGGAGCTTAAGAAAGGATCTGACACTGAGAACCTGAAAAATATGCTCTACAAAAAGACCCGCCTGGAGGACACTTTCGGCATCAACATGCTGGCCGTCGCAGACGGAAGACCGGAGACCCTGGGCCTGAAACAGATCCTGGAATACTACATTGAATTCCAATACGAGCTGGCTACAAGAAAATACCAGACTCTTTTAGCCAAGGAGCAGGAAAAGCGGGAAATACAAGAGGGACTCATAAGAGCCTGCGACGTTATAGACCTTATCATCGAAATCCTCCGGGGCAGCAAAAACGTCAAAGACGCCAAAGCCTGTCTCATAGAGGGAAAAACCGAAAACATCCGTTTCAAATCAGAGGCATCAAAAAAAAGGGCTTCCAAGCTGCGCTTTACAGAGCGTCAGGCCTCGGCCATCTTAGAAATGCGTCTCTACCGACTCATCGGCTTAGAGATTGAGGCTCTGATGGCAGAAAACGCCCAAACACTGAAAAACATAGCCACTTATGAAGACATCCTGGAAAACCATGCCAGCATGACAAAGGTCATCATCAAAGAAATGGATGCCATCAAAAAAGCTTACGCAAGACCAAGGCGGACCTCCATAGAAAATGCCGCCGAGATCGTATTTGAAGAAAAGAAAATCGAAGAAATGTCGGTCATGTTCCTGATGGATCGCTTCGGTTACGCCAAAACCATAGATTTGGCCGCCTACGAGCGCAACAAAGAAGCGGCAGACAGCGAAAACAAATATGTCTTCTCCTGCATGAACACCGGCCGCATCTGCGTATTTACCGACACCGGCCGCATGCACACCATCAAAGTCCAGGATCTGCCTTTCGGCCGGTTCCGGGACAAAGGCGTCCCCATAGACAACTTCAGCAACTACAACAGCGCCGAAGAGCAGCTGGTGGGAATCGGAAGCATGGAAACCCTAAAAGTCCAAAAACTAATCTTCGCCACCAAAGACAGCATGCTGAAAGTTGTAGACGGCAGCGAATTTGAAACCAGCAAACGTACCGTAGCCGCCACAAAACTAAGCGAAAACGACAAAGTCCTATTAGCAGAACCCACAGACGGCAGCGAACAAATCGTCCTCCAAAGCAAAGAGGGCTATTTCCTGCGCTTCCCAATATCCGAAGTCCCGGAAAAAAAGAAAGGAGCCGTAGGTGTCCGCGGCATGCGCCTGGGAAGCAATGACCACCTGGAAGCCGCCTATATCTATCAAACCGGCAAAGAACAAATCATCACCTACAAAGAAAAGCAGCTAATCCTCAACAAACTAAAATCCGGAAGCAGGGACACCAAAGGAGTAAAAGTAAGAACATAATCTTGCCAACCCCCACCCGTTTATGATATGATTTTCCAAATTACAAGTAACATACAGAAACATCTGTACACGAGGAGGAAGTTATGGAAACCGAAGTAATCAGCAAAAACTTTATAGAACAAATGATAGATAAAGATCTGGCAGAGGGCGTCTACGAAACCGTACACACCCGTTTCCCTCCGGAGCCAAACGGCTACCTGCACATCGGACATGCCAAAGCAATCCTTTTAAACTACGGCCTTGCCCAAAAATACAACGGCAAATTCAACATGCGCTTCGATGACACCAACCCCACCAAAGAAAAAGTGGAGTTCGTAGAGTCCATCAAAGCCGACATCAAGTGGCTGGGCGCAGACTGGGAAGACCGCCTGTTCTTTGCTTCCGATTACTTTGAAGCCATGTACGAAGCGGCGGTCAAGCTCATTAAAAAAGGAAAAGCTTTCGTCTGTGACCTGACGGCGGAAGAAATCCGATCCTACCGTGGAACCCTGACGGAGCCGGGCAAAGAAAGCCCTTACCGTAATCGAAGCGTAGAAGAGAACCTGGAGCTTTTCGAAGCCATGCGTGCCGGAAAATACGCAGACGGAGAAAAAGTACTCCGTGCCAAAATAGACATGGCATCCCCCAACATCAACATGCGTGATCCCGTCATCTACCGGGTAGCCCATATCTCCCACCACAACACAGGAGACAAATGGTGCATTTACCCCATGTATGACTTCGCACATCCAATAGAGGACGCTATTGAGGGCATCACCCACTCCATCTGCACCCTGGAGTTCGAGGATCACCGTCCCTTATACGATTGGGTCGTAAGAGAGCTGGAATATCCCGTTCCGCCCCGCCAGATCGAGTTTGCCAAGCTCTATCTGACCAACGTAGTAACAGGAAAACGCTATATTAAAAAGCTGGTAGAAGAGGGCATCGTAGACGGCTGGGATGATCCCCGTCTGGTATCCATCGCAGCGCTTAGGCGCAGGGGCTTCACTCCGGAATCCATCCGCATGTTCGTGGACCTCTGCGGCATTTCCAAGAGCCAGTCCTCCGTAGACTATGCCATGCTGGAATACTGCATCCGGGAAGACTTAAAGCTGAAGAAACCAAGGCTGATGGCAGTTTTGGATCCCATCAAGCTCATCATAGACAACTACCCCGAGGACCAGGTAGAATATCTGGACGCAGCTAACAACCTGGAAAATGAGGACCTTGGAAGCCGAAAGATTCCGTTCTGCCGGGAGCTGTACATTGAACGTGAGGACTTTATGGAGGAGCCGCCCAAGAAATACTTCCGTCTCTTCCCCGGCAACGAAGTGCGCCTGATGCATGCCTATTTTGTAAAATGCGAAAGCTTCGTAAAGGATGAGAACGGCCGGATTACGGAGATACACTGTACCTACGATCCCGAGACCAAGGCAGGCAGCGGCTTCACGGGCCGGAAAGTAAAGGGAACCATCCATTGGGTGCCGGCTCCCTATGCAATGACTGCCCAGGTGCGGTTATATGAGAACATCATTGACGAAGAAAAGGGCGTATACAATGAGGATGGAAGCCTGAACTTAAATCCCAATTCCCTGACCGTAGTAGAGCAGGCATATCTGGAACCGGGCTTTGAGGGAGCCAAGCCCTATGACAGCTGCCAGTTTGTGCGCAACGGCTTCTTCTGCGTTGATGCCAAGGACAGCACGGAGGATAAGCTTGTCTTTAACCGAATCGTGTCATTGAAGAGTTCCTTTAAGCTGCCAAAAGCATAAAAAGAAAAGAGCAAGGGTCAAATACCCCGCAGCTTGCTGCGTTACAAGCTTGCTGCGGGGTATTTGACTGAATGACATCTGACGTAAGAAGCTTTCGTTATATTTTTTGAATCCGGAAAGTGTGTGAGCTTATGCGTGAACTGACAATCAGCTTAAATCCCAAAAGCAAAACCCCTTTATACGAACAAATCTACAATTACATCAAACAGGACATTCAAAAGGGCCGTATTAAGGCAAAAGAAAAGCTTCCCTCCAGCCGTTCCCTTTCCGCATATCTTGAGGTCAGCCGCAGTACCGTGGATTTAGCATACGAACAGCTCCTGTCAGAAGGGTATCTGGAATCCGTTCCCTGCAAAGGCTACTATGCCTGCCAGATAGAAGAGCTCTATCATTTTTCTCCTGACAGGTCGGTGAAAGAAAAGGCGGTTTTTCAGGAGAAAAACTCCTATCCCTATGATTTCACTCCCCGGGGGATCGATCTGGACAGCTTTCCCTATGGCATATGGCGCAAAATCACACGGAACATTCTTCTGGATGACAAAAAAGAACTTTTCCAGCTGGGCGATCCCATGGGAGAGCGGGAACTAAGGGAGACCATCTGCAGCTATCTTTATCAGGCCCGGGGTGTAAACTGCCGTCCAAAGCAGGTGGTAATCGGGGCGGGAAATGACTACTTGCTGCTTCTGTTATCAACAATCCTGGGGAAAAATCGAAAAATCGCAATGGAAACGCCAACCTATAAGCATGCTTACAAAATTTTTGAGCAGCTTGGCTGCTCCCTTTGCACCATCCCCATGGATGCCCAGGGAATGCAGGTATCAATGCTTCAAAGCTCGGGAGTGGATATAGCCTATGTAATGCCCTCCCACCAGTATCCATTGGGAATCGTAATGCCTATCAAACGCCGCCTGGAGCTGCTTTCCTGGGCGGCCGAAGAGGAGGGGCGCTATATTATCGAGGATGACTATGACAGTGAATTTCGTTACAAGGGAAAGCCGATTCCGGCCCTGCAGGGAACAGATCAGAGAAACAGCGTGATTTACATCGGCACGTTTTCCAAATCCATTGCCCCGGCAATCCGGATCAGCTACATGGTGCTTCCGGATCGGCTTTTGCAAAAATGCGAACATCAAATTCTTCGTTTTTCCTCCACGGTGTCCAGAATCGATCAGATGATCCTGAATCAATTCTTAAAAGACGGATATTATGAACGCCATCTGAACCGGATGCGCATTATCTATGGAAGAAGACACGACATTCTTTTGGGAGAGCTGAAAAAAATACCGGGCTGCCGTATAACGGGGGAGAATGCCGGCGTGCATCTTCTGGTAGAATTTATAAATGGCATGACCGAAAAAGAAGCGATAGAAAAGGCGGAAAGGGAGGGGATAAAGGTATATCCCCTGTCCGAATACGAGATTGGAGAGCAGGAGAAAGACATAACAGGAGAACAGAAAAAATGTACGGTAATACTGGGATATGCCACCCTTTCGGAACCGGAGATCCTGGAAGCGGCCCGCAGGCTTAAGAGGGCCTGGGACCGGCAATAAAGAGTGGCATTAAAATAAGAATGGAGAAGAGCCATTTTTCATAAAGGAGCAAATCCCTATGGAGCAGTCGCTTTTAAAGCAGCTATCAGTCATTACGGAAGAAGAAAAAGAAATATTGGCGGGAAGAGACGGAATCGACAGAAGCCTTTATATGGCAGGGGATTCCTATGAGATTGACAGCAGCCTGCTACTGGAAAAGGGAAAGCTTATTACTCTGCGTCCCCACACCCGGTTTGTCTATTTCCCAAAGCACACCCACAATTATATGGAAATGATATATATGTGCAGAGGAAAGACAAGGCACCGGATTAATGGGATTGATCTGCTTTTGCAAGAGGGAGAGCTTCTGCTCTTAAGCCAGGGTGCGGTACAGGAGGTATTTCCGGCAGGAGAGGAAGACATAGCGGTAAATTTCATTATCTGGCCCCAGTTTTTTGACACGACCCTTAAGATACTGGGGGAGGAGGAAAATCAGATCCGTGATTTCCTGGTAAATTGCTTAAAAAGCAAAGATGCCGGAACCGGATATCTGCATTTTAAAGTGTCGGATGTTCTGCCCATTCAGAACCTGGTGGAGAATCTGATTTGGACCCTTACAAGTGAGGGTGCTAATAAAAGGAGAATCAGCCAGTGGACCATGGGCCTGCTGTTTCTGCAGCTTGTGAATCATACGGAGAACCTGTATACGGATCCCAGATTTTCCGAGCAGCAGCTTATGCTTCGGGTCCTCCGCTACATTGAAGAGCATTACTGTGACGGGGAGCTTCGGGACCTTGCGAAAGAGCTTCACTACGAGATGACCTGGCTGAGCAGGGAGATAAAGAAGCAGTCCGGAAAGACATTTACGGAGCTTCTCCAGGACAGACGCATGAACCAGGCAGTCTTTTTGCTGAAGACGACAAAAATGAACGTGGCGGAGATCAGCGAAAGCATCGGATATGAGAATTTCAGCTATTTTCATCAGCTCTTTAAAAAACGGTACGGTACCTCGCCCCACAAGTACCGGCATGCAAATAACGACAGTTTTTTGAACAACCCACCCTCTTTTTTTCCCCAGTGAGGAAGTTATAATAAAAGGCAGAGTGTTAATTTAAAAACTATTATGTATGCCGATAATCCGTATACTGGCACCTTGGAATCAGATGAACAGGAGCGTGTCATTACACCGGACGGCGGAAAGGAGATTTATATGTTAGTAAAGACAAAAGCAAAGGTAGGGGTTTTCTCCATCGCATTGGGAGCGTATCTGCCCCAGTTCCCGCAGCTTGTACCGGAGTTCGAGAGCCAGTTTGAAGCTTTTAAGAAGACTCTTCCCGATACGGTAGAGGTGATTGACGGCGGCATGGTGACCACAAAGGAGCAGTCCCAGGCGGCAGGCGATTTGTTCCGGGCGGCAGACGTTGATCTGGTATTCCTGCAACTTTTGACTTATGCCACATCCTACAATATGCTTCCCGCAGTAAAGGATCTGGACGTTCCCGTAGTCCTTGTGAACATTCAGAAGCTGAAAGCCCTTGACTATGATCACACGGATATTGCATCCTGGCTTGGAGAGGGCTATGCCTGCGGCGCCGTGGGTGAGATGGTAGCGGATCTTGAGAGATACGGAAAGAGACATGCCGTGATCACAGGCGTAGTAGAGGGCGGTGATCCGGGCGTGCAGGCAGAGATTGAGGACTGGTGCAAGGCAGCCCAGACCAGAAGACGCTTCCGTGACACCAATCTTGCACAGGTAGGAAGACCTTATCCGGGCATGATGGATCTTTACATAGACGAGTCCAATCTGTACAGAAGAATGCATCTTTACACCAAGCAGTTTGACTGGGAGAAGATGTGGGTAATCGCAGACAATATTACGGACGAGGAAGCGATCCGTGCAAAGGCCCAGGACATTCTGGATACCTTTGACATTGAGGGCGGCGGAACCATCGAGAAAGTATGGGATATGGCAAAATATGTAGTAGCTTTCGAGAAGTGGTGCGAGGATGAGAAGCTGGGACTTATCGCATCCCACTATGACGGCTTTGCAAAGGGTCAGGCAGGCGTTCTTGACAGTATGCTGATTCCGGCATTCTCCATGCTGATTAAGCAGGGCGTGGCCTGTGCGGTAGAGGGTGATATCAAGGTTGCCATGGCTATGAGCATCTTAAAGACCATCTCCGGAACGGGACAGCTTGCGGAGATGTATTCCATTGACTTTAATGATGATATTGCCATTATCGGCCACAGCGGATCCGGAGATGCGGATATCTCCGACAAGAAGCCGACCATGAAGATCGTGGAGGTATTCCACGGAAAGACAGGCGGCGGCTATCTGACACAGTTTTATCCATATACCGGCCCGATTACCTATCTTGCAATTACCCAGGACGGAGACGGTCACTTTAAGTTTATTGCGGCAGAGGGCATTAACGAGGAGGGCAAGATCCTTTCTTTCGGCGATACCAACATGAGAACCCGCTTCACCTGCGGCGCAAGAGAGTTTGTGAACCGCTGGAGCGAGTGCGGACCGACCCACCATTTTGCGGCGGCTGCAGGCAGGCATATTGATACCATTTTGAAAGTTGCAAAAATCTTTAATGTACCGGTAGAGATTGTTACCAGATAAGGATAAAAGAAAGCTGCGGTGGGGCTGCCGGGAAATGGCTGATGGCTTATTTCCCGGCAGCCTCATATATATGTGTTGAAAATCTGAATCAGTAACGCTATATTAAGATAAGCCTGGCTTTGTGTAAATAGCACAAAAACCAGGTTTTGTTTTTTGTATCTGAATCGAGTTGCACAATTACAACTGAGATAAGTGAAATTAATTTCAAAAACCCTGCAAATAATTGACGAAGTTTCATTTGTACCTTATGATGATCCTAACATGCATGGGACAAAAGAAATACTGAAAACAAAGGAAAGGGTTTACAGGGTACAAAAGAGTACTCTACACAAGAAAGTAGGGAAGAGATGAATATTATAACAAACATTTGGAACGTGATGTTCAATAATATCCTGTCGCAGCCGGCGATTTTTATCGGCCTTATCGTTGTTGTGGGATATATCCTGTTAAAGAGAAAATGGTACGAGGTTGCAGCCGGATTTATCAAAGCTGTGGTCGGATATCAGATCTTGCAGTTAGGCGCTTCTTCGCTGAAGAATACCGTAGACCCCCTGCTGAAAGGAATTCAGCTCAAATGGTCTGTGGAAGCGGTGGTCATTGATCCGAACTTTGGGCTGACGGCCGCAAACAGTGCTTTGGAGAGCATCGGCGTTACTACCTCATTTGCCATGATTACACTTCTGATTGCGTTTATCTGGAACATTGTGCTGGTATTTTTTCGCAAATACACCAAGGTGCGGACCCTGTTTACCACAGGCCACATTATGGTAAAGCAGTCCACCGTAGCCACCTGGATTATTTTCCTGCTGATTCCGGAGCTTCGGAATATGGTCGGAATCATATTGATTGGCCTTTTGTGCGGAACCTACTGGTCTGTATTTTCTAACCTGACCGTAGAAGCCACCCAGGAGCTGACGGAAGGTTCGGGCTTTGCGGTAGGCCATCAGCAGATGCTTGGCGTATGGTTTGCCTACCGGTTCGGCGGACTTTTTAAGGGGAAAGACAAAAAAGAAGAGAGTAAGGAATTAAAGCTTGGGGGCGCATTAAAGGTTCTGGATGACTATGTGGTATCCACTACGCTGATTATGCTGCTGTTCTTCGGTGTGATCATGGTTATCCTGGGACCGGAGATGATGAAAGAGGTGGATGCGGGCAATTTCGGAAGCCTTGCTTTTCCGGTATACATATTCCAGAGATGTACTTCCTTTGCCGTATCGTTGGTTGTATTAAAGACCGGCATCCGGATGTTTGTAGGAGAAATGGTAGAATCCTTTGAGGGAATTTCCGGTTCAATCCTGAAAGGCTCCCTCCCTGCGGTAGACTGTGCGGCGACATACTCCTTTGGAGATCCCAATGCGGTTACCTTAGGCTTCCTCTTCGGCGCCGTAGGCCAGATTATCGCCATTGCAGGTCTCTTGATCTTCAAGTCCCCGCTGATGATTATTCCGGGCTTTGTACCTTTGTTCTATGATAATGCCACCATTGGGCTTTACGCAAATATGAAAGGAGGCTTTAAGGCGTTGGTTGCCTGCTGCTTAGGATCCGGCCTTATTCAGATATTGGGAAGCGCCGCAGCCATAATGCTGTTTCAGATGGGACCCTTTGGCGGATACGTTGGAAACCTGGACTGGGCGACCCTGTGGCCGGCTATGGGAGCATTGATGAAGTATCTGACCGTTCCGGGAGCGGTGATCTGCATCATCGGAATGCTCGTGATACCTCAGATACAGTATCGAAAGAACAAAAAAGATTACTTTACTTTGGGTATGGAGGAATGAAAACAGTAACGCTTGAAAGGTGCACAGAAGAATTTACAGACACATGCATCTGCAGCTGGAAATTCTTCTAGGAGAAGGTGTACATTTCAAATGTTACGGAACTAAAACAGTAACACTTGAAAGGTGCACAGAAGAATTTACAGACGCATGTATCTGCGGCTGGAAATACTTCTAAGAAGAGGTGTATCTTTCAAGTGTTACGGAACTATAAATAAGAAAGGAAATTGAAAATTATGATTAAAGTATTAGTTGCATGCGGATGCGGAATGGGAAGCTCTCAGTTATTAAAGAAAAATTGCTCTACGGTATTAAAAAATCTCGGCATTGAACACACGATTCATCATACCAGCATTGACGAGGCAAAGTCCACGGCACATGATTACGATCTGATTGTAGTAGGAGAAAACTTTGTGAGCCATTTGAAAGTAAAGGACGACACAACCGTAATCGGCCTGAAAAACCTGATGAACAAAAAAGAATTGGAGACCAAGCTCAGAGAAAGCGGAATCGTAGAAAACTAAGAACGGGAATGGAGAAAGAACAATGAGACAGATGGATGAAGATGAGCTGGCAGTGATTGCAGAGGTGGCAAGAATGTACTACATAGAGGGAATGTCCCAGCTTGACATAGCCAACATGCTCTTTTTTTCCAAGGCAAAGGTGTCTCGGGCTCTTCGGATTGCACGGGAGGAGCACATTGTAGAATTTCAGATCAACTATCCCTTAAAACGCTCTCTTGCGCTGGAGGCAGAGCTCAGGCGCAGGTTCGGGCTAAAGGAAGCGTTGGTGGTTACGGATCTCTATGACAACCAGAACACGGATATTTCCATCAAACGAATCGGAGAGATGGCGGCAAGTTATCTGGATGAGATCTTGAAAGACGGAGATTCCATCGGCGTGTCCTGGGGAAGAACCATGTACCAGGCGGTACGGCAGCTTAAGCCCTCTTCCCCCAGGAGGATCCAGGTGCTTCAGCTTATGGGCAGCTGCATGGATGATTACAATTTGGACATTGATGTGACAACCCTGACGGAACGAATGGCTCAGGCCTTTCAGGGAACAGCGGTCCGGCTGTATGCGCCTATGCATGTAAAGAGTGACATTGTTAGAAAAGAACTTTTGCGGGAGCCTATTATCCGCAAAACCATGGATAAGATACGCTCCGTGGACTATGCCCTGACAGGAATCGCCGATGTGTCTCTGGAGCGGCCAAGAAGCACTTGGGCAGGATATTTGACAGAGAATAAGAAACGGGAACTTATAAGAAAAGGTGCGGTTGGATATCTCTGCGGTTATTTTCTGGATAAAAACGGAAATAAGCTTTCGGATCCCATCAATGACAAAATTATCGGCATTTCCTTTGAGGATTTGAGAAAAATATCCCACGTGATTGCCGTAGCCGGAGGCATTGACAAAACCCAGGCTATTTATGCCGCATTGAAAGGAAATTTAATTCATTGCTTAATTACAGACAGCCGGATAGCGGAAAAGCTGCTGGCGATGAGGGACAGCTAAAAAAGAGGCTGTCCGGAGAGGAGAATATATGACAGAAAGGATTTCTTACAGCTTCAGTGAAAGTCTGCCTGCAAGACAGGCTCAGGCGGAAGCGTCCATGCTGGAGGAATTTGCAGCGGGCGCCTATACCCTGGAAAAGCCCTTTCTCAGAGTGAATCCTTATTTGATAAATCCGCTGTCAGCGGTCGTGGCCTTTCGTACGGAAGAGGAAACGGCAGTGACAGTTACCATATTCGGAAAAGAAGAACGGGGAACCATTGTACACACTTTCCCAAAGGCGAAGGAGCATATGCTTCCGATTCTCGGCCTTTACGGGGACTATGACAATCAGGTGGAGCTGCGGCTTTATGGGGGACGAGCCCATACCCTTACCATTCGGACAAAGCCCCTGGATCCGCAGGTCCCGGCCCTGCTTTCCATGAAGACGGAGCCGGAATACACAGGGCAGGACTTAATCTTTGTGACCCCATCCCTCAATGCGTGCGCAACGGCCTTTGACTATAAGGGCGACGTGCGCTGGCATCTGACCATCCCTGTTGTCTTTGAAATGGCACAGCTGCGCAACGGAAATTTCCTCATAGGAACCGAGCGTGTGATGCAGATGCCTTACTATATGTCAGGTCTTTATGAGATGACCATGATGGGGAAAATTGTGAAAGAATATGCAATTCCCGGGGGCTACCATCACGATCAGTGCGAGATGGAGGACGGAAATATTCTGGTACTCACAGAGGATCCCGGCTATGAGACGGTGGAGGATGTCATTGTGCTTCTGGATCGGGAAACCGGAGAGATAAAAAGAACCTGGGATCTAAAGGACTGCCTTGTTCCGGGGGAGGGCCCCTCCGGCGGCTATACGCCTAAGGACTGGTTCCACAACAACGCCCTCTGGTATGATAAGCATACCAATTCCATTACCCTTTCCGGCAGGCATGTGGATGCCATCATTAACATAGACTATGACACCGGAAAATTAAATTGGATTCTGGGCGATCCGGAAACCTGGCCGGAGGATAAGCAGAAATACTTCTTTACCATAAAAGGAGAGGGCGATTTTGACTGGCCCTACGAGCAGCACGGATGCATGGTTACGCCAAACGGCGGAATCATGTGCTTTGACAACGGACATTACCGTTCCAAGCTTCGTGAGAAGTTCCTCCTTAACAGAGACAGCTTTTCCAGAGGCGTGCTCTACCAGATTGACCGGGAGGCCATGACCATTGAGCAGCGTTGGCAGTACGGCAAGGAGCGGGGAGAGGAATTCTTTTCCTCCTATATCGGAAATGTGGAATGGTATGGGGAAGACCATTACCTGGTTCACTCCGGGGGAATTCAGTATTATGGGGAGCATGCTTCTGAGAAGCCGGCAGCCCTGCTTAAAGGAGATCCCAATGTTCGTGCGGAGAGCATTACGGTGGAGGTGCTTCGTGGAAAGGTCATTATGGAGATGAAGATAGAGGGGAACTTTTACCGGGGAAAGAAGATGTCCCTTTATCATGAACAGGATAACCTGCCCCTTGGAAAGGGAATTTGCGTGGGGCAGATGGGCATAACACCGGAATTTGACACTCTGATTCCCATGGAAGCCTGCGGGGAGCTGCTGCCCTACCGCTATGAGGCCGGCCTTACGGAGGAAGCGGATCGGTTTGTGTTCAAAGCCATTTTCGAGGGCGGACAGCTTGTAATGCTGATGCTGGAAAATGAAAAAGAGGAGCACGGATACTTTATTTCCACTTCCAAAAACAAGTTTAACGCCCTGTGCTGCGGCACATTTATTGAGAAAGATCCCAGAAATATTACCTTAAATGTGAACAAAGCAGGACTTTCCGGCGTCTTCGATGTGCGGGTAATTGTAGATGACAAAAAGTATGAGACAGGCATCCGGATTACCTGCTGATTACAGGAGGGATAAGTGAAAATGGCAGATTATGATTTGATTATTATAGGCAGCGGCCCGGCGGGGATGACGGCGGCCATCTATGGAGCCAGAGCCAATCTGTCCGTTCTGATGCTGGACAGGCTGGCGCCCGGCGGAAAGATCATCAACACCAGCGAAATTCAGAATTATACGGGAATGGGGACTGTGGAGGGTGCGGATCTGGCCATCCGCATGTTCCAGCATACTCAGGAGTTAAATGTGGAGTTTGATTACAGGACCGTTCTTAAGGTGCAGGACAAGGGAAAGGAAAAGCTTGTCGTTTGTCAGGAGGAAGATAAAACCTACACGGCTTATGGGGTAATATTAAGCACCGGAACCAGTCCCAGAATGCTGGAAGCAGCAGGGGAAGAGCGCTATGTGGGAAACGGCATAAGCTGGTGCGCAATCTGTGACGGGGCAGGGTGCCGGGATAAGGATGTAGTGGTAATCGGCGGCGGAAATTCCGCTGTGGAGGAAGCTTCCTATCTGGCCGGATTTGCAAAATCCGTAACCGTAGTGGTGCGCTCTAAGCTGTCTGCGGATCCAATAGCTTGTGACAAGCTTCTTGGTCAGGAGAATGTGAAGCTTTATTCCGGACATGATGTGCTGGAATTCTGCGGTGAGAAAAAATTAGAGAGCGTCAGCCTGCGATCCAAAGAGACGGGAGAGGTATTTTCCGTAAGCTGCCAGCAGGTTTTTGAGTATATTGGACAGATTCCGGCCACGGATTGTTTTCAGGAGCTGGGGGTGTTAAATGCGGGAGGATATGTGGAGGCAAACAACCGGATGGAGACGGCAGTGCCGGGAATCTTCGGAGCCGGGGACTGCATTGCCAAGGAACTGCGGCAGGTTGTTACTGCCTGTGCGGACGGGGCAATTGCGGCCCAGAGTGCGGCCCATTATATACAGAATTTAAAATGAAAATAGGAGATGGATTTATGTTGAGAGAAGTAATGGAAGAAGAATTTCGCCGGTCCGTAAAAGAGGGACTCGTACTTGCGGACTTTTATTCCGCCACCTGCGGACCCTGTAAGATGCTTTCCTTTGTGCTGGCGGATGTGGAAAAGGCCTGCGGGGACAAGGTGAATATTATGAAAGTCGATTTTGATAAAAACAAAGTTCTCGTAGAAGAGTATGGAGTATCCGGATATCCCACCTTGATTTTTATGAAAGACGGGGAGGAATTAAAGCGGCTGACAGGTCTTCAGCAGAAGCCGGCTATTATCAAAATGATTGAGGAAGCGTTATAAGGATATATCAAAAAAGGGACCGGCGCGGTTGTGCGTCGGTCCCTGACACTAAACCTTAGCCATTATTCCTCAACAGTCTCTTCCTCAGCAGCTTTTTCTTCCTCATTCTCTGCTTCCTCAGCCGTGTCTTCCACAGGGCTTAAAGACACATAGCCTCTTTCCGATGCTTCTGCTTCTTCCAGGTCATCATCCAGATCGTCGTCCAAATCATCATCAAAGGGATCGGCTGCAAAGAACTTCTTGTAAGCAAAGATACCTCCGGCGATGGTTCCGCAGACCAGTGCGGCAGAGCCTAAAAATTTAAAAAATTTCTTCATATCAGGTAAAACTCCTTTCTTTTACTTTTTAAATGTTCTTTTGGCTTTCCCTAACGCATACCCCTTTTGGATGGGCAGACTTCGTCAGGCAAGGTATACACAGGAAACATTTTCTCTATTGTAATACGAAACAAGCAAAAAGAAAAGCAAAAAAATTGAAAAATTTTATTGTCAAGGGAAAAAATATATATTACTCTATATAGAGATAAACGAATGCAAAGTCTGGAAAAAATTTTCCGGATTTATCTACATGACACAGTAAATGGGTCGGAAAGAGGAAAAGATGAAAAACAGAGTTTCAAACGTAATATGGGGTCTGATTTTGATTCTCATCGGAATCGGATATGCAGGAGGAAATCTTGGTTTCTGGGACTTTCATATATTCTTTAAGGGCTGGTGGACTTTATTTATTCTGGTGCCCTGTGTGATCAATTTGATACAGCATGGGCCCAACGGCGGCAATATAGCTGGTCTGTGCGTGGGAATAGCCCTTCTTCTTACTGCTCAGGGATTTTTGGAAATTTCCCTGATTCGCAAGCTTTTGGTTCCGGCTATTTTGATTCTTATCGGTCTTAGCATTATGCTCAGCAATACAAAGCGGAGAATTGTCGATCAGCAGGGGAATCAGATTCCCTTTGAAAAGACCGGGAGGGGCGGCTCTGATGTGTCAGGGGTTTTTGACGGAAGAAAGGTTCAGTATGACGGACTGCTCTTTGAGGGAGCTACGGCCAGTGCGGTATTCGGCGGCGTGGAGATGGATCTGAGGATGGCGAGGATTGAGAGAGACGTGCGGATTGACGCAACGGCAATCTTCGGAGGCATCGAGATCTATGTGCCCGCTAACGTAGTAGTGAAGGTTATGTCAACTCCGGTGCTGGGCGGCGTGTCCAACAAGGCCATGGCTCCTACGGAGGTTCCCTGCCATACCTTATATATCAACGCAACCTGTGTATTCGGAGGAGTAGATATAAAATGAAAAAGAAGCTGATTTTAGCCTCTGCCTCTCCCAGAAGAAAGGAGCTTCTGGAGCAGATGGGACTTGTGTTTCGTGTATGTCCTGCCTGCGGGGAGGAGGAAAGCGTTCACCGGGATCCGGAGAAAATGGTGCTTGAGCTGGCTCTAAAAAAAGCCCGGGAGGTTGCTCAAAAGACAAAAGAAGATGCGCTGATAATCGGATCGGATACGGTGGTTGCTTTTCAGGGAGAGATTTTGGGAAAGCCTGCGGACGAGGAAGATGCCATTCGGATGCTGAAAGGTCTTCAGGGCGCCTCCCATATGGTATATACGGGCGTTGCCGTGGTAGATGCCCGGACAGGAAAGGTGCTTCTGAACTTTGCGGATGGAACGGAGGTTTCCATGTATCCTATGACAGAAGAATGGATTCGCAGGTATGTCAAGACGGGGGAGCCTATGGACAAGGCAGGAGCTTATGCCATACAGGGCGGCTGTTCCTTGTGGATTCGGGGAATCAGGGGAGCCTACTCTACCGTAGTGGGATTTCCTGCTGCCCGGTTTTATCAGGAAATGCTGGGGATTGGAATTGATTTGCTGAAATGAGAAAGGACGGATAAGGATGTATCGAGCCTGTATTTTTGATTTGGACGGGACACTGTGCGACAGTGTGGAGTCCATTGCTTACTGCGCCAATCATGCCCTTCGGGATCTTGGAATGAAGGAGGCATCCTTAGAAGACTATAAGATCTTTGTAGGGGACGGAGTGGATATGCTGGTTCGCCGGCTTTTGCGCTTTAACGGTGAGGAGTCAGACAGGCAGTTTGACGTATTGAAGGAAAAGTATATGGGGTATTTTCTGGATGGATGTATGTACCATGTGGTGCCCTATCCGGGAATACCGGAGGCCCTAAGAGAGCTGAAAGGGCTGGGGGCAAAGCTTGGGGTAATCTCCAATAAGCCTCATGCCAATACCCTGAATGTGATTGAGCAGGTGTTCGGGGAGGGTGTTTTTGACTGGGTGCAGGGGCAGACCAAGGATATGCCCAGAAAACCGGATCCGGCCGGGGCCTTGTATACGGCCAAAAAGCTTAAAGTTTTGCCAGGAGAGTGTCTCTACGTGGGAGATACGGACACGGATATGAGAACCGGAACCGCAGCCGGGATGCATACGGTGGGAGTTCTGTGGGGCTTTCGGGACAGAAAAGAGCTGGAGGAAACAGGAGCTAAAGAGATAATCGCCGAAGCCGGGATGCTGCCTGGGATTTATGCTGATACACAATTATTCCCTGACGGACGAACAGGAGAAAGAGGAGCATTATGATTAAATTAGTTGCAAGCGACATTGACGGTACATTGCTTCCGGAGGGGACCGATCAGATTAATCCGGAGATGTTTGAGGTGATTCGAAAGCTGAAGGAGAAGGATATTCTCTTTGCAGCAGCCAGCGGAAGGCATTATTCCGGCATGTCCCGACTTTTTGAACCTGTGAAAAAAGATATGATTTTCATTACGGAAAACGGAGCTTATGTAAACTGTCGCGGATATACCATGCTGGATCAGACGCTGGACTGGAAGGATGTGCAGGACTGGGTACATGAGGTGCGCAAGATTCCGGGAGCCAGCTTTACCATGGATACGAAGGAGGGATTCTATACGGAGAGCCGGGATCCGGAATTTCTGGATCTGGTGCTGAAGGGGTATAAGAGCGCTATGTCTGTGGAGGAAGATGTGCTGACACAAAAGAGAGAAGTCAACAAGGTAGCTCTTTATCACAAGACAGACATTCAAAAGATTGCAGCAGAGATGACCCCACGGTGGAACGGACGCATGCACTGTACATTGTCGGGTGAAATCTGGCTTGATTTTCTGAACAAGGAGTCCAACAAGGGCAATGCCATCCGGGGCATTCAGAAGATCCTGGGAATCCGCCCGGAGGAAACCATGGTATTCGGCGATAATTTCAATGATATCGAGATGTTTCACAGCGCAGGAGAGAGCTATGCGGTGGGCAATGCGGCGGAGGCGGTAAAGCGTGAAGCAAAATATGTGGCGGATACCAATGTAAATGACGGGGTGCTTAAGGTTCTTAGAACCTTATTATAAAATTAAGATCAGGAGGATTGCTGTATGAACGAGTATTCGGAAGAATGTCTGGAGATTTTTTTGAGAAAGCAGGGCCGGCTTTTTGATGAGCCGGTGGCAGAAACTCTTGAGGAGGCAGAGGAATTTCTGGAGGACTGCATGGCAGTGGTGGTAAATTCTCTCAAAGAGGTTCAGGAGTATTTTGAGGAGAGCGGCATGGATGTATCCGGCTTGTCCTATGAGGAGCTGGAGGAGATGTCGGAGGTGTTCCCCATAGGCGATGGAGCCTACCTGATTGTAGAGGCATAGTATGAGGAAAAAACTAAAAAGAGGATTGACTGCGTGCCTGTGTGCCTGCCTGTTAGCAGGCGGTGCCACAGGCTGTAGTCGTTTTGAGAATACAGAAATTGTGCTGACCACCGGCCTTACGGAAAATCAGCTTTTTAAGGTCGGAAGCAGCGTATGCACACTGCCGGAGGCAATGATCTATGTGATGGATTACCAGAGACAGTATGAGAGCGTCTATGGGGTAGAGATGTGGGAGCATGATTTCGGCGGCATTACTTTGGAGGAATATGTAAAAAATATCATTGTGTCCCAGCTGGCGGCCATGAAGGCTGTGACCCTTCTGGCTAAGGATTATGAGATTGACCTGACAGAGTCAGAGACGGAAAATGTGAAAAAGGCGGCAAAGGAATATTATTCGTCTATGGGCAGTGATGCGGTGAAATATATGGGACTTGCCCAGGAGGATGTGGAGAACCTTTATCGGGATCATGTATTGTCCAGGAAGGTTTACCATGAGATTACAAAGAATGTGAATACAGAGGTCAGTGACGATGAGGCACGGATTATTACGGTTCAGCAGATTAAGATGGATTCCGTGGAAAGTGCAAAAAAAATTTTGGAGGATTTAGCGGAGGGGAAGGAATTTATGACACTGGCATCTGCTTATAGTCAGGACAGCCAGATTACTTACACCTTTGGGCGAGGAGAAATGTCTTCCGTTTATGAGGAGGCTGCCTTTGCTTTGGAAAATGACGGGGTCAGCGATATCATAGAGGAAGAGGATGGGTATTATATTCTTAAATGTGTGAATAATTTTGATCGGGAAGCTACGGAGGCTAATAAGATTACTATGGTGGAACGCCGCAGGGATGAGATCTTTAGTGAGGTTTATGAGGATTTGGTAGCAAATACGCCTTCGGAGTTCAATACACGCATTTGGGAGCAGATACATTTTGAGGATTGGAAACGGGAGATTCCGGAGAGTTTTTTGGAGGTTTATAGTAGGTATTTTGAGGAGGAGTAGGGGGTGGACGAGGAAATGCAGCAAAATACGCCGGCTTTTCCATATCCGTGTTCGGACGGTTCACGTACACTCTGTCTGCTCTGAGCGGACATTACCCGGAAGTTTTTTTACAGTATTAAGATGGTGAGGGTAATATCCGCTCAGAGCAGACAGAGCGTTCGTGAACAGCCGGACACTTGATATTGGAAAAGCCGGCGTATTTTGCTGCAGTTCCTCTGTCTTTGGGGGTGGCAGTATCTTTTTTTGTTATAGCAGTTCTTTCATGCAGGCTAATAGTGCGTCGTTTTGGGCGGGGGTCATGAAGCAGAAGCGGATGTAGCGGTTGTCTAAGAAGGGGAAGGTGGAGCAGTTGCGTATCATCATTTTTTGGCGGATGGCGTGTTCGAATAGGGCTTCTGCGGTAACGCCTTCTTTTTCTATACGGACTAGGACGAAGTTGGCAAAGGAGTCGTATACTTTTAGGGTTCCCCAGGTTTTGAGTTCCTGGCAAAGTCTTGTCCGCTCTTTGGCGGTCAGTTCCCGGGTTTGAGTGATATAGTTTTTGTCTGAGAACATCAGTTCTCCGGCTGCGGCGGCCAGACTGTTGATGGTCCAGGGGTTTTTTCTGGAATTCAGTCCCTTCATTAGATCTTCGTTTCCGGTTATTGCATATCCCAGACGCAGGCCGGGGGAGGCGAAGAATTTGGACACGCCCCGTAAAATGATCAGGTTGTTGTAATAGCGTGTAAGGGGAACAGCGGTTATGGCTGCATAATCTGGGGCAAATTCTACATAGGTTTCGTCTATCATTACATAGATATCGCAGCGTTTGCAGGTATCCAGGATCTGCCGCATGGTTTGCTGGGGAATGGCAGAGGAGGTGGGGTTGTTGGGATTGCAGATTACCAGCAGGTTGAGGCTTTCATTTAGCTGTGCCTGGAAATCTTCTGCATCCAGGACGAATCCATTTTCTTCCTTAAGGGGATAATAAAGGGAGGTTCCGCCTCCTAAGGAGATTTCACGTTCATATTCTGAGTAGGTGGGGCCTAAGATGAGGGCCTTTTTTGGATGCTCAAGCTGGATAAAGAGGGAGATTAATTCTGTAGAGCCGTTGCCCACCAGAATGTGCTCCAAGGGAGCGCCGGTGTAAGCCCCAATCTGCCGCCGCAGGGCCGTGTATTCCCGATCCGGGTAGGAGGTAATGCAGTCAATGCGGTCAAGGAGAGCCTGCCGCATGAGGGGGGAGATGCCCAAGGGATTTACATTGGCGCTGAAGCTTACAATATCTTCCTTTTTGATGCCATATACCTGCTCTATTTTTTCCAGGTCACTGCCATGAAAATGATCTACATGTTTTAACATTGGAAAACCTCTTTTCTTGTACTTTATTTTAAATAATGTTATACTATAACTAACCATGCGGAGTGTAAAATGAATGGCGTTTTCTACCATTATAATGCTATTTTAAAAAAATGCAATGGATAACATTGTTTCCCTTTTGGCAGAAATTGCTGATGAATCTGCAAAATGGAATAAGAAAGGACAAAAGAGATATGAGGGCGAAGATTGAGCGGATAGCAGCAGGGAAATTTGAATATGAGAAGTGTCCTGTGATTCTGTCGGAGCCCTATATTCAGTTCCGCTGCAATCCCGGAGGCCGTCATGAGGGAAGCTTTACCCTTTCCTGCAGGCGCTCCATTAAGGGAATTGTCTATGCATCTTCCAGTCGGATGTATTTGGAGCACCCAAGCTTTCACAGCCGCAACGTACGGATTGTCTATGTGTTTGACAGTCGGGGCATGTGGGGCGGAGAGGAAGTGGAGGGCGAGTTCTGCATTGTTACGGAGGCGGGGGAATATACCCTTTCTTACCGGATCCAGGTGGATGAGCACCGGGATCCGGAGGAGGACAGCTATGCTTATTTTATCTCTGCGGATCCGATTGAACCTCTTCCGGAGAAGATAGAGCGGCAATCGGATACGGTTTTGGAGATTATTGATGATTTTAAGGAAGAGGCGATGACGCCGGATGAGGCTGTGCGCCTTACGGAGCTGATTTTAAAGAGCCGCCAGCCTACAGACAGTCAGCTTGCCAGGCTGAAGACGGCATATCATAAATACGGAGGACAGGAGATGCTGAGCGGCATCTGCTCCATTCTCATTAAATGCGGACGCACCGATGAGGAAAGCTTTTTCTGGTATCAGAGGGGCGTGCGGATGGAGCTTAAGATTACCAATCTGTTTGAGTATTTTATAATGTCTGTGCCTGAGAATTATCAGGAGCAGCTTCCAAGGAACCTGCTCTTGTATTTTCAGATGGAGAATACCCTGAATAATAAGCAGAAGGCATTTCTCTATGCAAATATTATCCGGTATCAGGACAGGACTTCGGATATTTACCGTCAGTATGAACGGGAGATCCAGTCCTTTATGCTGGAGCAGCTTTTGGGTCGAAAGCTCAGTGAGGATCTGGCTCTGATCTATGAGCGGTTTCTGGTGGAGGAACTTTTGACGATTGATTTTGCGGAGGCTTTGGCGGATATTATGTTTCTCCGTCAACTTACCTGTACAGATCCAAGGATTCGCCAGGTACAGGTGCTCTATGAACCTCTTAGGCAGCGGATTACAGTGCCCTTAATCGGTGGAAAGGCACTGGTGCCTGTCTACACGCCGGGGGCTGTGATTCTTCTGGTGGATGAACAGGGAAATTGTTATACTTCCAGTGTGCCTTACAGTATGCAGCGGCTTATTAAGGAGCAGCAGTATGTGGAGCGGTGCAGAGAGCTTCTTCGATATCATCAGGGTTTGTATCTGCATCTTTGTGACGGGACCTCCCGTTATCATGTAATTACCAGAGAAAATGTGGAGAATTATAAGCGGATTCTCAAGATTAGCGGCCTGACAGCCCGGTACAAGCAGGAGGTTCGTCAGGAGATTCTTCAATATTACTATGCCAACCACGAACTGGAGGAGCTGGATCGGGAATTTTTTGTTACAGAGACTACATATATGATGCCTAAGGATCGGGCCAGATTTACAGAGATCCTGATCTTAAGGGGGCTCTATGAGGAAGCTTGGGACATGGTAAAAAAGCATGGCTATTCCATGGTTCGGGTCAATCTGCTGATTAAGTTGGCTGCATGGGCGATTCGGGAGCTGGAGTATGAGGAAGATGAATTTCTTTTGAAGCTCTGCCTCTTTATCTTTCAGAGCCATAAGTACAATGAGAGTATTTTGGAATATTTGGCCGGCTATTACTATGGTTCCTGTGAGATGATGGAGTCTATCTGGAAGGCGGGGGCGGAATTTGAGCTGAATGTGTTTGATTTGGAAGAGCGGCTGTTAAGTCAGATGCTTTTTACCGGGAAGTTTTTGGATTCGGCCTTTGCTGTCTTTCAGGATTATCACCGGCTGGGAGGAAAGGGAATTGTCAGCAGGGCTTATTTGACTTGGCTGGCTTATGAGGATTTTGTACTGGGGGAAAAGATACCAAAGAAAACCTATGATTACATTGAACAGGGCATTGTCTGGGAGGAAAATCTGGCAGATGTATGCGGTCTGGCTTACCTTAAGTATTTGTCCGGACAGGCCCAGTTATCGGAGCATCAGCGGATTCGAGCAGAACGAATGACTATGGAATACATACAGCGGCGGCTGCGCTTTGGATTTATGAAGGAGCTGCTTGCTCAGGTCGGAAAGCCGCAGCTTTTGGAGGACAAGACCTTTGTGGAGTACCGGACGAATCCCAATCATAAGGTGGTGATTCACTATGTAGTCGAGACACCAAGGGAGAGGCAGTGCAGTTATGTGGCGGAACGGCTTTACCCTACGGAGGTTGGAGTCTTTGTAAAGGAGTTTACGCTTTTTTTTGGAGAGCGTCTGACCTGGTTTGTGACGGAAACCATGGAGGACGGAACGGAAAGCTCCACGCCGGATCACAGTCTTGTGGAGAACCGGGAGGAAGAGCTTGTGACCGGAACTAAGTATGCGGCTCTCTATGAGATGGCCCGCACTCTGGAAGAACGGGATATGCGGCTTCTGGAGCAGCAGATGGAGCAGTACGGACGCAGGCAGTTTTTGGTGGAGCGATTCTTTTCATTGAAATAAAACAGTATCATGCAAAACTATAATAGGAGGACGAGATGGGTCAGTTTGCGGCAGGCTTTGACTTGGGAAATGATTATTCACAGATATGCTGCTGGAATGCAGATTCCGGCGGTCCGGTATCCATATCCGTTGTGCCGGGAGCAGAAAAGTACCGGATTCCCACCGAGAGTCTGGAATTGTTTTTGAAAAAGGCTCTGCGGCTTTTGAAGCCATACGGCAGAATTCATGAGGCTATGGCAGTCGTTTTTTCTGTGGACACTCTGGAAGAAGGACTTGTGGAGCGGATTAAGCAGGCGGCTATGCGGACTATGGGTGTTCCGGAGAGCCGAATTTATGTACAGACTCGTCAGGAGAGTTTCTGCGCCTATGTGCTGAATCAGCCAAAGGAGATCTGGCGCCATCAGGCAGTGCTTTTTGACTATGAGGGGGAGGAGCTTCAGGGAATGGTGCTGAATGTGAATCCCCGGACGACACCGTTTTTGGCAAGGGTAGAGCGAGAAGAGGGTTGGAGCCGTCCCATTTCGGGGCTGCAGCAGACGAATAAGAATGAAGTCTTTCAGGAGTTGATACGAGAGATTTTTTCCGGCCGCCCGGTTTCGACGGTTTATCTGGTAGGAGACGGGTTTGAGGAAAACTGGTATGAGGATTCCCTGAAGCTTCTCTGCAATGGACGGAGAGTGTTTGCGGGCAATAACCTCTATGCAAAGGGCGCCTGCTATCGGGCCATGCGTGCGGCAAGTCGGAACGAGGCTGCATCCTATGTGTTTTTGGGAGCAGACAAGATCTCTTATAATGTGTGCCTCCGCACACCGGGTATAGGGAAGAACAGCATGTACACGCTTCTGAATGCAGGGGAGAGCTGGTATGAAGCCAAGGCCGGCTGTGAAGTGCTTCTCTATGATGAGCCGGTGGTGGAATTCTATTTTCAGCCCATGCAGGGACCGGAGGGACTGAAGGAGAGCCTGCTTCTGGAAGGATTGCCGGATCGCCCCTCCCGGGCATCCCGCCTTCGGATTGAGGTGGAATTTGTCAGCGTGGAACGCCTGCAGATCACAGTCCGTGATATGGGCTTTGGAGAATTGTTTCCTTCATCCGACTTGTGCTGGGCGGAGGAAGTAGATTTATCTTAGAAAGGAACTTAAAACAGCAGTATCTCGTGCAACGCCAGAAGAATTTACGGATGCATGCATTTGCAGCCGGAAATTATTCTAAGAAAGGGGTGTTGTTAGAGATACTGCGGAACTTAAAACAGCAGTATCTCGTGCAACGCCAGAAGAATTTTTGGATGCATGCATTTGCAACCGGAAATTCTTCTAAGAAAGGGGTGTTGTTAGAGATACTGCGGAACTTAAATAGAGGTAGTAACATGGGAGCAGTACTGATATGCAGCCAGGAACAGGCGAAAACCCCTTACTATATTGAAAGTATGGGAATCCGGCTTTACTCTATGGAGGAGTTGGCCTATTTCCTGTACCAGAATATTTATCTGGTGGACAAGCAGATGCTTGGTGTGCGGCTCTGGGACTGGATCCGCACAGAGATTGGAAACGGAGAGCTGGCGGAGCGTCTGAAGAAGGGCGCAGAGGCGGGAAGCAGCTTGCAGAATATGGTTCTTACAATTCTTCGGAATGTGGACTACTACACGCCGGAGGAACTGGAGCAGCTGTCTTCCAAAATGAAGATTTTAAACACCTATCAGGAACAGGAGCGTTTGAAGCTTCGTGCAGATGAATACTTTATCAATGGAAATTATCAGGCTGCGGTGTATGAGTATGAGAAGATTCTGAATATCCGTCAGAGCGAGCGCTTGGGAGTAGATTTTTATGCCCATGTGTGGAACAACCTGGGCGTGTGCTGTTGCAGGCTGTTTCTCTTTGGCCGGGCGGCGAAGGCTTTTCGAACCTCCTACCAGTATCGAAAGGATCCGGAGGTGTTAAAGGAATATGTGTGCGCCATGCGTCTGGGACTTTCGGAGGAAGATTTCGATGAGGCTATGGGGCTTCAGAACATTCGGGGGGAGCAGCTTAAGTCTCTGACAGAAGAATATGACCGTCTGATGGAAGAATCATCAGAGCATCTTAAGGTGCCGCAGGATCTGCCGGGACGGCTTTATGAGCTGGAGAGAGAGTACTATCGGAATACGCGGTATGCATGAAAGACAGAAATGTGACAAATAAATTCTGGAGGGAAAGAATATGAGGACGGAGTAGAAGAAATTAGAGATAATGTATCCGAGAACTTTCCGGTATTCTGCAAATTATCAGGCTCTTGCATACAAAGGGATGTTGTTCTTCAATCTGCCGGAGGGCATAAATTCCATGCATGAGCTGGAGCAGATGGGCGGTATGGGGGATACCGCAGCTTGAAAGCATTCGGATCTATGCAGGAGAGGCGGCAGGGGAAGCTGGATCGGAGGAGTGATTCAGATCCCCATTTCTTCAATAATGGTCTTCAAATGCTGCCAGTCGGCGATCATCTCTTTTAAACGTATCTGCCCCTGTTCCGTAATGCGGTAATACTTCCGGGTGGGGCCGCCGCTTGTAGTTCCCGTAAAAGTTGTTGCGGCCCCATCCTTATGAAGCCGGCGCAGGATGGCATAGAAAGCGCTCTCGCCCACTTCCGGGAAATAAACATGCATCCGCTGAATTATATCATAGCCATAGAGGGCTTCTGCGGCTATGCACTGGAGTATACA
This sequence comes from Clostridia bacterium, assembly GCA_910574255.1. Taxonomy (GTDB): domain Bacteria; phylum Bacillota; class Clostridia; order Lachnospirales; family Lachnospiraceae; genus Laedolimicola. The sequence goes on from CAJTAK010000010.1 coordinate 118,003, forward strand.
CATTTCTAGGATTCCTTTTTTTATTTGTGTGTCCATAAGCTTACTCCTTTGTCTGGAATTTATGAATTTTGCCTGGTTTTAAAAGAAAAGCGAACAAAAGAGCAAGAAGCAGTCCGATGCCATACCAGCAGAGAGGCAGCAGAAATTCCCGGTGAACAATCTCTAGGTTATGAAAATCCAGATCCATGCGGTGAAGAATAGAACGTGTATCTAAAAGAAAAAATATGGTGCCCAGAATGTGGACAACTCCAGGGTAGTACCGGATGGAGCGAGTCCGTATCTGGAACAATGTCCAAATGAGCAGAAGGACAAGAAGAAATACAAGTGAACACAAAACTGTATTTATCACAGGCCCTATGCGCCATACGCCTATGGCAGTCGGAATAGATTCCGGCGGTTGAACCAGAAGCTTCTGCATGGCGTACTCGGTCAAAGATGTAAGAACCAGAGGCAAAAGCTGCAGAAGCCAAAAGCTTCGTCTAAGCAAATAAGCTCCCAATTGCTGTTCCAGAACGGCTCTGGCTCTGCCGTGAAGCAGGGCAAATAAGGACAGGGAAAGGATTCCCATAAGAGGAACATAGCAGGGAAGCGATTGATAGCATAGATATAGAGTGAACAGTAAAACTGCGCCCCATCCTCCGGTCCACAAAAGGAAAAAGCGTCTGCCTTTTGGCATTTCATTAAGAAGTTCCTTGAGGATGCCTGTTGGGTTTTTTAATTCCTGCAAAAGACCTTCCGCTGAGGTTCCCCGTTCTCTTCCAAGGGACAGATATTCCTGGTAGTCCGCCAGAATTTCCTGAACTTGCGAGAGAGGAAAAAATTGCAGAAGGTGTGCTCCCAGGCGGTTTAGACAGAGGGTTTCGGAAATGATATTTGAAGATTGAGGTTCTGTTTTACTCATAAGTGTCCTCCCTTATTGTTGATTGCTGATTCTAAACTAATGTTTATTAAACAGTAGTTTAGAATTACTATACTTCCAAGTATGATTTATGTCAATAGCGGAAAAGAAAAAAGCTGGGCAATTGACTTTTTTTACCCTTTATGGCATGCTTATGCACAGCAAAATATAAAATACATTTTGGATAAGGACGGATACCTATGAAAAATCAATACAATAGAACAATAACTGCCTGCTTTACAGGATATATCGTTCAGGCGGTTGTAAATAATTTTGCGCCCCTTTTATTTTTGACCTTCCAGCGCACCTATGGGATTCCGCTGTCTCAGATTACCATGCTGGTGACTGTTAATTTCGGAGTGCAGCTTTTGGTAGATATTTTGTCTGTTGGATTTGTGGATAAGATTGGGTATCGGGCGTCAATGGTGATGGCTCATGCTTTTGGAGCAGTCGGACTTATATCGCTTCCTTTGCTTCCGGAGCTGTTCACCCATCCTTTTGCCGGAATCCTGGCAGCTGTCGTTCTTTACGCCATAGGCGGGGGACTTTTAGAGGTGCTGGTAAGTCCGGTGGTGGAAGCCTGCCCTTCCGATAATAAAGAGAAGGCTATGAGCATGCTCCATTCCTTTTACTGCTGGGGCCATGTGGGAGTAGTGGCGTTTTCCGCCCTGTTTTTTCAAATCTTTGGGATAGACAACTGGAAAGTCATAGCATTTATATGGGCCCTGATTCCCCTGTGCAATGGAGCAGTATTCATAAAAGTGCCGATTCCCTCTCTGATGAAGGAGGGGGAGAAAGGCCTTGACATAAGAGAACTTTTTTCCACAAAGATATTTCTGGTATTATTCATTATGATGGTATGCGCAGGTGCAAGCGAGCAGTCTGTGAGCCAGTGGGCTTCAACCTTTGCGGAAAAAGGTCTGGGCATTTCAAAGACAGCTGGTGATTTGGCAGGTCCTATGTCATTCGCAATACTGATGGGGCTTTCACGGGCATTTTATGGGAAATATGGAGACAAGATCAATCTGGATCGGTTTATGATCTACAGCAGCGCACTATGCATTGCGTCCTATCTGTGTATTTCTCTGGTACCGATGCCGCAGATTAGCTTGATGGCCTGTGCTGTCTGCGGACTTTCTGTGGGGATTATGTGGCCGGGAACCTTTAGCCGTGCATCCGCATCTATTCCCCGGGGAGGCACGGCTATGTTTGCTCTGCTGGCATTAGGCGGAGATCTGGGCTGCTCAGGAGGTCCTACACTGGTTGGAAGCATATCAGGAAGCTTTGGGGATAATTTAAGACTTGGGATTTTGGCAGGTACTGCTTTTCCGGTACTGCTTTTGGCGGGGATATTGCTTTGCAGCCAGTGCAGTTCACGCTCTTAAAAACAGGTGCCCATCAGAAAATGTGAAAGCGGCGATGGATGCAGCGCTGAGGGATTAGGGGTAACAGAAATTTTTAAGTGGAAAAGGGCTGCTCTTCTGTATGAGTTAGAAGAGCAGCCCTTTCATTTTTTATACCTGTGACATACGAAGCCCTTGCAAAAGAACCATAGGCTTAGCCTCTTCAATCAATGCTTCTATGGGCGGAATTTCCCCTTCCACATTATCCAAAAGCCAATCCATAGTAATAATTTCCTCAGGAGAAAGGCTTTGTCCGGTCTGACTTCGCAAGGTACCATCCTGAGAATAGAGGTCGCCAAAGAATGGATTAAAGCCGGAATCAGAAAACTCCCGTTTGATGAGATCGAGAAGCCATCCGGAACCAGCAGGAAGCTCTTTGGAACAGATTACATCAATCATGCCGGAAGAAATGCCCCACCAGTAATGGACAGCCTTCGTCTGAGCCTCTTTTTTCTTCCAGGAACTATTTAAAATTTCCCGAACAATGCGTTCGTAGAACTTTCCCCAATGCCAGATAGGAGAAGCTACGTTTATCATGTGCCCGTTCCGGATGTCGTATAGTCCGAATTTTCGGGAAGCATATTTGGGAGTAATCAAATCCTGGCCGGATATATAGGAGATATTTTTGGCCCGGAAGATCTCATCCGGATTCCTCTCCTTGACAGTAGACCATTCCAGGTGGATTTTTGCTTCCGGATTGGTCATTTTTACACCCAGAGCAAAGGCATTGATGTTGGCTGTCATACCATAGATGGGATAATCGGCCAGATAGCCTACATGGGGAGTATCTGTCAGAATACCGGCTAAAGCTCCTGTCAGGAATTTTGCTTCATAGAGACGGCCATAATAAGTCCGCAGATGTCCGCTGTAGGTGTGAAGAGAGCAGTTTAAAAGCTTTACCTCCGGATAGTGGATGGCGGCTTTGATGCTTGCTCCCAGGAGTTTCGGGGTAGTGGTAAAGATAACCTTACACCCTTTGACAACTGCTTCCTCTATAGCTTTCAATCCCAATTCTTCTGAGTTGATATTGTCATAGCACAGAGTTTCCGCCTGAGCGCCGAACACTTGGTTCAGATGCTGCCGGCCCAGTTCATGTCCGTAAGTCCAGCTTGAGGTTTCCGCTGTTTTATCGTGGAGAAATGCAATTTTTAAGGGAGCAGGAGCAACTGGAATCAGACGGCTGATTACAGGCTTTCCGGTCTCGGCATCAGGCTGCATACTAAACTCCAAAGGTACTTTGCCAGGATAAAGCTGAAAATCTTTCCAGAGCTTGGTTATTTCACTTCGGATCTGGCTGTGAGATTTATCCCACAGGTTTTCATATCCATAGAATTCCAGATAGAGAAGGAAAGCATCGCCGGAGGTAAGAGACAGCTTTCGTCCTCCTTTTTCTTCAAATACATCTGTAAAATGAATATAAGCAGAATGAAAATCCAGCTTTTCATCATCACTCCAGACATGATCCGATTGTTTTCCCATAAGCTTTAAGAGCTTCGGAAAGCTTCCTTCCTGACTGAACCAGAGATAGTTGATGGCAGTCAGCTTGTAGAAGTCCAGGAATTCATAGTAGATACAAACTTCTTTGGAATCATTTTTTTCAGGAAGAATTCGAGTTACCTGTCCGCTAACGCTGACAGCGCCGGAATATTTCAGGACACTGACACGTTTGTTTCCTTCGATGACGTAGAAACGATTCATAAATTCACAGGCTTTAATGGGATCCCGAATTCCTTCTTCCAGGTGGGAGTGGTAGAGTGAGCTCCATTTGGATGCAAATTCGGAATCTTCAGGTAGAAGAGGCATAAAGTTGCCGGCAAATGCCTGAGTTCTTCCGGCAGTTTTTGTACCTGCAATTTGATCCAGAGGAATTTCCACCAAGCCCAGATCCACCTCTGAGCTGGTTTTGGTAAAGGAGAGGATTTCATCCAATACCTGCAGATAGGGATAGCTGCCCTTTAGCAGAGAAGTCCGGTATGCTTTTTGCGCTAATTTTCTTGCTTTTGCGTATTCTTCCATATTATTTAAGATTCTCCTTTCCTTATCTATGGGGTATTTCGAGGAAATTCAAAAACAGTCCGTTCATAAGCGTTGATCACTGTAGTATTTTGATAAGTGCAGGTTCGAGGAACACGATAATTGTAGGACAAATGCACATGTCCATGAACGAAATAGGAGGGGGAATAACGCTCCATAAGTCCTAAAAACCCCTGAAATCCCTGATGGGGCAGATTTTCCTCATCATTGAGATGATATGCAGGGGCATGAGCCAGCAGAATATCAAATCCTTTGTGACGCTTCAGAGAGTACCACAGACGCCGGATGCGGGCATTCATCTGCCTTTGCGTATACTGGTGAGGACCGTCCTTATAGCGCATGGAACCGCCAAGGCCCAGAATGCGGATACCCTCATGTACATAGATTTGATCCTCCACACAAATGCAGCCATAAGGAGGAGAAACCTCATATACGGCATCGTGATTCCCATGAACATACAACACGGGTCCTTTAAAAAAGGTGGCCAGAAAGGAGAGATAGAGAGGGCTGAGATCGCCGCAGGAGAGGATAAGATCAATCTTCGAGAGCTTCTCCTTACTGAAATCATCCCATAGATATTTGGATTCCGTGTCTGAAATTGCTAAAATTTTCATAGAGCTTCTTCCTTTGTCCAAGGGATTAAAAACAGAGCTGCGCAAGACAAGCCCCTGGCCTTTCATACTTTAGAAATTTTATTGGAAAAGCCTATTATCTTACCTTGCGACAGCCCTGTTCCCTAAGAGTTCTTCTATTAACCGCTGCTGCTTAATTCCTGAACAGTAACTATTAACCTTTCCCGAATTTCCATCCGGATTTTGGAAGGCTATTTTGATCATGAGTACTGAAGTATCGGCTTACCGTGACTGCTTCGCAATCAGCTTGCGGATTTTCTCGGTAGGCGTATTAATGCTGTCTGCGGAAAAATCATGATTCAAAGTATCAATGATTCTCGCTAAAAATTTTGTCATATCTGCCTCAGTGTAATAAGGCTTGGAAAGAAGCTCCGGAGAGCGGTAATTCAGATTCGTAGTCACAATACGGGTAATAAACCCTTTTTCATAATAATCATCGAATTTTTCAAAACCATCCGTAAACAAACCGAAGGTACAGCACACGTACACATGCTCTGCCCCCCGTTCTTTCATCTGCTTTGCCACATCCAGCATACTTCCGCCGGAGGAAATCATATCATCAATAATGATAACATCCTTGCCGACAAGGGAATCGCCCAAGAACTCATGTGCCACAATGGGATTCTTGCCATTGATAATCGTGGAGTAGTCCCGGCGTTTGTAGAACATCCCCAGATCAATCCCCAGTACATTGGAAAAGTAAACGGCACGCTCCATGGCACCTTCATCGGGGGCAATAATCATCAGATGCTCATTGTCAACCTTTAATTCCGGCTCCGTGCGAAGAAGTGCCTTGATAAACTGGTAAGGCGGCTGGAAATTGTCAAAGCCATTTAAGGGAATCGCATTCTGTACTCTTGGATCGTGGGCATCAAAGGTAATGATATTATTCACACCCATATTGCGCAGCTCCTGAAGAGCGATAGCGCAGTCTAAGGATTCCCGGTTGCTGCGTTTGTGCTGACGGCCTTCATAGAGGAAGGGGACTACCACATTGATCCGGTGAGCTTTCCCGGTAGCGGCGGAAATCATACGCTTTAAATCCTGGTAGTGATCATCCGGTGACATGTGGTTCTCGTGGCCGCAGACCTTATAGGTGATGCTGTAATTGCATACATCCACCATGATAAAAAGGTCGCTTCCCCGGACAGACTCTTCATAGCGCCCCTTGGCTTCGCCTGTTCCGAAACGAGGGCAGGAGCATTTGACCAGATAAGAATCTTGGGCATATTCCTGAAAATAGATATTATCCCGATGCTGCTTGTTGGCTGTTCTACGGAACTTTACCAGATGCTTGTTCACCTTTTTTGCAAAATCTATGCAGCTGTCCAAAGCTGCAATTTTCAAAGGGGCTACTGGTAAAATATTATCAAACTGATTGGTTTCCGACATATTGATCCTCCGAATAGGGGGTATCCGACTGGCACGATATCCCGGCTGATATAATTGTGTAAAATATTCTAATAATTTTATAACATCTTTCAGGGGGGAACGTCAAGATAATCAGAAAATTTTTACGGCAAAACACAATTGATTCGGTGAAATGGAAATGATATACTGCTTGTAGATGAAAGGAAACGGAGGAGGTTTCGAAACGATATTCCTGACAAGATTAACATGGTATTCGGATACCGGACAAGCATGTCTATGAAAAATAAGAATACTTTGGAAATTGCACATAAGTATTGCTAAAAGCTGCAGCATGAGAGGAAAGCGGAATTATGGATTACAATTCGAATATTAAGTATATCATACGACAGATGCACCGGGAAGAATATCCATTGCTAAATGACTTCCTGTACGAAGCAATTTATATTTCGGACGGAATGGAACCGCCGCCCAAAAGGATCAGAAATACTCCGGAATTACAAGAATATGTTGTTGATTTTGGAACAAGGGAGCATGACAAGGCTTTTGCTGCGGAGATCGAGGGAATGATTGCGGGCGCTGCCTGGGTGCGGATTATGCATGATTACGGACATATTGATGACGACGCACATTCCATTGCAATAGCGGTACGCAAAGCATACAGAGGCTTGGGAATCGGGACGAAAATGCTGAAAGAATTGTTTGAATCATGAAAAAGAATGCGGAAAAAACAAATGTTATGAGAATACTGGAACAAAAGAAAATAAATTATGTAAGCCATTGCTACGCAGATACCGGGGTCATTAGCGGCATTGAGGTTGCCGCCGTTCTTAAGCAGGATCCGAACCAGGTGTTTAAAACGCTGGTGACTATTGGAAGTTCCAATAACAATTATGTGTTCTTAGTTCCTGTTCAAAAAGAGCTGAACTTAAAAAAGGCGGCGAAATCCGTAGGTGAAAAAAGTATCGGCATGCTTAAATCAAAGGATTTACTGCCACTCACAGGATACATTCATGGCGGCTGTTCGCCCATTGGAATGAAAAAGCAGTTTCGAACAGTCATTGATGCATCAGCAAAGAACCTTGACACCATTATTTTCAGCGGAGGAAAGATAGGCTATCAGGTGGAAATGTCTTTGGATGAGCTTAAAAAGGCTTTAAGATTTGAAGTGGAAGACATTGTTGAGACTACCTAGCCGGATGAGGTACTTAAGCTTTAGATGAGTGAGTATTTTAGAGATTCTTGCAGTAAAGGAGTATGAGATGACAATCGAAGAAATTGTTCATGGTGAATCTAAAAATATCGAGTTTAAGGTAATGCTTCCAAAGGATTCGGAAAAATATACAAAGACGATTGTGGCGTTTGCCAATACCCAGGGGGGCCGCCTGATTATAGGCATTGATGATGAGACACATGAAGTGGCGGGGGTGGACGGTGATGCTGCTTTTCAGATTATGGACAAAATTGCCAATGCGGTTTCCGACTCCTGTATACCGCAGATTGTTCCGGATATAGAACTTCAGACAGTGGACAATCGAACGGTTGTTGTTGCCACGGTCATACCTGGTCCGAACAGGCCGTATTATCTGAAATCGAAGGGAAAAGAAAATGGGACGTTTATTCGGGTCGCAGGTACATCCAGGCCTGCACATCCTGAAAAGATTAAAGAGCTTGAAATGGAGGGTGCTCGAATTTCCTGGGATGAATTGACCTGTGTGGGCTATGAGGCGACAGAAAAGGAAATAAGAAAGCTTTGCAGAGATATTATGAAGTATCGGGAGAGGGCAGGTCTGCCGGGACATAAGGTGACACGCACTCAGCTTGTTAATTGGAAGCTTTTGAAAAATGGGGAAGATTCTTTTCTTGCGTCAAATGCCTTTGTTTTGCTGACATCTGATTATTTTCCTTTTTCCAAAACCCAGTGTGCCGTATTTAAGGGGAAGGAGAGAAGGGTTTTTCTTGATAAGCGTGAATTTACGGGACCCATTTATGAGCAAATTGAAAATGCAGCGGCATTTGTTTTACGAAATATTCAGTTGGGTGCAAGGATTGAAGGTCTAATCAGGAAAGAGGATTATGAGCTTCCGGTGGAAGCGATTCGTGAAATGATCATCAATGCACACTGTCACCGCAACCTGTCTGATTCTTCTTGTGTGCAGGTGGCGGTATATGATGATCGGCTGGAGGTTACATCTCCGGGCGGGCTTTATAATGGCATTACTTATGAAGAGGTAATGAATGGACGTTCAAAGCTTCGGAATAGGGTGATTGCACATATTTTTAATCAGATGGGGCTTGTGGAAGCTTGGGGAACCGGTATAAAGAGAATTATGGAAGCCGCAGAAGAATACGAACTTCCGACTCCCAAAGTACAGGTTTTTGACGATATGTTTCGAATTAATCTTTATCGCAGACGTTTATCGGAGGCTTGGGTGAGCTACAGTGATTTGCTGCGGGATCGTCCGTCTGGCATCAGAGAGTTCGGCGAAAGAATCGAGGAAAGTTCGGAGAAAGTTCGGAGAAAGTTCGGAGAAAGTTCGGAGAAAGTTCGGAGAAAAAAGGGAGAAAATTCGGAAGAGAATGTGGTTTTGTTAAATGAGACCCAGAGTAAGATACTGGAATTGATTCGGAAAAACAGCAGAATATCAGCTAAGGCACTGGCGGAATTGCTTTCTGTCTCTTCACGAGCTGTTGAGAAGAACATAAAATTACTAAAGAATCAGGGATTTTTGATTCGGCATGGTTCCCCCAAAAGCGGATACTGGGAAGTTATAAACAAATAGCAGATTAGTCAATGCGGTAAGAAGTGAAGTCGTAAAGGAGTATACGAATCCATGATAAAAAGGAAAGAGCACATCATCCATCAAATAGAACCAGGAAGTATTGCAGAGGAATTGGAGTTAGAGCCGGGGGACGTTCTGGTATCGGTAAACGGCCAGAATATACATGATATTTTTGACTATCATTACCTTATTAATGAGGAATATTTAGAACTTTTGATCCGCAAACCAGACGGGGAAGAGTGGGAGCTGGAGATTGAAAAAGAATATGAGGACGATTTAGGTATTGTGTTTGAAAATGGTCTGATGGACGAATACCGTTCCTGCCGAAATAAGTGCATGTTCTGTTTTATTGATCAGCTTCCCAAGGGGATGCGTGATACTCTTTATTTTAAAGATGATGATTCCCGCCTTTCCTTTTTACAGGGGAATTATGTAACTCTGACAAATATGAGTGATGAGGATGTGGAGCGTATTATCCGCTACCATCTGTCGCCTATCAATATTTCCTTTCACACGATGAACCCAGAGCTTCGCTGCAAGATGCTGAATAATCGTTTTGCCGGGGATGCTCTTGAAAAAGTGGAGAAGTTTTACGAAGCCGGGATTTCCATGAACGGTCAGGTTGTGCTCTGCAAAGGTATAAATGACGGGGCGGAGCTGGAATACAGTATAGAGCAGCTTACAAAGTATCTTCCCCATCTTCAAAGCGTTTCCGTTGTACCGGTGGGTCTGACGGATCACAGGGAGGGTCTTTATCCTTTGGAGCCATTTGACAAGGAGGATGCCTGTAAGGTGCTGGAACTGATTCACAGGTGGCAGGAACGGCTTTATGCCAGGCACGGAACTCATTTTGTACATGCAGGGGATGAGTGGTATCTTCTGGCGGGGCAGGAGGTTGCCGAAGAAGATACCTATGACGGATACCTCCAGTTGGAAAATGGTGTAGGCATGGTGCGGCTTCTCCATGAAGAGATAGGCCGTGAGCTCATGTTAAAGACAGGAGATGACAGGAAGCGTAAGGTTTCCATAGCCACCGGAGCATTGGCAGCACCTCTGCTTAAAAAGGAAGCGGAAAAAATCCGCAGGAAGTATTCCAATGTAGAGATTCAGGTATATTCCATTGAAAATGCCTTTTTTGGCAGACGTATTACCGTGGCGGGACTTCTCACTGGTCAGGATTTGGAGAGGCAGCTAAAGAACCGGCAGTTGGGCGAGGCACTTCTGCTCACGGAGCATATGATGAAAAGCGGCGAGCGGATTTTTTTGGACGATATGACCGTAGAAGAGCTTTCAAGGTCTTTACAAGTTCCCGTAATTATTGTAGAATCAGACGGAAAAGCTTTGCTTGAGGCAGTGCTTGGAGACAGTTAAAAACAGTAATATCCTGACAGTGCACAGATCAATTTACGGACGAATCTTTTACGGCCGGAAATTGATCTATATAGAGGTGTACTGGAAGGATATTAAGGAATTTTAAATAGGAGAAAAATTATGAGTAAACCAATCGTAGCCATTGTAGGGCGGCCGAATGTGGGAAAGTCTACCCTGTTCAATGCTCTGGCGGGAGAGGAGATTTCCATTGTAAAGGATACGCCGGGAGTGACGAGGGATCGGATCTATGCGGATGTGACCTGGCTTGACCATGCCTTTACTTTGATTGATACAGGGGGCATTGAGCCGGACAGCAGTGATGTGATTCTGTCCCAGATGAGGGAGCAGGCTCAGATTGCCATTGATACGGCGGATGTGATTTTATTTCTGACAGATGTGCGTCAGGGACTGGTGGATGCGGATTCCAAGGTGGCCGATATGCTGCGGCGTTCCATGAAGCCGGTGGTGCTGGTAGTAAATAAGGTGGACAGCTTTCAGAAGCTGATGCCGGATGTATATGAATTTTATAATTTAGGCCTGGGAGATCCAGTAGCTATTTCTTCTGCGTCCCGTCTGGGATTGGGAGATATGCTGGACGAGGTCATCGGGCATTTTCCAAAAGGCCTGGAGGAAGATGAGGTGGATGAGCGTCCCAAGATTGCCATTGTGGGCAAGCCCAATGTAGGGAAGTCTTCCATTATCAATAAGCTGACCGGAGAAAACCGGGTGATCGTGTCGGATATTGCAGGAACTACCCGGGATGCCATTGATACCAATGTAGTTCGGGGCGATCAGGAATATGTGTTTATTGACACGGCGGGACTGCGTCGAAAGAGTAAAGTAAAGGAAGAGCTGGAACGCTACAGCATTATCCGCACTGTGACAGCAGTGGAACGGGCTGACGTGGTGGTGCTGGTGATTGATGCGGTGGAGGGCGTTACGGAACAGGATGCCAAGATTGCAGGCATTGCCCATGAACGGGGCAAGGGCGTGATTATTGCAGTCAATAAATGGGATGCTATTGAGAAAAATGACAAGACTATTTACGAGTATACCAACCGGATCCGTACCACCCTGTCTTATATGCCTTATGCGGAGATTCTGTTTCTCTCGGCCCTTACAGGCCAGAGACTTCCGAAGCTCTTTGACATGATTGACATGGTGATTCAAAATCAGAACCTGCGGATAGCCACCGGTGTTCTCAATGAGATTGTGACAGAAGCTGTGGCTCTGCAGCAGCCGCCCTCAGACAAGGGAAAGCGTCTGAAGATCTTTTATGTAACCCAGGTGGCAGTGAAGCCGCCGACCTTTGTGATTTTTGTCAATGACAAGGAACTGATGCATTTTTCTTATACCCGGTATCTGGAAAATAAGATTCGGGAGGCATTTGGATTTAAGGGTACGGCACTTAAATTTTTTATTCGGGAAAGAAAGGGGCAATAGGATATGGTACGCCTTGCTTGTGTACTGATTGGATATGTGTTCGGATTGTTTCAGACCAGCTATTTGTATGGACGGATAAAAGGGATTGACATTCGGGAGCATGGAAGCGGCAATGCCGGGGCTACCAACGCCCTGCGGACCCTGGGGAAAAAGGCCGGGGCCATTACCTTTTTTGGGGATTGCTTTAAGTGTGTGTTTGCGGTGGTGACGGTGCGTCTTCTCTTTGCGGGTTACGGAGAGCCGGGAGAAAATATGGGAGTGCTTCTTGGCATGTATGCTTCAATGGGCGTGATCCTGGGACATAATTTTCCGTTTTACCTGAACTTTAAGGGCGGCAAGGGGATTGCGGCCACAGCGGGCTTGTATGTAAGCCTGGATCCGATTTTGATGCTGATTGGGGCTACAAGCTTTGTGGCTGCTGTGGCAGTGACGAAATATGTGTCAGTGGGATCCATTCTCGTTGTAATTGAACTTCTGGCCGGGGTACTGATTTACGGCTTCCTTGGAAAATGGGGACTGACGCAGCCGCATTTGTATGAACTGTACGGGATTACGGTATTTTTGACATTGCTGGCTCTTTACCGGCATAAGAAGAATATCAAAGGGCTTCTCCATGGAACAGAGCGAAGGCTGGGAGAGAAAGCAGAGTAACAGATAGGGATATGAAAATAAGAGGAATCTGAAAAAGGAGATGAATGCTATGGCAAAGGTAAGTGTGATTGGTGCAGGAAGCTGGGGGACGGCACTGTCCATATTGTTGTACAACAATGGACATGAGGTAACGCTCTGGTCAATTATGGAGGCAGAGGTTGCCATGCTGAATGAACTTCACGAACATAAGGATAAACTTCCCGGCGTGAAGCTGCCGGAGGATATGAGGATTACGACGGATCTGGAGGGCAGTGTAAAAGGGGCGGAGCTTCTTGTACTGGCGGTTCCCTCGCCTTTTACCAGAAGTACGGCTCACAGTATGGCACCCTTTGTGGAGGACGGGCAGATTATTGTAAATGTTGCCAAGGGGATTGAGGAAAGCACTTTGATGACTTTGACGGATATTATTGAGGAAGAGATCCCTGGCTGCCGTGCAGCGGTGATGTCCGGGCCAAGCCATGCGGAGGAAGTGGGCCGGGGACTTCCCACTACGGTGGTGGCGGGAGCTCATGACCGGAAGACGGCGGAGTTTATTCAGAATATATTCATGAATCAGGTATTCCGTGTATATACAAGCCCGGATATGCTGGGGATCGAACTGGGCGGAGCTTTGAAGAACGTGATTGCACTGGCGGCAGGCATTGCGGACGGACTCGGGTATGGAGATAACACCAAGGCGGCGTTGATTACCAGAGGAATTACCGAGATGAGCCGTATCGGCCTTGCCATGGGCGGCCGGATTGAGACCTTTAATGGCTTGTCCGGTATTGGCGATCTCATTGTAACCTGTGCTTCCGTACACAGCCGGAACCGAAAAGCCGGATATCTCATGGGTCAGGGCAAGACCATGAAAGAAGCCATGGATGAGGTGAAGATGATCGTGGAGGGTGTTTACTCGGCCAAGGCGGCTGTGGCATTGGCCAGGAAATATGGGGTGGAGATTCCCATTATTGAGCAGGTGAATGCGGTGCTGTTTGAGGATAAGTCTGCTAGGGAAGCGGTAAATGAGCTGATGCTGAGGGATAAGAAGATTGAGAATCCGCTTTTGCCCTGGGAGTAAAAAAGGGAGGATGATGATAAATGTATATCCCAATACCAATGATATCCAGACGTGTAAATCCGGATTTTTTGAGAGCACTGAATGAAAAGGCCGTACCGGAAGAGCATGTTCGGGGTTATAGGAGAGAATACGGTGAAAAGCGGCGGACTTTTGGAAGAATTACAATGGGTTATTGGATTGCGTATGCAGTTGTGTTTTTATTACTAATGATATTTCCGGGTCCTGGAACGGCTATTCTGTTTTTTTTGGTGACATTTTTGGGTGTGGTAGTTATGTATCCGATTATAACCTCCTGGATCTCGTACAAGGAAATTTTATCCGCCATTGAGCGGAATTATCCTGGAATATAGTTTTTGCAGGATAGTATTATTTCTTAGCAAGGGCAGGAATGATGGCGAGGTAGACCGGACACTGGCAGACTTTCTTCACTATGTGGAAAACAGCCGGGAGGAGGTTTATATGCGGACCGAAGAGAGGGAACGGCTGATAGAGGTCCAGGAGATCTGCCCGATAGCAGAGACATTTGCCCCGGAATATGATATGGAACAGATATACTGGGAATTAAAAAGTGCCCGGATGGCAGTGAAGCTGTAAATGAGTTACAATTTCTATGATAACAATTTTTGAAGCAGATGATTTTCGTGATAGAATAATCACAGAAATCATCTGCTTTTTATGCATTGTGGAATGGATGCACTTGCATATTTCATTAATCTGAAAACTGTGCTGTGTTAAAAACACCTCTTGACATAAGGGACTACTTATAGTAGTCTAACAATATAGACTACAAAGAGTAGTACAAAATCATCATATATGTCAGACACAGGAATAATAAGGCTAAGCTATACAGCCACAGCAGAAAGGTGAGAGAATCATGGCAGAGATACAGTTAGGTGTGATTGAAGCACGGTTTGCAGATATAATTTGGGAACGGGAGCCGGTGACTTCATCCGAGTTGGTAAAGCTGGCGGCGGAGGTATTTACCTGGAAGCGGACAACAACCCATACGGTTTTAAAGCGGCTCTGTGACAAGGGATTGTTTGAAAATAATAAGGGGACAGTAATCAGCCTGATTTCCCGTTCACAGTTTTATTCCATGCAGAGCAGACAGTTCGTGGAGAATTCCTTTGACGGCTCGCTCCCTGCATTTATTGCTGCCTTTACGAAAAACAGAAAACTGACTTCGGAGGAAGCAGACAAGATCAGAAAGATGATTGATGAAGTGGAGAGCACAGAATAGGATTTGATTTAGATTAAGGTGTATAGAGAGGGATATTACGTAACTAAAACAGCAATACCCTGACAGTGCCAGAACAATTTATGGACACATGCATTTGTGGCCGGAAATTGTTCTAGATAAGTGGTGCTGGAAAGGGTATTGCGGAACTATAATGGAGGACTCTTAGATGGATAAGATTTTTTTAAGCCTGTTAAACAGAGGTATTGCCGCTGGCTGGCTGATTTTGGCTGTGCTGATACTTCGTCTGGTGTTGAAAAGGGCTCCCAAATGGATCCCATGCATCCTTTGGGGAATTGTGGCTGTCCGTCTGATCTGTCCTTTTTCCCTGGAAAGTGCATTCAGCCTGATTCCCAGTGGAGAGACATTAAGCCGCACAACGGTCATGTATGCCCAGAAGCCGGAGATAACCAGCGGCGTTTTTGCCCTTAACCGTACACTGAACCCGGTTATCAGAGATGCCTTTGCTCCATCCCCGGGTGCCAGTGTCAATCCTCTGGAAGTCTGGACATTTTTTGGCGGAATCCTGTGGATAATCGGTTTGGTGGCTCTGCTTTTGTATGCTTTGACAAGCTTCTGGCGTCTGCATACCCGGCTTCGGGAGTCTGTGCCCATTGAAAAAAATGTTTGGCTCTGTGATGTGGTAGAATCCCCTTTTATTCTTGGAATAGTGCGTCCGAGGATTTATTTGCCCTCCGACTTAAAGAAAGAAGATAGGAAGTATGTTCTTGCCCATGAGTATGCTCATTTGAAGCGGAAGGATCACTGGTGGAAGCTTTTGGGTTATCTTCTGGCAGCGGTATATTGGTTTCATCCTCTAATGTGGGCAGCTTACATGCTGTTTTGTCGTGACATGGAGCTCGCCTGTGATGAAAAGGTCATTAAGGAGCTGGATATTGACGGGAAAAAAGCTTATTCCCATGCTTTGGTCACATGCAGTGTGTCAAAGAGGACCGTTATGGTCTGTCCTGTGGCTTTTGGCGAAGTTGAGGTAAAAAAACGGGTAAGGGCAGTTTTGCATTATCGGAAGCCTGCTTTCTGGGTGATTCTTGCCGCCGTTTTTGCCTGTGCTATAGTTGCCGTATGCTTTTTAACCAATCCCAGAAGAGACACTTACGAGGTAAGGATTGTAATTCCCGCAGGCAGCGAGGGAGAAATCTACTATTCAGATGAAGAGATTTCACCCTATGGAAATAAGATTACGCTCTGGGCAGGGGAGGGCTTAAGCGACACAGAAGTTGTCCTGATGCCGCTGGATTCCGATGGGGAGTGGATTCCGGAACCCGTTTATATGACTCCGGGAATGCCTGTGAGGATGGAAGCTGTAAGGGGTGCATGGTACCGAATCGGTGTAAAGATGAGCAATTCCTCTACGGAAGATAAAGATGTGTATGTAAAGGCAGAGGGAGTTCAGATAAGAATTGCCTGTCCTGTTGCAGAAGAGAATGTAAAATATGACATTATCCCCATGATTATGGTAAATGATAAATATTACTACGATACCGGCCGGGTAAGTGGCAGGACAGAACGCAGTGACAAGATGGATGGAGAGATCACTTCCACTGTAGACGGCTCCGAAAAGCCTGCGAAAAATAACCAGTCCAATTTTGGTGAGGGCTACGGCTATCAATTCGGGGAAAATGACACCATAGAGGTCAATATGAACGGAAAATGGGTGGTTTTTGAATACCGCAGCGGGGATGGAAGCCTGATCCGCTATGGTGATAAATGGTACAGCCAGGGCGATCTGTCAGAGGAAACCATAGAATGGCTCTATTGGTATAATGGCCTGACTGAGGAAGAGCAGGCAGCCATAAGTGCCGTGCCATCCGATCTGTATGATTTGATTTATACCGGAAATGAATCTGAACTGCCGGCAAAGACGGAGGATGCAAATGGAGACTCTCTGGACGAAGCCGTTCAAAAGGCGATTCTTGAGGAAAATGCTTCCTCCTACAGCGATACGTATGATTTGGCATGCTGTGATTTCCTTGCATTGGCAACAGAGGTTATGGGGCCTGTGGCAGAAGATACAAAAAGCAGCGTTGTTTCCCATTATGGCTGGGCCTTGTATCAGGAATACCAGATTACCAATGAGGGAATAAAGGACGTGGGCGGCAGCCATATTCCGGTTGCATTGACCTTTGAAGAAAAGGATGGCAATTATGAATTAAAGGAATACTGGAAGCCTCGTGAGGGAAGCTATTTTGTGCCTGATATCCGCAGCAAATTCCCGGCAGAGATTGCGGAGGACGCAATCGACAGTCAGAAATTCGGCATTTCACAGATTCAAAGCTGCTACAGACAGGCAGTGGAATTTTCCGGCCTTGACACGGATAAAGTGATTGAAAGATTATTGGACTCCATTTGTTCGGGGCCAAATGCTTCCTCCAATCCCCGTGACTATATGGAGGCTCATTTTATAGAATATCGGGAGCTTTTATATTATGGAGAGTACACTCTTCGTTATTGTCTGAACCGTTTTCGGCAGGGAAATGAAACAGGCTTGGAAGGGAAGATAATGGCTCTTGTATGTGAGGAGCTTATGCAGACAAAGGGAACCATTCCGGCGGATGCCCAAACAGCGGAAACAGGGCAGTTTTGGTATGATACCCTCTACGCCCATGGGAGTAATCGGGTAGATCCGTATCTGGAATGAGTTTACGCCAGGCACTGAATTCGATTATCCGAATTCTAAGGCCCTGTTACACAAAACACAAACACAAAACAGTATCCTCTTCCCTGCTTGAATTGCTAAAAATATAGTGCTATACTTTCAATATAAAGATATTTTGGTGGTGAGATTTATGTGTATAAACAAGAAAAGAAAGAATAAAGCCTGGCTCCATGCAAAGCCAGTATAAGCGACGCTTGCATGGAGTAAATATTAGTCGCTGACATATATTGCTGGCTTTGCTGCTTGACTAAATCAATCAAGGAGAAAGCCGCATATGAAATACATGAATGCAAATGAGATTCTCCCTGCCTGGCTGGTTGAAGAATTGCAAAGGTATATGCAGGCAGGTTATATCTATATTCCTGCAAAAGCTGAACAACATAAATCTTGGGGAGAATTATCCGGCTACCGGAAAGAGCTTGAAAAGCGTAATAAAAAGATTATTTCAGAATATAAGCAAGGTGCATCTATGGAGGAGCTTGCTGAATATTACCATCTTTCGGTTTATGCCATTCGAAAAATAATATATCAAAGATAATTATAGGGAGCTGCTTAAAAAGGCGGCTCTCTCTTTTTATACACATTACGTCTGTAATGTTTGGTGTATGGAAAATACCACAGCAGATGAATAAAATTGTGTTATACAGGAACAACAGGAGGGAAAAAATGGCTGATTCAAAGAAAATATATCCACGTACAGGAGATACGCAGACAGTTTATCTTAAAAATGTGATTACAAAACCCAATATTGAAGTCGGCGATTATACAATGTACAACGATTTTACAAATGACCCTGCAGGGTTTGAAGAAAATAATGTATTGTATCATTATCCAATCAATCATGACAAGCTCATAATCGGAAAGTTCTGTTCAATTGCCTGCAAAGCGAAATTTCTTTTCAATAGTGCCAATCATACGTTGTCTTCACTAAGTACATATCCCTTTCCACTCTTTTTTGAAGAATGGGGATTGGAAAAAAAGAACGTGGCAGAGAGCTGGGATAATAAAGGCGACATTATAATCGGCAATGATGTATGGATTTGCTTTGAAGCTGTTATCTTAGCAGGAGTTACCATTGGCGATGGGGCAATCATCGGCACCCATGCCGTTGTCACAAAAGATGTGCCGCCATATACCATTGTAGGAGGCATTCCGGCAAAGCCAATTAAAAAACGGTTTGATGAAGATACTATTTCTGATTTGCTTCGTATCAAATGGTGGGACTGGTCAAGTGAAAAAATCTCCCGAAATATAGCGGCAATACGGTCGGGAAATATCAAAGAGCTTATGGAGGATTAAATATGTGCACGAGATTTGTATATAACGGAGACAATACCGTTGTCGGATTCAATTTTGACATTGACCTTTCCGTATGGACACATACGGTTATTGCAGAAAAGGACAGATTTTTTGTTGGCATTAAAATGCCGGATAATAAATATCACTCTTTTCATGGAATCAACAGAAACGGAAATGTCGGGACTTTGCTTTATGTACATGGAAATAAGAACGGTGAATATTGTGACGGTGAGGGATGTATTACAGTTGCTGATTTGACAGAGAGCTACATTAAGGGTGAAATTTTATTCGATGATGCGCTCAATATTGTCCAAAACAAAAAAATTGTATATGCAAAAGACGCTGCCATGCAGACGATGCTTTCTGATAAGAACGGACGTGTCCTTATTATTGAACCGGGGATAGGATACCGTTTGGAGCATACAAAGTATTCACTGATTACCAACTATTCGATATTGAATCCCGAAATAACCAGACCCTACATTGTATCCGGAGATGACAGATTTGAGCGGGCTGATGAACAGTTAAAAAAGCAGAATGATCATTTTTCAGCTGCTGATGCGTTTGGCATATTGAACGCAGTAAGGCAGGAGGGACTTTGGGCAACACGGGTTTCTTTTGTATATTCTGTGGAAGAGAATCGGGTTTATTATGCTTTAAATAATGATTTTAAAAATATTAAGGAATACGGGTTTGACAGGAATCAGAAATAAAAAAGCGGGTTGATTTGGTGAGTGATTCTTATGCCTGTATGACGGATTGACATTCCTAACCTCAAGTTTGGAGTGATTTTATTATTCTTCGTAGTAAAAAGAAAGGGGATGAGGGCTGACGGCAACCCAAATCCCCGATCCTTGTTTTGCATGTTTTGAACCGGCAGTATGACAGAACCGGCTGCGATTTATCAAATGATCCGCTTATTTCGCCGGAATAATCTCTATCCAATAGCCGTCCGGATCTTCGATAAAATAGATCCCCATATCCGGATTTTCATAACAGATGCAGTTCATTTCCTGATGCTTTTTGTGGGCGGCGTCCATATCGTCCGTGGTAAAGGCCAAGTGGATCTCATTGTCCCCCAGGTTATAGTGATCCGCCTCCCAATCACGAAGCCAGGTAAGCTCCAGCTGAAAGCCGGTCTGGCCGTCCGTAAGGTAAGAAAGGATAAAGCTGCCGTCCCCGGCCTCCTTTCTCCGTGCTTCCTTAAGCCCTAAGGCTTTCTCATAGAAGCGTAAGGATTTCTCCAGATTGATAACATTGTAGTTGTAGTGTGCAAATTGAAAATTCATGGTTATTTCTCCTTTTTAAGTTGCTGTGCAACGGTACTAAAGGGTAAAGTTACTTCAGCACACACCTATGAGAGAAACTTTCATTCGAAAGTACACTCATGAAAGTTTCTCTCATGCGCTTTCGCAACTTTACCGTCCAGCGGAAAGTATTTCTTTTAAGCACTTGACATTTCTTAGCTGGACTTCTATTGTCTGAACATCTCTCCACGTCCCTGAATCCGTACAATTCTATCCCGATCCGGATGTTCGGGATGTTCCCTGAGCCAGCGGTCAATAATGCTGTAATCCTCCCAGCAGTGCATGGGATAGATCCGTTCATGCTCGCCTTTTTGAGTATTCAGAGACAAAAAATAATCCATTCCCAAAGCGTAATAATCCTCCTGTCTTGGGTCCAGAGGGATAAAAGCGGCGTCTATCTGCATATCTCGAAGAGGCTCAATATAGCTTCGATAATTCTCCGCCATCTGCCGGTTCCAATTCTCAGGCTCCCCCATCCAACGCCAATCATTCAAATCCCCGGCATGGTAAATGGTTTTTCCCTCACATTCCACCAGAAAAGCCACGCCCTCATCCGTGGATTTGAGCGTCCGAACGGTTATATTTCCTGGAGAATAGCTTTCATTTGGTTTCAGACGTACTGTCTGTGCCCGCAGCTCCTTTGGAACCCGGCATTCCCAGATATCATGGGACAGAATAAAAAGGGTATCCCCTTTCTCCTGAGCCAAAGAAAAGATTTCCGGATTAAAATGATCCGGATGGCGGTGGCTTGCAAACACATAAAGCTTTTTTTCATGAGGAAATTTGGGCAATGTGCCTTCGTAATAGTCAAATAGCAGCAGAGTTTCTTTAAGCTCCACCAGAAAACCGCTGTGTCCAATGTAAGTGATTTGCATAAATGCTCATTCCTTTCCTGCATTTTACTATAGCGTTTTCAGGATAATTGTGCAAGCTTAAAAATAATTTGTATATTGTTATAAAGTGCAGTGCTCTATAATTCATATATGGAAATAAAATGAAAGCTTTGAAATAGAACTTTCAAACTGTCATTTTCATATTCCAGTAGGAATATTACTGCGGCTATGATAAGATATAAGCAGCGGAGGAATGAAGGATGAAGTGTTTCAATTGCGGTAAAAATTTTGACTACGAAAAATATTACGGAATCTGTCCCAAATGCGGAAGCTTTAACAAGACGGAGACGGCCCAGGAACAGCATCAGAGGTATCACGATGCTTATGACGGAGGCTATCAGCATTTGGAGCATACATATTCCAGCTATGAGCAGCAGGAGAATACTCAGGAGACTCACTCCTATGGGACATTCGATGATTTTACCGGCTCTGTCTATGCACGGCCGACAGAGGAAAAAAAGAAAAGCGGCAGAGGAAGCACCATTTTTCTGATTGTATCGATTGTGATTTGCGTTTTGATTTCCTTCGGCGGAACGTCTATGAGCGTGCTTTACAGCAAAAGCCAGGTGAAGAAGCTTCAAATGGAGGTTGTGGAGGCTCCGGCAGACTGGGAGGAACATGTGCCGGGAGAGACATTTTCTTTTCAAGGCATGGAGCTGACCGTAGATGAGGCGTGGACGCTGGATGCAGACTGGGAGACGAATCCGGAGCTTTTGGAAGGAGAAAAGCTGGTGGCAGTGAGGCTTTCCGGAAAAAGTGACGGGGAATGGGCAGATAGAAATCAGCTGTCAAATGCTTATATTCACTGTGATGGCCGCTTTTACTGGCAGATTCCGGCCTATGAATTTCGTGAATATACGGAACAGTATGGAATTCGGCTGTTTGAGCGGTATGATCTCTGCGGCGCAGAAGAAAGTGAAGGGTGCCTGGTATTTTGCCTGGATGAAAGCGCACAGGAATTTACCCTGTGCCTGGAGGAACGGGTGGACGAAAATCTTATATTTATTCAAACGATTCATTCCATTGATATTCATTTAGACGGAGGGCAGGCAGATGAGCAGAATCATTAAAATTGTAATTGGAACCATTTTACTGGGAATATCGGCCTTTTATTTTTTGGGGATTTGTCTTGTAGTGGCAGATGCAAAGGAGGATGCGGTTTACGGTCTGCGGTCTTATATACGGCTGGAGCAGGCGGATTGTGAATATCTGGGGCAGAATACAGTGATAGACGGTGAGGAGCATACTGCCATAGAGGGGTACGGATTTTATAAAATAGCCTTTAAGGCTGAGAATCTAAGCAGCCAGCCCCATTACGGGGAGATTGTGTATTTGCTTGATATAGACAGGGGCAGGGATGCTCGGGAGGTGAGGACGGTGATACTGCCGTCCAATAAGGACTACAGCCAGACCGGATTTTCTGCGGCAGCAGATTCCGGGCTTCCGGGGAAAAGAGATACGGAGGTTGTCTGTTATATAGAGGTACAAGAAGGCGTAGACATGGTTCGTGCCAGTTATCAGCCGACTTGGGATGAGAAGCAGATAGAGTTGGAGATTGTTTTAAACGAAAGGTGATGTCACTGTTCACTTACAATGTCATTAAGTTAAGCTTCAACAAATGTTCGGCGTAGGGGAGGAGGGCCGCCCCGGCCAGGGGTGGCGGTTCTTGCCCGAAGCCTTCACAAGCTTTTAGGTGCTTAACTTAATGACATTGGTTCACTTATCAAGGTGATTTTTGGATATAAATTTTTTTCATGGATGGATTGACAAAAAAGTCTCTTTGTTATACAATCTTTAAGGTGGGTTAACACTTTAACGCACTACAGCGTTGTGGCGAAAAAGTGGAAACCGCTGTAAATTGTAAGCAGGAGGAAAAAAAGTATGAAAAAGTTATTGGCAATGATGCTGGTGCTGACTATGGCAGTATCCATGGCGGCATGCGGCAGTAAGAGTGAAGATCCGGCGTCAGCCCCATCAGAATCAGGGGAAGAGGCTTCCGGTGAGGAAGCGGAAGGTGAGACCGAAGCAGCGGATCCGGCAGGAGATGGAGAATATGTGGTAGGTATCTGCCAGCTGGTACAGCATGACGCTCTGGATGCTGCTACAAAGGGCTTTATGGACGCCCTGAAAGAAGAACTGGGCGATCAGGTAAGCTTTGATGAGCAGAATGCATCCGGTGATCCGGCAACCTGTTCTACGATTGTAAATCAGTTTGTATCGGATGAAGTGGATCTGATTCTTGCGAATGCAACTCCGGCGCTCCAGGCAGCGCAGGCAGGAACCGGAACGATTCCGATTCTGGGAACCTCTGTAACCGAGTACGGCGTGGCTCTGAATATCAGCGATTTTGACGGAACCGTGGGAGGCAATATCTCCGGCACATCCGACCTGGCTCCCCTGGACCAACAGGCACAGATGGTGAAGGAGCTTTTCCCGGATGCAAAGAATGTAGGACTTGTATATTGTTCCGCAGAGGCCAATTCCCAGTACCAGGTTGATACGGTTCAGGGCTTCTTAGAGGAACTTGGATATACTTGTAAGCAGTATTCCTTTGCGGATTCCAATGATTTGTCATCCGTAACGCAGACAGCCGTAGATGAAAATGATGTTCTCTACATCCCTACGGATAATACGGCCGCAAACAATACGGAAGTTATCCGGAATATCTGCGAGCCGGCTAAAATGCCTGTTGTAGTAGGAGAGGAAGGCATCTGCGCAGGCTGCGGTGTTGCTACACTGTCCATCA
This sequence comes from Clostridia bacterium, assembly GCA_910574255.1. Taxonomy (GTDB): domain Bacteria; phylum Bacillota; class Clostridia; order Lachnospirales; family Lachnospiraceae; genus Laedolimicola. The sequence continues at coordinate 141,805 of CAJTAK010000010.1, forward strand.
GCTACTATGATCTGGGTGTTGCTACCGGTAAGATGGCAGCAAAGATTTTGACGGGTGAGTCCGATATCTCAACTATGCCCATCGAGTATGCTCCGCAGTTCACTAAGAAGTATAATGCGGAGATCTGTGATTCCCTTGGCATTACCATTCCGGAGGGATATGAGGCTATAGAGTAAGCAAAGAAGCAGTGTTTAGGAAACTGCGGTTAAAAGACTTGGTTCTCCTTGAGAAAATTATATAGAAAGCGGCAAAAAAGACTTTCCTTTTTTGCCGCTTTTTGTTATACTTATGAAAGCTGTGTGCCTTTTGATGGGACATGGAACTGGAGTCAGTAATATTCTGCCGGTACGCAAATCAATTTGCAGACGCATGGCCTTGCGGCTGGGAATTGATTTAGATAAAGGTGTATCGGAAGAATATTACGGAACTGGAATAGAGGAGGAATGGTTATGGAGATTTTGAAGCTTTTAAATGCTCTGCCAGGAGCCTGTGCCCAGGGCCTTATCTGGGGGATTATGGCGATTGGAGTCTATATTACCTACAAGGTTTTGGATTTGGCGGATCTGACGGTGGACGGAACTATGGCGACCGGAGGGGCGGTCTGTGTCATGCTGATGCTGCAGGGACATTCCGCCGGTTTTTCTCTGCTGATTGCAACGGGTGCAGGAATGCTTGCGGGACTGACAACAGGAATTTTACATACGGTAATGGGAATTCCTGCGATTTTGGCAGGCATTTTGACACAGCTTGGACTTTATTCCATCAATCTGCGGATTATGGGAGGAAGAGCGAACCAGTCCATTGGCGTGGATCAGTATGAATTGTGGGTTTCTCTGCGTTGGGTAAAGGATGTGCCTTTTTATAAAAATCCTATCTTTGTGGTTGGAATTTTTGTAATTCTTCTGATTGCGGTTCTCTACTGGTTCTTTGGAACGGAGCTTGGATGTTCCATCCGGGCTACGGGCTGCAATGCAAGTATGTCCCGTGCTCAGGGAATTAATACGGATATCAGCAAGATTTTGGGCTTGGTGCTTTCAAACGGCATTGTGGCTTTTTCAAGCGGACTGTTTGCCCAGTATCAGGGGTTTGCGGATGTGAATGCGGGCCGTGGCGCTATTGTAATCGGTCTGGCGGCTGTAATTATCGGGCAAGTGGTATTTGGAAAGATTCGAGGGAATTTTGCCTTTAAGCTTTTGTCGGTGGTGTTCGGATCCATTATTTACTACCTGGTACTTCAGGTTGTGCTGAAGATGGGGCTCGAACCGAATGATTTGAAACTGCTGGCAGCAGTTGTGGTTGCGATTTTCCTGGCGATTCCTTACCTGAAAGGAAAATATTTTGCAAAACCGGTGAAAAGAGGAGGTGCATCCAATGCTTAGGATTGAACACATTTGGAAGACCTTTAATGTTGGTACGGTAAATGAGAAGACGGCTCTTAAGGATTTGTCGCTGGAACTGAACGAGGGAGATTTTGTAACGGTTATCGGCGGAAACGGAGCAGGAAAGTCTACGATGCTCAATGCGGTGGCCGGGGTTTGGCCGGTAGATGAGGGAAAGATTTTTATTGATGATATTGACGTGACGAAGCTTCCGGAGCATAAGCGTGCGGCTTACCTGGGGCGGGTATTCCAGGATCCCATGACGGGGACAGCGGCGAATATGCAGATTCAGGAGAATCTGGCTCTGGCTTTAAGAAGAGGCTCTTTTCGGTTTTTGAAGTCCGGAATTACCAGGGAGGAACGGGAGGATTATCAGGAAAAACTTAAGGTTTTGGATCTGGGTCTTGAGGATCGGATGACCAGTAAGGTGGGTCTCCTTTCCGGCGGACAGCGTCAGGCTTTGACGCTTTTGATGGCTACCTTGAAGAAGCCGAAGCTGCTGCTTTTGGATGAGCATACGGCGGCCCTTGACCCGAAGACAGCGGCGAAGGTACTGGATGCTACGGAGCGGATTGTGGGACGGGATAATCTGACCACCCTTATGATTACACATAATATGAAGGATGCCATTGCTCACGGAAATCGGTTGATAATGATGTATGAGGGAAACGTTATTTATGATGTGTCCGGAGAAGAGAAGAAGAAGCTTAAGGTTGCGGATCTGCTTGCCAAGTTTGAGCAGGCCAGCGGCGGAGCTTTTGCAAATGATCGGATGATGCTTACTTAAAGGATATGATTATGCGGACGCCATTCAGACAGAAACAATAGTTTATGTCTGCATCCGCTTTGCTGACACATCTGCCGGGAACTATTGTTTTTATTTGGCGGCCGGCATTGAGAAGCGGCAGTTTGCAGGTTCCTTATGTGCGTGTTAAGCAGATTATTTGGTTTTGGACTTCATTGGATTGACAAGGACAGGGGAAGTTGCTAAAATTGAAAAAGCGGAAAATGCAGAAAGGTGAGTAATTATGAGAAAAGTAGTTTTTTCTATGCTGGTGGACAATACCTCCGGTGTTTTGAGCCGGATTGCCGGGCTGTTCAGCCGGCGAGGCTATAATATTGACAGCCTGACCGTAGGCGTAACGGCGGATCCCCGATATTCCAGAGCGACGGTTGTGGCCAAAGGTGATCGGATTATTTTAGAGCAGATTGAGAAGCAGCTTAACAAGCTGGTGGATGTGATTGATATTAAGCGTCTGGAGCCGGAGAGCTCTATTTGCCGGGAGCTGATTATGATTAAGCTGAAAGTGAATGAGGAGAACCGGCAGTCCGTTATCTCTGTGGCGAATATTTTCCGGGCGAAGATTGTGGATGTGTCAAAGGAATCCCTGCTCATTGAGCTGACGGGCAATCAGTCTAAGATTGAGGCTTTTATCGATCTCCTGCACGGCTATGAGATTCTGGAGCTTGCAAGGACTGGAATCACGGGCTTGTCCAGGGGCGTCTTTGATGTGAAGATGTATGATGAGGATGGACAGCTGATGGATTATGATTTCAGCTGATTTGGAATGTGTTTGATGGTATAGTCCGCAGGGTGGCCTACATCCTGCTCGCAGCTATAAAAACAGCAATGTCCCGAGTGGACCAGAAGGATTTACAGACGCATGCTTTAAGCGGCTGGAAATGCTTCTAAGAAGGCGGTCCGGGAAAGGACATTGCGGAACTTAAAACAGCAATGTCCCGAGTGGACCAGAAGGATTTACAGACGCATGCTTTAAGCGGCTGGAAATGCTTCTAAGAAGGCGGTCCGGGAAAGGACATTGCGGAACTTAAAATAGGAGGAATGAAAAAATGGCAAAGATTTATTATCAGGAAGACTGCAGCCTTTCCCTGCTGGAGGGTAAGACGATTGCAGTGATTGGTTACGGAAGCCAGGGCCACGCACATGCGCTGAATGCAAAGGAATCCGGCTGCAACGTGATCATCGGACTTTATGAGGGAAGTAAGTCCTGGGCTCGTGCGGAGGCACAGGGGTTTGAGGTGTATACGGCTGCTGAGGCTGCAAAGAAAGCGGATGTTATTATGATTCTTATTAATGACGAGCTGCAGGCAGCTATGTATAAGAAAGATATTGAGCCGAATCTGGAAGAGGGCAATATGCTGATGTTCGCTCACGGCTTTAATATTCATTTCAATCAGATTGTACCTCCCAAGAATGTGGACGTTACCATGATTGCTCCCAAGGGACCGGGACATACCGTAAGAAGCGAATATCAGGCAGGCAAGGGCGTTCCCTGTCTGGTAGCCGTACATCAGGATGCTACCGGAAAGGCTTTGGAGAAAGCTTTGGCTTATGCACTGGCTATCGGCGGCGCAAGAGCAGGCGTTCTGGAGACTACCTTTAGAACAGAGACTGAGACTGACCTCTTTGGTGAGCAGGCTGTTCTCTGCGGCGGCGTATGTGCTCTGATGCAGGCCGGATATGAGACTCTGACCGAGGCAGGCTATGATCCGAGAAATGCTTACTTTGAGTGTATTCATGAGATGAAGCTGATTGTAGATCTCATTTATCAGTCCGGCTTTGAGGGAATGCGTTATTCCATCTCCAATACGGCAGAGTACGGCGACTATGTAACCGGACCAAAGCTGATTACCGAGGAGACCAAGAAGACCATGAAGAAGATCCTGAAAGAGATTCAGGATGGTTCTTTTGCAAAGGAATTTCTGTTGGATATGTCCTCCGCAGGCGGACAGGCGCACTTCAAGGCTATGCGTAAGCTGGCGGCTGAGCATCCCTCAGAGAAGATCGGCAAGGAGATTCGGAAGCTGTATAGCTGGAATGGCGAGGATAAGCTGCTGGATAACTAGTGATTTGTATAATTGGTATAAAGATAGACATAGAATAGATTGTAACTGCGAAAAGGATGAACAGCTACAATAGATTTAAGAATGGGGGCATTTCAAAGGGAGACTTTTGGAATGTCCCTTTTTGGTATAAAGAAGATAGAAAAGTTCTTTTTTAGAATTGTGCTTCTGCTTATAATTGATTATAATTACAGTAAATTGAAGTAGAAAAGGGCAATACGGCGTGATTATTACCTATGATTTTCTTCTTGGAAGCAGAATAGAGAAATTATTATTTCACTAACCGGCGAAGATAGACACAAAGCAGTTTTTTTCAGAGGAGAGGGCTTTTTTCCATTGGAACAAAAGGAATTTCAAAGGGGGAAATAAAGATATCTGGGCGGAAAGGGGCAGCGTTATTAATTGGGACGCTTTAATTTCGTTTGACTGCGCAAGTCTATATTGATTTCTAAATCCGAACTGTCTGAATTCAGCCGGAATGGAAATGTACAGGAATATTTAAAATGTCTGGAAAGGACGGAGGGGAAAATTGTAAAATATACGTTGTTGGCGCAGGGAAGTCAGGAGGATTTTACGGACAAGGAGCTTTTGTGGAATTGTTTGTATGGAGGAAATATGCCTGAAGAGGAAAAAAACGGGTATTGTCAGGAATCCGCTGCCGATCCATGTACGGAAGTCTTACGAAGGAATTGGCTAAAAAGATTCTTTCGGCTCTAGAGGAAAATAGAGAAAAGCTTCCAGACGGGGTAGAGAAAGGGATTCTGTTTGATATGAAGTTTCTTGTAAAGTGACAAGAAAAAGCAGGAGTTAAATGGGAATTTGTGCCAAGGCTCATATCTGGTAAGGATGTGTTTTTAATGAATCGTTTTAAAATCAACTTTCAATTACAGGAATTGGATAAAGTCATGCCTTTTGGGGAAAGGCTTCATTGGTTTGCTCTAACAGACGGCTTACTTTGGATTGATGCCGGAACACAAACAATATATGAATATAGTGAAACAGCACAGGCGTATTTTGGAAGTGATATAAAATACAATGATTATCAAATAGCTCGTTTCTTAGAAGATTTTTTTGGTATATTCAGATATGTCGGAGAATCTGTACCAAAAGAATTGTATAGCATTCTTGAACAATTTAATGTTAAAACAGAAAAATGGAGAGATTGTCACATAGAGGAAGAAGATGAAGTATTTGACCGGTTTTATTTTAATGAGTATTGCGAGTTAGGTGAGTGGTATTCAAATAGATTATTTGATTCCGGGCATCTTGTAGGAGGACCGCATATTGGCTGCTTCAGATGTGGAGAAAAAATTAAAATTATATGGAAAAGCAGCTTTAAGCTTGATAATGGAAATAGTATATGGACAGCTCCGGAGGGCTGCTATGAGATGCCATATAACGAGTTTGTTTCATCAGTGACAGAATTTTTTCATGCATTTTTTGCCCGGATGGATAAGCAGGTTGAAAATGCCGTGATGAAAGATTGGGGAAATATTTTCCTTGATAAGCAGAGACTTGCAGCGGAAAATGATGAAAGAAAAGCAGGCTTTTTACAGGGAATAGGATTTCTTGGAAATACCGATTGGAATACGGATTGGGATAGAGTAATGATGCTTTATTCTAAAATGGAAGATGAGTTGAATATGGCGAAAAGAGCAATGAGACGCATGTAGGTTTAAGGAGCTTCCTGTATAATTCAAGTATAGGGAATTCCAAGAAAGAAGGTTGAGAAAAAAATACCTCAGAGTAAAATAAGATTACTGACTTGCAGGTTAGTGAAA
>CAJTAK010000011.1:0-103816 GCA_910574255.1 Clostridia bacterium
GCCGCACATTTTAGGCTCTGTGTCAACCACTTTTTGAGAAATTTATTGATAAATTTGAGTTAGACCATAGGATAAGATTTTTTCAATCAGCTTAACTTAATGACATTGGTTCACACCCATGGTGTTCACAGTAACGAAGCCGTAGAGCGAACCCCCAAAGATTTCCTTTACCAGCTTTCTTGTCCACTTCTGAATGTGTTTTTTTTCGTACACATTATTTCCTTTGCGACAGCTGATATACATGCGGCGGTATCATGGACGCTTTTATCAAAAAAGACTTCTATACCATTGGCGCACTGAAGACGAACCGGATCCTGTACCCCTGCGGCACAAAACAGAACGTCAGTGAGTTTACCATTCATATGTAGAACGGTAGCCGGTGTAAGTATTCTTCCGCCAGCGCAAGGACAAACCGGCATTTGACAGATACCAGATTCGTTTGTTGAAAGGAATCCGGAGGTATTGGCTGCTGATGTCGCTGACTCACTTGATTGCCTGCACCGGATGCGGTGAAACCATGTCCTTTGAGGACGGCTATGCTTATATTTATCGCCATATCCAGGAAGAACGTCTCCGTTTTGGCTTCCAGTGTGGGGCAAGGCATGTCCTTTTTGAGGAAGTTTTGGCTCTAGCGGCGTAGATTAATTGCACAATTTTTAAATTTGCTCATTTATAGTTTTTCATAACAAATTCCTCCATATGAAGTATTGCTGGGGTTGTCGGGAAATAAGACAGAAGACTTTTCTATATCCTGTTGCTTTTTTGCAATACTCTATAGAGGAATTTGTTATTGGTAATCTTACATTTTTTTCTTTTTTTGGTTTTCCTGCATGGACAGAAGCTTGTCCAGATATATGGACTTAAATTGTTTGCTTGCCAATGCCTGTTTTAAGGGCGGCATCTTTAGAATTGCCGCAAATACAGCGGCCATCGCCCGGTGGTTGGCAAATGCCTGATTGTCAAATATCAGATTTTGCAGGGTGCCTTTTTCGATAGCTTGTAATACGAAGCGGTGGGTGCTGTTCACCGGAGTGATCACCTGTATGGGCCTGCGTTTCATTTCAATAGCCTTTGTGGGGCAGTTTCCGGCACAGACACCGCAGCCCAAACAGATTTCTTTGTTGACTACCGCCTTTTTCTTCCCATTTTCTCCCTCTTCCATGGAAATGGCAAATATGGGGCAGGCTTTGGCACATTTTCCGCAGCCTACGCAGGTTTCTTTTTCCACCTCCGGTATATAGTTAGTGGTTGCCACGGGCTGCATGGGGCTGAACTTCCGGGCCGCCTGCAATGCTTCACAGCAGCAGCCGCAGCAGTTGCAGATAAATGCCGGATCCTCCCGGACATTCTCTCCGATCTGCACCAGATTATGGGCATAGGATCGCTCCAGTGCATCCATGGCTTCTGACTTGTCAATGAGTCTGGCATAACCGCCGTGCTCTGCCAGGGATCTGGCTACGTTTCCAAAGGTAAGACAGACATCTAAGGGAGCGTCTATCTCGCAGGGATGACCTGCGTGGAGCATTTTGTGACGGCAGTAACAGGTTCCCAGGCCAATGTATTCGGCTTCCTCTACAATATGGCTGGCTCTCTCGTGATCCAGAATGTGCAATGTGTTGGCATTGGTAAGCACCGGTTCCTGAACGAAGACACGGCCCAGCCTGGTTTCCGTGACGAAGAACAGATCCTTTACAAAGTCTTCTTCCACGTTCATATATTGATAATACAGTTCGCTTAAATATTTTTGATCAATGTCCCCTCTTGTCCGCATAAGGGCAAACTCGATAAATCCCGCCATAGGAGGGGGCATTACAAACTTACGCACTCCGTTGTGGCAGGAATCCACCAGTAAAGCTTTTTCACACAGATGGGTCAGGAATTTTTCTGCTTTCGCCTCACTGGTATTCCAGATCCTGGCCGCTTTTTTCGCCGTAAAGGGGCGGACGGGCAGGAGCGATACCCATTTGGCTTCTTTTTCCGTATAGAGTACCTGCAGAATCTTATACAGGGTATTTGATACCGGAGCACCCTGGGTAAACCAGTTGATCCGGTCCTCCAGATTCTTGTAGGCATCTCTGCTTGCTAGATGTCCCATGATTTTATCCTCATCTTTCTCTTTTCTGACTCATTTTCTTAAAGAGCTTTTTTTATTATACTCTTTTTTATATTCAAATTCCAGATGCTCTTTGTTTCAGAAAAAAGGGGCTGTCTTATTTCCCGACACCCCCTAAATATATCAGTCTTCCCTGTTCATGCGTCTTTTTACTACCAGAAGAACAGATGCTCCTACTACCAGAATACCTCCGACAACATAAAAAATTCTCGTGCCAATGCCACCTGTATCAGGAAGAGCACCGCCTTTTCGGTTAACCACTTTTGTTGTCGCCTCATAACACTGTTCCGTAAGTTTTACCGTAGACTCTTCCTGATTAAGTTCTCCATCCTCCTCATAGACGGCTTTAACTGTAACCTTTACCGGATCCGCCAATATAGCGTAACCCGTCGGAGCCTCTATCTCAATCAACAGGTATTCGCCATCAGCTATACCTGAAAACGAAGTATATCCTTTATCATCTGTAGTTCCTATGGTTATATCCTGCATCTGCTTTAATGCTTCCCGCAAATTCTGCCCATCTGCAAGAACAACACTTTTCCATTCTACACCCGTTGGCGTACGACAGTAAGCCTGATAACCCGTATCCTCACTTCCTTTCACAAGTGCAAATCGAGCTCCGGATAATTTATCTCCGTTTTCTTCTATGGCAACTTTATCTATACCAATGCCGAAATCATATATATTTACTTTTTCGCCGGGAGTCGTCTTTATTCCGCCTCCATTATCATATTCCAAAAATACTTCGTTGCTTTCCTTATCCGTTCGGAAAGCACTTTCTTTCAATATTGCTTCATAAGTTACGACAATGGAGGGATTGTTTGAAGTAATAGGAATATCTTTTAATCCATTCTCTCCTCCAAATTGAAATCTGACCACCGTTCTGGTATCTTCCTGCTCTGATGAAATGCTGTAAAACTCTTTGTCTAAAAGACTGCCGTCAATAAAAACTTTTACACTCTCTGAGTCAAATTCCAACCCGCTGCTCAAAGTATCATTCATCACATAATGATAACTGTCTGCTTTCTCAAGATCAGGTGCTGTTCCTTTCAGAGCAAAAGGAACCCTGCTGCCCACATCATATCCCGCCCCATTTACCGGCTCATCCGGATTTTCGCCTATGGTTTTATGAATCTCCGGTGTTTCTTTTTTAGGCTTCACATCAATTACCACATCACCCGGTGTATTCCCAGAATCACCCTGATGACCATCACCATATACAAGCCTGAAAATACACACAAACGCTTCTTCTTCCGTCCCGGCCTGTCCAGTGGTTATTAAAAAATATTTATTTTGCCCCTTGCCAAAACGGGCCTGTCCATTTTCATCCGTTGTCACCGTATCCGGATTGTGAAGAACTGGCTGATTATTCTGCGTAGTTCCATGCCTTAATTCCTGATACATCTCCTTGGCCAAATCGGGCCTTAACAGCACGTAACCAATATCTGGCGGATCAACTTTCAGGCTGTCGTCCGTCATTACATTCTGATCCAAAATCTTGGCAGTCTCTTCCGCATTTCCCACGTCTATGTCGGAAAAAGGAAATATTTCCTCACCATTGTTATAAATAGAAATTCCCTTTATTCCCTCGCCTAAAGCATTATTTGACGGAATCGTATTTTCAGACAAATCCCATCCTGCAGATGCCCACTCTCCCAACGGCCGTACATAGCCGCCATTCTCTTTAATGACCGGATAAATGTTGTATGTCTGTCCCGGCACGCCGCTGTCTAAAGTAATCGTATATGTCCCCAGCGTGCTCTTACTTTGTGCCGTCACAAAAAAGCTGCTGTTCCACATGAGTGCAAACACCAACAACCCAACAATTAGTGTACGAAGTTTCTTCATTTGTAACCTTGCCTTTCCGCTGTATTGCAATGTGCCAAAATAAAACGAAAAGACATAGGCCTTAATCTTGACTCGAAACACACAGCTTGAAACTAAATTAATTGATTCTTTAGAGTTTGTGACCTCCCAGACTTATAAATTATGTATTTTCACTTGCTCTGATATTTATTATACTACAAATATTATTAAATTGTAAGTACTTTCCAATTTTTTTGAATAAAATTGATTTTTTTAATGTTTTTGTACAAAATTCTACAATATTTATAAAAGAGATCCTTTCATATCCTTTTATAATAAAACTGGTACTGGTATAACTTAATATTCGTTATACTAGTGTACTGTCTCATTCATATCTGGTGAAAACACCGCCGGATAATTTTTCATCAGCAAGGCGGCTGAATAAGGCGATGCGGTGGCATCGTCGATTGAAGCCAACGCAGTCTGATGGGAAATTAGACAAGGTGGTTTGCCTGAATATGAGTGAAACAGTACACTAGGCTTCATAAGTCAACTCATTTCTTCTATCCTCCTCTGCATATAATCTAACAACCCTCGCAAATTCAAAGGAATTCCTCATGTCCACGTTCTCTGCATTTATTGAAACCATCAACCAATATCTCTGGGGCATGCCCATGATCGTGCTTCTCTTTGGCACCCACCTTTTTATGACCTGGAAAACGGGATTTATTCAACGAAAAACGCCATTGGCGATTCGGCTTTCCTTTACTAAGGATCCGGATTCCAATGGTGATATCAGCCCTTTTGCCGCCCTCTCTACCTCTCTGGCCTCCACTCTGGGAACCGGCAATATCATAGGTGTGGGAACCGCCATTGCTCTGGGCGGTCCGGGGGCCGTCTTCTGGTGCTGGCTTACCGGTGTCTTTGGCATGGCGACCACCTATGCCGAATCCCTCATTGCCGTGAAGTACCGGGTTCGCACCAAGGACGGTACCATGTTGGGAGGTGCCATGTACGCCCTGGAACGGGGGCTTAAGATGCGGTGGCTAGGGATTCTTTTTGCCTGCTTTGGAGTTCTCACCTCCTTTGGCATCGGATGCGGCGTTCAGGTGAATGCAATTGCTGTCATTATTGATTCCTCCGTTCGCTCTGCCATAAAGGGAAGCTCTTCCTTTTTTGTCCGGCTGTTGGAAATACGTCCGGATTCCATCTGCCTGATTGTGGGTATTGTAACAGGGCTTATCACTTGCATGGTTATTTTAGGCGGCGTTCGTTCCATTGCCAGGGTTTGTGAAAAGCTTGTCCCCTTTATGGCTCTTTCTTATCTGGCCGGCTGTTTTATTATTCTTATTCTAAACAGAAATTTTTTAGGGGAAAGTGTCTCTCTGATCTTGTCCTCCGCTTTTGGGAATTCTCGAACCATAGCCGGGGGATTCGCCGGTTCCGGCATGATGCTGGCAGCCCGTTACGGCATTGCAAGGGGCCTTTTTACCAATGAAGCCGGTATGGGATCGGCCCCTATTATCGCTGCGGCTGCCCGTACCCGGAATTCGGTTCGCCAGGCTTTGATCGCTTCTACCGCTACCTTTTGGGACACGGTTGTGGTCTGCCTGATCACCGGGCTTGTGTTAGTGAGCAGCATTCTGCGGGGCGGCTCTGTCCCTTGGGATACTCTTTCCGGAGGGGAACTGACAACCGCCGCCTTTTCCCAGATTCCTTATATTGGCAGACCCATTCTCATCTTTGGCATTATCACCTTTGCCTATGCTACTATATTGGGCTGGTCTTACTATGGAGAAAGATGTCTGGAATATTTATTTGGGAAAATATCTTTGTTCCCCTATCGTTTTCTTTGGATACTGGTACTTGTGTTTGCACCGGTTGTGCGGTTGGAACTGGTGTGGAGCATTTCGGATACCCTCAATGCTCTGATGGCGGTTCCGAATCTGCTGGCTGTCCTGCTGCTGTCCGGGACCATTGCCAGGGATACACGATATTATCTGAGACATTTAGATGAAAGGGACAACAGTCTGATTCCCTTGCAGCGTAAATAACAAAAATTAAAACAGATCGCTATGAGATCCCGTCCTCGTTAAATATAAGACTAATTCATTCTCATTTATTTCATAAATCAGCAGCCAGTCCGAGGTAATATGACATTCCCGGCAGCCGGAATAGTTTCCAATCAGATTGTGGTCCCGATACTTTTCCGGCAAGGGCTTTTGATTGGCCAGCAAATCAATGACCGTTTCCAGCAAACGAACATCATAGCCCCTTTTCACAATTTTTTTATAATCCTTTTTGAAAGTGCTATGATACCTAATCTTCAGCATTTAGATCCTCCATCAATTCACTTACAGAAGAAAATGGCCTGCTCACTCCAATCCCACTGTGTACCTCTTCAATGGCTTTTCTCGTCTCCTCATTTGGAATATCGCCGCTGATCTCAAAAGGTATCCTGTACTCTCGCACCGCTTTCTTTGCAAATACATTGAACGCTGTTGTCATAGTCATTCCCATATCAGAGCAAAAGGTCTCAAATTGCCGCTTTAAATCTGCATCCATGCGGATATTTATATTTGTTGTCCGGGCCATAATAGGATCTCCTTTCTACTTTTATTTGTTTTATTGTATTGCTTTTTATTTACAATGTCAACATTTCTCTTATGGGACACTGTATTGCCTGCTCCTTAAGCAAATGCTATAATGATTACAATTCATTTTTCACACAAAGGAGTCAAATTATATGTACGACATCACCATCATCGGAGCCGCCATCCTGGATGTTATGGCCCACCCCATTTCCAAAAATGAACTTCTTGGACGCTCCTGTCCGGCGGACCGTGTCACTCTCACTCCGGGCGGTGATGCCTGTAATGAAGCCACCACCCTTGCCCGGCTTGGAAAACGGGTAAACCTTATCACTAAACTTGGCAATGACTTAAGCGGACAGATTCTTCTGAATTATTTTCGGGAAAATGGTGTTTCCACAGAGGACACCGTTATAGAATCCGATCTGGATACCGGCATTAACATCGTACTGGTGGATGATGAAGCAGAGCGTTCCTTTGTCACCAACCGGAACGGCTCCCTGCGTAAATTATCCCTTTCGGATATTAATAAAAAGGCATTGGGAAAGGCTCCCATCCTCTCCTTTGCCAGTATCTTCGTGTCGCCCTGCTTTACCATTCCGGATATGGCATCTCTCTTCCGTTCCGCCAGGGAGCAGGACTGTATCTTATGTGCCGACATGACCCGCTGCAAGAACGGCGAACAGCTTCCCGATATTCAGGAAGCCATTCAGTACCTGGATTATCTTTTTCCCAATTATCAGGAAGCGAAAGCCGTATCCGGGCTTACGGATCCGGATGAGATTGCCGATGCCTTTTTGGACTGCGGCGTGTCCTGTATGGTAATTAAGATGGGAAGCAAGGGCTGCTTTATCAAGTCAAAGGACGAGCGTCTTTCTATCCCTGCCTACCCGCATACAAACTGTGTCGACACCACCGGGGCCGGTGACAACTTTGCCGCCGGATTCCTCTATGCTCTTTCTGAGCATATGGACCTGGCCGACTGCGGACGCTTTGCCAACGCAACCGCATCTTTGGCCGTGGAATCCTTGGGAGCCTGTACGGGTGTGCGTTCTCTTTCCCAGGTTATGGAGCGTTTCCGGGAAAGCAGCTGATATTTTCTAAACTCAAAAAAGAATTATACAACTTTTTATTTTGGAAAAAACAAAATGATGATCAATTTCCCCTCCTCATAGTCCGCCCGAATGCTGCCGCCCATACGCTCACATAACTGTTTTGCGATTGCCAGGCCAAGGCCGGTGGACTGACTGCCGGTTTCCACCGTGTAGAAGCGGTCAAAGAGACGGCCTGCCAGAACCGGAGTGAGGCTCGCTGCTTTATTTGCAAAGACAATGGTCCCGTCAGGCTTCATCACTACGGACAGATCTCCGTCACTGTATTTCAGCGCATTGCTGATGATATTTCCAAAGATGCGCATAAGGGCAGAGCGATCGAGAAATCGCTCTGCCTTTTCCCCCGGAATGGAGATCTCGGGTGTTATCTTATGCTGCACAAAGGCCCCGTAGTAAAAGGCCAGGCTTTCCTCCAATACACGATTCAGTGACAGGTACTCCCCCGCATTCTCCTCCTGGGAGGTTATGACGGAATAAGTGAACAGCTCCTCCGTCAAGTCACCAAGGGCATTGGTCCGGCTGCGGATCATTTCCAGATACCGCCTTGCCGTCGGGGTGTGCTCCTCCTGATCCAGCAGATCAAGATACCCGGATATGGCCGTCAGAGGTGTCCGCAGATCATGGGAAATGTTGGTGATCGCTTCCTTAAGCTCCCGATCTCCCTGCCAAAACCGATGGCGTTCCCGGTTCAGAAGCTTAAGCTGACGGTTTATTCCCTCTGCTAACTGACGCATACATAAGTCCCGGGTGGAAATCACAATGGGCGTATTGGTATCCTCCGAAAGCTTCTGTTCAAATTCTCTGCGTATTTCTTTTGCCCCTTTACGCAAAAGGTGTATTTTCCATAAAAGCAGCAGGCAGACCGCCAACAGCACCAGACACAATATTTCCATACAAATCATTTTTTCCATCCATGTCCTTTTAAACTACCGAATATCTTTTTTCCCAAACAAATACATCCCAATCCCCGTAGTCACAGCCGTAATCCCCACATTGCACAACGCCATCCGCTGCCACCATATGAATACCTGGCTGCACATCTGAATCATCTGCCCCGTGGGAAGAAAATCATACAGAAACTCATAAACGGCACGTACAGTTCCCTGAAGATACCGTGGATGTGGCATGGGTTCCCCCTGTGTCATCTCCCCTAATTCATTTAAGGTATAGTGGTTTGTGAGAAATTCCGGCTCCGTCAGCCTTGCTTTAACAACAAAGGCCAACACCAGCAGAGCGAAAAACAGGAGGATATTGGCCACAGCCCCGGAAGCCTTGTTCTGATTCAGCATACTGATCATGGTGAAAATGGAGACATAGGCCAAAATCATAAGTCCGCTTACCAGAAACCGGACCGCCAGCTCCCACGGATCCATCCGGACATTTCCGTTTAGTGGAATCCCCACAAGACTCTCCGCCGCTATATATACTGCCACCGCAAAAAAGCAGGCAAGGGTACAGATGATTAAATTGGATAAATAGATGTCTTTTCTCGTATGTCCTGCTATCAGTTTATTACGCATGGTTCGGTCGCTGTATTCCGTACCCAGATACATGCTGCAGCAGACGGCCGCAATCACTCCGATTACAAGGTTAAAGTTCCAGAAATAATTGTTGGGATTTGCTTTCTCTCCCTGTTCCACATAATGAAAAATGGGTAAATATATGCTCATGCCTGCCAGAAATGCACATCCAAGTTTAAAGGTTTTGTCCCGGTGCAGGCGGTTCAGGTTCGCCCAAAACAGCTTATTCATGCTCTCCACCTCCTACCAGACCCATAAAATAACTCTCCAGACTTTCGTTGTGCTCCTGGATACCGAACACCTGACAGTCCTCCTTTGCAAGATCCAGAATCAACTGTGACAGATTGACCTCCCCGTATACATCGGCCTCCTCATGGCTTCGGATCTTGTATTCCAATCCCACTCTCTCCAATGCCTGTGACAGTGCCTTTGTGTCCGAAATTCGAAGCCGGACGCATTTCTGGCAGGCAGACTCCAGTTCTTGTGCACTTAATTCCTTTACCATGCGGCCCTGATCCAGAAAGCCGTAATGGGTTGCAAGCCTGGACAATTCATCCAGGATATGACTGGATATCAGGACGGTGATCTGACGCTCTCGGTTGAGACGCAGAATAAGCTCCCGCATTTCTATGATTCCCTCCGGGTCCAGGCCGTTCGCCGGCTCGTCCAGAATGAGAAAGTCCGGATCTCCTGCCAGAGCCACGGCGATTCCCAGACGCTGACGCATGCCGAGGGAAAAGTTTTTGGCTTTTTTCTTTCCCACATCCTCTAAACCCACCAGTTCCAGAAGCTCCCGAATCCCGTCAAAGGAGGGGATTCCCAGGATCTGATACTGCTGCCGGATGTTTTCCTCTGCAGTCATGTCCGAATATATGGAGGGCGTTTCCACTACGGCCCCCATCCGGCGGCGTGCTTCTGTGATTCCCTTTTCCGTGTTTCGTTTTCCGTATAAAATGTATTCGCCGGACGTCGGGCTTTGGAGTCCGCAGATAAGGCGGATGAGCGTTGTCTTGCCTGCACCGTTTCTTCCCACCAGACCGTAGATAGAGCCTTTGGGGACGTGGATGGAAAGTCCCTCCAGAGCCTTGAAGTGCCGGTAGTGTTTGCTTAATCTTTCTGCTGTTAAACAATATTCCATTTTTCGTCTCCTATTTTAGTTCCGTAATATGTCTCTCGGTACACCCATATAAAATCAATTTCCAGTCACAGATGCATGTGTCTGTAAATCGATTTGTGCACCGTGAGACATATTACTGTTTTCCAGTTCCGCAATATGTCTCTCGGTACACTAAGTGTAGCAGAAAGGGATTTAGAAAACGGTTAAGGAAATGGTTAAGAAATCGTAAATAATTATTCTTCCTGCATTTTGTATCCAATACCCCACACGGACTCAATATAATCTCTTCCGCCTGTCTCCCGAAGCTTTCTCCTTAGATTACTCACATGGATTTTCAGGGAGCTTTCCGTACAGTCCGGCGTGTCCGTACTGATCCTCTCCAACAGGAGGGATTTTGTTAAAACCTGTCTCGGGTTCTGCATCAAAAGCTTCAGGATGGCATATTCCGTTCTTGTAAGCCTTACGGCCTGGCCATTTACACTCAAGCTGTGGCTGGCCAAATCCAGGTTTAAGCCGCCGAAAGTAAGGCTTCCGACGCTGCCCAGAGAGGCGGCCGTGCGAAGCTGCACATCGATACGGGCTAACAGCTCCCTTGTGTCAAAGGGCTTCGTGATATAGTCCGCCGCACCGTCTCGAAGCATCTTTACCTTATCCGCCACATCCGCCTTTGCACTGACTACAATCACCGGGATTCCCTGTACTAAGGGAAGTACCTGCTCTCCGGTCAGGCCGGGCAGCATCAGGTCCAGGAGAATGAGATCCGGGTGGTGCTCTTTCAAAAGATACACCGTCTCCGTCCCGGAGTAAGCCCGTAGGACGCCATAGCCCTCTTTCTTTAAAATCTCTTCTACCATATCACCAATGTAAATATCATCATCAATGACTGCGATCTTTTTCATAAGATATATCCTTTTCCTTTCCTGCAGGGGAGCGTGCTCTGAAAATCGTTGCTTTAGCCATTATTATACGGCAGATTTTTTGACTTTTCCATAAACTTATTTTTTTCCTAACATAACTTTGTCCCTTTTTTCATATCTTTTGATAACGAATGCTCGTACAAAGTTTTCCGTATTTACCATTTGTAAGGCAAACTTCCCGCAGGAATAAGTTTTAACTTATGTACGAGCCTAATATCCGCAATATGCAAGAAAGGACGAATCGTGCATGAAGCAAGAGACAACCTCTTCAAATGAACTTCGGGGACAGAATATTCTGGAGGACGGACATCACAAAACTCTGATGGAATCCTTTTTTGAACAGCTGAACGATCCCCTGATCTTCATCCTCTTTATTGCAGCCGCCATTTCCATGCTGCTGGGCGAAGTCAGCGACACGGCCATTATTCTTGCCGTGATTTTAGTAAATTCCATTGTCGGTGTGGTCCAGGAGGGAAAGGCTCAAAAAGCTCTGGAATCTTTAAAGCAGATGACAAGTCCTACTGCCCTGATTCGCCAAAATGGAACTTTAAAAGAAATTCCGGCCCGGGATCTCCTGCCTGGCGACATTGTCTGCCTGGATGCCGGCCGCCAGGTGCCCGCAGATCTGGAGCTGATTTCCGTAAACAGCCTGAAGATTGAAGAAGCTGCACTGACCGGAGAATCTGTTCCTGTAGAAAAAGATTTGTCTCAAAACAATCGTGCCTACATGTCCACCAATGTAACCTATGGACGTGGAGAGGGTATGGTTACGGCCATTGGCATGGATACGGAGATCGGTAAAATCGCTCGCCTTATTAACGAAGCTCCCACAGAAACCACACCTCTTCAGCACCGGCTGGCCGAGCTTGGGAAGTTCTTAAGTATTGTATCTCTTCTGCTGTGCACCCTGCTCTTCTTTATTGCCATTCTGCAAAAAAGAGATATTCTGGAAATGCTGATCACCGCCATTTCCCTTGCAGTGGCCGCCGTTCCTGAGGGATTGCCTGCTATTGTAACCATGGTGCTGGCTTTAAGCGTCTCCCGAATGGTAAAGGTTAATACCATTGTAAAACGGCTTCCCAGCGTGGAAACTCTTGGCTGCGTCAGCGTGGTCTGCTCGGATAAAACAGGCACCCTCACACAAAACAAAATGACAGTCACCGCCTGCTGCACCAATGGCAGAATTCTGGATGCGGCTGCCCTCTCCCCCGAGCAAAATGGGCCGCTTTTGGAGGGCTTTGCCCTCTGTAATGATGCTGTTATTAATTCGGATGACCGCTTAGGGGATCCTACGGAGCTGGCTCTTTTGGACCTGGCCCGCCGCTTTTATCTGGAACGGCCTGCACTGGAACGAAAATTCCCCCGGATTCAGGAGCTTGCCTTTGATTCGGATCGAAAAATGATGACTACCCTCCATCGAAGCGGCAGCTCT
Organism: Clostridia bacterium; assembly: GCA_910574255.1. Lineage (GTDB taxonomy): Bacteria > Bacillota > Clostridia > Lachnospirales > Lachnospiraceae > Laedolimicola. The sequence continues at coordinate 12,609 of CAJTAK010000011.1, forward strand.
ACCGTCTCCTATACCAAGGGCTCTCCGGATGAGATTCTGAAACGCTGTGATACTATTTTATTAAATGGAAAAATTGTTCCCCTGGATACGGGGAAACGCCGTGAAATCTCCCAGGCTATGAAAACCCTCTCCGGACGGGCCTTACGGCTTTTAGCTTTGGGAATGAAGACGGGCACCAACCGTCCTACTGAAAAGGGACTGACCTTTGTTGGAACTGTAGGAATGATGGATCCCATCCGCCCGGAAGCCGTAAAGGCTGTCCGTGATTTCCGCCGTGCCGGAGTTAAGACCGTGATGATCACCGGCGACCGGATCGATACGGCCTTTGCCATTGCAAAAGAACTGGGAATCGCAGAGAGACCGGAAGACTGTATGACAGGTGCACAGATTGATGGTTTGACCGACAAGGAATTTTCTCAGGCCGTCCAAAAATTATCCGTATTTGCCATGGTTTCTCCGGAACATAAGGTTCGCATTGTAAAGGCTTTAAAGGCTTCCGAAAAAATAGTAGCCATGACCGGGGATGGAGTCAATGACGCTCCCTCCCTAAAGGCTGCGGACGTGGGTGTTGCCATGGGAATCACCGGAACGGATGTGGCAAAAAACGCAGCAGATCTGATATTGGTCGATGATAATTTTGCCACCATTGCCAAAGCGATTGCGGAGGGACGGGGAATCTATGAAAATATCAAGAAGTCGGTACTGTTCCTGCTTTCCTCCAATTTTGGGGAAATCATTACCATGCTGACCGCCATTTTGCTGGGCCTTGGCTCCCCCTTAAAGCCCAGCCACATTCTCTGGATTAACCTGATTACCGATTCCCTGCCTGCTCTGGCTTTGGGTGTGGACCCCGGGGACCCACGGCATTTTATGAACCGTCCTCCCAGGTCCCGGAATGAAAGCCTTTTTGCCGCCGGGGGTTTAAGCTGTACCCTGCTTTACGGAATCTTGATTGCCTTTATCAGCATGACGGCTTTCCTACAGCTTCCCATTTCCCTGTTAATGGCTCATGGGGCTTCCTTGAATCTTGAAAACCTGCGGCTACTTTTGGCGGCACCGGAGATTCTCTCCCGTTCCCAGACCTATGCCTTTACGGTTCTTGGGATCTCCCAGCTCTTCCATGCCATCGGAATGCGGGATGTGGAAACCTCTCTGTTTCGGATGAAGCATCTGAACAATCGTCTGATGCTGGCGGCTTTTGTCATAGGTCTTGGTCTTCAGGGACTTGTTACGGAATTTCCTTATTTTATTCAGGCCTTTGGCACCTGCCATCTTAAGGTTCGGGAGTGGACACAGCTTATTCTTTTGTCTGCTATGCCCCTTGTGGCCCATGAGCTGCTTTTACTAAGCCCCGGCCGCATTTTACAGCAATTTCATAAAAGCAAGAAGTATCAGGAGTACACCGCTAATCCAGCAGAGGTTCGATCGACAGTGGGACGATATTAGGCCCCCCAGCCAGCTTCCTGCAATGAGGGCCAGAGCACCTATGAGAAAGGAAACAAGAAATGCCGCAGGTATATAGGCACTCCCAATTCCTGCGCCGATTCCTGCCGCAAGGCTGTCGATGGAGAGGGCCACTCCCAGGGTGAATGCTTCTGTGGGAGATACCAGATCGTCCTTATTTTTATCAGCGTTTTCTGCTTCGTCATGCTGTGAATGGTCAAAGAGCTTTATCAGTCCTAGTGTAAACAGAAGCAGAAAGCTAAAGTATTGGGTAAGATTTTCTGGGAACAGGCTGCTGACCAGATTTCCTGCCAGAAGGGATAAGACCAGCATCAGGCTGGAAATGCCTGTTACTACTATAATAGAAGTAAATGGGACTTTTATCTTACTTACGCCGTATACAAAGCCGGCGGCAAATGCATCTACGGATAGGGCCGTCACCAGAAGCAATATTTCAAAGATGAAGGAATACATGATAAATCACCGGAATACTATTTATGGTTATAGTATTCCGGTGATTTTGTTCTGTTGAATCCGGTAATCCTCTCCTTATGATTCAAAATAATATTTTTTCATTCCTTGCTCTAATTTTTCCGGAAGAATAATCCAATCTATTAATATAATTTATTCCGGTAGATTTTTGAATTATAATCCAATAAATTTTAATATATCATACCAATAGATTTACCATTACAAGGCATTATAAATGATATTCTGTCTTATTTCATCCAATCAAAAAGGCTCATCTGGATTCCCCGGTCCTCCTGCTTCTTTGCGGCCGCTGCTTCCTGTTGGATTGCGCTTTTGGGCAGTTCTTTTACAAAGGGGGAGGATTCTTTTGATGTGGTGAGTATTAATTCCTCTTTCGCTCTTGTCATGCCTACATAGAATAACCTGCGCTCCTCCTGAATATCTGCCTGTCCTGCTCCTGTCTCCAGGGGCAGCAGTCCTTTGCTCAGGCCGCATAAGAGAACAACCGGAAACTCCAGTCCTTTTGCCCCATGCAGGGTCATCAGCTTTACGGCATCCGAGGTGTAATGCCGTCCTGAGCAGCGCTGCAGATCGCTTTCCACACCAAGAAGAAGGCCATTCAAAAACTCTTCCATGCTTACAAAAAGACCTGCCATATGGCTAAGCTTCCTTATTGATTCTTTTTCCTTTAATCCCATATCCTCTGACCACTGCATGAAAAGCTTCTCCGGTTTGGTTTTTTGCAGAAGTAAGCGATATTGTTCTTCCATCTGAGCAAAATCTTCTCGGTTATTCCACAGAAGCCGTTTACAGGTATTCTCCGAACGCACATCCTCGGGATTCATCAGGTGCCGGAAAAAGCATATGGCTCCCCGAACTTCCGGTTCAGATAGAAAATTGTCTCTTCCTCCTATGACACAGGGAATTCCTTCCTGCTTTAAGTATTGCTCTATAAGCTCCGCCTGACGATGTGTCCGGTAAAGAACTGCAATATCTCCAAAGCTCCTATTTTTTTCCTCTCTATCCTCTTCTGCCGCTTCATGGGCCTGCAGCATATCCACACCGCCTACCTGGCGCACAATCTCTTTGGCTGCAAAGGCTACCTCTTCTCTCAGATTTTGCGCAGTCACAAGACGCACCTTCGGTCCTTTGGGGTTAACGGAAAAAAGCTGCCTTTCTAATCCCGGATTGTTGGAAATCACCGGAAGCGCTGCTTCCAATATCTCCGGAGCGGAGCGATAATTTGCAGATAATGTTATCTCCAAAAGCTCCTGATTGTCATTTTTAAGCTGCTCAAAGCATTTGGAACTGCTTCCCCTGAATCCATAGATAGACTGATCCGGATCGCCAATCACAAACAGCTGCTTTCCTCCACGATTCCATAGCTTTAACAATTCGTACTGGATGGGATTGATATCCTGAAATTCGTCTACCAGAAGATATCTATGGACCTTTTCGGTTTTTGCAGGCTTTTTCCCTCTTATGGGTTCATTTTCCTTATTCTCTTGGTTTTTATTTTCTTCTTCATTATTCTCTGCTTTTAACAGGCAGTAAGCTTCTCTTAAAAGGTCGTCATAATCCCAAAGGCCATTTTCCTGCAGACTTTGGTTATAAGTCTCCATTACCTGCCGCTCTTTCTCATTTAAATCCGGCTTCCTATTCTCTCCGGCAGTTTTATAAAGGGATATGATGTTTTGAAGCCGCTCCGGTTTTCTTTTCACTCCAATCTTCTCTGCTGCTTCCCGAATAAGCTCCAGGGCTTCCACATTGTCTATCAGAATCTTTGTCTCGCCCTTTTCCTGGAGATAGGACAGGCAAAGGGCATGAAAGGTTCCTGTCTGAAGCTTCTTCCAGCCTCGCTTGCTGCCGGCAATTTTTTGCAGGCGCTCTCTAAGCTGGCATGCCGCACGATTGGTAAAGGTGACGGCTGTGATTTCCGATGGCTTTACCTGGCATTCCTGAACCAAATAAAGAATATGGGATATCAAAGTAAAAGTTTTTCCGGTTCCCGGACCTGCAGTCACGGCAACCGTTGGAGCCAGGGAACGGATTGCTTCCTGCTGCTTTGGATTTTTATCTCTATTTTCCTCTCTTTCATCTAATTTTCTTACTTTATTGTCGATATTACTCGATTCAATCTTATTATAATTGGTCTTTTTCTTATTTCCCATCTCTGAGATGCCAAGCGTCTCAAGAAAACTCATCTGTCCATCCGGACTTTCCAATTCTTCTGACCGAAAAAGAAATATTTTACCATATTCTCCGTCAAAGCCTGGTGTGCGTTCTACCTTCCCCTGGCGCAGGCGTTTGATTCCTTCTGCAATCAGTGTTCCTGCATTGCTCCTGATTTCTTCTATGGGAATGGTGCGCAGGATTTCAAATTCCGCTCCCAGCTTTTCCAGCATGGAATCATACTCACGTACTACTTTTACACTGGCTGCCGTTCTTCCAATGGAGGCGCCAATCACCTCCGGCAGAGGCACCATGCTTTCATAGGCTTTTGCTTCCTTTCGCCAAAAGCCCTCCGGACGGTCGGAAAGCTGCTCAATCCGATGAGAAACCCCTGTGGTCAGCTTTCGTCCACAAACAGGACATAGGCCCTGATGCTTTTCCGCTTCTGCAGGGCTTAAGCAGATTCCGCATTTGCGATGTCCGTCGTAATGGTATTTGCCCTCCTCCGGAAAAAACTCAATGGTTCCCTTAAGGCCCTCACCTCTCTGAATCGCCTGATACAGTCCCTCATAGAACAAGGGGATATCCAGAAGGTTCGCCTCCCGCCCCAGCTTTGCCGGGGAATGGGCATCCGAATTGGAGATAAGCTGATACCTGTCCAGGGCAGAAACCCGCCAGTTCATGGAGGGATCGGAAGACAGTCCCGTTTCCAGAGCATGAATCTCCGGTGTGAGATCTCCGAAGCACTCTTCTATGGTATCAAACCCGGAGAAAGCCCCAAAAAGGGAGAAATGAGGCGTCCAGATATGGGCCGGCACGTAGATCGCCTGGGAACACAGCTCCAGTATGATTTCCAGAAGATCATGGCAGTCCAATCCCAGAATCGGGCGTCCATCAGAATGGATATTGCCTATGGTCTCCAGCCTGGCCGCAATCCCATCCGCTTCCTCTAAGCCAGGAAGCAGAATCAGGCTGTGGACTTTTCTGGTTCTGTCGTATTTTTTGTAAATGGAGCTAATCTCCCCGCTTACCACAAAACGGGGCTCCCAGGATGTCCGGGCCGTCTTATCTTTGATTCGGTATTCCTTTTTTAGACGATAGAAGCCTTCCTCTGCCGGCTCCAGCTTCTCTTTCAGCTCGTCCCGCCATGCTTTGTGGGTAAAGTCTCCGGTTCCTACCAGATGGATTCCCTTACGTCTTGCCCACAGGTCCAAGTGCTCCGGTGTGCAGTCTCTGCTGGTGGCTCTGGAATATCTGGAATGGATATGTAAATCTGCTATGTACATTTTTTCCTCCGAGAATGGGTGTAGCCTGCAAGCTGTATGCTTGTTTTTTCTTGAAAAGACTGTTTGATAAGTCAAAGTATGTTATCTGGCTTATATTATTTTAGCATTATCTTCTGGTTTTCACCATAAGCAAAATTTTTTCTATGAGCAATTTTCCTGTATCGTTATTTTTGTCATCCATTCTCATCATGGCATTTTTATAGTTCAATGAGTTTTCAGATTTTTCCGAAAAAAGTAGTCAAATAGACATGCCAGCATGTCTGCTTGGCTCGTTGCCCGCAGAAATAAAGAAGCCGAATTTTCCTCGACTTCAGAGCGTTTGCGGAAGGATTCGAACCTTCGGTGCGTTGCCGCACACCGCCTTAGCAGGGCGGCACCATAAACCTCTCGGACACGCAAACAGGAAATAGTTGGGGCAGGCATACAAAACGTCTAATGGACGTTTGTTCTGCCAACCAAAGTGGATGGGGCAGGACTCGAACCTGCGCTGTTTCTGTGTGACGGATTTACAGTCCGCTGCCCTCGCCGCTAGGCATACCCATCCAAAAGGCGACCAGAGGGAATCGAACCCCCACGAGCAGAGCCACAATCTGCCGGACTACCATTATCCTATAGCCACCATAGTTCCTGTGGAACTTAAAGCCGCATTACCGGCTTCTCTTTTATTCATGCACCAATCTGCATCTGCACTGCTGCATCAGTCACCAGAATATCATCTATCCGTACCTGCAAGACTGCCGCCAGCATCACCAGATTATCTATCGTCGGCAGGGCTGCTCCCTGCTGCCACTTGTATATGGCCTGCGGCGTAGCAAATCCGAAAATATCCTGCAGTTCTCTTACGGAAAGTCCTGCCTGCTTCCGCAGCCTATTGATGTTCTCTCCTGTTCTTACCATATCGATGATTGGCAGATTCACCATAATTCTCACCTCCTGTTATCTCAACTCAAATTCTTTACGGTTCCAAGGCATGCAAGCGTATCCTTGACTTGTTACCGTGAGAATAAATATCCAGGCGGTAGTACCCCATATGGGCCTCGAACCCATGACCTCTCGATTAAAAGTCGAGTGCTCTCCCAACTGAGCTAATGGAGCATTAAAAATACCGCCTATCTCACACAAGATAAGCGGCACCTAAATCCATGTTCTATTCCCGAAAGCTCCTATACCCCATTGTCTTCCGGCTCTCAAACAGTTCTTCGCCTTTTCCTTACCTTACATGAGCGTATCCTAACAAGACTCTGCTCTTTTTCTTTACTAAGCAGTGTCTCATAATATTCACTATGCAGGTAATATGTGAAGCCATTCCCAGCGAAATTAACTGTTGCCATGATTTTTCCTTTCTGAACTTATTTCGTCCGCTTTGTTTAACTGTAATTACTATAACACCAATTTACATCTTTGTCATTATACCGGTAATATAATTTTTATTTTTATATTCTCGATCACTCTACTATATAATCCCTGATTTTTCATTCTTTTCTCCTCCTGATATACTTGTTGTATCATTTTTTTACATTCAAAAAAACAAATATAATTGCTTGGAGCTACTATACAATTGATAAGAATCAAACGTGTGTAGCTCCGCCCCTTTTGTTCACAAAAATTTCTGCTGCCTTTGCTGCTACATCGGCCTATTTTTAAATCATCCCATACTTTTATCAAAAGTTGAGCACCCACCGATTTTCCGACTGATAATAAATCAGCCTCACCCTTCTGCTCTGTCCCCGAAGCACCAGTGTGCAGTCATATTCTATGGCGGGGATTCCGGCGTACCTTTTCTTTTCCTGAGAATGCACCGTAATCTCCCGTATCGTCCGTATCTCACCATCCTCATCCTGTATCTTCAGCATAAGCGGCATAACCCTTCCTGTGCTGGTGAACCAGCACTCACAGGCTACCTTCCTTTGAATCCCCCTGACGCTGCCTGCATCCGCTTCCGGCGGATTTACCCCAATCCCAAATGCCATTGTCCATTTCCCCTTTACTGAACTATCACTTCATCATAATCTACGGACCGTTTCTCCCGGGATACCCCTCCGCTCATATGGTCTATGGACCCATTTAAAAATACGGCACGCATCACGGCATCCCCACCAAAGCGTTTCCTTATCTCGTCTACGGTTCGATCCATCCTGCTAAGCTTCTCATAATCAATCTCATCAAATATACTCAACTGTCTTCCAAAATCCGTCTCATTCACCCGGCTTGTATGCACACCCAGATGGCGAACAGGCCGTCCATTCCATAATTCCCGAAACAATTCACATGCAGCTCCATAGATCTCCACTGTCAGATCTGTTGAACTCCAAAGCCGCTTCTGATGGGAGGTATAAGACAGATCTCCATATCGGATTCCCACAGACACCGCACATATCTGCACCCCATCTGCCCGCAGGCGGTTCCCCACAGTCTCAGAAAGGGCTAAGAGCACTTGGGCTGCGGTCTTCTCGTCTGTCACATCATAGGGCGTGGTAGTGCTGTTTCCATAGCCCTTATTTGCCTCCGGCTTTTCCAGTACCGGAGAAAAATCAATCCCATTGGCAAAGCCCCAGATCATCTCCCCTTGCTTCTTCAACATACTTTTTAACCATGCCGGCTCCGCCTGTGCCAGTTCCCCAATTGTCCGCAGCCCCATGGAAAGCAGTTTACCGGCCGTAGCCTTTCCCACAAAGAACAGCTCCGATACCGGAAGGGGCCACATTTTCGTTTTTATCTCTTCCGGATACAGTGTGTGCACTCGATCCGGCTTCCGGAAATCAGAGGCCATCTTTGCAAGGAGCTTATTTGCAGACACTCCTACATTGACCGTAAATCCCAGCTCCTCCCGGATGCGATCTTTGATCTGTCCGGCTGTTTCTTCCGGTGAACCGAACAGATGGCAGCTTGCACTCATATCCACAAATGCCTCATCAATGCTGTACTGCTCCACCACGTCCGAATATTCTCTCAAGATCTCCATAAAGGCGGCAGAGCATTTTTCATACAGGTTGTAATTGGGCGGAACCAGTACCAGCCCCGGACATTTTCTTCGTGCCTCCGGTATCGTCTCGCCTGTTTTGATCCCGTAGCCTTTCGCCGGAATGGATTTTGCCAGTATGATCCCATGCCGCAAAGTAACATCTCCACCTACCGCAGATGCGATTTCCCTCAAATCCTGCTTTCCTCCTTTGTGAGCCAGACGGTAAACGGCCTCCCAGGAAAGGAAGGCCGAGTTCACGTCAATATGAAAGATTATGTTTTTCAAACGTATGTTCACCTCCTGTAAGAGAAATTCTATCAAACATACGTTCCTGTTTCAAGCGGTAATTTATGCTAATTGGTCTGCCTGTGTTCCATTTGGCAGGAATCAGAACAGGCTTATCTGCTCATAATCAGACCGGCGTTCCAACAGGCAGGGAATCTTATGGAGCATGGCTTCTGTCTTCGTATCATCCAGCATCCAGTCCGCAATTTCCTCCCTCTCCAAAATCAGGGGCATACGTTCATGTACCGGCTTCATAGAAGGATTGGCCGCCGTGGTGAGAATCACAAAATGCTCCCCGTCCTCATAATACCTGCTGAATCCGGCCATAAATAGTATCGGCGCATCCTTCCTGGTAAATGTATTCTTTTCTTTCTGAGGATTCCATTCATAGAACCAGGCTGCCGGAACCACAATACGTCTGTGCAGGATGCTGTCCCGGAACAGGGACTTTTCCAGAGCGGATTCGCATCTGGCATTGAAGATCAGCTTTTTCCCCTGAAACCCCGGAAGCCCCCAGCGCTGCCATCCGCAGTGTATGGAACCGCCTTTTCCTGACAGAACCGGAGCATCCTTGCCCGGATGAATATCTCCGGCTGCTATCCTGCCTATGGCCTTTATGGATTCCTGTCTTCTTTTTTCATCTATCTGCCGGATTAGCTTTTCAATCTCCCTGGCCGTTTCATCGTTCACATAATATCTGCCGCACATGTTATCCTCCAATGGCTTTTCTATATCTTACTACTTATTCTGCCCTGTCTCAAGGAATTTTATCTATCATGTACATGGTAACATTCCTCTTTTATTATCCCCTATCTTCCTCCTGCCTGAAAGCTCTTATACCGCCGAAAGCACAAAACAGCAGCTCCTATGCCAAGCAGCAGGTAAATGACTGGGACTGCCTGCCATGGGGTCAGGAATGTTCCGAAAAAGGGATACAGGCGGCTTCCGAAAACTTCCCAGACAGCCACCAGATTCACCGGAATTGTATTCCAAATCCCCGATAACAGCCGATATTCTTCCGGAATGCGAAAAAGCAGGACGGACAGCAGAAAGCCTGACATCAACGCCAGCGGAACCGTACTGCTGCGAAAACACTCCGACAGCAGCATGGCAAGTACAGTGCGAAGCAGCGCCGTAATCAAAAGCAATCCAAACAAAATCCGAATCCCTTCACCTACGGTCAGGGGCCAAACACACCTGAAATTAAGAAGCTGCAACGCCGCATCGGCCCCTTCCGTTCCATAAACACAAAAGAGGGCCCCCATAAGTACCATACCCAGAAAAAGTGTGGATAGGGCGGAAAAGGTGGTTCCCACCAAAAGCTTTGCCAGATACAGAGGCTTTTTCCCCAGACCGGTGGACTGAATCAGTTGATCCGTTCTGCAGCTGTGCTCTCCGGAAAAAACAGGCGGTATACAGATTGCAATCAGCAGTAATTGCAGCACACACAGCATATTCATCAGATTTGCCAGAACACCCCAGCCCTCACAGTAGGTAAAGACAAAGGGCTTTTCCACCTTTTCCTCTGTGGCTCTCAGATATTCCTTCTCTCTGCTGCCAAGCTGTTCATTTGTCCAGCCCTGTTCCAGCTTTTCGCTTCTGGCAGCATACAATTCTTCCTCTGTGATCGTTTTATAGGCCGGATCTCCCGCAAGCAAAAAGGCATACTGCCAGATCGCCTCATAGGGTCTGGCATATGTCTGGTATTCCCTTGAAACTCCGGCCAGCGGAATATTCGGTACCTTGGCATAGCCCTCCTGCATTTCCGAAAGAAGCATGTCATCCAGGGCTCTCCCAGAAAGGGCTTTTGCAAAAGCAATCTTCTTTTCCAAAGCCTCGCCGTGGCTCTCATAGACTTGCCCATTCACATACGCATTGCCTAAGAGATGGCTGCAGGCCGCAAAGATACAGAGGGCTGTCATGGCCCCAAGGGTAATCCAAAGGATTTTACGCCGGAAAAGCTTACGGTATTCATAAATAACCAATGGCCAGAAATTATTACTCATCACTTGCTTCCTCCTCCCCAAATTGTTTCAAATAAAAATCCTCCAATGGTCCCTCCACATCCTTTCCGGTTCCGTCAAATATAATCTGTCCATCCTTCATCATGAGAATCCGGTCTGCTGCCTGCTCTATGTCTGATACAATGTGAGTGGACAAAAGCACAATACTTTCCTTTCCCAGTTCCTCTATCAGCTCCCGAAAGCGAACTCGTTCTTTTGGATCTAAACCGGCCGTGGGCTCGTCTAAAACAAGCAGCTTCGGGCGGTTCAGCATTGCCTGAGCGATCCCAAGGCGCTGTTTCATTCCGCCGGAATAGGTTTTAATCTTCTTTTTAGCGTTATTTTTTAATCCTACCAACTCCAAGAGTTCCTGACTGCGCTTTTTTGCTGCACTTTTGGGAAGTCCTTTAAGAAGTGCCATGTAATCCAGAAATTCCAATCCGGTAAAACCAGGGTAATAGCCAAAATTCTGGGGCAGATAGCCTAAGCTTTTGCGGTATTCTTCTGTGGATACATCGCTGCCCTGAAAAGATACCGTTCCTCCTGTGGGCTTTAAGACACCACAGATCATACGCATCAGGGTAGTCTTTCCGGCGCCGTTGGATCCAAGCAGGCCGCACACGCCCGGCTTAAGGTGTAAGGAAACCCTATCTACTGCAATTTTGTTTTTATACTGCTTTGTCAAGCGGTCTATTGTAAGCTCCATCTGTATTCCTCCGATTGTCTGATTGTTTTTCTATATTCAAAGCCGGTAAGGGCTCCAAACAGAAGGGTACCGGCTGTCAGGGCAAAATTCTGCAATAAATCCGGCATCCATTTTTCATAAGATGGCCCCTGCTTTCCCATAAGCAGGCATAGGCCGCTGACCAGTACCGTGATTCCCATACACAGGTACAAGCCGCCGCTTCCCTGACAGGTTCGGACTGCCCAAAGGTTCAAAAATGCAGTCAGAAGATAAGGCAAAAGCAGGGAAAAGGCTGAGCGAAAGAGGGAATTTCCCTCTCCCAAAAGTACCAGGGGTGTAATTCCTCCTAATAAAAGCAGATTACCGAGCCCCAGTATTCCAAGCCTTGCCGCCACAATGACTTTTAAAGGGAACCGGCTGGAAAGCTCCAGCTCTTCCATTCCAAAGCGGAGAGAGCGGCTGCCTTCTGCCACTGTCACAAGTGCCAGGAAAGGCGTACAGGCCGCAAGGATTCCAAGCATTGTCCCATCCGCATAGCGGCTGCTTATAGCTGTTAAAGCCAAAAGTCCTGCTGCCAACAGCCAATTTCCTTTTTGAATATAACCGGCCTGCCTCCACAGGAACTGCCCGAAAGACAGCTCCGGAGCCGGAAGGCTTCTTAAAAAACTCTCCCGTTCCAGGGGCGGAGGGGCCGGATATAAGTTTTTTAGATCCTTTTGTAATTTGCTGGTCAAAAAATCCCTCCTATTTTAAGTTCCGTAATATCTTTTCAGTACACCTCTGACTAAATCAAACTACAATCACAAGTCCATGTGCTTGTAATTTGATTTGTGCACTGAAAAGATATTACTGTTTTAAGTTCCGTAATATCCTCTCAGCATTAAAACTCCCCTAATAATTGCTTCAGACGTTTCAAGCACCCCTTCAGCCGGCGGTATACCGCAAACCGGGACCATCCCAGAATCTGCCCAATCTCAGTTGCACTCAGCTCATTGACATATTTCAGAAAAATTAATTCCTGTTCTTCCAAAGGTAATTGTTTAACTGCTTCCTGTAAGGCAAAGGAGGTCAGCAGCTCGTCCTCTTCCTGAACTTCCGGCAGTTCATCTGGCAATGCCAGGGGCTTCTGCTTCCGGTAATAATCAATGCATTGATTTCTGGCTATGGTATAGAGATAGGCCAACTCTCTCCCCATATCCTGATAACGCCTGTCCGCCAAAAACCGGAGAAAGGTTTCCTGTGTCAGATCCTCTGCCGTTTGCCGGTGTCCCAGCTTCATATAACAGTAGCGGTAGATTTTATTGTACTGTTCTTCCAGATCCGCTGACATGGCCCCTCCTTTCTCGCCTTGAATCCGCATGTTTTGCTTGTATATACAGCTTTTCTTTTGCAGCTTATAATAATACCATAAGCTTTGATTCATAAAGTATAACGTATCAAGGTACTTAAGTGTGCGCCTTCGTGATTTTTTACTTCTAACAAAAGTAGAAAAAATCTTTCTTCTGTACTATAATAAAAGCGCATCTCATCTCCCATTCAAAAACATCCGGAGGCATTATGACAAAAAGGCAGTTCAAAGAGAATCTTTTGAGGGGGCGGGGCTGCTGTATGCAGGCTCTGCAAGAAGATCGGGAAAACTATCGGGAAGTCATTTTATGGGCATGCAGCCATTCTCTGGCCTTTGATCCTCAGTGCGAGGGATCCCGGGCCTGGTATTTGTATCAATTCATCTGCTGTTTTCCAGACAAAGAAACATTTTTAACAGCTGCAATTGACAGTTTCCGCCACACAAGGTCTAATGGTAATTGGAAATTCCTTTATCTTGCAGAGCTCCTAAATCAATTTTCACTGGATGGATTTTCGGCCGCACAGCAAGCTTTATGGCATAAGTATGAGATGCTCTATGCCCAATTGATGAAGAAAAAACTCTCTCCTGGACAGCATTTTCCCCAAAGGGATGATTTTGAAATGCTATGTATCATTCTGGCGGAAAATAAGACTGCTTTTATAAAAATAGCAGAAGACATAGGCAGACTATATGAAAAGAAATCTCTTTACCATGCTTATGATTTTCTCTGGCTGTATGACAGCAGGGGAAGATATTACCTTACTGCCCTTGTCAGGGAAGCTATGAAATCAAGGTATTTGGAAAAATATCTTATCATATCCCAGGAATATGAAAAAGTAACGGAAAACAGGAAAGAATGCCGCCCGCAGGCTCTTCCTCTAACCGGAGTTCGCCTGTCTCTCCGCCTGCAAAGAATAAATGATCCGGAAGCCCTTTTGCCCTATGCAGAAGCATATCTGGGACAGAGTGAGCCAAAAGCACGTGCCGAAGCCTTAACCGCTTTTTGCCGCTGTCCCTACCCGAAAGACCCTTTGCCCATTATAAAAGACGCAAAATCCCAGTACAAGAGCTTGAATGACGCCGCATGGGAAGCGCTTTCTAATATCCGGCATCCTTTGGTACGAAAATTTGCTCTGGAAGAACTGAAAGGAAATCCGAACGCTGCCCTGCCTGTATTGATTAAGAATTATCAGGAGCAGGATGCCCGATTATTAGAGGGCCATATCCAGGCTATTCCTGTGAATTTCCGGGACACCACCGGATGGCATGGAATCCATTTGTACATACTGAGTATGAAGGATGATAGACAAAAAGCGCCTGCCTCATTACTTTCTCATATCTATGAGACTACCTACTGCTCCTGCTGCCGGGAATATACGCTATATCAAATGGGAAAGCGCAGGCTGCTGACCAATAAGCTTCTGCAGGAATGCCTGTTTGACAGTAATGAAGAAATCCGTAAGTATGCAAAAAGGATTCTAAAAAGAAGGGAAAAATCGACTGCCTGTAATAAATGACCTGGTATTTCACGCTCCCTTAATCCATATTGGGGATATGATAAAAAAGACAACGGTTCTAATTATGACAATGAAATGATAAGCTTTAAAAAGAAAACAGACTTTCATTACTATTTGTGCCGCCAGCTAAAAAGGCGGCGGAATGGAGATTACTATGAAAAAAGATTATCTGTTAAAAGAACGCCCTATGCGGGCGTTGTTTCTGTTTGCACTGCCTATGATCATTGGAAATCTCTTTCAGCAGTTTTATACCATGGCTGATTCCATGGTGGTTGGCCGCTATGTAAGTGAAAATGCCCTGGCTGCTGTGGGAGCTTCCTACTCGCTTACCAATGTGTTTATCTGTGTTGCCATCGGCGGCGGTGTGGGGGCTTCCGTCCTCACCAGCCGATATTTTGGCGCTCAGGAATATAGACGCATGAAAAAATCCATTTCCACGGCTCTCCTGACCTTTCTGGCAGTCAGCCTGATATTGGCAGTTCTTGGACTTTTCTTTGGACAGGAATTTATGATCTTCCTAAAAACGCCGGAGGATATCCTTCAAATGGCTGTGGAATATCTGAATATTTATTTTATGGGACTGCCCTTTCTCTTTATGTATAATGTGCTGTCCTCTATGTTCAATGCCCTGGGACGCTCACGGATTCCTTTGTACCTGCTGATCTTTTCCTCTGTCTTTAATATTGTTTTGGATATTTATCTGGTACGCTCCTTGGGACTTGGCATAGCCGGAGTTGCCTGGGCTACGCTGATTGCTCAGGGGATTTCTGCCCTTGTTTCCTTTGTGATTTTCCTGAAAGAGCTGCGGGCATATCCTGAGAATACACGGACTGTTACACAGGAACCGCAAAGTCCCGAAAGAACCGCTATTACACGATTTGTTCATAAATATTACAGCTTCAGAGAACTTTCTACTATGTGCCATGTGGCACTTCCCTCTATCTTCCAGCAGTCCACGGTCTCCATTGGTATGATGCTGGTACAGTCTGTGGTTAATAGCTTTGGCCCTCAGATGCTGGCTGGCTTCTCCGCCGGCATGCGGGTAGAGAGTATCTGTATCGTTCCTATGGCCGCTCTGGGCAATGCCATGTCTTCCTACACCGCCCAGAATCTGGGGGCAAAGCAAAAAGACCGGGTTGTAAAGGGCTACCATTCCGCCTTAGGGCTTGTCGCCTTTTTTGCCCTGCTTCTTTGTCTGATACTGGAACTGTTCCATTCCGCTATTATTGCCTCCTTCCTCGGAAGCGACGGAACGGCTCTGGCTCTGGAAACCGGAAGCAGTTACTTAAGATTCATTGGCTTTTTCTTCGCCCTTATCGGCCTGAAGATGTGCACGGACGGTCTTCTTCGGGGCGCTGCTGATATGAAAATGTTTACTATAGCAAACCTGGCCAATCTTTCTCTTCGGGTAATATTTGCCGTCACCATGGCGCCACGGTGTGGAATCGCTATGGTGTGGTATGCGGTGCCTCTTGGATGGCTGGTGAATTTTTTGATTTCTTATGGGGAGTATCGAACCGGGAAGTGGCAGGTGAAGTCGAGCAATTCTTAAAAGCTATTTTCTTGCTCTTGCGGAATACTTCCTCCACTCATTATAAGAAACTTTAAAAATTTTTTTATTATACAATATTTCCAAGCTGCTCCGCTTCCATCTGCTGAGCCATCTGCTTTAGTTCTTTTACAGATGCCCCTTTTAGATATTTCTCATAAAAGGCAAGTATCCCCTTTGTTCTGCCATCCGTCTCATCCAGCTTTGATACTTCTCTTAAGACAAATGCCGCATTTTCCATTCCCTGCTCTTTTCCGGCTTCTTTCAAGTACTGGTAAACTGCCCCGGCCGTTCCCAAAAATATGTACGCAGGATAAATCCCCTGCTCCATACAAAGACCGGAGGAACCGATAAGCCTGTCCTTTGCCGAAAGCTTCCTTGTTGGATCCCCTCCTACACGGGCACAGGTATCCCCCAGCGCTTTATTGGTAAATCGTGCCAGCAAGTCCTGCGTATGCAGGAAAATACTGTCTAAATCCGCATGGTATTGCTTCGCAATTGCTCTTGCGCTTTCTAACATGGCATTTTCTACAATATACTGTATATCACTGTCATCTATAGCCTGGTAAATAAATTCTTTTCCCAAATAATCTCCCAGATATGCGCATACAGCATGACCCATATTATGCACATACAGCTTCCTTTCTATATAAAAACCAAAGGGTATATGAGGAACCATATTTTTTATAGAAGGAATCTCCCCTTTAAACGCTGCTTGATCCACCGGCAGGAAACCATACCGCTCCACGCATACACGCAGAGGATCCCCCTCTTTCATATCTTCTGTCTGTACCGGAACCATACGTCCAATGGATGCCTCCACCAAACCGATGTTGTCCTCAAACCAAGTCTTCTCATCCTCTGACAATTGTTCCTTTATGAGACTTGCCAGAAGTTTATCCGCATCAATCAGATTTTCACAAATAATAATGTTCAATGGCTTCCCGCCTGTCTGCATACGTCTGCGAATCCCCTCTGCAATATTGGGTGCAATAAACTTCAGAACTCTCACGCCCACAGCCGTAGCCATAACATCAGCTTCTGCTATCGACTGTGCCACCTGTTCCCGATTATTTCCATGCACAGCCGCTACAGGCCCTACAAAAATATCCTCTTTTCCTTTGGTTGAGACATATCTCACCGGATATCGTTTCTCTCTGTTCAAAGACTCTACTACAGAGTCCACTACATCAACAAAGGTTACTTCATAGCCGGACTGACTGAACAGAAGTCCAATAAATCCACGGCCAATATTTCCCCCTCCGTACATTACCGCTTTCATATCAACAATTCCTTTCTTACCGATATTTCTCTGACAATTTAAAGATATCCTTCACTGGCCGAAGTCCCGAAAGGGAATCCGGTTGGGACAAATTGGCGGCAGCAGCGGCATTGGCCAAAACCACAGCTTCTTCAATGGGATAATTTTGATACAGTGCATAGAGAATTCCGGCGCAAAATGCATCTCCGGCTCCTACACTTCCCTTAATATACCCTTCCGGAAGCTTTAGAGAAGAAACAAAACCCTGCTTACCATCTTTTGTAAGATAGGCTCCCCCCTCCGGCGCATGCAGCACTATAAGCTCCGATACTCCATATGTCATCAGTTTTTTGCAGATCTCCCCCAACGCTTCCTGGTTAAGAGTTCCATCCTCTTTTCTTGGATTTATGCCGGTGACATTGCCGCCTTCTATCTCATTTGCTATAAAATAATCACAGTATTTCAGGCTTGGTTTTACAATACGGGCAAATCGATCTCCGTCCTCACTCACCACATCCATAGAAGTCTTCACCCCAAAACTCTGAATTCCGGCCAGGGCACGCGCCATAACTGTTCCATATTCCTCATCTTCTTCATCAAACCGATCAAGCAGCAATGCATACCCAATATGGAACATCCTGCATTTCCCAATTTGTTCAAGATCCAAGTCATCCAATCCGAATACCGCATTGGCGCCCCTGGCCTGAAAAAAGGTTCTTGCCCCTGTCCCCTTCACCGTCATAACATCCGTAAAAGAAGTCATACATCCTTCTTTTACGGATACCCCATCCGAACAGATTCCATATTTCTCCAGAAATTCTTGAATATAATTTCCCGCTTCATCATCTCCAATGGACCCAAAGCACCGCAGGGGAACATCCCTGTCCATAGCCGCAATACACCCCAGGGTATTCGCCGCACATCCTCCCGGACTCTGGGTTTTATCAAGAATACTGCAGAGCATTCCCTGTTTTGGATATGTATCAATCATCTTCACATAATCCACAATAAGATTTCCTGCTATTGCAATTCCGTTTTTCATGGTATGTCTCCCATCTGATGCTGTCATTCCGTAAGCATTACAGCTTTCACAGCTTCCGTTTTGTTGGTTAAAAACTCCATAATACCCTCACATGCCTGTTCCAAAGAAAATTTTAAATACATTGCTTTCATCTGTTATACCTCCCCTATGCTTTATTCCGGATACTCATTGCACAAAAAATATAATGGTTCTTCATCCTCTTCTATTTTCGGAAAACGTCCTACCGTGTCATAAAACCGGTTATCCATGTTATCATCATTTGTCATAGATACTTCCGCCACCAAAACAGTTCCTTTTCCTTCCTCCCCCCAAAATCTATGATAAAGCCCCTGTGTCAGTGTAATACTTTCTCCCGGCTTCAGGCATACTACATGGCCTGCCGGAAACACATGCTTCACGCCATCTATGCTCACAGTTACTTCCGTATCGGCCAGGCCTTCCTCTTCTGTAGAATTGTAAAGTTTAATCAGCAAATTACCGCCGCCACGGTTAATAATATCCTCCATCTTGCTCCAATGGAAATGCATAGGTGTTACCTGATTTTCTCTAACTACCATCAATCTTTCCGCATAGGGTTTTGGATATCTTTGACTGTCCATCTGGTTTCCATTACGCAGAGTAATCAGCAAAAGGCCAACCTTGCCGAAATCTCCCTGTCCATAATCAGTGATATCCCAGCCCAGCATATTATTCTTGATTTCCTGGGCCTCTTCTCCTTTCTGTTTCCACTCCTCCGGTGTCCAAAGTACAAAGGGCGGCAAGGATGTCTTATAATCTTCAAATAGTTTTAATGCCTCACGCATAATTTTGTTAATCTCTGAACGCTTCATTTTTGATACCTCCTATTTGGTTAATGAGCCTTTATTACAGCTTTCTGCAAAATGTAATCTAAAAATTTTCCGGCAGCACATAGCTTAAAAAAGTCTTTTCCGCCAATGCGATAGCTCCTTTTACATATACCTGAGGGCCAAGAACCGATTTTACAATTTTAATATCCTTACAATGACTCGGATACTTCTTACTGTGAATCCGATCCGCCACCAGTTCCACCAGCTGAGTGCTCATTTCAGGCAGAGGACCGCCTAAAACAATCATCTCAGGACTAAATAAATTTACAATATTTCCTATGGCAATTGAAATATAAACTGCCGTCTGTTTTACCACATCTTCGCAGACGTCGTCTCCATTACTGCTCCGTTCAAAAATCTCTTCCAGGGTAATACCATCTATATCTTCCGGCCGCTCTATCTCCACGCCGATCTTATACAAATGACGTACCTGCTCAATAAGATAATCTTCCGCAATCATAGTCTCCAGACAGCCATAATTTCCACATCCGCACTTTCTTCCAGATGATTCTACTGTCATATGACCCACTTCACCTGCTCCATCGCAAAAGCCATGGAAAATATTGTTTTCTGCAACGAGCCCGCCTCCGATTCCCAAACGAAAGAGACTCATAAAAAAGGATGTCTTATACCCTACGGATACTCCATAAAAGCTTTCTGCCAAAGCCGCCAGATTCGTCTCTTTGTCCAGGCACACCCGAAAACCCAGACGTTCCTCCAACATCCTTCGGATCGGCACATTCTTCCATCCCGGAAAGTTGGGAGGATTAATCATTATGCCTTCCTGCACATCCAGCGGGCCCGGAACAGCAATCCCCATTCCTAAAATTCTTCTTTTATCTATTTGGTTGTTTTTTAAAAATTCTTCCACAAGCTCATCTACCTTATCCAGCAGCATCTCCGCACTGGATCTGGAAGGGAATTTAATCTCCTCAAATTGAAGCAGCCTTCCTCTTGCGTCGCCAAGCCCGCACACCAGCTTTCCAACACTCAGCTCCATTCCAAAACAGTAAAACGCATGTTCATTAATATCTACAACCATAGATCTGCGTCCTTGGTTTCCACTGTTAGCACGTCCTACTTCTACAATAATACCTGCCTCCAGAAGCGCATTCGTTACATTGATCACAGAAACCTGTGTCAACCCCACCAAGCCTGTCAATTCATTTCTCGCTATAGGTCCCCGGCGCATAATTGTTTCCAGTACCAGCAAAGCATTGTTTACCTTCATTACTTTGCTGTTAATTCCATCGTTCATATATCCCTCATTTATTTAATTTATTTTTAAAAAATATTAACTTAAATTATCGTTTTTGCTATTTTTATTTGGTTTTTATAATTTATATTGGATATTATACCATAAAAAATTTGTTTTTCAACCCCTTTTTATATCTATTTATAAAACTCTTTTTAATAATTAAGAAACAAAGAACCCTTCCATCCCTTAGGATATCCGGACAGAAGGGTTCTTTTCTAATATTCCAAAAGCTCAATACTGTGAGAAAGGGATATATTCTCCCCAAGTCAAAAGCCACCGTAACCTGACGGGTCACCATTCCTATAATTCTTCCTTCGGGATACTCAATCTCCAAAACCAATCCATTTTACAAATACTTTTTCAACTTCCAGTAATCATGTGCTCCATAAGCAACATTTTCCCTTCATATTTGTATATTTCCATGCTGCTCTCCCTTCCGGCTTTTATTTTTTCAAATCAGCCTCCAATTCCCACGCACAGCCAAAACATAGCGGGATTTCCTTTACCATCTTACAATACTCAAGGCATATCTGCGAATGTTCTTTCCCCGGCATGTATAACCATTTGCCGCAGGAAGCGCATTTCAATGCATTTTTATTTTCATGCAGAGGAACATGTATGAGATGCTCCCCTCCCACCGATATTAACTTCCGCCAACTTGCCCATCATGTGAATATAGGGCTGCCCCAAAGGACAGCCCCAGCTTTACTCCAACTCTATTTATCTCTGCACCCGAGCGCCTGCACCGCCCATGATTGCTTCCACTTCTTTCTTGCTTGCCATAGTCGTATCACCAGGGGTTGTCATAGCCAGTGCGCCGTGAGCCGCACCATAATTAACCGCAAGCTGCGCATCCCCTGTGGTCATCAAGCCGTAGATGAGGCCGCTGGCAAAGGAATCTCCTCCGCCTACCCGGTCCATAATCTCCAGACCCTTGTAGTCCTTAGCCTTATAGATTTCCCCGTCCGCCCAGCAGATGGCGCTCCAGTCGTTGACGGTTGCGGTCTTCACCTGGCGAAGCGTCGTTGCTACCGCCTTAAAGTTCGGATAAGCTTTGGCCGCTTCATTGATCATCTTCCGGTAGCCCTCCAGATTCAGTTCCTTTAAGTCCGCTTCATTTCCCTCTACCTCAAAGCCTAAGCAAGCCGTGAAATCTTCCTCATTTCCAATCATCACATCCACATACCTGGCAACCTCTTTATTTACCTCCTGTGCCTTTGCCTGACCGCCGATGGCGCTCCACATGGAGGGACGGTAGTTCAGGTCATAGGATACAAGGGTTCCGTATTTCTTCGCCGTCTTGATAGCTGCCAAAACCGTCTCGCAGGACTGTTCGGAAAGAGCCGCATAGATTCCGCCTGTGTGAAGCCAGCGAACTCCAAGCTCACCAAAGATGTACTCAAAATCGAAGTCCTCCGGCGTTGCCTTGGAAATTGCCGTGTTAGCTCTGTCTGAGCATCCTACCGCCCCACGGATTCCAAATCCTCTCTCCGTAAAATTAATTCCGTTTCTGCAGACACGGCCGATTCCATCCGTCTTCATCCATTTAATGAGCGATGTATCCACACCTCCCTGGAGAATGAAATCCTCCATCAACATGCCCACTTCATTGTCTGCAAAAGCCGTAATCACTGCCGTATTCATGCCAAAGCATCTGCGAAGCCCACGGACAACATTGTACTCTCCGCCGCCCTCCCATGCACGGAATGAACGGGCGGTGCGGATGCGGCCCTCTCCCGGATCCAGACGCAGCATCACTTCTCCAAGGGATACGGCGTCAAACTTGCACTCTTCTTTCGGTCTTACATTTAAATTCATAATCTCTGTCCCCTGTCACCTTTCTCCACGAATCTCTTCTGCAAGTGTCACAGCCTCTTTTGTCATTTCACGGATTTTATCAAACTCTCCGGCCTCAATCAAATCGCCCTTTACCATCCAGCTTCCACCGCAGGCTATGATTTTGTCACAGCTTAAATAGTCCTTCAGATTCTTTAAGCTTACGCCGCCGGTAGGCATAAACCGCACCATGGTATAGGGGGCCGCCAACGCTTTGATGGCAGAGACTCCGCCATACTGCTCTGCCGGGAAAAACTTAACTACCTTTAATCCCCGTTTTACCGCCTGCGCTACTTCGGAGGGCGTAACGCATCCCGGGAAAATCGGGATCTCCCTGGACAGACAATAATCTACAATCTCCGGGTCAAAACCAGGACTAACAATAAATTTTGCCCCTGCATTTACAGCCCGATCTACCTGCTCTATGGTCAGTACTGTCCCTGCCCCCACCAGCATCTCGGGATACTTTTCCGCCATCTGACGAATGGATTCTTCTGCCGCTTCCGTGCGGAAAGTAACCTCCGCACAGGGAAGTCCGCCCTCTATGAGAGCCTTTGCCAGCAGCAGGGCATCCTTGGCGTTATTTAATACAACTACCGGAACCACACCGAATTTTTGAAGCTGTTCCTGCATCTTTTCCATGTGAAATTCTCCTCCGTTTTATTTTATTGTTTCATTTATTTCTTTACTACATTAAGATCCCTTTTCTGTGTAGCAGAAAACTGAGTTCAGGGATGCCCCATGCGCCACTGCCAACTTTCATTTATGGTGATACACCAATGAGGTGCATGTGGGTTTACTTTGTAACCGTACCACATCCGCCGGATACTTGCAACTATTTCCAGGCTTCGTATGCCATTTTATTTATCATATTCCAAATAGGCGCCTTTCATGGGACTGGCGGCCAATTCGCTGAACAAGCGCAGTACGCCCTTCTTATATTTGGATGCACGGGGCTTCCATTTCTTCTTTCTTTCCTCCAGAACGGCTGCCACCTCTTCCATAGTTTTTTTCTCACCGGCAATGCCAATGATATTCAACTTACGCTCCATCACGTCAATCTCAATCAAATCCCCCTCTTCTACCAGAGCGATGGGACCTCCGTCTACAGCCTCCGGGCTGCAGTGTCCAATTACCGGGCCGGTAGATGCCCCTGAGAAACGTCCGTCGGTGATCAGGGCAATGCTGCGTCCCAACTCCTTATCGCTGCTGATAGCCTCCGATGTATAGAACATCTCCGGCATACCGCTTCCCTTGGGCCCCTCATAACGGATAAATACTGCGTCGCCTTTTTGTACCTGATGCTTCAGCACCGCATCCAGGCATTCTTCCTCACTGTCAAATGGCCTTGCCCGAAGAACCGCCTTAAACATTTCCTTTGGACATGCCGTATGCTTGATAACCGCACCCTCCGGAGCCAGATTACCTTTCAAGATTGCAATGCTTCCGTCTGTTCCAATAGCTTTATCGTAAGGACGGATAATATCCTCTCTGGTCACATTCACATTGTAACGGCTGTTGAAATCCCGGAGCCATTTTTCACAGCGCTCATAAAAGCCGTTTTCTTTCAGCTCCTTTAAGTTTTCCCCAAGGGTCTTTCCCGTTACCGTCATTACATCCAGATGCAGGTGATCCTTGATTTCTTCCATAATGGCCGGTACTCCGCCGGCATAATAGAATACCTCCGCCGGCCAGCGTCCGGCTGGGCGAACATCCAGAAGATAACGGGCTCCTCTGTGAAGTCTGTCAAAGGTATCTCCCGTGATCTCGATTCCAAACTCATGGGCAATAGCAGGAATATGGAGCAGACAGTTGGTGCTTCCGGAGATAGCAGCATGAACCAGAATGGCATTTTCAAAGCTGTCCATTGTTACAATGTCGCCGGGGCGCATATTTGGCATAGCGGCAAGCTTCACTGCCTGCTCTCCGGCCTTATGGGCAAAATCCAGAAGATCCGGGCTGGCAGCCGGCATCAATGCACTTCCCGGAAGCGCAAGTCCCAATGCCTCTGCCATAATCTGCATAGTAGAAGCTGTTCCGATAAAGGAGCAGGCGCCGTAGCTTGGGCAGGCATTGCACTTTGCCCAGTCAAGCTTTTCCTGGTCAATCTCACCTCTCTGATATTTGGCGCTGTACATGCCCAGCTGTTCCAGGGTCAGCATCTCGGGCCCTGCATTCATGGTTCCTCCCGGTACGACTACGGCAGGAATGTTGACACGGGCCAGGCCCATTAGATTGGCAGGCATTCCCTTGTCGCAGCTTGCAAGATAAACGCCTGCGTCAAAGGGCGTTGCATTTGCATGAATCTCAATCATATTGGCAATCATCTCACGGCTGGCCAGACTGTAATTGATTCCGTCTGTTCCCTGGCTCTCTCCGTCACAGATATCAGTGGCAAAGTATCTGGCCCCATAGCCCCCTGCCTCTTCGATTCCTTTTCTCACCTCTTCCACCAGAACATCCAGATGGCCGCTTCCCGGATGGCTGTCTCCAAAGGTGCTCTCAATCATAACCTGAATTTTTTCCAAATCTTCCGGCTTCCAGCCTGTTCCGATACGTAAGGGATCCAGCTCCGGAGCCAATTTCCGCATTTTCTGACTTACTAGTTCCATAAGAAGCCCTCCATTTAAAGTTCCGCAGCATCTTTCCGGTGCCCTCTGCTAAGAAAGAATTCCAGGCACACGTTCATGTGCCTGGAATTCTTTCTGGCACTCTACATGATGCTGCTGTTTTAGTTCCGCAATTTACACAAAGAATGAAATAATCAGTGCCACCACAAATCCGGTTCCGCCCACCAGGGTTTCCATAATGGTCCATGTCTTCAGGGTAGTCTTCTCATCCAGTCCTACCAGAGATTTCACCAGCCAGAATCCGGAATCATTAAAGTGGGAGCATACGGTAGAGCCGCCGGCCACCGCTGCTGTCACACATGCCAGGTACATGGGAGAAAGTTCCGATATGCCGGGCATTGCCGCAATAATTCCCGCCGCCATTGTCATAGCCACCGTTGCGGAGCCTACACAGATACGAACCAGCGCAGCTACCAAAAATGCTACCAGCACAAGAGGAAGATTTGCGGATGCCACTGCGTTTCCGATGACCTCACCAAGTCCGGAATATTGGAGCATGTAGCGGAGCACGCCGCCGCAGGCCGTTACAAGAAGAATCAGGCCTGTAGGCTCCAGCGATTTTGTCATTATTTTTTCCAGCTCCGGCAGAGTATAACCGTGTTTTGTTCCAAGCAGGAACATAGCTGCCAGTGTTGCAATCAGAAGCGCCACAAAAGGCTGACCCAGGAAGCTCAACAGGGACTCGGCACTGCTTAAAGCCGGGATTACGCTTGCCAGAGACTTCAATACAATCAGCACCAGGGGAATCAAAATGATGCCTGCCACCGTACCAAAGCCGGGCAGCTTGGATTCGTCAAAGTCTTCCTGATTAGCCACATGCTCCGGAATTGCCACATCAAATTTTTTGCCGCAGATGGAGCCCCACACAGGACCAGCCACAATCATAGCAAAGATACCGCAGAAAACACCTACCAGAATTACCCACCCAAGGTCTACCCCCAGCATAGTAGCTACCAGTACCGGACCAGGTGTGGGAGGAATAAACGCATGACCTACGGCCAAACCTGCCAGAAGCGGAATCACATAAAACAAAGAAGAGCGTTTCGTTCTTTTTGCCAGTGAAAATGCCAGGGGAATCAGAATAATCAGTCCCGCATCAAAGAATACCGGCATGGCAATAACAAGGCCGGTGATTCCCAAAGCCCAGGCTGCCTTTTGATCTCCGAACTTATTTACCATGGTGACAGCCAGGGTCTGGGCCCCGCCCGAAGCCTCCAGAATTGCGCCGAACATAGAGCCAAGTCCTACCAATAGTGCAATTCCTTTTAAGGTGTTGCCAATACCGTCATCCACCGCCGTAACAATATCCGTAAAGGGCATTCCGGCCACCAGGCCGATGACAACCGCACCAATCAGAATGGAAAGCATCGCATGAATCTTAAACTTAATAATCAGCAGCAAAAGCAGCGCCAGGCCTATAATTGCCGCTATGACAAGTCTGGTGGGATTAAGGGTTACCGTAGCGTCCATAACAAATCCTCCTTTTTAAATTGCTGCCGGGCAGCACGAAAGGGTAAAATCACTTCAGCGCACACCTATGAGAGAAACTTTCATTCGAAAGTGCACTCATGAAAGTTCCTCTCGTGCGCTTTCGCAGCTTTACCGTCCAGCAGTAAATATTCTGTGAGTTACGTTTTCTTTTTAACATCTGACGTCATATGTTATATTGAAATTATTATATATTTTCTCTATTTTTTAGTCAATACATCTGATGTATTTTCTTCCTTTTCTCCCTTTTGAACAAAAAAAGATGGATTCAAAGAGGAAATCCACCTTATTTTTGTTTATATTTACCAGTATTATATATTTTGTCAGCCATCTGCACTTTATCAAAATTCGCTTGCATTCCATAGTCTGTGCAGTCCGACCCTGATTTATTCATCTTTTTCTTCCATCATTTTCATCAACATCTGACGATTATAAGTCAAATGCATAATCATGGCGCATCTTGCACCTACCGGGTCTCCTCTCAGAATGGCATTTGTAATCTCACGGTGTGTCTCTATCGTTTCCTCCTTTAAACGCCGGTTGGTTAAATTCACGAAAGTGACAATCGCAGTCTGAATAATGGGCTGCAGCAATTCCACCACCCGGTTTTTGCTGCATTTTGCAATACAGGTATGAAACTCAATATCTTTTAAAGTATGGTTTTTTCCGGAAAGATACTGCTGCTCCGTCTCGTCACAGAGACGTTTTAATTCCTCTTTTTCCTCCGGCAGCGCATAATCACTGGCCAGGGCCGCAATCTCCGGCTCCAGCATCAGCCGCACTTCAAAAAGCTCCAGCGCCAGCTTATACTTATCCGTAAATCTTGCCAGCCCCAAAGGATCCTCTTCAAAAGTGCTTTTACTGATCACATAGGTTCCGGATCCTCTCCGGACCTCCAGAATGCCTTTTGTTACCAGGCTTTTTATGGTTTCACGAATGGTGCTTCTTCCCACACCGAATTTTTCCGCCAGTTCATATTCATTTGGAATCTTCTCTCCGATTTCCACAGGTTCGTGGAGAATATAATTCATCAACTCTTCCTCAACCTGAGAAGCCAGAAGTTTTTTATTCATCTTTTCAATCTGGTACATAAATCTATCCCTTTCGCCGCTGTCTCCTTATTCCTGCTCAGACGCAATACCATTACCTTAAGCTCTAAAATCCGGCTCTAAAGTCTTCCTAAACTTAACAAAATCTCATGATGCCGGGCGTAAACGGCAATCCGCCATGTTTTAGTATACCCCCTTATCAAAAGAATTTCCAGCCTTTACCGTTTTACACATTTTCCAAGGCAAAAAGAATAGATTACTTTCTCTTTCACCCTCTTTCCGGTCAGCTTCTGCAAAGCAATCTCATAATAATCCAGCTGCCGCCCGTATTTCTCCAGCAGTTCTTCTCCCTGCTGCACATAATCCGTCTTATAATCCACTACCACAATGGCGTCATCCTCATAGAAATAGGCATCAATAATTCCCTGCACCAGCACCGGTTCCCTGCTGGTGTAACCTAAGTCCAGCTCACAGGCCGGAAGCTGAATCACAAAGGGCTGTTCCGTGCGAAGCTGTCCGCACCCCTTTGCCGCCATCATGCGCTTCGCCAGGTCCGTCTTTCCAAAGGCATAAATATCATAAGGCCGAACCACATCCGCCTGCTCTTTCGTAAGCTTTCCATCCTCAACCAGCTTTCCGATGGCCTCCCGTACCCGGTCAGAGTGATAGAGACCCGACAGATCCAGACACTCCAATACCCGGTGGTAGGCCGTACCACGGGCTGCTCCGCTGACCGGCTCCTCCTCCTGCATAAACCGGGGGATATAAGGAACAATCTCCTCCTGGGGATACAAAAGGGTGTCCACGTCCTCATCCTCCGTCTGCCCCGCTTTTTTAAGCTCGGAGACACTCACCTTTACTCTCAGGGAGGTTTCCTCCTCATAGGGATATCCCTCTCCAAACTGTTCCTCCAGTTCCCTTGCAAATGCTTCGTCTCTGCCCGGAAGCTCTTCCGGACGGCCAAGCCGTTCCCTCAGCTCCTCCATTGAGATCTGTTCTCCGATAGTCTCCTCCAGCAAAAGCTCCGGCTGTACCTGGGACAAAGCAAAGCTGGTGCCTGCGGCTGCCGGCAAAATCCAGTCCAGGTAGGTTCCTGCCGAAGAAAGCCTGGAAAACGGCAGCTGAGCGTTCCCTTGTGTCCCCTGGTTTTGCTCCAGCTTCTCATTCAGCTTCTTTGCGCTCCCCAGAAGAATCAATTTTTCCTTTGCCCTGGTAAATGCCACATAGAGCACCCGAAGCTCTTCTCCCAACATTTCCAGATCCAGCGCCCTTTGCAAAACTTTCTTAGGCAGCAGGGGAATTTTCACCCGTTCCCTGGTATCCACATAATCTACTCCAAGCCCCAGATCCGGATGAATCACCACCCGGCTTCTGGTATCCTGCCTGTTAAAGCTTTTGCCAAGACCGCCCACAATGACAATGGGAAATTCCAATCCCTTGCTCTTATGAATGGTCATAATGCGCACCGCATCCTCATTTTCTCCGGTAATTCCGGCTTCGCCAAAATCCTCCTGATAGCTTTGAAGCTGCTCCATATAATGTACAAAATGAAACAGTCCCCGATAGCTGGTCTTCTCAAAGGCAATGGCACGCTCTATCAGCATCCGCACATTGGCCTCACGCTGTTCCCCTCCCGGCTGCGCCGCCAGATAATCGCCGTAGCCTGTATCTTCCAGTACAAACCAGAGAAACTCATGGATGGGAAGATACTCCGCCTTGCTTCGATAGCGGTTAAGCCGTTTATAAAATGCTTGCAGCCGTTGTCCCAATTCCTCTTTGCCATATTCCCCCTGCCAGAAGCTTATACACGCCTCATGGAACGGCCTGTCAGGATACCGGCTTTTCACAAGAGCCAGCTCCACATCCGTAAAGCCCCCGATCATAGACTTCAATACTGCCGCAAGAGGAATATCCTGTCTTGGATTGTCCACCACCCGAAGCAGATTCAAAAGGGTCTTTATCTCAATGGTAGTAAAATATCCGGTCCGTGACTCCGTATGAGCCGGAATTCCTGCCTCCGTCAGCACCCGGGCATACACATCCCCCCATTCGGTCAGGCTGCGGAGCAGGATCACAATATCCCCATAAGACGCAGGCCGAAAGCTCTCTTTTCCCGCATCCCATACCTGCTGGCAGGCAAGAAGCTCCTTAATGCGCCGGGCCGCCCCATAGGCTTCTATTTCCCTCACAGTCAAATCCCTCTCCTCATCGGAAAGCTCCGGTGCATCTCCATCCAATAGCAAAAGCTCCGGTCCGTTCATCACCTGCTCCGGCTCCGGCATGGAAGCCCCCGGATAGAGGGCTGCCGCCTTATCATAGAGAATCCCTCCTACACCAGGCGTCATCAGGCTATAAAAAATCTCATTGACTCCCTGAAGCACCTCTTCCCGGCTTCGGAAGTTTTTATGAAGATCGATTCGTATAGCCGTTCCCTCGTCCGTCTGGGGATAGGAGCGGTATTTCTCCATAAACAGTTCCGGCCGTGCCAGTCGAAACCGGTAGATGCTCTGCTTTACATCTCCCACCATGAACACATTTTGGCTGCCAGCTTCTCTTCGGCTTACACTGTTTAGAATAATCTCCTGCATCAGGTTGCTGTCCTGATATTCATCAATCATAATCTGTACATAGCGCTCGGAAAGCTCTCTGGCCGCATCTGTAACCGTTACCGTAAAGCGTCCGGCTTCCTCCCGCACATCAGCCACCAGAATTTCCAGCGCCAAATGCTCCAGATCGGAAAAATCCGCCAGATTCTTGTTTCGCTTCTTCTCCTGGTACCGCTCTATAAATTCCTTTACAAGAGAAATCAGAACCTCCGTAGGGGAAGCTGCCATTTGCAGAAGCTCCCATACCTCATCCAAAGAGCAGGAAAAATAGGCTTCTCTCAAAGTCTTTAAACTCTTTTTCATCCGGTCCCGAAGATCCTTAATCCGGGCTTTCTTCCCCTCATCTACATTTTCATCCCGTTTAGCGGAAAGTCTGGCAAATGCCAAGTTTTCCAAAATCTCCTGATATTCCTCATAGGTATGACAGCCGCAGAGTTCTTCCACCTGTTCCAAATCTTT
This sequence comes from Clostridia bacterium, assembly GCA_910574255.1. Taxonomy (GTDB): domain Bacteria; phylum Bacillota; class Clostridia; order Lachnospirales; family Lachnospiraceae; genus Laedolimicola. Next base: position 42,807 of record CAJTAK010000011.1, read on the forward strand.
TAAAAGAGCCTCCTGGTACATATAAGGACCATCTGTCTCTTTGCAGAGTTCAAGTCCCCCCTTTAGCTCTTCCCTCCAACCTGCCAAAAGTTTTCCTGCATATTCCAGCAGAAATTCCATCCATTTGCTTTGACCCAAATCCTCCCTGCACGCCGCCTGATAGGTATCCATACAGCTTTCCAGCCATTTTGAGGGATACGGGTAGCTCATGGAAAACTCGTAGAGCTGCAGGAGCAGATCTTCAATGACAGCATCACTTTTTCCCACTGCATAGGTTTCTACAAAATTCACAAATTCCGGGCTGTCCTGTGCATAACGCTCTTCCAGAAGTTCCTTTAATACCTCTCCCTTTAGAAGCTTCAGCTCTCCTTCCTCACCGATTCGGAAAGAGGGATCCAAATCCAGCTGATGAAAATAATTCCGAATCACATACTGGCAAAAGCTATGGATGGTAGTAATCTGGGCATTGTGAATTAAGGTCTGCTGCTTCTGCAGATGCACGCTTTCCGGCTCTGCCTCCAACTGTTTTGTAAGGGCAAGGCCGATCCGCTCCCGCATTTCTGCCGCCGCCGCATTGGTGAAAGTTACTACCAGAAGCTGATCCACATCTATGGGCGCATCCCCCTCACCTTTTGCGCAGACCAAAGATAAAATCCGCTCCACCAGCACCGCCGTCTTGCCGGACCCGGCTGCTGCCGACACCAGCACATCCTTATTCCGCACATCAATGACTTTTTGCTGTTCCTCTGTCCACTTGACGCTCATTTTTACGTTCTCCATTCCAGTCTTTACTGTATTTCTTTCTCTATCCGCTCCCAAACCTCCGAATCCTCAAAGGCTTTCAAACGCCTGAAGCCGTATCCCTCATCCTTGGAGTCCAGACCGCATACACCTCTATAGGCACAGTAATCACAGGCAGTTCTGCCTTTCATCTCGTAAGGATTCACCTCCATCTGCCCCTCCAGTATCTCGGAGCCTATCTTTTGGATCTTTCGATTGACAAAGGAAGACAAATCCCGAAACTGCCGCTCCGCCGCCACACTGGATCCTGCCCGAAGACTGCCGTCCTTATTATAAGACAGAGGAAGCACGGAGGATTTTCCCGGCATATCCCGATCCAGCTTTTGAATAACCTCCGGATCGCTGTTTACCAATCCGGACAGCTTAAGCTTTTCCATTACCCGTTCATTGAGGTTCTCCGCCGGCCCTCCGGCCTCCTGTTCCAGCACAGGATCCTCTATCTGATAGTAGAAGATTCCTGCCGGGTGGATTTCTTTATCCGGATGCTCCCTTGCCGCCAGCTCCATGGCCGCATTCAGATAAACCACCAATTGAAGCTGCAGCCCATGATACAGGGACACAAGCTGAAAAGAGGTATTTCCCGATTTATAATCTACCACCTTTACATAGACATTCTTTTCTTCCTCACAAATATCCATACGGTCAATCCGTCCACGAAGCCGAAGCTGTTCCTCCGGGGAAAGTGCAATGTTCACTGCATCCAGATCTGACACTCCGGAAAAGACGATCTCATAATTCTCCGGCGTAAACAGACCTTTTTCAATCTGCCTCCCAAGAGCCCAGACGGTCCGCTTCATCATCCGTTTCATCCTCTCTGTGGCGTAAGCATTTCGGGCTGTGCTTTTAAGAATGGTATTTCCATAATCTGAGGTCACCAGCTCCATGCATTCCTCCACCCAGGCTCCCTGGATCTCTTCGGGAATATCCCTCCAGGTATAGCCGCTCTCCTCAAGCCGCTTGGAAAACAGCTCCAGAGTCTCATGGAATATATTTCCCATGTCCATCGGTGCAAACTCATACAGGGCCCGTTCCGAAAGCCTCAGGCCATACATAAGGAAATGAGCGTAAGCACAGGCCGCATACCGCTCAAGCCTTGTGACACTGTTCTCCAGCACCGTTCCGTACAGGGCATGAGCTACCGCACGCCCCAGATGACTATCTGTATGCCGGGAAAAAGCCGCCTGTAAAAGCTTGGAAAGCTTTTCCTCGTACTGCTCCCTGGAAGCATACCACCGATACAGCTCATAAAACTTTTCACTTTCCTCCCCGGCACGGTAAGAGCGCAGGCCCTCAATCAAAAGACGAAGACCCTCCCTGGGCGTTGCAAAAGCCTCCTTTTTCCATCCCTCTTCCCTCATAAGCTCCATGTTCGGAAACATTCCCTTTAACACATTCATCAGATAAGACGGGCGCAGGGCTTTTCCGCCGCCGTCCAAAAGACTGCAGCACACATAAAGTCTCTTGGAGGGCTTTGTCAGGTTCAAATATAAATAAAACCGCTGAATATATCCCTGCTCCCTTGCCGTAGGCGCCAGTTCCATGCCCTGTGCCTTTAGCTGCTCCCGTTCCATATCGGACAAAAGTCCCGTACGAGAGGTGTTTTTCGGCACATTTCCCTCATTTACACCCAGGAAAAAAAGCACCTTTACATCCTTAAGGCGGGTACGCTCCATATCGCCGGCCACCACCTGATCTACCCCCGGAGGAATTACTCCTACACGGGCTTCCGCAAATCCGGCCTCCAGAATCTCCCGGTATTCCCTTGCGGAAAGCTTCTGATCTCCCAGAAGATCTACCAACTTATCCAAAAGATCCATAACAATGGGATAGATTTGATGGTATTCCTTTGCCAGTACTTGATTGCCCTCTTTTTGAAAGCGCTCCTCAAAGGCTGCCAATTTCTTCTGAATTTCCAGCTTTTCAATCAGCCGGTAAAGAGCCGCAGTACGTGTGAATACATCCACCCCCTTTTTCCTCATAACCTCTCCAAAGGGCAGAACCATACTGGCAAACTGCTGCCTGAGATCGTCAATCCGGAAAAGCTCTTCTTCCGTTAAGCTTCCATAGGTGCGTATAAAACGGTTTTCCCATTTTTTCCTCCCCCGAATCCCAAGGGCCAGGACATAGTTTTCCAGAAGATCCGTATCCTCCCGCTTCATGCCTGACAGCCCGCTTCTTAAGAAACGAAATACGGTCTCATAGGTAAAGTCCTGCTCCGTCATCTCCAGCAGCGACCGCAGGAACTCAATAAACGGATTTCCAAGGACACTTCGCTTGTAGTCCAGGAAACAAGGGATTCCATATTCCGGAAATATCCGCTCCAGACAGTGTCCATAAGCCTCCATATTGCCCGTAATGACAGCAAAATCCCGATAATGAAAGCCCTGCTCCCGAATCAGGCGGCAGATCCTTAAAGCCGTCCAGCCTACCTCTTCCTCGGGATTGCGAAGAAGATGAAGACTTATCTGTTCCTGCTTCTCCCCAAAGGACCTCCGATGAGGGCGGAACAGGTTCTGTTCCAGAGCAGACAGAGCGCTCGCCCTGCCAAACCGTGACTGATTGGAGGGCTTTATGACCAAGGCATCCTCTATATCAGCTCCCACCTCCCGGGCCAGACTCATTAATGTGGAAATGGTCTTTTTACTCAGGGAAAAAAGCTGATGCTCGCCCTGGGATCTGTACGGATCCTCCCGGCTGTCTATGGTAACTGTCACCGTAACTTTCTTCGCATACCGTATGAGCTTCTGCATTAATTTATTTTGAATGGGAGTAAAGCCCGTAAAACCGTCCAGAACAATAAAACTGCTTTGCACCATTTCCGAACGCTCCACAACCTGGCATAATACCTCCAGAAGCTCTTCTGCCGTAATATATTGATCCGCCAGGTAGGCATGAAATGCCCTGTAAAGCACCTGCAGATCCCGAAGCTTCCAATAAAGGTGAGGTCTTTTTTTACTGGACTCCGTGAAGCGCTCAAGCTCTTCCTCTGACACCGCATACTGGGTAAGCTCCGAGATTAACGACTTGATCTCATTGATATAGCCCGTCTTTTTCAGATTTCCGCTTAGGATCTTAAGCTCCTCCTGATGCTCCTGGGCAAGTTTGCGAAGCACCAGGTTCTTGCCTGTCTCCTCCAGAACCTTTCCCACACGGGTTCCCGTTTCCTCAAATACACGGTAAGCCAGACGCTGGAAGCTTAATACATCAATATTAAGAATGCCGCCGTCCGGATGCATGGTTACCAACTCTTTCTGAGTCTGCATGGTAAACTGCTCCGGCACCAGTACCAAGATCTTCTGTTCCGGGTTCTCCCTGGACTCCCGGATAATATTCTGATAAAGGGTATGGGATTTTCCGGCCCCCGAATTTCCTAAAATAAATTGAAGTGACATTTTTTCTCCATTTCAGTTCCGCAGAATCTTTTTCATACACCTTTACTTAGAGACATTTCCGGCCGCAAGTACATGCGTCCATAAATGCCTCTGTGCATGAACAAGATTCTGCTGTTTTTATTCCAGTTCCGCAGAATCTTTTTCATACACCTTTACTTAGAGACATTTCCGGCCGCAAGTACATGCGTCCATAAATGTCTCTATGCATGAACAAGATTCTGCACCAAATTGTAAAATCGGAATACAAAACCAACATCATCCCGGCGATAAGCCGTAAGAGCTTTCTTTCGAAAACTGCTGATGTCTTTCCTATCTATAAAAAGCATCACATACGCCTGCATTTTTAAGTGTAACACAAACAGAAAAAGAAGTCAGCACCAAAGAAATGCCAGAATTTTGAAAATTCCTTTATACAGAAAAAAATCCCGCAAAAATAAGCCGGCCAACTTTCTTATATCCCAGTTCCGTACGTTTTTCCTTATAGCTTTTCCCAAAACATACATTGGTTATAAAAAAGTCAGCCGGCTTATTTTTGTCTTCCATGTCTCAGATAAACATGCGTTCCGTCTACAATGTTTTCTCCTGCTCTTTCTGAATCTCCGGAAATGCGGACAGCATAGGCTTCTCATCTTTCCCTTTCAGCACCCGATCCACATAATTCCTTGTAATCTTGTAAACCAGCGGAGACAGCACCAGAACGCCAATCAGGTTGGGAATCATCATCATACCGTTAAAGGTATCCGCCAGATCCCAGGCCAGGTTGTCCCCCATCACAGCGCCGCCGTAAATAGCCAGCACAAAAATTACCCGATATATAATGGTAAACTTCTCTCCAAACAGGAATTCACATGCTTTACTTCCATAGTGGCTCCAGCCCAATACCGTAGAAAAAGCAAACAGCATAATTGCAACAGCCACAAAGCCCGCTCCCACTTTACCAAAATGTATGGAAAAGACCGTAGAAACGATATTTGCCTTTGTCAGTTCGATGCCGCCATACTCGGCTGCCGCCACGCCTGTCTCCAGATCAACCAGTCCTGAGGACAATACGGAAAAGGCAGTCAGCGTACAGACAACGATCGTGTCCGCAAATACCTCAAAGATTCCCCACATCCCCTGACGTACCGGCTCGCTGACGTTGGAGCTGGAATGTACCATAACAGAAGAACCCAGACCCGCTTCATTGGAGAATACGCCACGTTTCATACCCTGCTCAATGGCCAGCTTCACGCCATAACCAACCACACCGCCGCCTGCCGCTTTCAGCCCAAAGGCTCCCTGGAAAATGGCACTGAACACGGCTCCTGCCTGAGAGATATTGGTAAAGAAGATCACAACACTTCCCACTATGTACAAAACCACCATAAAAGGTACAATCTTCTCCGTAACCGAAGCGATCCGTTTCAATCCTCCTACAATGACAAGGCCGCCCAAAACCAGAACCACAATACCGGTAATCCATACAGGCACGCCAAATACGGAATTCATATTGCCGGAAATGGAATTTACCTGAGTCATATTTCCGATGCCAAAGGATGCCAAAAAGCAAAAGGCGGAAAACAGCACCGCCAGAACAGAACCAATGGCTTTACATCCCTTTTTCGCACCCAGACCATCCCTGAGATAATACATGGCCCCTCCGGACCACTCACCGGCGCTGTTTTTGCGCCGGTAATAGATGCCCAGCACATTCTCAGAGTAATTGGTCATCATGCCGAAAAAGGCAATCAGCCACATCCATAATACGGCTCCCGGACCACCTGCCATAATAGCTCCCGCCACGCCTACGATATTACCCGTTCCTACCGTAGCCGCCAGTGCGGTGCATAAAGACTGAAACTGGGAAATGGAACTGTCTTTCGTATGCCCCATAACTCCTTTGTCCTTGAAAATCGCCCCTAAGGTCATTTTAAACCAATGACCAATATGGCTTAACTGAAAAAACTTTGTCAAAAAAGTCATCAGCACGCCCACAAAGGAAAGCAAAATCAGGGCCGGCCAGCCCCAGACAATATTATTGACAAAACTGTTGACATTTGTGATAAATTCTATCATAACACACTTCCTCCTCTGTTTTCTTCCGTTTCCATAATTCAAGCCGTGATTCCTTTTATTCAGTTCATAAATCCTATTAAAAAACGCAGGAGTCCCTGTTACCTCTCCTGCGAAGTTATCATCAATCTATTTTATTTCAACGGAAATCTGGTGATATTCTACCACGGAACTTTAGAGTTGTAAAGTGTTAGATTGAATTTCGGCTGACGAATTCTTTATTTAAGACAGAATTAGAGGGTATCAGTACGTATTGTCTTCTGATACCCTCTGTTAAACTATGCTGTCCATTGGACCTATACCTCTTTTCTTTGCCGGGTTTTCAAGTTGCGCTTACCATTCTGAATTTTTCTTCCGGGAACTTCTGCTCTCGAAAATTTTTTCTTCAGTTGGTAATTTTCCGAAGTCTTATTGACTTCTCTTGTTCGACTTCTTCTGTTCTCGGCTTTTCCCCTCTGTAATCATAAGATTTTCTTTTCCGGTTTTCTTTTCTTCTTCTTTACTTCTTTTCCGGCTGCTTCTATTTTACCGATTCTCGTCGAACTTTTTTGTCCCTGGCTTTCTTCTTACTATAGTTTTTGATTCAGATGTGTGTTACATCCGTTTCTTATCTTATAGTAGAAAGCCTAACCTAACTGTACTTTGGCCCGTACCTCCTTTTCTTAAATTATGAGGTAATTCGTTAAGTTTTTGTTGGTCCGTACCTCCTATTCTTAATTTTTCACCTCACATCTATATGAAATATATTTTTATATATCGATTAGATTATGTGGTGTTTTGTATTTCTTATGTTGAAATCATTATAACCCGGTATTTTTAATTTGTCAACACTTTTTTGGAAAAAATTTTATTTTTTCTATTTTTAATTGTATCATTTTATTATTTTATATTAATTATTTTAATTTTCAGAAATATTCTATTAATTTCATACAAATTCATTCCAGAATCACGTCCACATAATCCCCCAGGGCATGGGGTATTTTTATACACAAATGGATCTGCCCGTCCTCATGGTAGGAAAAGCCCTGAGGCGTTTCCCGATTCTCACCATAGTCAAAGCTTCTCAGTGCATCTGCCAATTGCTCCTTATCTCCGTAAAGGATTGTCAGACGCTCCTTAAGCTCCCAGTCAAGCTCACCTTCCGCCGTATATCCGTTCCCCTCTAAAAGCTTTTTCGCCAGTTCATCCGTATCCCGGCAGTAAGCCAGGCGGACGCTTTCTCCGGAAATTATGTCAATATTATAGGTGTAGCAGAAGCGGGCGGGGTCCGTCTCATCTTTCTGACTGTAGAGACCCTCTATCAGTATGGAAAGCATCTGATCATTCATGGTCTTTACCGAGTAAGTGACCTCCATGCTGCTTCCCTCTTCAGCTTCGCTTAAGGCTTTCTCGGCATGTCCACGGATGGTTTCATTCCATTTCTTCTCTGCTTCCCCGTCAGAAAGTCCGGCAATCTGGGGATAAGAAATCTGTATCTGATTCCGGGACAATTTCTTTTCCTCCACATGATAGGATGCCTCTTCATAGGGATAAAGCTCAAGGGCCTCGCTGTAAACACCATGACCAGTATTCAGCGTCTCTCCCTCTACGGTTATAAGAATGGAGCTTCCCTGATAGGCGTCCAGAAAGGTGTTTACCAGGCTTCCCATTGCCGCCGCTTCCCCGGCCGCATCCAAACCGGAGAGATACGTCTCAAAATCCTCCGACAGATCCAGCATCAGCATAAGACCATCCTCCTGCTTTCTCTGTTCAAAGCCCTGAACAGATGCCGTATCCGGAACCATTTGGTAAAAAGACAGATTCAAAAGCAGGATCTCCGGGGTAATCTCTTCTGTCCGGGTCATGCTGACGCAAAGGGGTTCTCCGCTTTCATCGCTGTAATAGATGCGGATGGGGATTCCGGATGAACCGGTATTTTCCGAGTCCTCTTTCGCAGGAAGCGCCATGGGATCTTGTGCGCTTTTCCTGTTGCCGCAAGCCGCTGTTAACAGAATCAGAAGCATCATCCCCCATAAAAGTATACTCTTTTTCATTCCTTTCACCCCTTTTCTGCCTCATAAAACGAAAAAATTAAGGTATTACTATCATTCATCCTTTCAGATAAGCATAACAGCAACACCTTAATTTTTTATGAAGAAAAATCACGTTTCCAATTAAATTTTTCCGATTGTTTCCGTTTTTTTCCTGTTCCCCTTTTTATGCCGAAAAATTTCTATCATTTGTTTTTCATCACTCTACAGAACAGCTGCCTTTGCATACAGCTGATACAGCTTTCTTGCCTGCCGGAACACGTCCCGTTCCATAGCCCTCTGTCTTCCACGAGTGGTTAAATTCGGCAGCTCCCCCTCCAAAATCTGGCTGATCAAACGTTCAAATTCCGCCTGGCTGCTTCCCTTGTACACATCCGCCCGGTTCTTAAGCCATCCCTGGTAAACGGGAATGTCACGGAGCAAAACCGGAATCTCGCAGGAAAGGGCCTCCAGAACTACAATCCCCTCCGTTTCCTCGTAGGACGGGAAAAAGAACAGATCACTGCCGCTGTAAGCCTCCCGTATCTCTTCCGGAGACACATAGCCTGCAAAGGTCAGATTCGGCAGGCGGGTGCGCACGGCCTTTCGCACCTTTCCGGGAATCTGAATATCCGGCGTGTAGCCGAACCAAATAAACTGGTACTCCTGCATCTGCTGGGCCATATCCACAAAGTCCAGGATTCCCTTTCGTTCAAAGTAAAGCCCTACGGAAAGAATGACCCGATCCGTCTCCGTAAAGCCGTACTCTCTCCTGAACCGGCTGCGCACAGCCATATTTTTCTGAAAGCGAAAAGTATCTACCCCATTGGAAATCACGGCAATGGGCCTGCGAATCCCATAGCTTATCAAAAGGGAGCGGGAATAAGCCGTGGGTGTAAGAATCAAATCTCCCAGCTCATAGCATTTTACCAGCCACCTCTGAAAGAGGGGCGCCAAAAGATTGGATCCTGTAAATGAATTTTCAAAATCCTCCCTGGTGGAATGAGCGTGATAAATCACTTTCTTTCCGGCTCTCTTCGCCTTTTTCGCCATCTGGTAATCACTGGGAAAAATACTGTTCAAATGCAGAATATCATAATCCTCCTCCGGATTATCCGTGACCTCCACGCCATTTTCTTCAAGGGAGTCTCTCTGCATCTGCATAGCCCGCCCGATTCCGCTTCGGGAAAGTAGCTTTTGATTCTTCGAATACAAAAGAACTTTCATGTACCCTCAACCTCCATTCCAGTACCGCAGCATCCGGAACAGTACGGACTGCTAGATGAATTTCCGGTCACCGAAAGCGTGTGTCCCCGGCTCCGCCGGGAGACTCTCCCGGATGCTGCTGTTATATAAACGATTAACCGCCTGCCCAAAAGCCTCCGTTCCAAAAGCTTTTGCAAGTTCACGGCTATGAATGCTCATCCGCTCTCGTTTTTGCCCGTCTCTTAAAATCTCTTTCACATAGCTGCCAAATTCTTCTCTGCCCCGGTAGGAATAGCCATTCTCTCCATGATCCAGTACTCCGGTCAAACAGGGATCTCTGCGGCAGACCAAAGGCAGGCCGCTTGCCAGCGCTTCCACATAAGTTAAGCCTTGTGTTTCACTGGTGGATGCACAGACAAACAAATCCGCCATCCGGTAAAAAGCCGGAACCATTTTAGGCTCTGCCATTCCATAGAAATAAACCTGCTTCTCAAGCCCCAGTTCCCCGGCCAGTCTCCGGAGACTATCCTCCGCCGGACCGCCGCCTACAATCAAAAGTATGGCTTCCTGGCCGGAGATATCCGCCTCTTTCCAGCTGCGCAGCAGCTCGTCCACCTGTTTTTCAAATCCAAGGCGCCCCAGGCTCAGGACGATCCGAACATCCGGCTCTATTTTACATTCCTTTCGGATTTCGGAAAGCATATCCCCGGGTATGGGAGCAGAAAACTCTTTCAGCTGGATTCCCGTGGGAATGATGGCTGTTTTCTTTTCCACCCCATAGCTTAGAAAGGTTCTCTCCACTTTTTTAGTCGGAGTAATGATCCGATCTACAGGGCGAAGCCGCCAGCGCATGTATGCGGCTACGGCTGCAGGACCCAGATATTTTCCCATGGGAACATATTTTGTATACTGCTCATACAGAGTATGGCAGGTATGTATAAAGACAGCTCCCGTATCCTCCGCAATCCGTTTTCCATAGCTGAAAGTGCAGAACTCACACTGGCTGTGAACGATATCGGGCATCCATTCCGTCAGCTCCCGCCGATAGGATCCGTCTCCCGGTACCGGAATGCGCACCCCCGGATAGATTCCGGACGGAACAGAGCGGAGATACCACACATTTTCCTCCTGGTAAGCCTTTCCCGTATCGGATACGGTCAAAATCCGCACCTCATGTCCCTGCCTTGCAAGCTCTCTCTCCAGATTCAGCACAGAGGTTACCACGCCGTTGATGGTGGAGCGGAATAAATCGGTTGTAATCAAAATTTTCATGCTATCAATCCTCCCAGCCAGCTTCCCGTGTAAAGCAATGCCAAACTGTACATGGCAATGGACGCAGGCTTTCCTAATATTATAATGGTTCCAAACTTCTTCCAGGACATACGGGTAAGTCCTGCCAGCATGCACAAGAAATCATCCGGCGCACAGGGGAAGAAAATTGCCATGGCAAAAAAACGGTCAAACTTCTTTCCCCGTTCCAGCCAGCCTGCATATTTTTCGTAGGTTTCTTCCTTTACAAATGCCTGTACAAAGCATTTTCCGTATCGTCTGGCCAGATAGAAGTTAATAAAGGAACCGATGACGATTCCAATGTAATTGTAGAGCAGCCCCTCCCAGGCACCGAACAGGATAACGCCCACGGCGCAGGAAATCCCTCCGGGAATTATAGGAATGACTACCTGTATGATCTGGATCAGTACAAATATCAACGGACCGTAGATTCCGCTTTTTGCCACAAGCGCCTCCATCTGACTTCGATCCGTAAATATTCCCGTCTTTATGCCATATATGGTAAAAATCAAAAGCGCTGCCATGGAGCCCCAGGTAATTAGATTTATAATCTTCTGTTTCTTTTGGGTCATTTTCTCTCCCTCCTTTGCTGTCATTCTTCTTTGATTTGCTTATCTACCTTTCTAAACGATTATTTTACCCTTATTTCTTCACAATTTTAATTATTTTTCTGATTCTTAAATGAATATTAAGAATTTTCGACACTTTTGGAAAAATTCTACTCTTTAAAAAGTACAAAAGTAAGCACAAAAAATGCACAGAACTAATCCCCTGTGCTGCTTCACAAGCAATTGGCTCTGTGCTTTCTTTCCTGATTTCTTATTTTTTTGTTACGGGAATCCACACCTCATACCGGGCATTCTGCGGGTCCGGATTGAGATAAACCTCAATATCCGGCGCATTTGCATATTCATAGCCCGAGGTTGGCAGCCATTCACTGATAATCCGCTGTTCCAGCTCCTGAATGGACTGATTGGTTCCGCTTCCCGGGAAAATGGCCCAGGCAGACGCCGGTATCTGATATTCCTCAAAGCCCTCTGCCTTCTTTGTACTGGAAACGGCTATAAAGTATTTCCACTGCTCCTCGTTGCCGCAGGCACTCACGCCCAAAAGGCCCATGGGAGGTGTGTCCATCAAGCCGGCCAGCTTTTCTATGGTTCCGTTTGTGACTGCATCCTGCCACATCTGGGGCACTACCATAAAATTTTTCTCAACCTCCTGCTGCAAGGGCGCTGATACGCCTACAATGCGAAAGCTCTCCTTTGTTTCAATACGGTAATTCATTTCCTCTGCTCCTTTCACCGCAATGGTAAATGCAAGAGGCGGAAAGGATTTCACGGATACGCCCTCGCTTCGAACTGCGGAGGGCGCTATCCCATGAACTCCCTGAAAGGCCCGGTTAAAGGCCGTGGGAGAATGATAGCCGTATTTTTCCGCAATGTCCACGATTTTTTCCTTTCCTCCCTGCAGATCCACTGCAGCAAGGGACATTTTTCTTCTTCGAACGTATTCGGACAGGGTAATGCCGGCCATATAGGTAAACATCCTCTGAAAATGATATGCGGAGCAGCAGGCAATCCTCCCAAGCCGCTCATAATCCATCTCCTCCGTCAGATGCTCCTCTATGTAGCGCATGCTGTCATTTAACCGTTCCACCCATTCCATGAAAATACCTCCTGCTTTCCATTGGCATTCATTGGACAAAACTGACGCAGTCCAATGAATGCGTTTAAAATCGTCTGTTTTCACACACTATTATAAAATATTTTCTTCTCTGTTTCCTCTCTATTCCTGCACAAAAAAGAGAGGTTTGCTTCATTGTCATTTTACAAATTTATACCCAATCCCCCGAACCGTTTGAATATACTCCGGCTTTTTTGCAATCCGCTCCAGCTTCCTCCGCAGATTGCGGATGTGAACGTCCACTGTCCGGGTTTCTCCTAAGTAAGCGTAACCCCATATTTGTTCCAAAAGCTGCTCCCTTGTATATACCCTGTTTGGATGGCTGGCCAAAAGATACAGCAGCTCATATTCTTTTAGGGAAAGGGTAACAGGCTCTCCCCGAAGCCTTGCCTCCCGAGCCCCATGATCGATCTCCAAATCCCCTGCCAGAAGCTTAGGCTCCGACTGGACTTCCGTTTTTCCGGGGGTACTTCTGCGCAAAAGGGCCTTGACTCTGGCCTCCAGCTCCCGGATGCCAAAGGGCTTGCTTAAATAATCATCCGCCCCCATCTCCAGTCCCAGAACCTTGTCAATCTCATCTCCCTTTGCAGTCAGCATGATAATCGGCAGAGAAGCGAGCATAGAATCAGCTCGGATTCTCCGCAGCACCTCGACTCCGTCTATCCCCGGAAGCATGCAGTCCAGCAGCGCCAGATCCACCTGTGCTTTCTTTAAAAGCTCCAGACCCTTTTCTCCCGTTTCCGCCCCAAGAACCTTATAGCCTGCCTTTGTCAGATTGTATTCCAGAAGCTCCCGTATATGCTGCTCGTCATCAATGGTTAGAATAACCTGCTTTCCCATATGTTCCTCCCATTTTATCATGTTGCAAGGCAAAGTTCTCCTGTCCTAAAGAGACATGTATTCCACTCTCAGAAATAATAGGGCAGCTCCACCCGGAATTCGCTTCCCTCCCCCGGGCGGCTTTTTACCTGAATCGTGCCTTTATATAGTTCCACAATATGCTTCACGATAGACAGCCCCAGGCCCGTTCCTCCCTGTTCTCTGGAACGTCCCTTGTCCACACGGTAAAACCGCTCAAAGATACGCTCTGTCTGCTCTGCCTCCATGCCGATTCCCGTATCGGTGATCTCCAGCACCAAATCTTTTGGCGTACTCCTGCAGTTAATGGTCACTGCTCCGAATTCCGTAGCTTTCAGTCCGTTGTCCACCAGATTAATCAGAAGCTGCTTCAAGCGATCTCGATTGCAGGTATAGGGACGCACGCCGGAATCCGGTGTGAAGATCAGACGCACATGGGGCTTTACCTTTGGTGTCAGAAGCTCCACCACTTCCTCAATCACCTTATTGACATCACAGGGCTCCTGCCGCACATCTTTTTTATTTTCAATCTCGGAAAGCAGCAGTGTGTCATCAATCAGATTCCCCAGACGCTCCGTCTCAATGTCAATAATATCCAGAAACCTTCCTGCACATTCCGGGTCCTCCAAGGCCCCATTTTTCAGGGTTTCCACAAATCCCCGGATAGAAGTCAGAGGTGTTTTCAGTTCATGGGTTACATTGGAAACAAACTCCCGACGCTGCTTTTCTACCGCTTTCATAGCCGACAGATATTTTCGAAAATACATGATCAGGGAAAGTACCAGTAACAGCAGGATTGCAATGGCTAATATGGTGGAGCGAAAAAATTCATCATCCATATTCTTTAGCTCCTCCATGGGAATGGCCGTTCGCAGCACACCCCGAAAGCTTTTCACACGCAAAGGTACCGCACAGTAGCAGTAATCCATCCCGAAAGTGGATGAACGGCGAATGATGCTGTTGCTCTCGCCGGATAATGCTTTTTGCACCTCTTCCCGATCCAAATGGTTGCTCATCACCTGTCCGGCCCCCTTAGAGTCTCCCAGCACCTGTCCTTTTTCATCTATAATCGTAATTCTTATATTGTATTTTTCTCCGTAATGCTCTGCAAAATCTTTTAATTCCTCACCGGAGGGAAACACACCCCTGGTATCCTCTTCCAAAAGAATATCCCGAAGTAGCTCCGCCTGGGTCAGATATCCGACTTCGCTCTGTTTTTCCAGATAGGTAAATCCATTACTCCAAAATGCATATTCAAAGGCCAGCAAGGCTATTACCGCAGCCACCGCATAGCCGATTAAAAATTTCTTTTTCAAATCCATGACGTTCCTATTCCCCGCACCTTTTATATGGAAAAGGCTTCCGGTCTTAAGACCATGTGCCCGTAAGTCCCTCCGGCACTGTTCAATGGGCCGCTGTTTTTGTTGCTATATCTCATCCGCCACATAGCCTGCAATGTTATTGGCATGGTCTGAAATTCGCTCTATATTGCTTAAGATATCCAGGTAAATCACTCCCCTAGCGGCGGAGCATTGATTCCGGGATAAACGTTCGATGTGTTTCTCCCGAAGTTCCTCTTCCAGATCGTCAACCTCATCCTCCAGCTGTATGGTCTGCTGCACATAAGCTATTTTCTCTGTCTGCCGGGCTAATATGGATGCTTTCATAGAGTCCAGCGCCAGCCCTTCTAGCTCTTCCAGACCTTCCATAGCTTCCATGGAAAAGGTCAGCCTCTCCTGAATCATTCGTTCTGCCATTTCCGCAATGTTATCACAGTGATCACTCATTCGCTCAATATCGCTCACTGTATAAACAAGGTTCCCCACCACCTGTCTCTGGTGATCGGTCAGGGAAGTGGTACTGATTTTAGCCAGGTATTCTGTCATTCGACTTTCGTACTTATTCATAGTTTCTTCTATTTGATAAGCTTTGTCAACTCGTTTTTGATTGCCCGTGCGGACTGCATCAAAGACTAGCTTCGCATGCTGACAGGACAGCTCACCCATGCGCACTACTTCTTTTGCCGCATGCTCTACCGCAAAGGATGGGGTCTCCAAAATACGCTCGTCCAGATGAGGAAGTCCGTATTCTTCCTCTTTCTCTTCTTCCGTTTCTTCTTCTCCCTTTACCAGAAGCCCTGACATCTTTACCAGCCAGTTGGCAAATGGGAATAGAATGAGGGTGTTTGTTATGTTGAAGACTGTATGGAAGACGGAGATCTGTACGCTGCTGATGGAGGATGCCGCCAGCGTGCGGTTCAGGGTAAATATGCTGAACATAATTCCGCCGAATATGACTGCTCCTATAACGTTGAAGAGCAGATGGATTGCCGCCGCCCGTTTGGCTGTCCGCTGTGCCCCAAGGCTTGACAGCAATGCTGTAACGCAGGTTCCGATGTTCTGACCCAGGGTGATATAGATTGCTGAGTTCCAGGTCACGACTCCATTTGCCGCAAGGGTTTGGAGAATACCTACAGAGGCGGATGAGCTTTGGATTACGGCTGTCACTGCAAGTCCTGTGAGGATTCCAAGGATGGGATTTCCTCCTAAGATTCGAAAGGCTTCGGAAAAGATGGGCGCATCCCGATAGGGAGTGATGGCGCCGGACATGAAGCTCAGACCGATGAACAGGATGCCGAAGCCCATGAGGATCTCGCTTAGCTCCCGTGCCTTTTCTTTTTTGGAAAAGAGTATGAGAAATGCACCAATTCCGATTAGCAGGGGGGCAAAAAATTCGGGTTTTAATGCGCTTCCCCACTCGCTCATGGATACGACCCATGCGGTGATGGTGGTTCCGATGTTGGCTCCCATGATGATGCCGGCCGCCTGGGTGAGGTTCATAAGGCCGGCATTGACAAAGCCTACGACCATGACTGTGGTGGCGGAGCTGCTTTGGATAACTGCGGTGACTGCTGCGCCCAAAAGGATTCCCATAAGGCGATTTTTTGTAAGCACTTCCAGGAGATGGCGCATACGGCCTCCTGCGGATTTTTGCAGGCCGTCTGCCATTACGTTCATACCATATAAGAACATTCCAAGACCGCCGATAAAGCGGAATAGCATTTCTATATGCTGCATGTGGTTTCCTCCGTGTGTATTTTACATTTTTTGTTATTTGTGGTCCGAATCAGAATAACAGAGGGATGTAAAATACAATCGCAGTATTTGTAAATTCTGTGTAAAGTATGTATGGGGAGGGGTGTATTTTGAGGACGGACGGGACAGCCATAAAACAGATCCGCCGGCTTTTCCATATCTGTGTTCGCACGGTTCTCGTACACTCCGTCTGCTCCGGACGTACATTGCCCTCAAATACTTTGAAAACCTTCTGGTATTTTTGGCAATGTTCGCCCATATCAGACGAAGCGTTCGAGAACAGGCGGACACCTGATATCGGAAAAGCCGGCGGATCTGTTTTATGGCTGTCCCTGGTTTTTGAAATAACCGGAACTTATTAATGAAGCTAATAAGTTAGTATACGCAAGTGACTTAAATATGTTTTGTTGTTTATTCCACATCCTGCAGCGCTGCCAGATCCTCTTCACCGGTGCGGACTTTTACTACCCGGTCTACATTGTAGACGAAGATCTTGCCGTCCCCGATATGTCCTGTGTAGAGAACCCTCTTGGCTGTCTCTATTATGGTGTCTACCGGGATGTTTCCTACGATTACTTCTACTTTTACTTTCGGGAGCAGGGTGGCATCCATCTCTACGCCCCGATAGCGCTCGCCGGCTCCCTTCTGTACACCGCAGCCCATAACCTGGGTGACGGTCATTCCGGTTACGCCGATGTCATTCATGGCTTTCTTAAGCTTGTCATACCGGGACAGCTTGGCGATAATGGATACTTTGTAGATGCCGGAAGGAGAGATGGGGGCTTCTGCTACTTTTACGGCGGCGTTTCTCTGTGCATTGGATGCCGCATCATAATCCTCTACGCCAAGGTTGGTATTTTCGTTTATTTCCATGGTCATGGTGTTGGCGATATCCATGATGCTGAAGCCTGCATAGGCGGATGGAAGACCGTGTTCGCAGGAATCCAGTCCTATGATCTCTTCTTCCTCGGATACACGAAGACCGATGGCTGCCCGAATGATGAAAAATGCGATGGTTATAGTTACGGCTGTCCAGGCCGCTACTGCGATAAAGCCTATGAGCTGAATGCCGAGCAGTTCAAAACCGCCGCCGTAAAACAAGCCGATAAGACTGTCATTGCCCGGTGCGGAGGTGGTTGCAAAGAGTCCCACCGCAATGGTTCCCCAGATGCCGTTTAAGCAGTGTACGGCTACGGCGCCTACGGGATCGTCAATATGCAGCACATAATCCAAAAGCCAAACACCAAAGACTACCAGCACACCGGATACTGCGCCAATTATCAGGGCCCCCGTCACATCCGTAACATCACAGGGAGCAGTAATGGCTACCAGACCGGCCAGGGATGCATTCAGGCTCATGGATACATCTGGCTTTCCATATTTGATCCAGGTAAATATCATACAAACTACAGTGGCAATTGCGGGAGCAACTGTGGTTGTTACAAAGATGGATCCAAGCTGCTCTACGCTTGTTGCCGCAGCGCCGTTGAAGCCGTACCAGCCCAGCCAGAGGATAAATACGCCCAGACATCCAATGGGAAGATTGTGTCCCGGAAATGCATTTACCTTTGTTATGTTTCCATCCTTATCCTTTACAAATTTTCCGATACGGGGACCGAGAATCTTTGCTCCTATAAGTGCGGAAATACCGCCTACCATATGAATGGCGCAGGAACCGGCAAAATCATGAAAGCCCATCTGCGAGAGCCAGCCGCCGCCCCAGATCCAGTGTGCCTCAATGGGATAAATCAGGGCGGAAATCACCGCCGAATAGATACAGTAGGATAAAAACTTTGTTCTCTCTGCCATTGCGCCGGAAACGATGGTTGCTGTGGTGGCACAGAATACCAGGTTAAACACGAAGTTTGACCAGTCAAAGCTTTCATAGCCGGTAAATATATCAAAGCCCGGCTTTCCAATCAGCCCCATCAAGTCCTCGCCCAATAATAAGCTAAAGCCTATCAGAATAAACACGACCGTACCAATACAGAAGTCCATCAGGTTCTTCATTAAAATATTTCCTGCGTTCTTTGCCCGGGTAAAGCCCGTCTCAACCATGGCAAAGCCTGCCTGCATCCAAAATACCAGCGCTGCGCCTATTAAAAACCAGACTGCGAAAACCTGGCCGCTTACAGCATTCATTAATTCTTCTGTCATAACATTTCCTCCTCTTTGTTCTGGCTCTTTCGCATTCCAAAAGGATTGCTGTCTGATAACCAGCTTCTTTTCTGTGAATACAGCTTCCATACAGGCGGCCGCCCTGTAAATTAAGAAATATAAAAAAGGAGATTTCCATGAACGATTTCCGTTCATCAAAATCTCCTTTGATATGACCCTTATTATACCCCTCCCATTTTGAAAGTCAATGGTAGGATGTTCCAAAAAATTATTGTTAAAAAATTTATATATCTGGAAATTTTCACAAAATTTATCCTTTTCATGACTTCATATCCACGCAAACAAACGAAATCCCTACAATGCCTCCAAATGAATCCAACCATAACCACGTTCATATTTTATTCACATATCTTTCAAAAAACGTTAAATTGATTAACATAATCCATTCATTTCTATTCTATATAATAAGACCATAAGATAAAGCAAGACAAAAAACAACATGACAGCCCCTAGTAAGCAATTACTATTTTTTGAATAAACTTTTTCATAATAAATGCCAGGCAGACTAGCTGCCTGGCATCCTCCCATTTATGGGGCTATGAGCAAAACAGAATCGAGCTTATGCCCGTACACCGCCGCAGTCTCCCAAAATCCTGCAAGGATAAATAGACTAAAACCTCATATTGTGGTACAATACTACAAAAAAGTAGTCTGGAGCGTACAAAAATAATGATCAATGAATGGAATTCCATTAAGTCCTATATCCACAGAACCTCCTGGGCAATTCTATTAATTGCCGCATCCGTCTTCCTGTGCCATGGCTCTCTTCTGTTTTCTGAGCGATTTGGTATTGATACTGAATTCATTATGAGCGGCGTTCACAATTTTAACTCTTTAGGCCGTCAGGGTCTGGTCTGGCTGGGACAATTGCTGGGACTTGAATGGTTTAATCTCTACTATGCACAGGCTTTGGTTATATTATTTCTCATACTTGCCCCTATTTCCTTTGGATATCTGTTTTGGAACGCCAGCGGAAAAGACGTTTGTGTTCTTCCACTTTTTCTGCTTGGCCTTTCTTTTGTTATCTCACCCTTTTGGACTGCACAGATTTACTTTTTGAATCAAAGTCCACAGGTTCTGTTTAGTTGCATTTTAATACCCATTATTATATCATTGGCAGAAAAAGCAAGGAGCGCCTTTCATCGGAAATGGTATTATATTGTCTTTGCGGTTGCATTTATGCAGCCTGTTTTTTCCTGTTATCAGGTTCTGATTATGATTTATGTTACTGCAATCGCTGCCATATTTTTATTATCCGCCTTCAAGTCAAAGCATACTGTCAGGGAACAGCTCTTGTGGATCCTATATCATGCTTCTGTATTCCTGTGCGGCTTTCTTATCTATCTCATTATATCGAATCTGTTTTTTTTAGATGGAACCGACTATCTTCAAAGCCAAATCTGGTGGAACCTGATGGAAACCTCAGAGGCCGCCCGCTTATGCCTGGATACGCTCAGAGGCTTATGCGGAAATAATCCGCCCTATACAACAGGGCTCTACCCTTACTTTGCTCTGCTTCTGCTTATCCTCACGTTCTATCAGCTATATACAGGGAAACGGAAATGGACGGGCTCTGCCTTCTTATTTATTCTAGTTGAACTTTTTATTATTGCTGTCCCATCCGTTTTCATCCTTATATATGGAGGTTTGATTCCTGACAGAATGCAGCTTCTTCTGCCTTTTAGCCAGGGATGCATCCTTTACATGATTACTTTTATGCTGCCGGAAAAAAAGAATCTCACTGAAGCAAGCGTAAAACTATGGATTCGCCGAGGTGCTGCTCTGTTCCTTGTTGTTTTATTATGGAAGGATTTCTCTGCTCAGCTTAGTTACTGCAACCGCCTTTATTATACAGATGAGTGGAGATATCAGTATGACAAAGAGCTTGCAGGTGATATCTACAGCAAGCTTCTGGCTTTGCAAAACTCTGGAAAATATAGTTCTTCCCTCTTTTTAAAGACCGTGTTCCTTGGGCGCCCAGAGCTTCCTTACAATGATACCTGTATGAGGGGACATGTTATGGGCGTCTCAGAATTTGCATTTGATGCCTGGGAGAAAACCATGTATCGGCCCAGAATCGTTTATTTTATGAGTCAGCTTGGATATCCTATGGAACAGTACTTTTCCGAAGATGATGAGGCTCTGTTCTTTGAATCCTTCCAAAATGATTTTGGTGCGCTTGTAGATGCAATGCCCTGTTATCCCAGTGATAATTATATACAGGTACTCTCCAACGAAGAAAGCGGCCAGGAATATCTCATTATTAAGCTGAGCGAAGACTGGTGGGGATGGGATTAAAAAAGCTTGATACATTATATCAGACTCAAGGCTTCGGCTGCGCACAAAAAACACAGCCGGAGTCTCATGTCTAATATAAAAGGGAGAGATAGGGCAAAACTGCCCTTAACAAAAGATACAAAAAAGGCATTACCACGGGAATTGGTAACGCCTTTGTTATCATTTGTACTTTTATGTAGTATCTTTTGTTGTTATTATTCTAGTACAACTTGCTGAAAAAGTCAATGGTTCAGAAAATAAAAAATTTGTAACTTTTTGACAGGTCTTTTGGTGATTCTACCATTAGATGATATGATAGTATATTCCAAAGTATTTTAATACTTGAAATGGGTAAAATGAAGCGCATTTATTTAATCCTCATTGGGCTTGTAAGTATTGTTTTATTACCGATTTCCATTCATTTATCAGAGACTGGAAGCAATAACAGTTCAGGAGAAGAATCTGATATCCGATATTTAAAATACTATCTTGCCAGACGTCTCCGGTTTTTAGATCAGGAATGACTGTCGGAGAACAACCATTATGAACCCGAAAAGAGAAATGGCGGCACAACTACTATAACTGGGAGGATTTTAGCCATGATCTTCCAATCTGCGAAAATTTTACATTTTGCTCGGCGAGTTAAGGATGTCAAGATATCCTGACATCCTTAAACTTCGTATACTTAAATAGAACAAAGCAATTACTTACACCATCTTTGTCTTCTTAACAGTCTGTACAAACTCTCCATTATACCTGGTACGTGCAAACATATTCAGTATATTCTCTACTGCCTCGTCTACTTTCAAACCATTCAGTCCCTTTCTTACAATATCCATTGCTTCCAGTTCCTCTGTAGTCAGCAGCAGATCCTCCCGCCTGGTTCCTGATTTAGGAATATCAATAGCCGGAAATACTCTCTTTTCCTGAAGCTTGCGGTTCAGTACCAATTCCATATTACCAGTTCCTTTAAATTCCTCATAAATCACATCATCCATCTTACTGCCAGTCTCCACCAAGGCCGTTGCAAGAATCGTCAAGCTGCCCCCTTCACGCATATTACGGGCTGCTCCAAAGAAACGCTTAGGCATATGCAAGGCCGCCGGATCTAAACCGCCAGATAATGTACGTCCACTTGGCGGCACTGTAAGATTATAAGCTCTTGCCAGCCTTGTAATACTATCAAGAAGAACCACCACATCCTTTTTATGCTCTACCAGACGCTTTGCACGCTCTATAACCATCTCTGATACACGCTTGTGATGCTCTGGCATCTCATCAAATGTAGAATAAATCACCTCTACATTTGGACCTTCAATTGCTTCTTTAATATCTGTAACCTCCTCAGGACGTTCATCTATCAAAAGTATGATCAGACGCATATCTGGATGATTTTTTGTAATTGATTTTGCCGCATCCTTCAAAAGGGTTGTCTTACCAGCTTTTGGCGGTGATACAATCATACCTCTCTGTCCCTTGCCAATTGGCGAAATGAGATCTACAATCCGCATCGCCATGCTCCCGCCCGGACGTTCCAAATAGATTCGTGAATTCGGAAAAATCGGCGTCAGTTCTTCAAAGTTACGTCTTCTTGCCGCATCCTCCGGTCGATATCCATTCACCGACTTTAGGTATAAAAGGGCTGCGAACTTCTCCGTCTGGGCACGAACCTTCACATTTCCGCAGAGAATATCACCTGTTTTCAAATTATATCTGCGGATCATAGCAGGATTAATATAAATATCATTTTCACCCGGAAGATAATTAGCACTCCGAATAAACCCATATCCATCCGCAAGTACCTCCAAAATCCCATTGGCTACCTGGCCGCTGTCCAACTGGGATATATCCTGAGACGCCCCTGCCCGCTCTGGTGCACGCTCCCGCGTGCGCTCGGCAGTTCTTTCTATCGCTTTTTCTGTACGCTCTACCACTCGTTCCGGTGCTTTCTCCGGTATCTTCCGCAGCTTCATTTCTGCATCCTTCTCCAGCATTAACTGAATCAAATCACCTTTTTTCATGGTAGAAGTCCCCTTCAAACTTCTCGCCTTTGCAATCTCCTTAAGCTCTGTAAGCGGAAGGGATTCATATTGCTCTTTTGTCATGCTAGTCCTCCTCTTTTTTCGTCTTGTCTATTCTTCTAGTCGTGTATTTATATAAAACCTGAATATTTGTCTTGGGAATAACCGCCAGAAGCTTTTGGCGAATCTGATGCTGAAATACGATATTCCAATGTCGTCAAATGATGACATCTTGAATATAACACATTTTCCCTCAAAATCAAAGGGTTATTTTTTCATACTTCACATTTTAACCCAAAAATGCTAAAATGGGGGCAATATATATACAAGGAGGCACCTGTTTTCTATGAAAAAGCTCATACTCCCCCTATATCTTTGGCTTCACCGCACACTGCTGAAATTCTGCTGGAATATTTTCACCCTGGTTCCTCTGGATAAAAAGAAGGTAGTATTCAGCAATTTTAATGGCGGTGTCTATGGGGATAATCCAAAATATATTGCCGAAGAACTTTTAAGGCGGCAGTTGAACTGGAAGCTTTACTGGACTTCCGCCTCTGATTATGAGCTGCCCAAAGGCGTACTTCCTGTGCGGCCAAATACCATACTTTTTGTCTGGCATATGGCAACTGCCGTAGCTTGGGTGGATAATACCCGTAAATTATATTATTTCAAAAAACGGCCCGGCCAATTCTATGTACAGACCTGCCACGGCGGACCGGGACCGAAAAAGATAGAAAAGGACTGCGAAGAACTGCTGAGCAAAGAATATGTAGCCTATGCGAAAATTGATTCCAAGCACATTGATCTTATGCTTTCCTCTTGCAAATGGCAGAGCAATTGCTTTCGAAATGCCTTCTGGTATGACGGCCCTATTTTGGAAAAGGGACTCCCAAAGTATGATGCTTACTTTGAAGATCTGACTCTCTGCCGGGAAAAAGTACAGAATTACTTTAAGCTTCCCAAAGATATAAAGTTCGTGGTTTACGCCCCTACCTTCCGGGAAAGCCGCCGGACAGATATGTATAAACTGGATTATGAACAGCTTTTGGTCTCTCTTGGAAAACGCTTTGGGGGAAAGTGGGCTGTACTGGTGTGCCTGCATCCAAATATTGACCGCCAAAATTACCCTCTGAACTACACAGACCGCATTTTGAATACCAGTGCCTACGGAAATATGCAGGATCTTCTGGCCGCTTCAGATGTGATTATCAGCGACTACTCCGGCTGTGTAACCGACTTTGTGATGATTGAACGCCCCGGCTTTCTCTATATTGAAGATTACGAGGATGCAAAGCAGGAACGGGGCTACTACTACGATCTGAAAGAACTGCCGCTTCCTCTGGCCTTCTCTAATGAAGAGCTTATGAAAAATATTGAGAGCTTTGATGAAGAAAAATACAAACAAGGATGCAGGACTTTTTGCGACTGGATGCAGTTTTATGAAGGCGGACATGCCTCAGAGGCCGTTGTGGACATCATTCTAGATCATTCCCAGAAGTGTTCCAACCACTGAATACACAAATAAATGCAGGCACAGCACAGGCACAGTATGTCTGCCCAGCCATACGCATGCTTTGGAAACAAACCGTGTATGTTTTTCCAGAAACAGCGACAGCTCCAGGCAGAGCAAAGACCCCAGACACCCGACTATCAGATACAGTACCATAGAACTGCCGTACTCTGCCACAGACATATTTACACTGCCATTTACAAAAGACAGAAATATAAAAGCCGCTGCCACAAGTAAGAGCACAAGCGGCTTTTTATAAAGCTCTTCTACCAAATGATGCTCTTTTAACACTTTTCCGAACCCCAGAAAGGAGACTGAATACAGTGCACAATCGATGCTCCAGGGTAAAAGAATCGGGCAGAAATAATGTACCAGCACTGCCAAAAGCAGTACGCCTCCATTCACAATATAGAGTTTGCAAAGCTCCCCTTTTGCCAGCTTCATCAATCCCCAATAAATAATAAGGCTCACAAATAACCCTGTTAAAAACCACGTAGGTGCATTCAATATCTGCATAAAATATAAATTATGGACCGCATCTATCTCAAAGAGACAGTTTCTGGAATACAAGATTCCCACAAGCGGGAATACGGATTCCGAAGAAACCCTTCCCGCCAATAGGCTGTCCTTTATAAAAAAGAACAGAAACAGGAATAAATTATATCCGAAATAGGGCACCAGCAGGCGGCGTGCCTTCTTCTTTACAAAGGTTCCGAACCCTTCTTCCTCTTTCCAGGTAAAGGTCATGCCGGCCAGCACAAAAAAGACCGGCATATAAAACATTCCCCCCAGAAACGTCACTGGCCCCAGGCCAATCCCTCCATGAACAATCAACACAATAAGAATCCCCAGCGCCTTGGCTATATCCATCCAAAGAATCCTCTGTTTTTCCATTTTGCACCTCCTCATAAGGGATCAGTCTTCTTTTGGTTCAGGCGTCTTTCAATGCCTTTCTCCATCCATACCCCTACCGGCTCCAGATACCGATTGCTCAAGGTTGAAAGAGCCAGAACCATCAGGGTTGTCAATACAAAATCAATCCCCACTGTCAGGCCATATGCCATTTTCCCCTGAAGCTTCAGGAAAAACCAGCAGGAAAATACGGCAATCACCGGAAAATGCAATAGGTAGAGAGAATAAGATATTTTACCAAGATATAGAAAAACCTTTCCGGAGAAAAACCCCTGCAGCCAATCGCACCCAAGCACCCCGGCAGTCAAAAGAACCGCCCCGGCAATATGATAAATCACCGTGTAGGCAGCCGGCAAAATCCCATAGACAGTTCCGGGCAGCTCTGTGCCAATGGACGGATAGGAGGTCAGATAAAATCCCAGCAGGAACACCAGCAGAGGGAGCGCCTGAAACCGCCGATACGCTCGAATTACCCTTTTCTGAGTAGTATAAAAATCGCAAAGTACAAAGCCCAGAAAGATTCCGGAAAAATAAATATCTGTTCTTAAGGACACAAGAATCATCACACCATAGGTTATATAGCGCAACCGGTTTTCCCCCACCAAATATGCGGCCAGATATACAAGCAAAGCCCCCCAGAACAGATAAGGAATCGTCCAGAGAACGCCGTTATAATCATTGCTGCCTCTTACAAAGCAGCCAAGGAGACTTTCATAAAGCATTCTTAAAAAGCTTGGCTCAAACTGATTAAACCCCTGAAACCACGGTATGGATTTGGTAAATGCCGCTGTCTCATTATTTTGATATAAGCCAAGACACATCAGAATAAAAATCAGGATATTTACAGCCAAAATCACGGGCATCAACCGAAAATACCGCTTGAAAGCCCCGGCCCGAAGCTTCGCCCGATCCCTTGTCCGAAAATAAGACAGGCAGAGTACAAAACCGCTGAACACCAGAAAGAGGCACACCGCCCCATTTCCATTATAAAAAAAATTTAAGGGCGTTTTCCCTATCCAAAGCTCGATGGCCGTCTTTGTATTCACATGCTCCGGAAGCAGTGTGTAGGCCGCATAATAGAAAGCAAAAACAAAGTGGCAGAGATACACCATCAAAGCGCCAATGCCCTTTAATCCATCAATGTAATCCATCTTTTCCCTTGATCCGTCCCTTGCTTTCTCCATATTGCCTGCCCTTTCCTCTGTCCTGCAATTGTTTTTGACCGTCATATTCTTATTGGAGCTCCTCCAATCTTTCACACAAAAGCCTTGTATAAAGCGTCCGGCCTTCCGCTGATAAATGAATCAAATCCTGAAAACAGGCCGGATCGCTGAAATCAAACCCCAATTCTTCCGCCAGGATAATATCCGGACTCTTTACATCCGTTTCCATTTCCCCTCTATATTCCCCGGACACCAAAACAGGCTCTCCTGCCAGTTCCCGAACCTTTTTCACACACGCCTCATACAATTCCATATAATCAGAATCCCCATACATGCGCTCATATTTCGGCGTTTCTATAAAGTGTACCTTAATTCCATGGTCTTTTGCAAGCTTCAAAAGCTTCTCATAGCCCTCTATCTGTGCCTCCTGTATTCCGTCACGGCCTCCAAGCATCCCTAAAGAGTCCAAATGCTCCTTTGTCTGTCCCCCAGGTGTCAGAATGTTTCCGCCATTTCGAAACTGTGCGGATACCAGATGATTGTGAATGGGATAGGTCAAGAGCTGCTCATTATTGGCTGTAACAAACAATTCATAAAAATCCAGGAATTTTGTATCATTATTGGCTGACATCAGCTCCCAGGCATCTACCTTAAATTTTAAATCCGTGTCCAGCAAAATCTTCGTATCACTAATCCAGGGTGCCGCAGCAGCCGTATAGGGATATAGATCCACATAGAGGTTCCCAACCTCCAATCCCTCTTTCAGCATATAGTCAAGCTCCATGGCCATAAATGCCGGCTGATTGCCATTGTAGGAAAGAATATAGACGCTTCCCTCCAATTCCTCCTCCAGCACATCAATAGAAAGCCCCTGCCGGAACATAGAGGAACCAATAAACAGATGATCCACGGATTTTTTTTGGATAGCCGCCTGCATTCCATAGGAGGATACGGGCAGAAGCCGGGCATATTCATTTTTTATTCCTGTCAGCAGAAGCACTGCCAACAGCACACTTGCCAAAACGCTTCCCATATGTTTTAAGTTCCGCAACATTCTTACAATACCCCTATATTACTCTAAAACTGCGCATACAAAAATCCTGAAACACCAAACACACCAAACAATGCCACGCTTATTCCCATGACAGCCAGCCAGAAATAAGAGAGAGAAAAGTCTTTATCCTTTCCTTTTCCGTAAACCTGCCCCCATTCATAGAGAAAAAGAAGCAGTAAAAAGAAACAGGCAGTCAAAAAATACGCAGCACAAGTATTATCCCCCGTAAAGGGCAGAATAGAATTTTGAATGTCCGAAAAGGACAGAGAAAATCCCCTCACCGCATGTCCCAAATAGAAAAAGGCCCCCGATATGCTTTCCGCCCGGAAAAATACCCATGCAAGGGTAACTCCCCAAAATGTTGCCAGCGTCCCCCACAGCCTGCCCGGCGGATTAACCGTATCTTTCTTCCTCTTTGGACTGCACAGGTTCCACACTCCATGAATTCCTCCCCACACCACAAATGTCCAATTGTCCCCATGCCATAGACCGCTTGCCAAAAATGTCAGAAGCAGATTTCGGCCTCTTTTAGCCCAGGAGACACGGCTTCCTCCCAGGGGAATATACACATAATCCCTAAGCCAGCCTGACAGGGAAATATGCCATCGGCTCCAAAATTCCCGGATATTGCCCGCAAAATAGGGACAACGGAAATTCAGCATACTGCGGAGCCCCAAGAGATTCCCCATACCAATGGCAATGTCCGAATATCCGGAAAAATCACAATAGAGCTGAAAAGAATAAAAAAATGCCGCCATCACAGCCGCCAGCCCCGGATAGTTCCCCGGCGCTGCAAAAACGGTATCCACATAACTGCTTAACCGATTGGCAATCACCATTTTCTTAAAAAGCCCTAATATAATTCTCTTAAACCCTTCTTCAAAAAGCTCCCCATCATAGCCTAATCCCTGATGGAACTGATTAAGCAAACTCTCTGACCGTTCAATAGGCCCTGAGAGAATCTGAGGGAAAAGCAGCACATAGGTCAGATAATATCCCATATGAGGCTCGCTTTCCCGCTTTCCCATATAGATATCCGCCTCATAGCTGATCATCTTAAAGGTGTAATAAGATATCCCCAGAGGCAGCAGCAATTTCAGCACCAGCGGATCTGCCGAAAATCCTGCCAGCCCAAGCAGGGAGCAGAAAGAAGCACTGAAAAAATTAAAATATTTAAAGAGAAAAAGAACACCAAGAAGAGGCAGGATGCCTAAAAGCAGCCAGCCTCTCTTTTCTTTTCCCATTTCAGACTTTTCTATCTTCTTTCCTGCAAACCAGGACCAGCAGGCCGATCCTCCTGCAAGCAGCAGCATCCAATGGGATGCGCTTGCATAAAAGATCAGGCTTGCCGCCAGCAGGACTCCCCATCTCATCCGGGATGGCGCCAGATAGTAAACTGCCAGCACCACCCCAAGGAACAAGAGGGTCAGCATAATATTTGATGCCATAAAAAATTCCTCAGTAATCCTCTAATACGCTATCCTAACGGCGTACCCATTTGCCAAAGAGCGTCTTTTTGTATTTCAGAAGCTCTTTCTTAGCCTCCTCATTGTCACCGGCCTTTTGCAGATATTCTACGCCTTTCTTAATATCCTCCGGAACGCCCAGACCCTGTCCGTAGATAACGCCAAGCATATAGAATGCCTCACGGTTCGTCCAGTCCACTTTCTCCAGGAATTCCCTTGCCTTTACATAATCCTGCTGAGTTCCCCAGCCCCGGAAATAACATTTTCCAAGATAGCAGACGCCCCATGTTGTGTCATGATCATATCCATATTTCAAAAGCTGGAAAGCTTTCGCATAGTCCTTCTCAACACCATTGCCTTCATAGTACAAGGCACCCAGGCGGTTTGCACAGCCGATCCGTTTACCGCTGTCCTTTTTCTGCTTTAATCCGTTCTCATAGCACTGTGCCGCATAAGCAGCATCCTTTGCTACACCATAACCTTCCTCATATATAAGCCCAATCCGGAACCAGCATTCCAACTGACCGCCCTCTGCCGCCAGCCTGTACCAGTGGAGGGCTTCTTCATATCTTTTGGCGTCATACAGTTCATCCGCATAAATCCACTGATGAATCGGAAATCCTCTCTCTGCTCCGGTCTTAAAGAGGTCTCGGGCAAGCTCCGGACGGGGTGCAATTAGATCCTCATCCCCCTCCGAATAATATTTGTTCAGATTATTTGCCGCAAAATACATGCCGCCCCGGAATGCCTTCTGGAACAAGTCCTCACATTTTGATATATTTTCCCTTAAATAGGCTTTAAATTCCCCGTCTGTGGAAAAAGATTCCCGTCCCTTTCCCTGAATCCGCAGGAAATCCCACCAGAAATAAGCATTTGCTGCCGTATACTGGCTGAAAGCATCTCCAAGCTCTGCTTTTTCAAGAACACTGTCAAACGCCTCCTGAAGACTTCCAAAGCCCATCTTCTTCTCTAAAGAGGGTGTCAGCTCTCCGGTACGCATTGCCACCAGAACGCCGATTCCGCTGCCCTGTTCCACAGACTTATGGATCAGTGCCGTAGCCTTATCGTCATCCTCCGGAAAGTCGTGCCCGCTCCACACATACTGAGTTCCGCAATAGCACCGGGCCAGTACACAGGAAGCGTCCCCGTCTCCTGCTGCGGAAGCTTTCTCAAGAATGGCAAAGCCTTCCGCTCCCTTTCCTGCACGCAGATCGTAATAGATGTACCGAAGTGCCTGCTCCACTTCATCACTGTAGCATTTTCCCATAATTACATTCCTCCTATTCTAAGTTCCGTAATATCCCATCAATACACCCCAATCTAAATCAATTCCCAGCCGCAGATGCATGCGTCTGTAAATTGATTTGTGCATTGGTGGGATATTACTGATTAAGTTGCTACGCTACGGTACTAAAGGGTAAAGTCACTTCGGCACACCTGTAATGAGAGAAACTTTCATTCGAAAGGGCACTCATGAAAGTTCCTCTCGTGTGCCTTTGCGACTTTACCGTCCAGCATAAAATATTTCTTAAAACACTTGACATTTCTTGGCTGGACTATTCCAGTTCCGCATTTATATATAATTATTTTTTATGGGCCATATCTCGTTCCGCCTGTCTGGTGCAATCCTTCCATTCATTCCAGTTCGGCGCAAATTTTCCCTGTGCAAACTCCAGGAGCCAGGCTGCCGCCTGCCTGTGGGTACATTGATTTTTAAAGAAACGCAGCGTCGCTCCGTCCGGCCTTGTAACCGTTACGGTGCATCGGCCGTCCATCTTATTGCCTCCGTCTATCCGCATCAGCAGATAGCCGCCAGTCAGGACCAGTTCTACCATCTGATAGCTTCCGTCCACCAGCCCCTCTGATGCAACCTCAACATCCTCTATGGTAAACCGATCGTGGCTCTGAAATACTCCGGAAGGGGACATAAGCGCAAGATGGGGCGGCGGAACCTCCCTCCTTTTCTCCTGCTCTTTCTTCTCCCACATAGGGGTGGCCTGCCACCCTTTCATGTTGGGAATTACTCCTTGAAACCAGTCTTTCAAAATCTCTTCTGCTGTCCGGATATCCGTCTCCAGGACATGGCCGGAATAGAGATTTTTTCCCGCCTCTCCCGTAGCTGTGGTTTTTAAAAACAGCTCCGCCTCTCCCAGCTCTATCATATCCTCCGCGGACGGCTCCTCTATACCTTCCAGGTCCTCATAAAAAGTGGCAAAGCACTCCAATTCCACATAGCGGACATTGTACTGCTCTATGGGGCATCCCGGAACCAGCGAAAAGGTTCCCTCTCCATCTCTTAAGCATTTCAGCAGGGTTTGATGAATCAAATCCGGTGTCACCCTTGAAGTTACGCTGCCATCCGGCCCGGTAAGGGTCATATTCTGATTGACAGCGGTATCCTGATTCCTCGGTTGAAAGGCTGCCATTTCCCGGTTGCCCTGCTTCACCCGATATTCACGGAGCATATTCTCCCACTCCATATCGGACTTTCCCTGCCACTTGCCAAACTCATTATAAGGCCTGCGCAAAGCATCCGGCGCCCGAAGAGAAATACAGTCCAGAAGGGCTTGAAGCTCTCTCGGGTTGCCCATATTCATAATCAGGTGCTGCTTGCGGTCATCCAATATATGAAGCTCCAGAATCCGAGAGGTGTTTGTATGACTTTGACTTCTATGTGTACGAATCTCATCTCTCCCGGAAAACACTCGAATGCGTGGTATGTAGCTTGCCATATCTCCCAGAACCCATTCCTTTCCCACAGCAACCTTGTCAAACCACTGGCCGTTCTCCCGAATGTCCTTATCCACTATGGCAAAGAGTTCTTTCACTCCCGGCGCAGAATCCGGATAAGGAAGCTGGGAACGGATGGAACGGGCAAGAGTACTCTTTTCCGGCCAGAAAGCATCACGCACAGATGTGTATGCCGTATAAATTCCACACAGAAGAAGCGCCAGACCTCCAGCTCCCCCTACCGCCAGCTTTACATATTCCATAGACTCCCAGTAAGAGCGATCCTCTTGAAGTGTCATCCATATGTAAACAGCCACACAGAATCCCAAAAACAGTGCAATCACTGCTATTCCAAGAGAAGACAGGCGTTTTCTGGTTTTCTCCAGACAGTAACCGCCCTCAGGCATATCCGGATTATTCCTCCTCTGCCACGCCGAGAACCCCAGCGCCAGCAGAAAGCTCCAAAGATACCCGATAAAATATCCTGCCCCAACTACAAATACAATGGCAAGAATCAGGCTCCACGGCCATGGAATCCTAAAACCCTTTTTCTTTTGTTCCAATTCACATTCCTCCTCATAGCTCTATACTTCAAAGCATTATTGAAAAGCTTATGATAACACAAAATCATTTTAGCACTGTTCAATGGTTTCGGGCATTTTTTTCACCATAAATATTACTTTTTTATACAGTATAGCACGCCGTCAGCCGTTTTCTGCTGTTATTTCCCTATACAGCTCTGCTCCCGTATCCATCAGCAGTGCCAGCAAAATTACTGCGTACAGCACCATGGGAAGCTTTGTCTCTCCATTGATTGCATTGGCATAGGCGCTGTAGGAGACAATCAAATGCAGCATAGGCACATAAAACTTTTTGGGCCAGCGCATGCAGTACAAAAGAGCGGCAATATCTGCCGTAAGGCCGGCCCAGGCCGGCATGGACGGCGCCAGATAGGGAATGAGCAGTGCCAGAAAAAGGAACAGGCGCAATGTTATATCTTTCGTTATGGCTGTCTTTCTTTTCACCAAAGTATAAGCCATAGTAAAAAGAATTCCGCACAGACAGAGGACAGACACCTGATTGTAGAGATCCACAAACATTTCTTTTCCAATAATTTCGTAGAAATTAGGCCACCCAAGATTTAGAGTCTTATAGCTTGGTTCAAACCGCACCGCAGCCAAGACAGCAGCAACAGCCATTGAGATAATCCCCCGCCATTTTTCCCCTTTTCCATAGCAGTACACACCAAAAAAAAGAAAATACAAATAATAGCTGCTGTTTTTTCCCCACAGAGCACTGTTAGCTATCAAAGTGGGATAAATCACCATAACCGCATAAGTAAGAAACGCCCGGTTCCGGCTTTCCGTATAATCATACACCATAACACCGCAGAGTATTGCCAGAAGCCAATCCATCATTATGGCAATCAGCTTTGCTGTATCAGTCACCGTATATTCTATTACAGCCAGCCGCAGCATCACCCCGGTTCCCGTGATGCAGACTGCTAAAAGCGCATCCAAAAAGGTAAATTCCAAATTACCGATTTTCCATTTTCTCACAATGAGATTCCTTAAAAACTCATCCATGCAGCTGTCCCCTCCCCCGCATTCCATCCCTTTGCTCAGGAGAAGCTTTTTCACTTAAGACCGCCTCCATAGGAATTTGATTTTCCGGATTTTTCATATAATTCCACATATCCAGTCCCACTATCACTAACAGGCCCAGCTCTATCAGCGCCCATACCCCATAATATATGGAAGGCTCGTTGGAACCCAGATGGCTTAGATAGGCCATATAGCAGTTAAAGGATATCAGGATCTGTACCAGCGGAATGTAGAACCGCTTCCGGTTCATCATAGCATAAAGAACTGCCAGAATATCCGCCAGACAGCCATACCGCTCATGCATATGGGGCAGGAAATACGGTGTAAGAATGGCAAAGAACAGCGCCATCTGCACAATAAACTCATTGGTAATCCGGTAGCGCTTCTGGGCCATGGCGAACATCACGCACATAAGGATCCCCAGAATAAGCCAGGTTCCTGCCGTGGCATACTCCAAAAGGAAATACTGATTTCCGATAATCTGATAGATATTGGCCCACTTAATGGACAGGGACCACACATCCTGGGCTCCCTGAGCCATGTAAATATTAATCAAATCAATCAACGGCCGCCCGGCAATCCAAGCAGGAATAATACTTAGAAAATATAAACCCGGAAGCCACAGAAAATGCTGAATCTTAATCTTCTTATTCACCCAGAGAATCACAAAAAAAGGAAAGATAAACAAAGATTGCAGCTTAAAGGCAAAGGCCAGCCCATAGAAAAACATGGCCCGATTTGGCATTTCCCGAAACAGATAATAAAAGCACAGGAGGATAAAGAGCATAAAAATAATATCGCACTGAGCCCAAAGGGCGCTGTCCGCCCAGATGGTAGGCACAATCAGCATCAAACCATAGGCACAATAGCTCTTTGCCTTACTCCCTGTAGTTTCCATTACCAGCTTTCCCATCACTGCTGCCGCCACAAAATCCAGCCCAATATGAATCGCCTTATAGCCGGTCATGGGATTGATGGGCAGCTTGCTGATTACCCACAAAATATAGACAAATGCAGGTGCATAATCATATCGGTCCGTAGCAAGGTAGGAAAATCCCATCTCTTTCAAATCCGAAATCCATGGCCCCCAATACATCTCCCAGTCCATGGTTGTCACTACACGCAGAATCCCCCTGATAGCTAATCCAATCACAGTCATTGCTGCCACATACACAATATCTGCCCAATCCAGCTGATATTTTTTCAAAAGCTTCTCCATATAAACCTCTATTCCTGTTTTGCAATATCCGGTCAGTACACCGCTGTCTAAATCAATTTCCCAATGCCTTAAACTTTCTCATCCAGTATTTTCTCAATAATGAACTTGGGACGCTCCTTGGTTTCCAGATAAATCTTTCCTATATACTCACCTACAACGCCGATAGCCAAAAGCTGCAATCCGCCAATGGCCCAGATGGATACAATCATACTCGTCCATCCATGAATGGTATGTCCCGTAAAGTGAACCGCCAGAGAATAGAGCAGCATCAAAATACTCATAATAAAAATTAAAAATCCACACACAGTAATCATGCGAATCGGCTTAATGCTAAAGGAAGTAATCCCATCCGTTGCAAAGGAAAGCATCTTCTTCAAAGGATACTTAGACTCTCCTGCAAAGCGTTCATGCCGCTCATAAGTCACCACATCGGATGGATAGCCGATTAATGGCACAATCCCCCGCAAAAACAGATTGACTTCCTTAAACTCCTCCAGTCCCTCCAATGCACGCCTGCTCATCAGCCGATAGTCCGCATGGTTATAAACTATGTCCACTCCCATAGCCTGCATCATTTTGTAAAAGCTCTGAGCCGTAAATTTCTTAAAGAAGGTATCCGTCTTTCTGGCGCTCCGCACCCCATAAACTACATCATTTCCTGTATAATACTTCTCCACCATCTGATCTATCACATGGATATCGTCCTGCAGATCCGCATCCAATGATATGGTCATATCTGCTTTCTCCTTGGCTGTCATAAGTCCTGCCAGAAGCGCATTCTGATGTCCCTTATTTCGGGAAAGCTTCACACCGGAATAAATGGGATTGGAGCCATGAAGCTCCTCTATCAATTCCCAGGTCCGATCTTTAGAGCCGTCATTTACAAACATGATTTTACTCTCCTTTGAAATCATGTTCCGCTCAATCAAGGAATCCATTTTTTCAAGAAGCTGTCTTGCCGTCTCCGGCAGAACTGCTTCCTCATTGTAGCAGGGGATCACCAAATATAAAATATCATTTCCCGTCATCAGGTATTTCTCCTTCTTGTACTCTGGCCTGACTCTATCCCAACAGCTCCTTCATATATACCTCAACAGCTTCCTGCCAGGGAGCAAAAGTAAAATCCGTCGTCAGCTTCAGCATATAATTCTCTAAAATGGAATAAGCCGGCCGATCCGCAGATGCCGGAAAGCGGCGCTTATACTCCTGTGAGGTAATCGGCTCAATCTCTGTCCTCTTTCCTGCCAGCCTCAGGACTGTCTTTGCAAACTCCGCCCAGTTGGTATCACCCTCGCAAGTACCGTGGAACAGTCCATAGTTATCCGTAGGAAGCAGGTACTTAACAGCCTTCGCAAGCTCCTGTGCACTGGTAGGTGTTCCCACCTGATCCATCACAACTCCGATGGTATCATTGGTTTCCGAAAGCTTCAGCATGGTCTTAGCAAAATTGTGGCCGTCCCCATAGAGCCATGCTGTCCGGATAATGAAAAATCTTTCCGCAAAATCCCTGACAAACTGCTCTCCTGCCAGCTTGGTAGCCCCATACATACTTTTGGGCGCAGGTGTGTCAAATTCTGTCAGGGGCTTTTCACACACATCCCCCGGAAACACATAATCCGTGGAAACATGCATCAGCTTCGCCTTCGCATCTGCTGCGGCAATGGCAAGATTTCGGGCTCCGACAGCATTGATCTTATAGGCCAGATCAACCTCTGTCTCACACTTATCCACATTGGTGTATGCTGCACAGTTAATGATGGCATAAGGCTTCACCTCCCGGGTAAAAGCCAGCACATCCTCCACCTTTGTGATATCCAGCTCTCCCACATCTGTATTAATCAACTCATATTCCGCACTTCCTGCATACTGCTGATTGATCGCCCTCCCAAGCTGCCCATTGCAACCTGTAACCATAATCTTTTTCATCACTCTCTCCTTATTCTTATTCCAGTTTTGCAGCCTTTTATATGCTGCTGTTTCATATCTATTTCTGTTCTGCTTCGTTTCCTGGCTTTGTTTCTTCCAACAGCCTTTTCTGCTCATCCCGACGTTCCTTTTCCTCTAAAGCAAGCTCCTGTGTCAGATCCTTGACCTTATTCTCCAGAGTAGACAGCTCAATGGTCATAAAGAAAAGCTTCACCATCAGCACAAAGATAAACAACAGGAAGATAAAATTTACCGGAAGCTGCATCCCGATCAATCTGGTAAACATGGATACCAGCCAGGGAAACAGACTGAATACAATCAATACCCCGGAAAAAAGAATCCAGAAAATAGCATACTCAATCTGCAGCTTGGACTGACGGATTCTTTTTAAGATATAATAGGTGGTGATCAAAGACACCACAATCAAAAGAATACGAAATATGGGTGTCATCTACCTTTCACCTCCCTGCGCTTTCGAAAGTTCTGAATAAACAGAATGGACAGCAGCATCCGCAGCATATACATTACAGATCGGGAAAGGTTCAAATAGCTCTCCCCTGCAATCCGCTCATCCATCTCTACCTGTACCTCTGCAATTGTGGCTCCCTGCTTCAGCAGGTAGGAAATGGTATCCGGCTCCGGGCCATAGTTCAGATTCAGAGCAAACTCTGCAATCATTTTCTTATTGAACATACGCATGCCTGAGGTGGGATCCTTGACCTTTCGTCCCGTGGTCAGCCTGGTTGCCAGAGAAATCAGGTTGCTTCCAAGCATCCGCATGGAATGAGGCTTCTTCTCTGTCACAAAACGGGAGCCGATAACAATATCATATCCCTCCTGAATCTTGTCCAACATAGAGCCAATAAATTCCGGCCGATGCTGCCCGTCCGCATCAAACTGGATGGCGTAATCGTAGCCCTTGCGGTAAGCATATTTAAGCCCTGTCTGAAAGGCTCCGGCCAGCCCCAGATTTACCGGAAGGTCAACCAGCTCATAACCCATTTTCCGGCAGAGCCCTGCCGTATTATCCGAAGATCCGTCATTGATCACAATATAATCATAAGCGGAGTAATTCTCTTTCAGATTCTCAATCACACGAACAATATTGTCTTCTTCATTGTATGCCGGAATAATCACCAGACATTTCATTCATCTTCTCCCTTTTCGGCGTCTTCACTATCCCCGGTTTCTTCACTGGCTTCTTCTTCAGCTCCTTCTTCCTCTTCCGGGACAAGCTTTACCATATAATCCTTATCATAATAGTCACACATAGCCTGATTCCGGCTCTCATCCGGATCCGGAGTCAGCGTTCCGAAATACAGAAGTTCCGGACGATAAGTGACTTCCTCTACTTCCACTTCCCGGATGTTCGGGTCGTTATACATTGCCTCACGCTCCTTAATCTCCTGATGGTACACCTGAGCCTCCCCGTAAACCATGGATTTGAGAGCCGTTGCAGAAGTGATCTCCTCTAAATCTGTCACAATATTGATTTTCAAAAATCCAAGAACCACACAGAAGATCCCCAGCACGCCCATCAGCACCGGAGCCGCATCCCGGATAAGCTTTTGTACCTGTGTCCCGCACTTTTCGTACTGGCGGCGGAGCCAGCCTGCATAATATATAACGTTGGCTGTATAGAACATAATAACTCCATAATAGAGAATATTATAGTAACGCCCGCCAGAGATAAAGCGCACAGCATAGATAGCCGGCACCCACATAACCACCACCATACTGTAGCTTACCAGAGTAAACATAAAAGGGCAGCGGAAGGAAAACTTCGTATCCTTAAGCTTGTACAACATATAGACAAACAAGCCAATCATCACCAGCGCAATGATCACATTGGTACATTC
The DNA here is from genome assembly GCA_910574255.1 of Clostridia bacterium. Lineage (GTDB taxonomy): Bacteria > Bacillota > Clostridia > Lachnospirales > Lachnospiraceae > Laedolimicola. The sequence goes on from CAJTAK010000011.1 coordinate 81,112, forward strand.
AAACAGATAATCTATTGATTTGGTATAGGATTTATATATAGCCTCTAGAGGTGTGCGCGGATCAAAATTTGACTGTCTGCGCCTGTTCCCCGGTGCAGCCACATTCAGAATAAAACCTGCAAAGAATATGACATTCATGGCTGCTGTCTGAATTTTCATGGTCTTATCATACTGCTTTCCAATCAGAATATCCAGCAGATTCAGTACCATAAGCACGGCTGTCAAAAGGAGAATCGGATACATGCCGCCTGACAGAAGAAAGGCCAGGGCAGTCATAGCCGCCATGCGCTTTGCGGAAATGTGCTTTTCGTATTTACTTAAAAACAGCTTGGCAAACAGCACCAGCATTACGCCGAAAAGTCCCGTATAGCCAATGCTCCCGATCCACCAGTAAAAAGCCTCCAGTCCCACAGGCACATACTGAATGCACAGAGTCATAACAAGAATCGCCACAATCATGGCTGCATGTCTGGACAAGCCCAGAATCCGATGCAATACAATCTTTGAAAAATAGACCATTCCGGTAATAAGCAGGGCCAATAAAATAAAAGTATGGGTAAAGGTCAGCTTTTCCGTAAAAATCGAAGGCCGCAGGGCTCCTATCACAGCAAAGCTAAATGTTCCCTGCCAGCTATGCCACAGGTTCACAGAACGCTGAACAGCCGCCTGAAGTACAGGAATCACAAAGCCTAGTCCCTTATTCTCCATAAAAGCCCGGTGAGTCAGGATTCCGTAATTGAAATCGTCCATGACAGGATGGTTGAAAAAACTTAAAGCCAGGAGCGGAAGCAGACTGATTCCAAAACACACCCATAAAAACCGTTCCTGGTTCTTCTCTTCCTTCATCCAATTAAGAATTTTTTTCCACAGCTCATTTGTTATCTGATAAATCAATTCCAATTTTAATCACCCTCTGTTTTCTGTCATTATGTCCTTTGTCACTGTTCAAAGCAGACGCCAACATTTTTCTTTTGTGTAGTTTACCTCTTTTTAACAAATTGTGCAAGTACACGTACGGTTCTGCACAGATCTGTAAAACATGGAGCTTTCACCCCATTCTCAATAAGGGCCCGATGTCCCTCCTTCATCCCTTTAAGATAAGCCCCCAGGCTGTTGGTGCTGGTTCCTCCATGAGCCATATACACAAGAACCTCCGGCAGATAGGAAAGCTTCACCTGTCCGTCCTTCAGAATCCGAATCATAAACTCATAATCCGCCGAGATTCGATAATCGGTCTTGTAATATCCGAACTTCTCATATACCTCACGGCGCAGATAGAGGGTGGGATGTCCCGGCATCCAGCCATAGCGAATCTTCCCCTGTCCCTGATGCCATTTGCGAACCACTCGTTCTCCGTCCATGTAGCACAGATCTCCATGGACTCCGTCTGTGCCCTCCCGAAGGATTACCTCCACCATTTTAGATATTACATCTCTTTTGGCAAACTGATCAAAGCAACAGCCCAAGATATCTCCCGATGCCATACGAAGCCCTTTGTTCAATGCGTCATAAATGCCCTTATCTGGTTCGGAAACCCACAAAAGCCTTTCTCCAAACTCCTTTTTCGCTTCTCTTATTACTTCCAGCGTTCCATCAGCAGAACCGCCGTCTACTATAATATATTCCAAATCATCATAGTCCTGCTGCCTAATCTGACAAATCGTTTTTTTCAGGCTTTCCCTGTCATTGTAGGTTGTTGTCACAATGGACACCTTTGGCTTATGCATCTGTTTCCTCCAAAAGCTCCCGGTACAGCCTAAGATACTCCCGGAACCTGTCATCCTTATTATATCCTTCTGCCTTTTTAAGGCATGCCATTTCCTTAGAAGGCTCACCTTGCAGCTCTCTGACGGCCTGAAGAAGCTTCTCCGTATCTCCCTTAGGTACAATCTTTCCTGTGGCCTCATCCACAGATTCCACACTTCCGCCTGTGGCAAAGGTAATTACCGGCGTCCCGCAGGCCAGCGCCTCCAAATTCGTAGTGGGAAAGGTATCCTCCAAAGTAGGATTCACATAGACATCTGCCATGGAATAATATTCTGCCAGCTCTTCCATACTGTTGGTACGCATTACCCCATAAATCTTCGGATGCAGCTTTCTGAGTTTTTGCCTGGAAAGACCGATGAGAATAATCTGGCAGGAATCATCCAGCCGATCTGCAATAGTCTCAAAGTAAGCATAACCCTTGTGCTCTTCCCACATACCTGCAACACCTAAAAGAATAAACTTTTTCTCCATGCCAAGGCGTTTTCGAAGTCCTTTATCCACCGGATGGAACTTATTAAGGGCGATTCCATTTGGAATCACTCGAACTGGGTATTCCTTCAAATAAGACTCCTTTACCAGAAGGGAAAGCCACTGGGAAGGAGTTACAATGGTAAGCTGAGGTACTCCTGTAAAAGCTGCTTTTTTCCGTCTGTAGTTCTCTTTCGAATTGTCCTTGAACAAAGCATACGGATAGACGCTCTTGTATTGGGGACAGCTCTCACAGCCTGTCTTCCACTTCATACAGCCAATATAATCAAAATGGGCACAATGCCCCGTAAAGCTCCAGCAGTCATGAAGCGTCCACACCACAGGCCGTCCTGACTTTTTCAGATAAGCAAATAACTGCTCCACATCCAGATAAAACCCGTGAATGTTGTGCAGATGGATAATATCCGGATTATATTCCTCAATCTTTTGCAGCAAGTGTCCTGTCTGCTTTTTGGAGGCAAAGCCATGCTCCCCCCGAAAGAAGGTATGGAGCACATGAATTCCCATGTCCAAATTTGTTCCAAATTTATACGTGCTTATTCCCAAAGGGCCTTCTCTCCGGCCAAAGGCCGCCAGGCCGGTATCCCCTTCTGTCTCCAGAGCCTGTATCAAATCCACTGTAATACGGCCGACGCTTCCGCTGCCGCACACAGTATTAATCTGCATTACCTTCAAACCATTCTCCATTCCAGTTCCGCATCCGCCAGACATCCCCCGCTCATACGGATGCCAGGCACTGTCCGGCAGATGCCGTCAAAATACAATCTCGCAGTCCCATACATCCACGCCGCTGTCCTGAAATACGCTTCGAATCCGGGCACGCAGCTCCTCCTTGGTATGCCCTTTCTTAAGAACTGCCTGCAAAAAACCGCCGCCGCCGGCGCCGCAGATCATCCGCGCAGCCAGCAGATCCTGACAGCTTAAAAAGATCTGGTCAATACAGGTGTTGGTGCTGCCTCCATCCAGCCGCCTGGACAGCTCCCAATGGCGCTCCAGAAGCTCTGCAAAACCGTCAATATTTCCCTTTTCCAGTTCAAACCTCATCAGCACCGCCATGCGCTGAATCTCATAGAGAACCTCTATGGAATTGGGATTGGAGCCAATATAGCCGCCCACAACCTCTCTGAGCAGATTCCGGGCTAAGCGGCGCTGTCCCGTATAGATCAGAACAAAGCGTTCCTGCAGTTCTTCCATGGCCTCTTTGGGCATGGCCAAATGTTCTACCTGAATCTCCTGGAGAAGTCCCGGCCTTGTGGCCGCCAGCTTAATTCCATTTGTAAGGCCGCCTACCTGATCCTGCCAGCCGCCCCCGGTACTCATAAGCTGCTCCATGCAGAGCACATGGGTATACAGCTCATTCTCAGTAACATCTTTTCCGATATATTCAAAAATGGCTTTTACACAGGCCCCGGCCAAAATGCTGCTGGTTCCAAGGCCGGATCCTCTGGGGATTCCCATTACTGCCGTGGACAGATACAGCCCGCCTCCCAGTTTCTCCATAAGCTCTTCCAGTGTTGCCGCTCCGGTAAGGGGCACAATGCCGCAGGCCAAAAGTGCCGCCTTGTGCAGTGCGTAAGTATCAAAAGGATCCCGGCAGCTCTGAAGACGCCTGACATCTGTAAATTCTTCATATGCGCCTGAGTCTGTGCTGGCCAGAGCGATACAGGGCTTATCAAGCCTCCGCACAGTCACTACCACCGGAAGAATCCCGTTCAATCTCACTGCCGCATTCAGCACTGTTCCCCCATGTTCATTACAGTAAGGGGGCGTATCAGACCAGCCGCCGCCAAAGTTCACCCGAACGGGAAGCTCCACCTGAACCTCTTCCCGGGTTATATGATACCCTTCCTCAAAAGGTGCATTTCCAATACTTGCATCATACAGACTGTCACAGATATACCGGAAGCATGTATCCTCAAGCTCCTCGCTTATGTGTCCTTTCGTCATTTTTGACAAATAGTAGTAAAGGCGCATGCGCATCCCAAACTCTTCTTGTTCTGCAATGTCTTTCAGCTTCTCAAGCTGCGCCTCTGTCATTCCCTGATTTCCAAAAACCGCTGTTGCCTCCCTGACACTCTTTCGCTCCTTAAGCGCCAGAAGGAAACGGGTAATCCGCACCTGAGTATTCAGCTTGGCCTGCCATGCCGCTATTTCCCGAATATCTGCCTGCTCAAAGCTTTCCTGAAGGCTTAACCGCTTCATTCTCCTGTATGTCTCTGCCTGCCGGGTCTTTCCTGCTGCCATATCCAGAATCAGCATAGCCGCACCCACAGCTTCCCCAATGGTCTGACACACCGGATAAAGAGCCGCATTCCACAGATAATGCTGCTCTCCCTTCCATACTTCTTCCGGCTTTAAACCTGCCGCTTCTAAGAGCCCCTCCAGAGTCCCCCCCAGAAAAGCGCCCTTTTCCTCCAGTGTCACCTTCGGATTGTCGCCTACCCCGTAAACTCGAATCACAAAGGTTCCGTCCTTCTGCTTCAGACCGTGCAGTACCGTGTGATCCGGAATCTGCTCTCCCCTTAAGGTAACTGCTGCGATCACACAGTTTTCTCCTATCTCTGTTCCCTCATAAATATAACTGTCCTCAATATATGAAGAAGCTGCAATCTTTGTATTTTTTTCTATATAACTGTTACTGTAGGCACAGGCTCCCGGATGCTCCTCCACACCGAAAATCTGTCCTTTCCAATCCAGAAATTCATAATTATCAATCTCTTCGGTCAAAAGCCTAAGCAGCTCCCCAGTCGTACCGAAATGGATAAACTGCGCCGGAGCAAGACAGAGAAGCTTCAGAGAATATGAGTTGACAGCCTCCCAGATTGCCCGTCTGCAATCTAATAGTTCTTCGCAGATCTCCCCCTCCGCCTTTTCCTCCAAATACCGTTCCAGTGTAGCCCTGGATGCCAGAGGATACAGAAAATCTCCATAAAAGCTGATGCGCGCTCTGTCATTGACAAAACGGGCGTATTTCTCCGAAACCACTTTGCCGTTCTCGCCGATCAGTCCAAACAGGCTTTCCAGCAGATCGCAGTCCAGCAAAATCGCTCCAGTATCCAGATCTACTGCATTCTGTCTGTTCACAGCTCCAAGGCGGCGCAACTGTTCTACACTCTGCTTGTGCAGAAAGTTGCCTACGTATCCTTGGGAATCACTTAAAAATACACCGTGATCTTTCCCTGTTTCCACATGTTCCTTCACTGAGATGGCTGCTGCTCCCCGAAAGGCCACATCCACCTGCAGAGGATTAAAGAGTAATAAAACATCTCCGGACAGCACCAGCATCCCTTCCTTAAAACGGGCAGGCATTCCGGACATGCCGATAATAAATTCATCAAACAGAGTAGAGCGGTGTCCGTCGGGAAGTTCCCTTGGCACCGGGGAAAACAGCTTGCCGCAGGCCGAATACTGGGGCACACGCTTGGAATCGCCGCCGGAATGAATCACCAGGATCCGCTTATTCCGGAAGCACTGCTCATCTTCTGACTGTTCACTGATATATTTCATTACATGGAAGGTAGCGCCCCCGGAACCTACACGCTTTCCTTCCGGATCAGGAAGCACCTTGTAAACAGTCTGCTTTGGAAGCCTCCCTTGTTCCAGCCTTGCATCCAGCTGTGCCTGATAAGCGGATGCCTGCTCCTCATTTGAGGCAGTCAGAATCACATAATCCCATCGGATAAAATATTTCTTTGCAAGAGATTTCTCATATTCTTCCCATGCGTCCTGATAGCTCTGACGCAAAAATAAATTTTTAATTTTCTGCGGTTTCATGATTTCTCCCATGTTTTCATCTGCTTAAAATTGTGTTATACTAAGATAGACTTGTACCATTTCTTAAAGAAAGGCAGACCACACTATGTTAATAATACAACCTTCCGGCGGTTTATGCAATAGGATGCGAGTGATTAATTCCGCTTGGGAATTGGCAAAAAAGAGAGGGGAGCGCCTCATTGTGCTCTGGTATCTCTGCCCGGAGCTTAACTGCTCATTTGAAGCTCTCTTTCGACCAGTGAAAGAGATTCGAATCATCAACATTCGTTCTCTGAAGGATCCACGTAAGCTTTTTTATCAGCTTATTGCCAGACAGCGTTTTGGAAATGATGATATTCTCAATCACAAAACAGACGGCATCCTTCATCAGGACTTTTATGAGAGCCTGAAGAATCCCGTCTATCTTTTCACCTGGGAACATTTTTATCCTTCCCATGACTATCATTTTTATGTACCTGCCGCCCCTCTGCAGAAGCGCATTGATCTTATGACTGCTTCCTTTGGGAAGCGCTGTGTAGGCGTTCATATCCGACGGACGGATAATACAGTTTCTATGGGCAAGAGCACTACAGAGCAATTTGTGGCTTTGATGAAGCAGGAGTTGGCTGCTCACCCTGAGACTTGCTTTTTCCTTGCTACAGATGACAATAAGGAAGAAGCCTTTCTTAGAAAAACCTTTCCCGGCCGGATTATCAGCAATGAGCTTCGTGTTCAGAATCGGGATTCTATTGAAGGCATGCAGGATGCCCTTATCGATCTCTGGTGTCTTGCCGCCTCCCGAAAGATTATCGGCAGCTACTGGAGCTCCTTTACCGACACGGCGGCTGACATGGGGGGGATTGAAAAGGTCATTGCCGGGGACTAAGAGCTTTAAGAGGCTTTTCTTTCCATAGTTTTATAGTATCCCCTGCAGATCAGCATTCCGGCCAGGGCAATAACTCCCAATACTCCAAAGCCGGGTCGAAGTCCTGCACCGTCCATAAGCGCTCCAAGAAAAAGCGGGGAAAGAACTGCACCAAGTCCGCCTCCTGTAGAGATAATTCCTGCTGCCTGTGCTGAATTGCCCGCATAGCCCTCCACCGCAAGACTCATCAGATTGGGCCAGATAGATGCCAGGCAGAAGCCTGTCAGGGAAAAGCAGACATACCCCATGGCAAGAGAGGGAAAGATACTTATAAGCAGCAAAAAGACAGCCGTTCCGAACAGGCTGGTTCCAAGGAGCACACGCCGATACCGATACAGCATTCCGCAAATCACACGTCCTCCAAGCATAAACAGCCAGAAGAGAGACAGCATATTGGCCCCATGCTCCGGCCGCAGCAGTTCCATTGTGACAAAGCTGTCCATATAGTAGCTGATGCCTCCCTCAAGGCTGGAATAGACAAACAGTCCTGCTGCCAGATAAAGGATCTCTTTGCCTATAGTCTGTGTCTCATCCTGCCGCAAAGAGGTTATATGTACCGTATCCTTTCCGGATAAAGCGATAACACTTACACAGGCAGCCAGCCCGGCAGCGGCGCAGATACGGAAAAGACTCTGATAACTCCATCCAAAGCTCCTGCTTCCAAATTCCAAAAGCTGGGGGCTCACCATAGCTCCTAAGCTGAAAAAGCACTGGGAAAGGTTCATATATTTTCCTGATTTTTCTCCATGAGCCTCCGCCAGCAGCGCCGATCCGATACTTTCACTGACGCTGTAGCCTGTCCCAATAGCAAAGGCCGAGAGCATCAGCGCACCAAAGGCATGGAAAAATGACATTCCAAATGCGCCAAGGGCAAAGAACAGACAAGAGGCCGCCAACACCTTCCGCTTTCCCCTCCGATCTGCAAAACCACCCACAAGCAGCGGCATAATAATAATGGCTCCATATTGTCCGGATACCAGAACACCGCTTAACCCCGGCGAAAATCCTTCTGTCTCTACAATCTGCAGAAGGGAGATCTGAAATCCTCCCGCCTCAAATCCCAACAAAAACAAAATAAAAAAGCATACTGCTGTCAAGCGCCCCCGTCTTCCTCTCATTCTCCCTCTTCCTTTGGTTTTCCTTTCTTTGCATCTTTTCTTATGGTCTCTTAATATGCGGGATTATAGCGAAAATTTCCTCTTCTGTCAATGAAAATCAGACTTTTCTTTCAATTTGCTTGCTTCCCAAAAATGTGAATGTTATACTGTCCATACAGGTAACGAGCAGTATCTGTTTTTCAGAACTCATACTGCAGACAAAAGAGGGGGATAACCAAATGTACTATTTTATCGTCAATCCCAGTTCACGCTCCGGCAGAGGCAAGGCTGTCTGGCAGATCGTAGAAGGGATTCTGGAACAGGAGCAGGTGGAATACCGGGTATTCTTCACCTCCTACCGTTATCATGCCACAAAGCTGGCTAAGGAAATTACTTCTCAGGGCGAAAAGCTGACTCTTGTTACCGTCGGCGGAGACGGCACAGTGAATGAGGTGGTTGACGGTATTTGTGACTTTACAAAAATCACCTTCGCTTACATTCCCACTGGATCCAGCAATGATTTTGCCAGAAGTTTAAAGCTCCCTTCCACACCGGAGGCTGCTCTGCAGAATGTACTGCATCCCTCTTATTTTCGAAAAATTGATTTAGGTCTTATTTCCTATAGTTCTTATTCCCGCCGTTTCGCCGGGAGCTGCGGATGCGGCTTTGATGCTGCGGTCTGTCAGGAAGCTTTGGCCTCTCCAATCAAGAATATGCTGAACCGATTTGGACTTGGCAAACTCACCTATGTGGGAATCGCTTTAAAGCAGATCCTTTTGTTCCGTCCGGCTCCTGTCCGACTCACTCTGGATCAGCACAAGAAGCTGTATTTTCCACGCACTTATTTTCTCTCAGCCCTGAACTGTACTTATGAGGGAGGCGGTCTGAAAATGTGTCCAAAAGCCAGGGCGGATGACGGATTTTTGGATGTCTGCGTGGTGGAAGGCTTAAGCAAACTGATTATTGCCCTCATGTTCCCTACTGCCTATTTTGGCAGACATACCATTTTCCGGGGAATCCACCTGTATCGTACGAAGACTTTAGAAATCTGTCCGGAAAAGCCTTTTCCCTTCCATGCGGACGGAGAGCCTTATACGCCGGAGGATGTACTCACTATTTCCTGCCTTCCCAATGCCCTTACTATCATTGCTGGAAATCCTTAAGCTTTATAAATGCTATGGAAAATCACATAATTTCAAAAAAATTTCTTAATATATTATAAAGGTTATTGTCAGAAAAAATATGATGTGTTATTGTTCTATCGGAATGATGATAATATTTATCAGATTTTTTAGGAAAGAAGATGGAGAAATGAAAGCGTTTTTTCACAAGTATAACCATTCTCTCGTTTTGCTGTATGCATTTATCTACATGCCCTGGTTCATATGGCTGGAAAGCCGGGCGAATCTGCCCTACCATGTGATCCATGCAGCGCTGGATGACCGGATTCCCTTTTTGGAAGGGTTTATCGTGCCTTACCTGCTATGGTTTGTGTATGTGCCTGCAGTCCTTGCTTATTTATTTTTTCAGCTTAAGAACAAAAGAGAATTTTATCAGTACTGTATCTTCCTGTTTACGGGAATGACACTGTTTCTGATTGTATCTACCATATATCCAAACGGCCATTTGCTTAGACCTGCATCCTTTGAGCGGCATAATATTTTTACCTTTGCCATCTCAATTTTGTACCGGGCGGACACGGCAACTAATATTTTCCCAAGCCTGCATGTGTATAATTCCATTGCGGCCCATATTGCTGTTGTCAACAATCAAAAGCTTGGGAAAAATATTTGGATTCGGGGAGGCTCCTTCCTCCTGATGGTTTCCATTGTTTTATCTACCATGTTTTTGAAGCAGCATTCCGTTTTGGATGTGATATCCGGAATTCTTCTTGGTGTCTTAATGGAACAGCTTGTGTACCATACGGAATTTTCTTTTGTACGTTCCAGAAGGCGGAAACCTGTGGGGGTTTAGGATTTAGCAGCCACCGCTTATAAGTGAATAACCAGCATAATTAAATTAAGAGGGTGCTAAGAACTTTAGGCACCCTCCTTTTATTTTAGTTAAACCCAACAAACTTATTGGCAATTTTATAAGCCGCTTCCGATATCTTCCTCCCGCTTCTTCCCGGCAGGTTCATGCTTCTTCCCATGATTCCCCATTTCAATTCATAATACAGCCGGCGATCCCTCTTTTTCAGATATTTCCAGAGTTCATACTTTTTCTCCAGATTTTCCTTTGTGCCGGAACGGATAGCAATAATAGATGACACCACCATAATGATCTCAAGATAATTCTTCATATAGTGCCGCAGCTTTCGGTTTGGAATCTGTCTGGCATCTGTAAGCTTATAGTCATCAATCATAATGTAATTCACCTTCAGCTGCTGATCCAGACGGCTTATCATCACTTTCTCGTTGACAGACTGATCTTCACGCCCGATATAATAGCGGTAAAAGTTCACATTCATATAATACAGATACTTTACATAGGGCAATGGATGATATACAAAAATATTATCCACATAAAAGGTATGCTTCGGCAATTCCAATTGGCACTCCCGCAAAAGCTTGGTCCGGTAAATCACAGAATGCATCAGAATATACTGTCCCTTATGGAGAAACTTTACATCATCCCATGTAAATACCCGATCCTGGGGAAATGCCGAGCGGTAGCTCATAACCTTTTTCCGCTTCTGCCCTTCTTTCTCATACACAAAGTTGCTGATCAGCATATCCACCAGAGGACTTGCTCCTGCCAGATTCTCCAGCGCTTTCAGAATCTCCTTATAGGCGGAAATGGATACCCAGTCATCGCTGTCCACTACCTTGAAATACAGGCCCGTGGCATTGCGAAGTCCTGTATTTACAGCCTCACCATGACCTCCGTTCACCTGATGAACCGCTTTGATAATTGTGGGATATTTTTCCGCATACTCATCCGCAATAGCAGCCGTTCCGTCCGTAGAACCATCATCTACAATAATAATCTCCACTTCCTCGCCGCCTACCAGCAGAGAATGAATACAGTTTCGCATATAGTTTTCCGAATTATAGCAGGGAATTGCAATTGATAACAGCTTCATGTCGTCCTCCTAAATGTCTATTTGATGTCATTGTCATGAATTCGCCAGACTTCTGGCCAGTGCTATGGCTTTTGCCGCCATGGCATCTATATTATAATATTTATATTCCGCAAGCCGTCCCAATAGATGAAAGTCATAAAATTGTTCCGTAAGGGCCGCATATTTCTCATACAGCTTATTATTTTCCGGATTCATAATTGCATAATAGGGAATCTCTCCCTCCGCTCCTGTGTAAGCAAAGGGATACTCCCGAACAATGGTGGTTCCCTCCGTTTTCTGTCCTGTCAGGTGCTTAAATTCCGTAATTCTGGTAAAATCTTCACTTACCGTATAATTAACTACACTGTGCCCCTGATAATCAGGAATGTTCAAATGCTCAAAGTCAAAACGCAGAGAGCGGTAAGGCAGACGTCCGAAGCGGCATCCAAAAAGCTCATCAACAGGTCCCGTATATATGATACTGCCTGTAAATTCCTCTCCATGAAGCAGAACTTTTCCCGTTTCCTCGGAAAGCTCCAGTACTTCCCTTGCATCCACTCCTATCCGCACCTCAATCAGAGGATGATCCAGCATTTTTTCAAACATAGGAGTGTAACCGTCAAGGGGCATTCCCTGATATTTATCTCCAAAATACCGGTTGTCATGGGAGATTACCACCGGTACCCGGCCTGTTACCGCAGGGTCGATCTCCTCGGGCTTCTGTCCCCACTGCTTCATGGTATACCGCAGGAAAATATTTTCATAAACATAATCAGCAATCGCCTGAATCTCCGGGTCCTGCTGCTGACGCAGCTTCAAGATAGGCACACGGGCTCCTTCTCCAAAAGTGTCCGTCAGCTTTTTTTCCAGCGCCGCAGCCTTTTCCTCACCATAAACCTGTTTTAAAGTGTTCAGGTTAAACGGCACCGGTATCAGTTCCCCGTCCACCTTTGCCACTACTTCATGCCCAAACGCATACCAGTCGGTAAAGCGGGAAAGCCAGGCATAAACCTCCTCATCATTTGTATGGAAAATATGGGGGCCATAACGATGAATCAGAACTCCATAGTGATCCTCCTCATCATAGCAGTTGCCGCCTATATGAGCCTTTTTCTCCAGCACCAGTACGGATTTTTCCTGTTCCTCCGCCAGTATTCTTGCGGCTGCCGCCCCGGCAATTCCGGAACCGATTACGATTGCATCATACATTTTTCTCACCTCTATGCTCTTTTTGTACCTCTTTTTATAATTTCGTCTTACATGCTTTTAAAAACAATGTTTAAAATACTCCGTATAAGCACTAAATGCCGCAGGAATAGAATAAGTCTCCTCCATCTGTGCTTTCTCCACAAAGAAAAAGCCTTCCGGTTCCTGATCCGGCTCCTCTATCTTCACTGCAAAGCCGGCCATATGCCATTCGATGTGGCTGAAAATATGTTTTGCCTCCGGAAGAGGCTGTATTCGGATAGGTGACAGGCCAAGACCCTTTACATACTCCAAAACCTTTTCGCTGTCGTACTGTCCATCCAGATTGGGCAGTTCATATAAACCGGCCAAAAGCCCTTTTGGAGGGCGCTTCTTTAATGCTGCTTTATTATCTGAAAGCAACACCAACACTGTCCGCCTTTCAATACGGCGCTTTTTCGGCGGCGTCTTTTTGGGCAATTCCAGTTCCACATTGTCCCCATGGGCTTTGCACAACTCTTTTAAAGGACATTCCCCGCATTTGGGTTCCCCATTCGGCACACATACAATGGCCCCAAGTTCAATAAGAGATTGGTTAAAATCGCCTGCCCGTTCTTTTGGAATCACTGCCTGTATCTGCTCCTCCATTTTTCGGCGGACAGACTGCTTCATAATGTCCTCATAGCTTTTCTGAACTCTCGACAGGACCCGAAGCACATTGCCGTCTACCGCCGGCCTTGGGATACCGAAAGCAATGGAAGCTATTGCGCCTGCCGTATAGCTTCCGATTCCCGGAAGCTCCCGAATCCTGTCATAGTCCGAGGGCATCTCTCCGCCGTGCTCCTTGAGCAGTTCTTTTGCCGCTTTCTGCATATTACGTACACGATTATAGTAGCCTAAGCCCTCCCACAGCTTCATAAGCCGAGCCTCCGGGGCATTTGCCAAATCACGAATGGACGGCAGTTCCCTCAGGAACCTTTCAAAATATGGCTTTACTGCCTCCACACGGGTCTGCTGCAGCATAATTTCCGATACCCACACACGGTATGGTGTGGGCTCTTCTCTCCAGGGAAGTACCCGGGCATGTCCATCATACCATTTCAGAAGCGGATTCACTATCTCTTTCAAAGTCTCCATCTACAATCGAACCTCAACTTCCTGATCTATCACAAGTGTATCCGGCTCCACCACACAATCTCTGGCAAAGATACCTACGCCTTCTGCCGCCGCCTTTCTAAGAGCTTTTCCAAAGGCCGGATGGGTTCGGTCATTGGGCTCCATAAAGTGTACATTTTTCATTTGAATCACAAAAAATATATAAGCCTCATAACCTGCTTTCTTACATTCTATTAATTCCTGAATATGCTTAACGCCCCGTTCAGTGGGCGCATCCGGAAAGCGAACGATTCCTTCTTCCTCCAGAGTAACTCCTTTCACTTCCATGAAAATCTTCCGCCGGCCATCTTCAATGTAAAAATCAAATCTGGAATTCCCATAACGGCATTCCGGCCGTATCATGGCATCCGGGCTGCAAAAATCTCCTGTCCGCAGCCATTCTGCCGTCACACGGTTAGGCGCCTGAGAATCCATATTAATAAGCCTGTCCCCTTTTTTTACCGCTATCAGATCAAGGGGGGTCTTTCTCTTCGGATTAGACTGCCGCTGCACATAGATCTCCGCCGCCGGCAGCAACAGCTCCCGACAGCGGCCCGTATTTTTTACATGACAAATCTCTCGCCCTCCTGCCGTCTGCACATAGGCTACAAAGCGATTTGGACGCTCCAGGAAAGCTGCTTTCTCCATATGTTCATACTTCATAGTATTTTACAATCTGCCTGTAACTATGCTAACGCAGATTTCTTAACTTCCTTCTATATTTTTATTAAGATTCCGTAAAACATTTGGAATACCCAATGTATTTTAACATAAATTCTAAGATTTTCCTAGTGTATCTAAGCTTTATGTTTTCATACGTTTTTATAATATTTTTAATTGCTGATGTATATGCTAACTGTTTTGGAACGCCTGAATGGTTCTCTTTCCCACAATTCCATCCACCGCAACTCCAAAATGCGCCTGTGCTGTTTTTACAGCCTTCTCCGTAGCTTTCCCGAAAATTCCGTCAATATTATTGTTTCCTTTGGCATTTTTACCCGGCAGGAATTTTAGACGAATCAAATGATGTTGAACCCATTTAATATCTTCTCCATACAATGGTATCGATTTAAGGCTCAAAAGTCTTTGGGGAATCGGATATGGATTTTTTTGTTTATTGCCATTGTTTATTGCCAAATCTCCATACCATAGATTCAGGTCTACATCACCTTTGATTCCTAAGACCCTGCCTTTGGAACTGTATTGCCACCCCTCCAGCGTGCTTGACAATGCCGGCTTATTATTGGCTGAAGGATTTGCTGATGCCTCTACTGCATTATTGGATGGATATCTGGCAATCCAAAAACTGCAAAGAAGCTCTTTCGCATATGGTTTTAAATTTTTGTTATAAAATGATAAGCCTGTATAGATGCCAAATTCCAGGCCTGCCAATTCAATTTGTTTTTGATATGCTTTTATCACTTGTATCAAAGCAGCTCCCAAACCCTGCTGGGAGACATCTTCCACATCGAGCCAGACCTTTGCTTTTCTTCCTGACAAAATAGCAATTACTTTTTGTGCATCTGTTTTCGCTTTATTTACTGTTGTAGCATAGGAGTAATTGTATACGCCTATAATCGGGATAGACGCCTTTTCACAGCCCTTCCAATTGCTTTCAAACTGTCTGTCCGGAGTAAGATCTCTGCGGATTATTTTCAAAATTGCACCTTGAATTCCCGATGCCTTTACCTTTTCCCAATCAATATTTCCCTGATAGGAGGATACGTCAATCACTTTCTTGCTCATATTCTGCCACCTCTTCCTTCCCTTGATGGGTTGCCAAATCTACTGTCCAGCTTCCCTATAATATATTAATCAGAAAGCCTAAAACTGTTCCTAATACCATTCATATTCGCCCTTTACGGAAAGAAAAGCACCTGCCATTATGACAGGTGTTCTATGTACTATATTAAGGATCCTACAGGTTTAGCAAGCTGCACTCTGATAACAGATCGGCATCCAAATATCGCCAGCAATGTCCGAAAAAGTTGCCGGAATAAATCTATTGATATTCTTTCATCAGCTTTTCAAAAGCAGGCATAGCATTTATAATGGTTTTCTCTGCCACACAGTAGGCAATCCGCACATATCCCAGGCAGCCGAAGTCGTCACTTGGAACCAGGAGCAGATCATATTTTTTGGCTCGCTCGCAAAATGCATAGGCATCCTCCTCCAAAGCCTTTACAAAAAGATAGAATGCTCCCTGAGGCGGCACACAGGTATAACCAAGTCTGGTAAGCCCTTTCATGAGCAGATCCCGATTGTTCTTATATGCATCAATATCTCCTGTATCCTCTACACATTTTGCCGCCACCTGTTGAAACAAAGACGGTGCACAAACAAACCCCAGAACACGGGCAGCTCCTGCAATAGCCGGAGATACTTTTGTATAATCTGTCAGGTGATTGGGAATTACAATATAGCCAATGCGCTCTCCCGGCAGAGACAGGGATTTGCTGTAGGAATAGCAGACCAAAGTATTATCATAATACTTTGTAAGATATGGCACTTCTATACCGTCATATACAATCTCACGATAAGGTTCATCCGCAATCAGATATATGGGCTCTCCGTATTCTTCCGATTTTCTCTTTAAAAGCGCCGCAAGTCCTTTGATTGTATCCAAGGTGTATACTACACCGGAAGGATTGTTTGGAGAGTTAACAATCACACCCTTTGTCTTTGGGTTAATCCGTCGTTCCAGAGCTTCCAGATCCATCTGAAAATCTGGCAGATGAGGCTGTATTACCTGCAAAGAAGCCCCTATTCCCTCTACCCAACAACGATATTCCGGGAAAAACGGAGCAAAGGTAATAAATTCATCACCAGGATTGCCGAGAGCCCGAAAACAGATATTTAAGGAAGCTGCCGCACCACAGGTCATAAATATATTGTCGCCCGTGAAGCTTTCTCCAAAACGGCGATTCAAAGATTCTGCTATGGTTTTACGTACAGCCGCATCTCCCGGGGCTGGGGAATAAGCGTGAATCTCCTCTGCCGGCTGCTCTAACAGCTCTAAAATGGCCTTTTTAACAGTGTCTGGTGCCGGAATACTTGGATTACCCAAGCTAAAATCATAAACCTTGTCTGCGCCAACCTGGGCCTTACGTTTTAGGCCAAAAGAAAAAATCTTGCGTATAATGGAACTTTTGCTTCCAAGTTCGTAGCATTCTTCTGATATCATATTGCCGCTCCCTTTCTATAAAAGCCTATCCGGAATATATAGTCCGGACAGGCTTTCTTAAAAATCTTATTCTGCTGTTTATACAAGCTCCAATACAACTTCCATAGCAGCGTCACCTTTACGCTGGCCAATCTTAACGATTCTCGTATAACCACCGTTGCGGTTTACATACTTGGGTGCAATCTCATCAAAAAGTCTTGCTACCATGTCTACCTGCTTGGTATTTCTCTTTCTTCCTGCGGCTTTCTCCGGAACCTCTTTTACCGGATAAAGAACCTTCAGCATCTGACGTCTGGCATGAAGTCTGGAAGGCTGATCTTTCTTGATGGTTTTTTCTACTTCATCAAATACGGTAACCTTCTTGCCGTCTACTACTTCCTTTACTCTCTTGCCGTCCTTATCCTTACGGGGAACCTTAGCAGTAACGGTTACGGTCTCATAGTTATCCTTTTCCTTTACTGCAAGCGCAATCAGGCCCTCAGCAATCTTGCGAACTTCTTTTGCCTTTGCCTCAGTAGTAACAATCTTTCCATGCTGAAGAAGTGCCGTTACCTGATTTCTCAGTAAAGCCTTTCTCTGACTGGAAGTTCTGCTCAGTTTTCTATACTTTGCCATTTTTCATCTCCTCCATTCGTGGAACCACATCTCCATGCTTCTTCGGTCTTACTGGAGAGGGTTGTGACTATTCATCACTTGGGTTTAACTGTAATCCCAACTCTTTCAGCTTCGCCAGAACCTCTTCCAAGGACTTGCGGCCCAGGTTGCGGACCTTCATCATATCCTCAGAAGTACGGTTACAAAGCTCTTCTACGGTATTGATACCTGCTCTCTTGAGACAGTTGAAAGAACGAACAGAAAGCTCCAACTCGTCAATGCTCATCTCAAGTACCTTTTCCTTCTCATTGTCCTCTTTCTCTACCATGATCTCTGCGGTCTTGGCATTCTCAGACAAATCAATAAACAGGCTTAAATGCTCGCTTAAAACCTTTGCTGCCAGGCTGACTGCCTCGTCAGGAACCAGCGTGCCATTGGTATATACATCCAGAGTCAGCTTGTCAAAGTCTGTCACCTGACCTACACGGGTATCCTGAACGGTCATATTGACACGCTCTACAGGAGTATAGATAGAATCAATCGCAATCACTCCAATAGGAAGATCCGGATTTTTATTCTTCTCTGCGCTCACATAACCTCTGCCTTTTGTAATGGTTAACTCCATGTATAATTTGCTGTCCGCACCGCCGTTCAAATGGGCGATCACCAGGTCGGGATTCAGGATTTCAATATCGGGATCCGCCTGAATGTCAGCTGCTGTCACAATTCCTTCGCCGTCAAATTCAATGTAAGCGATCTTTGCTTCGCTGGAATCACTTGTATTACGAATCGCCAGATTTTTGATATTCATAATGATTTCAGTTACGTCTTCCTTTACGCCAGGAATAGAACTGAACTCATGGAGAACACCTTCAATCTTTACCTGGCTCACTGCAGCGCCCGGCAGGGAAGAAAGCATGATTCTTCTCAATGAATTGCCAAGTGTCGTACCGTAACCTCTCTCAAGCGGCTCAACTACAAATTTCCCATACTTTTTGTCATTTGAAATCTCTGCAATCTCAATTTTCGGTTTGTTAAAATCGAACACTAAAAGGCCCCTCCTTCATATTTTAGTTGGGTGGCGTTATGCTACGTGTTATATGTTACAGTTCACATCAAAAGTGAACTGTAACTGTTATACTCCCAATTACTTAGAATACAACTCGACGATAAGCATCTCATCTACCGGTACATCAATTGCATCTCTGGAAGGAAGCTCTTTTACAGTTCCCTTTAATGCCTCCAAATCAGACTCCAGCCACTCCGGTGTCAGTCTTCCGCCAGTAGCCTCCACGATGTCTTTGTATCTCTGAGATCCTCTGCATTTTTCCTTAATTTCGATTACATCGCCTGCTTTTACCTGGTAAGAGGGGATATTGACCTGCTTTCCATTTACCAGAATATGCTTGTGATCTACAATCTGACGGGCTTCTCTTCTGGTTCTTGCAAGACCTAAACGGAATACTACATTGTCCAGTCTGCACTCCAGCATAATCATCAGGTTCTCACCGGTCATGCCTTTCATTCTGTCTGCTTTCTCATAATAATTACGGAAAGGCTTCTCCAGAACGCCGTAGATAAATTTTGCTTTCTGCTTTTCACGAAGCTGAAGTCCGTACTCGGACATCTTTCTGTTCGCTCTTCTTAACTCTCTTGTAGATTTTTTATCAATTCCTAAAACTGTCGGCTCCAGACCAAGGGAACGACATCTTTTCAGAACCGGAACTCGATTGACTGCCATTACTTTGTACCTCCTAATTAGACTCTTCTACGTTTGGGCGGGCGACATCCATTGTGTGGTACCGGAGTCACGTCGCGGATACTGGTTACCTCCAGGCCGCATGCCTGAAGTGCACGGATTGCTGCCTCACGGCCGGAACCCGGTCCCTTTACCATAACGTCTACTGTCTTAAGTCCATGTACTAATGCTGCCTTGGTTGCTGTCTCAGCTGCCATCTGAGCCGCATACGGAGTAGATTTCCTTGAACCTCTAAATCCCAGACCACCGGCACTTGCCCATGATAAAGCATTTCCTTCAGTATCTGTTAAAGTAACAATTGTATTGTTAAAAGATGACTGAATATGTGCCTGTCCGCGTTCAACGTTTTTCTTTATGCGCTTTTTTGTCACTTTCTTTGTAACTTTCGCCATTTTAAACTAACCTACTTTCTTCTTTCTTTTTAAGGTAACACCATGGTCACTAAATTCATTTCCTCGCTTCGCTCGTCATTCATTAAGTGTCCTGGCGGGCTTTCGTACTAATCTCAGGCTGCGCACTCTGTGCTTGCCTTCGCTAAGTACTCAATGCCTACTTTTTCTTATTTGCTACTGTTCTCTTCGGACCTTTTCTTGTTCTTGCGTTGGTCTTGGTCTTCTGACCACGTACCGGCAGTCCCTTACGATGACGGATACCTCTGTAGCATCCGATCTCCTGCAGACGCTTGATATTCATAGCAATCTCACGTCTTAAGTCACCCTCTACCTGATAATCCGCATCGATAACGGCGCTGATTCTGCGAACCTCATCATCCGTCAGATCTCTTACACGGGTATCCGGGTTTACTTTTGCTGCTTCCAGGATCTTGTTTGCACTGGCACGGCCAATTCCGTACACATATGTCAAACCGATCTCCACACGTTTTTCTCTTGGTAAGTCTACACCAGAAATACGAGCCATTTGATTATTCCTCCATACTTTAAATAAACTATTGAAACCGTACGCAGTGCTATCTTGATTCCGCTATACTGTTGAACGGTCACAAAGTTCCGGGCGTTTTTTAATAGGTGCCCGATGACACTTTCCTAAATGGGATATGGACTTCCATATCCAGCCGGATAAAGACCCGGCCTTTCAGATACTCCGCATTACGCATTTCTCCGTTTTAAGCAATATCATTGTGAATAATCCTGGTTGAATATATTGTAAATAACATTGGCTTTATAATAGGAAATATCTCATTATATGCCCAATGCTCAGCCGCACAAATATATTTCTTCACAGGGATTACACTTGCTAAATTATCCCTGGCGCTGTTTGTGCTTTGGATTCTCGCAAATTACTCTGATACTGCCTTTTCTTTTGATGATTTTGCACTTTTCGCAAATAGGCTTTACAGATGATCTTACTTTCATCGTAAAAATCCTCCTTTCACATCTTTCGTTCTCCCGGCATCAAAGGCCTCCTGGGTTTTGAAAGCTTTAAATGCCTGGAAAACAAGGCATTTCTTGTTACCGGTCTCTCCTTAGACCCCTAAAAAAGCGCATAAAAACAGGCGCAAAAGTCCTGTAGAGACCATACGCCAAATAGTATAACATTCGTGTATTCAAAATGCAAGTACTTTTTTAACAAAATACGGAAAAACTTCACCCGAAACCGGAGCTTACTGTTTCTATCCATGTAAGCCCCGATTTAGTTAATCTTATTTATCTCTCCATATAATCCGCCCCTTAGACAGATCATAAGGTGACATTTCAATGGTAACCTTATCCCCCGGAAGAATCCGGATAAAGTTCATACGGAGCTTTCCGCTGATATGTGCCAACACCTGATGGCCATTCTCAAGTTCTACCTGAAACATGGCGTTTGGCAGCTTCTCCACTACGGTTCCTTCAATTTCGATTACATCTGCTTTTGACATCTTTTTCCTCCACTTTGATCAGATTTTAGGCTGTGCGAGCTTTGCTTCATATTGTCTTATAGCCCGCTTGATATCGTCATCGTTCTTCTCGTCCGGATTCCAATGCTCCGGCATTTGCTTTATGATCTGAATATGCTTCCACTTTTTCTTCTTTGGCTTTGACAAGGGTTTTCGTTTTCCATCAGCCAAATATACATATTCAGGCTCTGTTTTCACTATGAGATACAGGCTTCCTTTATCGTGCCCTGCTTTTGCTCTGGCAAACATGCCTGGTACAATACTCTCCATATGCGCCTCACTTCCTCCGCTTTTCTCACATAGGTGAAGAGAGGGTCAGAATCTCCGGTTCACCGTTGGTAATCAAAACCGTATTCTCATAGTGGGCGGAAAGGGAGCCGTCCTCTGTGACAACTGTCCAGTCATCGTCCAGCCACACTACCTCCCAGCCTCCGGCATTGATCATAGGCTCTATGGCAAGGGTCATTCCCGGCATCAGCTTCACTCCCCGCCGTCTCTGGTGAAAGTTTGGAATCTGAGGGTCTTCATGAAGCTTTGTACCAATTCCGTGTCCCACGAGATCCTGAACCACTCCATACCCAAAGGTATCAATGTAATCATTAATGGCATTGGATATCTCATGAAGGTGATGCCCGGCTCTGGCATATTTAATTCCCTCAAAAAAACTCTGTTTTGTGGCTTTGATAAGCTGTTCCGCTTCCGGGCTAATCTTTCCCACGGCATGCGTTCTGGCCGCATCCGAGTGATATCCCTTGTATATAAGCCCTGCATCCAGACTTACGATATCCCCTTCCTGAAGAATTCTCTCTTTATGGGGGATTCCATGCACTACCTCATCATTTACCGAAACACAAATAGATGCCGGATAGCCATTATAGTTCAGAAAGTTCGGAATACAGCCTCTCTTTCGAATCAATCGATCGCCATAGTGATCAATGTCCAAAGTGGAGATACCCGGTCTCACAAAGTCCGCAAGCTCATTGTGAACCTCCTCCAGAAGCTTTCCCGCTGTCCGCATCAGCTCGATTTCTCTGGCAGATTTAATACTTACTGACATGCTTTACGCTCCTAATATCTTAACAATTGCCTGGAACACGGCCTCCATATCCTGAGTTCCGTCTACCTCTGCCAGCTTTCCCTGACTGGTATAGTACTCAATCAAAGGCTGTGTCTGGCTGTGGTAAACACCAAGGCGCTTTTCCACCGTCTCCGGCTTATCGTCATCTCTAAGGACTAATTTTTCGCCGCAGCGGTCACATACTCCCTCTACTTTTGTGGGAATATGTACAATGTGATAAGTGGCGCCGCAGGAAAGGCAGGCACGCCGTCCGGACATACGGCTGATGATGTTTTCATCCGGAACCTCCACATTTACTGCATAATCAATGCTCTCTCCCTGCGCCTCCAAGGCTCTCGTAAGAGCCTCTGCCTGCGGAATAGTTCTGGGAAAGCCATCCAAGACATAGCCGTTCTTGCAATCCGGCTCCTTGAAACGGTCCATAATCAGCTCCAATGTCAGCTCATCCGGCACCAAAAGCCCTTGGTCCATATAAGCCTTGGCCTTTGCGCCAAGTTCTGTCCCATTCTTTATATTTGCTCTGAAAATATCGCCCGTTGAAATGTGAGGGATCTGATACTTATCAGCTATTTTCTTTGCCTGTGTGCCTTTTCCTGCACCTGGGGCCCCCAACATAATAACCTTCATCACGTTCCTCCTATTTATAGTCGCTGCGCAACGGCACTAAAGGGCAAAGTCGCTTCGACACACCGGTAATGAGAGAAACTTTTATTCGATAACGCTCTCATAAAAGTTCCTCTCGTGCGCCTTTGCGACTT
>CAJTAK010000011.1:103916-143070 GCA_910574255.1 Clostridia bacterium
TCGCTGCGCAACGGCACTAAAGGGCAAAGTCGCTTCGACACACCGGTAATGAGAGAAACTTTTATTCGATAACGCTCTCATAAAAGTTCCTCTCGTGCGCCTTTGCGACTTTACCTGTTACAGTCGCTGCGCAACGGCACTAAAGGGCAAAGTCGCTTCGACACACCGGTAATGAGAGAAACTTTTATTCGATAACGCTCTCATAAAAGTTCCTCTCGTGCGCCTTTGCGACTTTACCTGTTACAGTCGCTGCGCAACGGCACTATGTGCTCCTTTTACTATAACCTTTGATAGCCTGTGCGGAAGCTTCCGCACAGGCTAGAAAGGTTTTTCCTAATCGTTCAAAAAGCCCTTGTAATAGCGCACTGCCATCTGTGATTCAATCTGCTTTAGAGTCTCCAATACAACACCAACAATAATGATGATGGAGGTTCCTCCAAAGGATACATTGGCTCCGAATACTCCATTAAAGAAAATCGGAATCACACATACAATAATCAGGCCAATTGCACCAATGAAAACTATATAATTCAAAATCTTTGTCAAATACTCAGTTGTGGGACGTCCGGGACGAATACCCGGAACAAAACCGCCCTGCTTCTTCATATTATCCGCAATCTCCATAGGGTTAAAGGTAATGGAGGTATAGAAATATGCAAAAAATACAACCAATATAATATAGAGCAGAAGTCCCAGGCTGTATACTGGCTCGCTGGGATTACACCAGCTTCCGGAACTTAAGCCTCTTAAAATCTTGCTCCCAACTCCTGTCCCATTTCCTTTTCCGATGAGAGATGCTATCACACCAGGGAAAGACATCAAAGATGAAGCGAAGATAACCGGAATAACTCCAGCTGTATTCACTTTCATAGGAATGTGAGTACTCTGTCCTCCAACTACTTTTCTTCCCTGAAGCTTTTTACTGTACTGGACGGGGATTCTTCTCTCGCCATCCTGCAGAATGATAACAAAAACAACAGTCAGCAAAATTACTGCCAAAATAATCACTGCTGCAAGGACACCTTTTGCCACACTCTTATTTTGAATGAACATGGTATACAGGCGAACAAAGTCATCCGGAATACGTGAAACAATATTCACCAAAAGTACGATGGAAATTCCATTACCGACACCATTTTGGGTAATACGCTCACCGATCCACATAAGAAACGCAGATCCTGCAGTCAGCGTAATCACTACAACAGCCATATTGTACCAGGTAGGATTCTCCAGCAAACCCTGTCCGCCAAAGCCGATGGTCATAGCTGCGCCTTCAATCAATGCCAGTACAATCGTTACATAACGTGTAATATTCTGGATTTTCTTTCTTCCATCCTCTCCATCCTTCTGCATCTCTTCCAGCTTCGGTATGGCAATGGTAAGGAGCTGCATAATGATGGAGGACGTAATATAGGGGTTGATACCTAACGCAAATAATGACATGCTTGCAAGGGAGCCACCGGTAAAGGAATCAATCAGATTGAATGCGTCACCGGTATTCTGGGCCAGCCATTGTGCAAGAAAGGTTCTGTTAACACCCGGAACAGGAAGCTGGGACCCCAGCCTGATGACTGCAATCATCAGGAAGGTAAATAGCAGCTTCTGCCGGATCTCCTTAATTTTAAATGCGTTCTGTAATGTTTTAAACATTAGATCACCTCAGCTTTTCCACCAAGAGCTTCAATTTTGGCCTTTGCGCCCTCTGAGAAAGCATTTGCCTGAACAGTCAGCTTCTTTGTCAGTTCTCCATTTCCAAGAATCTTTACACCATCCCGGGGATTCTTAACAATGCCCTGCTCTAACAGTGTCTCCACTGAAACAACCGAATCATTTTCAAACACTTCCAGAGCACTTACATTGATTCCAACAATCACTTTGGAATTGCGGTTTGTAAATCCTCTCTTCGGAAGTCTTCTGTATAAGGGCATCTGACCGCCCTCAAAGCCCGGTCTCGGTGCTCCGGAACGAGCCTTCTGTCCCTTATGTCCCTTACCGGCTGTCTTACCGTTTCCTGAACCATGTCCACGGCCTCTTCTGAAGTTATTGCTCTGCTTGGAGCCTTCAGCGTACTGTAAGTTTGATAAGTCCATTGTGACACCTCCTATTTAAAGTTCCGCAACAATCCTCCCAGTACGCAGACAACTTGGAAGAATTTCCAGTCACAAAAAGATGTGCCTGTAAATCCTTCCGGGTACTGTCCGGACTATTGCTGTTTTCTTATTAAAGTTCCGCAGTCCTCCTACCAGTACGCAATCAATATGGAAGAATTTCCAGCCACAAATGCATGTGTCTGTAAATTCTTCCGGGTACTGTCCGGAGTCCTGCTGTTTTTAACTAAACCTCTTCTACCTTAACCAAATGTCTTACATGCCAAATCATTCCTCTGACTGCCTCGTTATCCGGCATCTCAACGGTCTTGTGAAGCTTTCTAAGACCCAGGGCCTCAACCGTTGCTTTCTGCTTGGGAACAGCACCAATCGGAGATTTCACTAAGGTAATTTTTAATTTATCTGCCATGTCTGTTTCCTCCTAGTTCGTAATCTCTTCAACAGATTTGCCGCGATTCTTCGCAACTTCCTCCGGAGTCTTCAGAGCCTTCAGTCCTGCGATAGTTGCCAGAACAACGTTCTGCTTGTTGTTAGAGCCTAAGGACTTGGTACGGATATTCTTGATGCCGGCAAGCTCCAGCACGTTACGTGCAGGACCTCCTGCGATAACACCGGTACCTTCCGGAGCTCTCTTTAACAGCACGGATGCGCTGCCAAATTTTCCGATAAAATCGTGTGTAATACTGTTGTTCTCGTCAATCGCTACCGTGATCAGCTTCTTCATGGCATCCTCTTTGCCCTTGCGGATTGCTTCCGGAATCTCGGTGGCCTTTCCAAGACCTGCTCCGACATGGCCGTTGCCGTCTCCCACAACTACCAAAGCTGTGAAACGCATGGTACGACCGCCCTTGACAGTCTTGCTTACACGCTTGATTGACACTACTTTATCCGTTAATTCCAACTGACTCGGATCAATAATCTCATGTCTCATGTGTCTTTTCCTTCCTTTCCTAGAATTCCAATCCAGCCTCACGGGCTGCATCTGCCAATGCCTGAATCTTACCCTGATATATAAAGCCGCCTCTATCAAAGACAACTACCTTAATACCTTTGTCCAGGGCCTTCTTAGCAATTACTTTTCCAAGGTATGCTGCTGCATCAACGTTATTCGTCTTCTCCAGCTCTGCTTTCACATCCTTCTCCAGGGTGGAAGCCGCAACAAGAGTATTGCCGACTGTATCGTCAATAATTTGAGCATACATATGATTATTACTTCTAAACACAGCCAAACGCGGTCTTTCAGCTGTTCCGCTGATATGATTACGTATTTTTCTATGTTTATTCTGGCGAACTACGCTTCTTGTCTTTTTGCTAACCATTCTTATACTCTCCTTACTTATTTCTTACCAGTCTTACCAACTTTACGTCTGATCACTTCATCAGCATACTTGATACCCTTGCCCTTGTAAGGTTCCGGTCTCCTCTTATCTCTGATTTCCGCTGCGTATTGGCCAACCTTTTCTTTGTCGATTCCCTTTACGGTGATCTTGTTACCGTCTACTACAGACTCCAGGCCTTCCGGATCAATCATCTCTACCGGATGAGAGTATCCAAGGGACAGTGTCAGCTTATTACCGGACTTGGCAGCTCTGTAACCAACACCATTTACCTCCAGAACCTTTTCATAACCCTCGCTTACGCCTACTACCATGTTATGAATCAGGGTCCTTGTCAGGCCATGTAAGGATTTCATTTTCTTTAAATCGTTAGGTCTTGTAACTACTACATGACCATCTTCCAGCTTAATTTCCATTTCTTCGGGTAATACTCTCTCAAGAGTTCCCTTGGGACCTTTTACGGTCACTTTGTTGCCCTCTGCGATGTTTACCGTAACACCGGCAGGAACGGCAACCGGCAGTCTTCCGATACGTGACATACCAATTTACCTCCTAATAACTTAAATTCTCGGAGAAGCTGCTTTTGGCTTCTCTGTTTTCAGTATGAGCACTTAGTGAAGGCAAGCTGTAAGCGCAGCCTGAACTTAGTGCGAATCTGCACCTGAACACTGGCTGTGAACACTTAGCGAAATTTATTGAGCTTAGTGTGAACGCCCGCCTGAACACTTGGTGAGACAACAGTCGAACCTAGTGATCAGTGCGTTTCCTTGTGATCATGATGCTTCCTTGTAAAAATTCTCAGCCAACTTCCCGGCCTACCAAATGAAAGCAAGTACTTCTCCGCCAACGCCCTGGGCACGGGCTTCCTTGTCGGTGATAACGCCCTTGTTGGTGGAAATAATTGCAATTCCGAGACCGCCAAGTACCTTGGGCAGCTCTTCCTTGTTTGCATATACCCGCAGACCCGGCTTGGAAATTCTCTTAAGACCGGAGATAATCTTCTCGTTCTTATCCTTTCCATACTTCAAGGTAATACGGATGGTCTTGAAGTTTCCGTCCTCTACAAGGTCATACTTTGCAATGTATCCCTCGTCTACCAGGATGTTTGCGATCGCAATCTTCATCTTGGAAGCGGGAACGTCAACTGTATCATGTTTTGCGGTATTCGCATTACGAATTCTTGTAAGCATATCCGCAATGGGATCATTCGTTGTCAATGCCATTGATATTTGCCTCCTTTACCAGCTTGCCTTCTTAACGCCAGGGATCTGTCCTTTATATGCTAACTCACGGAAGCAGATTCTGCAGATTCCGTATTTTCTCAGATATGCGTGCGGACGGCCGCAAATTCTGCAGCGGTTGTATTCTCTTACTGCAAACTTCTGTTTCCGCTGCTGCTTAATCTTCATTGCTGTCTTAGCCATGAAATTTCCCTCCTATATTACTGTTTTCTAAACGGCATGTTGAATAATGTCAGTAATTCACGAGCTTCTTCGTCGGTCTTGGCGGTTGTTACGAAGATAACATCCATACCTCTCACCTTATCTACCTTGTCATACTCAATCTCAGGAAAAATCAACTGCTCCTTGATACCAAGGGCGTAATTTCCTCTTCCATCAAATGCATCCGGATTGATTCCACGGAAGTCACGTACACGAGGCAGTGCCAGGTTAATCAGACGATCCGCAAACTCGTACATTTTCTCTCCGCGGAGGGTTACCTTGCATCCGATTGCCATACCTTCTCTGATCTTGAAGTTTGCAACGGAGTTCTTTGCTCTTGTCAGAACAGCCTTCTGGCCTGTGATGGTCTCCATGTCTTTTACTGCGGATTCCAGGACCTTTGCATTGTCCTTGGCCTCGCCAACGCCCATGTTTACCACAATCTTGTCAAGCTTCGGCACTTCCATGATGTTCTTGTATCCAAACTTTTTCATCATTGCGTCTACGATTTCATTCGTATACTTTTCTTTTAATCTACTCAACTTCCTAAACCTCCTTCCCTAATTAGTCAATTACTTCGCCAGTTGCTTTCGCATAGCGGACTTTCTTATCTCCATCCATCTTAAAGCCAATTCTTGTGACTTTGCCCTTGAGGCTGTACATTACGTTAGAAATGGCAATGGGGGCCTCCTGGTGGATGATTCCGCCGTTCTGGTTTGCAACGGAAGGCTTTGTGTGCTTTGTAATGATGTTCACACCCTCTACAATGACGGTGTTGTTCTTATGATTGACGGCAATTACCTTGCCCTCTTTGTCCTTGTCTGCACCGGCAATCACCTTTACGGTGTCGCCCTTCTTAATCTTAACTGTTGACATCTGACACCCTCCTATAATACTTCCGGAGCAAGTGAAACAATCTTCATAAACTGTTTTTCACGAAGCTCTCTCGCTACTGGTCCAAAAATACGTGTTCCTCTGGGGTTCTTGTCATCCTTGATAATTACTGCTGCATTTTCGTCAAATCTGATATAAGAACCGTCTTTCCGGCGAGCGCCCTTTACTGTACGAACCACTACGGCCTTTACCACGTCACCCTTTTTAACAACTCCGCCTGGTGTTGCATCTTTAACGCTGGCAACAATGATATCACCGATATTTGCATATCTTCTGGTTGAACCGCCTAACACGCGGATGCAAAGAAGTTCCTTTGCGCCGGTATTGTCAGCAACTCTCAGTCTGGTTTCCTGTTGTACCATGACGATAACCTCCTTACCTTAATTTTGCTTGTTTTTTAGCATATAGGCATACCCGAAGGGTGTTACCTTATTTTGCTTGTTTTTTTAGCATACAGGTATACCCGAAGGGTATTATATTATTTCGCTTTCTCTATGATCTCAACGAGTCTCCATCTCTTATCCTTGGACAGAGGTCTTGTCTCCATAACCTTTACCGTGTCACCGATATGGCACTCGTTCTTCTCGTCATGTGCCTTCAGCTTGTAGGTATTCTTTACGATCTTTTTGTAAAGGGGATGCTTTACATGATCTTCTACGGCCACAACAATGGTCTTATCCATCTTGTCGCTCACTACTTTACCTGTACGGGTTTTTCTCAAATTTCTTTCCACGACAATTCTCCTTCCGCAATATTATGCATTCGCCTTCTGTGCGATAACAGTCTGGATTCTGGCGATGTTCTTGCGAACCTCTTTGATTCTGCTTGTATTCTCCAACTGGTTTGTCGCGTTCTGGAATCTCAGGTTAAACAGTTCCTTTTTCGCAGCTACTAATTCTTCATTTAATTCAGCAGCAGATTTTGCCTTTAATTCTTCTACATACTTATTAATTTTCACTGTTATCACCGCCTTCTAAGTCTGCTTTAGAAACGATCTTACACTTGCAGGGCAGCTTGTGCATTGCAAGACGAAGCGCTTCTCTGGCTGTTTCTTCAGGTACACCAGCGACTTCGAACATTACTCGACCTGGTTTTACAACTGCTACCCAGTACTCCAGAGTTCCTTTACCGGAACCCATACGGGTCTCAGCAGGTTTTGCAGTTACCGGCTTATCCGGAAAAATCTTAATCCAGACCTTACCGCCACGCTTCATATAACGGGTCATGGCAATACGGGCTGCTTCTATCTGATTTGATTTAATCCAGCAGGGTTCTGTAGCGACGATTCCGAACTCACCCATGGTAATCTTGTTGCCTCTTAAGGCCTTACCTGCCATGGAGCCGCGGAACTGTTTACGACGCTTTACTCTCTTCGGCATTAACATTATTTATCGCTCCCTTCCTTGTTTCCCTTCGCAGGAAGTACTTCGCCCTTGTAGATCCATACCTTTACGCCAATCTTGCCGTAGGTAGTATCTGCCTCTGCGAATCCATAGTCAATATCTGCTCTTAAGGTCTGCAGCGGGATGGTTCCCTCACTGTAGAACTCGGTACGGGCCATATCGGCTCCGCCTACGCGACCTGCTACTGCGGTCTTAATTCCCTTTGCGCCAGCTTTCATGCTTCTGGACATGGTAGACTTCATAGCACGGCGGAAGGATACACGATTCTCAAGCTGCAACGCAATATTCTCGGCTACTAACTGAGCATCACGGTCCGGTCTCTTTATCTCTTTGATGTCTACGATCAGCTTCTTGTCTGTGTAATGTGCAAGCTCTGCCTTTACCTTTTCAATCTCGGAACCGCCCTTGCCAATAACAACGCCCGGCTTTGCGGTGTAGATAATAACCTTTACTCTGTCAGAAGCACGCTCAATCTCAATCTTGGACACGCCTGCATTGTATAATTTCTTCTTCAGGAATTTACGGATGTTGTAGTCCTCTACAAGATAATCAGCGAAGGAATCTTCTGCATACCATCTGGAATCCCAATCTTTAATAACGCCGACTCTGAGGCCGTGCGGATTAACTTTCTGTCCCATGCTTTACCTCCTATTTCTCATCAAGCACAATTGTAATGTGGCTCATTCTCTTCTCGATTCTGTAAGCCCGTCCCTGTGCTCTCGGTCTGATTCTCTTCATTGTCGGTCCCTTGTTAGCGTAGCACTCTGCTACATAAAGGTTATCACGGTTCATTCCGTTATTGTTCTCAGCATTTGCGATTGCTGACTTTAACAGCTTCTCAATCAGTGTGGAAGCATATCTCGGATTGTACATAACGATACCAAGCGCTGTCTGTACATCCTTGCCACGAATGGCATCTAATACGAAGCATGCCTTCTGAACGGATACGCGTGCGTAGGACAGCTTTGCTGACGGCCTTGTATCCTTCTGGGCATTTCTCTCTCTCTTTATCTGACTTCTATGTCCCTTAGCCATTGGATGAGTCTCCTTTCAAAAGTATTGAACGATTAACGTTTGGATTTCTTCTCGTCTTTGCCATGTCCTCTGTAGGTTCTGGTGGGAACGAACTCTCCCAGTTTATGTCCTACCATATCCTCTGTGATATATACCGGAACATGTCTTCTTCCGTCATGCACTGCGATTGTATGACCAACCATCTGCGGGAAGATGGTGGAACGACGGGACCAGGTCTTGATCACTGTCTTTTCACCTGTTTCGTTCATCGCATTTACTTTTTTCAGTAAGCTTTCATCTGCAAATGGTCCTTTTTTTAATGAGCGAGCCATGGGTTTTCCTCCTTACTTGAATGTTCTACCGTCTCTTCTTCTTACAATTAACTTGTTAGACTGCTTGTTCTTCTTTCTTGTCTTCAGACCAAGAGCGGGCTTGCCCCACGGTGTGCTGGGACCCGGACGACCGATACCGGTCTTTCCTTCTCCACCACCATGCGGATGGTCGTTGGGGTTCATTACAGAACCGCGGACTGTCGGGCGGATACCCATATGGCGCTTGCGGCCTGCCTTACCGATGTTAATCAGGTTATGCTCCGCATTTCCTACAACACCGATGGTTGCGCGGCAGTTTAAGGGAACCATTCTCATCTCGCCGGAGGGAAGACGTAGGGTTGCGTACTTTCCTTCCTTTGCCATAAGCTGTGCGCTGTTTCCTGCTGAACGAACCATCTGGCCGCCCTTGCCGGGATGAAGCTCAATATTATGAATCTGGGTACCTACGGGAATCTCGGATAAGGGCAGGCAGTTGCCGATTCTCACCTCTGCCTCCGGCCCGTTCATAACCTTCATGCCATCCTTTAAGCCCTGGGGTGCAAGGATGTATGCTTTCTCACCGTCTGCATAGCAGATAAGAGCAATGTTAGCCGAACGGTTGGGATCGTACTCGATTCCGATAACAGTTGCCGGAACTCCGTCTTTTCTTCTCTTGAAATCAATAATTCTATATTTTCTTCTGGAACCGCCTCCGCGGTGTCTTACTGTGATCTTACCCTGATTGTTACGACCTGCGTTCTTGTTCAGAGAAACAAGCAGCGCCTTTTCCGGTTCTGTCTTGGTGATCTCTGAGAAATCAGAACCTGTCATATGTCTTCTGGAAGGTGTATATGGGTTATAGGTTTTAATTCCCATTACAGTTCACTCCTTTCGTTTCTGCTTTACTATTTGTTATCAGGCTTTTTTGCCTATATTACCAGGACTTTAGGAAGCACTTCGCCAAATGCTTACAGCCCCTCGAAAATCTCGATATCTGCGCTTTCTGCAGTCAGCTGCACGATAGCTTTCTTACTCTTAGCGGTCTTGCCCATTACCATGCCCCGTCTCTTCTTCTTTCCGTCCAGGTTCATGGTGTTGACACCCTTTACCTTGGTTCCGGCAAACATCTTCTCAACGGCTTCCTTTACCTGAGACTTTGTTGCTTCCGGATGAACCAGGAAAGTATATTTCTTTTCGCCCATAGCAGCCATACTCTTCTCAGTGATGATTGGCTTCTGGATCACATCATAATACTTCAGATCTGCCATTATGCGTACACCTCCTCGATTGTTGCTACTGCGTCCTTGGTTACGATAACCGTGTTGTACTTCAGAATATCAAATACATTGATGGTATTGGTCAGAGCCGTCTTCACATCCGGAATATTTCTTGCGGACAATACCACGTTCTTATCATTGTCATTCAGCACTACCAAAGCCTTTGAGGTCTTCAAGTTATCCAGAACGTTCTTAAAGTTCTTTGTCTTAATCTCGTCAAATTTCAGCTCGTCTACTACAATGAGCTTCTTCTCCTGAACTCTGGAGGTGAGTGCAGACTTAAGTGCCAGTCTCTTCTCTTTCTTGTTCAGACGAATGGTGTAGTCTCTCGGTGTGGGAGCGAATACCACTCCGCCGCCCGTCCACTGGGGAGCTCTCGTTGAACCCTGTCTTGCATGACCGGTTCCTTTCTGTCTCCAGGGCTTTCTTCCGCCGCCGGAAACTTCGGAGCGGGTCTTTGCTTTCTGCGTTCCCTGACGCTTATTTGCAAGCTGAGCCACAACAGCCATGTGTACCAGGTGCTCGTTTACTTCCACACCGAATACAGCATCGTTTAAGTCCATTGTGCCAACTTCCTTACCTTCCATATTATAAACAGATACTGTTGCCATCTGTAAGTCCTCCTTTCCGCAAAAGATTATTTGCTAACCTTTACTGTCTCTTTAATTGTAACTAAAGATTTCTTAGGTCCCGGAACTGCTCCCTTAACCAGCAGCAGATTGTTCTCTGCATCTACCCGAACGACTTCAAGGTTCTGAATCGTAACTCTCTTGTGGCCCATCTGTCCGGGCATTCCTTTTCCCTTGAATACCTTGCTGGGGTCGGAACATGCGCCATTGGAACCCTGATGACGATGGAACTTGGAACCATGAGTCATAGGTCCTCTGTGCTGTCCATGTCTCTTGATAGCACCCTGGAAGCCCTTACCTTTGGAAATGGCAGTTGCATCAACCTTGTCGCCAGCCTCAAAGATATCAGCCTTAATCTCCTGTGCCAGAGTGTAGCTCTCAGCATCCTCAAGCTTCAGCTCTCTCACATATCTTTTATAAGAAACGCCGGCTTTCTCAAAGTGTCCCTTTAAAGGCTTGTTCACCAGCTTCTCTCTCTTGTCAACGAATCCCACCTGAACAGCACTGTAGCCGTCATTCTCTTTCGTCTTAACCTGTGTTACCACGCAGGGTCCTGCCTGAAGCACGGTAACAGGTGTCAGCACGCCGTCTTCGCTGAAAATCTGTGTCATTCCAACTTTGGTTGCCAAAATTGCTTTCTTCATTTCTTTTCCTCCTTATTTCTCTACAGCGGAACGTTTATGCACCTTTCAGGTATCCCTCTATGCCAGAAAGCAGGCAAACAGAGGAAACGTTCATTCTAGCTGAAGGATTATTTACTTTTCATTTTGATGTCGATGTACACGCCTGCAGGCATCTCCAGTCTGGACAGCGCATCAACTGTCTTCTGGGTTGGTGTAATGATATCAATGAGTCTCTTGTGAGTCCTCTGCTCGAACTGCTCTCTGGAGTCTTTGTACTTGTGTACCGCCCGCAGAATGGTAACCACCTCTTTCTTAGTGGGAAGGGGTACCGGTCCGCTTACCTGTGCTCCGTTCTTTTTTACAGTTTCGATGATTTTCTTTGCGGATGCATCCACCAGCTGATGGTCATACGCTTTCAATGTGATTCTCATTACCTGAGTTGCCATAAAAAAAGTCGCCTCCTTTTCGTACTTTTAAGACCAGTACGACAAGCGGTGACTGTACACTCTCCCGTGTGTATCCTGCTTTGAAAAACAAAAAGATTCACACGTTGTTTCCACTTTTCTGCCATGCTTTTTGGCATCCATGCATATACCCCAGGGTACCTTCTCGCCTTGATGGCTCATCTTGCCCGAAGGGTATTTCCACGTTTTATCGATGCCTTCGCTCCGGCGTGGACAGTTAATTTGTACAGTGACTTGTCGCCAGTTTCCTAACTTGACATTCGCTCCACGGAAAACCTGCCACTTTCGGGCAACAACCTCACGCTTCACAGCTATCAATGTCACAACATTTGTGATTATACAGGAACTTCAAGGGAAATGCAAGGGATTTCAGAAAAAAGTGCAGAAAAATTTCTCACAAATTGCATAAATTTCCCCACACTTTTTTGTGCATTTTGTCTACATCAAATTCCATCAGGAGTTTAATTCCCATTCCACCCTCCGCCTATAGCTTTTGTACTCATCCACAATCACATTTATTATCAGGCGTTCCATAAAAATTTGATTCTGAACTACCGAAGTAAAAGAAAACAGTACGGGATAATCAATATAAGGTTCCCGAAGCGCCGCTTTATTCGAGGTAATCAGAGCCTTTTTTGCCTTTGTCTTTCCCACAAAGCTCCTGGAGCTGTTGGTCGTTTTCATTCCGTTCTTATAAATGTACTGACCCGTATTGGAAAAAATCACAACCAATGTATCCGCATCCGCCTTTTTCAAATACTCTTCCTGACGAATATCATGGATACGTGTCTCCACCGTCTTGCGCAGCTCCGCCATCTGATATACAAAGTCCATGGCAACCGTCTCGGAATACACCATTCCAAAGGCCGCAACCCTTGGAGCCTCATAAATAGCCTTGACCAATCTGCGTACCTGCTGCAGATCAATACCGGACATAAATTCCTCCACATCCTTGGAAAGAAGCTTCAGAAAATTATCCATACGATATTTCTCAATATATTTCTCCATTTCAAGTCCCGCATTCCCCGTATAGAGGGAGTCCTCCTTCTCACGGACCGCATTTTCACGAAAATCCTTGTAATTCTCAAATCCCAAGTTTTTCACAAACTTTGAGAGTGTTGATTTGGACACGTTGCATTTTGCCGCCACCTGATCGATGGACAATTGTTCCAAATCCGCAACAATCTCCAAAAGCTTTCTGCAGATATGCATCGTTGCGGAATCATACTGGGAATCATTCAGCAAATTCGTCAGCCGATAAACAACAATATACATAAAATCCCCCATTATAATATTTTGTAGGTCTCTTTATCGAAGCGTAAGCCCGTAAATATAATAGTACAGCGAATATTAAGCTTCCCTGTTACTTAATATTCGCCGCATGTATGATACTTTAATGTTGTGTAAGCTCTTTTAACGCATCAACCGCAGCGGCCACCTTTTCACCGTCAGTCCGCCAGAGTGCAAATTCGTCCTGTCCCGGCTGTCCCATACTGGCACCGTCTCTGCGGTATTTCATAGCGCTGTCCACCCTGCGCTTTCCTGACATATGATAGGAGGTAATTTCCGTCACAGGCAGCAGCTTTCGTATCACGTCTTCTCCGATACCGCCCCCGGCCAAAATCTGAATTCTTCCGGCACTTTTCTTCTGAAGCTTTGCCAAAATCTCACGGCCCTCCCAGGCCACAACCTCCTGTCCGCCGGTCAGAATCGTCTTCATCCCAAGAGAAACCGCTTCCTCCAAGGCTTCAAACGGATCCTTGCATATATCAAAAGCTCTGTGAAGCGCCACATCCATATGGCCTGCAAGGGAAACAAGCTCCCTCATCCGCTCCACATCCAAAGCTCCATCCGGGCGCAACATGCCAATTACAACGCCATCCGCTCCCAGTTCCCTATACAACTCTACTTCTTCTTTGAGCTGTTCAAATTCATAATCATTATAGCAGTAATCGCCATAACGCGGGCGGAGCAGTACACGGACTTCCAAATCCGTGTACTTCTTCACCAGGCGAAACAGCGCCCTTCCTGGTGATACACCCCCAATCACCAGATTACCACACAGTTCTATTCTATCCGCACCGCCCTTTTGCGCTTCCAGTGCCGATTCCACACTATCCGCACAAACTTCCAGACAATAAGGTTTCATATTCTTCTGCTCCTAATTCCTATAAATGCCAGATTCTGGACGCATATTTTGCTTCCAGCACAGCGTTGAATTCCCGTCCGCCGTCAATGTTGGCGCTCTTGTATACCGGAGGCTCATAGCCCTTCTCCAGCATATCCTTCAGAGCTTCATAGATCGTCTGCTGCAGAAGCAGGCAGGTGCTGAAGGAAGAGGTTCCGCAAACCTTGCTGTCCAGGCCCTCCAGTTCCAACGCTGCATCGCCAAACTGGGATTGATTATCCAATACCACATCCGCAAACTCATACAGAAGCTTTCCGGAAGAGTGGCGGGAAGTAGAACTCTTGGATACTTCCAATGCAGTTACAACAATCAGCTTGACGCCTTTTTCCTTAATAATCTGTGCCATCTCAATGGACATGGGATTTCTGCCTGAGTTGGAAATCAAAATCACCACATCATTAGGCTGAATATCAATGGTACGCATAAGGAAGGGAGCATTGCCCTCCACGCTTTCGAACATACCCTCCGCCTTGTCACGAATCACTTTACTCGGAATCAAACCACCTGCACGACCGCATACCTCAATGGCGCCTGCATAGGAATGTCCGCTTCCAAATGCCTGAATAATACCGCCGCTGCGGATCGCTTCCGAAATCAGCATAGCCGCCGCATGAATATTCTCCTGCTGGGTATCCTCCAGCTTTTTCATAATCTCACGAGCTTTTTCAAAATACTCAAATGCCATAATTTTAGTCATCCTTCCTAATCACGGTGTCGGAAAATCCCCATAGGAGGCTGCGGGGAATTTCCCGGCACCATTTATTCATTTTTTGCTTTTGATATTTTATTTTTTACTTATTCTTATTTATGCCAGGAATCCAATTGCATATAGTATGATGGACAGAACCATTACAATCAAAATTGCCTTTGTTGATGTCATGTTTTTCTTGCCAAGCAGCGTGTACACACCCGCTACCAAAAGTACCGGAAGCAGCTTGGGCATAATCTGATCCAAAACATCCTGGCCCGCAACCGTAACCTCTCCGGATACAAAGCTTGCGGCTACATTTACTCGAATTACCGAAGCTATCAATGCACCTACTACTGTGATACCAAGAAGGGTGGCTGCCTGAGTAATGGCATTCAGTCTGTCTCTGGTAGAGGTAACCATCTTCATACCCTGCTTATAGCTCAAACCTACGGTAAAATAACGGCCGACCATAAGAAGCGCCTGTACAATCATCCACAGTACAACGCCGGTGGGATTGCCGTTCACACCCATGTAAGCAGCAATGGAACCGAAAATCGTTCCGATCAGCACACCTACAATGGTATCGCCAACGCCTGCAAAAGGCCCCATCAAACCTGTCTTAATACCATTTACGGCTTCTTTTCCTTTAATTCCCTCAGACTCCTCAGTAGCCATATCAATGCCAAGAATAAAGCCGCCCATATGAGGAGTGGTATTGAAGAACTGGAGATGATTGTGCATCATTTCCTTGAGTTCATCTTCTTTTGTATATAATTTTCTCAAAACCGGCAGCATCGCATAGAAATAACCGGGAGCCATCATTTTCTCATAGTTCCAGGTAATCTGAGATGCCATAATCCACCGCCAGCTAACCTTCTTAATATCTTCATCCGTAATCACTTGTTGATTAATCTTCAAATTCTCCATCTACCAAGTCCTCCTGACCACTATTTCCATTAACAGCTACTACATTCTGATTCTGTGCTCCATACTGCCTGAAAGAAATAATTGCTAACGCAAGACCAATAATTGCAACACCTACCATGGGAACTGCCAGATATGCAGCCAGGAAGAAACCAATCATCAGATAAGCAATGTAATCCTTTGTGGGCAGGTAACGCAGCAGGATTGCAATACCTACCGCAGGAAGCAGACCGCCGGCTACGGACAGGCCGCCCATCAGCCAGTCGGGTAAATACTTAATAATCAAGTCTACCAGATCACTTCCGAAAATCAGCATCAGGAATACCGGAATAGCTCTGGAAAGTCCCCAGGGAAGCGCTCCCATCCAGGTATTGCGTGCAATGGCTTTGAAATCTAATTTGTCAACGGCCTTTTCAATGCGGTTCTGAAAGAACACATTGCTGAAACGGGCAAGAATATCAAGCTGCACCATCAGAAGTCCTACCGGTACTGCCAGGGCAATACCGAACTCCGCACCCTGACCGGATGTAATTGCAAACACCGTACCTACAATGGAACCCGTCATATAGTCCGGTATGGAAGCTCCGCCGTATGTACCGATGCCCAGCATCAGAAGCTGCAAGGTTGCGCCTACCACAAGGCCCGTGGTCATGTCACCCATAATAATGCCGGCGATTGTACCGATTATAACCGGCTGTCCTGCGCAGATATTGGTCATCAGGTTCTCACAGATGCCAAAGAACGCAAGAAATGTTAATAAAAGAATCTGCCAAAATTGTATTTGCATACTGTAAATCCTCCTTAATTAATGAAATCTTTAAATTTCTTTTTCTCATCATTGGGAATCATCTGAGCATAAACAGGAATGCCTTTCTCCTCAATGGACAGAATCTTCTTCTTTTCCTCAGGCGTACAGTATACGGACTTCTTAACCGTCTCACGCCCTTCCTTCTTTCCCATGTTCCCAATATTTACTTCTTTCAGCTTTACCCCGTTCTCAATCATCTGCAGAATAGTCTCCGGTTTATTTACAACAACGAACACTCTCTGCCCCGTATAATTTCCGGCATTCAGCTTTTTGCAGGCATTGTCAACCGTCAGAATGCTCAGCTTGATGCCTACCGGAACCGTTGCTTTCAAAGCCTCACGGCCTATAGCATCCTGCACGATCTCATCGCCAACCACCATAATACGGGTGATGTTCAAAGAGCGTGACCAGAATGTGGCGACCTGACCATGGATCAGTCTCTCATCCAGACGAAGATGTACAATTCCATTCTTTTCCGCAACCGCTGCGGGTTCTGTCGAGGCCGGCGCTTTTGCTTCCTCCGCCGTCTCCCCGCCTCCCTGGATTACTACGGATTCCTGTGCAGCCTTCACTGCCTCCCTCAAGGAATCTCCTGTGTTCAGAGCAATCAACATACCCAGATTCATTCCTGCCACCAGTGCAAGCTTTGGATAATCGCAGATCACAGGAGCTGCCGCATTGTAAGGCGTACCGCCCAGCAGATCCGTGATAATGCCGCCGCATTCATCCGCCCCATCCTTATTAAGAATGTCACGATAGGCTTGTTCCACCGCTTCCTTTGTCATATCATCCGTAAACGAAACAACCCGGAACAATGGCGCATCTCCTGTAATCATTTCACAGCTGGCCTTACATGCTGCCGCATACTGGCCATGTGAAGAAATAATGTAATACATGCACTTCCCTCCTTTTCCAGACTTTTCCCCAACCTTCATAGGCTAAAAGTCTTAATGCATGGAGATATTATACATGTAATTGCAAAATTAATAAGGAAATTTCGATTTTTGGAAACTTTTTTTGTATATTTCATCATCAATAGAGAAATAATGCAATTTATCATTTATACAAAACAGACAACCTCAAGTACCGCAACAGTAAACTGTATTTTTTTACCTGTCAAAACCCTTTTCAAAATTATTCACATTTGTTAAAGTACGCTTTCAGACGCATATTCTTCCCATTAAAAAAGCGGAGTCTTTCTCTTATCCGAATGACTCCGCCTTACTATAACACTTATTTTTGCTTCCAGCCCGTTAGAAGCTTTTCCATCTACAGCTGCTTTCTTTTTTACCCTTCCACATTACCTGACTGAACATCCTCAAACTCTTTTAAGATCTCTTCTGAAGGCGCCTTTGTTGCCAGGCTGACTCCCACAATCAGTGCCAGGCTAATCGCAAAGCCCACAGCCAGGGAATAAAGCCCGGTAGCAGCCCCCAGGGTCTGTCCATTTATAAGAGGCAGATAATCCCACACAAGAACCGTCAATGCACCAGAGACAATCCCCGCAATAGCCCCCTGAAGATTGGTTCGTTTCCAGTAGAGGGAAAGAACAACCAGCGGACCGAAAGCAGCGCCAAAGCCTGCCCACGCATTGGATACCAGCCCCATAATACTGCTGTCCGGATCCAAAGCAATCACATATGCCAAAACAGCTACTACTAACACGGTAATGCGGCTGATGCTTAATACCTTTTTGGAGTCTGCCTTCGGATTCATCACTTGATGGTACAAATCTTCGGATACAGCAGAGGCCGTAACCAGAAGCTGGGAATCTGCCGTGGACATGATAGCCGCCAGGATTCCGCAGAGGAACAGTCCGCCGACAAAGGGCAGTGCCAAATCCTGTGTAAATACCTTGGTAATCATCTCAATAAATACATTTTCCGTAGATCCGGCACCTTCCGTTCCCAGAACTACCGGATACAAATATGCACGTCCGATTACTCCCAAAATGCAGGCAAAAGTCAATGACAAGGTACACCAGATAATAGCTATCCAACGGGATTTTTTTATCTCCTTTTCATCCCGCACCGCCATAAAGCGCACCAGAATATGAGGCATACCGAAATATCCAAAGCACCATGCAAATTGTGAAAAAATCTCTATCCAGGAATATGCCTTTCCGCCGCTGTGCATTAAGTTCAGGAAAGAGTCGGAACCTCCTGCCACACCGCTTGCATCCAGAATCGAAGTCAGATTCCCGCTCCCCACCAGGCAGAGCGCCACAATAGGAACCGCAAGTATTCCCACCAGCATCAGCATTCCCTGAATGAAGTCCGTTACACAGACGGCCATAAAGCCGCCCATAAAAGTATACAGCAGAATAACCGCTGCGCCAATCGTCAGGGCAACCCGATAATCCAGTCCAAACACCAGATGAAAGAGCTTGCCGCCCGCCGCCAGAGCCGATGCCGTATAAACAAGGAAAAAGATCACAATAACTATGGAAGATATCGTAAGCAGTATCCGCTTCTTATCATGAAAGCGATTCTCAAAGTAAGCCGGCAGCGTCAGCGAATTATTGGCCCGAATGGTATATCGGCGTAACCTTCCGGAAACAAAGATCCAGTTCAGGATAGTTCCCGTAAGAAGACCGATGGCAATCCACGCCTGGCCCGTTCCATAAGCATAAACTGCGCCCGGCAGCCCCATCAGCAGCCAGCCGCTCATATCGGAAGCCTGGGCCGACAGCGCCGCCACCCAGCCGCCAAGCCCTCTCCCTCCCAAGAAGTAATCCTCCGAGTTGTTGGTCTTCTTCATATAGACAGCGCCAATCACAATCATCATAATCATGTACGCCGCAAAAGCGACAATAATCCACACTGTTGAACTCATTTCTAACACTCCTCCATTTTTTCATTCTTTCCGATTATAACAGTACTTTTAAAAAAGCGCCAGATCTGAACATAAAACTAGACTAAAGTCTATACGTTATTCTCTACAAACAAGAAAATCCCTTGAAAATTCAAGGGATTTTCTCTATACTAATTATTATATCAGATGCAATTCCGAAAAAGGCGCAAAAAATTTGTGGAATATTTTAAAAAATTTTCTTTATTCCTCTTCACACTCCACATATTGCAAATTTATTCGCCCCAAAACATCCACAATAGCCTCTCTGCTCTCCTTGGTATTTTCTCCGTTACATACTGCATATTCTTTCTGAAGCTGTTTTCAAGAAAAGATGTAACATTTGCTCATGTTGAAGCGAAAAAGATCAAATCTCTTTACCCTCCCAGATTTTTTGAGCTACGGCAGCAAAACCGATAACAATGACCAGAGCCAACAAAAAAAACGAAATATAAATCCTTCCCGTTGCCACAATGTAAACATCGAAGCATTTTAGCGGTGTTAAATAGTACAATACTGGAGCTTCAAGATATTCTGCTGTGATACTGATGACATAAAAAAGCAACAATATTCCCACGCTAATTCGCACAGCCCTTTTATAGGTTTTTTTCAGACCGGAGGCCAGAAGCGTGATTGCAAACAGGGGCAATTCTGTCAAAAACAGACCGATTGTGGCGGTCACAACAGCCCCTTCTTGTTCCAAGCCGCCCAACGGCAAAATGGCAGTAAAATAGTTGCGATGCCATTCGGTTATGACCTGCCACTCCATAGAACTCCGCCGTATAAAGAAGCATCTCTTTGACTTTCATACTGTTGTAGTAACAGTTTTCACTGGGCAGATATCCTACATCCTTTGCAATCTTAGACGCCTGCCGCACTTGCGATAAACGATGCGATATCATTTTTCTCCAATGTGTTTGCGTCATAGGCTTGCTTCATTTGACCTGTGCAATAGTCAAGCAAATACTGATAGAGAGCCTGTTTATTCCCAAAATACTGAAAAACAGACGCTTTTGAGATGCCTGCTGCCGCCGCAATATCATTGATCGATGCCTTTTCGTATCCATATTTTGCGAAGCAAGCCAGAGCTGCGTTGCGTATGGTATCTTGTTTTTCGGTTGAAATCATGCCTTTACTTACGCAGTATTTTGTTCATGGCTTTCCCTTTGGCAAGTTCATCAATCAGCTTATCCAAATAGCGGATCTCCTGCATCAAAGGTTCTTCTATATTTTCTACCCGCACACCGCAGACTACACCTTTTATCAATTTCCTGTTTTCATTCAATTCGGGGGCATTCAGAAAAAAGTCTTCATAAGTAATCGAGTTTTCCGACAACCTTTCTAATTCTGCCCGGTTGTAGCCGGTAAGCCAATGAATCACCTCTTCAACCTCCTGCTGTGTCCTTCCTTTTTTTTCTGCCTTATTGACAAGCAGACGGTAAACTTTTGAAAACTCCATTCGATATATTTTCTCATTTCCCATAAGAATTTCCTCCATGATTACGCTCTAAAGCAAATATGATTTTTCTCTGATTTTTTCCTTTATACTCAAAACGGTCTGATCAATCAAATATTCTGTTGTATCAAGCACATGACGTTCATGCTGTCCTAAATTGTTAAACTGCTTCCACATACTTTCCACCAATTCGATATTGCTTTCCCGATCTAGCTTGGTACGAGTGACCGCCCGTTTCAAAGTTTCCTGCTTGCTCGCTCGCAATATGAAATAGTGTATTTCATAATTTTCTCGTACAGTCTTCATCCAAGGGTCTAAAAACCAAGGCCCAATAATTCCATCTACAATTACATCATAGCCGCCGCAAGCAAAACGCTTTGCAGCTTCCAAGAACGCTTCAATAACAATTAAATTCTGTTCCTCTGATGCTGGCAGATGCGGAGCTATTGCTCCTTTACAAAGATAGTGATAAAAATCATCGGTATGTAGATGCACCGATTTTAGCAGATCAGTTTCTTTCGCAATCATTGATGCCGTTGTAGTTTTCCCGGTTCCGGGTGCTCCTGTAATAATAATTCTTCCTTGGTTCATGTAGATACCATCCTTACAATTATTTTCTATTTGAGCATAAAATCTGCCCAGTCATCTTTATAATCACTGAAATGCTCCCTCCAATAAAATAACCTGTTAATGTACTCTTGTTTGCGTTTCTCGACTGATTCAATGCAGTAATCTATCCCAAGCCTATATATGACAGCGGTGAGATCATAGATTGGATACCCGATTGCATGTCCAGCCGTGTGAACAACAGCGC
Organism: Clostridia bacterium; assembly: GCA_910574255.1. Classification (GTDB taxonomy): domain Bacteria; phylum Bacillota; class Clostridia; order Lachnospirales; family Lachnospiraceae; genus Laedolimicola. The sequence continues at coordinate 125,150 of CAJTAK010000011.1, forward strand.
AGGCTTGCCCTATCGCATGACAATGTGCAATATCTTCTTTACAGTCAATCTCTTTCGCAAAGGCATGGCAATCCAAAATCTTTCGCTGTGCCAAGCGCATCTTAATTTTTCCGGCTGACCATTCCTGAGCCGCAATCAGTGCATTCCGCGGCCGTATTTCTTCAGGATATTTTTCTTCAAGTCTTGAAATCGATTCAGCAGCAAAGTCAAACGCCCATAAAGCGATAACCTTATGATCTTGATTTTGGAACAAGCCAATCAAATCCTGCAAATATTCCGAATCTTTAGCAAACAAAACTTGATTGTTTCTTTTGATTCTTATGCCAACTTCATCAATCCACTGCATTTTTACCCTCATTAAGTACCGGGACAGGAAGATTATGCTGTTTTAAGAAAGAAAGTTTATCCCAATATCCACGCTGAAATAGAATCTTTTCATTTACAATTTGAAAAAATCCACACCCACGCAGTCCCAATGGGTCTTTCCATTCTAAAATGGCCCACTGTCCATCTTCAAAGATGTTTTCAACAATACAGACCATTTTTGCAGTTTTGAACTCATTTATAAACATTTCTCGAATAGCATCGATCCCGACAACCGAGTCATTTGCAACTTGATGATTTATGGCATTATCATGGTAAAGACTAATGATTGCATCTACATCACCAGCATTAAAAGCATCTATCCACTTACTGACAACTTCTTTTGGTCTTAACATATTTTACCTCCGCAATCGAAACCTTTTGATTATCTTTTTCTTAGTTCATTTTCAATAAGAGAGTTCGCAATTTTAAATGCTTCTACTCGTCTTTTGGCTAATGTAATTTGTGATTTATATTTATCTGAATTTTCTTTGGATTCAAAGGTCTTTATTGTTTCTCCCAATTTATGCAATGTTGAATCAATTTGTCTTTTGGCTTCTGCTAAATCATCTCTTGAAAATTCCACTGTCTCACCTCCAACAATAACCGAATCGGTCAACAGTGTCTTTCATTTGTTAAAAAGCGAATATACTAGTAAGTCACGTTTTGGGAGCGTTTCCTTAAAAATATCTGTACAATTAAAGTCCATGAATATCAAGTTAATACCAGGAAACAAGGGATAGTCTATGCAGGTTCCAGTTCCATCGCACTGATAATAGATTAAGTTGTAATATTTATGTGGGATTAGACGAGTTGTATTCTTTCCATACCACTCTCTATGATGTTGCATTTCCATTTTACTCCTTTCTTTACTGCAAAATAGTAAAGCACTAAATCCCCCACTCCTGACTAACCATCTGCAATTTTACCATATGCGGATAAATCTTGCCTGTGTCCATCAGTTCCTTCGGTGTTCCCTGTTCGGCAACAGAACCATCGGAAAGCACGACCACTTTATCCGCACCGCTTACGGTACGCATACGGTGGGCAATCACAAGTACGGTCTTATCCTTTATCAGCCTTGATAATGCAGCCTGTATCAATGTTTCATTTTCTACATCAAGGCTTGCCGTTGCTTCGTCAAGTAAAATAATAGGGGCATTTTTAAGGAAAGCACGGGCGATTGAAATACGCTGGCGTTCACCGCCGGACAGTTCGCAGCCATTTTCCCCAATCATACTGTTATACCCATTTGGGAGCTTCGCAGCAAATTCCTCACAGTTTGCCAGCCTTGCCGCCGCAATGACTTCCTCGTCAGTCGCATCTTTTCTGCCTATCCTGATATTCTCCATGATCGTATTATTAAACAGCGTCACATCCTGAAACACAATAGAATACAGCGACAATAATGTTTCTGGCTCTATCTTCGATATGTCCATACCGCCGACAGTGATCTTCCCTTTGCTTATATCCCAAAACCTCGCCGCAAGGCGTGATACCGTAGTTTTGCCACCACCAGAGGGGCCAACTAATGCGGTAACTTCGCCCTGCCTTGCTGTAAAAGATACATCTTTCAGTACAGTTTCCCCGGTATTGTAAGCAAAACCCACATGGTCGAACACAATATCATAGTCTTTATTCGTTACCCTGCTGCTTCCTGTCTGGATAGGCTGGTCAAGAATTTCATTCATGCGGTTTATGTTCGTTTTGGTGGCGATTGCCGCCGCAAGATTCTGTAATGCTCCTTCAAGCGGGGCATACAGCCTTGAAGCCACAAGCAAAAACATGAAGAACAGAGGAATATCAATCTCCCCATGAATAAGCAGTACAGAGCCTACAAGCACAACCGTAGCAATCCCAAATTTCAAGATCAGTGTTGACGAAACAACAAAAAGCGCCGTTCCAAGCTCTGTGATAATATGCCGTTTTTCCACAGCATCAATTTTTTTATAAAGCCCTTTCAGATAACTTTTTTCCGCATTGTTCGCCTTTAAGTCCTGCAGACTTTCGATACACTCCTGCACACCTTCCTCAAGTGCGACATTCGCCTCTACGAATTTTCGGTTGAAATATTCCTGTATGCGGGCGGAAAAGAATGTAATCGCAAATGCAATCGGCAAAACCCAAACCGCCGCAAGAGCCATGCGCCAGTCGTAGGCAAAAAGACAGATCCCAATCAAAGTTGTTGAGATAAGGGAACCTGCCAAAGCGGGTACATAATGGGAAAATACCGCTTCAAGCGTTGCACAATCTCCCATAATGGAATTTGTCAGATCGGCAAGATCTTTTTTCCCAAAAAAGGACAATGGGATTTTACGGAGCTGTTCCGCTAAGGATATACGCCTTACCCCGCTTTCAACATAAGTCGCTAAATAGGTTGCATTGTATTGAAACCAAGTCGCAATAAATATCAGGCATAAGCAAACCAAAACGCCAGCCACATAGAAAGCAATACGGCTTCCAGATACCTCGCCATTCATGGTATCAATAACAAAGTAATATAGAAGCCCGACAGGGAGCATAAATGATATATCCTGTGCAACACAGGCAATACAGCCTTTTATCAGATCAACAGCCCCCTGCTTTGATAACGCAAAACGTCTTTGTAATGTCTTAATCATGCGTTTACCTCCAATCCCTTATTTTCATTCAAGATTTTCCTGGTGTCTTCCGAAGAAAGACGCCATGCTGCCGCTTCGGAATAATTCTTCCACATATGTGTAAAGATACCGTTTCTCTCTATCAGTCTTCTATGTGTGCCGCTTTCCACAATCTTGCCATCCTGCAACACATAAATGCAGTCTGCTTCTGTGATTGATGACAGCCTGTGTGCAATCATAATAACGGTTTTCCCTTTTGAAAGGACAGATAAAGCCTGCTGCACACGCACTTCATTATCCGGATCGGCAAACGCTGTAGCTTCATCCAGAATCAGGATAGGCGCATTTTTCAGAATGGCACGGGCAATCGCTATTCTCTGCTGTTCCCCTCCAGACAGATATACCCCGTTTGTACCAATAACCGTATCTATGCCATTTGGCAGTTTTTCGATAATATCCATGCATTGTGCGGCTTTCAAGGCATCTGTGATTTCTTCCCGTGTTGCATCAGATTTTGCCATCTGCACATTTTCCAATATAGACGTTTTGATGATACGGCTGTTCTGGAATACAAAAGACACCCTATCCATCAAAGTTTCTTTCGGAATATTACGTATATCAATATTCCCTATGAGTATGCGCCCTTTCTGCGGATCAAAAAACCTTGTGACAATATTGGCAAGGGTAGTCTTGCCGCCTCCGGACGCACCGACCAACGCCACTGTCTGCCCTGGCTTGATTGCCAGCGATACATCATTGAGTGCATTTTTCTCACCATCATAACTGTAACTAACGTGTTCTAATACAACCCCATTGTCCTTCGGTATATTATTTACTCCGCTTTCAGATAATGGCTTTTCGTTCAGCACTTCATCAATCCTGTTAATCGCATCATTTACTATCATTGCGTCCTCACTCATAAACATGATTTTCGTGAGTGTTGTACCAATCACAGGCGTAATCACAATATAAAAGAGAAGGTTCAGCAACAGTTCATTTGTCACGCCGCCCCTTGTAAAAATAATACCCCCAGCAATCAAAAACGCAAATACCCCGTTGATCGCTGTTGTATAGAACATCATAGGCAGACGCAGAGCTTTTGTATAGGCAATTACCCATTTTTCATAGTTATCAATCGTTGCCTTAAAACGCTTGAAAGAAAAGATTGTCTGCCCGAACGTCTTTACTACGGGTACACCCCTTACATACTCGACTGCCTCATTTGACATATCGGAAAGTGCGTTCTGGTATTCTTTCATTTTCTGCTCCATGCTCTTTCCGGTCATTTTCATCATAATCAGAAAACCAAGCACAACAGGAACAAGGCTTAAAAGCCCTAACCGCCAGTCAAACGCAAGAAGCAGGAAAAGCAGACCTATGGGTGTGGCGATTGCCCCTGCCTTATCCGGCAGTCTGTGTGCGAGATAGGTTTCCGTTGCGGTACTCGAAGTGTTGACAATCCGCCGCAGTTTTCCGCTTCCATACTTTTCCGTCACGCCAAGCGGTAGGGCTGTAATATGCCGCATAAGCTCCTTTCGGATATTGGCGGCAACTCGAAAAGCGCTCATGTGCGAACACATCAGGGCTGATATGTATACAACAATAGAGATAACCGCAAACAATACGGCAGCCCACCCATAACGTGTAACATTCCCCGCCTGCGAAAAATCCGGGGAAACTTCCAGTATGTCGTGAATGATACGCCATATATACCAAAAAGGCACAAGAGCTAACAGCGCACTCATTACAGACAGTACCCATGAAAGATAGGTCAATATCCTTTTGGCTCCGGCATAACCCATCAATCTTGATAGATTAGACTGTTTTTTCATCGAAAAATCCTCCTTAAAATTTTTATGATATGAGGGAATCATCACACCCTCGAATATCCTTATTTTGATTAGTTTTGCCTTCACATAGTTAGTAATAACTAACCTATATAGAAAAATTATAGGGCAGATTGCCCTTACGAATCGTTCGCTTTTATTGCCCCATAATTTTCATCCACCCTGCGGTGTAAAAAGCCCTCATTTCTTTCAGATAATGTTTCGCATCTTCCAGCGGCATTTCATGTATGATCATTTCAAAAAAAGTGTTAAACATTCCTGTGATCAAAATATGCTCCAGCCGTTCATCAATATGTGGCGCTGGCCTGCCTATTTTTTCAAGAACCGCTAAATAATCATTTGTTCCTTTTGTTTCGATCTCCACCATTTCATCAATCAGCTTTGAAAATCGTGTTCCCTCTGAACAGCAAAGTATGAGCTTAAACTCATTCAAATGCTCATAGGCATATAAGAGCATTTCATACATACATTCGCCGGAAGTAGATGTAAGATTGTCTGGCTGTTCCTCCGGCGGTATATCTGCAAATTCTTTCTGTGCCCTGCAAAAACGGTTTAACAAAAAATTGTAGTGTTCTCCTACCAGTGCCTCAAACAAGTCCTCCTTGCTGTCATAATAGCCATAGAATGCACCCGTTGTCACGCCTGCTGTTTTGACAATGTTCCGCAGGGAAGCAGACTTGAATCCTTTTTTAAGAAATTCCTGCATAGCGGCTGAAAGTATCAGGTTCAATGTTGTCTGTTCAACTTCACTCATCAATCATCCTTTCTTGTAACACCGTTATATATCGCTGTTATATGATACAACCAATTCTGAAATTTGTCAACAGTTTTTTCAAAAACTTAGGTCTAAGTCTGCCTGCAATAAAATGTTCACAGAATTTCCATTGCTATTTGGCTCCCAAATGAGTATAATAACACTAAGAATATGAGAGGAGTGAGCTTATGGCAACAGAAAGTATTTTCCACAATATCGTTATTGATGACACGAAAAAAGCGGAAGCATTCATTACTGCTCTTGAACAGGCTGCTGAAACAGCGGATAACTACCCTCTCCGCCATGTTGAATACGAAGATGTAAAAGGTGAGGATATTAAGAAACTGTTAGGAGCTTTGGTACAATGATGCAGCATATTAAACAGATAAATATATTGGATATGATGAAAATGTATGGAGAGGATTCATGCAAGGCAGTCCTCTCCACATTTATGTGTCCGCTTAACCTTGATGTGGAGGATTTTATACAGAATAAAGCGGTTGAATTTGCCAGGCAGCGGATCGCCATCACATTCCTTGTTTTCAAGGAAAATGAAAGCGGTTCCGCCTTTGTCGGGTATTATACCCTTGCCAACAAATTTGTATCAATAGCCGGCGCACACCTGAGTAAGACCTTACAGAAAAAAATCGCAAAATTTTCACAGTATGATGATTCTTTAGGGCGTTTTATGGTGTCCATGCCATTGATCGCACAGCTTGGCAGGAACTTCAATCCGAACCTGCCACTGAGTATTGCCGGGTCTGATCTTCTTTCTATGGCTCTGCAGCGTGTATTAGATGTGGAATACCTGATCGGCGGGAAAACCGTATACATAGAGTGCAGCAACCAGCCAAAACTTTTTGACTTCTATTCCGCCGCCGGATTCCTCGCTTTTGATAAACGGGCCAAGCAGGGGAGCGTTGATGAAGATGATGTGCTGGTGCAGATGTTAAAATATTTCAACCACTAAAAAAGCAGCAGACAAAGGATACTCCTTTCCTCCTCTGTCTGCTGCTTTTTTCTTACTCTGCCGCTGTGAGATCAATACGGGCAAATTCCTCATCCGACATCCCGTTTAACTTCTCAAGCGCCTTCCCAGACAGTTCGATCAATGCATCCTCCTCCAGGTGCTTTAATGCCCTGCTGATGTCCTTGATAACTTCTGTACGGCTCTCTCCTGCAAATATGCAGATTAAATTGCTTTCTTCTACGGTAAACTTTTTATCCATATCCTTACATCTCCCTCTGCTTATTTTTTATGTTTTCTTCCTGCTACCTGCCCTGTCCTGCTACCTGCGCTTTTTTCTCCGCAAGGCGGGCTTTTAAGGACGGTTTTGCGGCTGGCTTGTCCGATGCCTTTTTGTTTTCCTCTTTCTGCGCTTTCTCCCCTGCGCCGTTATTCAGCACATTGTCAATCATATTGTAATTCTGTTCTTCCATTTCCTCGATCTTGACAAGGGGCTTGTACTCCGCCAGCTTTCCAAGAAACTCCATAGCCTGCTTTCGCTCCTCCCGCTCCGTTCCGTCCGCAGCTATGTCGGCAAACCACAGTGCCATGTCACGGGTATCTCTCTGTTTCAAGGCTTCCGCAATCTCTGATACGTTCTCCGTCATGCTTTGGTTATTGTCATGGTAGAGGGCTGTGTCATAACCGTAGATAAAACGGTCACTCTCCACCGCAAGCTGTTCCGCAGGTGTCAGGTCAGGCATACGCTTCTCCCATACCTTTGCTTCCATTTCCCCGCTCAGATGACCGTCTATCTCCATTTCCGGCAGCTTGGCCACAAGCTCCGTGATTATTTCCATCGCCTGCAGATTCCCTTTTATGTCAGGGATATACTCTAAAATGTCAAGGTCAATCCTGTTCCCGGACAAAATATCCATCCCCACATCCTCGAATACTTCCGTTCCCGGCGTATGGATATTAATACCGATTGCGGGAATTCCGTTCATGCGCTCCGGCGGTATCTGTTTCCAGATTGCCACAGCTTCCTCCACGGTAGGGTGTAGAACAGCACAATGTCCTCGCCAGCTAACATCTCTTTTCGGTCACATTATTCCTATTCCTCTTGAAATCTTCTGCTTTTATCTGCATAATAAAAAGGCAGTATGACTATAAAGCCTTGACTGCCCGTAACTTTTCGATATTTACCTTTGATTGCTCCTATAAGAAAAGAGGAAGGGGCTTTGCTCGCCAGCTTCCCTTCCTCTTCCTCCTCTGGGCATGGGGGTTCCATGCTCCACCTCTACACACTATTATGATAAGACTTTTCTTAAACATTTGCAACCTTTTTCCTAAAATTAAGCATCTTGATGACCTTGCTCTCTTTTCCCTTTTTGAAAAGCGCCTCCCCCCATCACTCCGTCCCTGTCCTTCCTGCGGCTCCCCCCTCTTCTTGCAAGGGTGTTTTTGAGAATTACACAGATATCGATTTTTTTGACAAATATATACTTCCCCTATACCGGACTTTGCGCATGGTAATTCTCCGCATAATCCGCTTGGAAATAGAAAGCACTCAAAAAGGTCTCCTACGGATTATGTTTTTTTAATCCATAAGAAACTCTGAGTGCTTGTGTAGCTTAATACACTACTTATATTTACTTTCTTACACTTTTCACTTTTTCAAGGTATCGTTATACACTACTTACGAAGAAATCTCGGAGGTGAATAACTATGGCGAGCACAGCCAAAACTTTAGGCGAACTTATGAAGGAACACCGCAACAGGCTCCAGCTCACGCAAGAGGAAGTTGCTGAAATGATCGACTGCCATCCGCAATATTATAAAAACCTTGAAAATGGTAAGGGGAATCCAAGTATTCCGCTTTTCTGTAAAATTATGCGAGCATTGAATATGTCAGCCGATTCCTATATCACACCCAATAATGACCAGACTGATCCTGACTATCAAGAAATGATACAGATATTTAATCAATGCGATACATATCAACGGTCTGTTTTGCTAGCAACAGGTAGGGCACTTTTAAAAAAGAACCCCATATAATCGTTCCTTTATGATGTTTGGTATTCCGAGCGACATCGCCGCTCGGAGTTATCATTTTAATATGCTAGGCAAATACACATTTCAATCTTTCAAAACTTTCATTACTTATGTCGTGTTCCAGTAAGCAAGCATCTTTTCTGGCAATTTCAACAGGAACACCAAATTGACAAAATAATTTAGTCAGAAAATCATATCTCTCATATACCTGTGATGCCAATTTTTGTCCCTTTTGGCTAAAGCACAGATTCCCAGATTCATCCACCACCAAATACCCTTTATTACGGAGTTGCTTTACTGCCACAGAAACGCTTGCCTTAGAAACACTCATATATTCAGCAACATTCACTGAATGGACATTACCTATTTTCTTTTGCAAAATTAAAATTGCCTTTAAATAATCTTCTTTAGATTTTCCTAGCTCCAATTCATTCCCCCTCCTTTGCTATTTCCATAGATAAACTACGATTAATTTTGACTGCAAAAATTATAGTAAGGATTGTTGTTAAAAAGTCTGCCATTGGCTGTACCCATATCACGCCAGTCAAGCCAAACAAATGTGGCAACATGATAACCAGAGGGAAAAAGAAAATACCTTGTCTGCTTAAACTCAGCACACTTCCCACTAAACTTTTGCCAATAGCAAGATATAGTGACGCATATACCATTTGAAAACCAAATGTAATAAATAGTACTGCATTGAGCCTAAGGGCTGTTTCCGCCAAAGCAATCATCTCTGCATCTGTTCCAAAAAGAGACACAATTGGATTTGCAAACACAATAAGGATAATACCTGCAATTACACAAAATACTGTTGACCAAGTCATGCAGAGTTTAATAGAATTTTTCAATCTGTCAAATTTCTTTGCTCCAAAGTTGTATCCTGCAAATGGCTGAAATCCTTTCAGAAATCCAAAAACAACATAGGTTACAACTGTCATAATACGGGTAACTGCTCCCATAGCTGCTACTGCATAATCGCCATATGGTTTTGATGCCGTATTAACAGTTCCCATAGCCGCACTTGCAAGAAGCTGGAATAAAAGTACGGGTATACCTATTTTCAAAACTTCTGCATACATTATTTTTGAAGGTGCTACATTCTTAATCGAAAACCTTAAAACACCTTTCTTTTTTGCTATGTATCCAATATAAATTGCCATATTGATACATAAAGAAATGACTGTAGCAATGGCTGCTCCCTCTATTCCCAAGTCCATACCATAAATCATAATGGGATCTAATATTACATTGGCAATACTCCCTGTAAGCATAGCAATCATAGTGAATTTTGTAGCTCCCTGCGCTGTAAGCAAATTGTTCATCATAACGGTAAAAACATTTATAATAGAACCTGTTACATAAATTCGGGCATAGGCTTTTGCATAAGGTAAAATCGTTTCAGTCGCACCCAGTGAAGTAAGTACAGTGTCAAGAAAAACCATAATTCCTACTATAATAATTGCCCCTACAAGAAGTCCTGAAAAAAGCGAGGTAGAAGCAGTCTTATTTGCCTGTTCATTATCTCCCTTTCCAAGCAGACGAGATATGTAAGAAGAAGCTCCCGCCCCGAACATCATTCCCAAACCTATAATGATCTGTACAATTGGGAATACAACAGATACCGCTCCCATTTGACTCATTCCCAAGCCACCTACAAAATACGCATCAATGGCATTGTATAAAGCGGAAATCAGCATACCGACCATTGTTGGTATACCTAATTTTAGCAATGCGGAAGCAACATCTGCCTCCCCTAATAAATAGATACGATTTGATTTTTCTGTCATCTTAATATCCTCCTCGTTTAAATTTTTATATTATCAGCGCAAACTTAAACGCTCACGCCGTATAATACCTTTGATTATGGTACGGTACCCCGGATTTTCGGATTCAATTTTCTCTGTAATGTCCTTATAAATTTCATCTTCTCTTTTCTGTAATTCAGAAGGGTAGAGCATATTGAATACCACATTTGTATAAGTTCCGTTTTCAATTAACCTGAAATTATCTATTTTGATCTCAGCATTATATTTTTTTAATACTGCATATATTTTCTCTTTGATATAATCCATGACTGTTTCATCATTCAAAAGATAATCAATTTGTATAAAGCAATCACAATGGAATTTTTGATATAAGCTATAATCAATCTCATTTACTGCGGCATAAAGCTTCTCATTATCTTTTTTGTATCCATCAACACGCATTGAAACAACAAAATACCCAAAACCATAGTCATGGAGCATCAGATTATGAACGGCAATAATTTCTGAATATTCCCTTGTCATTTGTAAAATAGTTTCCAGTATATCTTCATCTGCTGCCTTTCCCATAATTCGCCCTAAAATTTCCCATAAACTTTTTATGCCCGCAAAAGTAATGAATATAGATACAAGCACTCCACAATAGCCTTCAATTTTCCAATGCATCATATAAGAAAAAACAGACGAAATTAAAACTGCGCTGGTAGCAAAAGAATCACTAATACAATCTACAGCGGTTGCCTTTAAAGTTTCAGAATCGGTAATTTTTGCAAACTTTTTATTGTAACAATACATATAAACCTTAATAAAAATAGAAAGAATCAATACAATTGCAACAGCGGCATTAAACGAAGGTGCCTGTGGACTCGTTATTGCTTGGGCAGAAGTTTCTACAAGTTTTATTCCCATAAGAATCACAGCTATGGATGCAAATATTCCCATGATCCACTCAATTCTTCCATGCCCGAAAGGGTGCATACTTCCCTTGCCAAATTTTGCAATCTTAAATCCTAGCAGTGATACTACATTCGTTCCCGCATCTGACAAGTTATTAAATCCATCTGCGGATATTGCAACAGAATGACTTAATAAACCAATTATGATTTTTGTTGTACATAAAAGCAGATTTAATGTAATCCCAACAATGCTGGATAATGTAGCATAAGCTTTTTTTACATTAGGATTTAAAATATCTTCCTCATTTTTGATAAATAACCGTATTAGTAATAACATCATACAAAATCTCTCCTTCCTAATATTGAACATAAATTTAATATTGTTCAATAAAAAAAGGAATTGGTCTAAAGACCAATTCCCGACAAATACATTTTTGATAATTTATGAAGTATCATAACCGCCCATTCCTTTCCTTTGTAATGATACATAATCTGCATCAAACCGTCCACAAAATTATTGGCGATGATATGCAAAAAGACTGTATCATCTGTGTCATCATTCCGATGTTTATTTAAATGCTCCTCTATATCTTTAACAAAGCGTTCTTTTTCATTCGCATATTTTGTACCTTCACTTTTATCAATCAGAATGATAAATTCCTGCCGATGATCAAATAAATTCAAGATACATTCTGTTTCCGCTTTGCTAAGTCCATAAATATCGCTATCCATATGCTTACTGTTATCTTCCCCTCCTGAGGTTAATACTCGTTCCCAATCATACAGTACTGGTCTAAGAACTGCTTCAAAAAGCGCTTCTTTATTTTCATAATAAGAATAAATAAGACCTGTGGGAATTTTAGCCTGTGTTGCAATATGGCGCATAGCTGCCGACTTGTACCCTTTTTCAAAAAATTCCTGTAATGCCGCCTTTAGTATATTTTCTCTAATCTCGTCCTTAAGCACTTGTGCCATCTTCAATTCCCCAATCTTGAACTTTTGTTCATTATATATCAGGTATTCCCTTTTGTCAATCCCCTTGTTGTGCCATATATTGATTTAATATTCTCATTTAAAATTTTGTGTTCCAAGCAAATCGCATAAGCAATCGGAACACCGACACACCCTCCGGGAGTGTCGAAAGACAAGAATAGCAAGCACTGCCCATGTCCGGACACATGGGCGAAATTCATCATTCCGTCCTACCGTCCGTTTGATGAAATTTCCATAGGGAAGTATCCCTAACCCTCTTTGGTTTTCTTTCCGTTTTTTCTCTGCCAGTCCTTGACCTTTATACGCAGATTTGCTACAATAACAAATGGATAAGTCTATCCAAAACAATTGAACAGACTCGAAACCAGACTGTTGTAAACCGGACAAGTTACAGCAGTTTTTTTATGCCCAAAAACAGAAAAGGAGTGTTAAAAATGGCAAACAGAATCCGCACCAACCGGAACGAATTTCACTTAGATGACAAGGAGCAGTATATCTTAGATGAGAAGTCCAAATTGTCTGGCATGAAAAGCAAGTCAGCTTTCCTGCGTAAGTTGATTTTATACGGATATGTCTATGACGTGGATTACAGTTTCCTACGGGAATACAATACGGAGCTTGGACGGATCAGCTCCAGTCTGAACCAGATTGCAAAAAGAATTAACAGCACAAACCATGTCTATCAGGAAGATATGGACGAAGTAAAGGAGTTGATGAAACAGGTATGGCATACACAAAAATCCATGCTATCACAGCAACCGTTGATAAAGCGGTAGCCTACATATGCAACCCGGACAAGACGGACAAAAGCATCTATATTTCTTCCTATGCCTGTGCGCCGGAAACCGCAGCGATTGACTTCAAATATACCTTAGACCACTGCCGGGAAAACAGCCCTAACAAAGCCTACCATCTGATACAGGCTTTCGCTCCCGGTGAGGTCAGTTTTGATGAAGCGCATCAGATAGGGAAAGAACTTGCCGACAAGGTTTTAGAGGGAAAATTTTCTTATGTTGTCACCACACATATTGATAAAGGTCACGTCCATAACCACATCATTTTTTGTGCCGCCGACAACATGGAACACAACAAATACCATGACTGCAAGCAGAGCTATTACCGCATCCGGCAACTAAGTGACGAGCTGTGCAGCGAGCATAACCTTTCCGTCATAATTCCCGGTGGGGAGCGTGGAAAAAAATACAACGAATGGCAGGCGGACAGGAACAGCACCGCATGGAAAACACAGATAAGGAAAGACATCAACGCCGCCATAAAATCATCCTCCACCTATGAAGAGTTTTTGCTCCTGATGCGGGCAAAAGGCTATGAGATAAAAGGAGAAACTTTTGGGGAAGATGCCCCCAAATATATCTCCTTCCGTCCACTCGGCAAAGACCATTTTGTGCGTGGCAGCATCAAGTCACTCGGAAAGGAATATACAAAAGAACGTATCAAAGAACGGATAGAATTGAAACGGGAACGGAAGGCAGTTATCCCGAAAAGAGATTATGCGGATAAGAGATTGATTGACACCTCTGATGAAAAATTCCAGAACAGTCCGGGACTGCAAAGGTGGGCGGCAGTTGAAAATTTAAAGATTGCTGCACAGGCGTACAATGAAGTTGGTTCGATTAAGGAACTGGAACAGAAAATCGCCGCCACTGCCGCCACCGGAAAGGAAGCAAAGCAGACTGTACGGAAACTAGAAAACCGTATGAAAGACCTTGCAGAAATTATCAAATATGCGGAACAATACAAAGCAAACAAGTCTTACAATGTTGCCTATAAGAAATCGAAAAACCCTGACGCATATTTCCGCAAGCATGAAAGCCAGATTATTCTTTATGGCGGCGCAAGGCGTATGCTGGAACAGGCGGGCATCTCCTTAAAAGGTTTGAACATTGACAAGCTGAAAGCGGAATATCAAGAGCTGACCGCACAGAAGAAGGAATTGACCGCCACTTACAAAAACTGTGACAAAGAACTGAAATCGCTGAACCGGAAACTGGAGAACCTGAACCAGTATTTAGGGCGCACAGAGCCGCCAAAAAACGCACAGGAACAGCCAGACCGGGACAATAACCCTGCCCTGTAATATCCAGCCCCAAAAAGGCTTTAAAAGCAAAAAAAGCATCGTGGACAGTGTGCATAACTCCCCATTCCGCTATGGACAACACTATTCACAGCATATGGAAAAGCAAAAGCAGCTTTCCCACATCCTGCAAACAGTGTTGCCCACAGCTCCATAAGACGGGGAGTTATACACACTGCCCACAATGCCGGCTGCGGCGGAATCCCACTCTTTCCTTCCTATCTATTTATAAAATCAGAAAAATTTCTTGCAGACAAGACCGTTTTCATGTAAGATAATCTACAAATCCGCAAAAAAATAGGAGCGCCGAAGCACCCCTATCTCCTAAACCCTCTTGCAAAATCCGCAGTGTTGGTTTATAATCATCATAGAAGCCGAAGGATTCAAGCACGTCCGACGGTTGTTCAATCGGAAACGAGTAATCAATTTTAGAAAAACAAACGGATCACTGGCTATTCTCTATTCGCAGTAGAGGATAGCCTTTTCCGTTACTTGCGGTTGTGTCTATTGTCTATGTATGTCAAGGCTGCAAAAATCACCAGCACTAACGTAAGCACTTCTAACGTATTCATACCGACCTCCTTTCCGTTTCCAGAAAGGACAACCGCAGACTATCCCTACTCGTTCTAATCTGACTAAGAGAATTATAGCACGTTATGTCGAATAATGCTATAAAAGATTTGCGTTAATCACTCCGCTGCTTCCAGAGCTACCCCTGCAAATTCCGCATCGCTCATGGCTTCCAGTTTCCCCAAGACCTGTCCGGCAAGCTCCACCATATCACTGTCCTGTATGTGGGGGATCACGTTCTGTATGTCGGCAATCATGCCCGTCCTGTCCTGCCCCTCAAACACACACATCAAATTGATTTCTTCCACTGTAAATTTATCCATAGCTTATATCTCCCTCTCTGATTTTTTCTCCGTTCCCTTTTCCGGGGCTTCCTTTTCTGACTTATCCCTCTGCTCGATGACCGCCTTTTTCTCCGCCAGTTTTTCCTTTATGGAAATTCTGCCTGCTTGCTTTTCTTCTTTTGGCTTTTCATTGTTCAGGACGTTATCAATCATGTTATAGTTACATTCTTCCAGTTCCTCAATCTTTGCAAGCGGCTTGTATTCCGCCAGCCTGTCTAACAGCTCCTTCGCCTTCCTTGCGGTCTGTACGCCCTCACTGTCATCAAGCTCCGTCCCTTTCCCGATAATATCCGTCATGCCTTCCCGGATACTGTCTGAAATGAGCGCATTAAGGAAATCATTCAGATACCCGGTATTCCCGTTCCTGATGTCCTCTGTGATATTCGCTATCTGCGCTTCCCTGTCCTCCACTGTCTGATTGTACTGAACAGTGTCGTAGTTGTAGGAAAGCTGGTCTATCTCCGCAGCAAGGAAAGCCGCCTGCCACTTCTCCAGAGAACCCCTGACCTCTATATCCGGCAGCTTGTCGATCAGCTCCGCAATGACCTCCACCGCCTTCGGATTGTCCGTAATATCCGGCACATAGTCCAGAATCTCCAAATCCGCAACTCTGCCTGAAACAATATCCATCTGCGTGTCCTCATAGCTTTCTGTCCCTTCTGTATGGATATTGATGCCGATGCTTGGAATACCGTTCATCCTCTCCGGCGGTATCCGGTTGAAAATGGCGATTGCTTCCGGGACGTCTGCTATCCCCTCATGGTACTCTCCAAAATTGTGGAATTCCCCGCACTCCGCCACTGTAAGGGTGACAACCGTCTGTTTTTCCTCCTGTGCCTGCTCTGCGGCTTTCTCCTGCAGGGCGGATCGTTTCTCCGCAAGATAGGCTTCCACACCCGGAAGATACTGCCCAAGTGTACCTGTCTTGCCCTCTGTAATGGGATTGATGTCTACCTTAATGCCGCCGATTGTAAAACCGTCCTCGTTAAAGGCATTAAACAGGTCATCTTCGCTTTCCCTTCCCCGGTACTCCACCACCACGTCAAGGTCAGAAGCAGCTTCCTCCAAACCTCTGCACCGGCTTCCTGATACTGCTACATCTACAAGCTCTATATTTATCTCATACTCGTCAATTTTGGACTGCAAATAAGCGTAGACACTCAGCTCTATATCCTCCTGTGTCTGCCCGTTGATGCCATGAAATAATTCCTCTGTCCTGGCTTTAAAGTCTGCCACCGTCTTACGTTCTTCCGCTTCCTTCCGGATACGGTTTTCAATTCCATGTTTTGCTTCCTGCTCCGCTTTCTCTGTCAGTTCGTCATAATCAATGGGTATCAGTTCATCATAGGTGTGGATATTTCCCTCCAGCTCGCTCCTGTGCATAGGCTCTTTCAAATCCGTCACAATCTCGTCAAGTGCCTGTCTGATTGTTATGTCCGGATTGTCATATACGCCCCCGTCCAGTTCCCGGTAATTCATATCATAAATGGTGTAATCATATCCCTCAGTGACTTCCTGAATACTGATATAACGGTCTGCCAGACGGAAGGCAAGCTCTGTTTCTTCTCTGCCCATTGTCTGGCTTTTGGTGTCTATGTACGGATTTTCCCACTCCATGAACGGTACATCTTCCACTATCTGCTTCTGGTTAGCTGTCGGCATGAGGTGTTCCATTTTCCCCTGTCCATAGAGGGTATCAAACCTGTCCATATATAGGGAAATATCATCAAGACCGCTGCTCTTTAACTGATGCTCAAACCGCTGTTTCACAAAATCCTTGATTTCCTCCGGTGACATCTCCCGGTGTACCCTTACCTTGTCAAAACCGACCTCATGATATAAAGTCTGCAAATCGTCCATGAAGCGGCTGCTTTCCTCTGCCGCTTTGCTGTGCGTAAAATCCAGTGACAGACAGTTTTCGTGGTTCCTGACGTGGATCAGGTCAAACTCGCTGCCATTGACATTGAAGCCGAAAGTTGCCCTTGCCATATCCGGCTTGTCCTCTGTTTCCCTTCCTCGGTACTCTGTGAATTTCGCCATTGCTTCCGGAAGGCTCTCAAAACGCTCCAGCCTGCTTTTTTCCGGGCTGTTCTCCGCCCAAGTGGATAAATCCTCAATAACATAATAGGAAACTTTGTCATTGTCCGGCTCTGCCATTGTATTTTCTGCCGCTGTATGTTCTTCCGCTGCTTCTGCCGGGATTTCCGCTGTTTCCTCCCTGACTGCATCTTTTTCTGTGCTGATTTCCGCCGATACCGAAAGCTCCTTTGTAAACTCCGGTATCTCCCTGTAACCAACGGAATCCACATAATGGCTTGTGTTCTCCCCGTCCTGATGCAGCACCACCACATCGCTGACAGAAAGGGAATGCCCGGTAAAGTCTGCCGGGTGGTCTATATTAAATTGGGTATAAATATCCTCAAGGCTCATGCCCTCCTTCAGCTCCCCGGTATAGACAAGGGTATAATTCTCTCTGGAAACCGGAATCCCCTCTCTTTCAAGGTAATCCATATTCATAAAGTGAATATCCCTTGTTTCCTCCGTATCTTTAAGCTGATAGATGCCAAACCTGCTCTCATTGCCATACAAAAGCTGTGCTTCCCGGTTGGGTTCGCTGTCCTCTAATTCCTGCTTCATGGACTGGTATTCCTTATAAGCGTTCCAATCGCCTTTTTCCACGCCGAACAGCCCG
>CAJTAK010000012.1 GCA_910574255.1 Clostridia bacterium
ATCCTTACCAATCTCCCCTCGGATGAATTTTCATTGGAAGAGATAAAGCGACTTTACTATCTCCGGTGGGGCCAGGAAACTTCTTTCCGTGATTTGAAGCATACAATCGGAACCGTAAACTTTCATTCCAAGTCTCCGGAATACATCGAGTTCGAGATTCTTAGCCGGATGACCCTGTATAATTTTTGCACGATTATAACCATGGAGGTTCCCATAGAAAAGAGAACGGAGAAATGGGAATATCAAGTCAATTTGTCTATGGCAATAAAAATATGCTTTGCATTCCTTTCAGACCATGTGGGTCCCGGAAGCGTAAATGACCTGATCAGCCGTTATATACTGCCGATCAGGCCAGAGAGAACCTATGCCCGCCAGCTAAGGTTCCAAGCACCAGCCAGTTTCGCTTATCGTTTCATATAAAGCGCAACTGCCGCTAACAGTATACCATTATTTGAGGCAGATATGCAATCTGTCTGTTTGCTATACCAAAAAACTTCCCATTATACTGCAGATCAGCTTATAGAACTTCTGACAGCTAACAGAATCCTCATATCATCACAATATATGGCTGATTTATGGCAGGGTTCCTCTGACAAGCCTTGTTTAACTTAATGACATTGGGTGTGAACAGTAACAAAAGAAATGAAAAATTGTTGAATTTATGAGAAAATGCTTGAAATCCCTCTGCTTTTATGCTACACTTTATAGGCTGTCTATACTGACAGGGAACTGTAGGGACTTGCAGGGATAGCCCAGGGAAACTTACTGTGGAAGCATCGGAGCAGTATTGACTGGGAATTGGAGAGACAGAAGTTCACAAATTAAAATGAGAGGTGAAAATCATGAAGGAAGGAATCCATCCAGCGTATTATCAGGCAACCGTAACCTGTAACTGCGGCAACACATTCGTAACAGGTTCCACAAAGAAGGACATCCATGTTGAAATTTGTTCCAAGTGCCATTCGTTCTACACAGGACAGCAGAAGGCTGCGGCAGCCCGTGGACGTATTGATAAGTTCAATCGTAAATATGGTATCAACAAATAAGAATGTGTAAGTCAGGGTTGAGGTTGGAAAATCTCACCCTGTTTTACTATGCGGCAAAGCGTATGGCGTCAGGACCGCTGGCGCTGTGGAGGAAGAACATGAAGAATGCATGCAAATCTTCGGGAATCGGGGGGCAGGCTGTATTGGAAGGCATCATGATGAAGAATCAGGAGGTTTATTCCATCGGTGTGCGCAGGCCGGACGGAGAGATTGAAGTAAATTTAAGTACCCATGAGGGGATTGGAAATAAAAAGTTGAAAAAGGTACCGCTTATCCGGGGCGTGATAAATTTTGTGGATTCTCTGGTACTGGGAATGAAGTGCCTTACTTTTTCTGCCAGCTTCTATGATGAGGAGGAGGCTCAGCCCTCTAAAGCAGATGAGGTAGTGCAGAAGATTTTTAAGGATAAAGCGGAAAAAGTTGTTATGGGCGTGACGGTGGCATTTTCTATCGTAATGGCAGTAGCTATTTTTATGGTGCTGCCCTATTATCTGGCCGATATTTTCCGCCGGTATATTGTGTCAGATACTGTGCTGGCGGTAGTGGAGGGAGCTATCCGGCTGCTCTTATTTATCACTTATGTGCTGTTGATTTCCTTGATGAGAGATATTCAGAGAGTATTCCAGTATCATGGAGCTGAGCATAAGTGCATCAATTGTATTGAGAAGGGATTGGAACTGAAGGTAGAAAATGTGCGGAAAAGCTCCAAGCATCACAAACGGTGCGGAACCAGCTTTATGCTGATTGTTATGGTGATTAGTATTATTTTCTTTATCTTTATCAGGGTAGAATCGCCGATTCTCCGAGTGGTATATCGTGTGGCGCTGGTTCCGGTGATTGCAGGTGTATCCTATGAATTCATCCGCCTGGCCGGTAATACAGATAACCTAATTATCCGCATACTGAGCCTTCCCGGTATGTGGCTGCAGTCTTTGACTACAAAGGAGCCGGATGATGATATGATTGAGGTTGCCATTGCAGCAGTGGAAGCAGTCTTTGATTGGAGAGCTTATCAGGGGAGAACAGAGGAGGAAGCAGCCATCGAGATATTGACGGAGCTTCCGGATGATGAATCTGCGCAGTCAGAGGAAGAACTGCCAAAGGAAAAAGAGCTTGATCCGGAAGAGGGAGTTTTGGAAGAAAGAGAATCTGACTTGGAGGAAGAATTTTCGGCAGAGAAAACATCGGAGCAGGAACAGGAAACCATTGAAAAGCAAGAAGCAGAGCCAGAGAAAGATTTGAAGCAGAAAAAAGAACTGCAAGAACTCCAGGATATTGAGGATATTCTGGAAGCGGAACAGTGACCCTTTTGGAAGCCTGTCAATATGGTGAAAAGCAGCTGGAAGCGGCAGGCGTACCAGAGGCCAAACTGAATGCATGGCTTCTTTTGGAGCATGTGAGCGGCTGTACCAGAAGCCATTATTATGCATATCCGAAGGAAATGCTGTCAGAGGAAGTGCAAAAGAATTATTTGGAAGTGCTTAAGCTTCGGGGCCGGCGGATTCCGCTACAGTATATTACAGGTGTTCAGGAGTTTATGGGGCATTCCTTTCTGGTCAATGATCAGGTGTTGATTCCCCGCCAGGATACAGAGCTTTTAGTGGAAGAGGGGTTGAAGTATCTGAGACCTGGAATGCATTTTCTGGATCTGTGCACAGGATCGGGCTGCATTCTGTTAAGTCTGCTGCTTGGCTGTCCCGAGGCAATCGGAATTGGTTCTGATATTTCTTTGGAAGCCTTAAAGACAGCAGAGCAAAACCGAGAGCGTATGGATACCAAGACTGTACTGGTAGAGAGTGATTTGTTTGACAAAATAGAGGGGATATTCGATTTGATTATATCGAATCCTCCTTATATCCCAAGCCAGGAGATTTTGGGACTTATGGATGAGGTTCGGAATTATGAACCTGTGTGTGCATTAGACGGACATGAGGATGGTTTGTATTTTTACCGAAGAATTGCAAAGGAAAGTCCTTCTTATTTGAAGGCGGGAGGAAGGCTGTATCTGGAAATCGGATATGATCAGGGCGCTGGGGTTTCACAGCTTTTAAAAGAACAGGGCTTTTGTGACGTAGAGGTAAAGAAGGATCTGGCCGGCTTAGATCGGGTTGTGAAAGGGACTTATCCCGGATATTGCGGAATTGGAATGGAGGAATAACATGTTTGATAAGCTAGAAGATCTGCTGTTGCGGTTTGAGGATGTATTGAACGAGCTGAATGAGCCGTCGGTGGTCAATGATCAGGAACGTTTTCGAAGGCTGATGAAGGAACAGAATGATCTGCAGCCTATTGTAGATGCCTACAGAGAGTATAAGAAGTGTAAGCAGACCGTTGAGGAAAGCCTTCAGATGCTGGAAGAAGAAAATGATGAGGAAATGCGCGAGATGCTCAAAGAGGAATTAAATGATGCCAAGGAACGTATTTCCCAGCTGGAGCGTACGCTGAAAATTTTGCTTCTGCCAAAGGACCCCAATGATGATAAAAATGTAATTGTGGAGATTCGGGCCGGAGCAGGCGGCGATGAGGCTGCTCTGTTTGCTGCGGAGATTTATCGTATGTATGTTCATTATGCAGAGAGCCGCCGCTGGAAGGTAGAAGTGATGGAGGCAGATGAAATCGGCATAGGGGGCATGAAGAGCGTTACTTTCCAGATCAACGGACAGGGAGCCTATTCTGTTATGAAATATGAGTCCGGTGTCCATCGGGTACAGCGTGTTCCGGAGACAGAGTCCGGCGGAAGGATTCATACCTCTACGATTACTGTGGCAGTGATGCCGGAGGCAGAGGAAGTAGATGTTCAGATTGATGAGAAGGATATTCGGATTGATGTAATGCGTGCTTCCGGAAATGGAGGACAGTGCGTCAACACTACGGATTCTGCTGTGCGTCTGACCCATTATCCTTCTGGAATCGTCGTATACAGCCAGACAGAGAAATCTCAGCTTCAGAATAAAGCAAAGGCTTTTGCACTGTTGCGCGCAAAGCTTTATGACATTGAATGTCAGAAAGCCCATGATGCGGAAGCAGAGGCCAGGAGAAGCCAGATCGGAACAGGGGACCGCTCGGAAAAGATTCGGACTTATAACTTTCCTCAGGGCAGGGTGACGGATCACAGAATTGGTTTGACCCTCTACAAATTGGATAAGATAATGAATGGGGATATTCAGGAGATCATAGATGCATGCGTCGCAGCCGACCAGGCGGCGAAGCTGGCAAAAATGAATGAGGAATAGGTGGCGGAGGAATACTGCCACAGGAGGCTTACATGGCAGATGCACGCAGCCGGACTATAGATGCATTAAAGGGAATTGCTATTTTAATTGTGATGGCAGGGCATGTTTTGAGTTGGAATCACATGGAGGACGGATATATCTATGATGCCGTAAAGGTAATCCAGATGCCGCTGTTTATGCTGGTTAGCGGCTATGTGTGCGGAATTGGAAGACGGATAAAGAACTTGGCCGGATATGGAGCAGTTTTAAAAAAAAGGATGCTGGCATATCTGGTTCCCTTTTTTTTCTGGATTGTAGTTCAGCATCCGCTTCATCCCTTTACAAGCATTAAGGAGGTACTCTTCGCCCTGGATAAAGGGCTGTGGTTTTTGATGACGCTCTTTTTGCTGAATTTGATGACTTATACGTCACAGCTTGTGAGCGCTAAGGCTAAGGGCTTTGAGAAGCAGGTTTTTTGGCTTGTATATATGGGGTTTGGGGCCTCCGTAGTGCTGGAGACCTATTTGGGCTGGGAATTTTTAAGTCCCGGACTGACGAGACTATACTTTCCTTTTTATGTAATCGGATATGCAGCAGGAGAGTGCAAAGAGAAGATAGAGAGGATACCAACAGCTGTAAAGGGGGCGGTCTTTTGGATATCAGCAACTGGGTTAGTGCTGTTGGTAATTTTTTATGATTTATTAGATGTGGGAAGTCCGTTGCTGCTGGGAAGACAGCTTTTTGCATCTGTTTTGGGATGTTATGTGGTCACGTACCTGATTGCTTTATGTAAAGACGGAAAGGGAAAGCGCTTTTTGACCTGGCTTGGACACTATACTTTGGAAATTTATGTACTTCATTTCCATTTTGCTGCAATTTTAAACCAGGGTAAGAGCTATGAGTTGTATACGTGGAAGGGCTTATTCTTTGTTTTGGCTTCTTTTACAGTTATGAGTCTGATTACAGCAGGGATTATCATAGTGACAAAGCAAGTTCCTTTACTGGACCTTTTTCTATATGGGAAGATTCAGAAGAAAAAATAAGCTGATCAGCTTTTGGAGAGTAACATGGGAATTACATCGCTAACTTTTTTAAGCTTTTTCCTAATTGTATATGGAGTGTATGTGTTTATACCTTCGAAAATGAGAGCATGCTGGCTTCTCGCAGCCAGTTACGGGTTCTGCATGAGCTTTGGAACAAGGTATGCTCTCGTGCTTTTGATTTCTACGGCAGGAACCTGGCTGGCAGGGATTTTTATAGAAAGATGTCAGGGAAAAAGCTTAGGAAGGCTAATTGTAACAGGGGTTATCGCTCTTCACATTCTGCTTTTGTGCTTTTTTAAATTTGACAGCAGGAATCTGGTGCTTCCTGTGGGTATTTCCTTTTACACCTTTCAGGCAGTGGGATATTTAATAGATGTATATGAGGGAAGGGTACGGCCGGAGCATAATGTAATCTTTTTCGGTCTGTTTCAATCTTTCTTTCCTAAACTGGTTCAGGGGCCCATTGAGCGTTCAGACGGATTTTTAAAGCAGCTTCACAGTTTGGAGAATGTAACGCTTTTTGATTTGCAGCGCATTCGCAAGGGGTTGCAGCTTATCCTGTGGGGATTATTTGAAAAGCTGATGATAGCGGATCGGATTGCGATTCCGGTAAATGCGGTTTATAAGCAGTTTTGGGCTTTCGGCGGAGTAGAGATATTGCTGGCAACGCTTTTGTATGCATTTCAGATCTATTGTGATTTTGCCGGATATACAAATATGGCCTGTGGAATTGCACAGCTTTGCGGAATTGAACTGACGGAAAATTTTAAAAGGCCTTATTTGGCGATTTCTGTTCGGGACTTTTGGCGCAGATGGCATATTTCCCTAAGCAGCTGGCTTCGGGATTATGTCTACATTCCGCTGGGAGGGAACCGGAAAGGGAAGCTTAGAAAGCATATCAATATGATGCTTACTTTTCTTGTCAGCGGAATCTGGCATGGAACAGGCTTTCATTTTTTGGCCTGGGGCGGTATGCATGGAATGGCGCAGATTTTAGAGACAAAGCTTTCAAAGGCACCCAGACTACTTCGATGGTTTTTAACTTTTTGTTTTATAGATGCATCCTGGATGGTGTTTCGAGTTAATTCTCTGGGAGATTTAAGGGGGATGCTTTGGGTTGCAATTACGGATTTTCGGCTTCGGGATCCGGCCGGAATGGAGCTTGGAGGATTCGAATGGCTGCTTTTACTTCTGGGAATTCTGCTTATTATTGGGAAGGATATTTTGAACGAGAAAGGAATATCCCTTCGGGAGCAGCTAGGGAGGCAGAGCTGGCTGGTGCGTGCTCTGATTTACACGGCTCTGCTTTCAGGAATTGTGATTTTGGGTGTATATGGCGGTGCTTATGATACCAGCGGATTTTTGTATACACAATTTTGACAGGAGAGGAGGTCTGAAATGCGGAGAGAAGGATTTGGTTCAGGTGTAAGGTTTC
Organism: Clostridia bacterium; assembly: GCA_910574255.1. Classification (GTDB taxonomy): domain Bacteria; phylum Bacillota; class Clostridia; order Lachnospirales; family Lachnospiraceae; genus Laedolimicola. Next base: position 6,737 of record CAJTAK010000012.1, read on the forward strand.
TGGGCATGGGGCTGTTGGTGTTGCTGCTGACAGGATTTTTGATTTGTGGTTGTAATTATCTTCTTTTGGATGACAGTCAGAGTTATACGCGGCTTACCATGCATGAGCTGTATGAGTCTAAAGAACCTATAGACACTCTTTTCCTGGGAAGTTCCCATTGCTTTCGTGCTTATGATCCACAGCTTTTTACGGAATTAACGGGGAAGATATCTTTTAACCTGGGTTCATCCTCGCAGAATTATGATACCTCCTATTACCTCCTTCGGGAAGCAGCAAAGAAGCATGATATAAAAACGGTTTACCTGGATATGCATTATAAATTTCTCTTTATAGGAAAGGAAGGTCGGGATTTAGTACAGGCCAATATTATTTCTGATTATATGCCTCCGTCTTTGAACAAGCTTGAATTTTTAACTGTAACCTCAGAGGCTAAGCAGATAACGAATCGTATATTTCCTTTCCGAAGGGAATGGAAGAGGCTTGAAGATATTTCCTATTTGTGTGAGGTTTTTGAAAAAAAACAGACAGAGTCCTATCGGAATTATGAACCGGTTATACTGGAGAAGGAATATTATGCAGGAAAGGGCTTTGTTTATTCCATGGAGGAGCTGGATGCAAAGGCCATCACCTGGTGGGAGAATTTTGGACTAGTGAAGGAAGACATGGACAGCGATGAGACTTACAGTATTTCCTATATTGAGAAGATTGTAAAGTTCTGTAAGGAGGAAAATATTCGCTTGATTTTTGTTACGGCCCCCAGCTTTGACCAATATCTTGAGACTGTAGGTCCTTATGATTTGGCTTATGATTATATAAAGGCTATGGCAGAGAGCTATCAAGTTCCTTATTGGGATTTTAATTTATGTAAAAAAGAGTATCTGGAGTTGAAAGAGGAAAGCTTCAAGGATGTAGATCACTTGAATGGAAAAGGGGCAGAGGAAGTGACAAAACTGTTAGCAAAATTGGATTCTGGTCAGGTGGAGATTGACGAATATTTCAACCCATGTTATGATGAAAAGAGTTTGGACCGATAAAAAATGACAGTCCTTCATAGAAAAAGTGTACAGTCAGAAGTCTGCGGACTGGAACAGGAGGAATAAGATTGAAGATAATGGCAAACCGCATGGATCGGGGATTTTTCCGATACCAGAAAGAGTTTGAAGATAGAGCCCTTGAAGTCTTACGTTCCGGCTGGTATGTGCTTGGAAATCAGGTGAAGAGCTTTGAGGAAGAATTTGCGGCCTATACGGGAGGCGGATATTGTGTAGGCTTGGCAAGCGGCCTGGATGCCCTGTGGATTGCCTTTCGAGTTTTGGGAATCGGGCCGGGGGATGAAGTTATTGTCCAGGGAAATACCTATATTGCCAGTGTGATGGGAATTACCATGAATGGAGCAACCCCTGTTTTCGTGGAGCCGGATGAATATTTTAACATTGATACAGCAAAAATAGAGCAGAAGATTACAGAGCGTACGAAGGCGATTCTGGTGGTGCACCTCTATGGTCAGGCATCTAAGATGGACACGGTGGCGGAGCTGGCACAGAAGTATCATCTTAAGCTGGTGGAGGACTGTGCCCAGTCTCACGGAGCCTGCTTTCACGGACAGATGACAGGAACCTTTGGGGATGTGGGCTGCTTTTCTTTCTATCCTTCTAAGAATATCGGAGCCTTCGGAGACGGTGGTGCGGTTGTCGTGAAGGATGAAAAGCTTGCAGAGGACTTTCGTGTTTTTCGCAACTATGGAAGTGAAAAGCGTTACTATAATAAGATTGTAGGGGCTAATTCCCGTTTAGACGAGTTGCAGGCAGGACTTCTGCGGGTGCGGCTGAAGCATGTGGCAGAGTGTCAGGAAGAGCGTATTCAGATTGCCGAAAGGTATCAAAGAGAGCTTACGAATCAAAAGTTTATGCTGCCCAGGGTAAGAGAGGGGGCAACAGCTGTATGGCATCAGTTTGTGATACGTACCTCCAAGCGAGAAGAGTTGATCTCCTACTTAAATGACAGGGAGATTGGGACCATTATTCATTATCCCATTCCGCCCCATTTATCGGAAGCCTACAAAGACCTGGGTTATCAAAGGGGAGCATTCCCAATCACAGAGCGGTATGCGGATGAGGTACTTTCCATTCCTATGTATAATGGGATGACAGACGAAGAACAGAGTTATGTTATAGAGGCCTTAAATAAATTTTAAGGATGGGAAGGCAGTGCTGCATTAGGAGGCAGAATATGAATATTAAGGATCAGTACCGGATTCTGGAGTTTGGGGATTTGGGAGATGAACGGGGCAATCTGGTAGTTGTGGAGGGGGAACAGGACATTCCCTTCGAGATTAAGCGAGTATTTTATATTTATGGTTCGGATAGTGAAGTAGTCCGGGGGCAGCATGCCAACCGCAACTCAGAATTTGTTCTGATCAATGTGAGCGGAACCAGTAAGGTTCGGGTAGATAACGGCTTTGAGGAAGCTGTCATTGAATTAAACCGCCCTCGTATGGGCCTTTATCTTCCCACTATGCTGTGGAAAGATATGTATGAATTTAGCGAGGATTCCGTACTTTTGGTTTTAACCAATACGCACTATGATGGGACGGAATATATCCGCAGCTATGATGAATATCTAAAGGAAGTAGGAGGTACTGGAGCCAAATGAGCAGGCTTTCAATTATAGTTCCTGTATATTGGAATTCCGATACCCTGATGCTCCTCTATGAGGATATGAGGGAAAAGATTCTCCACAAGCTGGAGGATTATGAGATTGTATTTGTAGATGACGGATCCGGAGATAACTCATGGGAGATTATGAATCAGATTCGAGAGATGGACGGACATGTAAAGCTTGTAAAACTGTCCCGAAATTTTGGGGAACATGCAGCAATATTGGCAGGACTGTCCAACTGCACAGGAGATTGTGCTGTGACGAAGCAGGCGGATCTCCAGGAGGATTCTGAGCTGATCCTGGAGATGTATGAGAAGTGGAAGGAAGGCAACAAGGTGGTTCTGGCTGTTCGCTCTGACCGGGATGAGGGGCCGATCCAAAAGTTCTTTGCAAATCTGTATTATACCTTGATGCGAAAGCTGGTTATCAAGGATATGCCCAAAGGTGGTTTTGACTGCTACCTGTTGGATCGTCAGGTGATTCAGGTTTTGATGATGCTGGATGAGAAGAATTCGGCCTTGACTCTGCAGGTGCTGTGGGTGGGCTTTAAAAGCGATAAAGTATATTTCCACAGAAAAGCCAGAGAGATCGGAGAATCCCGCTGGACGCTCTCCAAAAAAGTGAAGTTGGTACTGGACTCTATGATGAGCTTTTCCTATTTCCCCGTCCGTTTTATGTCCGGAATGGGGACAACCTTTGCTTTTATTGCTGTAATATGGGCGATTGTTCTTGTGGTCCAGCGTCTCAATGGAATAGAGGATGTGGCAGGCTGGACCTCCATGATGGTATTGATGCTTTTTGGCTTTGGAGTGATTATGGTGATGCTGGGGCTTTTAGGAGAGTACATCTGGAGGGCCCTGGATGCCTCCCGGAATCGACCGCCGTTTTTGGTAGACGAGATGAAAGGTTTTGATGACAAGAAATAATTCTAAGGACAGAAGGAGTACGGCAAACAGGCCGTACTCTTTTTTTGAGGCGGCAGTTCCAATATAGCGGCATATAACCCGGAAGCTGAGATCACGTTCTGCGGGTGTTCCATTGACTGCAAGAGTGCCGTGAGGATAGAGATCTACATAGTTTGCATCATGGAACTGAAAATAAATATAGTTATCATTACTTTGAGTAACAGGCTCGATAGAAATAGTATAAACTGTTTTTCCGGCAGGGACAACCGGATTAAATTGAATCTCGTAGAGCGGGTTATATCCGGCATCCTTACCATAAATCATACCATCATAAAGAATAATGCCAAATTCATCTGACAGAGTAAGACGATAGACGGAAGAATTGTCTTCAGGGTTTGAAACATCATAATAAAGATTCAGGACATTAAAAATATGTCCTGTTTCAAAGGTTTGTGTCCAGACTTCCCCGGCTTTGATGTCAGGCCCCTCTTTTGAGCTTAACATCAAATGCTGATTTACAACGAAATCACTCATAATAGATTCCTCTTTCGTATAGAGGTTTTTGTTTGTCAGAAGAGAAAAACTGCTGGCAAACAGACAGAATATGGAGCAGAAAAAGAGAATAACAGAAGAATATCTGTGTTTAAATACAGGTACTGTGTTTAACTGTTCCATAGCATCAGAGGCGACAGCATAGGAAAACAAAGTAAAGGGAATGCTGTAGAAGGGGCCGGCTTCCCACAACAGATGAAAAACCATTCCGCCTAAAAGATTCAATGCCATGAGAAACATGCCGTCGGCCCGCTTTTTCGCAAAGGCAAAAATACAATAAATGCAGGTCAGAAAAAGCTGCAGTCTGCGGAAAATCTGTGCATATGCTGCCAGGAAACCGGATTTGCTGCCTATGACATAAGTATGAAGTTTATTAAAATCTGTACAGTGAGTGTGCTCTTTGGTGAAAAAATCCGTTCCATCCGCCCAGCAATTTAATTGTTTATTCAAAAGAAGACGGATGTTTCCAGCCAGTCCATTCTCAGACAGGCGCTGACGAATGACGGCTACGGTTCCTTCCAGCTTGGCTTCTGCTGTTGGGAGGGACACAGTGTAAACAAGATCGCTTGTATCGAAGCTGCCATCCTCTCCAAAGGTGCCAAGCATAATGAAATGTGTTATGGGAAGAGCCGTATCCTTTGTATCAAAGGGGACATAATGATTAACGATACCTTTCCATATGAAAAAGGAAAGAAGAGCGGAAAGGATAAAAACGGCGATAGAACGAAAGTGCTTTTTGAGGCTCCCCTTTTTATGGGTGACGCTCCAATAAAGTATAATAGCGATATAAGCGATGAGTGAGGTGGCCCGCACTTTAAAGCCGGTAATACAGAGAAATCCCAATAATCCGGCCCAAAGAAGCTGTTTTTTTTCAGAGGACGAGCTGCAGATACAGGACCAGATGAAGATGGCTGCGCATGCAAACATCATGGAAGTGGTAGAAGTATAATAATAGGGTGTCCATACATACAGGTAGGGCGATACAGCACAAAAAAACAGGAAAAAAGCAGATGCAGCGTTTCCCTTTTTCTTTCGAATAAACAAGTAAATAAAAAGCAGAGAAAGATCAATAAAAACAATATTAAATAATTGAACTGCCCTCATGAAACAGGTTGAAGGGAGCCCTAAAAACCGCAGAATTTTCAAAAACCAGTATGTGATAATGGTTAGTCCGTAATTGTTCGGAACCTGTGCAAAATAGGCATCAGAGATCGTAGGCGAGATCTGATGTGTATCCAGCATTTCAATAGCCTGATTTAAGATACAGAATGCATCATGGCGGATATTATTGTGAAGAAGCAGAACAAAAATTATCTGCGCAAAGATTATGAAAACCCACAGAAAAAGAGAGGCATGGTTTAAAAACCTGTCATCTTTTCCGGAGATAGCTTGCTGAACAAATAAAAGGGATAAGAATAATACAATCCCTATGATCCACCCAGAGGCAGCATGAATCAGAGTGTAAAAGTTTAAAAACAGAAGCAGTCCCAAAACAGACCAAAGGACTAACTTATTCCAGACATTTGATTTCATGGTTGCATCATTTCTCCAATTTGTTTATAATATAACAAATATACCATTATGAATTAGAGAATTCAAGTTGCAGTTCACAGAGCAGCCAATAATAGTTTTAATAGAGAAAAGGGAGAATCAGGCAGGATGGATACCATATACCTTGTTATGCCGGCGTATAATGAAGAAGCGAATATAGAACAGGTGATTTCAAGCTGGTATCCGATTGTAGAGAAAATTGGAGGAGAGAGCCGCCTTGTTATTGTTGATGACGGGAGCAGAGACAGAACCTATGAATTGATGAAGCAGGCTGCCGGGAACCGCCCCCTCTTCCTGCCTTTGACAAAAAAGAATGAAGGACATGGAGCCACGGTTCTGTATGGATATGAGTATGCCCTGGGATGTGGCCCTGATTACATTTTTCAGACGGATTCAGACGGACAAACTGTTCCGGATGAATTTTGGGAATTTTGGGAGCAGAGAGAACAGTATGATATGCTCATTGGGCATCGCTGCAAGAGAGAAGATGGCTTGTCCCGTATCTTTGTTACAAATGTATTGGGCATGGTGATTCGGCTGTGCTTTCGCGTGAAGGTAACAGATGCCAATACGCCGTTTCGGTTGATGCGGGCAGAGGTGTTGGCAGAACAGATTGGTTTGATTCCCAAAGGCTTCAATCTGTCAAATGTTCTTATTTCGGTTATTTATGCCAAGAAAAATCTAAGGGTAAAATATATTCCTATTACCTTCCGGCCAAGACAGGGAGGAAAGAATTCTATTAATTTAAAGAAGATTTTTGGAATTGGCTGTCAAGCTGTTCATGATTTCAGAGAGATTAACAGGACGCTGCAGAAAAATTAAGAGAATGAGAGAAGCAAATGGATAAAATTTCTATTATTATTCCCTGCTACAATGAGCAGGAGGCCATACCTATTTTCTATGAGGCTATTGTCAGAACAGCAGAAACCCTTTCGCAGGTTCAGATGGAATTCTTGTTTGTCAATGACGGCTCTAAGGATGGGAGCTTAAAAGAGATGAAACGTCTGGCGGAGAAGGATGAGAGAGTAAAGTATGTGAGCTTTTCCAGAAATTTTGGAAAGGAAGCGGCTATGTATGCCGGTTTAAGCTATGCCTCAGGAGATTATATTGCCACGATGGATGTAGATCTGCAGGATCCGCCGGAACTGCTGCCGGACATGTACCGCTTTATCAAAGAGGAAGGCTATGACTGTGTGGCAACCAGGCGTGTGACAAGGAAGGGAGAGCCGATCATCCGTTCCTTTTTTGCTCGGATGTTTTATCGGATGATGCACAGGCTGTCAAAGACAGAGATTGTGGACGGGGCCAGAGATTATCGTCTGATGACGCAGCAGTTTGTGGAAGAGCTTCTGCGACTGAAGGAATATAACCGCTTTTCCAAAGGGCTGTTTGGCTGGGTTGGCTTTGATACAAAATGGCTGGAGTATGAAAACGTGGAGCGCAGCGCAGGAGAGACCAAGTGGTCTTTTTGGAAGCTTCTTATCTATAGTGTAGAGGGAATCGTAGGCTTTACCACGGCGCCGCTGATGATGGCGGCTTTTATCGGGCTCTTTTTCTGTCTGGTGGCTTTTGCTGCTATTTGTTTTATTATTATTCGTACACTGTTATACGGGGATCCGGTTTCGGGATGGCCTTCCATGACCTGCATCATTGTGTTCCTTGGCGGAATTCAGCTTTTTTGCATAGGAATACTGGGAGAGTATTTGGCGAAAACCTACATGGAGACAAAGCGGCGTCCTATTTTTATTTGCAAAGAGACAAATATCCGATTGCCATAGGGAGGAACCATGATAGATAAGAAATTGAGACCGCTGCTGGCAGTGTTCGCCCTTCTGCTTTCGGTATTGCTGTTCTGGAATATCAGCCTTCAAAGAGAACTGGAAAAGTATAAGCCCCAGGTTGAAGCTTATTTGCCGGGGGACATCTATGTGGCGGTAGGAAGTACGATAGAGCTCTATAACAATCAAGTGGCGTGGACCGGAATCAGAGATGGTTATTCCTTTAACTGGGACTGTCAGGTGGGAGAGAATCTGGAGGATCGTTTTTCCGTTACAGGAAAAGAGGAACAGATAGGAGATTATCCGTTGACACTTACCATCTATGACTACAATATAAACGAGGTACTCTCTTTTACCAGTGTTCTCCATGTGGTGGATCAGGTGATAGAGGGAGAGTTTTCTGTTATGAATATGGGAGACAGTCTGTCCAACGGCAGAGAATGGTATCGCACTATTTTCTATTTGTCCGATGGACAGATAACATTTACGGGGACAAGAGGCTGGGAGAAATACAGTCATGAAGGCCGGAGCGGTTTTTCCGCAGAGGATTATTTGAATCCAACAGAGTATTTTTCTCAGGGAGACAGCGAGGGAGTTCATCCCTTTTACGATCCGGTTCAAAATATGTTTGACTGGAATTACTATAAGATGTACACAGGCAAGAATCCGGATGTGATTCAGATTTTTTTAGGAACCAATGGATTAAAGGATGACCCTTCAAAGACAGTAGATGCGATTGCACAGATGGTAAAGAATATCCGTAAGTATGACAAGGAGATTCCCATCTATCTGGTAAATACGATTTACTGGGCCGAACAGGAGAAGATTGGAACTATGGTGCGCCAGGATGGAATGGCTTTTTTGCCGGGAGAATTTAAGAACCGTTCGGATAAACGCATTATGGATTTGATGAAAGCCATGGATAAGAAATTCGGATCCATGGATGGCGTGACACTGATTCCTTTGGCTTTGATGCATAACAGTAAAGAGAACTTTCAGGATGGAGATGCTCTGCATCCGGGAGAGGCAGGCGATCAGCAGTTTGCGGAAGTAATGTACAGTGTATATTGCGGAACGCTGGAGCATTAGATCAGGGAACTGAGAGGGAGGATTCTATGCTGAAAAAAGCATATATGGTAATTCTAAGGTTCTTTGAAAAATTTTATTGGATATTTTTCGCGGCGGCCTGCCTGACACTGGCTTTTTATTGTTTCCGTTGTCTGGATGTGCAGTATGTAGATTCCTGGGATGAGGCCCGTCATGGAGTGAATGCCTATGAGATGATACAGAATGGGGATTATATCCGCCACACCTATAATTATGTTGTGGATGACTGGAATTTAAAGCCGTCTATAAGCTATTGGGGAATTATATTGGGCTTTCGGATTTTTGGATACAGTGTTCTCGGCCTGCGTTTCTGTTCTGCTCTGGCTTATCTGCTGACAGGAATCGGCTGCGGCCTTTTTGCAAAAAGGTACAGCAAGGAGGCGTCTATTTTGGTTCTGGGATTTTTCTGTGCCAATACCCTTCCGCTGTCTGCGCATCTGGCCCGTGCCGGAGATGCAGATGCTTTGTATCTGCTGTTTTTTACCTTTGCAATACTGGCTATGTTTCGGATTCGGGAGAACCATAGAAATCTGTATATCTGCGGCCTGCTTTTTTCTCTGGCATTTCTCACGAAAAGCTGGCATGCCGGGATGATTGCGGTCATTGGGGGCTTATATTTGCTTTTGACAAGGGAACTTTTTACCTTGAGGATTAAGGAGTGGGGAGTATTTCTTTTGTCTGTATTTGCGCCGCTTCTGACATGGTTTGGCTGGCGGTATACAAAAGACGGATTTACCTTTCTTATACAGATGGTGAAAGTAGATCTTTTGGCACGCACTTCCGGCACGAACTATGAGGGGCATGAATTTCCTTTTTCGTTTTATTATGATACCGTTTTTGGGAATGAAGCACATATTTACAGATGGCTCATATGGATTTGCATCATAGGTGCAGTAGCGGGGACAATCCTTTTGCTGCATAAAAAAGCTTTATCAAGAATTGTGTTAGAAGACAGTGCGGGATATCTTCTGTGGTTCTCTGTGCCGCTTTTTGGTTTTTCTCTGGTTAGCACAAAGCTTATCTGGTATTGCTATCCCTGTATCGTCCCGCTTTTTTTGGCGTCGTCTGTTTTTCTTGGGAAGCTTTTGCGCCTTCCGGCTGAGGGGAGGAAAGCCGGAGAGACAGTCAGATGGAAGCAGGAGATATTTGGGGGATGTATGTGGCTTGCGGCGGCAGGATGCATTTTTCTGACGGCTTATTTTATGCGGGATACGTATCTGACAGTTATTCGGGGGGCAAAGGGAGATGGATTCCAGATGTTTCTTCAGGAAAGCGTGGACCGGATGGATGCTTATGCCGGACGAAAGGCTTATATTATGACGGATACAGAGAATCCGGAGCATATAGGGAGCTGGGATCAGAATATGCTGTTTCTTGCAGAGATCAGCGGGGATTTCCACTGTATGAATGGCGGAGTGGAGGAATTTTTAAAGGAAGATGAAGAGGCAGTGCTTTATCTGGACCGAGGCCGTTATACAGAGTATGCAGAGGAACTTAAAGGGACAGAGATTTTGTATGGAAGCCCCATGGAGGAATACCTTTTATTGGGAAAAGAGAAGAATCCCGGAGCATTATGAGAAGCTTCGGGATTCTTTCCGCATTCCTGCCGTAATGCTTCCTGCCAGAATGAGAATGCCGACACAAAGCATCAGATAAACCTTCAGATTAAAATAAGTCGTAACCTCATATTCATAAACTGCAAAAGCCAGATCTCCATGGGGCTGTTCCTCACCGCCGATGGATAGTGAACCGTCAGGGTACATATCACAATTCCCGGTATTATAGGCAAAGAACTCCAAACTGTCCTCACCATTCACATAACCGGGTGCAATCTCAAAAGTATAGCTTGTGAGACCATCAGGTATTACAGGATCCAGAACAAAAGCGTAAGGTGTATTTTTTACAACCATACCAGAGAGAAACTTCTCATTATAGAGCACCGTTCCGTATTCATCTGTGAGTTTCACCATAAAAGCGGACTGATTGTATGGCCCTATCGTATTAACAGCCTGAATCGAAATTCGATTGAAAGGCTTATCTGTGGTAAAGGTTTGGATATAAACCTGGTCATAATCATTTACAAAGCCAGCGGCCTCGCCGGCATATTGGTATTGATTTACATGGTAATGCTCTTCCTCAATGGGGGTGTCAACCAACTCTCTTTTACTAAAAATTAGAAGAATGAAAAGGATGCCGAAAGCTCCGGTACATGCCCTCCATCCTTTTCGAAGAATGGGGTTAAAGCTTTCTTCCTCTGCAAAGCAGGCAATGCTGTCAGAGAGCAGGATGAGTCCCAAAAAGGTAAAACAGATGCTGTAGAGCGGATTGGTTTCCCAAACTAAGTGAAATGCTATGCTGCCTAGAAAAGTCAGCTGAATCAGAAACAATGGCGGCCGTTTCCTGTGTTTGAGAGAGTAAAATGCTGCAAGGCTGATAAGCAGCATCTGAAGAACACGGAAGCATTGGGCATAGATAACTGTAAAGCCGCTTTTGATACCCAGCAGGTAGTCGTAGAATCTGCTGTAAGTACAATAGCTGTTTTCTGCCAGAAAGTTATCCGTTCCGTCTACCCAAGTATTCAGAAGCTTTCGACCGGCCAGAACTATTAATCCTGCCGGGCCGGCTTCCTGAATTCGCTCCAGCAGAACTTTTTTGTCTGCTTCAATTTTTTCCTCTTTTGTCGCAAAGCTGAATGTATAAAGCTCGTCGGACTGATCATAGGAGCCATCCCAGTGTGAACTCATCATAACCCAGTGAATCATGGGAAAGCCTGTATTTTTGTAATCAAAGGGAACATAGTGTTCAACCATAGCCTGCCAGAAACTCAGTGAGAGTGTGACTGTTACTAAGAAAGCAGCTATGGCGCCAGCGTATTTCCTGAAAATTGCAGTGAGGATGGGGCGAAGGCCGAGGAAGCTTTTTCCGTTCGCTTTTATCAGATTCTGAAGCTTAAAAATAATCATGATAAATACTGCGATTCCGGCAATCATAGTGGTGGCCCGCAGTTTATAACCAAGAAGCAAAATTGCACCCATAAGGCCGCCAAGCAAAGTTCGCTTAAGGACAGTGCGAGCTTTGGGAATACACAAGTATAGATATAAAACACCCATCAGACAGGGAATAGAGCAGGTGGTAGTGTAAAAAAATCCTGCCCATGCATAGGAGAGTGGACAAAGCACACAGACAGTCAGATAAAAGACGGCTTTCTGCCGGTTCCGGAGCTCCTTTACGATCAGATATCCCAGCCAGATGGAGCTTGTAATACAGGCAATATTCAAAAGCTGGACAGCAGGCATAAAAAAGGACTCTGCTATGCCGCATTTAGATAAAAATGATAAAAACCAATAAGTCAGAAGAACCATAGGATAATTGTTGGTATATCGGGCAAAATATCCGGTTTCGTAGGTTTCGGAAATGGCATGGGTCCGCAGCATCTCAACAGCCATGTCAAAGGTCTTTAATGGGTCGTAGCGCAGTATGGGGCGAATTAAAAACAATAGGGCAAGCTGCCCGATGATCAGGATTACCATACAAAGAAGCGCTGTCCGTTTTAAACTTTGCTCGGTCAGTCTTTGGAGCAGACGGTAAATAAGAAAAAGGGCAGCACATAAGAAAATAATCCCTGTTAGAATGATTAGTGCCTGAACAGGAAAAAGATTCATATCTCTAAGCCAGGAGGCATCCCATCGAACGAATCCGCAGATGCCGATAAAAAGGCAGAAAATAATCAGTAAAAGAAGGGACAGTGTATACATAAAACCTCCAAAAAGTTCATTATTCAATAGAATATCGCAAAAATTGGACAGGGTCAAGATAAAGCAATCTCTTTTGGAACAAACAGCAGTAAAATTTTATCTTGTGAAATTTCAATTATTTGGTATAATAGTTGCCAAAGGCAAATGTTAAAAGGAGTATATTATGGGAAAATATTTCGGTACAGACGGCTTCCGCGGGGAGGCAAATGTGAAATTGACTGTAGAGCATGCCTTCAAGGTCGGAAGATACCTGGGCTGGTACTATGGAAGAGATCACAAGGCAAAGATTGTGATCGGTAAAGATACAAGAAGAAGCAGCTATATGTTTGAGTACGCTCTGGCAGCAGGAATCACAGCTTCCGGCGCAGATGCATATCTGCTTCATGTAACCACAACACCCAGCGTTTCTTATGTGGTGCGCACAGAGGGCTTTGACTGCGGCATTATGATTTCTGCAAGCCATAACCCTTTCTATGATAATGGAATTAAAGTTATCAATGGCCTGGGTCATAAGCTGGAGGCAGAGGTAGAAGAGAAGATTGAGCGCTATATTGACGGTGAGGTGGAAGAGCGTCCTTTGGCTGCAGGAGAGAACATAGGAAGAACCATTGATTTTGCAGCAGGAAGGAACCGCTATCTGGGATATTTAATTTCCCTGCCTACCCGTTCCTTTAAAAATATGCGGGTGGGTCTGGACTGTTCCAACGGCAGTGCTTCTGCTATTGCCAAGAGTGTATTTGATGCTTTGGGAGCAAAGACCTATGTGATCAATAATGATCCGGACGGCACGAATATCAATACCAACTGCGGATCTACCCATATTGAGGCGCTGCAGCAGTTTGTAAAGGAGAAGCATCTGGATGTGGGCTTTGCCTACGACGGGGATGCGGACCGGTGCCTTGCGGTAGATGAGAATGGGGATGTTGTAGATGGAGATCGGATCATGTATATCTGCGGCAAGTACATGATGGAGCAGCAGGCGCTGCGCCACAATACCATTGTAACTACGATTATGTCCAATCTAGGATTATATAAAGCCTGTGACAAGATAGGCATGAAATATGAAAAGACTGCCGTGGGTGACAAATATGTTTATGAAAATATGACAGCCAATGGTTATCAGCTGGGCGGAGAACAGTCGGGACATATTATTTTCAGCAAGCACGCAACTACCGGAGACGGGATTTTAACCTCTTTAAAAATCATGGAAGTGATTTTGGAGAAAAAGACCACCCTTGCAACTCTGGCTTCTGAAGTTAAGATTTACCCTCAGCTTCTGCAGAATCTGAAGGTATCGGATATGGATGCCACCCTGAACCATCCTGATGTGGTGAAAGCCATTGCAGAGGTGGAAGAAAAACTGGGCAGCGACGGGAGAGTTCTGGTGCGCAAAAGCGGAACCGAGCCTTTGCTGCGTGTGATGGTGGAAGCTTTGACAGATGAGCTTTGCGAAGAACATGTACTGCACATCATCAATGCTATGAAGGGAACCCTGTAAAGGTTCACATAGAAAGAATATTACGGAACTGAAATGGAGGAAAGGGTATGAAAAAGACAGCGTTAGTAGTGATGGCAGCCGGAATCGGAAGCCGTTTTGGTGGAGGTATCAAGCAGTTGGAGCCTGTAGGACCAAGCGGTGAGATTATTATGGACTATTCCATCCATGATGCTCTGGAAGCTGGTTTTAACAAGGTAGTATTCATTATCCGGAAGGATCTGGAGAAGGATTTCAAAGAGATCATCGGCAACCGGATTGAAAAGCTTACGGAAGTGGAATATGCTTTTCAGGAGTTGGATAACCTGCCGGGGGGATTCAAAAACCCGGAAGGGCGTACCAAGCCATGGGGAACAGGTCAGGCAGTATTGAGCTGCAAAGGACTTTTAAATGAGCCATTTGCAGTAATTAATGCAGACGACTATTACGGAAAAGAAGCCTTCGTAAAGGTTCATGACTATCTGGTAGAAGAGCACCCGAACAATGGAATGTATGATTTCTGCATGGCAGGCTTTATTCTGGGCAACACCTTAAGCGATAACGGAGCTGTCACAAGAGGAATCTGCAAGGTAGAGAACGGATATCTTACAGATGTTGTGGAGACCTCCGGCATTGAGAAGCTTCCGGAAGGGGGAGCAGCTGTTCCAGGTGAGGATGGAAAGCTGGTGCCCGTTGATGCCAAAAGCTATGTGTCCATGAATATGTGGGGACTGACCCCGGAGCTTTTAGATGAGATTGAGAAGGGCTTTATTGAATTCCTGGGTAATGTGAAGCCGGGAGATCTGAAGGCTGAGTATCTGCTTCCGGGGATCATTGATGACCTGTTAAAGAAGCAGAAGGCAACCGTAAAAGTTCTGGAGACAAAGGACAAATGGTTCGGCGTTACCTACAAAGAGGATAAGCAGTCAGTGGTAGATTCCTTTAAGAAGCTGATTGCCGACGGTGTATATAAAGAGAAACTTTTTGCATAAGCGGATGTGCACGGCATGAAGAGAGGGGAGGCTGTGGAATGTACGATACAATACAATTAGTGGTAGAGATTGCCTTTTTTGTCTGTGTGGTGATTGCTGTTGTTACTACTATTAAGAAAAAGAAAAAGTAAAACTGCAGGAAGAATTCCAGCAGGAAGCATACTGTTTGAACGAATGGGAAAAGAGGAAGTAAAAGGGATGCCGCCAGAAAAGCCGGCATCCCTTTTGTAGGCAGGAGCCTGATTAAACAAAAACAAAAGAAAAACCTGTTCTTCTGGAAAAACCAAAACATATGTGATACACTGTAAAAGCTATCAATGGAAAATGGCAGAATTTTTCTATATAAAGATGTAATGGGAAGTTTCTGCGTAATTTGAAACAGGAGAAGAAATCAGAAAAAATAAATATGGAAACTAAGGCGATGAAAACAAGTACACTTATAAAAAGATTTACCCCCTATTATAAGAAATATACGGGGGTTATGGTGATGGACCTCTTTTGTGCAGCTCTCACAACCATCTGTGAGATGGTGCTTCCCCTTATTTTGCGTCATATTACAAATGTAGGAATGCGTGATCTGTCTCTTCTCACGGTGCGGACAATTGTGAATATAGGTATATTATATTTCGCATTGAGAGTGGTGGATGGACTGGCAAGCTACTATATGGCTTATACAGGTCATGTGATGGGAGCGGCCATAGAGACGGATATGCGTGAGGACGCTTTTGCCCATCTGCAGAAGCTTTCAGACAATTATTTTAATAATACTAAGGTGGGACAGATCATGTCCCGGATTACCAGCGATTTGTTTGATGTGACAGAGTTTGCCCATCATTGTCCGGAGGAATTCTTTATTGCATTTTTGAAGGCAGTGGTATCTTTTGTGATACTGGCACGGATTAATCTTCTGCTGACCTGCATTATTTTTATTTTGATTCCTGTAATGGCAGTTTCCTGTACTTACTTTAACTTGCAGGTTCGGAAAGCCTTTAAACTCCAGCGGAATCATATCGGTGAGCTGAACGCAAGGATTGAGGACAGCCTTCTGGGAAATAAGGTAGTAAGAGCCTTTGCCAATGAGGAGGTGGAGCTTGAGAAATTTAATCGTGACAATCATGAATTTTTGAAAATAAAGCGTCAAACCTATAAGTATATGGCTGCCTTTCAGAATACCATCCGCATGTTTGACGGACTGATGTATGTGGTTGTGATTGTGGCCGGCGGTATTTTTATGATAAAGGGCCTTGTTGAACCAGCGGATCTGGTGGCTTATACACTATATGTAACAACGCTTCTGGCGACAATCCGCCGTATTATAGAATTTGCAGAGCAGTTCCAGAGAGGGATGACGGGTATAGAGCGGTTTATGGAACTGATGGATGCCAATGTGGATATTTTTGATGAAGAAGGGGCAGTTCCTCTTGAGAATGTGGAGGGAGGGATCACCTTTCGCCATGTATCCTTCGAATATCCGGACGATCAGACTCCGGTTTTGTCGGATATTGATCTTACTATTCATCCGGGTGAAAAGGTGGCTTTGGTGGGCCCTTCCGGAGGCGGTAAGACAACACTGTTGAACCTCATCCCCCGTTTTTACGATCCTACGGAAGGGGAGATACTTCTGGATGGGCAGAATATTCGGATGGTAACACTTGAGAGCCTGCGGAGCAGTGTGGGGGTAGTTCAGCAGGATGTATACCTTTTTTCAGGCAGTGTCTATGAGAATATTGCCTATGGGCGGCCCGGGGCTAGCAGGGAGGAAGTGGTTCAGGCGGCAAAGCTGGCCGGAGCCCACGAATTTATTGAAGAACTGAAAGACGGCTATGATACCTATGTGGGAGAGCGGGGAGTGAAGCTGTCAGGCGGACAGAAGCAGAGAATCAGCATTGCCAGAGTATTTTTAAAGGCTCCCAAGGTGCTGCTTCTTGACGAGGCTACGGCTGCACTGGATAACGAAAGCGAGCATTTGGTATCTGAGTCATTGGATAAGCTGGCAGCAGGCAGAACCACACTCACCATTGCCCATCGGCTGACGACAATCCATGGGGCGGACCGCATCCTGGTCCTTTCGGGAAATCGGATCGTAGAGGAAGGAAATCACGAAGCTCTTATGAAACAGAAAGGGATTTATTATCAGCTGTATGTGTCGGCAAATGTTCTGGAGAAGTCTGCCTCCAAGGGAGATTCTTTCCCTGAAGTTAAATGTGCCAATGAATAAACAAGATAATATGTAAAGTATAAGGAGAAAACCATCTATGGAAATTAACCTGAAGCGTCCGGAACTGGAGGATCGGACGCAGATCAATTATTATTTAAACTATGCGGATACACGAAGCTGTGAGATGACTTTTGCCAATAGCTATCTTTGGTCACGGCATTACGATACAGGATTTGCAATTGTAGAGGACATGCTTGTATTTGGCTATACCTCAGGAACCACTTCCTTTACGGTTCCGGCAGGGCCGGGTGATTTAAAGAAGACAATCGACATCTTGATGGCTTATTGTCAGGAGAAGGGTACGCCATTCCAGCTTCATAACGTAACAAGGAAAGATTTTGACAGGCTGGAGGAGCTTTATCCGGGAATGCTTACCATTGCCTATGAACGAGATTATGCGGATTATGTGTATGAGACCGAGAAGCTTGCCAGGCTGTCGGGCAAAAAATATCACAGCAAAAAGAACCATATCAACAAGTTTAAAGCTCTTTATCCGGATTGGAGCTATGAGCCGATTACAAAAGACAATATTGAAGAGTGCTTTCAGATGGGGCTGCGTTGGAGAGAGCTGAATGGCTGTGAGGAGGATGAGGAAAAGCATGCAGAGATCTGTGTTGCACTTAACTTCCTGCGTCTCTTTGAAGAACTGGAAATGCGTGGAGGAGCCCTGAGAGTCAATGGGAAAATTGCGGCCTTTACCATAGGAGAGCCTGTAGGAAAGGATACCCTGGTGGTGCATATTGAGAAAGCCTTTGCGGATATTCAGGGAGCTTACACCATGATCAATCAGCAGTTTGCAGAGCATGAAGGGAATGGCTTTATGTACCTCAACCGGGAAGAAGACATGGGAGAAGAAGGCCTTCGGCAGGCGAAAATGTCATATAAACCCGTATTTCTTATTGAAAAAGGGGTTGTAAGAAGGACCAGTCTCCTGTAAGATAGTAGGGAATTGTAACAGAGGCAAAAGAGGAGTCTATCTTTATGAAAAAATGGGAAAAAAACATACGAAGAGTTGTGCCCTACACACCAGGGGAACAGCCCAACGAACCAAATATGATTAAACTGAATACCAATGAGAATCCCTATCCCCCTGCTCCGGGCGTTCGGCGTATGCTGAAGGAGATAAAGGAAGAGCAATTCCGGCTTTATCCGGATCCCACATCTTCGGTACTGACAGAGGCGCTGGCAGAATGCTATCACAGGCCGAAGGAGCAGTTTTTTGTGGGTGTTGGATCGGATGACGTGCTTGCGATGGCTTTTCAGACTTTTTTTAACTCTGACAAACCAATACTTTTTCCGGATATTACCTATTCCTTCTATCCGGTTTGGGCGGATCTCTTCCGAATTCCTTATGAGTGTCCGGCGCTGGATAAGGAGTTTCGGATTGTGAAGGAGGACTATCTGAGAGAAAACGGAGGAATCATTTTCCCCAATCCCAATGCGCCCACCGGAATTTATATGGAGCTTGACCAGGTGGAGGAGATTATCCGGCGGAATCAGGACGTGGTTGTCATTGTGGATGAAGCCTATGTGGATTTTGCCGGAGCGTCTGCTATGGAATTGACAGATCGGTATGAGAATCTTCTGGTAGTTCAGACCTTTTCCAAATCCAGATCCATGGCCGGAATGCGGATTGGTTTTGCAGTGGGAAATCCGGTTCTGATTCGGTACTTAAATGATGTAAAGTATTCTTTCAATTCTTATACCATGAGTCAGGCTGCCCTTGCGCTGGGGGCAGCAGCAGTAAAGGATGAAGATTATTTTAAGGAAACCATAAGGAGGATTGTGGAAACCAGAGAGCGGACGAAAAAAGAGCTGTCAGCTTTGGGATTCCGGTTCCCGGATTCCGGCTCCAATTTTATTTTTGCTTCTCATGAAACTTGTCCGGCTAAGGAGCTTTTTGAGGCTCTCAGAGGGCACAAGATCTATGTGCGGTATTTTGAGGAACCAAGGGTCTGTGATTATCTGCGGATTACGGTAGGAACAGATGAACAAATGGATGCGCTGCTGGCATTTTTGAGAGAATACATCAATGAGAAAGGATAAGTAAATTATGACAGAGACATTAGTACAGTGGTTTGTGGAAAATCTGGGAGGAAGTGCGGCCAAGGAGCTTGTTATTTTTATTATTTCCATGATTCCTATTTTGGAGTTGAGAGGAGGGCTTCTGGCAGCCGGCCCGGCTTTTTTGGATGTGGAGATGTGGAGGGCAATTCCCATATGCATTGTGGGAAATCTGATTCCGGTTCCCTTTATTCTTCTGTTTATTACAGCGATTTTCAACTGGCTCAAAAAGACGAAGATTTTTCGCCCTATGGTAGAGAAGCTTGAAAACCGGGCTATGAATAAAAAGGATCAGATAGAGAAGTATGAATTTTGGGGATTGCTGCTTTTTGTGGGGATTCCTCTGCCGGGTACAGGTGCCTGGACGGGGTCCCTCATTGCTTCCCTTCTTGGAATTAAATTCAGAAAAGCATTTCCGGCAGTTATTTTGGGTGTGCTGCTGGCGGCATTTATTATGACTATCTTATCATATACCATCCTGGGTTCAATTTTTGGTTAAAAGGAGAGGTGAAGGCTGTGGAGTGGCCGAAAAAGAAATTGTATTTTATTTACAATCCCCATGCAGGAAAGGAGCATATTAAGGGAAAGCTGTACGGGATCCTGCAGGTTATGGCAGATGCGGGGTATGAGCTGACGGTTTACCCTACCAAAGGGGCGCAGGACGCTGTGGATCAGTTGATACAAATGCCGGAAGGCTATGATCTGGTGGTGTGCAGCGGAGGAGACGGAACGCTGGATGAAGTGGTGACAGGGATGATGCAGCGGGAGGAGAAGCTTCCCATTGGCTATATTCCTGCAGGTACCTGCAATGATTTTGCCCGTTCCTTAAAGATTCCGGTTAATATGGCGGAGGCAGCTCAGATTGCCGTTCAGGGACAGAATTTTCTATGTGATGTGGGGTCCTTTAATGATAAACATTTTATCTATATTGCGGCTTTCGGCATTTTTACGGATGTATCCTACTCAACCAAGCAGGAGGTAAAGAACGTTCTGGGACAGATGGCCTATATTCTGGAGGGTATGAAAAGCATCTATAATGTAAAGTCCTATCAGCTGAAAGTGACCAGCGAGGAAATGAGCTTTGAGGGAGATTTCCTTTTTGGCATGGTGACCAACTCCAAGTCCGTGGGAGGATTTAAGGGAATTGTAGGCAAGGATGTAGTCTTTGATGACGGCGTGTATGAGGTAACTTTTATCCGGAGGCCCAGGAATCCCATGGAGCTGCAGGAGATTCTGGCAGCGCTTTTGGTGAAGGAGATAGACAGTAAGTATATGTATTCCTTCCGAAGCGCCCGGATTGAGGTGAAGGCGCAAGAACCTATTCCCTGGACACTGGACGGGGAGTTTGGCGGAGAGCATGCCCATGCAGTGATTTCCAACAATCCAAGAGCGGTAGAGATTCGTGTTACAGAGGAGTGCAGGAAAAGTATATCCTGCAGGCAGTAAAAGCGTGGCGGCAGGTGAAAAACTTCTTGCCAGAAAACAGGCAGATCATATATAATAGACAAGTATGAAAAAGAAAGCGGAGGTAAAAGCTATGTTAGTATCAGCAGCAGAGATGCTTAAGAAGGCAAAAGCAGGACATTATGCAGTAGGACAGTTTAACATCAACAATCTGGAGTGGACAAAGGCAGTGCTTTTAACTGCTCAGGAAAATAATTCTCCTGTAATTCTCGGTGTATCCGAAGGCGCGGGAAAATATATGGCAGGCTACAAGACTGTAGTGGGAATGGTGAATGGAATGCTTGAGGAGTTGAACATCACTGTGCCGGTTGCCCTTCATTTGGATCATGGCAGCTACGATGCATGCTATAAGTGTATTGAGGCAGGCTTCTCATCCATTATGTTTGATGGCTCTCATTACCCCATTGAGGAAAATATTGAGAAGACCAAGGAGCTGGTAAAGGTCTGCGCAGAGAAGGGAATCTCTCTGGAGGCAGAGGTTGGCTCCATTGGAGGTGAGGAAGACGGCGTTATCGGCATGGGTGAGTGTGCGGATCCCAAGGAGTGCAAGGCCATTGCAGATTTGGGTATTGACTTCCTGGCAGCAGGTATCGGCAACATTCATGGAAAATATCCGGAGAATTGGGCAGGCTTAAGCTTTGAGACACTGGATGCGATTCAGCAGCTTACAGGCGAGATGCCTTTGGTTCTGCACGGAGGTACAGGTATTCCTACAGATATGATTAAGAAGGCTATTGACTTGGGAGTATCTAAGATCAATGTTAATACAGAGTGCCAGTTATCCTTTGCAGCAGCAACCAGAAAATATGTAGAAGAGGGCAAGGATCAGCAGGGTAAGGGCTATGACCCAAGAAAGCTTTTAGCTCCTGGTTTTGAAGCAATTAAGGAAACTGTAAAGGAGAAGATGGAGATTTTCGGCTCCATTGGAAAGGCCTGAGAACAAAATTATAAGGGGCGGTGCAGGATGCACTGCCCTTATTACAATTTTACTTGCATTTTATTAAGATTTTCAGTATCTTAAGAAAGAAAAACATGCGAGGGAGACAATGATGGCAGAGAAAACAAATATATCTAAAATATTCGGAGAAAATGTATTTAATGACACAGTGATGCAGGAGCGTCTGCCGAAAAAGATTTACCGGGAGCTGAAGCTGACGATTCAGGAAGGAAAAGAGCTGGATCTGGCGGTGGCTGACGTGGTGGCTCATGAGATGAAGGAGTGGGCTATTGAACAGGGTGCAACTCATTATTCTCACTGGTTTCAGCCTTTGACAGGGGCTACGGCAGAAAAGCATGATGCCTTTCTCTCAGCGCCCAAAACTGATGGAAAGGTTCTTATGGAGTTTTCCGGAAAGGAGCTGGTAAAGGGGGAACCGGATGCTTCTTCTTTTCCCTCAGGAGGCTTAAGGGCAACCTTCGAGGCAAGAGGCTATACGGCCTGGGACTGCACTTCACCGGCTTTTGTAAAAAAGGATGCGGATGGTTCCAGAGCGATTTTGTATATTCCTACGGCATTTTGCTCCTATAAAGGTGAGGCGCTGGATCAGAAGACACCCCTTCTGCGTTCCATGGAGGCTGTCAGCAAGCAGGCCCTTCGGCTGCTCCGCCTTTTTGGCAATGAAACTTCTCACAGGGTAACGCCTTCCGTGGGAGCGGAGCAGGAATACTTTCTGGTGGATAGAGAGAAATATTTAAAACGTAAGGATTTGGTGTTCACCGGACGAACATTGTTTGGGGCTATGCCGCCTAAGGGACAGGAACTGGATGATCATTATTTTGGTGTTATCCGGGAACGGATTGCAGACTTTATGGAGGATGTGAACCGGGAGCTGTGGAAGCTTGGAGTATCGGCAAAGACACAGCACAATGAGGTGGCTCCCGGACAGCATGAGCTTGCTCCCATCTATGCAGAATGCAATGTGGCAGTAGATCACAATCAGCTCGTTATGGAGACACTGAAAAAGGTTGCCTACCAGCACGGATTACAGTGTCTGCTTCATGAGAAGCCTTTTGCCGGCGTAAACGGCTCAGGAAAGCATAACAACTGGTCTCTAACTACGGATGATGGAATCAATTTGCTGGATCCAGGACGGACACCCCATGAAAATATTCAGTTTTTGCTGATTTTAACTTGTATTTTGAAGGCTGTAGATAATCATGCGGCATTGCTTCGGGAATCCGCCGCAGATGTGGGCAATGATCACCGGCTAGGGGCAAGCGAGGCACCGCCGGCTATTATCTCAGTTTATCTGGGAGAGCAGCTTGAAGATGTACTTTCTCAGCTTATCAGTACAGGTGAGGCCACACATAGTTTGAAAGGCGGTCATCTTCACACGGGAGTCCGGACGCTTCCGGATTTTGCAAAGGATGCAACAGACCGCAACCGCACTTCGCCCTTCGCCTTTACGGGCAACAAGTTTGAGTTCCGCATGGTAGGCTCCAGAGATTCTATCGCAGCGCCTAATGTAGTACTCAATACCATTGTGGCACAGGCATTTTCAGAGGCAAGTGAATACTTGGAGCAGGCAAAAGATTTTGATTTGGCAGTCCATGATCTGATTAAGAAATATGCTTCCGATCATCAGCGGATTGTCTTTAATGGGAATGGATATTCGGAAGAATGGGTTGAGGAAGCCAGGCGGCGGGGGCTGCCAAATATTAAGACGATGGTAGATTCGATTCCGGTTTTGACAGAGGAGAAGACCATAAAGCTATTTGAAAAGTTTGGGGTATTCACTCGGGCAGAGCTTCAGTCCCGAGCGGAGATTCAATATGAGACCTATGCCAAGGCTATCAATATTGAGTCCAGAGCTATGATTGATATTGCAAGCAAGCATATTATTCCGTCTGTTTTGCAGTATACCACAGCACTTGCGACCTCCATAAATCAGATACGGGAGGCCTGCGGTGAGGCGAACATCAGTGTACAGATCGAACTTTTAAAGGAGTGTTCCTCTCTTCTGGCAGCCACAAAGGC
Organism: Clostridia bacterium; assembly: GCA_910574255.1. Lineage (GTDB taxonomy): Bacteria > Bacillota > Clostridia > Lachnospirales > Lachnospiraceae > Laedolimicola. Next base: position 30,232 of record CAJTAK010000012.1, read on the forward strand.
CGCTTTAAGAAAGCTTATGGAGGTAACAGATGCTTCTCAGGAGAAAAAGGAGGGAAGAACCAGGGCTGTATATTTTCAGGATGTGGTGGTTCCGGCCATGGGGGATCTGCGCCAGCCGGTGGATAAGCTGGAGATGCTGGTTGCAAAAGATATGTGGCCTATGCCCTCTTATGGGGATCTGCTTTTTGAGGTGTAATCTGCCCTGACTTGCTGTTTTGCAGGAATGAAAAAGGACAGTGGTTTATAGCCAAGGCTATCAGCCGCTGTCCTTTTAAAGGCTTATGTAAGAATTTTCAGAAATGCCCAGTAGTTGATTTAGTATTTGTCCACATCATCGGACTTGCTGTTGGACTTTGCCTCTGCCTCTGTCTTGTCTTCTGCTTTAGGCGGTTCTTCCTCTTCAAGCTCCAGAGCAGCGGCATGGTTAGTTACCATGGCGCATCTGCCGTCAAAGAAAGCATCCTCGTCAATGACAAGGGAGCGTGCTGTGATATTGCCGGACAATTTTCCGGTAGCAAGCAGCTCCAGCTTACCGGAAGCAGCGACATCTCCTACAACCTTACCGGAAAGAATCACATTTTGAGCTCTAATATTTCCCTTAATTTGTCCTTCCGTACCAAGAATCAGATTTGCTTTGCAGTCACAATTACCGGTTAAGGTACCGTCGATCCGGATGGCCTCCGGAGCTGAGATATCACCCTTAAAGATTGCGCCGGGACCGATGATGGTACCGATCTTTGCTGTTTGAGTTTCTACCGTAGTGGTAGTGGGGGTGGGTTTGCTTTTTCCTAACATGATAAAATCCTCCTTAACTTAATTACACAGAATCCTTCCGGTGCATGAACCAGCCATACACTGGCAGATATTGCTGTTTTATCCTTTTGCATCGATTATGGTCAGCGGATCAATGGGTTCTCCATTTAAGAGAACTTGATAATCCAGCTGACAGTCATCCGATGTAATGGTCATTAAACTGTCGCCGGCCTGAACCTGAGCGCCTTCTTCCGTATTCACTTCCGCATCCTGATGAAGCAGGTAACGAGTTGTATAGCCGCCTTCATGCTCTACCTCGATAATATGGGCATAGGTATCATCAGAGCTAACGGCTGTCACAGTTCCGTTCCCGGCAGCTACAATATGGGCATCCGTATAGGCGCTGATGGAGATGTAAGGCTGCTCGTCAGAATAGGAAGTTTTCTGCATGCCTACACCGTCGGAGGGATAGAGGTCAGGAACTGGGGATTCTTCTTCCTCTTCGCTTGTCTCTTCCTCAGGAACTTCTTCCGGTGCCTCTGTTGCCTCAACCCGTTGCTTCAGTGCTTCATTTTCTGCCGCAAGGGTTAATTTATCTTTCGTCAAGGCATCTTTATCCGTCTCAAGCTGCGCGATCTGCTCTTTCTGAGAGGCTATCTCCTGACGCAGAACCTGCAAAGCCCCGTCAGTCATGGAAGCCCGGTAGATGAGCCAGCCTATCGCAATGCAGAGAAGAGCCAGCAGAACAGCGCAAAGCCGAAGGGTAAAAGCAGATACTTGAAATTGTCTGCTTTTTCCATTGGTATTGGAAACCATGAGAACGGAATAGATTTCTTTACGTTTATGTCTCTGGTCTTTCATTTTTTACCTCCTGGAATTTTTATTATACCATAAAGAGGGAAAAAAGGAAACAAAGAAAAGGGATCATTTTATGATTTTATAATTTATAATAATTGGAATAAATAAATACTTTTTTGGCTACTATTACTAGTATTTACATCAAAAATTTGGTTATTATTAACCTAGAATTTAGTTGAAATATCCAAGTTATTGTGTTACTCTATTATTAACTTCAGTGGAATAAATAATGAAAGGAGGATATTATGGGGAGTCATAATAAAAAAAATGAGGTGTTAAGATGGATTGAATCCAATCAGGAGCAGCTAGTAGAATTGCTTAGAAGCATGGTAAAATCTAGGCCGGTTAATGGAGCGCTATCTGAAACGGAAAATGAAAAAGAAGTCCAGAAGATCGTTGGGCAGGTTATTCAGGATATGGGGCTTTGTGTGAATTCCGTGCCGGTAGATTTATCACAGCTGGAAGCATATCGGGGAATGCCCGGATTTGTAACGGGTTACACGGATCAAATTGATTTTACGGAAAGAGAAAATGTTTATACCCGAATAGAGGGAAATAACACAGGGGAAAAAAGATCTCTAATGCTGGTTGGACATGCAGATGTTGTTCCGGTTGAAAATCCTGAAAAGTGGGATTATCCACCGTTTGAGGGACAGGAGGCAAAAGGTTTCCTTTATGGCAGAGGAACTGTAGATATGCTGGGTGGAATAGCAGGAATGCTCATAGCAATGAAGGCAATACAGGAAAATCATGTAAAGCTGAAAGGTGATATCTGGTTTGGGAGCATTGTTGGAGAAGAAACTGGAGGAACAGGCATGCTGGCCTTTTCTGAATTTTTGAGAAAAGAAGGCATTTTTGCAGATGCAGCCATTATGGGTGAACCTACAAACCTGCAACTGAGCCTTTTGTGCAGAGGAATCCTTTGGGTAGATGTAGAGGTTTATGGAAAGACAGGACATCTGGAGGTTACACAGCCTCATTGGAGCCAGGGTGGCGTTGTAAGTGCCATTGAAAAAGCATTTCATCTGGCTGACGCAATTGAAGAATTAAACAAAGATTGGGAGTCCAGACCGGATAAAAATCATGAGCTGTTAAGGTTGCCTTGCCAGGCAAAACTTTCCAAAATCCAGGGTGGACACCATCATTCCAGCTATCCGGATCGATGTGTTCTCAGCTATAATCTCCAGGTTCTTCCTCATGAGACAGATGAAAATGGCCTTGGAACGGTTACAAAAAGAGAATTTGAAGAGTATATTGCAAAAGTAGCTGCCAGTGATCCATGGATGAGAGAACATCCACCTAAGGTAACCTGGATTTTGGAAGCAAATTGTGGCGAGGTACCCAGGGAGCATCCGTTTGTAGACGCTTTTATGAGGACAGCAAAAGAAATTACGCCAGAAATAACATTGACCGGCTCGGAATTCCATACAGATAATGAATGGCCGCAGAAGCTGGCAGGCATTCCAACGGTTAACTTTGGACCGGGAAATCCCGCATTAGCTCATAATGATAATGAACGGTGCAGTATCTGGCAGCTTGTGGAATATACAAAGATTATTGCATGTCAGTGTATGGACTGGTGCGGATATGAGGAGGAATAAGGTGAACATTACAACAGCAGATCAAATTATATACGGGGAAGTAAAAAATCCTGAAAAGTGGATAGGAATGGAATTTCCCGAAGTCCCAAAATCTGTTTATGAGAGGAGAATTCAAAAGGTTCGGGAGCGGATGCAGGAAGAAAAGCTGGATTTTCTATTTATATATGCAGACAAAGAACACTGCGGAAACTTTGAGTATTTGTGCGGTTATGATCCAAGATATGAAGAAGCCGCTTTAATTGTTCCAATGGAAGGAAATTGTCATGTAATCCTGGGAAATGAATGTTACAGCCTGCATGTACTTTCCAAAATTCCGGTTATACCACATTTATATCAAGTTTTTTCCCTACCGAATCAGCCCTTCAGAGAATCCAGCCGGTTAGATGTAATATTAAAAGAATCCGGTATCAAGAAGGGAGATCGAATTGGAGTCTGTGGATGGAAGCTGTTTCCGGAGCATGAGGGTACTAATGGTTATCTGGACATTCCATGGTATCTGATTAAGGAACTCTCAAACCAAACGGAGGGCATCCATTGTCTGACAGATGCGAACGGAATTTTTATTCATCCAAGAGACGGACTCCGCACAGTAAATGAAGCAGAGCAGATTTCATATTTTGAATATGGAGCTGCGCTGACCTCAAATAAAATGCTGGATGCACTTGATGCCATGGAACCAGGAAAGAGCGGACAAGAACTGGCAGAGGTTTTGTCACCGATGGGCCTTCCCATGACCAGCCATGTGATGTTTGCTTCCGGAGAGCGGACGGCGGTCAGCCTGACCAGTCCCGGTTCCAGAAAAATCCAGATGGGAGATGTAATTAACTTCTCATTTAGTCTGCGGGGCGGATTGACCTGCAGAGCAGGATATGCGGTAGAGGAAGAAGAACAGCTTAGGGAAGATGTTAGGGACTATCTGGAGAAGATAGTAAAACCATATTTTGCCACAGCTGTATCATGGCTGGAGCAGATCGGAATCGGAATCAGCGGGGGTGCTATGTATGACCTGGTAGAAAAGATTTTTCCCCAGAAAAAATTTGGCTGGGTATTGAATCCGGGACATTTGACAGGAACAGAGGAATGGCTGGCATCACCTATTTATCCGGGATCCGATATTTTGCTGAAAAGTGGTCAGATTCTGCAGCTGGATATTATTCCGGACAGTATTTCTCCGTATTTTACATCCAATCTGGAGGATGGAATTTTATTGGCAGATAAAGAGCTTCGAGAGGAAATCCGGAAGAAATATCCTGATATGTGGAATAGGATGCAGAAGCGGAGAGAGTATATAGAACAGAAGATCGGCATTTTTATGAAGCCGGAAGTGCTTCCTATGTCGAACACACTTGGGTTGTTAAGGCCTTTCTTTTTTAATAAAAGAAAAGCTATGAAAAAGCAATAAATTAAAGGAGGAAAAGAAATGATAAACAGAAAAAAAGTATTATCAGTAGTATTGGCGGGGATTCTGGCAGTATTGATGGCAGGGTGTTCCACAGAGGCAGAAAAAGTTGCAGAGGTGCCAGAAGCAGAGAACCAGCAGGAAGCGGAAGTGACCCCACAGGAAGAAACAGGTGGAAATGGTGACAAGCTTGTTATAGCGTTTTCCCAGACAGATAATGTAGGAGGTTTTAAAATTGCTGAAACAGAGAGTATTCGGGAATCTGTTACTGCAGAGGGCTGGGAGCTTCTTTTCACGGATGCACAGGCATCAACGGAGAAACAGGTATCGGATATTGAAGATTTGATATCCCAGAAGCCAGATTATTTGGTAATTGCTCCCAGAGAAGCAGAGGGACTTTCAACTGCCTTAGAAGCAGCGAAGGCTGCTGGTATTCCGGTCATTTTAGTAGACAGACTGGCGAATGGAGAAGCGGGCGTGGACTATGTTACCTGCCTCCAGTCAGACTGCGTATGGGAAGGTGAAGCAGCAGCAAAATGGCTGGCAGAGGCAACAGAAGGAAAGGCAAATATTGTAGTGCTGGAAGGAACACCTGGAGCTACATCGGGTATTGACAGGCGGGAAGGATTCCAGAAAGTATTGGAAGATTATCCGGATATGAAAATTATTGCATCACAGACAGCAAACTTTATGCGTGCGGAAGCCCAGAAGGTATTCGAAAATATTCTGCAGGCACATGGAGACGAAATTACAGCAGTTTATGCGGACAATGATGATATGACTCTGGGAGCGATCCAGTCAGCAAAGGCAGCAGGGCTTAAACCGGGTGAAGATATCATTTTTATTGGCGTAGATGGAACAAAGGAAGCCGTAGAGGCGATAAAAACAGGAGAAATTGGATGTATCGTAGAGTGTAACGCACATTTTGGTCCTGGAGTAGTAGATGTAATTAAGAAGTTGGAAAATGGAGAGAGTGTTCCTACGGAAATTATCAGTGATGATATGGTTTTTGATATAACAAACATTGATACGGCATTAGAGAGAGCATTTTAAGAAAGAGCTCAAAACACGGCGGGGTGCTTTTAGCGCCCTGCCGTCTATACAAAAAGGGGGCAACGATATGGCAGAAAGCACAGTGCTTCGAATACGGGATGTATCCAAACAATTTCCGGGAGTAAAAGCTCTGTCTCATGTATCCATGGAAGTAAAAAAAGGAGAAATCCGGGCTTTAATGGGAGAAAATGGTGCAGGAAAATCTACACTTATCAAGATACTTACAGGAATTTACCAGTTTGAAGAAGGAGAGATCGAATTTGACGGAAAACAGGTACATTCCAAATCGGCAATCGAGATGCAGAAAATGGGTGTAAGCACCATATATCAGGAGATTAATTTAATTCCATATCTGTCGGTGGCAGAAAATATCTATATTGGAAAAGAACCCACAAAGCACGGAAAGATTGATTGGGAACAGGTAAAGAAAAAAGCGCAAGAGGCTTTGCAGGATCTGGGAATCTCTTTAGATGTCACACAGAAGATCAATCAATTGAGCACAGCTTTGCAGCAGATGGTGGCTATTGCACGTGCTCTTCAGACAGATGCCAAACTGTTTATTATGGATGAAGCTACATCATCATTGGATAAAAGAGAGGTGGAGCGCCTCTTTGATGTGATTCGAAATCTGAAGGAGCGGGGAATTGCTGTTATATTTGTGAGTCATCGTATGGATGAACTGTTTCAGATCTGCGATTCCGTGACTGTTTTAAAGGATGGAGAATTGGTTGGCACCTATGATATGAGTGAAATGAATCACCACATGCTGGTATCAAAGATGATTGGCAGGGATGCGGCTGAGATCATCGGGCAGAGAAAGCAGTATCGGACAGATTGGGAACAGAAGCCTGTTATGTGTGAGGTAAAAGATATTCGAAAAAAGACAAAGCTAAACGGTGTAAACTTAAAAATTCGGGAAGGCGAGATTGTAGGGCTTGCAGGACTTTTGGGCTCCGGAAGGACCGAACTTGCCAAAATTATTTTTGGAGAAGATACCGCTTATGATGGAGATGTACTGATTGATGGAGAAAAAGTTCATTCTCCAAATGTGAAAAAATCTATTGAGAAGGGAGTTGTGTACTGTCCGGAGGATCGGAAAACCGAAGGTGTATTTTTAGGTATGTCCGTAGAAGATAATTTAACCATATCAATTCTGCAAAGTCTGCTTCGGGCAGGATTTGTTAAAAAAAAGAAAAAGAAAGAGATTGTTGAAGAATATATCAAAAGAATCAATATCAAAACGCCCACCAGGGGAACTGTGGTGCGCTCTTTGAGCGGTGGAAATCAGCAGAAAGTAATTCTGGCCCGGTGGCTGGCAGGAAAGCCAAGGCTGATTATATTAGATGAGCCTACAAGGGGAATTGATGTAGGAGCAAAATCAGAGATTGAGAAACTCATACAACAGCTGGCTGGGGAGGGTATCAGTGTTCTGTATATATCTTCGGAGATTGAAGAATTGGTTCGCGGATGTGATCGGATAGCAGTCCTTCGGGAAGGTACTGTATTTGGTGAACTTTCCGGACAAGACATTACTTCTGAAAATCTTCTGCATATGATTGCCGGAGAAAATATAATTGAGGCAGGAGGGGAATTGTGATGAAGAAAATCTGGAAGATAGATACGGTTTCTCTATTTTTCCAAAAATATGGCGCGGTTGCAGTATTCCTGCTTCTGGTTTTGGTGAATGCAGTTTTTACACCTAACTTTGTAAATGTTTCAACTATGTGGAACATTATTGCTCAAATGACGCCGATTATGTATATTTCTGTGGGAATGACTTTTGTAATTGGAACATCAGGAATTGACCTGTCCGTAGGCTCAACGCTGGCATTCTGTTCTATTATTCTGGCTCGCATGCTGCAGCTGGGATATCCTGTTCTTGCAGCAATTGGAGTGATTCTTTTGATTGGTGCAATAATAGGAATTTTTAACGGATTTATGGTTTCAAAAATGGGGATTCAGCCAATTATACTTACCATTGTTATGCAGATGATTTTGAGAGGATTTGCTATTTTTGTCAGTGAGGGAAAGAGCATTCCAATTACAAACAGCATCCTATCGTCTCTGGGACTGCATCGATTTCAGGGAGGAGTACCAATCCAGATTATTTATGTAGGCATTATTTTGACTGTAGGCTGGATTTTGGCAAAAAAGATGGCACTTGGAAGCTATGTGGAAGCTATTGGAGACAATGAGAAGGCAGCGTTTCTGGCAGGAGTCCGTATTGTGGGAATAACAGTTCTGGTATATATGCTGTCGGGAGTAATGTCTGCATTAGCAGGAGTTTTGGAAGCAGCCAGAAGCGGAGCAGTGGACCCGAGTATTGTAGGCGATTTATATGAGGTAGATGCGATTGCAGCAACAGCTATAGGAGGAACATCATTAGATGGTGGAAAACCAAATATAATAGGAACATTTTTTGGTGTTATGACAATGATTCTCATTACTATGACAATTAATATGAATAACATTCCGTATGAGATTTCGAATATTGTGAAAGCATTTATTATTCTTTTCTCTTTGTATATGAGAAGGGAATCTAAAGCATAATCCGGTTAAAGAAATATCATGAACAAAATTTTAAATCAGCATCTGGCAGGCTGATAAGGATGCGGATTGGAATAGGAGGAAAAATGGAGAAAAAATGGAATGGGAAAAATTTTTTCGCAAAAAATGGTTCCTGGATGGCTTTATTTCTTTTAGCCGTAGTTTCCACTATATTAAACGGGAAAAATTTTCTGTCTGTCAGCAACATATTGAATCTGCTTCGTCAGGTCAGTATGCTGGGACTGGCAACTATAGGAGTAAATTTTATTATCATTGCAGGATGTAAAGATTTATCAGTGGGAGGTATTGCAGCAGTATGCAGTATGGTAGCAGCTTTTTTGTCTCCTTATGGAACGGCAGCAGCGATTATAGGAGGAACGCTTACAGCACTTCTTCTTGGTACATTAAATGGTTTTCTTGTAGCTGTTTTAAAGATCCTCCCATTTATTGCGACATTAGGAACCATGATTGCATTTAATGGTATAGCATTACTGGTGCATGATGGAAAATCCTTGGCCATCAGCGAAAACAGCGCTGGATTTGAGTTTTTGGGCAGAGGTCTGATACTGAACATCCCATTTCCTATTTTGATTTTTGTAGTAACGGCAGCAGTGGCGATTTATGTATCAAAGCATACCAGATATGGGAGAGCAGTATATGCTATCGGAGGAAATGAAGAATCAGCAGTTATGATGGGAATTCAGGTTGCCAAAACAAAGATGCTCTTATACATTTTCAGTGGACTACTGGCAGGATTTGGTGGTATAATGATGTCGTCAAGGTTAAATGCAGGCATTCCCTTTACTGGAAAGGGCTGGGATATGTATACGATTGCAGCTGTAGTAATGGGAGGAACATTGATTCGGGGCGGGGAAGGAAAAATCAGCGGTGCGGTGGCCGGAATTTTAATATGGGGCATTATTCAGAATATGATTAATATGATGGGTGATGTGAGTACTTACTGGCAGCAGATTATTATGGGATTTATTCTTTTGGGTGCAGTCATTGTTCAGAATATTGCCGAACGGCGCAGAGGCGCTATCAATGAGGGATAAAGGACTGGATATATGCAGGGAAGGCACATAGTGAAACAAGATTCAGACTTGATGCATCAAAGAAATATGAAGATGATATATAAGCTGATTAAAAGTGAAAGGGTGACAACAAAAGCAAAACTAACCCGTATAACGAAGTTGAGTCCAACCAGTATTGGCAGGATTGTCGGGGAGCTTATTGAGAATCAGTTTGTACAGGAAGTCGGGCAGGAAAGTAATGGAGTCGGAAGAAAGGCAACCTCGCTTAGCTTGAATCCGAATAGGGTTCTGGCCATTGGAGTAAGTGTGGATCGAGGATTGATTCAGGCTGGAATTGTCAACGTAGAGGGAGAGCTGTGTGCCAGCATAGAGAGACCAATTGATCATTCTATTAGTCAGGAGATGCTCATCAGAAAGACAGTAGAATTGATAGAAGACCTGATAGGGCGGTATGACGGGAAACTGAAACAGGCACTTGTAGGAATCGGAATAAGTGTGCCAGGGCCTGTAGCATGGCCGGAAGGTATTATGCAGTATTCTCCTCAGTTTCGCTGGGGAAATTGTAACTTCAGAGAAGAACTGCAGAAGCAGTTAAAACGTTCGGTTCTTGTGGAAAATAATGTAAAGTCAATGGCGATTGCTGAGCATTTGTTTGGCGATATGAAGGAATATACAGATTTTATTGTATTTAATGTAGGCAGTGGTGTGGGTGCGGCAGTAATTTCAAAGGGAAGGCTTTGCAGGGGGGCCAGCAATTTTGCTGGAGAAATAGGACATACGATTATCGATCCGAATGGTCCCCTGTGTGATTGCGGGAGACATGGCTGCTTTCAGACTTATGTCAGCATGAATAGTGTCCAGGAGCATTTTGGCATGCCGTTCTCAGAAGTGATTGCAAAGAGGAATGCAGATAAGGAAGTTCAGGAGTATCTGGAACAGGTGACGGATCGCTTTGCAATTATGACAGCTAATCTGGTTAATTATTATGATACAAAGTGTGTTTTGTTCCATGGACAAATGCAACAGGAATGGCCGGAAATGGTAAATATAATTAAAGAGAAAGCAGATAAGCTGATATGGAAATCTCTAAGCAAGGAATTTGAGGTTTTGGGAGCAGATATAAAAAGTGAGATGGTAGCATCAGCATCTGTGATCTTGAGTGAATTTTTGGAAGCGGATAATTTGGAGGCTGTAGAAATTCCACGAAAAGAGATATAAATTATAAGAAAAGAGGGACTGCGGGATTGAAGCAGTCCCTTTTGAAATATCTGGAAGCAAGCTTTACTATTTGCTAAAATTAGCACGTTTCCGAAGAGTGGGATCTAGGATCTTCTTACGGATTCTTAAAGACTTGGGAGTAATCTCCAGCAGCTCATCCGTATCAATAAATTCCAGACACTGCTCCAGACTTAAAATTCTTGGGGGAGTCAGCTTTAGGGCCTCATCGGCGCTGGAGGATCGGGTGTTGGTGAGTTTTTTGGTCTTGCAGACATTCAGTTCAATATCCTCAGCTTTGCCATTTTGACCAATGACCATACCGGCATATACCTTTTCACCCGGTCCAATAAAGAGAGAACCCCGTTCCTGAGCGTTAAAAAGTCCATAGGTAATAGCCTCGCCTGGTTCAAAAGCAATAAGAGAGCCTTGTTTCCGATACTGAATATCTCCTTTGTAAGGACCATAGCCTTCAAAAATAGTATTTAATACACCGGTTCCCTTTGTATCCGTCAAAAATTCTCCCCGATATCCGATAAGACCCCGGGCAGGGATCAAAAATTCCAGGCGGGTAGAACCGCTGCCGTTGCTGCTCATGTTTATAAGCTCACCCTTGCGCTCGCCCAGCTTTTGGATTACATTGCCGGAATACTCATCATCTACATCAATATAAGCCCGCTCCATAGGCTCCAGGCGATGACCTTTTTCATCTGTGCGGTAGAGTACCTCAGCCTTACTTACTGCGAATTCATAGCCCTCACGGCGCATATTCTCTATTAAGACAGATAAATGAAGCTCGCCGCGGCCGGAAACTTTAAAACACTCTGTAGTTTCTGTTTCCTCCACTCGAAGGCTTACATCCGTATTCAATTCACGGAACAGACGATCCCGAAGATGACGGGATGTCACATATTTTCCTTCCTTCCCTGCAAGGGGGCTGTCATTTACCAGAAAATGCATGGCAATGGTAGGCTCGGAAATCTTTTGGAAGGGGATGGGCTCGGGATGCTCCGGGGAGCACAGGGTATCCCCAATATGGATATCTGCGATGCCGGAGATGGCTACAATGGAGCCGATACCAGCCTCAGTTACATCCACCTTGTTCAGGCCGTCAAACTCGTAGAGCTTGCTGATTTTTACCTTTTTGCACTGTTCCGGGTTATGATGATTGACCATTACCATCTCTTGATTTACCCGAATGGACCCATTGTCCACCTTGCCTACACCAATACGGCCTACATATTCATTATAATCTATGGTACTGATTAAGACTTGAGTTCCGGCGTCCGGATCGCCTTCCGGAGCAGGGATGGAATTGATAATAGTCTCAAAAAGAGGTGTCATATCCTTAGGTTCATCCTCCAGATTCAGAAGTGCGTATCCGTCTCTGGCTGAGGCAAAGACAAATGGACAGTCAAGCTGGGCGTCAGAGGCATCCAGATCCATCAGAAGTTCCAGAACCTCGTCGATAACCTCGGCGGGCCTTGCCTCCGGCCGGTCAATTTTGTTGATGCAGACAATTACCGGAAGTTCCAGCTCCAGTGCCTTGCGAAGTACAAATTTTGTCTGGGGCATAGAGCCTTCAAAAGCATCCACCACCAGAATAACGCCATTGACCATCTTAAGGACACGTTCCACCTCTCCGCCGAAATCTGCATGTCCTGGTGTGTCAATAATGTTGATTTTAATATCTTTGTAGGTAACTGCTGTGTTTTTAGAAAGGATAGTGATGCCGCGTTCCCGCTCAATATCGCCGGAATCCATCACCCGTTCCGCAACCGCCTGATTGGCACGGAATACGCCGCTTTGCTTTAGCAGCTCGTCCACCAATGTAGTCTTGCCGTGATCTACATGAGCAATAATTGCAATATTTCGAATATCATTTCTTTTCATAATCATTTCCTCATTGCTGCTGTTTTGTACATTTTCTTTTCATTAACTTATACAGTTTACCACATTTAACGAGGAATACAACAGGAAAATAGGGGAGGAAATAAAAAAATTATAAAATTTCCAAAAAATGGTTCTAAAGTGTTTTTTTGCGTCATATATATTTAAAGATACCAAAATACAAGAAGAAGAAGGGAGAACATGCGTAATGTCAGATAAGGTTATTGAAAACAACCAAGTGTCGGTAATCGGAGAAATTGTTTCGGAATTTACATTTAGTCATGAGGTCTTTGGAGAGGGCTTTTATATGATGGATGTATTAGTGAAGCGGCTGAGTGATTCCGCTGATGTGATTCCGGTTATGATTTCGGAGCGGCTGATTAATATCGGGGAGGATTATACTGGAGAATATATCCGGGTTGCCGGTCAGTTCCGCTCTTATAACAGACACGAAGAGAAGAAAAACAGGCTGGTGCTGTCTGTTTTTGCCAGAGAAGTGGAATTTCTGGAGGACGAGGTGGAGAATGCGAAAACCAACCAGATTTACCTGGATGGGTACATATGTAAGACACCTGTATACCGGAAAACGCCTCTTGGCAGAGAGATTGCGGATCTGCTGATTGCAGTAAACCGTCCTTATGGAAAATCAGATTATATTCCCTGCATCTGCTGGGGCAGGAATGCCCGTTTTGCATCGGGCTTCGAGGTAGGAGGTCACGCTCAGATCTGGGGGCGTATTCAGAGCCGGGAATATGTGAAAAAAATAGATGAGGAAGAATCGGAAAAGCGTATTGCTTATGAGGTCTCTGTGAGTAAGCTGGACTATGATGAAAACTAAAAGATTTGCAATTCTCCTGTAATTAGTGTATGATAGATACATTATTACACCATGACGTCTGATGCCCCTGCCTTTTATCAGGGAGCAGGAAAGGAGTGCAGGGATGGAGAAAGGACAGATTATGATTATCTGCGGTGAGGGAAAGGGAAAGACCTCCGCAGCCATTGGCCGGGGAATTTCCGGCGCCAGCAAGGGAAAGTCTGTGATTATTATCCGGTTCCTGAAAGGAAAGGTTAAGGAAAAGGATGAGTTTATCAAGCGTCTGGAACCAGAGATTAAGGTATTTTCTTTTGAAAAATGGGATGTGGATTATGAATCCTTATCACCGGAGGAACAGCAGGAAGAAGCATTGAATATCCGCAACGGCATAAACTTTGCCAGAAAGGTGATGAGCACAGACGGCTGTGATATATTGATTCTGGATGAGGTTTTAGGACTGGTAGACAGGGGAATTATCACGGAGGAAGAGCTGACGGCTTTGGTGGAAGCCAAGGACGAAAGCATGGAACTGGTACTGACAGGGATCAATATGTGCGATTCGCTGTATTCTTATGCGGATAATGTGGTTCAGATTGCAGCTTTGAAGTAGAGGAAATTTGTTGACAATCAAATATCCTTATGATACAGTAAGGCTGATATGGACAATTAAAGATAAAAAGATAGAGGTTGCGTTCTCCAAGAGTACCTCTTCGGATATGGCAGACATAGAAGAAGGAGAGGAAAAGGGGCGGACGCCGAAAGAAATAGCCTTCTGCAGGCGGTTTCTTGGGCATATGCTGAAGAAGCATGTGACTGTCATCAGACATTGATGGGGCGCTATCGGAAGAATTCAGTAGCAAAAGAGCGATTCTTTAGGGGCGGACTTCATAAGGGTCAGCCCCACTTTTGTATTATGAAACTGGAAACAGTAATATCCTGTCAGTGCACAGAACGATTTACAGACACATGCTACTGTGGCTGGAAATTGTTCTATTATAGGTGCACTGGTAGGATATTACGGAACTTAAAATACTAGGAGGAAAGGATATGGCTATTTTTAAAGGAGCAGCGGTGGCTATTGTTACACCATTTACAGAGAACAGAGAGATTAACTTCCCGAAGCTTAAGGAGCTTTTGGATTTTCAGATTGCCAATCATACGGATGCTATCGTCATCTGCGGTACTACGGGCGAGTCTTCCACTTTGACGCATGAAGAGCATCTGGAGGCGATTAAGTTTACCATAGACCATGTGGCAGGCCGGGTTCCGGTCATTGCGGGAACTGGATCCAATTGTACGGAGACGGCTATCTATCTGTCAACCGAGGCGGAGAAGTATGGTGCGGATGCTTTGCTCATTGTAACTCCTTATTATAATAAGGCAACGCAGAAGGGACTGATTGCCCACTATACGGCGATTGCCAATTCGGTAAAGCTTCCAATCATCATGTATAATGTGCCCAGTCGGACAGGCTGCAACATTCAGCCTCAGACTGCAGTGGAACTGGCAAGAAATGTGGAGAACATTGTGGGAATCAAGGAAGCCAGCGGAAATATTTCGCAGGTGGCGAAGCTGATGGAGCTGGCGGACGGATGTATTGAGCTGTATTCCGGAAATGATGATCAGGTGGTTCCCCTGTTGTCATTGGGAGGCTTGGGAGTGATCTCCGTATTGTCCAATGTGGCGCCGAAGGAGACTCATGATATGGTAGCGAAGTTCCTGGAGGGAGATATTGCAGGCAGCAGGGAGATTCAGCTTCGGGCGATTCCTCTGGTGGATCAGCTGTTCTGTGAGGTGAATCCCATTCCGGTGAAAGCGGCTTTAAATTTGATGGGTATGGAGGCAGGACCTTTACGGATGCCTTTGACAGAGATGGAACCGGAGCATAGAGAGAATCTGAAGAAAGCAATGATTGATTTTGGAATCGAGGTTAAATAGATGATTAAGGTACTGATGCATGGCTGTAACGGCCGAATGGGACAGATGATTGCAGGGCTTCTGAAGGATGATGCGGAGGCAGAGATTGTAGCAGGTGTAGATGCCTTTGACGGTGTGTCCAATCCGTTTCCGGTATTTTCAAGGATTGGGGATTGCCATGTGAAAGCGGATGTGGTGATTGATTTTTCCAATGCAGGTGCGGTGGACGGAGTGCTTGACTACTGCGTGGCTGCAAAGACTCCGGTGGTTCTGTGTACTACGGGGCTGTCTGAGGAGCAGCTTGCCAGAGTAGAGGAAGCGGCGAAGGAGACAGCGGTACTAAAGTCTGCCAATATGTCGCTTGGGATTAATCTTCTTCTGAAGCTTTTGAAGGAAACGGCTCCGGTTCTCTCGGAAGCGGGCTTTGATATTGAGATTGTGGAGAAGCATCATAATCAAAAGGTAGATGCTCCCAGCGGAACGGCAATTGCTTTAGCGGATGCCATCAATGAAGCGGAGGATGGAGCTTATACATATGTCTATGACAGAAGCCAGGTGCGGCAGAAGCGGGATGCAAAGGAGCTTGGGATCTCGGCAGTCCGGGGCGGAACCATTGTTGGGGATCATGATGTGATTTTTGCAGGTACGGACGAGGTGATTACCTTTGAGCATCGGGCTTATTCCAGGGCTGTCTTTGGAAAGGGTGCTATTCAGGCGGCAAAGTTTCTGGCAGGCAAGCCTGCCGGACGGTATGATATGAGTGATGTGATTGGGTGATGAAGAAAAATAATCTTGTATTTCATACGCTGTTAGCTCTTGTGCTGACGCTGACAATTATTTCTGTGTCTGTGGTATTTACACTGGCTTTTCGCCCTCTCTATTATATGGATATTTCTGCCCTTGATATTTCAGAGCAGTCAGGATATTCGGAAGCAGAGATCCGGGAAAATTATGATGTTCTGATAGACTATAATCTTTCTTTTGGCAAAGACCAGCTGCAGTTTCCAACTCTTGCCATGTCAGAACCGGGGCGGATTCATTTTGAAGAGGTTCGTGATATTTTTAATATTTTTAAATATATGGCAATTGCAGGCGTGATATTGAGTATAGGGGGAATTGTGTTTTGTATTCGCAGAAAGGAGTACAGATATCTGAAGCTCACCTCCATTCTGGCTGTGGCATTGCCTGCTGTGCTTGGTCTGCTGGTGGCTTTGAACTGGGATTGGGCTTTTGTAACCTTTCATCATATAGCCTTTGACAATGATTATTGGATTTTTGATCCTTTTACAGATCCGGTGATCACAATCCTGCCGGATACCTTTTTTATGCATTGCGCTTTGATGATTCTTGGGTGTGTGGTGCTTGGGAGTGTTGTCTGCGGGCTTGTTTATAGGAAATGTAAAAGACGAAAAATCAATGTATAATTCGGTTTGGACAATTTCAGTATGGACTACGAGTGCGTTGACCGTTTGGGAAGCAGACTAATTGCCAAGCGGTCAATGCACTGGAAAGCGGTAAGGCATTTTTCAATCCCCAACCACCATCAAATTCCGAGGATGTTTATTAAATAAAATATCCTTTTGCTTTACATTGGACACATGGGTATAGATTTCCGTGGTACTGATAGAGCTATGCCCAAGTATTCTTTGGATATATCGGATATCAACATCCTGTTCCAGCAGGAGAGTTGCAAAGGAGTGCCGGAACATATGTGGTGTTAAGTGCTGCTCGATGTTGGCAAGCTTGGCGTAGCGGTTAATCATAAAGCGGACGGACTGATCCGATAATTTTTGCTGCAGTCTGTTTACAAAAAAATATCCGCATATTTCTATATCAGTCTTAAAGGTCTCCTGATACAAAAGAAGTGCAGAGAGAACCTCCGGATTGCCAATCTGCAGAATTCGTTCTTTGGCGCCTTTTCCATAGATTAAGATGCTGTTGCTTTCAAAATCTATATCAGCCGGTTTTAGAGAGCAGAGCTCTGATATCCGTATTCCGGTTGCAAAGAGAAGTTCAACCACAGCAATATCCCGAATGCAGCAATGGAGCTGATGCTCAGAGGCTGCTTTTTCTTTTTGTGTGTACAGGGCCGAGAGAAATGTCTGTATGGAATGGAAAGGGATTGTCTTAGGGAGAAGCTTTGCTTCCCGAAAACGAATGTCCAGCTTAGAGAATGGATTTTCGTTTAATAGTTCTTTGTATTCCATATAATGGAAGAATGTCTTTAATGCAGCAATTTTTCGTTTTACTGTTTTGGGCTTGTATGCTTTATGTAAGTGCGTGATGTAGCTGTCAACAGTGTCTTTGGAATAAAATTCTAAATGAGTTTTCTGATAGTCATCGTATTGTTTCAGGTCGATTCGGTATGCTTTTAAGGTTTTCGGATCCAGTCGTTTCCGGCATTCACAATATTCCAGATATTCAGCAACGTAGTAATTGAATGTATTCATAATATAGAGATGCTCCTTTGGCTTTTAGTTTATTATGCCTGTTTGGGGAGGGGTTTGTCTATGGTTCGTTGCTTTAAAATGACAATTGGGGGTCAAAAATGAATAGAATAGGGACAGGGCGATCTTGGAGAGGGAAAAGGTGGTATAATACTCTGCTAACAAAACAAATGCGGATTTGGAAATAAAGTAATGGATAATTCGAAGTTATCCGTTGGAAAAATAAATAATTATTTACTAATATATCTGCTGTTATAATTGGTGCAAGAGGAAATTTGAATATGGAAAATAACGAAAAAATAGATATGGATTATGTGCGTGATTTATATAACAATATGGAAAATATATGGCCAGAAGATGATCTCTGGTATACATATACTCATAATAAAATTGTTGATTATGTCAATAATTATATAAACATTAATGATTTTACTAAACAATCACGCATCCTAAATGTTGGTTCTGGCGGAAATACATATAATATTCCGGGAATACAATATCATACGGATATAGCCTATGAAAAGATTAAAAATGTTCCAAATTCTTATTTGACTAGTGCTGAATCTTTACCATTTCTAAATGAATTTTTTGATGGCGGTATATGTGTAGGATCTGTAATTAATTATTGTGATCCTTATAAAGTCATAGGAGAAATATCACGTACTTTGAAACCAAATACTACTTTTATTTTAGATTTTGAACAAAGTAAGAGTTTTCAATTCATCAATACGCCCGACTTTAACTCTGATACTGCAATAATACAATCATTTAATAGTGGAAATGAAGATAGAATATGGGTTTTTTCAGAAAAATATATTTGTAATATTATAAAAACATTTGGGTTTGAAATAAAGACAAAGCAATACTTCCATATACTTAGCCCATTACTATATAGAATAACTAAAGATGAACAGTATGCGGCAAAATTTTCAACCTATGATAAATATTTAAAACATATTCCTTATATTAAACATATTTCATGCAATATTATTTTAACAATGCAAAAAGTTTAGAAAAAACAGGCAATTTTTCGATAATCTTTGCAGCTTTACTATCTGATAGTGCAACAAAAGTTAAAATAACAAATAGAATGGCTATTGCAACAATTGCTATTGTAGTTAGTTGAATGTTTAATTCTTTCGAAAAAAACAAAATAAGAAAAGTAAGCACTAAAATTATACTTGCATATATAAATGATTTCTTTATATATTTTTGCGATAAGTTTTCTGGAATGACTGCTCTATCTGAAGAAGTACTAAAAGCCATCGGATAACCATTAAGTAAAATCTTGCTATTCTCTATGGTTGCATTTATTTCTTCTATATTTTTTATAAGATTATCATGATTTGTGTTTGATTCATCACAATTTTTCCAAAATGGAGCATCCCATATTTCATAATATTGGAAATAAATGGCTTTAACAAGCGACATATAAGTTTCACTTTTTAATTCAAAATTTGCTTGATCTTTTTGATATAACATAAGCAATGCTTCTTTTCTGCTTTCAGCATTATTAGTTTCTAATTGTGGATGTATGTAAAGCGCATTTATCACCTTAAAATTTTCTAATTCATATATTCGAATATCTTCTTTGTGAATCTTTGTTTGATTAAATCGGCATAAAATTTCTTTAGTTATAAAGTCATAATCTATTCCTAGCTTATCAATATAATTAATAATTAAATGATAAAAAGCATAAAAAGCACTATTAGATTTATATTGATTATCTAAAACAATATAATCAATTGCTAATATACGCACCTCTTTTATATAAGCCAATTCGGCATAACCAATAACTTGATTATTTAAAAGCAATGCAAAGAAGAATGGCGTACATCCCGAAAAGTTTTCTATGTGATTTATCCAATATGTTATTTCATTTGTATTAGTTTTTTGGTCATGTGTAATATTTTGTGAATATATTCTGAGTGCATTATAAAACTCATCAGATTTTGTATCTATTAAAGGTTTTAATCTATATTTTAATTGTACATCGATATTTTTATCCATATTATTATATCCCTTTTGTAATTAAATAATACCTTATTTCCAACAGATAACTTCGAATTATCCATTAATAGATTTTGCGCTAAATAAATATTTCCATTTTATTAAATATACAAAGCAATGATGGGGTATAAAGTTAAGCCACAAAAAGTGATTCTGGCGTTTACGCCAAAGCTTTTGGGAATTCATATGGATGTGAGAATTCAAGAACTGGGAGAGGATGCAGGAGACAAGGAATAAATTTTAAATATAAATGACTTAGAGCTGCATTTAGGAAAATTTCGGAAAAGATGCAAGTTTTCCTAGACATAATCATTTCTATCAGACTAAAATAGATAGTAAACCCACATGCACCCCATTGGCGCACCACCATAAATGAAAGTCGGCAGTGGTGCATGGGGCATCCCTGAACTTAGTTTTCTGCTACGCAGAAAAGGATCTGTCATAGTAAATATATGAATAGCAAGGAGAATGATTCTTCCAAGCTTCCAAATCTCTATGTATTGACAATCACAAATTATGATATTTTGGGGCAAGGCTGCATGATATATACGAATCAAAATCAATATGTGGAGGTTCCGGAAATAGAATATGATGATGGAGTATGCTTTGTCTATTTCTATAAAGGGGAACTAAGAGGAATTCCGGAAACAGATAGAAACAACGTTTTAGAGGGGAGTATCCACAATGAAAAAAGGAAGTAAAATTGCAATCGTAGGCTGCTCCAATGGTCAGCCGCAGAAAAATCATGAAAAACTGGAAAAACTATACAGCACTCTGTCAGAACTCGGCTTAACACCAGTATTTGGAGACTGCATCTATGAAAAGGAATCCGTCTTTAGCGGCACAGGAAAGGAACGGGCCGAGGTTCTGATGAACTTTTATCGAGACAAGGAAATCCAAGCGATTTTTGATATCTCAGGGGGAGATATTGCCAATGAGATTTTACCCTATCTGGACTATGAGCAGATAGCTGAAAGTGATGCGGTATTCTGGGGATACAGCGATTTGACAACTATAATCAACGCAATATTTTCCAAGACGGGCAAAAAGTCCGTGCTCTATCAGGTGAGGAACCTTATCTCAAAAGATGCCCCGGAGCAAATTGCAGATTTCTCAGCCACTTTTTTTCGGGGGACAGGGGACTTATTTTCATTCCAATATGAGATGATACAAAAAGAGTCCATGCAGGGCATCGTAGTGGGGGGAAATATTCGCTGTCTTCTGAAGCTTGCCGGTACGGCATACTGGCCGGACATGAATGGAAAAATATTGCTGCTGGAAAGTCTTGGAGGTCTGGTTCCCCAGATGACAGCATATTTAAATCAGTTAAAGCAGATAGGCGTATTTGAACAGATAAACGGAATCCTGATGGGAACCTTTACAAAGATGGAAGAGGAAGATGCTGCCCCATCCATGACTGAACTGGTTAAGCGATACGCCGGAAGAGAGCTGCCTATTGCGAAGACTGAGAAAATCGGACATGGAACGAATGCCAAAGGAATTGTGATTGGACAGGAAATAGAATTAAAAAAGAAAAAGCAAACATACTTTTAATAGCAGCCCAGCATTTTATTTTAAATGTATCGCATAGAGCAGAATCAGATGAATTTCACAAAATTTTCATATTTCTTTTATTGACATTCCGGCATAGGAGTATTAATATATAGCGTGATATATATCCAATATATATCACGCTATATATTTTTGCGTTCCTACACACATATATAAAATATACGGCTTAGCTCCACAACACTCGTAATGTGATCCATGCACTTTGAGAGTGGAATTTGCAGCAAACAAGCCGGATATTTTATAGTGATTTCCCAGCAAGGAGGTGGCAGGCAAGGTGCAGCGGGAAATGATAGTAATCAATAAGCAGCTGAAGATGATTCACAATGCCTTTGAGGAAAGAAGAAATCGTCATCTGCTCAAGTACAACCTGACCTCTTCCCAGATGGAAGTCATATTTTATCTGAGGTTTCATGAAGAGGAGAAGATTCATCAGCGTGAGATTGAAAAATGGTTTCGCCTGAAGAATCCAACGGTGACGGGAATCCTAAATCGTCTGGAGGAAAAGGATTTTATTGTACGAAAGACAAGTGAAAGTGACAAGCGGTTCCGGGTAATTGAACTGACAGAAAAAAGCCGTTGTATGATGCAGGAAATATATGAGGAAATGTGGCAGATGGATGATCGCATCTATAGCTGCATGACAGAGGAGGAACGAAAGCTGCTTTCCGATCTGCTGGAACGGATCCTGAACAGCATAACGGAATTGTGATTTGAAAACCGATTTCGGGTAAATCCGGATGTATGGGAAAATACTGCGGAACTGCAATAGACAGCAGTATCTGTTATGGAACTTTAAAAGTCCGGCCAAGAAATGTTAAGTGTTTAAAAGAAATATTCTCTGCTGGACGGTAAAGCTGCGTAGCAACTTAAAAAAGGAGGATTGTATGCTAAAGACATTAAAAACATACATTGGCGAATATAAAAAGATTGCAATCTCTGCTCCTGTTTTCATTGTGGGGGAAGTTATTTTGGAAATGATAATTCCCCTTTTGATGGCAGCCATCATTGACGACGGCCTTGGAGCAGGAAATATGAGTTATGTGGTAAAGGTAGGACTGATTATGCTGGCAGCATCCTTTGCGTCCCTTTTTTGCGGAGCGATGGCGGCAAAGCAGGCATCCATTGCCTCTACCGGCTTTGCAAAGAATTTGAGAGAGGCCATGTACGGGCGGATACAAGAATTTTCTTTTTCCAATATTGACCGTTTTTCCACGGCCGGCCTTGTTACAAGGCTGACTACAGACGTAACCAATGTACAGAATGCATTTCAAATGATTATGCGTATGTTCACAAGAGCGCCCATTACGCTGATTACGGCTATGACCATGTCCTTTCTCATCAATGCCCGTCTGGCGTTGGTATTCCTGGGAGCGCTGGTATTTTTAGGCTGTGTGATTTTCTTTTTGATGGGAAAGGTAGGTCCTTATTTCCGGGAGATGTTTGAGAAATACGATGGTCTTAATGCCAGTGTTCAGGAAAATCTTACAGGCATTCGGGTAGTAAAGGCATATGTCCGTGAGGAGCATGAGACAGAAAAGTTTAAAAAGGCTTCCTATGCTCTGTATCTCTGCGCCGTCCGTGCGGAGAAAGTGATGGTAAGTATGATGCCCATTATGCAGTTTACGGTGTATACCTGTATTATTCTGCTTTCCTGGCTGGGGGCTAAGACCATTGTGGTGGGCGGCATGACCACCGGAAATCTCATGAGTATGTTCAGCTACACCATGAACATTTTGATGAGTCTGATGATGATCGCTATGGTTACGGTTATGATATCCATGGCAAAATCCTCTGCCGAGCGTATTTGCGGTGTGTTGGAGGAAAAGAGTGATTTGACAAGCAAATCCAAATTTACGGCGGAAAAAGAGGTAAAGGATGGCTCCATTGCCTTTGAAGATGTGTGCTTCAGCTATCATGGAGATAAAGAGAACCTGCATCTGTCCCATGTGAATCTTAAGATTCAGTCCGGTGAAACCATCGGAATCTTAGGAGGTACCGGAAGCGCCAAGTCTACGTTGGTGCAGCTCATTCCCAGACTTTATGATGTGACAAGCGGATCGGTGAAAGTGGGCGGCGTGGATGTGCGGGAGTATGATTTGGAAGCACTGCGCAATGAGGTATCCATGGTACTTCAGAAAAATGTACTGTTTTCCGGAACCATTAAGGAGAATCTGCGCTGGGGCGATAAAAATGCTTCGGATGAGGAACTGGAACATGTCTGTCGGCTGGCCTGCGCCCACGAATTTATTGAGAAGTTTCCGAAGCAGTATGATACTTATATAGAGCAGGGCGGAACTAATGTGTCCGGGGGACAGAAACAGCGACTCTGTATTGCCAGAGCCCTCCTGAAAAAGCCAAAGATATTGATTCTGGACGATTCCACCAGTGCGGTGGACACGCATACGGACGCTATGATTCGAAAGGCATTTCGGGAAGAGATTCCGGATACCACCAAGCTTATCATTGCGCAAAGAGTATCCTCCGTGCAGGATGCGGATAAGATTATTGTATTGAATGACGGGCAGATTGACGGAATCGGAACACATGAAGAGCTGTTGGCGAACAATGCCATTTACCGTGAGGTATACGAATCTCAGCAGAAAGGGGGCGACATGGATGAGTAGCAATAATAAGCCAAGAGGCCCTATGGGGCGTGGAAGAGGAATGAGAAAAGGCCCTAAGGCCAAGAATCCAGGGCGCACTTTAAAGCGTTTGTTTGATTTGGTGGTAAAGGCATATCCCGTTCATTGTATCTTTGTAGTTATCGGGATTGTAGTGGGTGTGCTGGCCAATGTTCGTGGAAATCTGTTTTTGCAGACTCTTATAGACAGTTATATCACGCCCATGATTGGAGCGGACACACCGGATTTTACGCCTCTTTTAAAGGCTCTCGGTATGATGGCGCTGATCTATCTGACAGGAGCGGCATCCACCTATCTCTATAACCGTTTGATGATAACCGTGGCTCAGGGAAGCCTGACAAAGATCCGGGATCAGCTGTTTGAGCATATGGAGACTTTGTCTATTCCTTATTTTGATACCCATTCTCATGGGGATATTATGAGTATCTATACCAATGACACGGATACTCTCCGCCAGTTGATTAGCCAGAGTATTCCTCAGCTATTGTCCTCCACGATTACCATTGTAAGCGTTTTCGTGTCTATGCTGACGTTAAGTCCTCATCTGACGCTTTTGGTGGTGCTTATGATTGTCATTATGACACAGGTAATTAAGCGGATCGGCGGAAAGTCCGGCACTTATTTCATGGCGCAGCAAAAGGATCTGGGAGCCCTGAACGGCTATATAGAGGAAATGATGGAGGGGCAGAAAGTAGTAAAGGTTTTCTGCCATGAGGAAGAGGCCAAAAAGAAATTTAAGGAATTAAATGATCAGCTCTTTGACAGTGCCAGCAATGCCAATATCTATGCCAGCATTTTGATGCCCATTATGGCTAATATCGGAAATATCAGCTATGTGCTTACCACAATGGTAGGAGCGCTTCTGGCAATCGGCGGCGTGGGAGGTCTGACGCTGGGAGGTCTGGCATCTTTCCTGCAGCTTAACCGAAGCTTTACACATCCCATTACACAGGTGGCCCAGCAGTTTAATTCTATTATTATGGCTTTGGCCGGTGCGGAGCGTATCTTTGAACTGATGGATGAGCCCTCCGAACAGGATAACGGATATGTTACGCTGGTAAATGCCCGCTATGAGAACGGGGAACTTGTTGAGGTTCCCGAGCGCACGGGTATATGGGCCTGGAAGCATCCTCACCATGACGGAACCCTGACTTATACGGAGGTAAAGGGCGATGTGGTTATGGACGGGGTAGATTTTGGCTATACGGAGGAGAAGATAGTCCTTCATGATATTAAGCTGTTTGCAAAGCCCGGACAGAAGGTGGCTTTTGTAGGAGCTACAGGAGCGGGAAAAACAACCATTACGAACCTGATCAATCGATTTTATGATATTCAGGACGGTAAAATCCGCTATGATGGAATCAATATTAATAAAATAAAGAAGTCCGATCTGCGCCGCTCGCTGGGAATGGTGCTTCAGGACAGTCACCTGTTTACAGGAACCGTAGCGGATAATATTCGATATGGAAAGCTGGATGCTACGGACGTTGAGGTAAAGGGTGCGGCTATGTTGGCCGGAGCGGATACCTTTATACGTCATCTGCCCCAGGGCTACAACACCATGCTTTCCGGTGACGGCTCCAATCTCTCGCAGGGACAGCGTCAGCTTCTGACCATTGCCAGGGCCGCCATTGCGGATCCGCCGGTATTGATCTTGGATGAAGCGACCTCCAGTATTGATACAAGAACGGAGACGATTGTACAAAGAGGTATGGACAGTCTGATGACGGGCAGGACGGTATTTGTCATTGCTCACAGGCTTTCCACCGTGCAGAATTCCGATGTTATTATGGTGCTGGAGCAGGGGCGGATCATTGAGCGGGGTAATCATGATGATCTCATTGCGGAGAGAGGAAAATATTATCAGCTTTATACAGGTGCTTTTGAATTGTCTTAGGAAAATATATGGACCACGGGGAAATTGGACCGAGTACAGATTTTGGTATCGGGAAAATCCGGGAATTATTATTTAAAGAAGAAATTGGAAAAAACGGAATTAAATAGAGATATTGACTTCGATTTGTTTTTGCCAAAACATTTTCTGTTATACCTGAATAAAAGTCATCGAAATGGCTCATAATGGTAGCAAAGAGCAAGAAAGGAGACTTTTATTATGAAAATGTTCAGAAAGTTCACAGTCGGGGCGCTGCTTCTGGTATTAATTATGGCAGTTGCCGCATGTGGAAATTCCGACAACAATGCTGCGGATACACCAGGCAGCAATACCACAAATAACGGAACCACAAATAATGGTACAACGAATGGAACCGGTGGCG
This sequence comes from Clostridia bacterium, assembly GCA_910574255.1. GTDB lineage: Bacteria > Bacillota > Clostridia > Lachnospirales > Lachnospiraceae > Laedolimicola. The sequence continues at coordinate 56,263 of CAJTAK010000012.1, forward strand.
GAACGACTACAGATGGAACCAATGGCACTACCAATGGTACGACAAATGACAGTACAATGAATAATGGTACGGATGGTAACGGAGCTGTTGACGATCTGGGAGAAGACATTGTGGATGGTGTGGATGATGTTGTGAACGGCGCTGAGGACATGGTGGATGATGTTACCGGCGCTGGCGATACTACCACAAATGGAACGAATGGTACTACAACAAATCAGTAGTAAATAAAATGGATTGTTCTGGCGGGAGGCGTGGGCTTTCCGCTAGATGTTTTTTAGAGTGGACGAGTCAGCCGCAAAATAAGCCGTCAGATTTTTCCATATCAATGTTCGGACGGTTCACGTACACTCCGTCTGCTCTGAACGAACATTGTCCGGATAAGGAATTTATTACGGCAAGTTTCTTGGACAATGTACGTTCATATCATACGGACCGTTCGTGAACAGCCGGACACTCGATATTGGAAAAACCTGACAGCTTATTTTGCGGCTGACCCTGGTATTGGGAGCTCAAGGTATGCCAGTGAGGTATAAGGTAGTTCTTTTTATTTTAGAAAATTACATAAATGCCAGGTTGCAGGTGGTAAAAAAATGAGTTATACTATCGTAAATGCCAAAAAATGCAAGTGGTTTTATGGCAGTGCATGATAAAAATATGATACAGAGGGGAAAAGGATATGAATTTTATTACGGTAAAAGAGCTGTATAAGGACAGTGAGAAATACTTGGATCAGACTGTTGAAGCTGTGGGCTGGGTGAGGAGTAACCGGAGCTCTAAGGCGTTTGGCTTTTTGGTGATTAATGACGGGACTTATTTTAATACGCTGCAGGCAGTGTATCATGATACCATGGAGAACTTCGGGGAGATCTCTAAGCTGAATGTGGGAACGGCGGTGATTGTAAAAGGAACTTTAGTTGCCACACCGGAGGCAAAGCAGCCGTTTGAGATTCAGGCGGATACGGTGGTCGTGGAGGGAGATTCTGCGCCGGATTATCCCCTGCAGAAGAAACGCCATTCTTTTGAGTTTCTGCGCACGATTTCACATCTGCGGCCCAGGACGAATACCTTTCAGGCTGTGTTTCGGGTGAGATCTTTGATTGCTTATGCCATTCATCGGTTTTTCCAGGAGCAGGGCTTTGTGTATGTGCATACGCCGCTCATTACAGGAAGCGACTGCGAGGGTGCAGGGGAGATGTTCCGGGTGTCTACGCTTGATCCAAAGAATCCGCCTTTGACGGAGGACGGGGATGTGGATTACAGTCATGATTTCTTTGGTAAGGAGACGAATTTGACGGTTAGCGGTCAGTTGAACTGTGAGACTTTTGCCTGTGCTTTCCGGAATGTTTATACCTTTGGACCGACGTTCCGGGCAGAGAATTCCAATACCACCCGGCATGCGGCGGAGTTCTGGATGATTGAGCCGGAGATGGCTTTTGCGGATCTGAATGACAATATGGAGATTGCGGAGGCTATGCTGAAGTATGTGATTCAGTATGTGCTGGAGGAAGCCCCGGAGGAAATGAATTTCTTTAATCAGTTTGTGGATAAGGGCTTGCTGGATCGGCTGAAAGGTGTGCTGAATTCGGAGTTTGGCCATGTGACTTACACGGAGGCTATTGAGATTCTGGAGAAGAATAACGATAAGTTTGACTATAAGGTAAGCTGGGGCTGCGATTTGCAGACGGAGCATGAGCGTTATTTGACGGAGGAGGTCTTTAAGCGTCCCCTCTTTGTGACGGATTATCCGAAGGAGATCAAGGCTTTCTACATGAAGCTCAATGAGGACGGCAAGACGGTGGCGGCTATGGACTGCCTGGTTCCCGGAATCGGAGAGATCATTGGCGGAAGCCAGAGAGAGGATAATTATGAGAAGCTGCTTAATAGGATGCAGGAGCTGGGGCTTAAGGAAGAGGACTATGGATTCTATCTGGATCTGCGGAAATATGGTTCTGTGCGTCATTCCGGATTTGGCCTTGGATTTGAGAGGTGCGTCATGTATCTTACGGGCATGGCAAATATCCGGGATGTGGTTCCGTTCCCCAGGACGGTAAATAACTGCGAATTATAAAATGCTGTTGAGCTGCTGCAAGGTAGGAAGGTGGACTTTCCATATCGTTGCGGCAGCTTTTTGTTTTGATGTTTTAAAAAAAGAGATTTTATGAGAGGAAGCTTTTGGGAATTCTATTGAGATGGTCCTATGGCAGTTTCAGACATTGGGAAGATAAATGGGGAAGTAATGGAAGAATTAAAAGAGGAAACGTTTCAAACGGAATATGAAATTATTGACCTGATACGAATGCGGCTGTATCAGCATCGGCATGGGCTGGCGGCTGTCCTGGGGACGGTTGAGATTCGTGTTTCTTATAAAGATGGCATGTTTGAGACGGATGGAAAGAGATTGTATCTGGATGCGGCTCGGCTTCGACAGCGGTTTTTGGAGGGAAGTGACAGACTGTGCCTGGATATTTTACATATGCTGTGTCACTGCCTTTTGGGACATTTGTTTGTCAGGGAACGTAAAGTAAGAGACGAAAAGTCAGGTGGAGAGACAGATACGGAACTGGATCTGGAAGCCTGGAAGCTGGCAGAGCAGATCTGGGGAGCGTTTCTTCCTTTTCTAAAGGCAGCAGATATGGAGGAATGTAAGAAGAGACAAACGGAAATCCTGCATGTGGACAGTCACGAAAATTGGATGCGAAAGACAGAGCAGGATCGCTTGAAGCTGGCCTTTGGAGATCAGGGAGAAAGTGCGAATGGAAGAGACAGCATGTCAGAGAAGTCTTCCCAGGAACTTTTAGATTGGTGGATGCGGCAGAGTGAGATTTTGAAACAGGAAATCAAGAAGAAAAAGCCAAAAGCAGGAATGTCGAAACAGAAACGGGTTAGCCGGCGGCTTATTTCAAGCTCCGGACACAGAGGGGATTACCGGACGGTGCTTCAGGGCTTTTCAGCTTTTCGGGAAGAGAGCGGCATAAATCAGGAGGAATTTCAATATTCCTGGTATCTGTATGGTTTGGAGAACTATGGAAATATGCCGCTGATCGAACCCCTGGAGTATCGGGAGGAGCGAAAGATAAGTGATTTGGTCATCGTAATTGATACGTCAGGCTCTTGTGAACAGGATTTGGTGCGTATTTTTCTGGAAGAGACCAAAGGGATTCTGGAGCAGGATCAGCTTTTCTTCCGTCAGTTCTGCCTTTATTTGCTCCAGTGTGACAATCAGATTCAGAGGGATGATCGGATTGAAAACAGAGAGCAATTTGAGGAATATCTGGAGCATCTGGAGATTCGGGGAGGAGGCGGAACGGATTTCTGTCCGGCCTTTGAGCATATTGAAAGGCTTCGGAGGGAGGGAGAGCTTCGAGAACTTAAGGGAATGCTGTATTTTACGGATGGAACCGGCCTGTATCCCAAGAAAGAACCGGATTATGAGGTTTATTTTGTCATGCCGGAGGGCAGGTATGATGCGATTGACATGCCGGAGTGGATTCACCGTCTGATACTAAAAGCTGTGTGAAGAATTGGCGCATGATTATGATGACTTGTGTAATTGTGTACCGGAAGTCCAAAGGAGAATGAAACTTATGAATATTCAGGAAGCAAAAGAAGAAATAAAGAAGACAGTTTGGGCTTATACGTCCAGAACAGAGACAGGAACCTTTCACATTCCGGTAAAGCGCCAGCGTCCCGTATTGCTGATTGGGCCGCCAGGCATTGGCAAAACAGCCATTATGGAGCAGATTGCCAGAGAGTGTTCTCTTGGACTTGTATCTTATACGATGACCCATCATACCCGGCAGAGCGCTATCGGCCTTCCGGTGCTCCGGCAGCGGGAGTTTCAAGGAAAGGAATATACGGTAACAGCCTATACTATGAGTGAGATTATTGCCTCGGTTTATGAACAGATAGAGCAAAAAGGATGCCGGGAGGGGATTTTGTTTCTGGATGAGATCAATTGCGTATCCGAGACCCTGATGCCTGCCATGCTGCAATTTTTGCAGTATAAGACCTTTGGCAGCCACCATTTGCCTGATGGATGGGTTATTGTGGCAGCGGGAAATCCGGCTTCTTACAATCGTTCCGTGCGGGAATTTGATACGGTGACTCTGGATCGGGTAAAGTATATGGAAGTAGACCCAGATCTGGAGGTATGGAAGAAGTACGCCCTGGTTCGGGGACTTCATCCGGCGGTACTTTCTTTTCTTGAGCTGCGCCCGGAATGCTTTTATGTAATGGAAGCGGGACAAAGGGGCTTTGTGACAGGAAGAGGATGGGAGGATTTGTCTGAAATGCTGCTGACTCTGGAAAGTCTAAAGCTTGAAGTGGATGATATTTTGTTTGGACAATATCTGCAGGAGAAAGAGACAGCCCGTGCCTTTGCCTTTTATTATCGGCTTTATGAAAAATGGAATGGGCAGATACATCCGGAGCGCATTCTTCAAGGAAAATATTCAAAAGAATCGGAAAATCCGGAAAAGCTTCCAAAGCTTCCCTTTGATGAGCGCCTGTGTATTGTCTGGCTTTTGCTGCAGAGAATATATGGTATGGCAGAGCGCTTTCAAGAACAGGAGAAGCTGGCAAAAAGCCTGCAATATTTTACGGATGGATTGAAGCAGAAAGGCCCTATAAAGGGAGAGGACCTGGAGAAAGCCTGTATGGATGGCCTGGAGCGCAGAAAAAAGGGAATGCTGGTACAAAAGGACTGGGGTCTTTTGGCGCCGGAAGAAGAAGAGAGGGAGAAAAAGCTGGCTGAAGCAATACAAAGCTGTATGGAGCAGGCCAGACATACGGAGGGACTGCAGGCATTTCAAAGCAGGGTGGATATAGAAGAGGAAAAGAAAGAGGAGCAGCAAAAAGATCTGAAAGCGGGGCTGGAAAACGGGATCGAGTTTGTCCGCAAAACCTTTGGAGAGGGGCAGGAGCTGGTTATTTTGCTGACAGGGATTCTGGAGCATCCGCATACAGGGAAAGCAATGAGAGAAGAGCTTAAGGAAGAGTATCTGAAAGTTACAGCATTCTTAAATGCGGATTCGAAAGAAGAGGAATTACGGCGCCGCATTTCCGGAAAGGACAGTTGGAACGGATAATCAATGGGAATAAAAGTTTTAATCATACGGGTGTAATTTTAAGGATAGGACCGATAGAGAATATGACTTTGATGTGAAAACGTGAAATGATATCCCCATGGGGCGGATTGTCTTTCCTTTCTGCTTATGATACAATGTACCCATTGACAATAAGCAGAATGCAGGTTTCAAAAATGCCGCTGCAGATAAAAGATCTGCTTCATAACATCATTATAGAGAAAAGTGAGTGAAAAAAATGAGTGAAAAGCATACCCATATAGCAGAGGATGGAACCGTATATGAGCATGTACATGAACATGAGCATGGCTGCGTTCATGGGCATACCCACACCCATCAGAATACAAAGGCGGTTTTAAACCGCCTGTCCCGGGCTATCGGCCATATGGAATCCGTAAAACGCATGGTGGAGGAGGGCAGGGACTGCAGCGAGGTTCTGGTACAGCTTTCTGCGGTGAAAGCGGCCATCAACAATACGGCCAAAGTGATTTTGAAAGATCATATTGAGCATTGTTTGGTAGAAGCGGTGGAATGCGGGGATCATGAGTCCATTGAGGAACTGACGGAGGCTATTGATCGGTTTATGAAGTAGAACATTAAACATAAAAATTAGAAGCTTTAAATGGGAACAATGAAGAGAATGTTTAGCATGTAATAATCATGGGAAATAAAAGAATTGCGGCAGAAAAATCGGGACGAGTGGAAGGCTTCGTCCCGATCTTTGTATAAAGACACAAGCTTTAGGAAGTTAATTCCGCAATCCTGGATACACCTACAAATATTTCTGAGATTTTATACCAGGTAGGATAATCTACAATGCCGGTAGACGGAAGCCCGAAGATAGACTGGAAGATACGTACGGAATTCTCGGTGGCAGGGCCAAAGATTCCATCCTCGGCAATGACTGGCAGTGCCGGATAAGCCTGTGCGATTCGGTTTAGCTGCTCCTGCATCTGCAGGACCTTCTGCCCCCGGGAGCCAACTGTCAGATCAGAACCGGGCCAGGAATAGGGAACGCCGGAGATCTCTTCCGCAGTGTTGATATAAATACTGCTGCCATAATAATTTCGAAGGATCTCAATGGCGGAATAACCCTGTTCTCCCAGGTATTGGCTTCCCCACTGGCTCATCCAGTTGGGACAGGTGACACGCTGTCCGTCGCAGTACTGGGTTAGAATGGGCTGTTTTACGTTGGGTCTGGACAGATAATTCCCGAACATTTCGTCCACGATCTGAGAGATGTTTTCAAATATATTCCGGCCATTGATCCATTTGTGGTCAAAGGCGGTAGACGAAGTGATGGTGAAGTCGTATCCTTTGTTCCGATACCACTCTGTATAAACACGGTTCAGGGTAAAGGACATAATAGCAAGAACGTTAGCACGAATCGCCGCATCGCTCCAGGTTGCATAGATCTCGCTGGAGGCCACATTTTTGATATAGTCCTTATAACGGACCCAATAATTGGCAGCAGAACTGTCGGTGGGAACGCCGTCATGAACAACCACATATTCCGGCACGACTACCCGGCTTAGGACAATTTCACCGGTTTCATTTACCGGCTTAATCTCAGCTTCCGCAATCTTGGGAGGATAATCGCCAAAAAGGGTATGGGCCGGAATTACAAAGCGTTCATAATCTTCGCCCTCCTGACGGGGACGCATTTGGATACTCTGCAGGGCAGTTACATTGGGTAAAATTTCGGCACCGGAAACTTCTACCGGCTCGTAACCAGGGGCGGTTACTTCGATGGTGTATTCGGAATAAGGCTGTTGTTCGCTGGGCTCCACGCTGTATTCCAGGGGAGGAGCCGAAAGCTCCAGTTCTGCTGTCTGGCCGGAATCATTGGTGGTAACTTCTTCTAATTCTTTTTCCGGTTCTCCGGTATAGTAAATGGCTACCGTCGCCCCCGGAATAGGCGTTGCTCCAAGAGCTGATGTAACATTGATCTGCAGACGGCCTTTGTCGGTGTTTTCTGTCTGCATGGCTTTTATGGGATACTCGTACATAAAAATTCCTCGTAGCAGTTCTTTTTATAGCCTATGCAGGAACAGCTTTTCTGTTACTTGTGATTTCGGCGAAAATATAGTATAATGCCCATAATTTGTACGGCGGGAAACATGTTTTGGGATTCCGCTATGCACAGAAAACATGTGCAGGAAAGGAGTTTAATATGCGCTTTCGCCCATGTATTGACATTCACAACGGAAAAGTAAAACAGATTGTAGGCAAAAGCCTGGCAGATGAAAATGATTTCGCCCAAGAAAACTTTGTATCGGAGCAGGATGCTGTCTGGTATGCCAGGCTGTATCAAAAAGATGGACTGAAAGGCGGTCATATCATTCAATTGAACAGTGCGGATTCTGCTTATTATCAGACAACAAAGGATCAGGCCCTTGCCGCTCTTAAAGCTTATCCCGGCGGTCTTCAGGTGGGGGGCGGTATTACGGCGGAGAATGCGCAGGAATATCTGGATGCAGGAGCTTCCCACGTAATCGTAACGTCTTACGTCTTTCGGAATGGACAGATTTATTATAAAAACCTGAAACGCATTTCGGATACGGTTGGAAAAGGCAAACTGGTATTGGATTTAAGCTGCCGGAAAAGGGATGAAGTATATTATATTGTTACGGATCGCTGGCAGAAGTTTACGGATGTGCAGGTGACAAAAGAACTTCTAACGGAGCTTTCCGGCTGGTGTGATGAGTTCCTGATTCATGCGGTAGATGTGGAGGGCCGGGCATCAGGAATTGAGGAAGAGCTTGCAGTTCTCTTGGGAGAATGGCAGGGAATTCCTGTTACCTATGCAGGAGGCGCAGGCAGTATGGAAGATGTGAGGAAATTAAAGGAGCTGGGGAGAGGACGCCTGGATGTGACCATCGGAAGTGCTCTTGACCTCTTTGGTGGTTGTATCCCTTATCAAAATGTGGTATACTTGGAATAAGATTCCTGATGCGAAGGATATGGTGTCAGAGGTCTGAGTATAGGGTAAAGGAGTTGATTATATGCGTTATATTATCAGCGGGAAAAACATCGAAGTAACAGAAGGTCTTCGGACGGCGATTACGGACAAGCTAGGAAAGCTAGAGCGCTATTTTACTCCGGACACGGAGGTTCATGTAACCTTAAGTGTTGAGAAAGAGAGACAAAAGATTGAAGTGACGATTCCTGTAAAGGGAACGGTGATCCGTTCCGAGCAGGTAAGCAATGATATGTATGTATCCATTGATCTGGTAGAAGAGGTAATTGAGCGTCAGCTTCGGAAGTATAAGAACAAGCTGGTGCAGAGAGAGCAGGGAGGCGGAAGCTTCCGTCAGGAATTTATTGAGCGTGAGGCGGAGGATGAGGAAGTAAAGATCATCCGCACCAAGATGTTTGACCGGAAGCCCATGTATCCGGAGGATGCCTGCATTCAGATGGAGATGCTGGGACACAGCTTCTACGTATTTGTAAATGCGGAGACGGATCAGGTGAATGTGGTATATAAGAGAAAAGGTAATACCTATGGGTTGTTGGAGCCGGAGGATTAAGTAAGAGAATGATATGGCGGCATGGCTGTTTCGGTCGTGCCGCCATATTTGTAAAAGTTTGCCACAGAAGGAGAATATTTATGTTGAGTAATATTGCAAAACTATGTGCAAAACGCCGACTTTTGTATTCCCTTATTTTGGGAGGCTTTGCCGGTCTTTTTTTGACCTTGGGTCGTGCCTGGGAATTTGGGGGAAGTCTTAAGTGGATGGGAATAGGAAGCCTGCTCCGTATTGTGGCCTACAGTGTGCTTTTTACAGCATTAAACTATGTACTTCTCTCAAAAATCACGATTCGGGAGAAAAATACTTTCAATAAGGAAGAAATTTTTTCAAGACGCTGGTTTTTCATACTCTGGCTGGGGATATTTCTATGCTGGATTCCGGTTTTTCTGGCTTATTATCCTACGATTTGGGCCTACGACGTCGGCGATCAGGTGCCTGTTATCCGGGGAAATGTGGTAACAAATCATCATCCCTTACTGCATACATTGTATCTTGAGACGGTTGTAAGGATAGGAAGTAAGCCTGGAGATTATGAGTTGGGAATGACTTTGCTTTCGCTAACTCAGATGCTGGGGCTGTCCGGTATGTTTTCTTATGGAATTGAGTATACACGCAGATGGGGAAGCGGTAAATGGTGTCGGGTAATCCTATTTTGTTTTTTTGCTTTTCTTCCGTTCAATTCCATCTTGTCCATAAGTATGACTAAAGACGTTTTATTCTCGGGCTACTGGATGGTTTGCAGCTTGAAGCTTTATGATATGATTGATAATCCGGAAAGGTTTTTTCATTCAAAGAAAAAATTAATCTCCTTTGCTTTATTTCTTTGTATTATGCTGTCATTGCGTTCCAATGCAGTCTATGCATTTGTGGCGGCTGCAATTCTGGGAATTTTTGTGTTGCAGAGAAACTGGCGTAAGCAATTTGCTCTGCTTTGCCTTGCAGGACTTTTTCTATATGGGGGCTTTCAAAGCTGCCTTTTTCATATTATGAAGGCAGAAAAGGGATATTCACAGGAGGCTTTCTGCATTCCTATGCAGTGTTTGGTGGGGACGGCCATTCGTCATCAAGAGTTGATTCCGGAATATGGGACAGGGCAATTGCTGATGGAGGTTATCCCAAGAGATTGGTTTACAGAAAATCTGGAGAGCAGCTATGATCCCCATCTGGTGGATCCCGTAAAAATGCGTTGGTGGTTGATTGGACGTGATGAGTTTGACCCTGTTCATCTGATAAAGGTCTGGATTTCTTATGGAATGAAATATCCTGCAGATTATTTGGATATTTGGGGAACCCTTACATTGGGAGCCTGGTATCCCTTTGATGAGACCCATGCCCGCATTTATGATAATTATGAGCCGGAACGGCAAGGATATTTGCTGACGGATTATAGAAATGTACCAGAGATGGCAATGGAAAGGCCAGCCAGCAAATGGCCTGGATTAGAAAGGATATATGAGAAAGTTGCAACAGAGAATGTGCATCAAAGGATCCCGGTGATTTCTTTGCTGTTTGCGCCGGCAACTTACTGCTGGATTATGTTTTTTGCTCTTTTTTTGGCTTTGTATCAAAGAAGATATCAGGAATTGCTGCCGCTGGGAATGCTGTTTTTGTATTGGGGAACAGTGCTGCTGGGACCAACCGTCGTTGTTCGATACTTATATCCTGTAATGGTAACTATGCCGTTTATCCTTTGCAGGCTCACGATCCGGCGGTATCAGCCTATTGAATAATTTCTTTGTTAGTGTTACAATGTGACGATAGGGGTATGGAACCCGGAAAACGAAAAACAGGAGTTTAAGTTCGATGAGTATATTAACGAAAATGTTCGGAACCCACAGTGAGCGTGAGTTAAAGCTGATTTATCCGACAGTAGACAAGATAGAGGCCTTAAGGCCCGCTATGATGGAGTTGTCCGATGAGGAGCTTCGAGGGAAGACAAAGGAGTTCAAGGAGCGTTTGGCGGAGGGCCAGACACTGGATGATATTCTGGTAGAAGCATTTGCAGCTGTTCGGGAAGCAGCCAGGCGTGTTCTTGGGATGGAGCATTACCGGGTTCAGTTAATCGGAGGCATCATTCTGCATCAGGGCCGTATTGCCGAGATGAAGACCGGTGAAGGTAAAACTCTGGTATCCACCCTTCCGGCATATTTGAATGCACTGGAAGGAAAGGGCGTTCATATCGTAACCGTCAACGATTATTTGGCACATCGTGATGCTGAGTGGATGGGAAAGGTTCATGAAGCTCTTGGCCTTACAGTAGGTGTTGTGCTTAACAGCAATACCAACGATGAGCGCCGGGCGGCTTATAACTGTGATATTACCTATGTGACCAATAACGAGCTGGGCTTTGATTATCTTCGTGATAATATGGTCATTTACAAGGAGCAGCTGGTTCAGCGGGAGCTGCATTATGCAATTATCGACGAGGTGGATTCCGTACTCATTGACGAGGCCCGGACACCGCTTATTATATCCGGACAGAGCGGCAAGTCCACAAAGCTCTATGAGATCTGCGATGCGCTTGCTAAGACGATGAAGCGAGGCGAGGCCAGCGGAGAGTTTTCCAAGATGAATGCCATTATGGGCGAGGAGATTGAGGAGACCGGAGAGTTTATTGTCAATGAAAAGGACAAGGTAGTGAATCTGACTGCTGACGGTGTTAAGAGAGTAGAGCAGTATTTCCATATTGAGAACCTGGCAGATCCGGAGAATCTGGAGATTCAGCACAATATTATCCTGGCTCTAAGAGCCAATTATTTGATGTTCCGGGATCAGGATTATGTGGTAAAGGACGATCAGGTCCTGATTGTAGATGAATTTACAGGCCGTATTATGCCGGGCCGCCGTTATTCTGACGGACTGCATCAGGCTATTGAGGCGAAAGAGCATGTGAAAGTAAAGCGCGAGAGCAAGACGCTGGCAAATATTACTTTCCAGAATTTCTTTAATAAATATGAGAAAAAAGCAGGTATGACCGGTACGGCGCTCACAGAGGAGAAGGAATTCCGTGAGATTTACGGTATGGATGTTATTGAAATTCCCACCAACCGTCCCGTAGTCCGGCAGGATCTTCAGGATGCCGTGTACAAGACCCGGAAAGAGAAACTCTTTGCGGTGGTAAATGCCATCGAGGAGGCTCACAAGAAAGGTCAGCCGGTACTGGTGGGTACGATTACCATTGAGGCTTCCGAAGAATTGAGCGTGCTGCTGCGCAGGAGAGGCATTCCCCATGAAGTATTGAATGCAAAGTTCCATGAGCGTGAGGCAGAGATTGTGGCGCTGGCAGGCCGTCACGGGGCAGTGACCATTGCCACCAATATGGCAGGCCGTGGTACGGATATTAAGCTGGACGATGAGGCGAGAGAGGCCGGAGGTCTTCGGATCATCGGTACGGAGCGCCATGAATCCCGGCGTATAGATAATCAGCTTCGTGGACGTTCCGGACGTCAGGGAGATCCGGGTGTGTCCCGTTTTTATATCTCTCTGGAGGATGACTTGATGCGTCTCTTTGGCTCTGAGCGTCTGATGGGTATCTTTAATACTTTAGGCGTGCCTGAGAATGAAGAGATTGAGCATAAGATGCTTTCCGATGCCATTGAAAAAGCGCAGAAGAAGATTGAGAACAACAACTTTGGAATCCGTAAGAATCTTCTGGAATATGACCAGGTGATGAATGAGCAGCGTGAGATTATTTATGCGGAGCGCCGCCGGGTGCTGAATGGCGAGAGCATGCGTGATGCCATTTACAAGATGCTGACAGATACGGTGGAAAACACGGTAGATACCTTGATAGGCGATGATCAGGATACGGAAGAATGGGATCTGAAAGGATTAAATGAGATACTGCTGCCTGCGATTCCCCTAAAGCCTATTACACCGGAGCGTGTAAACGGAAAGAAGAAAAATGAGCTGAAGCATATGCTGAAAGAGGAAGCTGTCAAGCTGTATGAGCTGAAAGAGGCGGAATTCCCCAACTCAGAGATGCTTAGGGAGCTGGAGCGTGTATTCCTCTTAAAGGTGATTGACCGGAAGTGGATGGATCACATTGACGATATGGATCAGCTTCGTCAGGGCATTGGCCTGCAGGCATTTGCACAGAGAGATCCTCTGGTTGAGTATAAGCTAAGCGGCTATGAGATGTTCTCGGCCATGACCTCCAGTATCCAGGAGGAGACTGTGCGCATTCTTCTGCATGTACGGGTAGAGGAAAAGGCGGAGCGTGAGCAGGTAGCCAAGGTAACGGGAACCAACAAGGATACAAGCCTTGCCAAGGCGCCCAAGAAGCGTGAGAGCGAGAAGATTTATCCAAACGATCCCTGCCCCTGCGGAAGCGGCAAGAAGTATAAGCAGTGCTGCGGCAGGAAATAAAAATCATTACAGCGATCACTAAAAATTGGAATAAGGATAAAGAAAATGGCCATACTCCTAATAAATGGAAATAGAAAGGGGTATGGTTATTTTATGTCTAAAGCAAAAAAAGTAGATTTGAAAAACCTGGAGCCGGAGGAGCAGTTAAAGTATGAGATTGCCGAGGAGCTGGGGCTTTTGGATAAGGTAGTAGCCGAAGGGTGGAAATCCCTTTCCGCCAAGGAGACCGGCCGCATCGGCGGCTTAATGACAAAGAAAAAGAAAGAAATGCAGGCAAAGCTTCAAAAGGAGGATGAAGAGAGGGAGCTTTTGATTGAGGAGCTTCTTTAAGAAATATTTATTGACATTGACAGCCGGATCTTATAGAACATGTGACTTTATATGATTTCGCTCTTGCATAATTCCATAGGTATGGTATAATAAATAAATCCGAGTATAATAGTCGGATTTACAGCGAGAAAGCGGCAGAATCCGTACGGTGCATAGAAGCTTTGAAAGCCTGAAGTTTTATAGCTGTAAATGCTTCCGAATGGGCATGCGGGTTCTGCGGAACTAAGTATAGAAAGAAGATGAGACAAATGCTTGAAGTAAAGCACCTAACCTATCAGGTCATGGAAAATGGAGCAGAGCGGAAGCTGGTAGATGATGTAAGCTTTTCTGTGAAAGACGGCGAGATGCTGGTGATTACCGGTCCAAACGGAGGCGGAAAGTCCACCATCGCCAAGCTTTTGATGGGAATTGAGAAAGCCCATAAGGGAGAGCTTCTGCTGGATGGCCGGAATATCTCGGATTTGAATGTGGATGAACGGGCCAATGCAGGCATTGGCTATGCTTTCCAGCAGCCCCCTGCTTTCAAGGGAATGACTGTGGAGCGCCTGTTAAATCTGGCGGCGGGAAAGCCCCTGTCGGAAGCTGTCTGCTGTGAGCTTTTAAGCAGTGTGGGCATGTGCGCCAGGGAATATCTGAAGCGTGAGGCGGATGCCACCCTTTCCGGAGGGGAACGAAAGCGAATCGAGATAGCTACCGTGCTGGCAAAGTCCCATAAGATCTGTATCTTTGACGAGCCGGAGGCAGGCATTGATCTGTGGAGCTTTTCCATGCTGGTGGATCAGTTTGAGCGGATTCACGAGAAAAAGCAGGAAAGCCTGCTTCTCATTTCCCATCAGGAGCGGATTATCCGCATGGCAGACCGGATTTTGGTAATAGATGAGGGACGCATTCAGGATGAGGGAAGCAGAGACGAGATGCTGCCCAAGCTGTTTCCGGAGGATAGCGGCTGTGCCTGCAGGGGTGAAAATGGCGGAAGGGAGGATGGAAGCTGTGAATGTGAAGCTGGATGCGGCAGCAGATAAAGTATTAAAGGTAATTGATAAGTCCGTGGCAGATCAGAAAGGCGCCTATAACGTCCGTTACAACGGACAGCCCTTGTGCCATGGAGACAGTGAGCATATTAAAATACGCAGAAAAGAGGATAAACAGGGGATTGACGTGTACATTGACAAGGATGCCAAGGGCGAACAGGTACATATTCCCGTGGTGGTATCCGTATCCGGCATGACGGACATCGTATACAATGATTTCTATGTGGAGCCGGGAGCGGAGGTTGTGATTGTGGCAGGCTGCGGCATACACAATTCCGGCTGTGATTCTGCAAGACATGACGGAATCCATGCTTTCCATATCGGAAAAGGCGCCAATGTGCGCTATGAGGAAAAGCATTACGGAGAGGGCGAGGGAAGCGGCGAACGGATCTTAAATCCGGTGACAAAGATTTATATGGATGAGGATTCCGTATTTACCCTGGATACGGCTCAGATTCGTGGTGTGGATTCTACGGTCCGGGAGACTGAGGTGGAGATGGGAGCCAGAGCCAGACTTCAGGTGACGGAACGTCTGATGACACACGATAAGCAGACAGCGGTTTCCAATATGGAGGTTCGGATGAACGGAGACGGAAGCTCGGCGCAGATTATTTCCCGATCTGTGGCAAAGGGAAGCTCCGTGCAGACCTTTCATCCAAAGGCGGTAGGCAATGCGGGCTGCCATGCCCATATTCAGTGCGATTCTATCATTATGGACCAGGCGGAGGTGTGCTCCATTCCGGAGATCAATGCCCGGCACATTGATGCGCAGATTATCCATGAGGCAGCTATCGGGCGCATTAATGATGAGCAGCTATTGAAGCTTCGGAGCCTTGGGCTTACGGAGGAAGATGCGGAAGCGGTGATTATTGAGAATTTTTTGCAGTAATCAAAAGAGTGCTGTCAGGTTTATAGGATTTAAGAAAAACAATGCAAAACCAAATGGAATCACCGTATGCATTTATAACTGGTAAAGCGGTATAAAAATAGGACTGCAGGTAAAAAGCTGGCTGGCTTCCCTGCAGTTCTTATTTTATGCCCTAATATTATAAATTTCAGAATGGCTTTTCCTGAGGTTTTCTAAGCTTTAGATGCTGTATCCCAAGAAACTGCCGGATACACAGGCAGGCGGCCCCCAGTAAAATGGAGGTATCCTGCAGGCCGGAGGGAACCAGGATACAGTGCATCCGCATACGGTTCTGAAGCCGGTTCTGGATCTGCCGAAGTACCTCCGGGAAATAGGTGGTAAAGGAGCTGTTGATCACGATCATATCCGGATTAAAGGTATTCAGCAGATTGTTGATTCCATAGGACATATAGCGGATAAAATCCTCAAGAAGCGACAGGGCGTCATCGTCCTGCTTGTGGCAGGCTGCTACGAAAACGTCGATATCCGCATGTTCCAGTCCTTTTACGGAGGCAAATTGCTTCAAAATGGAACGCTCGGAGGCATATTGTTCCAGACAGCCCAGGTTGCCGCAGGGACAAGGACGGCCGTTCGGCTCTATGATAGAATGGCCGAATTCTCCCGCATTGCCGTTGGCTCCGGTGTAGAGCTGATTGTTGATGAGGATTCCTACGCCGATTCCGGTGTGGATGCTGATTCCGATGAGATTTGGTGTATGGTAGTAAAAGGTGTGTTCTCCGATAACGGAGAGGTTGGCCTCGTTTTCCAGATAAATGGGGACGCCGAATTCCTGTTCCAACACTTCCTGGAACGGAAGCTCTTCATAGGGGGAATAGGGGGTGAAAGTTACCTGGTTTTCGTATACGGTTCCGTGGATGCCAAGGCCGATTCCCACTACGCCGTAGGGAGTTGGATCCAGGGAGGCGGTCATGTCACGGATAATGGTGATTAGCAGAGGGATGATCTCCCTGCGGCCGGCATGATTGGGGTATAGCTTTAATCGGCAGTTTTCACCTTTCAGGTTGCAGATCATGGCGGAAATGGTGTTGGCATTCACGTCGATGGACAGGGCATAACCGCAGTTGGCGTGGAAAGTTAAAAGGATGGGCTTGCGGCCTAAGGTGGTGTTGTCGTTTCCTACTTCTATTACCAGGTTTTGTTCTATTAGCTTTTGGACAATGGCGGAGACGGTGGCTTTGGTGAGGCCGGAGCTTTTGGCGAGGGAGGCTCGGGAGATGGTGCCCTCTTTTAGAATCATCTCCAAGATTAGATGGCTGTTCATGTCACGTATCAGTTCTTTGCTTCCGGTTATCATAGGGGGATGTCACTTTCTGTTTTTTGGAATTTGTTATGTTCAAGTATAATATAAGTTTTGGGTTTAGTAAATATGAAATGAGGGGGGAGGGGCAGGCACGAAATAAGCCCTCCGATTTTTCCATATCTCTGTTCGGACGGTTCACGTACACGGTGTCTGCTATGCTCGAACATTGCCGTGGAAATTTTTGTGTTATTGTGGATTATGAAGGCAATATTCGTTCATATCAGATGCCGTGTGCGTGAACAGCCGGACACACGATATCGGAAAAACCGGAGGGCTTATTTCGGGCCTGCTCCATGGGGACGGAAGGGTGAAAGGCGGAATGCAGTGGATTTTTTGGTATTACTTGCTATTGTGTTTTGTAGGTGATACTATTAATAGAGATTAATTTAATGAGTGAACAAAGTGTGCGGCTTTGTTTTGGCAGGGTTTGCTGAGTGTTGTATTACATGTAGGGATAAGGGTAAAAAGTGGATATGTTGGAGAAGAGTGAGAGAAAGAAGATAGCGGCAGTACTGGCGGTGGTGATGCTGATCGGGTTGGGAGTTTATGGGTCGGCGCTTTTTCTGGGGAAGCTTCAGGTGACGGCTATGGATTCGCCTAAGGGAAATGAGTTTTATGATGCGTACTATGTGTTGATTGAGGACGGACATGATATGGCGCTGTGGAATTCTATTTATGAGGGAGCGAGAAAAGAGGGGGAAGAGAACTGCAATGCTTATGTGGAGTACTTAGGGAAGAATCTGACGGCGGATTATACGGTGCAGGATAAGCTGCGGATTGCCATTGATTCTGGCGTGGATGGGATTATTTTAAATGGGGGAAGCTCTGAGGAAACGGATCGGCTTCTCAGTGAGGCGGTTGGGAAAGGGATTCCGGTGGTGACTGCTCTGGATGACAGTGCTTATAACCTGCGGAAGTGTTTTGTGGGGGTAAATAACTATATTCTGGGACAGGAGTACAGCCGGCTCTGCTGGGAGCTTCTTTCGGAGAATCCCAGGGACAGTCATGTGGTGGTTCTTATGGATTCGTCTGCTACGGGGACCGGGAAGAATACCATGTTCTGGGGAATGAGGGAGACTATGGATGAAAAAATTCTGGAGACCGGATGGGAGTATGACATTAAGGTGCAGGCCGTCTCCATTGACAGCAGCAATGCCTTTATGACGGAGGAAACCATACGGAAGCTTCTGGTAACAGAGGAGGATCATCCGGATATTCTGATCTGCCTTAGTGAGACAGATACACGGCGGGCTTATGAGGCTGTGGTGGATTATATTAAGGTGGGGGAGGTACGGATTCTGGGATATTATAAGTCGGATGGGATTCTGGATGCCATTCAGAAGAAGATTATTTCGTCTACGGTGGTGGTGGACGGGGAGCAGCTTGGGAGCTTCTGCGTTCAGGCCCTTACGGAGTATCGGGAGACGGGGTATGTGAATGGGTATTTTCCGGTTGACACTTATGTGATTGACGAGACCAATGTGGGACAGTATCTGCTGCCATAAAGGTATGGGATTTCAGTTTTCTACAAATGACCAGGAGCAAAACGTATGAAGAAATGGAAAAATCTCTCCATCCAATTAAAGCTGATTGCGGCGTTCTTACTTACTTTTTTTCTTATTTTTTTCGTGAATCTGATTTTATATGCCAATATTAATTTTATGTCGGGAAGAATTGATCAGGTCTATCAGAGCAACAGCAGTCTCAATGAGCTGTCGGAGGCTTTGAGTGCGGTGCATGGCAGTATGACGGAATATCTGAATGTGAAGAGCTCGGATACGCTGGATTCCTACTATCGGAACAGCCAGGAATTGAACCTCCGGCTCCAGGAGCTGAATACGGAGATTTGCAGTGACGAGCTTCTGATGATGGAGCGCAATATCCGGAATATGATCCTGGAATATTTACATATCACAGACGAGGCAACACAGGCAAAGCGTGGGCGGAATATTGAAAAATACCGGCTGCGCTATGAGGAGGCCGTGGAGCGGTTTGAATATATCAATACCTATATTTACAGTCTGAATAACCGCAGGTTTAAGACGAATACCGACAGCTACGAGGCGCTGGCCCGGGCGCTTCGCAAGTTTGAGCTGGCGGGGACAGTGATTCTGGCAGTTGTGGGTGCGGTGATCACAGCATTGATTTATGCCATTACCAAAAGCATTACGGGGCCTTTAAGCCATCTGGCCCGAAGGGCAAATGAGGTGGCGGAAGGGAATCTGGAGGTGGCGGTGGTTCCGGTCCGCAGTATGGACGAGGTAGGAATAGTGACCACAGCCTTTAATCAGATGGTAGCCAGCATCCGGATTCATATGGAACGGATTAAGGAAAATATGGAGAAAGAGGCGGCCATGAAAGAAAAAGAGCTGATGATGGAGGGACATTTAAAGGATGCCCAACTAAAATATCTTCAGGCCCAGATCAATCCCCATTTTCTGTTTAATACCCTGAATGCCGGGGCGCAGCTTGCCATGATGGAGGGAGCGGACAAGACGTGTCTCTTTGTGGAAAATATGGCGGATTTTTTTCGGTACAATGTGAAGAAGATCAACCAGGATGCAACCATACGGGAGGAACTGGAACTGGTGGACAGCTATCTCTATATTCTGAATGTGCGTTTTGGGGGCGAGATTCATTTTCGAAAGCAGGTGGATGAGACGCTCCTGGATCTGCGTGTTCCAAGCATGATTCTTCAGCCGATTGTGGAAAATGCGGCTAATTACGGTATCCGGGGCATTGACTGGGAGGGATGGATCGAGCTTCTTCTATACCGGGAACCGGAGCGCATCTGTATCTCCATCCGGGACAACGGCGTGGGGATGAGCAGGGAGAAGATTCAAGAGGTTATGGAGGGAAAGGTCCGGGAAGCGGATTTGTCCAGAAATTCCACAGGCATTGGTCTTGGAAATGTGATCAGCCGTCTAAGGCTTTATTATAACAGGGAAGAGGTATTTGAGATTCAAAGCCATGGGGAAAACAAGGGAACCCAGGTATTCGTTTATCTTCCGCTGGGGGAGATTATGGAACAGTACCCTTTAGTACCGTTGCGCAGCAACTTAAGATAGGAGGGCAGGTATGTATAAAATCATGTTGGCAGACGATGAGGGAATAGTGATTGATTCCTTAACCTATATTATCCGCCAGAACTTTGACGGAGAATGCCAGGTGGAATCCGCAAAAACAGGGCGCAGCGTTATTGAACTTGCAGAGAGCTTCCGGCCCGATATTGCATTTATGGACATTCAGATGCCGGGTATCAACGGCATTGAAGCCATGAAAGAGATCAAGAAAAACAGTCCCAATCTGATTTTTATCGTTATGTCCGCTTACGACAAATTTGACTACGCCCAGGAAGCCATCAATCTGGGAGTTATGGAATATCTTCATAAGCCGGTGAATCAGAAAAAGATTGTAGAGGTTCTTAAAAAGGCTATGGATATGGTGGACAGCAGAAGAGAAAAGAGGAGCCAGGATCTGGAGGCTAAGGAGAAACTGGAAATTGTAGTCCCTATGCTGGAGCAGGGATTTATTATGACTGCCCTTTTGCAGGCTCAAAATACGGCAGGAATTGAGAATTACAAAAGCTTACTGGGAATAGCACAGGATTATATGTTTACTCTGGTACTGGAATTTGGTGATGAGCGGGAGGGGCGGGAGCTAACGAATCCGGTAGGGGCAGGCGTACGTCTGCAAAGCAGCTATCAGCAGATTCGCAATATTATCAGGGAGTATTATACCTGCTGTGTAGGGCCTTTGATGAATAACCGCCTGGTATGCTGCGTTCCCACGGATATGGAGCAGGGGGATTATGAGAGCCGGGCAAAGGATGTGGAGCGGTGCCGCCAGATGATAGAGCATATTTCAGATGCCTGCGGCCTTGTCTGCCGGATAGGAGTGGGAAGCATTCTGACCGTGGATAAGATGGAGAAATCCTATGAGGACGGTGCAAAAGCCCTTGGCAACTCTGACGGAAGCGTAGCTCACTGCCGGGATCTTCCGATTTTCTGTAAATATGAGGAGGACTATCCTCTGAATCTGGAGGAACAGCTTTTTGACTATGTAAAGGCAGGAAAAAGTCAGGAGGCTCAAAAAGCGGCCGGAGATTTCTTTGACTGGATGGCAGGAACACAGGCGGACTATTTGCCGAACATTCGCCTGAAAGTATTAGAGTTTATATTATTTATGGAATATACAGCCTACAAAAGCGGCGGCATGGTATATCGATTCCGGGATCGGGCGGAGTATCTTGAGGTGGTACAAACGGATTCTTTGGACGAAATGCGGAGATGGTTTTTGCAGAAGATAAAGGAAGCGGCAGCCAATGTAGCCAGCAAAAAGAAAGAGTATTCCCATGAGGTTATTGAAAGGGCCAGAGAATACATAGGACGCAACTATAAAAAAGATTTGTCCTTGGAAAGTATGTCCAGAGAAATGGATATGAGTCCCTATTATTTCAGCAAGCTATTTAAAGAGGTAACAGGTTCTAACTTTGTAGAGTATGTAACAGGCATTCGAATTGGGAGGGCTAAGGAGCTTCTGCGACAGGGGGGAAGCTCCATGAAGCAGATTTGTCAGGAAATCGGTTATAGTGATCCAAACTATTTCAGCCGTATTTTTAAGAAATGGACAGGGCAGACGCCCACGGAGTATAAGGAGGGAAATGAGGAATGAGACAATCTTACAGATTGATACTGGGGATTCTTGCAGCAGCTCTCTGCATGGCTTCGGTTCCGGGCTGTGGAAATAAGGAGGCAGAGCAGACAAGGGAAGAGATCGGAGAGGATAAGATCCGCATAGGCTTAAGTTTTGACTCCTTTATCATAGAGCGATGGCAGAGGGATCGGGATGCCTTTGTAGCCAGAGCTTCGGGAGAGCTGGGGGCGGAGGTAAATGTCCAGTGTGCAAACGGAGACGTGGAAGAACAGATTGCACAGATCGAATATCTGATTGATAAGAATATGGATGTTATTGTGATTGTAGCGGTGGATTCTGCCCGATTGAGCGAGCCGGTAAAAAAGGCAAAGCGGGCCGGAGTTAAGGTGATTGCTTATGACCGCCTGATTATGGATGCGGATGTGGATCTGTACATAACCTTTGACAATGAGCGTGTGGGGGAAATGATGGCGGAGACGATTATCGCCCGTACACCGGAGAAAGGCAGGATCTTTATGATGTGCGGTTCTCCGGAGGATAACAATGTATCTCTTGTGATGGACGGCTTTCACAATATGATTGACCGCACGGAACGGGAGATCGTTGAGACTGCCTATGCAGATAACTGGCTGGCAGAGATTGGCTTTTCCAGAGTCAGTGAATTTTTGGACGGGGGCGGCGAAGCAGATGCTTATATGTGCGGGAATGATGATATTGCCAGTCAGGTGATCCGTGTGCTCTCCGAAAGGCGAATGGCCGGAGACGTATGTGTGGTGGGCCAAGATGCGGATCTGGGAGCCTGCCAGAGAGTGGTGGAGGGAACCCAGGCTATGACCGTGTACAAACCGGTGGAAAAGCTGGCAAGACGGGCGGCTGAGTGTGCTGTGACTTTGGCAAAAACGGAGGATCTTAAAACAGCGGGCACGTTCTTTGACGGGACACAGGAGGTTCCCTATATCGGCCTTGAGCCTATTGCCGTAACAGCGGCTAATATGGATACGGTTATTGAAGATGGATTTCATCTGAAGGAAGATATTTATTTGAATATAGGGAATGAATTAACAGTTACAGTTCAGGATGCAGAAGATGAGATTGGAGTTATGGTTCAATTTTCCGAATGATATTTAATACCTGTACTGTTCACAAGGCGGAACTTCAAGTATGGACTAATCGTAGTTTTTGGTGGTTCCGCCGAGAACTTTTAATATTAGTAAATCAAAGAAAATTTATTGTGCTATTTTTTTAGTTTGTTGTTTACACAGAACAGAAAGATAACATACGTTTGATATCAGCAAGGTTGCGACAAAAAAGAAAGGAGCATTTACTATGATACGGACAGTTACCTTGGATAGAAATCAAAAACCTGCGGACGAACAGATCAAACAAATTCTTCCCTGCAATATAACAGAAAAACCAAACAAATGAATAGCACAAAATTGTTCTTATTTCCATAGCATTGTAAAAAATGCTATAATTTGTTTAGTGAATGAATTAAATAACAAAATTGTCAAGAAAGTAGACAACTAATTGCTATACCAGGTGTGATATAGTACAAATGTACCAAATAAATCACCAAATGCAGTATTTCAAATATCCATAAGAAATATTGCACAACAAAAAATCAGGGAGGATGAAAACATGAAGAGAAAATTACTCAGTGTCATTCTGGCAGCAGCAATGGTAACAGCCATGCTTGCAGGCTGCGGTTCCAAGGAAGCGGAAGCTCCGGCAGCAGCAGATGGCGGGGCAGAGACAGAAGCCCCGGCAGCAGATGATGAGACAGCGGCTCCTGCAGAAAATGCAGGCGGAGAGGGCGGCCTGGTAGGTGTGGCAATGCCCACCAAGGATTTGCAGCGTTGGAACCAGGACGGCTCCAATATGAAAGCAGAGCTGGAAGCGGCAGGCTACACCGTTGACCTACAGTATGCAAGCAACGACAATGCGACCATGGTATCCCAGATTGAGACCATGATCTCAAACGGCTGCAAGGTTCTGGTTATTGCTTCCATCGACGGAGACGCACTCGGAACCGTTCTTGCACAGGCAAAGGAAGCCAACATTCCGGTTATCGCTTATGACCGTCTGCTGATGAACTCCGATGCAGTTACCTATTATGCAACCTTTGACAACTACATGGTAGGCCAGAAGCAGGGCGAGTACATCAAGGAAGCCCTGGATCTGGATAATGCAGAGGGACCCTTTAACATGGAGATCTTCACCGGTGACCCGGGGGATAACAATGCAAACTTCTTTTACGGCGGTGCTATGGACGTGCTGAATCCCTACATTGAGTCCGGCAAACTGGTTATCCAGTCCGGCCAGAAAGAATTCGCAGAGGTTGCTACCGCAAACTGGGCAACAGAGACTGCTCAGTCCAGAATGGATGCAATCCTTGCTTCCTACTATGCAGACGGAACAGCTCTGGATGTAGTACTTTGCTCCAATGACTCCACAGCCCTTGGCGTAACCAATGCCCTGGAAGCTGCTTACACAGGTGAGTGGCCGGTAATCACAGGTCAGGACTGTGACGTTGCCAACGTAAAGAACATGATTGCAGGAAAGCAGTCCATGTCTATCTTCAAGGACACCCGTACACTTGCAAGCCAGGTTGTAAAGATGGTTGATTCCATCATGAAAGGCGAGGAGGCCGAGGTAAATGATACCGAGACCTACGACAACGGAACAATCGTAGTTCCCTCTTACCTTTGCGAGCCGGTATTTGCAGATGCGGACAATTACAAAGAGCTGCTGGTTGATTCCGGATACTACACAGAAGCAGATCTTCAGTAATCGGTAATCGAGGCGGAAATGAGAATAGGCGGGATTCTCCCGCCTGTTCTGTTCTATGAAAAAGGAACTGGAATCAGCAATCACATTCCGGTGCACAGAACAATTTACAGACACATGCATCTGTGGCTGGGAATTGTTCTCAGTAATCGTGTAGCGGAATGTGATTGCGGAACTGGAATAGGGGGATTTTAAAGTTGGCGAAGATTTTATTGGAAATGAAAAGCATCACCAAAACATTCCCGGGTGTCAAGGCATTGGATAACGTGAATCTGAGAGTAGAGGAGGGCGAGATCCATGCACTGGTAGGCGAGAACGGTGCAGGAAAGTCAACGCTTATGAACGTCTTAAGCGGCATTTACCCTTACGGAACCTACGAGGGAGATATCATCTATAACGGGGAAGTCTGTAAGTTCGCAAAGATTAAGGACAGTGAAGAAAAGGGAATCGTTATTATTCATCAGGAACTGGCCCTGATTCCCTATATGACCATAGGGGAAAATATGTTCCTGGGAAATGAAAGAGGAAAGAAAGCGGCCATTGACTGGAGCGAAACCTACGGACAGGCAGACGAATATTTACGGCAGGTAGGCTTAAAGGAGTCCTCACGGACGCTGATCAAAGACATTGGCGTGGGAAAGCAGCAGCTGGTGGAGATTGCAAAGGCATTGGCAAAGCATGCCAAGCTGTTGATTCTGGATGAGCCGACGGCTTCTCTGAATGAATCGGATTCCCAGGCACTTTTGGATCTGATGCTGGAATTCAAGAAGCAGGGCATGACTTCGATTATTATTTCTCATAAATTGAATGAGATTTCTTATGTAGCAGATAAAATTACGGTAATCCGAGACGGCTCCACCATTGAAACCCTGGATAAGGCAGTGGATGATATCAATGAAGACCGGATTATCAAGGGAATGGTAGGCCGTGATTTGACGGACCGTTTCCCAAAACGGACGGAAAAACAGATTGGGGAGATCAACCTGGAGGTCAAAGACTGGACCGTGTATCACCCCCTTTATACGGAACGCAAGGTGGTCGACTGTGTATCCATGAATGTGCGAAAGGGCGAGGTGGTAGGAATCTCCGGCCTTATGGGTGCCGGGCGGACGGAACTTGCCATGAGCATTTTCGGAAAGAGCTACGGAACGAATATTTCCGGTGTCCTTAAGATCGGGGGAAAAGAGGTCGAGCTTAAGAATTCCCGGGAAGCCATTAAGAATAAGCTGGCTTACGTAACGGAGGATCGGAAAGGCAACGGTCTGATTCTTTCCAACCCCATTAAGATTAACACCACACTGGCCAATCTGGACAGTATCAGTGCCCGTGGAGTGATTGACAAGGACAAGGAATATCAGATTGCAGTGGAGTATAAAGACAAGTTGAATACAAAGTGTCCTACGGTAGAGCAGAACGTGGGAAACTTAAGCGGCGGCAATCAACAGAAAGTTCTGCTGGCCAAATGGATGTTTGCGGATCCGGATGTTTTGATTCTTGACGAGCCTACCCGTGGTATCGATGTAGGTGCAAAATATGAGATTTATTGCATCATTAACAGCCTGGTGGCAGAGGGAAAATCCGTAATTATGATTTCTTCGGAATTGCCGGAGGTCTTGGGAATGTGCGATCGAATTTATGTAATGAATGAGGGCAAAATGGTGGGCGAGCTTAATGCAGAGGAAGCCACACAGGAACGGATTATGGCCCAGATTTTAAAATCGAGTAAAGGAGAATAAACGCTATGGATAAAGCAAACATGAAAGCAATTCTACAAAAATATACCATGATTATTGTTTTGATTCTGGTTACGCTGTTTTTTACATGGAGAACCGGAGGAAAGATTTTACTTCCTCAGAATATTTCAAACCTGATTTCCCAGAATGCTTATGTATTTGTGCTTGCTACCGGTATGCTGCTCTGCATCCTGACAGGCGGTAACATCGACCTTTCCGTAGGTTCTGTTGTCTGCTTTGTAGGTGCGGTGGGTGCCGTTTTAATGGAGAATTACAAGATGAATATGGGTGTGGCGGTAGTAGCCATGCTTGTGATTGGAACCCTGATTGGTGCATGGCAGGGATATTGGATTGCCTTTGTGCGGATTCCGCCCTTTATCACAACCCTTTCGGGCATGCTTGTATTCCGGGGCTTGTCCAACGTGGTACTGAACGGACTGACCATATCTCTAAATTCCGAAACCTTTATCAAAATCTTCGGCGGCGGTGCCAACTGCTTTGTGCCGGATTTCTTTGGGATGGAGGGCTTCAACCTGACCTGTATGCTGGCGGGTATTATCGCTGTTGTGATTTACATACTGCTTCAGGTAAAAGGGAGGTTGAATCGTGTAAAGAAAGGCTACGAGGTAGATCCTCTGTCCGGCATGCTCATTAAAACCGTTCTGATTTCTGCGGTGATTCTGATATTTGCCTATAAGCTGTCTCAGTATAAAGGAATACCCTCCGCCCTTCTTTGGGTTCTGATTGTGGTCCTGGTTTATGGCTACATCACTTCCAATACGACCACAGGACGCTATTTTTATGCGGTGGGCGGCAATGAAAAAGCAACAAAGCTTTCCGGTATCAATACGGATAAGGTTTACTTTATCGCTTATCTGAATATGGGCTTTCTGGCAGCCCTTGCCGGTATGCTGACCATCGCCCGTATGACATCCGCACAGCCAACCTATGGGCAGAACTACGAGATGGATGCCATCGGTTCCTGCTTTATCGGTGGTGCTTCTGCTTACGGCGGCGTGGGAACGGTTCCCGGCGTTATCGTGGGCGCTATTCTGATGGGTGTTATCAACCTGGGAATGAGCATTATGGGCGTGGATGCCAACTATCAGAGAGTTGTAAAGGGCCTTGTGCTTCTGGCAGCCGTAATCTTTGATGTGGTTTCCAAGAAAGAAGCCCAGAAATAAGAAAAGGAATTTTGTATGTAAAATACTTGTGCCTGCCGCTGTAAAGTGCTACTATAAAAATGGTTAGTTTAGTGATGAAACTAAATGGCAGGATTCAGGAACGCAGCAGAATAAGCTTTGAAACGGCAAGCTTTGTAAAGGTAAGGTGCGGCGGAACTGGAACAGAAACACCCTGCGGGTATCCCTTTATACACAAAAACATGTGCAGATCAAAGAAAGGAGAAGAGAATGCAGATAAAAAGTGTAACGGACAAGGCATTTGAGAAGTATGGAAGAGTATTGGAGGTAAAGGTTCCGGATTTGCTGAAACGCTTGGAGGGAACTCCCTGTCCGGAGGATGTGGTGTATGTTGCATCTGCCTCGGAGCTTGAGGCATGTGAGGAATTTGATATGATTCAGGACAGCATTTTCGGAGGAATGCCTATTCAGATCGGTTACTGCAATGGAAATAATAATACCTTGAATGCGGTGGAGTATCACCGCAATTCGGAAATTAATATTCCTCTAACGGGCGCTGTTTTGCTGGTGGGAATGCAGCAGGATGTGGAAGCGGATTTTACATATGATACATCCAAAATGGAGGCTTTTGAAGCTCCGGCCGGCTGTGTGGTGGAGCTTTATGCCACAACTCTTCACTATGCACCCTGCAATCTCAGGGAGGATGGTTTCCGGGTGGTTATCATTCTTCCCAAGGGAACGAATACGGAGCCGCCTGTCTTAAAAGGAGCTTCGGCAGAAGATAAGCTGATGACAGCCAGAAATAAATGGCTGATTGCACATGAGGAATCAGGGCTTGGGGCTGACGGCGCATTTGTAGGCCTTAAAGGTGAGAACCTGAAATTGTAGTTGGAACTTAAAACAGTAATATCCATGCAGTGCACAAATCGAATTACAAGCGCATGGACTTGTGATTGTAATTTGATTTAGATAAAGGTGTACTGAAAGGATATTACGGAACTTAAAACAGTAATATCCTTGCAGTGCACAAATCGAATTACAAGCGCATGGACTTGTGATTGTAATTTGATTTAGATAAAGGTGTACTGAAAGGATATTACGGAACTTTAAATAGGAGGTACATATTATGATTAATATTCCATCTGTAAAAGTGGGAATTGTAGCAGTAAGTCGAGATTGTTTCCCGGAATCTCTGTCCGTAAACAGGAGAAAAGCTCTGGTAAAGGCTTATGAGGACAAATACGGAACAGCAGACATTTACGAATGTCCCATCTGCATCGTGGAGAGTGAGATCCATATGGTGCAGGCCTTAGAGGATGTAAAGAAAGCCGGATGTGACGCTTTAGCAGTTTACCTGGGCAACTTCGGACCGGAGATATCCGAAACACTTCTGGCAAAGCATTTTGACGGTCCCGTTATGTTTGTGGCGGCAGCCGAGGAATCGGGAGATTCCCTGATCCAGGGCCGTGGCGATGCCTACTGCGGCATGCTGAATGCAAGCTACAACTTAAAGCTCCGCAACGTGCGTGCCTATATTCCCGAGTATCCGGTGGGAACCGCAGAGGAATGCGCCGACATGATACACGAGTTTCTCCCTATTGCCCGTGCCATCGTAGGATTAAGCAGTCTCAAGATCATCAGCTTTGGACCGAGACCCTTAAACTTCCTGGCCTGCAATGCACCCATTAAGCAACTCTACAACCTGGGTGTGGAGATTGAGGAGAACTCCGAACTGGATCTCTTTGAGGCATTCAATAAACATGCGGATGATCCCAGGATTCCCGATGTGGTAAAGGACATGGAAGAAGAGCTGGGCGAGGGCAACCAGAAACCCCAGATTCTCTCCAAGCTGGCCCAGTATGAGCTGACCTTGCTTGACTGGGTGGAGGAGCACAAGGGCTACCGGAAATACGTTGCCATCGCAGGAAAATGCTGGCCGGCGTTCCAGACCCAGTTCGGCTTTGTTCCCTGTTATGTAAACAGCCGTCTTACCGGGCGTGGGATACCCGTATCCTGCGAGGTAGATATCTATGGAGCGCTCAGTGAGTTTATTGGAACCTGCGTAAGCCAGGATGCGGTGACGCTGCTTGACATTAACAATACGGTTCCCGCAGATATTTATAAAGAAGAGATCGCACCGAAGTACGATTATACACACAGGGATACCTTTATGGGCTTCCACTGCGGCAATACCTGTTCCAAGAAGCTGTCCTCCTGCTCCATGAAGTATCAGCTTATCATGGCAAGAAGCCTGCCGGAGGAAGTAACCCAGGGAACCCTGGAGGGCGATATTGTGCCTGGCGATATTACGTTCTTCCGTCTGCAGAGTACGGCTGACTGCAAGCTGCGGGCATATGTGGCACAGGGGGAGGTGCTTCCTGTTGCGACACGTTCTTTCGGAGCCATCGGTATCTTCGCCATTCCGGAGATGGGACGTTTCTATCGCCATGTACTCATTGAGGGGAATTATCCTCATCACGGCGCCGTGGCTTTTGGGCATTACGGGAAAGCGCTGTTTGAGGTATTTAAGTACCTGGGTGTGGAGCCGGATGAGCTTGGCTTCAATCAGCCTAAGGGGATGCTGTATAAGACGGAGAATCCTTTTGGGTAAAATGGAGAGATGATATTACGGTAATGTGTTGATGGCGGACGGAGTTGCCGCAAAATAAGCCGGCAGACATTTCCATATCTGTGTTCGGACGATTTGCGTACACTCTGTATGCTCTGAACGGACACCACCTGGGAGCTTTTCGTTAGTTGAACAGCTTTTGAGGTAGTGTCCGTTCATATCATACATAGCGTTCGCAAATAGCCGGACACCTGATATCGGAAATGCCTGCCGGCTTATTTTGCGGCAACTCCTGTGAAAGTGGTAATATTGCGGAACTGTAAACAGTAATATCCCTTGCAATGCACAAATTGATTTACAGACATATGCTTTTATGGCTGTAAATTGATTTAGGCTAGGGTGTATTGGAAAGGATGTTATGGAACTGGAATGGAGGCTTTATATGTTGTATGTAGGAATTGATCTGGGAACCTCGGCGGTGAAGCTGTTGTTGATGGATGGAACAGGAAAGATTGAGAAAATTGTATCCAGGGAATATCCCCTGTATTTTCCCAATCCCGGCTGGTCCGAGCAGAATCCTGAGGACTGGTATACACAGTCCCTGGATGGCTTAAAGGAACTGCTTGCAGACTGCGACCGGTCTCAGGTGGCAGGGATCAGCTTTGGCGGCCAGATGCATGGTCTTGTGGTTCTTGACAAGGATGATCAGGTGATACGCCCGGCCATTCTCTGGAACGATGGAAGAACGGGTGAGGAGACGGATTACTTAAATCAGGAGATTGGGAAAGATAAGCTGTCCGAATACACTGCAAATATTGCGTTTGCGGGATTTACGGCACCAAAGGTGCTTTGGGTGAGGAATCATGAGCCGGAGAATTTTGCACGGATTGAGAAGCTGATGCTGCCTAAGGATTACCTTGCTTACCGGCTGTCCGGGACTTTCTGCACGGATGTGTCAGATGCTTCCGGTATGCTGCTCTTTGATGTGAAAAATAAATGCTGGTCCAGGGAAATGATGGAGATCTGCGGCATAAAGGAGACACAGCTTCCGAAGATTTTTGAGAGTTATGAGATTGTGGGAACGCTGAAGCCGGAGCTGGCAGAGGAATTGGGGCTTTCGGAAAATGTAAAGATTGCAGCAGGAGCCGGAGACAATGCCGCCGCCGCTGTGGGAACGGGAACCGTAGGGGAAGGAAGCTGCAACATTTCTCTGGGAACCTCGGGAACCATTTTCATCTCCAGTGAAAAATTCGGTGTTGATGCCCACAACGCACTTCACTCCTTTGCCCATGCGGACGGCCATTTTCACTTAATGGGCTGTATGCTGAGCGCCGCTTCCTGCAATAAGTGGTGGATGGATGAGATTCTAAAAACCAAGGACTATGCAGGAGAGCAGACGGGCATCAAAGAGCTTGGAAAGAACAATGTATTTTTCCTGCCCTATCTTATGGGCGAGCGCAGCCCCCACAACAATCCCAACGCCAGGGGGACCTTTATGGGAATGACCATGGACACTACAAGAGAGGATATGACCCAGGCAGTTTTGGAGGGCGTTGCCTTTGCTCTTCGGGATTCCTTTGAGGTGGCAAAGGCCCTGGGAATCCGGATTGAACGGACCAAGATCTGCGGCGGAGGAGCCAAGAGCCCTCTGTGGAGGCAGATGATTGCGGATATCTTCAATATTATGGTGGACATTCCTGAGAGTGAGGAGGGTCCGGCCATGGGCGGCGCTATGCTGGCAGCCGTGGCCTGCGGCGAGTACGCAAGTGTGGAGGAAGCGGCTTCTAAGATTGTGAAGATTGTAGACACAGTAGAGCCAATTCCGGAGAATGCGGCACGCTATGAGAAGCAGTATCAGAAGTTCCGCCAGATTTATCCGGCGGTAAAGGAATTATTTGATGTGATACAGCCATAAGAAAGGGATGCGAATAAAAAGAAACCCTCAATGGACAAGGTGTGTGGTTCTCTTGTCCGTTGAGGGTATTATTTAATAGCTATTCCATTTGAAAATCAATATGCATAAATCGATTTTTCAACTTATGATTCTTACCCATCAACAGATTTTCAAAAAACATATCCAGAAATTTTGTTGTTTCATGGATTCCGTTCTGCCAATCATTATAATTGGCACGAACCAAAGCATTTCTAAAATACCACGAGTTTTCTGCAAATGGCGCTTGTCTCTTTTTTGTTAAACAGACGGCAAAAACTGGACTGGTTAATTTTTTCATTACTGGCTATTTTGTTCAAGCCAGAGTTGCAATACAATGTGAGAGAACAAAAAAGTCATGGAAAGAAAAGAGGTTTTGTTATGAATTCTAAGCTGAAAAAAATTGTTATGGCAGCGCTGTTTGCAGCGTTTGCATGTGTTGCAACCATGTCCATACGCATTCCCACCCCTGGAACGGGCGGATATATTCATCCTGGTGATGCCATTGTGATTCTCTCCGGTGTAATTCTCGGGCCGGTCTGGGGGCTTCTGGCAGCAGGCATCGGCTCCGCTATGGCGGATTTGATTGGCGGATATTTTATCTATGTGCCTATCACCTTTGTGATTAAGGGGCTGATTGCATTTGCAGCAGGAGTGCTTTATCAAAAAGTTGGAAAGACCTCCAAAAGCAGTTATATAGCCGTCATTCTTGGAGGTGTGGCAGATATTGTTTTGGTAGCCGGGGGATATTTCCTCTGTGAAATATTTCTTTATGGCACCGCCGCAGCTCTGGCAAGTGTGCCGGCAAATATTATTCAGGGAATCGGTGGTCTGATAATCAGCGCCGTGCTGTATCCGATTCTGCTTGCTGTTCCAGATATTCGCCGGGTGGCGCAGGAGGCAAAGGTACAAGCATAAATATTTTGCTTTTATCCAAAAAAACTGTTATAATGTATCCAGTTATATAAACCGGCAGAGGATAACCCTAGAGACTTTTTGTTTGATATAACAAAAAGCGCCGAAGAAGCAAACGGGGAGCGGATCGGCTCCTTTGTGGAAACTGACAGGCAAAAGGAAGGTTATCTGACGGAACTCTGGAGAGAGCGGGAAACCGCCGCCTACGTGGCTATAACCAACTGGTAAAAGGACAGAGAGACAGATGCTCAAGTGCATTTTGTCTCTCTTTTTTTATAGCTATGAGCCGGGCAGCCAGGGATATACAGGCACCCTCTGAGGTGCTGGCACATCAGAGGGTGCCTGTATATCCCTGGCTATGCGGCGACAGCCGCATAGCGAAAAAACGAAAGTTTTTGAGCGTGCCCGGCGGGGTAAATTTAGCAGGCAGCACCTAAAATCTCGGCAGAGTTTTTCCGGACATTTTGAAAAGAAAGAAGGATTCACGCTATGAGAATGATGCTGGTAGGCGCAGGAGCCGTAGGAGAATGTATCTTAAAAGTTCTGAAAAAACGGGACCCCAAAGGAGAATGGCTGGAATATGTGTTAATCAGCGATTTCAGTATGGAACGGGCAAGAGAGGTTTGGGAGCATCTGAAAGTATGGCCAGGTACGGAATGTGAAATGGCTGAGAACCGAGAGATGGTCATGGATATAGAGAGCCAAAAGAAATGCACACGCTGCGAAACCGCCTGTGTGGATGCTCATAAAAAATCAGAACTGGTGCGTCTGATGAAAGAACATGCCATTGATTTTGTAATGGATGCCGCATCTCCATTTGTGAGCAACTATATCTTTGACGCAGCCTACGAAGCAGGAGCCGCCTATGGAAGTATGGGAACCTGGTCGGTGCCCCGGGAGCATCCACAGTTTGGAATCGGGTTTGAGGGAAGCTATCTGGAGCCTATGACAAAATACAACTTTGACCGCCATGAGCAGTGGAAAGAAAAGGGTCTCATTGCCTGCATCTGCTTAGGGATCGATCCGGGCGTGGTCAATGTATTTGCTAAGTATGCGGCAGAATATCTTTTCGACGAGCTGTGGGAGGTTCATGTAAAGGACGGGGGAAATCTTCAGGAACCGGGAGCCCATAAGGATGTGGTGCAGTTCGGCTTCAATGTGTGGACGGTGTTGGATGAGGTTATGAATCCCAATGCGGAGTGGAGCAAAGAGGAAGGCTTTCGCATAGAGGATGCCTTTGCCGGGGAAGAAGAATTCCCCATGCCGGAGCCTTTTGGCGTAAACCGGTTGGTAAAGGTAGAACATGAGGAAGTAGTCACCATGCCCAGGTATCTGCAAAAATACGGACTTCAAAGAGCAAGCTTTAAGATTGCTTTGGACGATAATCTGCTGAATGCATTGAAAGTAATCAATGCCCTGGGACTTCGCAGTACCCATCCGGTAGAAGTAGACGGCGTCAGGGTAATTCCCAGGGATGTGGTGGCGGCCTGCGCTCCGCAGCCAAAGGATATTGGCGCCAAAATGACAGGAGGAATGTGCGTAGGTGTCCATTGCATCGGAAAAAAGGATGGTAAGAAAAAAGAATATTTTATCTATCAGCCATTTGACAATGAGGAATCCATGAAAACCTGGGGAATGCAGGCGGTAGTGGCTCAGACAGGCTTTGGGGCGGCGCTTGGAATTGAGCTTCTTGGAAAGGGAATCTGGAAAGAAGCGGGAGTGTTTTCGCCAGAATATTTTCCGTCAAAGCCATATATGGAGCTGATGAAGGAAGCAGGACTAATATACCAGATCGAGGAGCGGTAAAGAGGAAAAGAAAAGCGCTGTGCATCAGGAATTTAATATTGGAATAAAAGGCTGTTGCAGTTGACTGCGGCAGCCTTTTAAGCAGCATGAACGATGCTATGGCAAATGATAAAGGAAACGAATACTGTTTTCAGCCTCCTGGATTAATCCTTCTAATGTGGGTTTATCTGTCATATTACGCCAGGTTCTAAAGCTGTGTGCCGCCGGCGCCTGAGAAAGAACCATAGATTCCAAAATAATTGTTCCGCCATAATTGCCATTCTTTAATGTGTTCATAACATCGGACCAGTTTATATCGGTTTTTGTAAGGCCGGGAAGACGGCGATTAGATTCACTGATATGGAGATGGCCGAGACAGTCTGAAAGCAGTGCCTGTGAAAGAGAATCACAGATACTGTCCTCTTCAATGTTCATATGAAAAACATCCAGTAAAAGTTTAATATTTGAGCGTTTGATATCTGAGATAAAGCGAATTCCATCCGCAGCAGTATTGATTAGATAAGCTTCAAATCGATTAACGATCTCAATACAGATATTAACTCCAAGGGGAGCTGCAAAATCACATAGTTCCTGAACAGAAGCCGCAGCCCGTTTCCACATCCGTGTCTTCTGATCGGGAGTGAATACCGTTTCAGGCATGGAGAGCCATTTTGCATAAATAACACCGCTCCAAATACGGCAATTCAGCTCTGCTGCGGCCCGGACTGCCTGCTTGCATTTTTGCAAGCCTATCTTTCGTATGTTTGAGTCGGGATGTGAGATTTCGGCATCTGAAATCCCTCCATTCAGTGATAAAGTAATTCCCATTGCTTTAGCTTTTTTTGCGTATTCATGGCGTTCCTGCAAAGACATGTGAAGGGCATAGGAAGTTGCGAAATCCATGGCGTCTGCGCCTGTTTGAGCGGTTAATTCCAAAAGGCGGAGCGGATCACCTTCAGCGCCAGTTCCGTTCCAGTAGTTGCAGTGCAATCCGATTTTTAACATAATATGATCTCCCTGTTTTGCATAATTTTCATGGTTTTTGGCTGCTATGAGACTTCTGATGAAAAATATTGTTCCATATATTTGCGTCCGGAACAATAGGCTTTATATGCATTTGCTGCAGAATTAACCCTTTGGGGGAAATAGGTCCTGACCGGAAATCGGCGAATTGCCTGCTGAATTTCTTCATAGGATAGATCACCGCGGCCTACACAGGCCAATAGAGCAGCTCCAAGGCAGGCAGCTTCCTGCATATGGGGAACTTGTATGACTGTGTTGCAAAAGTTTGCTTTTCTCTGCATGAGATAGGGGGATTGAGACGGACCACCCACCACACGGATTGTATGAGGAAGTGTGTCTGTTACCTTTAAGAGATCGTATAACTGAAATGTAAATTCTTGGCAAAGTCCGTCAAGCAGAGCCTTGGCAAAATGCTCTGTTTTATGATAATCACGGATACCTAGAAAAACTCCGCCAGCATTGGGACAGGCGAGAGAGCCACGCAGGAACGGATAATATAAAAGCTCCGGACATGCTTCGCAATGGGCAGCGGTCTCCTGTAAATGAACAATGGGGCTTCTTTTTAAGTGTTCTGCTTCACGGGATATACTTTCTCCAATGCTTTCCAAGAACCAATTCATAGAAGCACCGCAGGCCTGCATGGAAGTCAGGGCACGGTACAAAAGGCCGGAACAGTGCGGATAAATACTGATTCGGGCAAGGAACATTTCATGAGTAGTCAAAGGCTGTGCAAGTGGGAGCACAGTAACTTCAGAGGTCCCCATGGAATCCAAAACAGTGCCGGGGATGAAGGAACCGCTTCCAATAGCGGCGCAGGAGTGATCGTGTCCGCCTGTTACAATGGAAAGATTCTTAGGCAGGCCCAGGCGTGCGGCCAAATCAGGTAAAATGGAGCCAATGGCCGTGCCGCCGGGAACTGCTTCCGGGAAAAAACTCTGACATAGGTTTATGACATCCAAAATTTTGGGGGACCAAGTCAGCTGATGAATATCAAAGGCCATAGTTCTGGATGCAATTGAATAGTCGCTGACAAGCCTTCCGGATAAACGATAAAGGATATAGTCATTAATACTTGCCCAGTGTAAAGCTTTTGAAAATAATTCCGGCTGATGCTTTTTGAACCATAAAAGCTTTGTGATCCCAAACTTACCGGATGAGATTTGGCCGGTAAGACGGTATATTTCTTCTTTTCCAATCAAAGTATTTAATTCTTCAGCCTGAGGGATGCTGCGGGTATCAAACCAGGGGACGGCACGGCATAACGGGCGGTTTTTGTCATCCAATAAGATACCGGATTCTCCCATACTGGAAACTGCTAAAGAGCGCACATGACCGTCAGAAAGCAGTGCTGATAATTGACTAAGAACATTACAGCAGGCGCTGAAAAGCATGTCTGCATCGTACTCGTATGCGGTACGGGATGATGCGGAATATGAACGTGGAGTAGATATAGAGACACATGGCATCCGTCGGTCGATTTGAGAGCAGAAAGCGCAGGCTTTAATATTTGTGGTGCCAATATCCAGACCAATATACCAATTCATGGAAACCTCTCCTTTTAAGTACAATATAACAAGCTTATATACAAAATGATGATGATATTATAGCACAATATAATCATAAATGCATCAATAAAGTTTTGAAAAGTGATTATATAATTGTGAAGTCTTGAGATATATGGGAATTATTTTTTTAAAATATGACCATAAAAAGCGATTTTGGATAAATTTTTGGTAAGTTTTGATAAAAAATTGGTGAAATTATTGGTACATATTGGCATAGACAAAGAGAAAAAAATCATCTAAAATAAAAAATATGAACAAACAATGACAATTTTGTTGATGATGTAAAGCGAAGATAAGCGGAGGATAAAATGAGGTTTGACTTAAAAGAAATCTTATTAGATGCAGATCAAAGAGGTTATGCGGTACCGGCATTCAATTTTTCCGATGGCTGGGAGCTGATGGCAATATTGGAGGCGGCAAGAGAACTGCGGGCCCCTGTGATAGCCGCTTCGAATATGCAGGTTGTTACGGTGCATGGAGCACAACTTTTGGGAGCTCTTTATAAGCATTATAGTCAAACCGCAAAAACACCGGTTATTTTTCATCTGGATCACTCCAATACACCGGAGCTTTGCAAACAAATGCTGGAATGCGGATATCCCTCCGTAATGTTTGACGGTTCGGCCCTTCCTTTGGAAGAAAATATCCGTAAGAGCAGAGAGGTTACTTCATATGCAGCATCCTTTGAAGCCTGTGTGGAGGTGGAAATTGGCCGTATCATCGGGCGCAATGAGGAATCAATGTATGAAGGAGAGGATTATCTAGGAACAGCAGAAGATGCGCTTCGTTTGGTACAGGAAAGCAATTGCGGTTCCCTGGCAGTAGGGCTGGGCAATGCTCATGGTTTTTATCGTGAGAAGCCGAGACTTCGGTTTGAACGGCTGGCAGAAATCAATGAGATGGTAGATACGCCTCTTGTACTTCACGGAGGGACAGGGATCCCCGAAGAGGATATTCAAAAAGCCATCAAAAACGGAATCAATAAAGTAAATGTTGGTACGGAGCTTCATTTTACCTATCTAAGTACATTGCAAAAGCAGTTAAGTGAAGATACATTTGAGCCAAATGTGGTAAAGCATATGGAACATGTGGTAGAGAAAGTAAAAGAGCCGGTAAAAAAATGGATACGGATTTGTATGGCAGAGAATAAAGCGTAAGGAGGCAATACAAAAGATGGAGAAGGTTATGAAAGGAGTTGTAGCAGTTAAGACAGGGGAGGTTGTATTGAAGAATGATATTCCCATGCCGGTTTTGAAGGATTATGAATGCCTGGTAAAGGTTCATACTTGCGGCTTCTGCAATGGGACGGATATGCAGATTATTCATGGAACACTGACTGCGGATGAGGGGATGATGCCGTTTCCTACTCTGCTCGGACATGAAGCAGTCGGGGAAGTAATTCAGATAGGCAATAAAGTGCGCCATATAGCCCTTGGGGATCGCTTTATCCGTCCTGACACTCCAAAATGGTATGGAAAATATTCTTGTACCTTCGGCACGATGGCAGAGTATGCGGTAGCTACGGATCGGAAAGCGATGATAGAGGATGGCATACCCGAAGAACAGATGCCGGATGAGGGCAAATGTGAAAGAATACCGAGTGACATTTCATATGAAGATGCGGCGGTAATGCTGTCATTGCTGGAATGCATCAGCGCTGTCCACAACTTCGGGTTGAAGAAGGACATGGATGTATTAATCTATGGAGCCGGACCTATGGGAATGGGTGTGGCAAATTATCTGCAGGTCATAGGAGCACATGTGGTGTTGGTGGATGGTATTCAAAAACGTCTGGATTATGCGAAAAAGTATTTTGGTATAGAACAAACCGTTAATATACAAGTCCGGAAGCTTAGTGAATGCTGTGCACCAAAAAGTTTTGATGCGGTTATGGATATAGTGGGGGACACAGGGATTTTGCTGGAAGGAACTAATTATCTAAAACAGGGGGGGACGCTTTGCAGTATGGGGGTGCTCAAGGAGAGCGACGCAATGTTGAACCTGCTGAAGCTGCAGAATAATACAAAGCTGCATATGCTCAATTTACCTTATAGGCGTATGGACTATATGGATGAGCTTGTAAAGCTGATCCGTGAAGAGAAGATTGTGCCGAAACACTATTATTCTCATGTACTGCCGGCGGAGAAAATATCAGAGTGTGTTCAGCTGATTCGAAATAAAGATGCATTAAAAGTAGTTCTTTCGTTTGACTAAAGGATTTACTGATACGTATTTAACTATCTCCATAGTGATAGTTAAAATAAAGAAAAAGAAAGGAAGGTATTACTATGAAAAAGAGACTTGCTTTAGTGATTGCGCTTGCTATGGTTTTGGGACTGATCGGATGTTCAGGCGGATCAACAACACAGCCGGCGGCAGAGACGCCGGCGGACAGCGGCGAAGAAACCCAGGGAGAAGCTGGGCAGGAAGCGGTATCAGGGGACACGGTAAAGATTGGAGTTTTGCTGCCGTTTTCCGGTTCGTCGGCTGCAACGGGAGAGCTGCAGATGCGTGGCATTCAGATGTATGTAGATCGGATAAACGGCAATGGGGGTATTCAGTCTTTAGGCGGCGCTCAGATTGAATTGGTGAAAGCTGATACAACAGGCTCTCCCGAAGTGGGCGTGACAGAGATGGAGCGTTTGATAGCGGAAAATCCGGATATGGCAGCTATCGTGGGGCCGTACCAATCAGGGGTAGGGTCTTCTACCGTACCGATTGCCGAGAAAAATGGGGTTCCATACATGCTGGTTAATTGTACAACGGATTCCGTACTGGGTGATGATTCCATTAAATATTCATTTCGTGCAAATCTGTCCAATATCTATTTGGCTTACGGATTTACTGATTTGATCAATGCATTTAATGAGATTGAGCCGGACTCCTGCAAAAAGATTGCCATTTTGTACGAGTCTTCTGACTGGGGTGTTGGCGTTTATGATAATTTGATGGAATATGTGGTGCCAGAAGCCGGCGTAGAGGTTGTTATGACAGAAACCTTTGACACGGGTGTATCCGATTTTTCATCAATGATTAATAAATTGAAGGCTTCGGATGCGGATCTGGTATTTCCGCTGATGTATTTGTCAGACGCTATTTTATTCACAAATCAGATGTATGAGTATGACTGTAATATTCCAATGATGGCTCAGGGTGCGGGCTTCCTGGTAAATGAATATATTCCGTCAGTTGGGGATCTGTCGAATTATATTTTCTCAGCATGTGCATGGACGGCTGATATGGTAAATTCCCGTTCGGATGAAGCTCAGCAGATAGAAGCGGATTATGAGAAAGAGTATGGTTCCGCAATGACAGAGTATGAAGTAAATGGCTGGCTGGGCATGGCGGTTGTCGTAGATGCACTGGAGCGCTGCGGTTCTACGGATCGTGATACTCTGGCAAATGCAATGCTGGAGACAAATCTTACACCGGAAGATGATGCTTTAATGTTCCATGACTATGAAGGTGTATCTTTCGGCACTATGGATGGCATGACTAATCAGAATACAAAAGCAAATGCATGCTTTGTACAATGTATCGACGGAGAGTGGAAATATATTACTACCTCTGCTGATGATGCAACAATGATATGGCCTGTTCCGGGATGGACTGAACGCTGACATATGAGAATTCGGCATAGTGCCGGCATGATTGCTCACAGACAGGTAAAAGGGGGATTGAAGAGGGCGCTGTCACTTGAAAGCGGCGGCGCCCCTTTTATACCCAAAAACAGGGACGAGTCTACGGTTAGATGGCGGATTTGCCTGAAGAGAGGATGGACAATTATATGAATTTATATATTCAAAGCCTGATAGATGGACTCCTGCTAGGCGGTGTTTACGCAACGATTGCGGTTGGCCTTAGCCTGTGCTTTGGCGTAATGCGTGTTGTGAATTGGGCCCATGGAGCATTGCTTATGATGGCTATGTACTTGACTTATTATCTGGTAACCTTTACGGGAATTGACGTTTATCTTTGCTGCATTATATCGGCGGTTATCATGTTCTGCATCGGATATTTTCTGCAGAATACGGCGATTAATCGTTTGCTGGCAAGGGATAAAGACAGGGAGCCAATGAGTGTGCTGTTTTTTACATCAGGTCTCAGCACGGCGCTGGAGGCACTGGCACTTATTGTATTTGGAGGGTTTGCTCTGCAGGCGCAGACAAGCTATATGGGAAAAAGTATTCGTCTGGGCGAATACATTATTTCTCAAACAAAATTAATTTCTTTTGTAATTGCGATT
This sequence comes from Clostridia bacterium, assembly GCA_910574255.1. Lineage (GTDB taxonomy): Bacteria > Bacillota > Clostridia > Lachnospirales > Lachnospiraceae > Laedolimicola. The sequence continues at coordinate 97,188 of CAJTAK010000012.1, forward strand.
ATTTGCACGATTGCATTGTATCTTTTTTTACAGAAGACAGAGACGGGACGGGCCATGCGTGCGGCGTCTCAGGATCGGGCGGTGGCACGCCTGATGGGAATTAACGAAAGAAAAACCTACTGTCTTGCCATGGCGATTGCGCAAATGATGGTTGGCATTTCGGCAGCACTTATGGTCTCTTTCTATCCGGTAACCAATACAACGGGGCAGATTTTCCAGAATAAGTCCTTTATTATTGTGGTGCTGGGTGGAAAGGGAAGTGTGATAGGCTGCCTCATAGGCGGATTATTGGTTGGCGTAATTGAAAGGCTATTCGGAACGATTTTTAGTGATTCTATTTCTCAGATTATGTTGTTTTTATTGTTTGTTGCCATATTGCTGTTTAAACCTTCCGGCATCTTAGGCAAAGAAAAGGGGTGATATTTCATGAAGGAGAAGTTTAAGCAGCCATGGAATATTTTTATTATTCTTGTATTTGCGGCACTGTTTTTGTTTCCGGCATTTCAGTCACAGCAGTTTATTATTAATTCCCTCTGTTTGATTTTATTATATGCATTTTGGGCGTCATCCTGGAATATTCTCGGCGGTTATGCAGGACAGTTTTCATTGGGACATGCGTGCTTTTTGGGAATAGGAGCTTATACAACCGGAATTTTGTTTCAGCATTTTAATTGCTCTCCCTGGATTGGGCTTCTGATATCCGGCTTGATAGCAGGCGGGGTTTCATTGCTGATTGGGATCCCCTGTTTCCGGCTGAGCGGATCGTATTTTACGCTTTCAACAATTGCGCTGTGCAGTGTAATACGTATTATCTTTAACACAAACAGAACTTTATTTGGCCTGGAAACAGGAGCTGCGTCAGGAATGAAGCTGAGTTGGAGAGGCAGCCTTATAGATATGCAGTTTTTGGATAAACGTGGTTTTTATTATGTGATTCTTGGGATGTTGATCCTGGTGTTGCTCATTTCTTATGCGATTCAGCATTCTAAAATGGGGTACTATCTGGCTGCCATTCGAACGAATCAGGATGCGGCGGCTTCATTGGGTGTTAATGTCATGGGAATGAAGATGAGCGCTATGTTTATCAGTGCTTTTTTGACTGCCATGGGCGGAGGAATTTACGCCATGTTTTTACAGTATATTGATCCTGCTACCGTATTTTCCAATTCACTTTCCACCAAAATCATGGTGCTTGCCGTAGTTGGAGGAAGCGGTACCCTTTGGGGGCCTGTGGTTGGGGCGGCTTTGCTGATTCCCATTCAGCAGATTCTCAATTCCCGTCTGGGAGCCAGTCTTGCGGGAATAGCAGATGTGGCTTACGGAATTATGCTGATGTTCGTAATATTTTGTATGCCAAAGGGATTTAAAGACAGTTTAGTAAAGTGGATTCAGGCTTTATGCAGAAGAGTTATCAAGATAAAGAAGAAAGAGCAGGTGTGATAATGAGTGAATACATACTTGAAACAAAGAACCTTGTAATGCAGTTTGGTGGGCTCATTGCGGTCAAGGATGTTTCCATCTGCTGTAAAACAAATGAAATTGTTGGGTTGATTGGAGCCAATGGGGCAGGCAAAACAACGCTGTTTAATATGATTTCCGGACAATTAAAGCCAAAGTCCGGTAAGATTCTCTTTCAGGGGAAAGAGATTCAGGGAACTTTGCCTCATAAAGCATGCCGCATTGGAATAGGCAGAACACACCAAATTGTGCAGCCTTTCGGAGATTTAACGGTTTTGGAAAATGTCATGGTTGGTGCGCTTATGAAGCATGGAGCTGTTCATACGGCGCAGCAAAAAGCAGAGGAAATTTTGGAATTAGTGGGACTTGCATATAGACGGGATGTGCGGGGAGCGGATCTGAATCTGCCGGAATTAAAACGTCTTGAATTGGCACGTGCCATGGCTACGGAACCAAGCCTGCTTTTGCTTGATGAAGTGATGGCCGGCTTAAATCCTGTAGATTGTCAGGGCGTGGTGGATTTGATTCAAAAGATACGAGATAGGGGAATGTCTATTATTCTGATAGAACATGTGATGAAAGCGGTTATGACTTTGTCGGATCGGGTGTATGTGTTAAATCAGGGTACGTTGATTTCTCAGGGAACGGTGAAAGAAGTTACGGAAGATCCTGCTGTAATAGCGTCTTATTTAGGGGAGAAGAAACATGCTGAAGCTTGACAATATCAAAGTAAATTACGGAAAATTTGAAGTTTTGCGGGGAATCTCTCTTGAGATTGAACAGGGGGAGATTGTAGCGCTTTTGGGCAGTAACGGTGCAGGTAAGACCACGACAATTAACACAATTATGGGATTAAATTCTTTAAAAGAGGGAGATATTCTGCTGGATGGCGTTTCAATAAGGGAACTGCCAACACATGAGCGTGTTCAGCATGGAATTGTAATTTGCCCGGAAGGGCGCAGGCTGTTTCCCTATATGAGTGTATATGACAATATGCTGGTTGGCTCCTATTCACCTCATGCAAGGAAAAAACGGGCGGAGAATATAGAGATGTGTTTTCAGCTTTTTCCAAAACTAAAGGAACGCCGCAATCAGCTGGCAAGAACCTTATCCGGCGGCGAGCAGCAAATGTGCGCAATTGCCCGGGCGCTGATGGCCTGCCCGGAAGTCCTGATTTTGGATGAACCATCTCTGGGCCTTGCACCTGTAGTGGTACAGAAGATTTTTGAGATTCTGGAACAGATTAATAAGATGGGCGTGACAATTATGCTTGTGGAACAGAATGTTATGTCCTCTCTGGAGATCGCTTCCAGAGGATATATTATAGAAACCGGTGAAAATGTAGTGGCAGGTACTGCGGAAGAATTATTGGGCAGTGAAGATGTGAAAAAGGCATATTTAGGCATTTGAGAATGATGATTGAAAAAGGAGAAAGAGATGAAAGCTGCGGTTATCAATCAATGGAAACAATTTGATATACAGGAAGTTCCCGAGCCGGTGTTGGAAAAGGATGAGGTTCTTATTCGGATCGCTTATACAGGCATCTGCAAATCTGACATTAGTATTTTCCTGGGAGCGCATCCCATTGCAAAAACACCAATAACGCCAGGGCATGAGTTTTCCGGTTATGTTGAAAAAATTAATTCTGACGATAAAGTGCCCTTTGCAGTGGGAGATAAGGTTGCCGGACATATCACACTGCCCTGCGGACATTGCGATGCATGCATTGACGGACATCCCAACTGCTGCCGGAACCTTAAAGTTTTGGGAACACAGACGGCCGGAACCTTTTCCCAATATGTAAAGCTGCCTGTTTCCAAAGTATATAAGCTTCCGGATGATGCGGATTTGAGAAAATTTGCTTTGGCCGAGCCTTTGGCAGTAGCAATGTATGCCACGCAGGAGGTAGGATTGCGGGTTAGCGAGACAGTGGCAATTATTGGCGGAGGTCCGATTGGATTGTGCTGCGGATTGATCGCACGGAATGCAGGGGCTTCCAAGATAGTTATTTTTGAAGTGAATCCGGATCGTGCCAGGGAAATACGTAAAAATTTCGGGTTTGAAGTGCTCGATCCTACAAAATCAGGGGCACAGGAAGAAGCAATGGCTATGACAGATGGGCTGGGCTTTCAGCGAATATATGAAACATCGGGATCAGAGCCGGGATTCCGAATGGTTACAGAGCTAGGACGAGTTCGGGCGCATGGGGTAATTATTGGAATTACAAAAGAGCCGGCACCCCTGGATACCTGGAAAATGATGCATGAAGAAATGCGTTTGACAACAATCCGTGTACATCAGCAGTATGCTTATGGGGCGGCATTGGAATTGGTAAAAAGCGGTAAACTTGACAGAGAATTGGAACTGATGATAACAGATGAGTTTGATTTGGACCAGATTCAGGAAGCCTTTGAATTTTGTCTGAAGGATACAAAACATAATAAGGTTTTAATCAAATCATGAAAGATTGCAGGAGAAGGGTGATTGTATTATGTACGAGGAGTTAAAGGAAAAAGCAAAACAGCTTCGAAGGGATACTCTGCAGGCGATTTATGCAGGCGGTTCCGGGCATCCGGGCGGTTCTTTGTCGGCAATGGAATTGCTTGTAGCATTATACTATGGGGAATTGAAAAATATCAGCGGTACGGATCCTTATAACATTGATCGGGACAGATTTATTTTATCGAAAGGGCATGCTTGTCCTGCACTGTATGCTATTTTGGCGGATAAGGGATATTTCCCGAAAGAAGATTTGAGAACATTACGGCATGTGGATTCCCATCTTCAGGGGCAGCCTGATAAGAAAAAGACGCCGGGTGTAGATGCCTGTGCCGGTTCTCTGGGACAGGCGGTGTCGGTTGGGGTTGGAATGGCGCTGGGAGCTAAAAAGGCAGGAAAGTCTCTCCGGGTTTATGTGATGCTGGGAGACGGGGAGCTTCAGGAAGGGCAGCCATGGGAGGCGTTTATGTCCGCAGCCCATTATCGCCTGGATAACATAACTTTTATTATTGATAATAATGGTCTTCAAATTGACGGTACAAATGAAGAAGTCATGTCTCTTGGTAATCTTGCGGATAAAATGAGAGCATTTGGAATGGAAACAATAGAGATAGATGACGGTCACGATTTTGGAACGATTTTTAGTGCGTTTTCTGCGCCTCATTGTGGAAAGCCCAAGGCAATTGTGGCTCACACGGTAAAGGGCAAGGGTGTTTCTTATATGGAAAATGCAGTTTATTGGCATGGCGCTGCTCCTAACGAGGAACAGTTAAGACAGGCTATGGAAGAGTTGAAATAGAGAGGAGGTTGAACGATGGAATCCATTGCAACTCGTGTGGCTTATGGAAAATCTCTTGTTACATTGGGACAGGAAAATGAAAAGGTTGTTGTATTTGATGCGGATGTAGCGATGGCTACTATGACACATTATTTTAAGTCGGCATATCCGGAACGTTTTTTTGATATGGGAATTGCGGAGGCAAATATGATTGGCGTATCGGCAGGAATGGCAGATATGGGATATATTCCTTTTGTCAGTGCTTTCGCAGTATTTGGCATTGGCCGTGCATATGACCAGATCCGAAATACGGTGGCCTATGGAAAGGCGAATGTAAAGCTGTGTATGACCCATGGAGGAATTACGGCAGGTCCGGACGGAGGAAGCCATCAGGCGATAGAGGATATTGCCCTGACCCGTGTGCTGCCTAATATGGCAGTGATGTGCCCATGCGATGGGAATCAGACATTGAAAGCATTGCGTATGGCTGCGGATTACCAAGGACCCATGTATCTTCGTATGTCCAGAATGCCGTCCCCTGTTTATGATGACAAGCTTTCCTTTGAACTGGGCGGTTCTCATGTAATGCGTGAAGGAAAGGATCTGGCTGTTTTTACTTTTGGATATATGGTAAGCCAATCCCTGGAAGCTGCGGAAATATTAGAAAGGCATGGAATTGATGCAGCGGTTATTGATTTGTATTCCATTAAACCAATCGATCGCCAGCGGGTAATAGAGTATGCGGAAAAATGCAAAAAAGCAGTAACAGTGGAAGAGCATTCCATCTATGGCGGATTGGGAGATGCGATCAGTGAAGTGTTAATGGAAACCATGCCCATACCGATAAAACGGATTGGTGTTCGGGATGTTTTTGGTCGTTCCGGTGAGCCGAAACAGATCCTTAAGGCTTATGGCCTGGATGGAAAAGGAATTGCCAGCCAAATATTGGGGAAGCCGTTATGATCGGAATTGATTTAACCGGAAAAAGAGCCATTGTGACCGGAGCAGGCCAGGGGTTAGGAAAGGAAATCGGGCTTCGCTTGGCGGAGGCAGGAGCAATCGTGTATTTTGCGGATTATGACGAAGAAAAAAGCCGCAGAGCTTGTCAGGAAGGGATAGAAAGAGAAGGGCATTGTATTCCCTGGAAAGCGATTGATGTGTCCAGTGTGAGCCAGATGAGAGAACTGATTTGGGAGGTTGCCGGACAGGGAGCTTTGGATATTATGGTTAATGCCGCAGGAATTATGTACCCGGACAGTTTGATAGATCTGGACCCGGAAAAGCTCTGGCGATTGGAGGATGTGAATATCAATGGAACCGCATATGGAACACAGTACGCAATGCAGGAGATGATGAAACAGCGATCCGGACGGATTGTTAATATAGCTTCGATTGCAGGAAGGCATGGCTGTACCACAAAGCCATATTATGCCATGTCTAAAGCGGCAGTAATTAATCTGACACAATCGGCGGCATTGTTTGGAGCAAAATATGGAGTGAATGTCAATACGGTTTGTCCTGGGATTATCCATACGGCTATGTGGGATCAGATTTTGGATTTTATGATGAGGGATACGGGAAAAAGCCGTGAAGAATGCTGGCAGGAAGCTCTTGGCTATACAATTCCCATGGGGATTGAGCAGGAGGCAATAGATATTGCAAATGCGGTGCTGTTCCTTTGTTCTGACATGGCAAGATATATTACGGCACAATCCTTGAATGTGGATGGAGGGGCCAGAATGAATTAAAAAGGCTCAAGGGCAATAGAGCTTTATCCCGCTGTTTTGCATGGCATCCAGGTAATGCTTTGGCGGTTCGGCATCGGTAATCACTGCGGAAAGATTGGAAAAGCGGCAAAATGTGTAGGTGGCGGAGGAATCAAACTTTGTATGATCAGCCATTAAAAAGATGTTGTTGTTTTGACGGGTTATTCGTTCTTTGATGATAAATTCGTCGTAAGTATTGTTGCAAAGCCCGCATTCCAGTGAGACTGCAGAGGCAGCCATGAAAAATGCGGTTGGATGAATAATATCCAGCAATTCATTGGTCTGGTTGATATAGGAAGCCGTAATATGGTTAAACATACCGCCAAGAGCGTAGATGTTGAGTGACGGATATTTGGCAGCCTCATACATAATATTGAGGCTGTATGTGACAACGGTAACGTTATCCTTTTCAGATAGGTAGGGAAGAATACACGGCGTGGTGGAACCGGAATCCAGAAAAATAGTGCTGTTATTTTGAACGATGGAGGCGGCAAGCTGACCAATGAGCTGTTTTTCCGCACAGCTTTTAAGGGTGCGTTCCGTGAGCGGAAGGGGAGGGACTGTTTCGACGGCAGCAACTCCGCCGTAAACCTTTCTGACTTTGCCGTGTGTAATCAATTCACGGATATCACGACGGATGGTATTCATGGAGACGGAAAAATGTGAAGCCAAATCATTTAATGAAATCATTTGATTCTGTAAGATGTATTGTTCCATCTCATTGATTCGATCCATGCGCATAACATTATACTCCTATGTCAAAAGTAGTAAGTTTCTTATCAATTGTACTATCTCATGGATAAGTTTTCAAGAATAAAAATAACATTTTACCAGTAGTTTTACCAATAATAAACCAAAATATAAATAATCACAGGAGGAATAAAAATGATTAGAGTTGGAGTGGCAGGATATGGAACGATTGGTCAGCGCCTTGCGGACGGGGTGGCTCTGCAGGAGGATATGGAGTTGGTTGGCATTGCAGACTTGGCGCCTACGCTGTCTATCCGGGCGTTGCGTGAGCGGAATATGATAGGAGCTAATCATACGAGATATGATCTGTATTTGGTAGACGGCGCTGATGAAGAGAGCTTTAAAAAAATGGATATACCGGTTTCGGGAACTTTTGAGGATTTATGTAAAAAGGTTGACATTATGTTGGATTCTTCTCCAGGCGGTGTAGGTGTCAAAAATAAAGAAATCTATAAGCGATTGGGAGTTAAAGCAATTTTTCAGGGCGGGGAAAGTAATGAGGTAGCGGATGTATTTTTCCATGGATACGCTAATTATGAAAAAGGACTTGGAGCAGATTATCTGAAGCTGACTTCCTGCAATACAACCGGTTTGATTCGTTCCGTAGACTGCCTTGACAGGGAAATCGGAATCGAAAAGGTGGCGATCACCATTGTCCGCAGAGTGGCGGATCCGGGTGATTATCATCGAGGTCTGACAAATGCACTGCAAATGGAGAAAGCACCCACACATCAGGCTGTAGATCTGATGACGATTATGCCTCATATTGAAGCCACAGGAATCTTGTTACATACACCGGTAACTCACGGACATATCATTACGGTTCTGGCCACGGCTCGAGACGGAAAGAAGATCACAAAGGAAATGGCTTTAAAGGCATTTTGCAAACATCCCAGAATTCGCGTGGTTACGATTGATGAGGGATTCAAGGGAAATGCAAGCTTCTTTAAATACGCACGGGATTTGGGGAACCGCCGTGGAGATATGTATGAGATTGGCTTGTGGGAAGATTCCATTGTGGAATCAGGAAACGATATTATGTATGCGGTAAATATTCCTCAGGAAAGCGTTACAATACCGGAGACAATTGATGCAATCCGTGCGGCTATGAAAATGCAGGAGACTTATAAGGAAGGAACTTCCATGACAAATCGTTATCTTGGAATGAAAGAGTGATGAGAGGTGGGGTATGAGGTTTGGTATTCATACATTAGATGAATTTGAAGTTTCAGGCCGGGTAGTTTTGTGCAGGATTGATATCAATCAGCCGGTGGACAAGAAGACGGGAAGCTTAAGGGATATAACACGGATTAAAGCCTGTGTGCCGACAGTCCGTGAACTGGCAGAGCGGGGAGCAAGGGTAGTTTTACTAGCACATCAGGGCAGTGATATTGAATATAAAAATTTTTATTCAACAAGACCACATAGCAAAGTGCTGTCGGAGCTTTTGGGACGGGAGGTTCAGTATGTAGAAGACGTTTGCGGTCCGGCAGCATGTACGGCAATCCGGTCCTTGAAAAACGGCCAGGTTCTGCTGTTGGATAATGTGCGGTACTGTTCGGAGGAACAGACATTGTTTGAACTGAAGCTGAAGCTTACTCACGAAGAACAGGCACAGACACAGGTGGTCAGGAAACTGGCTCCGTTGGCAGATATTTTTGTTTGTGATGCTTTTGCTGCCGCCCACAGGGATCAGCCGTCTCTTTGCGGATTCGAACAAGTACTTCCATCTGCTATGGGAAGGCTGTTTGAGCGGGAATACTGCGTAATATCTGACATGATGGAGAATCCAAAACGTCCCTGTCTGTTTCTGCTTGGGGGCGCCAAGGTGAACGATGCATTTTTGATGATGCGGTCAGTTTTGGAAAATGGTGCTGCAGACCGGGTTTTAACCGGCGGCTTAGTGGCAAATATCCTTTTATTGGCCAAGGGCAAACATATCGGAAGAGCCAGTGAGGAATTTATTGAACGTTCAAATAACAGTGGAAATATTCGAATTGCAAAAGAACTATGGGAGAACTATGGCGAACGTATTTTGACACCAATAGATTTGGCAGGCACAGATGATGGAAAGCGGTGTGAATATACTTTGGATACAATACCGGAAATGTTTGGCGCATTGGATATCGGAAGCAGGACGGCAAAGGCATATGCAAAAGAGATACTGGCGGCAAATACCGTATTTGTGAATGGGCCTATGGGAGTATTTGAGCAGGCTGAGACGGAATTGGGGACCAGAACCGTATGGGAGGCTCTGGGAGAGACACAAGCCTATACGGTGATTGGCGGCGGCGACAGCATTACGGCTACTAAGAAATATGGAAAAACAGATCAAATAAATTATATCTGCACAGGCGGCGGTGCATTGATTCGGTTTTTGAGTGGAGAGGAGCTGCCAGCAGTCAGGGCTTTACGGGATGCGGCTTTGCGGGAATAGCAGGCTGCGGAACTTAAAACAGTCCAGCTAAGAAATGTCAAGCGTTTACTAAAAATATTTTCTGCTGAACGGTAAAGTCGCAAAGGCGCACGAGAGGAACTTTCATGAGTGCCCTTTCGAATGAAAGTTTCTCTCATTACAAGTGTGTCGAAGCGACTTTACCCTTTAGTACTGTTGCGTAGCAACTTAAAATAGGAGGATTGAGGGTTGGATTCGGATAAAAAATTAGAATTAAAAGGCTTTGCATGTGAGATTCGAATAGGAGCTTTAGAAGCGATTCGCTCACGGGGGTTCGGACACGTGGGAGGATGTCTCAGCATTGCTGACGCACTGGCGGTTTTATACGGGGATGTGATGAAATATGATCCCAAGAATCCGTCGTGGCCGGAGAGGGATAAGCTTGTATGTTCCAAAGGACATGCTGGCCCTGCTGTGTATGCGGCGTTGGCGCTAAAGGGATTTTTCCCGTACGAAGAATTGTACACATTGAACCGTCCGGGGACGATGCTGCCAAGTCATTGTGATTGGAATAAAACACCAGGCGTGGATATGACCACAGGGTCTCTTGGCCAGGGAACCTCACTGGCGGTGGGAATGGCTTTGGGCGATGGGCTGAAAGGGAGAGGGAATCGGGTCTTTCTGATTACCGGAGATGGTGAACTGAATGAGGGACAGGCATGGGAGGCGGCGATGTTTGCGGCTGCGAAGCAGGTGAATAACCTGGTGTGGCTGGTGGATTATAACAAGAAGCAATTGGACGGCTGCGTTAAGGATATTCTCAATCCCTTTGATTTGGAAGAAAAATTCAGGGCTTTTGGCTTTCAGGCGCATACCGTTGATGGAAACAATATTGAGCAGTTACATGAGGCATTGCATATAAAAACCCATGAGGCACCGCTTGCTTTGATTCTGGATACGGTAAAAGGAAAGGGGGTAAGGGAAATCGAGGAAACCATTTCCAATCACAGCATGTCGGCAGGGCAGGAGGTATTTGACAGATGGCTGACAGATTTGCGTGACCAGTTGGAGACACTGACCGGAGGGAAGGAGACGGCATGAAGATTGTATACGGTGAAATAAAAGATACACGCATGATGAAGGATGTGATCGGAGAGAACATAAGAGGGATTTTGGAAACAGATCCGGATGCGGTGTATCTGGACGCCGATTTGATGGGGTGCATTGGGACGGCAAAATTGACAGATACATGTGAAAGGGCGATTAACTGTGGAATTGCGGAGGCTAATATGGTAGGGATAGCCTGTGGGCTTTCCGCAGCAGGGTTTCATCCGATTGTGCATACATTCGGACCGTTTGCATCCCGGCGCTGCTTTGATCAGGTGTTTTTGTCCGGCGGCTATGCAGGAAACAGTGTTACGGTGATTGGTACGGATCCGGGGATCTGTGCTGCATTTAATGGGGGGACACATATGCCTTTCGAAGATATGGCTATTTACCGCACAATACCGGGGGCGGTGATTGTAGATGTAACGGATGTGCCTATGCTGGAATATTGTCTGCACACATTCCCGGAAATGAAGGGAGTAAAGTATTTACGGACACCCAGAAAAGGTGCCGTACAGGTATATGAAGACGGGACGGCATTTGAGATTGGGAAAGGAACTGTTTTGCGGGACGGTACGGATTGTGTAATCGTTGCCAGCGGCATTATGGTTCACGAAGCAATGCAGGCGGCTGGCATGCTGAAGGATATGGGGATTGATGCGGCAGTGATTGATCCGTTTACCATTAAACCTTTTGATGAAGGATTAATACGAGCTTATGCGGCAAAAACAGGTATTGTAGTAACGGCAGAAAATCACAATCGGATAGGCGGCCTGTACAGCGCAGTTAAGGAGGCGCTGAATGGGGAAGCGCTGGTGGGACATGTTGCAGTGGAGGATACGTTTGGTGAAGTGGGACCGCAGGAATATCTTCGGGAAAGATTTGACTTAACGGCAGAGCATATTGTCCTGACGATAAAAGAGATGAAAGAAGATTGAGCGTGTGTTGTTTGGAAATTGTGAAACAGTAATACCCTTTTCAGTGCACAAATCGATTTACAGACGCACGTATTTGCGGCTGGAAATTGATTTAGGCTAAGGTGTACTGAGAGGGGGATTACGGAACTGGAATAGCAAGGAGGAAGCTGCTATGGTAAAAGAATTTGATTATCCCAAGTTTATGCCGGATGGCGTTCAACATTTGACCCTGGATCATGGGGAGAACAGCTGGATGAGTACTTCGGTTTACAGGATGAAGGAGGGGGAAGTACGGAAGTTTCAGTTTGCAGATCAGGAACAGGCATTTTTGCTGATGTATGGAGATGCGGAATTTTGGTGGAACGATCAGAAGGAGCGTATAGCCCGTAAGACGTTTTTTGACCAGGGAGAGGGTACGGCCTGCCTGCATGTATGCAGGGGTACGGAGGTAACTGTTACGGCTTTTGCAGAAACGGAAATTATGTGGGAAGCTACTGAAAATGAACGGGAATTTTCTGCAAAGCTTTATCATGCGGACGAGATTTCCAATGTGATAGTGGGGGAAGAACTTTGCGGGGGAACATGCACACGCCGTGTGACTACCATTATAGATTACAATAATGCTCCATACTCCAATCTTGTGATTGGAGAAACTTATACTATGCAAGGATCCTGGGCGGGATATCCGCCTCATGGACACCGACAGCCGGAGGTTTATTATTACCGCACGGACAAGCCCCAGGGATTTGGAGCCTGCTTTATAGGAGATGAGGCGTATGTCATTAAGGACAGAAGTGTTTCGATACTTTTGGACGGAAGAACTCATCCGCAGGTTACGGCGCCCGGATATCAGTTGTATATCGTGTGGATGATTCGGCATCTGCCGGATGATCCATGGGTTGACCGTATTGAGGATCCGGAACATGTGTGGGTGAGAAAAGCCCAATTTTAAAATATGGCGGAGGGCAGTATATGAAGGCAGCATTTGATTTTAGTGGAAAAAACTGTGTGGTGGCCGGAGGAGCTTCCGGAATAGGACGCAGCACTGCGGAACATCTGGCAGCGGCTGGCGCCAATGTAGCTATAGCAGATCTCAATTTGGAGGGTGCACAGCAGGCTGCGGAAAAGATATGCACTTTGGGCGGCAGGGCTGAGGCGTTCCGGATGAATGCGGCGGATCCGGAAAGTGCAGCAAATGCGGCAGAACAAATACAAAGAAATTTTCAGCAAATTCATTGTCTGGTAAATTCTGTTGGAATTGGAGCAAAAGCCAGGGAGGGCGAAAGCTTTCAGGAGACTTTTGAACGCTTAATTAAAGTGAATTTAATGGGAATGTTTTACAGCTGTTCTGCTTTTGCGGAGCACATGATGGGAAAAGGCGGTACGATTGTCAATATTGCCTCTATGTCAGCAACAATTGTTCCGGCAAAGACTCGTCCTGGCAGAGGCGGAGAGTATGGGCTGATTGGTTACTGCACCTCTAAAGGGGCCGTTAAAATGATGACGAAATCCATGGCGATGCTGTGGTCCGAATATGGGATTCGGGCGAACAGCGTAAGTCCGGGATATGTGGATACACCATTAACTGCCGAACCGCACAGCAATCCGGAATTAAGAAAGAAACTGGAGGACAGTGTTCCCCTCCGCCGTATTGCAAGGCCGGAAGAGATTGTTCAGGTAATCTTGTTTCTCTTAAGCGATGCGTCCGGATACATTACAGGAGAAGATATATTGGCAGACGGGGGATTTACTTCCCGATAAGTAAAAGGAGCGGAAGATGGAATTAAATGCGGAGGGCCTGAAAAATTTACAATGGTGGAGGGAAAAGGGATATCAACTGCCTGATTTTGACAGAGAAAAAATGGAACAGGCAACAAAAGAGAAGCCTTATTGGATCCACTTTGGGGCAGGAAATATTTTTCGGGCATTTCAGGCAAATGTAGTACAGAAATTGTTAAACTGCGGGGTATTGGATCGGGGACTTCTGGCGGCGGAAGGATTTGATTATGAGATTATGGAGCATATGTATTGGCCGCACGATAATCTCAGTATTTTAGCAACGTTAAAAACAGATGGAACAGTGGAAAAAACAGTAATCGGGAGTATAGCGGAAGCGCTGGTATTAGATTCGGCAAATGCGGTCCAATATAACAGGCTTTTGGACATTTTTCGGCAGGATTCTCTGCAGATGGCGTCATTTACCATAACGGAAAAGGGGTACGGCCTGGTAAATGGCAGCGGGGTATTCTTTCAGGAGGTGGCACATGATTTGAAAAATGGCCCCAATAAACCCCAAAGCTATATGGGGAAAATAACTGCTTTGCTGTACGCAAGATTTTTAGCCGGAAAGAAGCCCATTGCAATGGTGAGCATGGATAATTGCTCAAAGAATGGAGAACGGTTATTGGAGGCTGTCCGGTCATTTGCAGAAGAATGGGTTGAAAATGGCCAGACGGACAAAGATTTTTTATCCTATGTGACAGATGAAAGCAAGGTTGCATTTCCCTGGACTATGATTGATAAGATTACACCCCGCCCGGATGATTCTATTCGGAGAATGCTGGTGAAAGACGGAATCCAGGGATTGGAACCGGTGATAACAACGAAGAACAGCTATGCGGCACCTTTTGTAAATGCGGAAGTGACAGAGTATCTGGTGATTGAGGACAACTTTCCCAATGGAAGGCCGGCATTAGAAGCCGGAGGTTTGATATTTACCGATCGGGAAACCGTAAGTAAGGCAGAACGGATGAAGGTATGCAGCTGTCTGAATCCCCTGCATACGGCGCTTGCCATATTTGGATGCTTGCTTGGATATTCCAGGCTTTGTGAGGAAATGGAAGATCCGGAGCTTAGGAAGCTGGTTGAGCGTATCGGCTATGCGGAGGGACTTCCTGTGGTGGTCGATCCCGGAATCTTGGATCCCAGGGGATTTATAGATACGGTGCTGAATATTCGGATTGCCAATCCGTTTATGCCGGATACGCCTCAGCGTATTGTGACGGATACTTCTCAGAAGCTGGCAATTCGTTTTGGAGAAACCATAAAAGCATATCTTGCATCAAAAACTCTTGATTTAAAATCCCTGGTTGGAATACCTCTGGTATTCGCAGGATGGCTCCGTTACCTGATGGGAGCAGATGATAATGGGAAATTAATGGATCTGAGTCCGGATCCCTTTGCGGAAGAGATAAGTCTTCGTTTGAGGGCGATTAGCTGGGAATCAGGAGAGAAAGCGGATGAAGTGATACTTCCGATACTTCGCAGAGCTGAGATTTTTGGGGTGGATTTGATGGAGGCCGGCCTGGGTGAAATGGTATCTGTGTACATGAAAGAAATGTGCACCGGCATAGGGGCAGTGCGGCGAACCTTGAAAAAGTATTTGGGAAATTAAGAGGAGGAAAAATCTTATGCAGA
Source organism: Clostridia bacterium (assembly GCA_910574255.1). GTDB lineage: Bacteria > Bacillota > Clostridia > Lachnospirales > Lachnospiraceae > Laedolimicola. Next base: position 112,275 of record CAJTAK010000012.1, read on the forward strand.
TGACTTTAAGATGGTATGGTTCAGCATTTGACACGGTGACATTGGAGCAGATTCGTCAAATTCCGGGGGTCACAGGAGTTATTTCCACCTTGTATGATACTGCTCCGGGAGAGGTATGGAGCAGAGAGCGAATCCGGGCATTGAAGAATGAGATTGAAGCTTCGGGATTAACATTGGCCGGCATTGAGAGTGTAAATATTCATGATGATATTAAAGCAGGCGGGAAAAGCAGAGACAAGTATATTAAAAATTATATTGAAACCCTTGCAAATCTGGGAGAAGAAGATGTACATCTTGTCTGCTATAACTTTATGCCGGTTTTTGATTGGACCAGAACGGAACTGGCACGCATAAGAGAGGACGGCTCCACTGTGCTTGCTTATACCCAGGAAGCGGTAGATGCGCTGGAACCGGAAAAAATGTTTGATTCTATTTCCGGAGATATGAACGGTACGGTAATGCCGGGATGGGAACCGGAACGTATGGCAGGAATTAAAGAATTGTTTGCGCTGTACAAGGGGGTAGACGAAGAACAGTTATTTGATAATCTTAAGTATTTTTTGGAACGGATTATGTCTGTATGTGAACAGTATGACATTCAAATGGCCATTCATCCCGATGACCCGGCTTGGAGCGTATTTGGGCTTCCCCGGATTATGACTACAAAAGAAAATATTTTAAGAATGACAAGGATGGTGGATAATTCGCATAATGGAGTGACATTCTGCTCCGGTTCTTATGGGACAAACCGGGAAAACGACTTGCCGGATATGATTCGCTCATTAAAAGGAAGAATCCATTTTGCACATGTACGTAATCTGAAATTTATTACGTCAACAAATTTTGAAGAAGCGGCACATTTATCGTCTGACGGAAGCTTTGACATTTATGAGATTATGAAAGCTCTTTATGATATCGGATTTGACGGTCCTATCCGTCCGGATCATGGACGGATGATCTGGGGAGAAAAGGCTATGCCGGGATATGGCCTGTATGATCGTGCGTTAGGAGCGGCTTACTTAAATGGTTTATGGGAGGCGATTGAGAAGGGAAGGACACGATGAAAGTAAAATTGCCTTTTGGAAAGGAACAAGTAGAAATAATCATTCCGGACGAAAATTATATGCAGACTTTGATGCCAAATGACTTGGGGGAGGGGGAGAAGGCATCCGAAGAGGAAGAGATTGCCCGCAGTCTGGAAAATCCCATTTGTTCTAAGGGATTGCGGGAGCTGGTAACGCCTGGACAGCGGGTTGTGATTGTCACCAGCGACATTACAAGACCGATGCCGTCTTACCGGGTGCTTCCGCAGGTATTAAGAGAATTGAATGAAGGCGGGATTTCGGACGGAAATATTACAATTGTTTTTGCGCTGGGAAGCCATCGGGCGCACACAGAGGAGGAAAAAGAGAGACTGGTAGGAAAGGAAATTTACCGCCGGGTGTTGTGTATTGATGCAAAGGATGATTTTGTACATTTGGGATTTACGAAGCGGGGAACACCTGTGGATATTTTTAAGCCTGTGGCAGATGCGGATGTACGCATCTGTATGGGAAATATTGAGTTTCATTACTTTGCAGGCTACAGCGGAGGCGCCAAGGCAATTATGCCGGGAGTGTCTACAAGAGAAGCTATCCAATGTAATCATTCCCGCATGATAAAGGAGGAAGCTAAGGCAGGGGCCCTTAAAGGAAATCCTATCCGGGAGGATATCGACGAGGTGTGCGAAAGATTTGTACCGATTGATTTCATTATTAATGTGGTTTTGGATGAAAAAAAACGTATTCGCCATTGTGTATCGGGCCATTATTTGAAAGCACATCGTGCAGGCTGCCGCTTTTTAGATCAACTATATAAGATAAAAATTCCGGAAAAAGCGGATGTTGTATTAGTGTCGGCAGGCGGATATCCCAAGGACATCAATCTTTATCAGGCGCAGAAGGCATTGGATAATGCGAAGCAGGCGGTGAAAGACGGCGGCTGTATTATTTGGGCAGCCGAGGCCGGAGAAGGGCTTGGGGAAAACACGTTTGAGAAATGGATGATCGGTCATGAAAAGGCGCAGGATATGATAGAGCATATTTCCAAAGAATTTCAGTTGGGGGGACATAAGGCTGCTGCAATTGCCATGGTTTTGACTAAGGTAAATATTATTCTTTATAGTAATTTAAATCCGGATTTTGTACGGCAGATTCATCTGAAACCCTGTGATGATTTGCAGCTGGAGCTTGATACCGCTATTTCTGGCTATGGAAGAGGGGCGAAGGTAATTGTGATGCCTTATGGGGGATCTACACTTCCATGTGTATGTTCTTAAGCCGGGGTGATAAGCAGGACTTTACCCTTTCGTACCGTTGCGTAGCAACTTAAGATAGGAGGTATTTTATAATGAAAGAATCAATGACAATTGGAGAGCGGAGTCTTAAGCTTCATGGAGAATGGAAGGGAAAGATTGAAATAATGTCCAGAGTTCCTGTAAAGACAAGGGAGGATCTGTCTTTGGCCTATACACCGGGGGTGGCGGAGCCGTGTTTGGAGATTCAAAAGGATGTGGAAAAGTCCTATGAATATACCAACCGCTGGAATAGCTGTCTGGTGGTGACAGACGGGACAGCAGTTTTGGGACTGGGGGATATTGGCCCTGAGGCCGGAATGCCGGTGATGGAAGGAAAATGTGTGCTGTTCAAGGAATTTGGAAATGTAGATGCTTTTCCGCTTTGTATTAAGAGTAAGGATGTGGATGAGATTGTCCGCACGATCTATCTGATCTCCGGCAGCTTTGGAGGTGTAAATTTGGAAGATATCTCAGCACCCCGATGCTTCGAAATTGAGAAGCGCTTGAAGGAGCTCTGTGACATACCCGTTTTTCATGACGATCAACATGGAACGGCAGTAATTACTTTGGCGGGCTTGACGAATGCTCTGCGGTTGGTTGGTAAAGAGATTTCGAAGATTCGGATTGTGGTAAATGGAGCCGGGGCCGCTGCTATTTCCATCAGTCGCCTGCTTTTGACTGCCGGGGCCAGGGACATTACCCTGTGCGACCGCGCAGGAGCTATTTATGAGGGCAGGGAAAAGGGAATGAACCCGGTGAAAGAGAACATAGCTCTGGTAACCAATCAAGACAAGCGTTCAGGAAGTCTGACTGATGTGATTGCGGGAGCAGATGTATTTATTGGAGTCAGTGCTCCGGGAAGCCTCACCGCAGAGATGGTGCGGACCATGGCGGATGACGCAATTATTTTTGCCTGTGCCAATCCTGCGCCGGAGATAGATCCGGCGGATGCGAAGGCAGGGGGAGCACGGGTAATTGCTACAGGAAGAAGTGATTATCCGAACCAAATCAATAATGTACTGGCTTTTCCGGGAATTTTTCGGGGAGCCTTTGATGTACGGGCCAGGGATATTAATGATGAGATGAAGCTTGCGGCTGCTACCGCCCTTGCAGATCTCATTTCTGAAAAAGACCTCAAAGAAGACTACATCATTCCGGCAGCTTTTGACCCAAGAGTAGGGAAGGCGGTTGCCCAAGCGGTGGGTGAGGCGGCCAGGAGGACCGGGGCTGCAAGAATATGATTGGGATATCAAAGGATACGGGTTTTGAAAAATAAAAATAAGTTTTTCTGAAAATAATTTATAAAACCCATTGACGTCCCCCGCACTTTTATATATAATGCAAAGTGCGGGGAAGCGTTAAAAAAGAGCCTCGCCTAATATGGTGGTTTCATTCGGAGACGGATGGGGTTCATTGGTTAGAAGCACATAGGACGGGAAAGTCAGTAAAGCTTTCTCCAGTCCTATTTTTTTATGCATTAGCACATATTACGGAACTAAATTGGGAGGAACATAAGGTGAAAAGAAGAGTAATTGCGTTATTCGTGACAACAATGCTTTTGATGACGTTATTTTCCGGATGCGGAAAAAAGGACAGTGGGGAGAAGCTGTATTTATATAACTGGACGGAGTATATACCCCAGAATGTCTATGATGCTTTCGAGGAGGAGACGGGAATCAAGGTCATAGAATCCACATTTTCCTCTAATGAGGAGATGCTTGCCAAGCTGACGGCAGGCGGCTCTGATCAGTACGACCTGGTAATGGCAAGCTGCTATGTGGTAGAAGCTATGGTAGAACAGGATCTGATTCAGCCAATACATAAGGAGAATCTGGAGAATCTGGGCAATATCAGTGCTACAGCTTTGAATCAGGATTTTGATCCGGATAACGAGTACTCGATTCCCTTTATGAGCACCATTACCGTGATTGCCGTAAATAAGGAAAAATGCAAGGAACTGGGCGTGGAGATCAAAACCTTTGACGACCTCCTAAATCCGGCCCTGGAAAATAATATTGTAGCCGTGGACGACGTCCGTGAGATTGTAGGAATCGCTCTGAAAGCCCAGGGACAGGATTCCAACAGCCGTGACCAGGCGGTTATCGAGGCCGCACTGCCCTGGCTTCTAAAGCTTCAGCCCAATATTAAGGCCTATGACAGCGACAGTCCCAAGACCCTGCTGGCGGCCAATGACGTGGCTGTGGGCATTGTTTACAATACGGACGCAGGAATGGCAATCAAGGAAAATCCGGATATTGATGTGGTATTCACAGAAGAGCCCTGCCAGATTTCCATGGACAATTTCGTAATGACCGCCAATGCCCAGAATGTGGAGAATGCGGAGAAATTCATAGACTTTATCCACAGGCCGGAGATTTATAAAATGATTTTGGATGAATTCCCGAGCGTGTGTCTCAATGATGCGGCTCTTGAGGTTCTGGACGAGGAATATCTGAACAATCCGGGGAGCAACGTAGAAGCTTCCGAGATTGAACGGGCCGATATGATCGGGGAAGTGGGCGATGCGGTTGTCTGGTATGACGAAGTGTTTACGAAAATGAAGACCAATTAGTGAGGGAGGCTGCTATGAAGAAGATTGAGATTATAACAAGGCCGGATAAACTGGATATTATCAAAAAAATATTGGCAAAAAACGAATACTCGGGTATGACCGTGACTGCGGCCATGGGCTGCGGGCGGCAGAAAGCAGATGCAAAGGATTTTGAGGAACTGAATCTGGATATGAATCTTTTGCCGAAGATTCATGTAATGACGGTAGTGTGGGATGAGGATCTGGAGGAAATACTCTGCGAGCTGCAGCAGAAGCTGACCACGGGAAGCGTGGGAGACGGCAAGATCTTTATTTCAACAATTGATGATGTGATGCGGATTCGGACAGGGGAGCGTGGATACAAAACCCTGTAGCAGGGGAGGAACATTGGATGGAGCGAAGCAGAGATAAGGTAATTATCCGTCTGCAGGATGTAGATAAAAACTTTGATGATGACAGGGTAGTAAAGAAGCTGAATCTTAATGTGGAAGAGGGAGAGTTTCTGACTATGCTTGGGCCCTCGGGCTGCGGCAAGACAACGACCCTGCGGATGATAGCGGGCTTTGAATATCCCACCTCCGGACAGATTTTTCTGGAGGGCACGGACGTGGAGGGGAAGAAGCCCAATGAACGGGATGTGAATACGGTATTTCAGAATTATGCCCTTTTTCCCCATATGAATGTCTTTGACAATATCGCTTTCGGACTGGTGGAGAAGAAAGTAAAAAAGGATGAGATCCGCCGCAGGGTGGAGGAGATGATCAAACTGGTGCGTCTGGACGGACTGGAAAAGCGGATGCCCTCCCAGATGTCCGGAGGACAAAAGCAGCGGGTAGCCATTGCCCGGGCGTTGGTGAACCGGCCCAAGGTGCTGCTTTTGGATGAGCCTTTGGGAGCACTGGATCTGAAGCTCCGCAAGCAGATGCAGGTGGAGCTGAAGCATTTGCAGAAGCAGTTGGGCATTACGTTTATCTATGTTACCCATGATCAGGAGGAAGCCCTGACCATGAGCGACCGAATTGCTGTTATGAATCAGGGAAATCTGGAGCAGGTGGGAACGCCGGAGGAGATCTACAATCATCCGGAGACGAAATTTGTGGCGGATTTTATAGGAGAGTCCAATATTATTGAGGGCTATATAGAGGAAATGACAGAGGATTCCATTGAAGTAACCATGGAATCGGGAAAGGCCAGAATCAGGGAGACGGGCTACCGCCTGGAAGAGATGGTATATCTCTGCGTGCGGCCGGAGAACCTGAAGCTTTCTATGGAGCCGGTGGAGGGATTCCGGTTCCGGGGGCAGGTTCGGGAGCATATCTTTGTGGGCTCTATCAATAAGACCATGGTAGAGCTTCCCAATGGACAGATGCTCAAAGCCGAGACGCCGGCGGAGGACGATTTGATTCCGGTTGGAACCGTGGTGAATGTGTACTGGAATCCGGGAAAGGTTGTAGTGATGCGGACTAAGGAAGAGCAGATCTACAATGTGATTGAGCAGTCTGTTAAGATAGAGGGAATGACCAATGATCAAATCTTTTAAGAAGCGTCTGGGTGTGATTACTACAGTGGGACCTACGGTTCTGTGGCTGGCGGCATTTCTTATGATTCCGCTTATCTATGTGATAGGAATCACTTTTTTGACAAAAAATGCTTATGGGGGTGTGGATTTTACATTCACCCTTTCGAATTATGCCAGTTTGTTTCAGAGCGAGTATGCAAAGGTGTTTTTTGATTCCCTTTTGCTTTCCCTGGAAACTACAGTGATCTGTCTGCTGGCGGGCTATCCCTTTGCCTATATTATTGCTAATGCACCCAGGAAATGGAAGCCTGTACTGGTGCTGCTTTTGATGCTTCCTTTCTGGACAAACTCGCTGATTCGTACTTATGGGTGGAATACGCTTCTCCGCACAGAGGGAATTATCAATCATTTTCTGCAGGGAATCGGAATCATTGATCGTCCTTTGGAGATGCTTTATACGGACGGGGCGGTGCTGCTTGGTATGGTGTATGCCCTGCTGCCCTTTACGGTTCTGCCCATTCATACATCTATTGAGAAGTTAGATCCCTCTCTTTTGGAAGCGGCGGGGGATCTGGGGGCAGGCAGGGTGCATGTGTTTACCAGAGTCATTCTTCCTCTCACTATGCCAGGGATTTTTGCAGGATCGATTCAGACCTTTATTCCGTCACTTGGATTTTTCTTTATCTCGGATATGATGGGCGGGGCAAAGACCATGTATATTGGAAACTTGATTAAAAATCAGTTCCTGTCGGCCAGAAACTGGCCCCTAGGTGCGGTACTGTCCATTGTGCTGATTGTGATTACGCTGATTCTGATGAAGCTCTACACCAGAGTGGGGAGCTTGGAAGACATGGCTTAGGCATGAGCCGTGCGGAAAAAGACAGATTGTGCCAGACGTTGTGCTAGCACATAAGGCTGGCACAATCTGTCTTTTTCCATAGGGCGAAGCCCGTCCAGCGAAATGGAGCAAGGCGAAATTGAGCTGGCTCACGGCGGGGTAGATTATTTACATGAATCAAAGGCATTCAGGCGTTGTGCTGGCACATAAGCCTAAACCGGTTTGGCTTTTTCCATAGAGCGAGATAGAGCAAAGCAGAATGTTGCGGAAAAGAAAGGTGATGCATATGAAAAAGCAGAGAAACGTACGTGAATTTAAGCCGGGCAGTGTATTTTATGCCTGCCTTATTTATCTCTTTCTATACCTGCCCATCTTTGTAGTGATTGCATTTTCTTTTAACACTTCTAAAATGAACATTACCTTTGAGGGCTTCACTCTGGAATGGTACGGAAAAATGTTTGAAAACCGGCAGCTTATGCAGTCCTTTTTCAACACCATAATCGTAGCGGGAGTGAGCACAATTCTTTCCGTAATTCTGGGGACGCTGTGTGCTCTCGGACTCTATAAATTTGAGTTTAAGCTAAAAAATGCTTTAAACAGTGCTTTATATATCCCCATTGTAATTCCGGAACTGGTATTTGCCATTGCCCTGCTGATTTTCTTTACATCCTTAAATGTCAGCATGAGCATGGCCACGCTGATTATTGCCCATGTAACCTTTTCCATGCCCTTTGTGGTGATTACGGTTCGGGCAAGGCTGGCAGGCTTTGATCATTCCATTGAAGAAGCGGCCAGGGACCTGGGAGCCAACGAGCTTCATACCTTTTGGCGTGTAACGCTGCCTATGATCTCTCCGGGAGTAATTTCCGGAGGAATGCTGGCACTTACCATGTCTCTGGATGATGTGGTGGTCAGCTTCTTTACCGCAGGGCCGGAGAGTACGACCCTGCCCTTAAAGATTCTTGGTATGGTTCGTAAAGGCGTGTCTCCGGATGTGAATGCGCTGTCAACCCTGATGATCGTGGGGACGATTGTGATTCTTTTGACTTCAACCATGATTCAGGGGCGTTTGGAGAGGAAGATGTAAATAATGAAAGGAGCTGGCAAAACCATTGTTTCATATAGAGAAGATGCAGGAGAGCATGCGTGACAAGGTTCTCCCTATGGTGCAGGAGTTTTACCATAGTGATGCGGTGTGCCATCCGGTAAAGTCTGCGGTGCTTGAGCGGACCTTTGAGGATGCGGTCAGTGAAGATCCGGTATTGGAAGGCTATGTTTTGATGGAGGATGAAGAAATCATAGGCTTTGGCTATACGACCATCTTTTATGCCTGCGAGGTAGGCGGCAGATGTATGATGTTTGAGGAGCTTTATTTAAAAAAGGAAACCAGAGGCAAAGGGTATGGAAGCCGCTTTTTTCAGGAAGTGATGAAGCAGCACCCGGAGGTGATGCGCTTTCGGCTGGAGGTAACCAGAAGCAATGAAGCGGCAGTGCGTTTGTATGAGCGTCTGGGATTTGCTTTTTTGGAATATGATCAGATGGTATTGGATCGGTAAAGTCGCAAAGTTTCTCTCATTACAGGTGTGCCCAAGTGACTTTACCCTTTCGTACTGTTGCATAGTAACTTAAAACAGTAATATCCTGCCGGTGCACAAATCGATTTACTGACGCAGATCTAAGCGGCTGGAAATTGATTTAGACAGAGGTGTACCGACAGGATATTACGGAAGTGTAATAGGAGGATATATATGAATCAGGCTTATGAGAAACTGTTAAACTGCTATGAGAGCTGTAAGAGCAAGGTGGATTTTGTACCGAAGGTTGCTTTGGTTCTTGGATCGGGATTAGGGGATTTTGCGGACACGATCCGTCAGGAAGCGGTTCTGGACTATGGGGACATCGAGGGTTTCCCCCAGTCTACGGTAGAGGGGCATCAGGGGCGTTTTATTTTTGGCTATGTAAAGGATGTTCCGGTAGTCTGCATGCAGGGAAGAGTACATTATTATGAAGGATATCCTATGAATGATGTAGTTCTGCCTATCCGTCTGATGAAGCTGATGGGAGCGGAAATACTTTTTCTTACCAATGCGGCAGGCGGAGTTAATCTGGACTACCGGCCGGGGGATTTGATGCTGATTCGGGATCATATTTCAGTGCTTGTGCCTTCGCCGCTGATAGGGCCTAACTGCAATGCCCTTGGGCCGCGGTTCTGTGATATGAGCGATACTTATGACGGGGCTCTGCGCAGTGTGATTCGAAAAACAGCAGAAGCTATGGGAATTTCTATTCAAGAGGGTGTGTACATGCAGTTTACAGGCCCTCAATATGAGACGCCGGCAGAGATTCGGATGGCCAGGACCCTGGGAGCTGATGCGGTAGGAATGAGTACGGCATGTGAAGCAGTAGCGGCTAATCATATGGGAATGCATATCTGCGGAATTTCCTGCATTACCAATATGGCAGCAGGTGTGACGTCTCAGCCTTTGTCCCATGAGGAAGTTCAGGAAACGGCAGATCGAACGGCGCCCCTTTTTAAAAAGCTGGTGACAGAGAGCATTGGGGCTCTGGCGGAAGCCATTTAATTTAAGAAAGCGTAAAATATTTGATAGGAGAACAAAATGGATTACAAAGAGTTAATGAAACAGGCAATTGAGATCAGAAACCGTGCATACACACCATACTCCAATTATCAGGTGGGAGCAGCGTTGCTTTCTGAGTCCGGAAAAGTTTTCTGCGGCTGCAATGTGGAGAACGCAGCCTATTCGCCGGGAATATGTGCAGAGAGGACTGCTTTTGTAAAGGCAGTCAGTGAAGGAGAGAGAGAGTTCCATGCCATTGCTGTGATTGGCGGAGCGGCAGGCGGTCCCTTAGAGCTTGCGCCGCCCTGCGGGATCTGCCGTCAGGTAATGAGAGAGTTTTGCGATCCGGATACCTTTGAGATAGTGTTGGGGACAGGCACGGAGGATTATCAGGTCTATACACTTTCTCAGCTTCTTCCCATGAGCTTTGGACCGGATAATTTGGAAAAGAAGGAAATGGCATGACAAGCAGCTGGAGGCAGAGAATTTCAAGGAAGGAACTGCTGCTGTTTCTTTTTATGGCAGGGATGGGCCTGCTGAAGCAGTTTTTGGTGTATAATCTTCCTATTATGGCGGTTCCCAAGGGAATCCATGATGACTGGATAATGGTGCATCTGGCGGAAACCCTGCGAAATGGGCAGTGGCTCGGAGAATACAATGATCTTACTCTGACCAAAGGGATGTTTTTTCCTTTGTATCTGGCGGTGTGCAATTTTCTTCACCTGTCCTATCTAAATGTCACTGCTTTGTGCTATACGGTGAGCTGTATGCTGTTTGTCTATGGACTGCGTCCGCTGTTAAAGAAGGCGTGGGCTATGGGACTGCTGTATCTGGCGCTGCTGTGGAATCCGATTTCTTATTCTGTGCAGGCGTTTCAGAGGGTGTACCGCAACAGTATTTCTTATATTCAGGTACTGTTGATTTTTGGCGGATTTCTGGCAATGTACCTTCGAAGAAAAGAGCCGCTGAAAAGGCAGATAATTTGGATGCTGGCTGCTGTTTTTGGAACAGTGAGTTTTTTCTATACACGGGAGGATGCCATCTGGGTGGTACCCTTCCTGCTTGTATTTCTGGCGGTTTATCTGGGAAGTATTTTCGGACTTTGGAGGAAGTCCAAAGAGAAGGGTTATATAGGAAAAGGGATTCTGGTGCTGGTGCCTTTTTTGTGCCTGTGGCTGGCAGGACAGTTGATAGCTGCCCAAAATGAGAAATATTATGGAATCCATACTACCAATGAATTACAGGACAGCGGATTTGCCGAAATGTATAAAAGCATGATGGCGGTAAAGCCAAATGAGGACATTCCGGGAGTAACCCTGACCAGGGAAAAAATAGCCCGTATGTGTGATGCCTGTCCCACTTTAAAGGAGCTGGAGCCTTACTTTCAGAGCAGCAGGGAGTATTGGGCCGGGCCGGAAGGGGATGCCGATACTTGGGAGGTTCGGGACGGATGGGTGTTCTGGATTGTGCGGACCGCTCTTGCACAAGCCGGGTATTATGAGAATGGCGCCATGGCCAATGATATCTGCCTGCAGATTCGGGATGAACTGGAATGGGCTATGGATCAGGGGATTCTGGAACGGCAGGCTACGATGCCTTCCACTTATATGTCACCCTGGCGGAAAGGCTATCTGGGAGATTTATTTGGCGCACTGGGAAAGGCGGTTGCTTATACAGCAACTTATGATGAGATGGAAACGCTGGTATATCTTTACAGTGAACCGGATGAAAATGGAGGGAACCTGCTTTTTGAACGGATAACCGGAGATAAGACTGTCTGGCATGAGTCAAATATGATTGAGATGGCAGGCTGGTATGTGGCTTATGAGGGAATGGAAGGCGTGACCCTTCAGGCAGAGACTTCAGATGGTGCGGTTCTTGGAGCTGTGGAGTTTTCGGACAGCGGGGATATTGCTTCCTATTTGAAAGGTCAGGGGCGGAACGTGTCAGGGGCGGAAAAATGCCGTTTTTATCTGAAGCTTTATGTGGAGGATAAGACCCAGCCTGTATATTTGAATGCCTATCGGGATGGAAAGCGATTGGATACTTATGAACTTGGGTCAAGCGTAGATGGATTTGAATCGGAAAATTCACGTTTGAATCTGGACTGGTACTGGGATGTGCCGGAACGTCATGGACTATTGGCGGATATCAGCTATAAGGGCGCTGTTTTAAATGGAATCCGTCAGGTTTACCGTTATAGTGGAGGCGTGCTGGCAGCCCTCGGGTTTGTTGGGTGGCTGGTTATAAGCGCCTGGCTTTTGAGAGGGAAAAAGCTTTTAGATGAGTGGTTGGTATTGTCTTCCCTGCTGTTCAGCTATCTGGTATTGCTGGGCGGTATCTCTTATTCGGAGATTTCCGGCTGGAATGCAATTCTGTATTGGTATTTGTCGGGAGCTTATCCGGTAATGACTGGATTTGAAATTCTGGCCCTGACATTTTCCGGCCGGGGGATTGTGAAAAGAAAAGCTGCAAAAGACATGAATAATATTGAATTTGAATAGGAGAAGGATATGATTGATCTGCATCTGCATTTTGACGGTTCACTGCTTCCGCGGACAATTTTGGAGCTGGCAAGAGAACAGCAGCTTCCGCTTCCTGCAGAGGATCCGGATGAACTGAAGCTGTTCTTGTCAGCTCCGGAAGATTGTGAGAGTTTAAATGAATATCTGGAAAAGTTTGATTTACCCTTGTCGGTGCTTCAGACAAAAGAAGCCATTCGTAAGGCAATGTATACGTTGCTTAGTTCACTGAAGGAGCAGGGAATGCTGTATGCGGAGGTGCGCTTTGCGCCCCAGTCTCATCTTCGGAAGGGATTAACCCAGGAGGATGCGGTGAAGGCGGCGATTTTGGGGATGCAGGAGGCTACCGCAGGCTCTTTCTTTATGGCAAAGCTGATTCTCTGTTGCATGCGCGGAGGGGATAATCAGGAAGCAAATAGGAAAACCATTGAGACAGCGGCAGCATTTTTGGGACGGGGCGTGGCTGCGGTGGATCTGGCCGGAGCGGAGGCTCTCTTTCCTACGGCTGATTATGAGGAGCTGTTTGCGTATGCAAAAGATCTGGGGCTTCCCTTTACCATTCATGCAGGGGAAGCTGACGGACCGGAGAGCATAGAGGCGGCATTAAGATTCGGAGCCGCCCGCATCGGTCATGGAGTTCGGGCAAATGAGGATGAAAAGGTGCTGGGGCTTTTGAGGGAAAGTCAGATTCCACTGGAAATGTGCCCTACCAGTAATGTTCAGACAAAGGCTGTAAGCAGCTTTTTGGAGCATCCGATTCTTAGATATCTGCGTTCCGGTTTGAAGGTAACGGTGAATACGGATAACATGACAGTCTCTGATACTACTATAGAGAGGGAATACCGAAGGCTTAAAACAGAACTGGGGATGACAGAAGAGGAACGGAAAGCTCTTCTGTTTAATGCCGCAGATGCGGCATTCCTGACAGAAGAAGAACGTGGGCGGATGAAGGATGTAATTGGACGGATTGTGTAGATGAATTCAGATTTAAACAGGATACGAATTGAAACACGAATTGTTTCTGTTCGTATCCTGTCTTTTATTTCAAAAAGCTTTATTGAAGAGTTTTAAAAAGCCTACTGGGAATGTATCACATCCGTAATAGACATCCGCCGGATCTGCCTGGCAGGACGTAAGATGGCTGCCACGGAAGCCAACGCCACCACCAGGAGAATCAAAGCCAAAGCCCCATAGGGAATCGTCCAGGGAGTTCCCCAGCGTGCGGTAACCATTTGATCAAACAGGAACCAGTGGAGGGGCAGACCGAAAGCACACCCAAGCACACAGCCGCAGAAGGCATAGGCAGCAGCTTCCGCACCAAGCATTCTCGTAAACTGTCCGCAGCTCATTCCAATAGCTCTCATTGCCCCATATTGACGCATCCGTGCGGAGGTACTCATGGAAATACTGTTGATAATATGAAAACATGCAATGAGCACGATTACGGTAAGAAAGCCATATAAGAATAGAGCAAAGGCCCAGTAAGCGCCCCGGGAATCCTGGTTGCTGAGACGCTGATCCGAGAACAATACCTCATCACCAACCAACTCCCGAATTCGGTTTACATCCTCGTCCGTGGCGTGACGGGTCATCTGCACATCAAAGATTGTGTACCCGCTTTCGCCAGTCAGCCGCCAAAAGGTGTCTTCTGAGCAGATAAGCCGTTCGGTATCCGATCCTCCGTCAATGGGACAATGGGATAAAAGCCCGACTACGGTCACATCTCCCAGAGAGGTATGAACAACCTGGCCAACCTCTAAGGATTGTCCGGCAGCATTATGTACACCCAGTACATAATTCCCGTCTTCCGTCAGTTTGGACAGATCGCCATCCAAAAGATAATGGTATTCCTCCGCCCAGTTAAGCTGCTGCAGATCATAGGAGAACAGCATTGTGTTTTTCTCCTGCTCCTTTATCCGTGCGGGTACATCATAGGCAAATGCCCTGCCATAAACTCGCTTTACACCGGGACACTCGGCAATCCTGGCAGCAAGCTCCGGCCTTAGAGAGCAGGAGGAATCGGGGCTTACAATGGACAGATCCGGTGTATAAGGCCGCAGCGGTGTGATAGCATGATTCATAAAGGCTGTTGCTGCAAAAAAGCATAGAAAGAGAATAATGCTTAAGGCAAAGGAGAAGGACATCAGAAGAAAATTTTTTTTCCGATAAAGGGCATGCCAGACTCCCAAGGATGTTTCAATATGACAAACCTGAACACTCCCATGTTTTTGAGAGCTTTCCTCAGATGGATTCCGGTGACTGCTTTTGCTCCAAAAACCTGTGATTGGTACTTCCGTATTGCCGGTGACTGCCGTAACCGGAGAAACCCTGGCAGCTTTTTTTGCCGGAGAACGGGCAGCAAGAAGCACGGTAATCAGCCCTACAAGAATACCCGCCAGAATACCGGGCAGGCTGACGCCGAAGACAGGCATGTCGGAAAAATACATGGAGCTTAAGTATCTGAGAGCGCCGCAGAGTCCCCAGATGGTGACAACAGAAAGAAGAACACCTATGGGGATAGCGGTTTTACACCAGTTCAGGGCTTCCATGCGCACAAAACGGCGAATCTGCCTGCTGTCTGCGCCCAGGCAGCGGAGAAGACCGAAAAATTCCGTTCTCTGGGCGATATTGCTGTTCATGCTGCTGGCAACCATAAGAACTCCGGCAGTCAGAACCAGAAGAAACAATACACCTGCGATTAGATACAGTCCGGTTACATAGGAATCCTCACTGAAGCCTAAAAGCCCCAGAAGCGCCGTGTTTTCGCCTATTTGTTCCTCAGAAAGCCCAAATTGCGCCTGAATATCCTTTATGGCGCTCCGAATGTTGCAATGCTCAGAAAATTGGATGTAATAGACCATATCCGCATCTTCTGCAGTATTGTTGACCGAGTGATACAGGGATTGGAAGGAGGATAGAGGGAGAAAGCCAATGATAGCGTCAGATTTCATAGCTATTTCGTTATCCATTCCAAAGCCTGAGACCGTATAGGCCAGATAATTTCCGTCAGGGGTTTGAAGGGCAATCGTGTCTCCCAGTTCTGCATCCAGTATTTCTTTGGAAGCTTCCGTCAGAATAATCTGCCGGTCCGTTTCCGGAAATGTCCCTTCGGTTAAATCGTATTCCATTAAAGTGAGCATCGAGGGCTCGATTCCACAGACAGCGGCCCGTTTTCCGCCGATGAAATAGTCGTCCTTCAGGCGATAATTTAATACGTTGTACCAGGAGGAAACAGCCACATCCGGGCGCTGGGCTATGATAACGGCATCTTCCTCTGAGAGATCCTTTATCTGGATGTGCCAGTTGCCGTAGCGGGTGATGGCCTGCAGCTTCTGGCTGCGAATTTCCATGTCTGCCATTCCGAAGATGGCAGTTACCAAAAAGACGGAGAAGATAATGCACAGAAGGGTCATGCGGTTCTGTTTTTTGTGAACTCTTGCATAGGCGGGAATCAGACTAAGATAGCTTTTCATCATGGTTCCCTCCCAAATCTGTTAAATTGCCGTCAGATACCCGAAGAACCCGATCCGCATAAGCAGTAAGTCCTATGTTGTGGGTTATCATTAAAACTGTCTGCCGGTAGTGGTGGGCGGCCTGGGTTAAAAGCTCCATGACCTCCTGGCTGCTCTTGGAATCCAGATTTCCCGTGGGCTCATCCGCCAGAATCAGCATGGGGTTGTGAATCAGTGCCCGACCGATGGCGGTTCGCTGCTGCTGGCCGCCGGAGAGCTGGCTCGGCAGATGGTTTCGCCGCTGGGTAAGTCCCAGAATGGCCAGAAGTTCGTTCACCTTTTCCATATTTGGCTTTTGGTAATCCAGAAGGAGGGGAAACATGATATTCTGTTCCACCGTCAGTTCGGGAATAAGCTGAAAAGACTGAAAGATAAAGCCAATGTTTCTGCGGCGGAATATGGTTCGTTCCTGCTCTTTCATGGAAAATAATTCCTGACCGCTTAAGAAGACCTGCCCGGAGGTGGGATCGTCAAGTCCTCCAATCAGGTTTAAAAGGGTTGTTTTGCCGCTGCCAGATTCACCTACAATAGCAGCGAATTCGCTTTTTTGCATGGAGAAGGAAGCGTCCTTCAGAGCCTTGACACTGCTTTCGCCGGAGCCGTAGGTTTTGCATAAATGCCGTACATTTAAAATTTCCAATTGTTTGTATCCTCCTAATTTAAGTTGCTGCTGTCTTAATATCCATCAAAATAACATAGGAAGCTTACAATCAGATGAATTTCACCTTACAGTTTTGTAAGCCGGACGAAATTTATGCAGAGGTATACTTGGATGAACGGGGAAAGCTGACAGTGAAAATGGCTCCGGCACCCGGATTGCTTTGCACGGAGATGCTTCCGCCCTGTCCCTCCACAATTGCCTTGGCTAGGGGAAGTCCAAGTCCTGCTCCGGAGGTTTGGCTGGAGGTCTTGCTTCGGTAGAAGCGTTTGAAAATATGGTGCAGATCCTCAGGGGAGATTCCGGCCCCATTGTCTGCAATTTGAATCCGGGTTTCCAAGGGAGTCTGCTCCTTGTGGATTTCAATTTTTCCGCCCGAAGAAGTGTGATCCAATGCGTTTTTAAGGATATTTCCGATGGCTTCTATTGTCCATATGGGATCGCAGTAGATTTCTCCTTCCCAGGCTTCCAAAAACAAGATTTCCTTTTCTTCCTGATTGGCCCGAAAGGTAAGGGGCTCCAAAGCAGCATCAAGAAGCTCCGAAACAGGGCAGAGAGTCTTTTGAAAGGTGATGCTGCCAATATCCAGCCGGGCAATTTTCAAAAGCGATAGAATGAGAGACTTCATCCGCTCTATGGAAGCATCGGATTTTCTGGCAAAGGTTTGAATGATTTTTGGACAATCCGGCTCCTGGAGAATAATTTCGTTGTACATGGAGAGAGCGGCTAAGGGTGTTTTAAGCTGATGGGAAATATCGGAAATGGTGTTTTTCAGGAACTCCTTTGCCTCATGCTCCGCCTCCTGTCCGGCTTTCAGGGCTCCGGTCATATGGTTGATTTCTCCAAACAGACGGTAGATGCTTCCCTCTCGGGATTCGGGAAGCGGAGTACCAAAAGAGCCGGCCGTATAAGCTGCTACAATCTCAATGGCTTTCTGGTATAGACGCTCCTGATTTAATAGAAATCGAATAATTATAAGGACCAGCAGGAAAAAAGAGAGCAGGAGCGTTAAAAGCGAGAAAAGAAAGGTATTTTGCCCGTAGGCAGACAAAGGCGAAAGCAGGGAGAGGTTTGTGCGCTCATGGATTCCCAACTGATTCAGAAGGTTAATGCCCTCGGGCCCTGATTTGGTAGCGTTTAGTGCTTTGGCAATAAGCTCATCCGGAACCTCCTGTTCCAATAAAGAAGTGGCAATGGCTCTCTCGTGATTGAGTAAAAGCTGCCATGCGGCATGATTTTGATAGGAGGTAACGGCCAAAGTCAGAAAAAATGCCAGCAGAAAGATAAGGAAAAAGGATAGTATGAATTTTTTTGTATTGGTTTCTCGAACAATACTCATGACTTCACCTCATTCCACTGATATCCAAAACCACGTACCGTACTTAGATGTACAGGGTGGGAGGGATCTGTCTCTACCTTTTCCCGTAAGCGGCGGATATATACGGAAAGTGTATTGTCATCCACAAAGCTTCCGCCGCTGTCCCAAAGCTCATCCAGAATCCGGCTGCGTGGGACAACCTGATTGGCATTGCGAACCAGGAGACTTAGCAAACGGTATTCCGCAGCAGTCAAATCTAAAACTTCATTTTTTAAGGAAGCCCGGCTTTGGATAAAGTCAATAGACAGATCGCCGCAGCGAAGAAGGGAAGTCTCATCCTGAGGAGAAAGGCTGGCACGGCGAAGGAGAGCACGGATACGGGAGAGCAGCTCTCCCAGCTTAAAGGGCTTGGTGATATAGTCATCTCCGCCGCTGTCCAGACCACGGATGATGTTCACTTCTTCGTCAGAGGCAGTCAGAAAGATAATGGGAATCCTGCTGTCCTTTTGACGCACCCTGGTACAGATGTCAAAACCGGTACCGTCCGGGAGTGTTACATCCAAAAGAAGGAGGGCATAGGCTGTATCACTGCTCAAAAACTCCCTAGCCTGCGCTGTGGTGGTTGCGATATCCGGAGAAAAACCGTTTTTCTCCAGGGCATATTGAAGGCCGTCTATAAGACTGGTGTCATCCTCTAAGAGCAAAATGCGATTCATACTTAGATTCCTTTCTGCTGATATAATCTATGTGAGGAACTTTTACTTTTCATATTAAACTCATTCTGCTAAAAAGAGATTTTATTATACGCTTTTTAGCAGGTGAAATGAAGAAAAGGACTGCCCAAGATCCTGTGGATTAAAATGGGCAGTCCTTTAAACCTTAAAAATTACAGCTTAATATTCTTAAACAAATCGCCAAGACTGGTTGTCAGCTCTTCTGTCTTGGGCAGAACCACTTTCTCTTCACGAATCTCTTCCGCAGCCACATCATTCAGAGCTTTCATGCTGAGAGAAAGCTTACCCTCCTTGATGGCGATTACCTTCACCTTGACCGTATCGCCTACTTTCAGAACAGCATCCGGTGTCTTAATGCGCTTTTCGGAAATCTGAGACACATGTACCAGGCCGGAAAGTCCATCCCCTAAGTCGATAAAAGCGCCGTAAGGCTGAATGCTCTCAACCTTGCCTTCCGTAACCAGGCCCACTTCAACATTGGAGATTTTTGCCCTGCGTGCCTCTGCAGCCTTTTCACGAAGAATCTCTCTGGCAGACAATACCAGCTTTTTCTTCTCCGGATCTACGGTGATTACACGAACCTGAAGCTCTTTGTTCAAAAACTCTTCCAGATTCTCCACATAGCTTAAGGAAAGCTTGGAAGCAGGGATAAAGCCCCGAAGCCCCTCTACATAAGCGATAACGCCGGCATTTACCACGCCGCCTACCTTTACGTCAAGAACGGTCTCATTTTCCAGATATTCCGCAACCTTTTTCCAGGCCATCTCATCTGCGGCAGCTTTCCGGGACAGAAGAATGTGTCCCTGTCCGTCGTCCGAACGCAAAACGGTTGCAGTAACCTCTTCTCCAATCTTGACATCCTCTTTGATGGAGAAAGACGGATCTTCGGAATAATCTTCCAGACGGATAATCCCCTCGGTGTAATACTTAAGGTCCAGAGTAATCTCGGTCTCAGACACACCAATGACAGTTCCTGTCAGAACATCTCCTTCCTGCACCTTGCGGAAAGAGGCTTCCAGCTCGGTAGCATAATCATCCATGGTCATTTTTTCTTCCATATGTGTTTACCTCTCTTTACTTAAAATATGTTATCACACGTGCCCGGTATCCAATGCCAGAAGCTTGTTATGCCGTCCGTGGAGGATTCAGTTTTTGCGAAGCCCCTCCTGAAACAGGAGCTTCCGGAAAATATGCTTGTAATCATTCAGGTGCAGGAACTTATAG
Source organism: Clostridia bacterium (assembly GCA_910574255.1). GTDB lineage: Bacteria > Bacillota > Clostridia > Lachnospirales > Lachnospiraceae > Laedolimicola. The sequence goes on from CAJTAK010000012.1 coordinate 132,065, forward strand.
ATTCCTTTTTTCTGTGCCAGACGAAATAAGTCCATGACCAAAAGAAAATATTCCAGATAAAATCTAAAAATGCTCAGGTGAACAGGGGGCACTACCAAATGCATAAAGTCCCACTTTTCTGGGTCACGGGTAATCAGGCGCTTTTCATACTGCCTATAAAGAGCCGTACCGGGAATAGGGGTAAAAATAGAAATCCCGATATAGGAAATCCCAAGGCTGTGAATAAAACGGCGCAGGTTCTTAAAATCCTTCCGCCGAAAACGGATATCTACAATAAATAACCCCACCGGCTGTATGGACAGCTCCTGAAGCAGGCGGACGCAGGAGCAGTTGATATCAAGGGAGGTCCCCTTTGCATAGCTGTCAAGCTGCCGGTTGCTGACTGCTTCCAGTCCAATCATTACATATCGGAGTCCGATATGGGAAAGGGCTTTCATAAGCTCCGGATTCTCTGTGATGAAGTCAGCCCTTCCATAGCAAATGAAAGTTTTATGAATATTGTGACTGCGGACCAGGGAAATAAAATCCCAAAGCCGTTCCGTATCATAGAGAAAATCATCATCTACAATCTGAATATTTGGGCTTGCGATGCTTTGGAGCTCTTCTATCACCAGAGAAAGGTCTCTTTGATAATATCTGCCATTGTTCAGCGTTCTTCCGTAGCAGAAAGAGCAGTGATGGGGACAGGAGGAACTTGTCTTCAAAAGGGCCACAGGATGAACATCCAGATAGCGGTAAGAGGACAGATAACGTTCCATATGGCTCCTGTCAGGAATGGGAAGACGGTTGATATCAAAGTCCTCTATAGGATTTTTCTGCCATCCCTCACAGGTATGATAACAGAGACCGTCAATATTTTCAAAGGGTTTTTGCTCCAGTATGTCCAAAATCGCAAAGATATTATCCGAGCGGCAGATAAAGTCAATGTCAGGTTCAAAAAAACGCTCCGCATTCTTCTGTGCGTGGGAGCCACCCACCAGAGTGAGAATATCGGGATCAAATGCCTTTGTCCTACTGGCATAGTCCTTGATTCGGTTTTCCTGTGTAATATATCCGGTGATTGCCACTGCTTCCGGGTGGTATTCATAAAGGAGATCTTCAAAGGAATGGGGATCTAGAGCAGCCTCATAAAGATAGCAGGGAATATGGGCAGCCTTCAGCATGGCCGAGATGTATTCCAGCTCCAGCGGCTCTGTGCGCAAAGCCATATCCAGAGAAAATCCATTGTCGATTGATTCCGGTTTTACTAATAAAATCATAATTTTTTGCCGTAGTTGTAAAAAATAGTACGTTAATATCTTTATTATATGGTAAAATGAAGCGGAAAGCAATGGTCAATCCATAAGATGGTTTGTTACGGAACTAAAACAGTAACGTACTGTCCATGCACAGATCAATTTACAGACGCATGTTTTGGCGGCTGGGAATTGATCTATTATGGGTGCATGAACAGTATGTTACGGAACTAAAACAGTAACATACTGTCCATGCACAGAATAATTTGCAGACGCATATTTTGGCGGCTGGAAATTATTCTATTATGGGTGCATGGGCAGTATGTTACGGAACTAAAACAGTAACGTACTGTCCATGCACAGAATAATTTGCAGACGCATATTTTGGCGGCTGGAAATTATTCTATTATGGGTGCATGGGCAGTATGTTACGGAACTAAAAATAGAAGGGAAAATCAAATGAAACATTTATATATTCTGCTTCTGTATCTTCCCTCCGGCTTTGGGAGGCTGACTCAGAGGGTGACACATTATAAATATACCCATGTTGCATTGTCTTTGGATGATCGGTATGAGCATTTTTATGCATTTTCCAGATTAAGGGCAAAGACGCCGCCCATCTCCGGGTATATTGAGGAAAAGCGCATTTATTATACCCTTGGTGAAAATATCCCTATTTATACAAAGATTTTTAAGGTTCCTGTTTCGGAACAGGGGTATGCACGGGCTAAGAGATGGCTGGCTAAGGTTCGCCGTGACCCGGAGATTATGTACAATCTGATTCAGATGCTTCTGCTTCCGTGGCTTGGGGGACGGCCGGTTTACAAGGCTTACAATTGCGGAGAGTTTATTGCCAAGGTCTTGGAACAGGCAGGGATTCCCCTTGATATGCCCTATTATAAGTATATGCCGAGGGATTTCAACCGGCTCCTTAAGAGGTATGCCATCTATGAAGGAACCCTGGGGAATCAGAGCAGGGATGGCATGGAGGACGACTTCTTTCAGGAAACGGGGCGGTGGGAGTATTTTTGTAAAACGGCGTATATTGTTCGGGAGCTTTTGTACCGGCAGCTGACGGGACATGCTTCAAAGCACTTTGCACCGGAGAAGGTGCGGTTTGTGTGGGAGCCTGGAAATTGATTTATATTAAGATTAGGATGGATGGTAAAGTCGCAAAGGCGCACGAGAGGAACTTTCATGAGTGCCCTTTCGAATGAAAGTTTCTCTCATTACCGGTGCGCCGAAGCGACTTGACCCTTTAGTGCCATCACGCAGTGATTTTGATAGGAGGACAAAATGGAAATGAATAAAGTTCAGGTTAGAAATATCGTGATCGGAGAAGGGATGCCTAAGATATGTGCTCCTATTGTGGGGCGGACCAGAGAGGAGATACTTCTTCAGACCAGGGAGCTGAAAGCAGCAGAGCCGGATCTGGCGGAGTGGAGAGCGGATTGGTTTGAAAAGGCATTGGAAAAGGAACAGCTTCGGGAAATGCTGGAGCTTTTGCGTGGGGAACTTGGAGAGCTGCCTCTTCTCGTTACTTTCCGGACCGGACAGGAGGGCGGTGAGCAGGAGATTTCTTTGGAGGATTATGAGAAATTTCTTTCGGAGGTTCTTGCGTCAGGCCAGGCGGATGTGATCGATGTGGAGCTGTTTATGGGAGAGGAGCTTCTTTCTGCGATTGCGAAAAAGGCTCATAGAGAAGGAGTAAAAGTAATAGCGTCTAGCCATGATTTTGAAAAGACACCCAATACGGGGGAGATCGTGGAGCGGCTCTGCAGGATGCAGAAGGCAGGGGCGGATCTGTTAAAGCTTGCGGCTATGCCCCGTGATCCGGGGGATGTGCTGACCCTCTTAGCGGCTACCTGGCAGATGAAAGAGTGCTATGCCAGACAGCCGGTGATTACCATGTCCATGGGAGGAACGGGCGTGATCAGCAGGCTTGCAGGAGAGATCTTTGGATCAGCCCTGACATTTGGAGCGGCCGGTAGGGCATCAGCCCCGGGACAGGTGGGGGCAAAAGAACTCCGGGAAGTGTTGAAGCTGCTGCATGAGAAGCTTTGATATATTGCGGGGAGCGTAAAAGTCTATCCTTTTGGTCGTTTTTAAAATCTGGTCCGATATAAGAGATTTAATATTTTTCTTGACTTAAAAATCTTACAGGTGTAGTATTTTGGTTGAAAGAAAATTGTATTTTTTTACACAATAATCTTACAAAAGTAATATTTACTGACTTTCAGTTATGGTGGTGCGTCAATGGAGCGCATGAGGGACTATGAAAATTTATTTATCTTTCTAATCATTCAGCAGGAGGACAGAGCATGGAGAAGAGAAAATACAGACACAAGAGAAAGAAAAACAGAAAGCTTTTACAAAGCAGTGTATCCATCATAAAAGCAAGACTGCGGTTATTAGCAATGACTGGCGTAATTGCACTTGTAATGACTGGCTGCCGTGATGAACCATTGGAAGAGCCGGATTTTGAAACAGCGGCGGAGAATAGGGAAGAGCCTCTCTTGGCTGAAAGTAATTGTGACAATGGAGACAGCATAGCAGTGATTTATCGTGATATTTATGAAGAGGCGGCTAAGACAGGCACATTAGACAGTCCGGAAACGATGCAGCGTATTGTTTCAAGGCTTGGTGAGAATGGCTATGTGGCTGTTGACAGTGAAAATCAGGTTGACATGGCAGGAGCAGAACAGGTACTGGAATTTTGCAAAGAGGTAGAGGAAAAGAAAAATGCAGAGCTGACCATTATCCTGCTCACGGACCAGGGCTTTCGGAAATTTGATTTGAAAACAGAGAATGGCTGCGTAAACATTGTCAGGGGATGTTACGAATATGACAAAAACGGACAGCTTCAAAATGTGAGTACGGTAAGCTACCCGGCTGATGTATGGCAATATACGGAGGAAGGGTATCTTATCTTTGAGGGAAGCTATTATTCAGATGAGAATTATAGTAAACGACGTTAATTCTTTCCGTTTGACTCTAGGAAAAAGAGCATAAAGTAGCAAGCTTGTCATTGGGCTTCTTAAAAGTTGAAAACCAATTATCAAGGACTC
>CAJTAK010000013.1 GCA_910574255.1 Clostridia bacterium
ACAAATTTTAATAATCCTATCACAAAAAGCTGCTGCACCGAAATGCAACAGCTTTTACTATTTTCATAAACTAACGCCATTTTTTAATGTCTGATACCAAAGTCAGGTATTATACATCATTGCGGAGAAATTACAATCCAGTCATCTACATTCGCTGTTCGTTCGGAACATAAGGTTTCCATAGCATTTATGCAAGCATGAATCTCCATGGCAGGAATCTCATCTATTGCAACCTCTTTATGCTCCATATGGTCAATGTCTAAAATATTTTTCCTGTGCATAGGTATCAAAAGGTTCTATATCTGAGGAAGATATTGCATATAATGGTTGATTCCAATCAGCATCACATACCCACTGGGGGATTTCATTGCCGATCTCTTCCCTATCTTCTGCTTTTGGAAGTTCCCCAAGCATAAGCAAATTAGAACTGCTGCCGGAACAGCCCTCAATGACCAAAATACAAATTAATATTAGTTCAAAACGCAATATCCTTATAAGCGATCTCATCAATTTCCTCATTTAAAAATCCCACACCGATTCCATTATCGTCCCAGTCTTCACCGCCCCATGTCCTTGAGAAAAGCAAATAAACATACCGCCCTCCCTTAACTTTTTCCATGGTAAAATCCCATGGGATAACCATAGTCTCCGGCGTTACTGCCTGCAAAAGTGCATCCCTTGTCTCAATCTCCGGCCACCATGTTTCAAATTCCGCTTCATCATCAGGCCCCCAGGCAAAGCGTTCTTCCTCGTTATAGTATTTAATCAATGCTTCAATGAGTTTTGATTGCAGTTTGGGCCATTTTTCCATAAGCACTGAAACGCTTCTTTCTGCCTTTCCGTAATTCCGCTTTCTTCGCTGCTTTTTGTTATGAGAAGCTCTATGGTATAGGAGGTTTCTCCAAAGTCAAGTGTCTGCTTCCCCAACCAGCCATAATCACCATCTTCACTTAATTCGCCAAATATCAAATCTGTCAATGCTCTTTTCTCCTTTTACATCACATAACTGCAGCCAGGTCTGTCCGGCATATCATCATCCTTTACATATCTGGCGTTGAACTCCATATTGATCTGTCGCAGTTCTTTTTTGCCGTCAATGTAATCCTGATACATATCCGCCAAGCCAGCCATACAGCCATCACAATTTGCATCCATGCTGCCCAAGGATTCCGCAACGATCCTTTCACGCTCTTCCTTTGTTGTCTCTGAAATCAAATATCCCATTTTTCAACCTGCTTTCTGCTTAAATTCATTTATCCTTTACAAAATGCTTCCCATTACTGCTCTAATCTGCCATGTACTCACTTTAAAATCTCTTCCCGCATTTCGGGCAGAATTCAAAGTCCTCCTGTGTCTCAAATCCGCAGTTATCACAGCTCTTAATCCTGCTTTTGTATCCCGCCTGTACCTGTGTGAGATTCTGCGGCAGTATCTCTACAGCTTCTCCCCTTGCAATCCGTCTTCCAAGCTCCGGATCAAGAGAATAAATGGTATTACAGCATGTCGTCTTCACATAATACTGCCTGTTCCATTTCAAGCATGGAATAAAGAACAGGGACAGGCACATATAAGTCATAAACACCTGATATCTGCCGTAAGAGCCGCAATGGTCACAGATAACCAGCTGATCATACTCAAACGCTTTTCTTCCCTGGGTAATTCCTATCATAAAAAACATCTTCGTTATTCTCCAAACTCATTTTCAATTCCAACAGCACATTTCATTACTTCAACAACTTCCACCACCATAACAAGATTATTTTACCACAATCTCACCCACAATTTTATTAAATTTCATTAAAACTTTTCTCCCTTTTCGGATTTGATTTGTGTCGTTTATGCAAAATCTGTGTCGTTTATACGTTGAGTATTTTATTGTCTTTCTCACTGTGATATAAATAAGGTGTCAAGAATGTTTTGAAAGGGTAATCTTATAATGAAAAATAAATCTTTATTATTTTGTATGACTTTGAGCTTATTTCTTGCTCTTAGCGGATGCAGGAAAAATGAAATTCCACAAGAAGACGTCACATATGATCAGAGCTTACCTAACGATAATCCCATAGATGAATCTTCTGATAACAGTAAAAACAACTATGAAACCAACAATAAAATACCGGATAATTCATCGCAATCCATAGACGATCATAATCCGGACAGCTCGGATGAACCATCCAATATTCCGGATCATTCCAGCGAGAGTGCATACTTCCTTTCCACGAATCATGATTTTTATGAAAAAGCTGCATTTAATCCAGTTGACCGGAACTATGTAATGGATTATGAAGCTGCTCCTCCGGAATTTTGGAAATCTGCTTTAGCGAAATGTGAAGCATGGAACCAACAGATTGACTTCACCGGTTCTGAACTTAAGGGATTACTAAGTAAAACCGACTATGATCAATTACAGAATGCAATCAGTCTTTGGCAGGAGTATTATCAGGAAGAAGTTTATCAAAGCCGTGAATTATATGGACCTAATGCAATGATTGGGGGTAGCATGTATACAGCCATATCCGGAGATCTTCTGATAGAAAAATGCAAGCTGATATCCTTTATATTATTGTCTCAAGAATATGAATTATCAGGCAATGTATCCTTTGCGGAAGATACTGCGGCAGCAAGCAATGACAATGACTATTCTTTTTCGCCCCAATCCTTTTGCATTGAATACAGCTCTGACTTTGAAGAAACGTTAATTCCTTATTCTATAAACGAAAAGAACAGCGATGAATTAGAAGCACTTATTCATGAAACAGCCACTACCATTGAAGAAACATTTGGGCATGACTATGCGGAACATGCAAACAAATACGTTTCTTTCATCCATGCACTCTATACAATCGAGAACCATATATCCGAAGACAGTAATCAATGTCTTCTGTTAAAAGAAAACAGACTTAGACTGTATGCCATAGAACTTTTGAATATTGTATATATGATGGATGTGATGGATAGTCAATAGGTGCATAAGGAACCCATAATCCATTGAAAATCTGTGTATTATGGGTTACACATCTCTTTGATCCGCCCTGCCATATGGGATATGAGATACCATATGGTTTCATAATGCATATATTGCAGCGTATTCTTATCACACAAAAATTGGATCTGTGCCGGGAAGTCCTCGTCCGAGTTCCAAAAGGAAAAAATCACGTCCAGAGACTGAAACACCGGAATCCGAAAGCTCACGTCACCTTTTCCGTATGGCTTCCCGTTCAGCCTCTCCAACGCCTGTACAAGCAGCTCCGCTTTCCCGTCAAAGAAAGCTTCATCCTTTTTAAAAGAACCCTCTCCGGCATAGGATGCGGCATTCTGCACACTGGAAAGCCGCTGTATTAATGCAAACTCATTTGAGGGGGCCGCACCCTTCTTTGAATAGCAGAGAATATCATAAATGGTCATAACCTCATTAAAATCGGCTTCCTTTACATCAGCAAAATCATTTTCTGACCATTCCACGCAGCCCGTCTGACAATGGACCCGATAGCTCCTGTTTAAAAATTTCAAATATAAATAGCCGTTTTCCAAAGGAATCCGAAGCTTCCCGGCAATTTCCTCATGATTATATTGGTAAAACTGCTTTTGGGTTTTTCGTTTGGCAATTTCATAATTTGACAGCTTCTTACACACGCAGAAATGGCAGCTTGTGTCTCTTTTGGAAGATTTATTCGGACATTCATAAATCCTGCCCTCTTTATCCTCCGTCACCTTGATCTCCAGCTTTTCCATGGGATGCATGGGGCGTTCGGCAATGTAAGTAAGATAAATGCTACTGATTATAATATATTTCCATGCCAAAGGTTTATCCGGCAGATGCCGGGAAAGGTAGTCCTTTAGAACTTGGGAAAGCTCTTTGGCAAGCTGTTCATCAACAAAGCTCTCATCCCCGTCCGTACTTTCCTGTTTCATTTCCTTAAGCGTACTGTTATTAAAATCACTGATGGGCAGCTCTCCCCTTTGAAGCCGCTCCCATTCCTCCTGAGATATTGCAAGATTCAGCTTGTGTCGTAATTCTTTCTTTGTCATAACGCACCCTCTCCATTTTATATAAAAAGCTCCCTTTTCCCATAGAGGAAAACAAAATGCTTCTTTCAAAAAAGCGCCCCTCTATCCTCTTCTCCCCATTCCAGAACCGTATCATCAATATGCACATGCCATTGGGCGCCGGGAAGCATGTCAGTGATTTCACTCAGGCATTCCAGCCACCAATTTATAATATCAAAAAACAACTCCTGATCAACATCCGGCGGTAACTTTGTAGCACCGCTGAAAATAACGTCCTTTTCACTTTCATGTCTGTCTTTTTCCAAATCATAAATGCAGAATCCCTCATACATTTCTCCATAGGGATATTGTGCATCATAACGCCTGGCGATTTCATCGCAGGCTTTCTGTTCCTGTAAGGTAATCGGCTGCGTCCGGCTTGCCGTATAATAAAGTGACACTGACATGGCTTAACCTCCTATCTCCTGATTCTACCACATAATCGTAAAATACATGTAGTTAAAAAATACGGCCCACACCATGCAAATGATGCTTATGATCAGACATTTCTTACTCTTGGCTCCCTTTGACTTTCCTACAATCGACAAAATCAGTCCAATCAGACACAGAACCGCACCAAATGGAGGAAATACCATTGCACCAACTGCGCCTGCAATAGAAAGACCTGCTCCTATCACTCCATAGCCCTCATTGACCTCGGCCGCTATCACCGCATCAATACCGGGATTCTCACTGGCAACCTGCTGCGCCAGAGCTGTGATAAACCGGGAAAACGCTTCACACTCCTGCTGCTGCAGAATATTAACCGGGAACCAGCGGCTTTTCCTTAGATTCTCCGCATCCACATATAGCTGGGCAATGGCATGTCCCTGCTTGTCGCCCAGCCATGCCTCCACCCGGCTGATGACGCCGTTTTTCTCCTTCGTTTTGACAGTCACCTTGCCCAGATTCCGGGAGGTCAGCGTGATGGGATTGCCGGCCTGAACCTGGCGGCTTCTCTTATCAATATGCAGAGGAAAGATCCACAATGTTCCCCCTTGAAACGCCGCCCCATAGCGGAAATAGGTAGTCTTAACCGTGCGGCCATAGGATTCATGCTCTTCCCAGTGGGCATAGGCCAGCTGATAATCGTTCACTCCCACCAGCATCTGCCCTGCCGCCTGTCTCACACGCTCTTTGTCCTCTCCCGTTTCTGCGGCTTTCCGGTTCCTGCTCTTTTTCACAAAGACAAAATAAATGATTATTCCCAAAACTACGATACTCCAAAGGATGGAATATAGATAGCTCATAATAGCTGCCATGATAATCTCTCTCCTTTTTGCTGCCTGCTTTCTGCTCTATGAAAGGGGCTTCTTTTTTCCGAAAATATTATAGCATAATTTTATGAAAAATGGGAGGGGATTTCCACAAGCAATCCGGTTAAAGGCGCAGGCAAAAAGAAGCCGGATTCCGCTCATAGTTTTCATTTGGTTATAAAAATGATAAAATTTTTTGAGAATTTGAAAACTTTATTCCAGTGTCGTGACAATATATCTATACAAGGGCAAATCTTTATAAGTCGACTTAAAAGAAGAAGGAGGATAGCTGCTATGAATAATGATGAATTCGAGCAGTTTGTCCTGAGGTTTGGAAAGGATATTCTGCGATTTTGCCGAATGACTGCCAAAGACGCAGAAAGCGGAGACGATCTGTATCAGGACACTATGCTCAAACTGCTGGAGAAAAAGAAAAGACTGGACTCCGGGCAGAATGCAAAGAGTTATGCTTTATCCACTTCAATTTATCTTTGGAAAAATAAGAAGAAAAAATACGCAAACAGGATGAGACTGGTTCCAATTGACAGTATGGATGAGATGTCCGATGAGGGATATGAGGCTTCCAATCATGACAATGAAGCTTCACCGGAACATATTATATTGCAGCAAAATGAGATAGAAATGATTCAGGAATTAGTTGCATCTCTGCCTGAAAAATACAGGCTGCCAATCTATTTGTATTATTCAGCGGATATGCAGATAAATGAGATTTCTGAGATTCTCGGACTGCCGGAAGGAACCGTCAAGAGCCGGATGCGGACAGCAAAGAAGCAGTTAAAGGAAAAATTGGAGGCAATAGGATATGACAGATAAAAAGTTAGATCAAATCTTAAAGCAGGCCCTTGCTCCTGAAATTGATGAAAGAGAAATACGGGTACTTAAAAGGAGGCAAGGCAAAATGAAAAAATTTAGTAAAATAGGAAGACCAGCGGCAGCAGCTATTGCAGCAGCCGTTATTGGAATTGGCGGATTGGGTTATGTTAATCCGGTGCTTGCAGCAAAGATTCCATTGATTGGAAAAATATTTGAGAAAGTTGAGGATAATGTCACATATTTCGGTGATTATGCGGATAAGGGAACTGTCTTAACAAATGAGGATCAGGCAGGGAATTTGGATACATCGGACTATTCCGTATCTGATAAAGGAATCACACTGACTGCATCGGAGATCTACTGTGATGGATATTCCATATTCCTTACGGTTAACATTGAAGCGGAAGGCGCAGATTTTACTCATATTCCTGAGCATTATACAGGTGTGAATGCTGCAGATAACCGAACAGCCGCAGGATTTTATATAGACGGAACATGGAGTGTTGCTGGAAATTCATCTGAACAGCTCCAAAACACCTTTGAGGGAGAGGTAATCGACAGCCATACATTTGCCGGTATGCTGAAAGTGAATCTCGGAGAGAAAGCTTCGGGCAGCGGTGAGCTGAGTTTAAATGTAAACGGCCTTGGTTATGATGATGACAGGATGCTTGACAGTGAAGAAATATCCGCATCTCATTGGACGGACGGCAATTGGCATATAGTTCTTCCCTTTGAAGTAAATGAAACGGATGTAAAGACGATTGAAGTGGGCGAGAAAAACGGCAGCATTGAGCTTAACAACGTCGTGATATCTCCCTATCAGGTAATTGTCCACACCACAACGCCGGGTAAGCAGAGAGAACTGACAGATGACAGAAGAGAAAAATTACTTTCCAAAGATCCTGATATGACAGATGCAGAAATGCTTGAGATCCTTGGATGGTCCTACGAACCCTGCCAGACTATCATATTTAATCAGGATGGGGAGATGCTTTACTCTGATTCGGAAATGGCAGGCAGGGCCGGATTTGCCGTTCAGAGAAAAGAAATAGAGACTCTGCATATCTTCATCTTTGACAATCTTGATGACTGGCAGCAAATGGAGAGCGAGGGAATGAACAGCAGTGCTGCAGACAGGGCTGTCATTGCCAAGGAAATTCTTGTGGATTAAGGGGAGAATAGTTAGAAATTATAAGTGCATTATATGATACTTACATGCATTAGGATTAAAGCGGGAAAGCGTCTGTTGGGATAAAGCCGATAGACGCTTACACTTTCATGTACTTATTGCATTTTAAAGCAAATGGTTTTCATTTCCAAATTTACTGGCGCCATTCCAATTTTCCGGATTGGCTACCGCCAAATACAGATCCGCCCCCAACGTCTGCTCACTTTATGCACTAAAAAAAATTACAAATTCCCTGTCACTTTCTCCCATTCCATAATCAGATAAATCACATACAAGCGGCAGGTCATTACGCTGCCCACATCAGGATTGCACCGTCATTATATAACTGAATTTCAACCAAAATTCAGAAGCATTATTATCACGGATATGCTTCATCGCCCCGCACAACTGCTGTGCATTTTGTCAGGTTTTTATCGCTCAATGCCTTCGCTTCAATGGATTGTTCTCCATTTCCTCACGTCCTGTATGTATTTGCAGTATTCAATTTTTCATTCAGCTACAGTTCCAGCTTATATGCACCGTATTTCCCCAGGACACGTTCGAGAATTTTTTTATCTTCCCCCACTGCCGCATCATACATTTTTTTGAGCCTTTCCTGCTCTAAAGAAGTGAGTGTGTTATTGTATGGCTTGTAGCTGTCCATGATAAAAATTCCCCCTAACCCTCTCATTGAATAAAAAATCCACGTTCCGGTTTATCATCTATCCATACCAAACTGCGAATTTCTATAATGAAAAAGACGCACTATAATAAAAAGTTCCTCCTTCATTGCAGCACATCTTTTTGCCTGCAATACAATATCATTTTTACTTTCTGCTATAATATAGTTAGAATCGTTTTTCTCAAGCCATTCTTTCATTACAACAGAAGATAAAGAACAGCGGCCTTGATTCCTCAAGAGCCGCTACATAAGGATAAGTGCATTTAATTAGTTTCCCTATATTTATCTGCAATTTCCTCTGTCAAGGGAATAAGCCTGCACTCTTCGATTGTATAAACCGCATCACAAAGCTGTTCAATATCGTTGAAATTGTGAGAGGTCAGAAAAATAGTTTTTCCCTCTGCCTTCAGCATACGGATAATCTCTTTCATATCCCCATAAGTCTTGTGATCCAGTGCATTAAACGGCTCATCCAATACAAGAATGTCCTGTTCTTCCATGATAGCCTGCGCCAAACCAAGTTTTTGCTTCATGCCTAATGAATAATCATCCACCTTTGTCTTATTAGACGGGTCTAATCCAACTTTTAACATGGCATCCTCTATTTCTTTCGTTCCAATTTTCCCCCGAATATCCGCAAGGAATTTCAGGTTTTTGAATCCACTGTATATGCCAATAAAACCGGGAGAATTGATAAAAGTACCCATATTTTCCGGAAAATCCCGCCCCTTCCCCAATTTTTTTCCATGTACGAAAACACTCCCTTTATCGGGCTGTAAAAATCCACACAAAATTTTGAAAAGTACAGATTTCCCACTCCCATTAGCACCGACAAGCCCTACCGTTTCCCCTTGCTGCACAACGAAAGAAACATCCTTTAAAATAGTCTTGTGCCCAAACTTCTTTGATACATTTTTCATCTCTAATAAAGCTCCCATTTATAAGCACCTCCGTTAAGTTAATAATCTTTTTTGTCCTGTCAGCAATAACCAGCCCAACAACAACAATATACCTGTAAGAAATACACTATCTGCTATAACCGCTTCAATCCCCGGATAAGAAGATAAAATTGAAATACGTGCCATACTGGAAAGACCAAAAGGCAAAAAAGCAGATATATTCTGTGGCAGAATACATAAGAAATTTGCACCTACCAAAGCAAGGAAACCAACCGTAACCTGTTTTGTAAAGATATATAATACAATCATTAAAAGGTATTGCAGGAAAATATCCAGCCCTTTCATAAATACTGCATTTATAAGAACTTGCACGCTTGTCTTTGTGAGTACATATCTAAAACCAAAACAGCTTAATAATCCAGCTATCCCCCATAAAGCACTGTAAAACAAGATAAAGCAGATTCCGATTCTTATAATTGCAGCCATAAGTTCCCGGCGGCTTTTCAGACGGATTGGTATAAAAAGCGACTGTCCGCTGACCGCCTTTTCTATAAAGGCAGCAAGCAGATATAAAGGCGTTCCTCCTATTATCAATAATTCAAGAAACGGAAAAATCTGAAAATATCCTGCTCCATGCCCTAAAAACAAAAAATACACCCATTCTTCTCCGCTTGAAACAAAAGGATTCTGCAAACCCTTGTATAATGTAATCCCAATCACCACTGCCAACACAATTAGGATATTCTTTTTTGTAAACAGTTGACGCAGGTAATAGTTTTTTATACCATGCTGCTTTATTGAAATATCTCTGATTTTGTTTCTCCAAAATAATCTAACCGTCAACAAAAGAAGCAGTATCAGTAGAACAACTGTAGAAACTGTCACCCAAAATCTCCAGGGAGTTGTAAAATTATGATGTAAAATCAATAAGTGGTTCAATCCTGTAAGCGGCAGGTGTTGTACTGCTGAAATTTTAATCCAAAGTGCCGAAAAAACATAAAGTACCACTAAAATTCGTACTGTCCATTTCTGTCCTGTAAAATGGCAAATCCACATGGATATTCCGCTGATGATCCAAATTCCCATGAATTCAAAAATCAAAACTGCTAATAACGCTTCTACCGGAGCAGAAAAGAATCTGCATAAGACGGAAAATAAATCGGTTTCTAATGCCCCCTCATGAAGCAGCCATGTATTATTCCTGACAAGACCAACCCCAGACAGCAGAATTGCAATGCTCTGAGACAGGACAATGCTTCCGGCAATCAATCCCGTTCCCAACCATTTTCTGGTAAAATAGGAAAAGTAACTTCCAAACCGACTAATCACAATTTCAGCATCATCTTCGATAAACGTATAGCAGCAGAACAATACCATAGGAAGCAGGAAATAGGTCATATAGTAATGATCAGTTGCTGCTGACAGGATATGCTGCTCATAAGTTAAATCCGTTCCACTCCTGTTTCCAACGGAAAAGATAAGGCAGACAAAGAATACAGCAAATATTTTTTTCCATGTTCCATAATTCTTTTTCGCTAATACAATCATAACCTTCTCCTATACCACAGTATTCTTACGAACTTTAGCAAAATAAAGCCATATTGCACCACACAATGCCAACAAAAGAACTGGCGCAACTATAACCGATGCAGCCGAATAAGCATCTGCTGCAATAGTTGTCGGTTCAAAGGAAACAACCAAACGATACTTTTCAATCCTGAGAACTGAAAGTATGAAGTTTTCCAATACCGCATAAATAAACGGACCCGTCAAAACCACAAAAATGTTTTTCACATACATAGAAAGCACAAACCCAAGCGTCATGACCAATATGCCAATAATCCCTTTCCAAAGCGACAACATAAGCGCATAAACCATTGGCGCTTCAGCAAACGTATGAAAAAACACATGGCTGACCGGTGAAGCTTCTGCTGATAAATAGAAAGGCTCTATAGGCGGTTTTACATATAAAGAAAATATGGCAGAAAGCACATAAGGAATAAACAAGATGAAAAATGCACAAACCGTCTGTACCAGCCACTTTACTGCAAGATACTTTTTTAGTCCCACACGCTGACGGACATAGAACAGGAAATTATTTTTTCGTTCATAGTAAAGATTCCAGCAGACAGGAAGTACAACAAACAACGGAAACAGAAGATTAACCATCTCCGTACCAACCTCCCATGCTTCCAAATCATATTGCAGCGCATAGTTCTGATATAGGGTGCATGATAAAACGCACATTATGATGCTTAGGATAAATGTTGTTGCAAGCACAGGCAAACATACCTTGCTCCATTCGCTTTTGATTAAATTTAACATTCCGTTTTCGTCCTTTCTCTGTTTTTTGCCAGTATAGCAATCCCATAGGAGTAATTCAATATGCCAGAAACAAGAGAGGGTTTTAAGGGATTGAAAATATTTTCGTTCCCTTAAAACCCTCGTTCGTGCTTCACATAGCTAAATTTTTACCCCAAAAACAACATAATTTCTTTTATTCTTCGTCTCATTCCTTGTAATTACTTTTCCATGATAGCGCTCCATAATTGCAAGGACATTATACAGTCCAAATCCATGCCTGTCGCCATTCTCACCTTTCGTTGTAAATCCTTTTCGGAAAAGTTGGACAAATTCGGTATTTGACATGGGCGTAAATGGATTGCTTACTGTCAATTCAATATATCTGTCAAGTTTGCAGGATTGTACATATATTGTATCGCCGCTTTTTGATGCTTCGATTGCGTTATCCAATAAAATCCCCAGTATTTCAATCCATTCAGTTTCCGGCAAGATACCTGTTTTGAATCCATTTTGTAATTCTACCAAAATATCTATCTGTAACAAAGATGCCTGTTTTATCTTCTCATAAAGCATCCCGGCAATTATCTTACTGTCACACGACAAAAGTTCCCGGTCATTATCATCTAAATAAATCCCACTTGCCAAAAGTGATACGGATTGTTTCGCTTCTTCCAGACTTTCAGAAGACATAACCGCCGCTTCAATGGCAATCAACCGATTGTTGTATTCATGCTGTCTTGAACAAACCTGTGAAATCAGTTCTTCCACAATAGGTACATATTGCTCTATCATCCGTATTCTTTTTTGCTCTTGTATTCTACGTCCATTGTAGATAAGCATGATACTGTCAAAAATAAATATCGCCAAAAGCAATAAAGCCACCATCTGAATATGCTCTGTAATCTTTGCTAAATCAAATGAAAATGCAGATAAAATAACAATTAACACAAGTGCAACATTTGCAGATAATAATTTGCCGCTAAACCCTCCATTTCTCATAATCCTGTTGCACCATTCAAATATCGGACTGAATAAAAATATACTGGCAAAAACAACTGAAAGAATACGGCTCCCAAACAATAGTACATTTCCCGTTGCACCGCAAAGGGTGAAAATAATAACACTCATTACCCTTGATGATAAGTAAATAGAAAATATACTGATACTGCCACAAAGGGTATAGCTGCTATCTTCAGGCTTATAATACAGGCTGCTCACAAAAGCGAAAGCAAGAATAAGGAACAACAGAAGGAAAAAATTATTTGCCGGAGCAATTTCAAATCCCTGCCTGGGAAACAAAACCGGAGTTTTCATCCCTGCAATAATATTTACTCTTGCAGCCATACAAAGAAAGACAACTACAGGATAAAGCAGCCAATCTGTCATAGCAAACGGATTATTTTTATTCCGAAATATCCTCTCAAGACAAAGGAACAGCAATCCGGCATCCAATAAAATCTGCAATAAGTTCAAAACATTCTCCATAGTTATCCCCATATTCCAGTCTGATACTTATTTCCTATGGGAATTGGTGCGTCAAAATCCCGCAGAAAAATCAATCTTCCTGTTTTATCAATTTTATCAATATGGTTCTTATTTACGATATAGCTTTTATGACATTGTATGAAAGCCGGATCATCTATCAGCGTAAATAAGCCGGATAATGAATATCCGGAAATCGTATCCTGCTTTCTCCCAAGCCTTAAACTATTGGTATGGATTACAATTTTTTTACCGAACGCTTCTAAGTAGGCAATATCCTGTACCTCATACTCTAGCACAAATTGTTTCTGCTCAATCTGTATTATCTTTGTTTTTTCCTTTATCTGATCAGATAATCCAAGCGCATCACAAAAGGCAGAGGCAAATTCCGTTTCCGTAAACGGCTTGATAAGAAAACTATAGCATTTTATATCTCTGTAAGCGGATAGTTCCTCTCCTGCAAGGGCTGTTTCAAAAATAACAGGAGTATATTTATATTTTGGCATTGCACGAATTTGTTTTGCAAGACTTGTTCCTTTATAATCAACTAACTGTATATCCAGTATAAAAAGCGAAATTGTTTCTTTCTGTGCATAATCATACGCTGCACTCGCTTCTGCAAAAGATACAATTTCAAGTTCACCGTCAATTTTCCTTATATACTGCATAATCCGCTTTACTGCCGCTGTATTATCCTCAACCAGCATTATTTTCCTCATGATGTTCACCGCCATTTTTTATTTTTCGTGGCGTAACGCCCCACTTTTCATTTGCAGCTTTATAAAGTCATATAGTCCATAACCAACCAATCATATTATAATTCGTTCTCTCGAACAAGGCAAGGATTGAAAATATCATGACACGGGTGTTTGACACATCAGTAATCAAAAAAGTACCTTTAAGCCTTGTAATAGGCTTATTTTTTTGTCAACTTTTTTGTTTTACTATCTAGTAATATTTAGTGATTTGTGGTATACTGATAACAGAGGTGATTATCATGCGGGTGACAACATCTAAATCCAAAAATTCGGAATCCTTTTATATTACCCAGTCGTATACAAATGCGCAGGGAAAAAGCACTTCAAAAACTATACGCAAGCTTGGCACTCTGGCTGAATTGTCAAAGCGTCTCCATACTGACAGGGACGGGGTCTTGGCCTGGGCTAATGAACAGGCCCGCCTTGAAACGGCGAGATACAAAAGCGAAAAGGAAGATGCTCTTGTCATGGTTCCTTTTCATTCCAATAAACTCATGGACTATCATAAGCAGAAACTTTTCACCGGCGGCTATCTTTTCCTCCAGTCCGTTTATTATGGCCTCAAGATGGATTCCATATGCCGGAAGATCAAAAGCCGCTATAAGTTCGAGTATGATCTAAATGCAATCCTGTCAGATCTGATCTATACCAGGGTGCTGGTGCCTTCCAGCAAAAGTTCTTCTTTGCGCACTGCAGAACAATTCCTTGAGCCGCCAACTTACAGGCTGCATGATGTATACCGTGCACTTTCGGTCCTTGCCAGGGAAATGGATTTTATCCAGGCGGAAGTTTACAAAAACAGCTTTTTACTGGGCAGTAGAAATGATCGGATTCTTTATTACGATTGTACGAACTACTATTTTGAGATTGAACAGGAGGACGGAGATAAAAAATATGGCAAGAGTAAAGAACACCGGCCTAACCCGATTATTCAGATGGGGCTTTTTACGGACGGTGATGGACTACCGTTAGCTTTTTCCCTTTTTCCAGGGAACCAAAATGAGCAAAAGTCACTAAAGCCCCTGGAGACCAAGATCCTTCAGCAGTTCGGATGTGAAAAGTTTATTTATTGCAGTGATGCGGGCCTTGCGTCCGAAGACAACCGGGCATTCAACCACATGGGGCAGCGCTCATTTATTGTAACCCAATCGATTAAAAAACTCCCTGCCGAGGATCGGACATGGGCACTGAGCAGGAGCGGTTTCAAGCGTCTGTCAGATGATGCGTCTGTGGATATCACGAAACTGTCAGAAGATGATAAAGACCAACTCTATTACAAAGATGAACCGTTTACAACAAAAAAACTACACCAACGGCTGATCATCACATATTCCCCAAAGTATGCTGCCTATCAGAAGGCGGTCCGTGCGGAGCAGATCGCCAGGGCAGAAAAGATGGTTGCCAATGGCACTTTGAAAAAGCAACGCAAAAACCCGAATGACCCTGCAAGATTTGTAAATAAAATCGCTGCGACTGAAGAAGGCGAGAAAGCGAAAATCCACTACTATCTCGATCTGGATAAGATTGCCGAAGAAGAAATGTATGACGGGCTTTACGCCGTCTGTACAGACCTTCTGGATGATGATGTTGCAGATATATTAAAGGTCAGCGAGGGAAGATGGCAGATTGAGGATTGTTTCAGGACTATGAAAACAGATTTTGAAGCAAGGCCGGCCTATCTGACCCGTGAAGACCGTATCAAAGCGCATTTTCTCACATGTTTTCTATCTCTGCTTCATTTTCGGTTATTAAAGCGTTCTCTGAAGGACGCTTATACCACGGAACAGTTACTTCAAACCTTAAGAAACATAAAATTTGCAGATGTAGAAGAACAGGGATTTATGCCTGTATATGAGCGCCAGAAGATAACGGATGACCTTCATGAGACATGTGGATTCCGGACGGACTATCAGTTTATAACAAAACGGAAAATGAAAGGAATTCAGAAAAAAAGTAAGCGAAGATAAAACATTACTATATTTCATGCATACAGCATAAAGTGCCACCGTCCCAGTATTTATAAGGGATTGTGGCACTTACTTGATTCTTAAAGTGTCAAAAACGAGATTATAATTCGTTCTCTCGAACAAGGCAAGGATTGAAAATATCATGACAAAAAAGACAATGCCCTATACAAAGCATGGTCCTTATGCATTAAAAATCATGTTTATACTGTATTCCGAAAACCGGAATGTAACAATACTGATATTAACTATACTGAGTATAATCATACTGAATCAATCATATCAATCCTATCCTAAATCCTTCCCTTGCATCATGGAAATGTTCATAAAAGGCTATGGAGCCATAGATAACTCTGTTCACAGCACATGGAAAAGCAAAGTGCAGCTTTCCCAATCCCCGTCTTACGCTTTCGATTAATCCTATCCCTTTTTCACCGTCCAGCTCCTTCATCAGCTTCACAGCCTTGTCATTGGCACAATGAAATCTGTCCTTTACTTCATCAATCGTGAAATATATGTATGTCCTTCTACGCTTATCAATCCACCCATTTTTCTGTGACAGCTCCATGCGGTCAATCATCATTCCATAAAGCAGCTTTGCCCCTTCATACTTTGCTGTTTGCATTTCTTTCGAACATATGTTATACTTAAAACAACCTTGTACAAAAGATTTTACTGACCTGCAGTCATACAAGGCAGGCTGATAATACTTTGTTGTACATAAAATCTGAGAACATCGGTAAAGTTGCAAAAGCATACGAGAGGAACTTTCTGAGTGCCCTTTCGAATGAAAGTTTCTTTCATTATGTGTGTACCGAAGTGACTTTACCCTTTAGTACCGCCCGGTGGCAACTTAAAAAGGAGGAAGCGATATATGCCCTATGGTAAGATTTCCAAGAAGCAGTCAGAAATTTTAGAATACATTAAGTCACAAATTTTAAATAAAGGTTATCCGCCGTCAGTCCGTGATATCTGTGAAGCTGTGGATTTGAAGTCAACTTCATCTGTTCATTCCCATCTGGAGACGTTGGAGAAGAATGGTTATATCCGCCGGGATCCCACTAAGCCTCGTGCAATTGAGATCATAGACGACAATTTCAATCTGGCACGCCGGGAAGTGGTGAATGTTCCCATAGTAGGCAAAGTGGCAGCAGGACAGCCCATACTGGCTGTTGAGAATGTAGAATCCTACTTCCCCATTCCCATGGAGTTTATGCCCAATGAACAATGCTTTATGCTGAAGGTGCAGGGGGATTCTATGATCAATGCCGGAATTTTTGATGGAGATACAATTCTGGTAGAACAGCGTCAGACTGCCCATAATGGAGATATGGTAGTGGCTCTGGTGGATGATTCCGCTACTGTGAAGACCTTTTATCAGGAAGCCGATCACATTCGCCTTCAGCCAGAGAACGATTCCATGGATCCCATTATTGTTCCGGACTGCCAGATCCTTGGAAAGGTATTTGGCGTAATACGTTTTTTTCAATAAAGTGAACTGCAAAAGAGTACAATATCCTAAATCAGAACCAGAAAGTTTGTATTTTGACACATTTATACCTTAATACTTCAGAACTGTGTGGGAACCGGAGGTATCAGAAGGATTTGAAGCAGCGGCGATTGGAAAAACTCCAGAATCGGGTCTGCAAGGTCTGCGGAAAGACCTTCACACCCAAGCGGTCGGATGCGGTCTACTGCTCCAATGCCTGCCGCCAGCGGGCGTATCGCCAGAACGTTACGGATAAGCTAAGTGGTCAAATATACCACCACAACTAACCGTAACAGGGACATGGAATATGCGCCGGACATGGGAATTGTCCAGACAGTCCCTCGCCAGTCTTGCTGCTATCCGATGATGGTGGCAAGGAGCAGGACTGCCGCTTTTCCAGTTTGCAGGGAGCGCAAGCCCCACTTGTTCCTGCGGAGCAGGAAACAACAGCGTTCGTTTCACGAATGCGCAGCCAGCCCCGTGAACGGGGCTGAAAAAGGGGTTTGGGGTTCTACCCTAACAAGCAGAAACTGCGGTTTCCGGCAATGCCGGGAACCGCAGTTTCGAGTCTTTGTGGGAACAAAGGCACTGCTTGCCAAGTAGTTATTATACTCCGTTGTCGCACATTGAAAAGGTTTATACTTGAGTTATAAGATATAATTTCCCATGACCCTTTCTATTAGTTTGGCAACACACTCCTTTTTAAGCTGGTGTAAGCCAGCAAAATATAGATTGCGTAAATCAGAAAGAAAATCCCCAGCGAAATGAGCACGATGACCCTGGGACTGCTCATTCCCACCATCACCCCCGGCTCCGGGGCGTGGGCCAGGTGGAGGATGAACGGCACCCCAATCAGAACCGGCGGCACGGCGGGCATGGCGTAGTAGATGGCGAACTGCCGCCCAAGGGCCCGCCCCATCTCCCGCCGGGCCATGCCCAGTTTTTGCAACAGGGCAAACTGCCGCCTATACCGCTCCGTCTCGCTGAGCTGTTGGATGGTAAGGATGGTCGCCGCAGTCATGGTGAGGGCCAGTGCCAGGTAAAACAAAGGGAACGCAGAGAGGGCTGTCCACGATGCTGCGTCTGCCTCCTCCATTGCTTTGGCGCGGATGGTGTCATAGCTCCGGGTCAGGTCCTGTTCCTCCAGTCTATGATGAATCCAATACAGGCCGTAGAACTGATCTTCGGTCACCGGTTGGACCGTCTTCGCCGCATAGGCATAGTGATGCACCGGAAGTCCCTCTGCCGCATTGTCCGGTACCACAAGGGTGAATTGTGTCCCGTTGCTTGCGTTGTAGTCCTGCATCAAGTGTTCTGTATGCACCCCGCCAAGGGTCAGCTGGGCGCCCCCCACAGAAATGGGCTGGGGGAAGCCCGCAAGATATTCTCCCAGATAAGACCAGCAGTGAATCAGATATTCTCCAGGCTTCAGTTCCACCGGCGGATAGCCCGCGATGGCCCGCAGCGCCGCATAATCGCTGTACCGCAGTACCGGGTCCTGTTCATAGTAGCGGAAGTAATCCTCCCCGCTTTCTTCCACATAATCCAGAACCCGGCTGTCTCCAGTATGATAAACATTGTAGCGCAGGGACTGTTCCACGGGGATACTCGCCCGGATGTAGTCAAAATAGTCCTCGCTGAGCGGCGTGTCATCTTCACTGCCGAGATACAGGTCAAAGCAGCCGCTCTCCGCCGCCCGGCTCTCGAAAAGCCCACGGAACACCAGTCCGGCTCCTTCAGAGATGATCGTAGCCGTAAAAATCACGGAAATCACTGCCATGACGATTCCTATAGTGGCCAGCTTTGCAGTGAGGGTACGGAAAATCAGCAGGTTCTGTCCCTGATATTTCCGGGCAGGGCGTTTGTCGAAAAAGTCCGGTACACCAGAGGCGAAGCTGAGGAAGAAGCCGAAGAGGGCGAAAATCACGCACCCTCCCCCCATGACTGCCAATGCCAGTACAGGCGTTATCATCAACGCAGTTCCGATGATGCCCAGCACGATGGACAGGACGAACATCATCCGCAGCTTCCTGCCTGTCTGGATAACGGCCCCCTGATTCACCCTGTCGGTATAAATCAAATCGTGGATGTTGGCTTTACGGATGCGTTTCCGCCCCCGGTCTAGGGCGAAAAGGTAAATCAGCGCAAAATAAAGGACCGTCAGTCCCGCCGCCGGGAGGGACAGGGTCAGGACGAAGTGATACGGCATGCCGAACAGTGCGAACAGAACAGCCCGCAGCATCTGATAGAAAAGGCTGCCCAGGACAGTCCCCAGCACCAGGGCACAACCGCCAATGGCTAAGTTTTCCAGGAAGAACAGCCGGGCCACCTGCTTGTTTGTCAATCCGATAAGCAGATAGGTTCCCAATTCCCGTCCCCGGCGGGAGAGCATAAATCCTGTGGCGTAGCTCACCAGCCAGCCGAAGACGCACACTACCACAATGCTGGCCAGGACAAGCATAAGGCGGAAGTTGGAGAGGCTTCTGGAAAGAGTATGGATCTCCTGAGAGAATATCAGCCCATTGAAAGCGTACAACAGTGCCGCCGCCATAACGACTGTGACGAAGTAGACCATATAGTCCTGCGCCTGCCGCCTGGCGTTGCGCAGGGAGAGCTTAGAGTACGTCACTGACATCACCCCCCAGCGCAGCCAGCACGTCCAGAATTTCGTGATAGAACACCGGCCTGCCCCGGTCCCCCCGGAGCAGTTCGTTGAACACCCGGCCATCCTTGAGGAACAACACCCGTTTGGCATAGCTGGCACTGTAAGCATCGTGAGTGACCATGAGAATGGTAGCGCCCATGTCCTGGTTCATGGTGGTCATGATCTCCAACAGATTCTTGGATGCCTTGGAGTCCAGCGCCCCGGTGGGTTCGTCAGCCAGGAGCAGGGATTGTCCCGCAACCATTGCTCGGGCGCAGGCGGTCCGCTGCTTCTGTCCGCCGGAAACCTGATAGGGAAACTTGGGCAGGATGTCAGTGATCCCCAGCTTTTGGGCAACATCCCGCACCCGCTCTTGTACCGTTTTGGGGTCAGTATGGTTCAGCGAGAGGGCCAGTCCGATGTTTTCCTCAACCGTTAAAGTATCCAGCAGATTGAAGTCTTGGAACACAAAGCCCAACCGTTCCCTACGGAATTTTGCCAATTCTTCCTCGGACAGATCAGCAATACTCACACCGTCCAGCAGGATACTCCCGGCGCTGATGGTGTCGATGGTGGAGATGCAGTTGAGCAGGGTGGTCTTGCCCGAACCGGACGCCCCCATGATTGCCAGAAACTCCCCGGCCTCCACGTTGAAGCTCACCCGGTCCAGGGCCTTGGTGACATTGTTTTTGCTCCCATAATATTTTTCGATATTTTGTACTTGTAACATGGCGGTTTGCCTCCTTTGCTTGTGGCTCTATGGTACACCAAAAGCGAAGGCCGTTGTATCGAAGTCATATTGATTTTCCTTACAATTTTGTAAGGTTCTCCTTCGCCGGGAAGGTCAGAGTCACGGTAGTCCCTTTTCCCTCCACGGAGGCGGCCGCCAGTCCCAGATTCAGGAACCCCGCCAGTTTTTTGCAGAGATACAGTCCCATGCCGGTAGAATTACCCCGGCTTCGTCCGTTTGTGCCAGTGAAGCCCCTGTCAAATATCCGGGGCAGTTCATGGACGGGGATTCCAATGCCATTATCGTGAACAATGAGCTGAGTCTGTTTCCCCAGCGGCTTTGCGGAAAGTGTGATGACCGGTGCTGTCCCCCGGTAACGGGCGGCATTTTGGAGCAGTTGGCCCAGGATGAACACTGCCCACTTTTCATCGGTATAGACGGTACAATCCAATTCCTCCGTTACCACCTGAACACCGCTTTGAATCAACAGAGAACGATGATTTTCAATCGCCTGCGTAGCGATTTTTCCCAAGTCTATCTGTCTAAGCAGGCAATCTTGTTCCGGGTTCTCCGCGCGAGCGTAAAACAAGGCCCGCTCTACATGGGTCTCGATTTGCGCCAGCTCCGCGGTCAGCTTCCGGCGGGTATCCCCGTCCAGTTCCCGGCAAATGAGCCGGGCAGCGGTGATAGGAGCCTTGATTTCATGCACCCATTGTTCCACATACTCTCGGTACTCCCGTTGCTGAGCCTGCGCGTCGGATACCGCCCCCGTCATAGCCCGGCCTGCCCGCCGGGTCAGGTCAAAGAGATGGCGCTCATAGAGATTTTTGGGAAGTGGGACACACTCCATAAATAAATACTTCCGATCCAAGCCCTCCAAAATATTTTCTAATTCCAGCAAGCGGGCACGTTGTTGAAAGAAATCGAACACATTCACACTCACGAAAACCATCAGAAGCGTGAGCAGCAAAACTAAAAGGATTCCTGATTGCGTTCCTGTGGCGAGAAGGAACAGTGCCGCCAATCCGGTGCAAATCAGTTGGAGGGCAATCCGGCCCAGCCGGTCAGATAAAAATTCCTGCAAGGTCATAGCTGATACCCCATTCCACGCCGGGTCTTGATGGCATCAGGCAGGCCAATTTCCGCCAGTTTACCCCGCAGCCGGGTCATATTAACACTGAGGGTGTTGTCATCAATGTAAATTTGATTGTCCCATAACGCATCAATCAGATCAGCTCTGGAAACAATTTGCCCCGTATGTGCCATCAGACAAGCCAGTATTTGTAGTTCGTTTCGGGTCAACTCCGCAGTTTTTCTGTTGGCCGACACAACTCCTTTTGTCAGGCTCAAACGCAGTTCTCCGGCCTCCAGAACATCAGCCGGTTCCGGCTCATCAAGGCTCCGGCGCAGAACCGCCTTGATGCGGGCCAGCAGAACAGGGACGCTGTAAGGCTTGGTGATGTAGTCGTCCCCACCCAGGCTCAGTGCCCGCACCTCGTCCACACCAGCATCTCGGCTGGTGACAAAAATAATCGGCGCAGAAACAGCTTTCCGCAGAGCGGCGCATAAGGAAAAACCATCCCGCCCTGGCAGTCCAATATCCAAGAGAATCAAATCCGGGCGCTCCAAGACCACCTGCCCCAGTATATCTGTAAAATTTGTAACCACCAGAGGCGTATATCCTTCGTTTTCCAGAAGCAGAGCCAATTCCTCCTGGATAGCGGTATCGTCCTCTATAACCATTATTTTTTGCATATTACCACTACCGCCCTGTCGTTTCCCCTATACTAACACGAACAGAGCGCACTTGTCCAGACGCAGTTGTCCTCATGAAAATCAAAAAATCTCACATTCTCCCCTTGACAACAGCTTTAGAGTGCTATGCGGATGCGTATTAAAATTTTTTTCGGAGAAATTATCCTTGACAAATCTCTTCTTGGTTGCTGATGGAATTACTATCACCTTGGAGTTCATCACGGGAGAGCCTCTCGTACAGCGGGGTGATCTTGGTTTTCGTCATAGCGTCTGCCTCCTTACATGAAATATGCTCTAAATGAGTTCTTCACTAACCATGAGAAAATCTTGTGATTAAGAAGTCATTTAGAGCATATTTCACCTATAACGGCCAAAGTCTTCCTGCCCTTAAGGAGTATTTATCAGGGATGTCATGGCTTATATTTTCGTATACGGACTGCCAGTATCTTTAAGTTCTCAAACAGATCGATATCCCTCTAAAAATCCAAAGGGATCTTTCGGATCTTCATGTAGAAAGTGCATCATCATATAAGCACACATAAGAGATACATGCTCTTCTCTGAGAATCCGCAGAACTTCCTTTCGATCTGCCAAAACTACTTCTATCTCTTCTGTCTCCTCCTGCTCTTTTTTCGAGATCTCTCCCTCCGCTGTGCCATATACTGCGGCACAGGACTCATCGGTCATTCCAATGGTAGTAAAATAAGGCTTGGAATAGATCGGATCCACTTCTACAGGGTGGAAGGTAAGGCCCGTCTCCTCTCTTAACTCTCTGACACCTGCCTTATGAAAGTCCTCCCCCTCATCAATCAGGCCAGCCGGAAATTCATAGATATAGTTTCCGATGCTGTAACGATATTGCCGGATCAGCACTACATGATCCTTCTGTTCCCCGTAAAGGGCATAGATGATCACCCCGTCCGGCTTGTTTTTCCCTGTGGCAAGCTTCATATCCTCTTTGTGCCGGGCTCTGGAAGCTACCTGATAGGGATGCTGATTTCCATTCTTATCCTCCACCTCTAAATCATACATATTTAAAAATCGATTGTCTGTAACCTGTGTAACTTTTAAAATCTTTCCCATCTGTCTCTCCCCTTTCTATCACATAAATCTGCACAGCAAAATCGGCATAAATACAGCTGGAATAGAATTCATCACGCAGATTTTATTTTTAAAAAGCATATTGATGGCTACTCCCATAATAAGGAGAGATCCCACACAGGTCATCTCATTGATCACCGCAGCAGTCAGGAAAGGCTCAATAAACTGGGCGCACAAAGCCAATCCTCCCTCATAGACCAGACACAGAACACCTGCAAAGAAAACGCCAAAGCCCAGACTGGAAGCAAGTACTACGGCTGCTATCCCGTCAATAAGAGATTTGGCAATAAGAGTACTGTGATCTAAGGATAAACCGCTCTGCAGAGAACCTACAATCGTCATGGCTCCAGTACAGAATAAAAGACTGCTGGTGACAAATGCTTCCGCAACAGAAGTCTGGCTATTTTTAGATTGAAACTTATTTTGGATCCACTCTCCCAGCCGTTCCATCCGGGCATTCAAGTCCAAAAACTCTCCGATCACCGTTCCAACAGCCATAGATACAATGGCAATTAACACATTTTCCCCCTCAAAGGCCCCACTGATGCCAATATAAATTACACAAAGGGAGAGTCCTTTCATAATGGATTCTCCCATACGTTTCGGAAGGCCTTTTTTCAGCAAAAGACCTACAGCGCTTCCGATAAATACGGCAAGTGCATTAACTACTGCTCCTGTCAAAATCATTGGTATATCCTCCCGTCAAATGCTGTAGTAATGCTAAATCAATATACTTTATGGACAGGCAGACTTTGTCCGGCAAGGTATCTGCAGGCTACACCTCCAGTTCTTCCGCCTGTATCAGCGAACCGTCACGCCAAATTCGCTCTAAATCGTAAAATAGCCGATTTTCTTCATCAAACACATGGATGATAATGTCGCCGTAATCCAGCAAGACCCAATTAGCCGTATTGTAACCCTCCACCTGCTTTGGGGAAAAGCCTGCTTCACGAAGCTTCTCCTCCACATTATCCACCATGGCCTGCACCTGATTCCGATTGGAACCACTTGCAATGAGAAAATAATCTGCCAGTACGCTGACCTCGGATATGTCCAGAATACGCACATCCTTTGCTTTCTTATCCTCCAATGCCTGGCAAGCCTTCTTTGCCATTTCCTTTGATTGTTTCAGAGTCATATGCTTCCCTCCTTTTTTAAATTGCTGCGCAATGGTACTAAGCTGGACTTTTTATTCCAGTTGCGCATTTTCTGCCAGGCCTTCCTGTTTTTCCCTGTAATACTCGTACGCCTTTACAGTCATTTCATCAATCTCACTGGATCCCTTGTCCAGATATTTCAATGTATCTGAAAGAATCCGGTACAAAGCCTGATTGATATCTATAAAAGCCAGCTTTCGAACCTCCGGCAGATTTTCTGCTTTGTTGCGTTTCGGCTCAATATAATCAGCAACATAGACAATCTTGTCCAGCAGGGACATATTCGGCTTTCCTGTGGTGTGATTCAAAATCGCACTGATAATCTCCTTGTCCGTTATCCCATACTGGTCCATGGCCAAAAACGCCCCCAGCTTGGCATGAAGCAGGAAAGGATTTCTGCGCTCTGTCTCTGTCATCTGAATATTGTGCTTTTCACAGAGCTTCAGCTTCTTTCCATTTGGAATGCATTTGGCACAATCGTGAAGGAGACCGGCCATCTGGGCTTTTTGAATGTCATATTCGTAACGCATAGCAAGAGCCGCACAGGTATACATAACTCCCAAGGTGTGCTGATAGCGTCCGTCGTCCATCTCATGCTTCAATTTCTTCTGATAAGCTTTCATATCATAGTTTTTCATCCGAATTCCTCATTTCCTGTGGTTTTCACTATATAATCCCTGTTCCCGAATATAGGCTTCCACTGCTTCCGGCACATAATAGCGGATGCTCCTCCCGCTGCGCACCCGTTCCCGAAGCATATTGGAGGAAATATCAATATTAGGTGTTTCCAAAGGCTCAATCACAGCGCCATAATCCCGTTTTAAACGTTCCATATGCTCCCCTAAGACCTCAATCTCCATCCGGTCTCTTGCAGCTGCCAGAATCCGGCAGCATCTGCAGATTCGTCCCGGTTCCATCCAAGTATGGAACAGAACCAAAGAATCCGCCCCCAGAATAAAGTAAAAATCTGTATCCGGATGCTTCTTCGTGAGAAATTCCAGTGTCTCATAAGTATAATGGTAATCCTGGGGCGTCTTTTCAAAATCAGACACCTTAAGATGCGGATTGCCGGCAGATGCCAGCTCCGCCATATGGGTGCGCTGCTCCATGGTTGCATGTACCTGTCCCGGTTTGTGGGGCGGATTGCCATTGGGCATGATAAGAACATAATCAAGGCCAAAGGACGCAAAGGCTTCTTCTGCCAGAATCAGATGGCCTGTGTGAATGGGATCAAAGGTTCCTCCCAGAATGCCTACTTTTTTTCTTTTCCCCCCATTATTGGGGCAGTTCGATCCGCTTTTTGTCATCCTTGCCCTCTTTATAGAGTACGATTTTTTTTCCGATTACCTGTACGACCTGTGAATGGGTGCGTTCCGCCAGCATCTGGGCAATGACCCTGGGATCATCCGCACAGTTTTGCAGAACGCTTATTTTAATCAGTTCCCGTGCAGCCAAAGCCTCGCTGATGGCGGTGCAAAGCTCCGGCGTTACAGAAGCCTTGCCTATCTGAAAAATGGGATCCATCGTCATAGCCAGGCTTTTTAAATAGGCTCGTTGTTTGCTTGTCATTTCAAAAATCCTCCTACCGGAAATATTCAAAGGCCAGTCCGTACATTTTTACCGTATCGCCTTCCTGAATTCCGGCTTCCTCTAAGTCCTTTAAAATCCCCGTATCCTTTAGAAAATTCTGGAAGAATACGAAGCCCTTCTCTGAATCCAAATTGGTATAGCCCAGCATCTTTTCAATCCGGGGGCCTTCCACAATAAAGACTCCCTCCTCATCTGCGGACTTCTCCACCGTGTAAGGAAGCTGTTCGTCCACATGCATTTCCTCCGGAAAAAATTCCTGTTCAAATACAATAGGCTTCTGCTCCGTACCATCAAGAAGCTTCTTTGTATAATACAATAGCTCCTTAAGACCTGTTCCCGCCGCCGCAGAGATTGGCATAACCCGGATACCCTTCGGCTCAAATTCTTCCTTCAGACGCTCAATAGGATTGGTTTCCCCGTCATCGTAAATTGCATCAATCTTATTGGCTGCAATCACCTGGGGTCTTAATGCAATCTCCTCATTGTATGCCTTTAGTTCCCGGTTAATGGCATACACATCAGCCACCGGATCCCGCCCTTCCGTAGAAGCCGCATCTACCAGATGAATGATCACCCGGGTGCGCTCAATATGCCGCAGGAACTCATGTCCCAGTCCCACACCCTCGGAAGCGCCCTCAATAAGTCCCGGAATATCTGCAATCACAAAGCCGCCTCCGTCCAAATCCACTACACCCAGATTGGGGTTTAAAGTGGTAAAGTGATAGTTGGCAATTTTAGGCTGTGCATTGGTAACACGAGAAAGCAGTGTGGACTTCCCTACGTTGGGGAATCCTACCAATCCCACATCTGCAATGACCTTGAGCTCCAGCAGCACCTCCAGTTCCTGGGCCGGCTGACCCGGTCTGGCATACTTGGG
The DNA here is from genome assembly GCA_910574255.1 of Clostridia bacterium. Taxonomy (GTDB): domain Bacteria; phylum Bacillota; class Clostridia; order Lachnospirales; family Lachnospiraceae; genus Laedolimicola. The sequence continues at coordinate 26,738 of CAJTAK010000013.1, forward strand.
CACCTGCATGGTGGAAGTGGCAAAATGCTGATTGCCTGCCCCTCCAAGGCCGCCCTTTAGGATTACCTGACGGGTATTTCCCCCAGACATATCCGCAATGACCTTCCCGCTTTCCGCTTCCTTGATCACGGTTCCTTCCGGAACTTTCAATATAATATCACTGCCATTCTTTCCATGACAGCGCCGTTTTCCGCCCTCTTCTCCGTCCTCAGCCTTATACTTCCGCTTATGACGGTAATCGTAAAGAGTGTTCAGGCCTTCATCTACCTGAAAGATCACGTCGCCGCCTTTTCCGCCGTCGCCGCCGTCAGGTCCGCCGTTGGGAACATACAGCTCCCTCCGAAAGCTCACATGCCCGTCGCCGCCCTTTCCGGAACGGATCCAAATCTTTGCTCTATCTGCAAACATAGAGTTAACCTTTCTTCATAAAAACAAATATTGCACAAGGAAGCTTCATAAGAAATCTTCTCATATGCCATATTAGTAAAAGAGACTTCAAATCTACCGACTTGAAGCCTCATCACACTTATTCTGCTGCTACCGGAACGATAGAAACCTGTTTCTTATCTCTTCCTTTTCTTTCAAAACGAACAATACCGTCTGTCAAAGCAAACAATGTATCGTCTCCTCCCCGGCCTACATTTACACCAGGGTGAATCTTGGTTCCGCGTTGTCTGTAAAGAATGTTACCAGCCTTTACGAACTGTCCGTCTGCTCTCTTTGCGCCTAACCGCTTTGACTCGGAATCTCTTCCGTTCTTGGTAGAACCAACACCCTTCTTATGTGCGAACAATTGAAGGTTCATCTGCAACATAGTCTTACACCTCCTTAAAGATCAATCTGATATATTGCTTTCCATAGTTATTCTGAATGTCTGTTAAGCCAAGCACCATGGAATCCATCAAAAGCGCCGCCTGTGAAGACAGGGGGCCTTCAAACTGGCAGATAAGAAATCCGTTCTTCTCTTCTGCCGAAAGTCTGTCCTCGGTAAATGTCTCAATAGAATTTACCGTATTCACCGTCAGAGCGCTGACTGCTGCACAGATGATATCAAACCCTTTCTGGGCATAGCCTGCATGTCCCTCCACGGAAAACCGATTATACTGACTGGAATCCTTATATATGGTTACTGTAATCATAACAACTTATTCTGCGGCTTCTGTCTCAGCTTCTGCAGCAGCCTTCTTTGCACGCGGCTTCCTCACAGAGATCTTCTCAATCTTCAATTCTGTGTACTGCTGTCTGTGGCCGTTCTTTTTGTGATATCCGCTTTTTCTCTTGTACTTGTAAACGATGACCTTCTTGCCTTTTCCGTCACCGACTACAGATGCGGTAACAGTTGCTCCCGTCACGGTGGGGGTTCCAACTGTCATAGTGTCTCCGCCCACTGCCAGAACCTGATCAAACTTATAAGTCGAACCAGCCTCCACGCCGAGCTTCTCCACTCTGATAACGTCGCCCTCAGATACTTTGTACTGTTTACCACCTGTTGCAATAATTGCGTACATATGGCACCTCCTATTATCATTACTCGCCAGCTTCGGTGATATACTTTTCTTTTGCATAAAAAAGCACATACTTTTACCCCACTGTGCGGCATCCGTATCAGGATAGCATGGATGGATGAAATTGTCAAGATTTTTTTCAATTTAGTATCGTTAAAAAGGTTCCCAATGAAAAATCATTGGAACCCTTTTTTCTTAGAGACTGTTAAAGTATCAATCCTTTACAGCTCTTCCACAATCTTCACACCGGCACTGACACCAAGCCGGCTCGCCCCTGCTTCAATCATGTCCAATGCATCCTCCAGGGTCCTTATACCTCCGGAAGCCTTTACACCCATGTCCTCACCTACTGTCCGTCTCATCAGCGCCACATCCGCAGCCGTAGCTCCGCCGACAGAAAAGCCTGTAGAAGTTTTAACAAAATCAGCTCCCGTTTCTTTGGATATTTCACAGGCTTTTACTTTCTCTTTATCTGTCAAAAGGCAGGTTTCAAGAATTACCTTTAGCTTTGCTTTGCCTTTAGCTGCATTTACAGCTGCGATATCCTCCTTCACGGCATCCCAATCGCCACTCTTAACCGCACCTATATTAAGAACCATATCAATTTCTTTTGCGCCTGCGGCAACCGCATCCCTTGTCTCACGAACCTTTGCGGAGGTCAGCATTGCTCCCAAAGGGAAGCCAACAACACAGCAGGGTGAAATATCCGTCCCTTCCAGTTCCTTTGCAGCAAGTGCAATCCAATAAGAATTCACGCAGACAGATGCAAAATGATATTGTTTTGCCTCCCGGCAAATTTCAAGAATCTGCTCCTTTGACGCATTTGCCTTTAAAAGTGTGTGATCCATATATGCTGCAAGGGATTCCTTTGTAAATGATGTTTTGTCCATGTGATTTTTTTCTCCTTTTTAAGTTGCTACGCAATGGTACTAAAGGGTAAAGTTACTTCAGCGCACACCTATGAGAGAAACTTTCATTCGAAAGTGCACTCATGAAAATTCCTCTCGTGCGCTTTCGCAACTTTACCGTCCGGCAGAAAGTATTTCTTTTAAACACTTGACGTTTCTTAGCCGGACTTCTATTATTTAACAAATTCCTCATAAAGCTCCTGGGAGGAATTCATATTCACACAGCTTTGAATCCTGCTGTCATCATTCAAAAGCTCCGCTAATTGGGCCAGCACATCCAGGTGGCTGTTGGAATCCTCGGCCGCCAAAGCAATAATCAGCCGAACCGTATCCTTCTTGTTGGGGAAGGATATGGGATGGCGAAACAGCGTAAGGGCCAGCTGCTTCTTAATCACGCCGTCCTCCGGCCTGGAATGGGCAAGGGCCACATCCGGACACAATACATAGTAAGCACCATGCTTTTTTGTTGTGTCGATAATGGTCCTGGGATACTGCTCGGTAATATATCCCTGCTCCAGAAGGGTCTGCATGGAGATATAAATAGCTTTTTCCCAGTCACAGTCTTCCTCAATAATACGAACGTTTTCGAGCTTTAACATTTCAGTTATCATATCAATACGTCCCATCTAGCTGTTTAAATAAGCCTTAATTTTCGTTTCTACTTCTTCGTAATCCGTCAGATGCTCCAAGGGAATCGCATCCCCTGCACGAGAACACTCTTCATAGATATCCGCAGAGCAGACAAAGAGATCCGCTGCGCCGGGAACCGCATCATAGGTTCCGGCATGATCTACCAGTACATCCTCCATGCCAAGGCTCTCCATTACCTTCTTTACATTCATAGCTACCAGGAAAGAGGAACCCATTCCGGTCATACAGCAGCATAAGATTCGATTGATTTCTTTCATTATATAACTCCTTTCCGTCCGCAGCATGCGGACATTTCATTTAAGCTTCCTCAGTAAAGCCAGGTTTGTTCTTAGTAAGTACACTGTAGATAATTGGCGCAAGGAATACCAGGACAGACGCAGCCAGGAATCCGGTACTTCCTATGGTGCCGCCGACCTGTGTATTAAACATACCAACTACCGTAGCGTCCGCACCGCCAAAGGTAGTTCCTTCTACATTTACACCGCCAAACTTAATAAGCAGGGCCGGGAACAGGGCAATGATAAATCCTGTAAGCAGAGAGCTGATGATTACACCTCTAAGGCCGCCTTCCTTATTGGCTACACAGCCTACGGTTGCACCATAGAAGAACGCTGTGAACAGAGATGGAAGAATCAACGGAAGCTCCAGGGCTGTTCCGGCCAATGCCAACTGAAGGAAGAATGCCAGCACGCCGCCGATAGCCGCACACAGAAAGCCGATCAATACGGAGTTGGGCTGGTAGGGATACAGAATCGGAATATCAAGAGCAGGAACCGCATTTTTGATAAACTTCTCCGCAACACCTTTGAAAGCGGGAACAAGTTCCGCTACAATCATACGCACACCGGATTGGATAACATAGATAGATACCGCAAACTGTACACCATAAGTAATAGAGAAAATGATAAAATTGGTTCCTCCAAAAGTTGCCGCTGCCAGCTCCGGCTGCTGAACCATACAGAGAACGGAAATTAAAATGTAAACCAGTGTCATTGCCAGAGAAAGTGAAATAGTCAGGTCACGAAGCACATTCAGAGACTTGGACATATTAATCTTCTCTGCGTCTTTGTCTTTATTGCCGGTAACCTTCGCAATCAATCCGCCAATCCAATAATATACAATTCCTGAGTGACCAACGGCCAGATCCTTTACACCTGTAACCTTACATACGGATTTGTAAATCAGGGCCGGGAACACCGCCATATAAGTTCCGGTAATCAGGCCGCCGCAGATAAGCACCTGCCAGATGGGGAATCCAAGAGCGCCCAAAGAAATGGCACATACGGTAGAAATCCACATAATTTCATGACCTGTCAGATAGATAAACTTGAATTTGGAAAATCGGGCTAATACAAGGTTTACTACTAATGCGATTGCCATAATGCCGGACAGGGCCGTTCCGAACTGTGCAGAAGCCACGGCGAAGCAAGACTCATTTACAGGAAGGGTACCGGTAAATCCGAAGATTCCCTGCATCATGTCACTCATTGGAGTAACAGCACCGATAACAATGGTGGAACCGCAACTGATAAGTGTAAATCCTACAATTGTCTTAACAGTGCCGCGAAGCAGGTCATTCCATTTTTTCTTCTGAATAAGCAAACCAATGAGCACAATCAATGCAATCAGAATGGTGGGATTTGAAATAAACTGTACAATAAATCCCAAAATTGCCTCAATAACAAACATAACTTTCTCTCCTTTTCTTTTGCTGCGATCAGCCTTAAGTAAAAATAATACGCAAAACTTATAAAGGCTGAGTAAAAACAGTTACCCTTTTGATCAACAAGCTTCTTGATAAGGCAACTATACACAAAAAACAAAAAAAGAAAAAGCCCAACTTTATTCACAATTTACAGTGCAGAAAAATGTACCCAACTTAGATATTCGTGAATTTGCTCAAAGCAAAAAGAACATCCTCCTCACACTCTGCCGTCAGAAGCTCCCTTTGCATAGAGGGATTTCCACTCAACTCCATAATATCCTGCAAAATATGTAAATGATCCTGGTTGTTAGGCGTTGCCAAGACAAAAAGAAAATGAATGGACGACTTTCCCATAATATTCAGGCCTTCCTGAAAAATGGTAAGTGTCATTCCAAGGGCATCCACACCATTCTCCGCATGGGCATGAGCAATGGCCATCTCATCATTGATGACAAACCAAGGGCCATTATCATGAGCCATGGAGATCATGGCATCAATATATTCTTCTCGGATGCATTCCTGCTCAAGAAGAGGAAGGGCCGCATCTCTTACCGCCCTTTCCCAATTTCCATAAGTATGCGATACAATCATAACCCCGCATTTAGCAAGAATATCATGAAGCGTCATATATTTTTGCTCGGGAATTGTAACAAGGGCGCCGCCGGAATTCAAATAGCTGCTCAAATCCTGGCATATTATTTGATAGGTTTCCTCGTCCACATGACTGCGCACAATCTTTAGCAATGCCTTAACCTGTTGATTATCAGATTTTGAACTGATATTCAGCAGCATCATCATAGATACAATGCTTGCCTTATCTTCCTGAGTCAAAATAGGATGGACAAGAATCAGAGGGAAAATACAATCAAAATGGACAGTGGAGATCACAAAATCAATCTGCTTAGCAGCAGTGTATTTGCTGATATCCTGAGGACGTACCATATCAACTACTTCAATGTTATCAAACTGCTGCTCAATTTCACTTTTCAACAGCAAAGAACTTGTAGTAATATTCGGACAGGTAATAAGTACCCTTGCCTTGGATGTCTCCTTTTTGACTTTATGCATATAAACACCAAAATGAATGGTCAAATAAGAAATTTCATTTTCATCCAAAAGATAGGGCAGTTCTTCTTTTAAAACCTCACAGCTTACCTTTGTCATCCGATAGAGCTCCCCATAATCCTCTTGTATTTCTTTGAAGAGAGGGTTATTGTTCGGCACCAGATAGCAATAATTAAAATAAGAAAGCTTCATATGAAGATAAAGGGATGCCGTCAATTCATCCCGGCGTTCAAAATCTACACAAGCAACCCGTTCAAAGGTCTTTACCAGCTTTTCCGCACAATCTTGAAGTTTGAGTTCTTCTTTGGGATTTTCATGCATGTAAAGCCGATTATTCCCATAACCCAACAGGCAAATGGCAAGGTATAACTTTTCATGCATTTTAATTTCCTGAAAAAAATGATCCACCAGTTGAAATTCCCGGGTTCCTCTTACATATTCAATATCTAAAAGCTGAATCTGATAAACTGCAGGTGTATTTTGTACCACCAAAATCAAATAAACCAGTTCAAGCATATTCTCTTCTTCCAAATTAAGATTCAATTCTTTTGTAATCTCTTTCAAAATATGCAGATAAGAATCCACAATCCCTGTTTCAAACAGATTTAACTCCGATGAACCAAGCAAATCCAGAATCTCCGTAACATAAAGCAAAAAGACGGAGCGCTGACGGAACACATCGCCATTTACATGATACCCTTTCTTTTTTGTATTTACTAAAGAAAGCTGATAACCGGATAAAATCTTTTTTGCTTCGGCCAGATCATAGAGAACGGCATTTCTGGACACACCGAACTCTGCAATCAGCGACTCAAGACGCACCTCTTTTTGAGAACAGATAGAAGCACAAATAATATAAGCAATGCGATGACTTTTTTCAAAGGAACGTCCGGCTGTTCTTAGATATTCTTTCAGTAATTGTTTCTGTTTTGGCGTAAGCAGATACATACCGTCTTCTTTGTCCGGAGAACCGGCTTTCAAAAGCTTCAAAAGATGCCGGATATGGTTTAAATCATAATATACGCTGCGCTTTGAAGTTCCGGACCCATGAATAATTTGTTCAATATTCGAAGAACTTGTTTCCTCCAAAAGAAATTTTAATACCTTCCGTGTGCTTTTTGTTAATGATACTTCAAATTGATTCACTCTTCTACCTGCTCTTTCAGTGTCTTGCGTACCTTTTTACGGGTAAGCTCCACAAGTCCTAAAGGCGTCATATCAACCAAAACGGTTTTTATGGGATCCTTTTTTATCTCATTGTCCAAAAACTCCATCAGCTTTTTGCGATCCTCATCTTCTTCCATATCAATAAAATCTACAACAATAATCCCTGACAGATTCCGTAACCGCAGCTGCCTTGCAATCTCTCCTGCCGCTTCCATATTAATTCGAAGAAAGGTATCTCGAATTTTTTTATGCCCATCATATTTCCCGGTATTTACATCAATTACAGTTAAAGCCTCTGTGGGCTGAATAACCAGATAAGCACCGGATTTCAGCCAAACCCGTTCCTGAAGGGCAGACTTAAAAGCTGTGGTGATTCCATATAAACGATTCAGAGAGGGACGCTCCTCCTGGTAAAAATGAAGCTTCTCCTGATCCTCCGGCTGATATTCCGAAAGATACAGGGAAAGGGTTTCATAAATCTTCCAATCATCCGTTACAATCTCCAGCAATTGTTCCTTATGAATATTACGAATTGCTGCGGCATAGGCGGGAGGTTCCTGATAAACTTGTGAGAAACAGCTTTGATGCTTTCCCATGGTTAAAACTCTATGGCAGCTTTTGCTTAGACGCTCAAATTCTTCCTCAAGCACTTCTTTTGAAGCCCGGGCCGCATTGGTTCTCACGATGACACCGAATTCTCCGGTAAGAAAAGGCTCCGCAATCTTCCGAAGACGCTCCTTTTCCTCCAAAGAAAGCTTTGAGGAAAGACCAAGCTGCTTTTTTCCTGTGGTAAGCACCAGATACTTTCCCGGAAAATTGAGATTGCAGGTCACGGTAGGCGCTTTGGTTTTCACCGCTTCTCTGCTTACCTGCACCAGAAGCTCATCTCCGGGAGACAGCTTACTCCCTTTTTTCTCTTTAATATAGATAGGTTCTTCCTTTTCCCGAAGAGAATAATAGCAGAGAATACCGCCCTCAATCTCAATAAAAGCCGCTTCAATATTCTTCACAATATTTTTTACCTTGCCAATGTAGATACTCCCAAGAAGCTGTTCTTCATCCATTCCAAAGCAGGATAATTCCGTTGCTTTTCCGTCTTCGTAAAAGGCAGAAAGAACCTTTCCCCTATCCTGTTCTTTCTGCCTCGTAATAATGAGTTTTCCGTTTTTTTCCATTACATTGCTCCATAGATGTCAAAATCTGAATCCAAACAATTCATGTTACTTCATATCTTCTCCCAGAGATTCCAAAGCTACCAACTGCCGTTTCTCTTCCGTCCCCATGTCCGCATAAACCTCCAGACGGTGTATCAGAAAAGCGAACTCCGGAAATTCCAGCCCGGCCCAGGAAGCAAAAGCCTCCATCACAAGCTCCGGCTTCACATTCCGGGCACTTCCCGTTGCCACCTGCATGAAGATACAGTCCTCACGCCGTTCTATCCTATAGATCAGGGGACGGATATCCACCTCCCGCTCACCCTTTTTCGTTTTTTTCACTACCGGCACTGTCTCTAAAGCGCAAAAGCCGTCAAATGTCTCCTGCCACCCCTCCTTTGGAGCGCATCCCTCCCGGAAGCGAATCTCATAGTCTGCCGCCGCCGTAAGGGCCATGGCATTGGATGCCTTTCCATCGGGAATCTTCCGGAAGGAAACTACCTGGACCCCCTCTGTCATCACATCATTCAGCCGACGGATGGCCTCTTCGGAAGCTAAAGCCTGTCCAACCTCAATATCCAGATATTCCCCGTCGCTGGTAAGTCCCACCCCCAGAGGCGAAGCAAAAGACATAATCATATGGGGGCTGAAGCCTTCGGAATAGCAGATATCGATTCCCGCCCTGCGGATAGCCTTCTGGAAATAGCGCATCATATCCAGATGGCCGATAAATTTCATTACCCCATACTTGCGGAATTTTACCCGGATTTTCATAACCCTTTTATCCTCGTTTCTTTCTATACATTCTAACCCGAATAAGCCGGAAAATTTCATGTTCCCTAATTCAGAAGCTTACTCTTTTTCTGCCTTATCCTGACTCATGGTACCCTGTAAAAAACAGATTCCGCTTCCATAGCGTCCTGCACCACACCCCTGGCACTGCTGCTTACAATTAGGCGTAACCGTCTCATTCATTGCCCGTTCCCACTCCCCATACAGGAACTTCTTTGTAACACCGCTGTCAATAAAGTCCCAGGGGAAGATCTCATCCTGCTTCCGATTTCGTGTGGTATAGAACAGCAGATCCGTCTCTGTCTCCTCAAAGGCTTCCATCCACCGTTCATTGTGAAAACATTCCGTCCAGGAATCAAAGAGGCATCCCTTATCATAAGCTCGAAGGAGCAGCTTAGAAAGCCGTCTGTCTCCTCTTGCGAATACACCCTCCAGCACAGTCACATCCGCCTCATGCCAATTGTACTTAATACTCTTGCGGTTTAACTGAGCCTTAATTTCCATATTTACCCTGTGGGCTTTCTCAAGAAATTCTTCTCTTGTACACATTCTTGCCCACTGAAAAGGCGTAAAGGGCTTTGGCACAAAAAAGGAAGTGCTGACGGTAATCTGGCATTTTCCGTTTCTCTGCTCCTTGGGAATCTCATAATAACGCTTCGCAATTCTTTCCGCCAGCCACGCAATACTTTTCTGATCTTCCTCTGTCTCCGTAGGAAGACCCAGCATAAAATAAAGCTTCACCTTATTCCAGCCGCCCTCAAAGGCAGCTCCCGCCCCCTCTAAAATCACTTCCTCGGTGAGCCCTTTGTTAATCACATCACGAAGGCGCTGGGAACCGGCCTCCGGCGCAAAGGTCAGGCTGCTTTTGCGGATATCCTGAACCTTGCTCATCACATCCAGGGAAAAGGCATCAATCCGCAGGGAGGGCAGAGAAATATTGACTCCCTGATTTCCAAAGGTCTCCAGCAAAAAAGTTACCAGCTCCGGGAGCTTTGAGTAATCGCTGGAACTTAGAGAGCTTAAGGAAATCTCCTCATGTCCGGTAGCTTTAAGCATCTTTTGGGCCGAAGTCTTCAGCATCTCAAGATCCCGCTCCCTTGTGGGACGATAGAGCATTCCGGCCTGACAGAACCGGCAGCCCCGGATACAGCCCCTTTGTATCTCCAGAACTACCCGATCCTGCGTAACCTTAATAAAGGGAACTAAGGGCTTTTGAGGATAAAAAGTATTGGTCAAATCAGACACTGCCTGACGCTGCACCTTGGCCGGCACGCAAGGCTCCGTCGGCTCCATACAAGCAATAGTTCCGTCGGAATGATACGTTACTTTATAAAGAGAAGGAACATAGATGCCGGGAATCTGAGCTGCTTTTTGAAGAAACTCCTGCCTGCTCTCCCCTGCCTTTTTATGTGCCTTATAAGCATCAAGCAAGGCATAATAGGAGGTTTCTCCCTCTCCAATATAAAACAGATCAAAAAAATCAGCCAACGGTTCCGGATTACAGGCACAGGGACCGCCTCCGATAACGATTGGATCTGCTTCCCCACGCTTGTCCGCAAACAAAGGAATCCCACTCAAATCCAGAATCTGCAGTACATTGGTATAGCACATTTCGTATTGAAGCGTAATGCCCAGAAAATCAAAGTCCCTGATGGGATCCTGAGATTCCAATGCAAAGAGCGGAATCTTTTTTTCACGCATAACTTGATCCAGATCCACCCAGGGAGAGTAGACACGCTCGCACCATACATCCTCCCTCTGGTTAAACATATCATAGAGAATCTGAATCCCCAGATGGGACATGCCAATCTCATACACATCCGGAAAGCACATGCAGAACCGGACATCAACCCTGGACTTATCTTTCTGCACTGCATTGATCTCATTGCCGATATACCGGGCCGGCTTTTCTATTTTTAATAATATGGTATCATCAAGAGCCAATTTCTTCATACATATTCATCCTTCATCATTCCTTAGAAAAAAGACTGCTGCAAACGCCTGTGAACTTTTGCAACAGCCCCTTCCTTTCATTCAGTATAAAAGGCTTTTTCAAAAAAGTCAATGTAATTGAAGCATCTAGGGCAATACCACCCGATCCGGAACCAGATTCGGAATGCCCACATGCCAGAAAGCAAACAGGGACAAAAGACAGGTGCACACCAGTATCCCCTGAATCACCTTGTCCTTCTGAGGCTGCCTTGTCCGAGCCGTCAGATAAGAGATAAAAAACAGGATCGGAAGCAGATAACGTCCCTGTGGCTGAAAATCGATAAACCAGGAGTTAAAAACAATCAGTGCATACTGGAGGAAGCAGCAGAATGCGACAGCTCCATACTCCCACCATTTCTGCCGGTTCTTCATACGGATAAACTGCCATGTAATCCGCCCCAGGAAAGCCAGATACAAAAGTCCCATAACAAGATAATACCAGCCTCTCTCCCCAAAAGCATAAGTCCCAAAAAAGCCTGCAAAAGTCCGAAAAAGGTTCTGGTGGAACTCATATTCCGTCAAAAGCTCTCCCAGGGTAATGCCCTTTCCAAAAAAGCTCATGGAATACGCCTGCTCTATAGGCGGCGTGGAGGGCTTGTAGCCATAATCTGCCCGAAGCTCCGTTACCTCAATCACAGCCCCAAGCTTATTAAAGCCATAATAAGGATAATCCGTGATCATATAACGCACTACGAAAATTCCCAAAGTCAGCCCTGCAAGAATCAAATATTTGCGCAGCAAAGCCCCTCTCTTCCGCTTTTCCTGGTGCAGCATCCCAATCAGCAAAATCAAAAACAGGAAAACCAAAATGGGATAAAAGGTTGCCTTAGCCCACAAAAGATGCACAAACAAAATACTCAAAAGCCCATAATAGAGAAGATGCCGTCTCCTGTAATTCTCCCGAAGAAGCCGGTTCAGCATACTATTCTCCTCCAAAAGCTCGTAAAGGCTTAAAAACCCCACAAAAAAGTCCAATGCATCCGAAGTGGAATAACTGAAAATATACCATACCTGAGGGGTCAGAAGAAGCACCAGCAAAAGAGCGTAATGCTTCCGGATATTTTTCAGCGCAATCCCTGCCATGACAGAAAAAAGAATCAGACTGAACAGGCGCATCTGAACGGCCGGATCCTGAAAAAACTGCCCCAGCTTCCCTGCATAAAAATAAAATAAATTCCATTCAAAATGCCGGGACGTTCCGTATACCGGAAAACTGTCTGTAATAATATCGCTGCGGATATCCGGCGGCATAAAATGAGTAAAATAATAAGTAACTGCCGCTTTCACATCATATTCATCTGGATTCAGCCAGAAAGGGCTTCGAAGCCCCGTATAAACGCACATAAAAACTGCGCCAAGCAGCCCTGCCGCAAACAGAAAGCTGGCCCGCCGCTCCAGAAGGGAAGCCGTCTGCTGCTCTCTGTACAGCCAGCGGCACAGAAGGAACAAAAACACCCATATACCAAGGGAGCCGAAAAATCCCGCCAAAAATACGGGAAGCCGGAACTGTCGATACAAAGCACAGAAGCTATCCGAAGGAAGAAGCTGGGGATCCTCTCCCGTAACTTCAAAAGAAAAACCCGCATCTTCTGTAAACTGCACATGTTCATTCCCAGTAAAGCAGCTTTTAAGCTCTTCTCCCTCAAGAGCAATCGTCACAAAACCATTCTGCCGCACAGTCAGGCTCTCTATCACCAAAGGACTCACATCATATGCCCCGTCCAGCGGATCAATCCGCTTCAGGGAACAGTGGGAACCATACCGGATATCCCAAAAGGAAATCCGTGCCGTTCCGCTGTTAATCACCCTGCTTTTTGCATCCTCCGGCCGCACATGCTGCCTTGGTCCTGCATAAACAGTAGTAATATACTCCCCACTGGGATCTTCTGCAAAATTTATCGTTATAGTTGTGTAGACCGGCGTAACTAACATGCACGCCAGCAGCCAGACAAACAGGGCGCAGCCCAAAAGCAATTTTACCCGCCTGCCCTGAATTAAGGGCATTTTTTTCATAAATCCCTCCATAATTACAAAAATCCCTTTCACAGATAGCAATTGCTGCTATTGTACCTGATTTCCCTTCCATCTGTCAACGGCTCACAAAAACAATCTGAACCAGGAACATATAACACAGAGTTCCTGCGGCAATACTCAGCAGCACATTGCGCCGCCAGATATGCAGGAGAGCTGTCAAAAGGACAGCGAGAAATTCCGGCAGTCCATGATCCGCAGAAAAAACATCTGCACCCTTCAGGCAATAAACTACCAGCGCAGCCATAATGGAAGGCGGAAGAATCCTTCCCAAATAGTGTACCTTCTCCGGCACCTGACGCTTCCCGCCAAAAAGCACAAAAGGAATCAGACGGGTAATCAGCGTACAGACCGCCGCCACCAGAATAATTAAAAGCGCCTGTGTTCTCGTCATAGCGCTGCCTCCTTTTTTTCAATGGGCCTCTCTAATGCCATCAGAAGCGTGACAGTTAGAATCAAAGACGGCAAAATAAAATTACTTCCTCCAAAAATCAGCAGACATAAAATGGAGGAACCAAGTCCAATCAAAGCCGGGAGATGGGACTTCGACCCTCTCCATTGATCCACAAAAATCGTTACAAAAAGAGCCGTCATGGCAAAATCAATCCCTGTCATATCAAAAGGCAGAATCTCACCCAGCGCAGCGCCCAGCACAGATCCTGTAACCCAATAGCACTGATCAAAAAAAGAAATCAAAAAAAGCACTCTTTTTTCCTCCATTCCCTCAGGAACCTTTGTGGAACAAAGAAGTGAATAGGTTTCATCCGTCAGGGAAAACACCATATAAGGATAGGTTTTCATGCTCCGGAACTTTTCCACAAAGCTTAAGCCGTAAAAGGCATGGCGGCTGTTAATAAGCAGTGTCATAACTGCCGCTGTCAAAAGGCTTGTCCCTCCGGAAAGGAAGCTTACCAGCACAAACTGAATAGAGCCTGCATAAATAACCGTACTGGAAAGCAGCGCCCACCAGAAGCTGTAGCCGCTCTTTTGCAAAAGCAGGCCAAATGCAAGCCCCAAAAACAGATATCCCAGAAGCACCGGAATGGTTTTTATAAATGCATAGCGTATCTCTCGTCTCATCTTCCGTCACTCTTTTTCGATATTTTCTCCTGTCAGGGGATCCGTTTCCTCCTCCGATACCCATATACTGTCCAATGCTCTGGCAAAGGTCTCCTCCAGATCAAGCTCCGCCGTCAGATCCCGCTGTACCTCCGCATAGATACGAGTACTGTCAACCTCATAGACAGAAGCCTTTGTATAATCCAAAATCACATAGCCCAGGAACAGACAAAGACAAATATAGAAACGGATACGGAAAAAGCTTACCGGCTCTTCCGGTTCCGCCATTCTGTGTCCCTGCTGTGCAAGAAGCATCTGTCGGTACTGTCCCCCCGTTTTTTGTGCTTTCGCCATAAAAATCCCTCTCAAAAGGAAGCTTACTTGATCTTATGAAAGCCTTGCCAAAAATATGAATAGGCTGTCTTCCTCCATTCAAGGGCACAGAACATGGCCAGAAACAGAAAGCCGAAATTCAGAAATATGCTTGTCCGCTCTGTAGAAACCCACACCGTAGGGGACATTCCCACACTCACCTTGGAAAGAGTAACGCTCACCAGGAGCACCAGCATATCCAAAAACTTTTCCGTCGCTCCCCACAGGAGGAACAGGGCATAAACCACACAAAAGCAGCAGATTGTATAGATAAACAGCAATAACCGGGCCTTATTCGGCAGATATCCCTGATACCAGACAACAGGCTGGTCAAACTCAAAAATATTTACAATATAATGAACCAAATCAATCCCGCAGTAAGGCTCAATTCCCTTCAGCACCAAGAGCCCCGCATTGGAGGCAAAGGGAAGCCCTGCTATCAGATACTCCCAGATTCTTCTCCTTTTGGCTGCGACCGCCAGGAACAGAACCCCTGTAAACAGGAAATATGTCCAGTTGATATCCTTATACAGGGTCAGCAAAAGGCTGTACCAGCCCAAAAGCCCTCTCTGAATAAGATTAAAATCGGCATACCCCGGAAACCACACATCAATACTGGTGTCCTTACGGATCCCATTTCCCGGACAAGTCAGAATAATATACAAATATAATAGCGAAACTCCAAGGAGAAAGCATACATACCAGTTACAGCTTCGCTTTCGGATCCATTCACAAAGAAGCATATAAAGGGACAGGCACAGCACTATAAGGCAGATCTGCTCATGATTAACGGAAAAGATTGCTGCAGGTATGGCAGCAGCATAGGCCCGCTTCCTTCCCCTCTTTGTAATTCCGGGAGCCATGGGAAGGAACACAAGGAGCAGCGCAGCCAAAGACCACCAATAATTGATGGTGGTAGTCATCCATCCGGCAGAGGACATTTCCCGAAAATCATAGGAAAGGAGAAGAAAAAGCAACAGAACCGCAAGGGGAGTCTCTATCTCCTCCTTTTTCTCAAAAACAAACCGGACGGCCAAAGCTCCAATCAGAACGGATATCAGAATATCCAAAACCATCCACAGAACTGCGGGCTGCTGCACAACCAAAATCAGCAGCGCCTCAATCACAATCCGGGATGACCAGTCGTTCCACCGCTCCCACAAAATTCCCCAAAAGGTGGTATCATTCAGGCACGCCATATAATAGGGATCGTCCCCGTCTCCAAGCTGAAGGAAAAACACATGGAACACAATCACGATAATGCCGTAAATCAAAAGCAGGCACCCTGTTCTTTTATCCTTTAAACGCTCCATTTTGCATCCTTTCCGCAGCTTCCTACCGATTAGCAAGCTCTCTTGTAATATCCTCCCAGGTCACGCCGCGCTCCACCATAAGCACCATGGCATGGTATAGAAGATCCGACATCTCGTACTTAATCTCTTCAGGATTGGGATTCTTGGCCGCAATAATAAGCTCCGCCGATTCCTCTCCAATCTTTTTCAGAATCTTGTCAATTCCCTTGTCAAAGAGATAATTGGTATAAGATCCTTCTTTGGGATGAACCTTTCGATCCCCAATCACCTGATACACATTCTCAAAAACCTTTAAAGGATTGGTGTTCTGATACTCAGTTTTGGCAATCTCATGAAAGAAGCAGGAGTGATTGCCCGTATGGCAGGCCGCCCCCGTCTGAGACACCTTCGCCAAAATGGTATCACAGTCACAGTCCACCCGAAGCTCCTTCACATACTGGAAATGGCCGCTGGTCTCACCCTTCAGCCAGAGAGCCTGACGGCTGCGGCTGAAATATGTCATTTTCCCGGTCTCAATGGTCTTATGGAAAGCCTCCTCATTCATATAAGCCACCATAAGAACCTCATCTGTCCGGTAATCCTGAACCACAACCGGAACCAGACCATCCGGGCCCAGCTTAAATTCCGGCCATTCCATATTGCAGCTTAAGGGGCGAAGCTGTTCCTTAAAGGGCTTTAGCTCATCCATGGAAATCAGCTCACTTACATACTCTTCTGCCAGTGCTGCAGGCGCACTGACCACATCAGAGCTGTCCACAGAGGCCGCAATCTTCTCTTTTCCGAAACGTTTGGATACTTCCTTCGTCAGATCAATGTTGCCCTGCTTGGCATAGTTCAAAATCACCTTGGCACAGCCTGCATAGAGAAGCTTTTTCACATCCTCCGCTCTCTCAATATGGCCGCCGGCCTTCACCGGAACCTCCGATACCCGGCAGATTTCCTTAATCATTCCAACAGCAGCCTCATGTTCTTCTTCTGTACGGGAGCAGTCAAAAACAAGAATCTCATCTGCTCCATTGTCACTGTAATGTCTTGCCAGAATAACCGGATTCTGTTCCTCTTTTTCTGACTCCCGATTCAGGCGGATCACCCCGCGATTCTTTTCCATCATTCTACAAACTTCCTTTCGTTGATAAAACATCTGCAATTCTGGGATCTAATGCAACGGCCATATCTAACGCCTTTGCAAAAGCCTTAAACATTCCCTCAATCATATGGTGGCTGTTCTCTCCTGCAAGCATTTTAAAATGAACATTCATGCCTGCACTGTAGGAAATGGCATAAAAGAACTCACGCACCATCTGAGTATCCATATCTCCCACCCGTTCTGTGGGAAATACCGCATCCGACCCATAGCAGGGCCTTCCGGAAAGATCCAGCGAACAGAGCACTAAAGCTTCATCCATGGGAAGAATGCAGCTTCCAAAACGCACCATCCCCTTCTTGTCTCCCACGGCCTCCCGAATGGCCTGCCCCAGCACAATTCCCGTATCTTCAATGGTGTGGTGGCAGTCCACCTCCAGATCCCCCTTCACCTGACAGGCAAGATCAAAAAGCCCATGGCGGGCAAAGCCGTTCAGCATATGGTCAAAAAAGCCTACGCCTGTAGAAATATCCGCCCTCCCCGTACCGTCAAGATTAAGGGACAGGGTTATCTGAGTCTCCTTTGTATTTCTTGCAAGTTCTGCTGTCCGATTCATGGCCCCTCACTCCTTTCCCTGTTCAAAGCGCACAGCGATGGAATTGGCATGAGCTGTCAGTCCCTCTGCCCCGGCAAAACGGATGATATCCTCATGAACAGCCTCCAAAGCCTCTTTGGAATAGTATATAAGACTTGATTTCTTCATAAAATCGTCTACCCCAAGGGGGGAGAAGAACTTCGCCGTTCCATTGGTCGGCAGTACATGATTTGGCCCTGCAAAATAATCCCCCAGAGGCTCGCTTGCATACTCACCAATGAAAATTGCTCCTGCATTGCGGATCCTGGTCATAACCTGGAAGGGATCCTTCGTCACAATCTCCAGATGCTCGGAGGCAATGGCATTGGCTGTATCAATGGCCTCATCCATGGTATCCGCCACCAGTATCCATCCATAGTTTTCCAGAGATTTCACCAAAATATCCCTTCGGGAAAGTTCTGTAAGAAAGCCGTCCACTTCCCTGGACACCTGCTCTGCCAGCTCTCTGCTTGTAGTTACCAGAATCGCAGAAGCCATCTCATCATGCTCTGCCTGAGACAGAAGGTCCGCCGCCACATACCGGGGATTGGCCGTCTCGTCCGCCAGCACCAGAATCTCACTGGGTCCGGCGATGGAATCAATACTCACAAAGCCGTAGACTGCTTTTTTTGCCAAAGCCACATAGATATTCCCCGGGCCTACAATCTTATCCACCTTGGGAACGCTTTCTGTTCCATAGGCCAGAGCGCCGATGGCCTGTGCTCCGCCCACCTTGTAAATCTCATCCGCTCCGGCCTCATGAGCAGCCACCAGCGTATTGACGTTGATCTTTCCATCCCTGCCCGGCGGCGTGGTCATAATAATCCGCTCCACTCCGGCCGCCTTTGCCGGAACAATATTCATCAGCACCGAAGAAGGATACACTGCCTTTCCTCCGGGCACGTACACACCAACCATTGCCAGAGGAGTTATCTTCTGACCCAGAAGCGTACCGTCCGGCTGGCTGTCAAACCAGCTGTTCCGCTTCTGCTTCTCGTGAAAGCTTTTGATGTTCACAAGGGCTTTTCGGATTACCTTAAGAAGCTCTGGCTCAACCTTCTGGTATGCTTCCTCTATCTCCTCCCGGGTGACACGGATGGTATCCTCTGTAATCCTTACTCCGTCAAAACGCTCGGTATAAGAAAAAAGAGCTTCGTCCCCCTTTTCCTTTACCTCATCCAAAATAGCGTTTACCTGCTCCCCATAAGCTCCATAGTGATTGGGGCTTCGTTTTAACAATTCATCCAGCAGGTTTTTCCGGCTGGATGCGTTAAGTGCTGTAATTCTCATCTATTTCCTCCTATCTTAAGTTATAGTTGCTGAGCAGCGGTACTAAAGGGTAAAATCACTTCGGCACACCTGTAATGAGAGGAACTTTCATTCGAAAAGGCACTCATGGAAAGTTCCTCTCGTGTGCCTTTGCGACTTTACCGTCCAGCAGAAAATATTTCTAATAAACACTTGACATTTCTTAGCTGGACTATTCTATGTCAATTCTTCTTACCCAGCAGATGTCCGAAACAGTGATTAAAAATATAAATAATCGGAACCTCCGCCGCACAGGTCATAATGGTAATGCATACATAAAGAACCGGATCTGTCATAGGAATAAACTTCCGGACAAAAAACATTCCCAATGATACATAGTATAACACGTACATCCCTGCATGTGTACACATAATTATCAAAGAATTTTGTCCCAGATAAGAAAGGATCCGGCTGGCAGGCAGCGCCCGAAGCATATTCAGAATTCCCATGCAGGAGACTGCTGCAACCCCATAGTGAAGTGGGGACAGACAGAGATAATGCAGATCCATCCCCGGAAGTCCCCTTGCCCCCAGAGTTCCCGCAAGAAAAAGTCCCATACCTGTCAGGAAAAGAAAGAGCTTCCTATCATTGGTCTTTTCCATTTTTTTATACCGACGGCCAAGCCAGAAAAAGGGAAGCACCAGCAGCATACGCAGAAACACAATCAGCACACCCATGCCGGCATACCAAAGCAGAGTCTCTTCGGTAACCGGATACTGGTCTGCATGAACCGCAAAAGTAATTCCCAGGGCCAGAGCTGTCAGAATAAAAACCGTCAAACTCAACAGCCATTCAAAATGCTGCTTTCTGCGAAGCCTGCGGCACAGCAGAGCAAACAGAGCTCCGGAAAAAAAATAGGCCGGCAGAAACCAAAGGGTATAAAGGCCATATCCCGTAAGGCTCTCTACAAACTCCTTGGCAAGCTCTCTTTCTGTAATCCGCTCCGGCTGCACAAAATATTCAAAGGTACGCATGGTAAGCATCATAATAGAAAAAGAAGCATAGGGAATCAGCGTTCCCCTGGCCCTTCTTTTTAACTGCTCCTTCCAGGAGTCCTTTGAATCCTCTTTTCTATATGCCAAAACACCGCCGACTACAAAGAACAGGGGCATATGAAAGGAAGAAATCCAGCGCTGAACACCTGGGGCCAGATATTCAATGTGACCGAGAATCACCAGAAAAATCCCCACACCCTTTGCCATATCCAGATAATAAAGTCTCGTTTTCGGCATACAATCTCCTTTTTACAGCAAACGTCAAAGCATCAAGCCCTCACAAAACAGCCTGTAAGTCCCGAATCAGACCGTAAATCCTTTCATGCTCCAGCTTCATACTCACCTGGTTTACCACCATCCTTGCAGAAAGGGGCATAATCTCTTCCAGCACCTCCAGGCCGTTTTCCCGAAGGGTTGACCCTGTCTCTACAATATCCACGATCACCTCGGAAAGTCCTACCAGCGGCGCCAGCTCGATGGAGCCATTCAGCTTAATAATCTCCACCGTCTGCTGCTTCCGATTATAAAAATAATCCTTTGCAATGTCCGGATACTTGGTAGCCACCCGGATCTGCTCCTGAGATTCAAGCTTTTCTTTCGCCTCTTTGGGCCCGCAGACGCACATACGGCATTTTCCAAAGCCCAAATCCAGAACCTCATACATCTTCCGGCCTTCTTCCACCAGCGTATCCTTGCCCACTACTCCAATGTCTGCGGCGCCGTACTCTACATAGGTAGGCACATCCGGCCCTTTTGCCAGAAAAAACTTAAGCCTGCGTTCCTTATTTACAAAAATCAGCTTTCGACTGTCCGGATCCTTCATCTCCTCACAGGTAACGCCGATCTGTTCTAAGAGCTCCAAAGTCTTTTTTGCCAGCCGTCCTTTGGTCAGGGCTATGGTCAGATAACGCTCCCCCTGAGAAACAGTATCCTGCCAGGCTCTCTCGTTTCTGCTGACAGACCGCATAAGCTGGTCAATGACAATGGCAAAGCCCACGGCAGGAAGCTCCCGTCCAAAATGGGACAGCAGGGTGTCATAGCGCCCTCCTTTTACAATAGGCTCTCCGTATCCGTAAGAGTAGGCCCGGAAAATAATTCCGGTGTAATAATTATACTTGCTGAGCATTCCCAGGTCAAAGCTTATATAAGCCTCGCAGGACAGCGCTTTTAAGCCCTCATAAATCCGCTCCAGACGTTCAAGGGCACTTAAGGCCTCCTCATTGCCTGTAAGCCTTTTTGCCTTTTCGATTACTTCTACACCGCCTGATAAGGCAGTCATTTCCAGGAAAATACGGCGAAGCTCATCCGGCAGCTCACAGTCGGAAAGCAACTCTTCTGCTCCAAATCGGTTCTTATTGGAGATCAGCTGCCGCAGCCGCTTTTCCGTCTGGCTGTCAATTCCGGCCTCCTTCATGAGACTCTTAAAGAACATCACCTGACCGATGCTTACCTGAAATTCTCTTAATCCGGCCTCCTTTAAGGCTTTAATCAGAAGTGAAAGCATCTCCACATCCGCCTTTACGCTTCCGTCTCCCATAAGTTCTGCGCCCAGTTGGGTGCTCTCCTTTAAGCGGCCCAAATATTTGTCATAATTGATAAAGGTATTACCCATATAACAGAGACGAATAGGCGTCTCGTCGTGGAAATATTTGGATACAGCCCGGGCAATGGAGGGCGTAATATCCGGACGAAGCACCAGCGTATTGCCCTCCCGATCAAAAAACTTGTACAGCTCCCTGGAAGGAACCGTTCCCACCTCCCTGGAAAACACGTCAAAAAACTCAAAGGTAGGAGTTTCAATTCCCTGATACCCCTCCCCTGCCAGCAGGCGGTAGAGCTGCTGCTGAAGCTCGAATTTCTGTACAAATTCGCTTCCGTAAATATCACGAACGCCCTCCGGCGTATGTAAAATCTGTTCCTGACTTTTCATATTGAATTGAACCTTTCCTTAAATTTGTACATGTTGTTTGTACATAAAGGGATACCCGAAGGGTGTTTCCTTAAATTTGTACATGATCTTTGTACATAAAGGGATACCCGAAGGGTGTTTCCTTAAATTTATACATGATCTTTGTACGCCTTTACTTTATTGTGCTAATATAATAAAGTAACGTCTGCTATTATAAAACATTTATTCCTGACTGTCAATTACCTTTTGTATTCCATCCAGATAAGGCACCAGATACCCTCCATGGGGAGTTAAGATATATTCCGGATTAAGTTCCTCATGCCGGAAGCTCTTTCGGCCTCCGTTTTGAGCCCTGTCCCAGAACTGGCGCATCTTCTCATAGGTCAGAAAATACAGCTCATTCCGGTGGGAAAACAGCAGAATCAGAAAGGCAATCCCCTCCTGCTTTTCAAAATCCTCCATAAATTTCACCTGATGATCATGAATGTTCTGGAGCGGAAAGGTATCGCTGTCACATTCCTTGGCATCAAAGCACACCGGAATCCCCTGGACGGCTCCAATGTAATCCACTGTACTTTTCTGCTCAAAATAAGCCAGGGTAATATGCCGGTGCTCTTTGTCTATCTTTATAGGCGTAATAGGCGTAGGCACCTTCTGAATCAGCGCCAGCCCCTGCTCTCTGTATTTTTCATTGGTTCGGTTTACAAGCTCCTCTAAGGTGGAACCTCGCAAACCTCTGGAATTCCAAGTTGCCATAGCTTTTTAACCTTCCTTTTACAGGATCTGTACCAAACACCAGGGAATCAGCATAGCAAGGACTGCTGCGTACAGCAGATCCAGCCAGAAGATGCTTCCGATGGAGCAGACATATATAAGGCCTACAAAGGGCGCTGCAATCACTTTCCACAAAAGGCTTACATCGGGATCCTTAAGAATACGGTTGATCATAACCTTCGCATCCCCCCTGCTTGGAAAGGCATGCATCAAAATAGAAAAGCCAAGCCAGCCAAGGAGCAGATACAGAGGATTGTTATATTCCCGAAATACCATAAGGGAGATGGAAGCCGGAAGCAAAATCACCATTCCCAGTACACTGTTAATGAAAAACGGCCCCATGCAGGTGAGAAACACTTTCCAAGGACGGTCTGTAGATTCGTGGATCACATAACCGTTTGGATTGCCCATCTGAAAATATTTTACCTCAAAAACACGAAGTCCGCAAAGCATACAGAAAATCTGGTGAGCCAGTTCATGAACTACGACTCCCGGAAAGGTCAGCAATGAAATTAAAACTCCTGGTATTATCATAAATTTAAGTCTCCTTTTTAAGTTGCTGCACAAGGGCACGAAAGTGTAAAGTCACTTCAGCGCATGTGTTCAGCTCTGTATGGGTACAATGCGCTAATCACTCATATAATATTCCTGCAGGGTCATGGTTCCCTCCAGAAGCTGCTTTGTGTCCTCCTCCAAGGAACCCTCCAGATCTTCAATCTCTTTCATCATGGCCTGCTCTCCTGCCGCATCGCCGTTTACATGAAGGGCAATCAGGTAGGTGTCTCTCACATACATACTGTCCGGATCCGCTTCATAAGCCTGTCTTGCCTTTACAAGTCCCTCATTAAAATCATCCTCCAGCATTGCCAGGACAGCCAGCCCCCTCAAGGCTCCTGCATCTCGCTTATCTTTAGCGACGGCAGCCGTAAGGTAGTCCTCAGCCTCTTCCATTTTTCCTCTGCTTCGCTCCGCATTCCCCAACAGGACACGCAGATCAAAAAGCTCCGGGTCTTCTGCATAGGCTTTCTTAAGACAATTATAATATTCTTCCTCATCTTGAGCTGTAATTGCTTCATAATAGTATAGAAATGCCTGATCCTGACTTTCATCCTCATGAAGCTTTGCCAGCTCTCCCCGAAACCACTCTGTCTGATTTTCTATAGCTTCCTGACTTTCATCCTCTGCTGCCATTGCATTAAGCTCTGCCATTAACTCTTCTACAGCGTCATAGGTCAGATAGTAGCTGTCCAGCCGTCTGGAATAGCGCATCATTTTGGCATACTGACCGTCACTTAAATTTTTTCCGACCAGATACTCATTGAATACAAAAGCTGCCAGATCGTAATAACCTGTATCCATAGAAAGCTCGATAAGCTTTAGGGTTACAGGCAAAGAATTGGGATGCCGCTCCTGTACCTCATAAAGCTCCTGTAAGGCCCCAGAGGTCTCACCGTTCTCTATGCGCTCCTCTGCCTGACGGAAAACTTTATAATCCGAAAAGGTTTCCGGAAACAGCCCCATAGAAACGCCTGCCAAAAGTACAGCAGCCATCAAAAACAAAAAAACCGGCACAGGAATTTTTTTGCTCTTACTCAAATCATTTATCTCAAATCCTGGTCCTAGGGAATTGTATTTATTCTGATAATCCATTGTATCCTCTCCCTCCCTTATGTGCATTTCTTTTTACTGAAACTTCTTTCAAATTATATAATAATTTGAAAATAAATGCAATCAGCCCAGGTTGTTATAAGAGAGTTTTGAGAGAATACAAAAGCCCCAGCTCAGCGGCTTTAGGGCTATCTTTACATAAATTCTTTTTAACTTTATAGCAAACTATATCTCTGATTCATTCCTGCAAGATATTTGACTGCTTCAAAATTCCTGCAAAAATCGGCGGAAAAGGTGCTGTAAACTGCCGATTGGAAAGGGGCTCCAAGATTCCGGAAAGCTCCGGAAATTCCAGCCGAAACGCATGGAGAAGCTGATATTTCAGACTGTAATGTTCTCGAAAATATTTATTTATATCTGGATTTCCATATTTGGCATCGCCTATCAGAGGATGTCCTGCACTTGCCAAATGTGCCCGGATCTGATGGGAACGCCCGGTAATCAGATTGACTTCTAAATAGGTGTATGTTCTTCCTCCAAGTAAAATAGTTTTCAGCGGCAAATATTCGGTGCAGATAAAAAGACTGTCCTTCTGCTCTTTTTCATAAATCGTAACTTGATTGGATTTTTCATCCTTTTTCAGCCACCCTTCTATCCGCTGCTGTTTATGAACTGTGCCGGATACAATGCATCGGTAAAATTTGCGTAAGCTATGAGTTCGAATAAGTTCATTCATAGACTGAAGTCCTGAAAGACTCTTTCCGGCAGCAATCAGGCCGCTGGTATTTCGATCAAGGCGGCTGCAGATTCCTGGACGGAAGGTTCTTAAATCTTCTTCCCTTAACTGCCCCGATTCTATCAGATAAGCAGTCATCTGCTCTATCAGAGAGACATCCTTTGGCTTTGCTTTCTGCGACAGCAAGCCTGCCGGTTTGTTTAGGAGAAGAATATGAGTATCCTCATAAATAATCTCCGGCTTTTTACAGGAGCAGACTGTCTGCGGCTTTACATATGTCCGGGATCCAGAAAAATTTGCTATGGTTTCCTCTGATAGAAACAGGCAGATCTCATCCCCTGCCTTCAAGCGCTCACTTCCATCAGCTTTCTTTTTATTCAATGTAATATTTTTCTTCCGAAGCATTTTGTAAAAAAAGCTTTTTGGGGCCTTGTCCATATATTTAGCCAGAAATTTATCCAGCCGCTGATCTGCTTCATTTGTTTTGATTGTAATGATTTTCATAAAACAGAGTACTCCGATTCAAATAGACAATGCAAGAATCACTTCCCGTATCACCTGTTCTCGGGTAAGGTTCGGGTAACGCTCGTCCGGTGTGAAGGGCAGGTTCTCTTTTTTCTGGGCTGCCAGAGCGTCTATCCGTTCCAGAAACTGGGGAAGATCCTGGAAGATGTGCACATGGGCTTTAGGGATTCCATTCTGTTTGAGAATCTTTCGAATATGCTCCTCTGCTGCTTTCCAGTCAGTTTCTTTTGCTGTGTCTGTATAACCTATGACTTCATTTCCTTTAATTGCTACTGCTGCTATTGGATAGGACTTCTCATAGGTGGTCAGCACCAGCTCGTAGGCTGTCTCCATTCCCTTGCTTCCTTCTGTGTGGGAAGCGATCTCCTGATACAGCTTTTCCGGCATAGAACTCCGTTTCAAGAACATCAGCACATTCACCATTTCCTTGCAGGCCGGCAGACAGCCTACTACAGCCACAACGGTGAAATAATTCTGCTTTGTCTTTGTAGTTATGCAGCCTGTCAGAAAGATCGCCAGAGGAAGAAGAAAAAATATAAAGGTCTTTAATAATTGCTGTTTTTTATGGGCATCCGTGTAGCCGAATGTGCCCTTTGGGATTTTTTTCACCGCAATCTCCTTTCTTTTAAAGGCTCTTTTATTGTAGCTTATCTTACAGGAAAATACAATCTGCAAAATACTTCCGCTTACAAAAGCATGCGTCTCATGATTCCAAGGAGCAGCTTTTGCGGAAGCAGCTTGGCTGTCAGGCGAACCAATTGAATAGAGCATCCATATATGGAAAGGTTTTTGCCTGCCTCTGCATCAAACAATGCTTTTCGTACTATCTTCTCTGGCTTTGCAAGAAATATTTTTTTCCAGGGGCTTATGGTGATTCCCCCCCTATGGAAAAATTCGGTGTCTACAGGCCCCGGGCTTACGGAGGTTACAGTGATTCCTCTGCCCTTTAGTTCTGCTCCTAATGCCTGGTCAAAGGAAAAAACGTAGGATTTACTGGCCGCATAAATGGCAAAGCCCGGCTGAGGCAGAAAGGCTGCACCTGAATCCATCTGAATTACACGGCTTTTCTTTCTCAAATAAGGCAGGCAGATCATGGTTACTGCTGTCAGGGCCCTGCAGTTTACATCCAGCATCCTGCAGGCATCCCTCCAGCCCTGCTCTGCTATGGGACCGCTTTTGCCGCAGCCTGCACTGTTTACAAGAAGGCGAATACAGGGCTGTTCATCTTTTAAGTATTTTTCCAAGGCTTCCAGATCCATATCCTGAGACAAATCAAGTGGTAAGATGCGTATCTGTTTCTTTGAAAGCTCTGCCTTAAGCTTTTGAAGTTCCGAAAGCCTTCTGGCCAGTACCCATATCTCATCCAGCGATGAATAGGCAGCCGCAATCTGAAGGACAAATTCTTTTCCGATTCCGGAGGATGCTCCGGTAATTAACGCAATGTGTTTCATATTGCTCTTATCCTTTTCCCTTTTGTACTTTTTCATATTGTTTAATAAACATTATTTTGTAAATGCTGCTTAAAAGCTGCTTAGCCCGGCCGCTTGTGTACATTCCGTATAATCTTTTTGCGTTTCCGGATCTGTTCCGGACGTCTTTGTGTGCTTTCTCCTTTTTTGGGCCGAATCAGACATTTAGGACCAAAGCCAATCAGATCAGTCCGACGGCCTTTCTCAAGAGCTTCCCTCACCAGCTCATAATTCTTCGGATCCCGATATTGGATCAGAGCACGCTGCATAGCCTTTTCATGGGGATCCTTCGGCACATAGACATTCTCCATGGTTCTGGGATCCAAACCTGTATAATACATACAGGTGGAAACAGTGGAGGGCGTAGGATAAAAATCCTGCACCTGTTCCGGCATATAACCCAGGTCCCTGCAATACTCGGCCAGTTCAATGGCCTCTTTTAAGCCGGATCCGGGATGAGAAGACATCAGATACGGAACCAGATACTGCTTCTTTCCAAGGCGCTCATTCATTTCCCCATATTGACGGCAGAATTTCTCGTAGACAGACCGGGAGGGCTTTCCCATCTTTGCCAGCACAGTATCCGATACATGCTCCGGCGCCACCTTTAGCTGTCCGCTCACATGATAGGTGCAGAGCTCCTTCAGGAAAGAGGATTCCGGATCAGCCAGCAGATAGTCAAAGCGGAGCCCCGAACGAACAAAGACCTTTTTCACTCCCGGAAGCTCCCGGAGCTTCCTTAAAAGCGCTTGATAATCCCTATGATCCGCTATAAGATTCTTACAGGGCTTCGGATACAGGCATTGTCGTTCCCTGCAGGCCCCATGAACCTCCTGTTTTTTGCAGGCCGGATGGCGAAAGTTGGCTGTAGGACCGCCTACATCATGGATGTATCCCTTGAAGTCAGGCTCCTTTACCATCTGTTCTGCTTCTTTTAACAGGGATTCATGGCTGCGCGACTGAATGATCCGCCCCTGATGAAAAGTCAAAGCGCAAAAAGAACAGGACCCAAAGCATCCCCGACAGCTAACCAGACTATACTTGACCTCAGAAATAGCCGGAACCTCACCCCATCTAAGGCTGCTGGGGTGACAGGCCCGCATATAGGGTAATGCGTAAATATCGTCCATTTCTGCCTGAGACAAAGGCTTAGCCGGTGGATTCTGCACCACATAAAGCTGCTTCCCATACTGCTCTGCCAGACGCTTTCCATTGAAAGGATCTGTATTCCGCCACTGAATGGCAAAGCTTTCGGCGTAAAAACGCTTGTCCCTACACATGCTTTCATAATCCGGCAGGTATATCGCATCGTAAATGATTTCCGAATTGCTGGTGCGATACACGGTTCCCTCAATATAGGTCAGATCCCTTACATCAATTCCTCCATCCAAAGCATCCGCAATCTCTGCTATAGAACGCTCTCCCATTCCATAGGAAATCAGATCCGCTCCGCTGTCCAGCAAAACAGAGCGGCGAAAGCTGTCAGACCAGTAATCATAATGAGCCAGCCTGCGAAGGCTGGCCTCGATTCCTCCCAATATAATGGGGATTTTCTTGTAGGTCTGCCGAATGAGATTGCTGTAGACAATTACAGCCCGATCCGGACGCTTTCCCATAAATCCGCCAGGGGTGTAGGCATCCCTGCTTCTGCGCTTCCTGGACACAGTATAGTGATTCACCATAGAATCCATATTCCCGGAAGATACAAGAAAAGCAAGGCGGGGCTCTCCGTATACCTGAATGCTTTCTTTTTTCTTCCAATCCGGCTGGGAAATGATGGCCACTGTATAGCCTCTGCTTTCTAAGACCCGGCTGATAATGGCCGGACCGAACGAGGGATGATCCACATAAGCATCACCGATTACATAAACAAAATCCGGCTGCCCGCCATAAAGGCTGTCCCATTCTTCTTTTGTGGCTGGCACAAATCCTTCTTTTCTCATTTCCGACCTCCTGACTGTTCACTCTTTATGTCAATCTTACAGGCGCTTATATGTCCCGTCCAGAATCTCGTCAAAGCTTTCTATGTAATAATCTGCCAGTTTAAGGATCTGCTCCTTCCAGCTTTCCGACTGTTTTTCTGCCACAGCACAGACCTTGCTTCCGGCATTAAGTCCTGCCTGTATCCCTGCAATAGTGTCCTCAAATACCAGACATTCCTCAGGAACAGCGCCAAGCTGTTCTGCCACTTTCCGGTATATATCAGGCGCCGGCTTTCCTGCTCCGGCCTCGCAGGAAGTCATGCAGTAATCCATGTAATCAGAGAGTTTGAGGGCTTCCATCACCGTCTCCAACAGCTCACGGCTGCTGCTGGTAGCAATTCCCATAGGAATCCCCTGTTCCTTCAGATGCTTTAAGAAACGTAAAGCTCCCGGCTTAAAGGGCACTTCATGGGCATACTTATCCTTTGCCATCTCAATCCACTCATCCTTGATCTCTTCTGCACTGGAAGGAAGCTTAAAATGCTCTTTAAAATAGACGGCAGCTTCGGAAAAGCTCATTCCCTCAATGGTATGCTGCAAATCCGCAGGAACCTCATATCCGTGCTTTCCCAAATATTCCACATCAATATCTCCCCACATCCACAGGGAATCCACCAGGGTTCCGTCCATATCAAACAAGACTGCCTTTATATTCTCTAACATTTTCATTTCCTCCATTCCAGTTCCCCATTAGCCGAACACTACCCTTCAACCCCAACTTCCAATTTCAGCTTCGCAAGCTCGGCTTCGGTTAAAAATCGATACTCTCCCGGCTTCAGGCTTTCATCCAAAGTCAGGCTTCCCATAGAAAGCCGCTTTAAATAAAGAACTTCACAGCCTACTGCCTGAAACATCCGCTTAATTTGATGAAATTTCCCCTCCTGAATCGTCACTCGTACCTGAGAAATCTCCCCGGAATTCAATATTTCCAAGACAGCAGACAGGGTTAAACGTTCCTCTCCAATATCCAAACCTTCTTGAAATGCTTTTACATGCTCTCTGGTCACTTGTCCCTGAATCCTTGCCTCATAGGTCTTATCCACATGGCGCTTAGGGGACAGAAGCAGATGTGCCAGCTTTCCGTCATTGGTAATCAACAGCAATCCTTCCGTATCCTTATCAAGCCGTCCTACCGGAAACAGATCTTTCCTTTTTTTCTTCGGAAGCAATTCCAGGACTGTCCGGCAATGTTCATCGGTTCTGGCCGAGACACAGCCGGCTGGCTTGTTCAGCATGTAATATTCCATTTCTGTGTAAGTGAAGGGCTCACCCTCCACACAAACCTTCTGCTCCGGCTCTACCTGGTATTCCGGGCACAGCACCGTCTCTCCTTCTACCGTAATCAGACCTTTTCGAATCTTCTGCTTCACCTGTGAACGCGTACCTGCACCCATATCACAGAGATATTTATCCAGCCGCATGCTGCCACCTCCAGCCTGGATAATATTTGTTCCGAAGCTGCCCGCCTACCAGCTTCCCCCATCCAAGGGGGAAACCGTCCACAGAGACAAGGCACCAGCCAGAGCCTGGAAGAATCTTATCCATTCCGTCCACATCCAAAGTCTCTCCTTTCAGGTAACGAATCACCCTTGGATCCGAAACAGAAAAATCTATCCCTGTGCCGCAAGCTCCTTTCTTCAAATACATAGCCAGAGCCTGACTGGGGGTAAACCGCTTTTTTTCTGCATCTCCCAGATAGAGCCCTGTTCGCAGGAAACGCAGACCGCGGATGGAATGATTCCAGAGAGGTTTTGGCAGGCTGTAAAGCTTTCCATCATACAAGCGAAGGCTTTCCTTGGGAACCGAAATTCCAAGACACCTGGAAAACTGCTCCCATTCAGGACAGGACACAGCAGACTTTTCAGAAAATTTGCTTTGTCTCCCTGAATCATTTTCCTGTTCCGGACATTCTCCGTTCTTTTTCAGCAAAGCCAGAAAATGTCCCTCGCCTTTCATGCGATGAGGATAGATACGCACACAATGCTTTAATTGTTCCAAGATGTCCTTGGAAAGCCCGCCCGTTTCCTTCGGGGCAAGCTCAGACCTGCCCGGCGAAAAACCAGCATATTGGGGCAGAGGGCATACACGAAACTCCGGCTCATGGACCAGAAGATGAGCAACGGTTCCCTCATTCTCCTTCGCTGAAAAGGTACAGGTAGAATAGAGAAGCATCCCCCCTGGTTTTAACATCTGTGCCGCCTGCTCCACCAGTTTTCGCTGAACAGCCCCATACCAGTCTGGTCCATGCTCCAGCCAGTCCTTTACCATAGACGGATCCTTTCGAAACATTCCTTCCCCGGAACATGGAGCGTCTACGAGAATCTTATCAAAAAATCCGGTGAAATAGGAGACAAGCCGTTCCGGATTTTCGCTGGTAACCAGAATATTTCCCTCTCCGAAAAGCTCCAGATTCTTTAAAAGTCCCTTGGCTCTGGAATTACTGATATCATTGGCAGCCAGTATCCCCGTCCCCCCAAGACGAGCCGCCAATTCCGTAGCCTTTCCTCCCGGAGCTGCGCAGAGATCCAGAACCCGATCTCCTTTTTCTACAGGCAGGCATGCCGCCGGTGTCATAGCGCTTGGTTCCTGCAGATAATAAAGCCCTGCAGCATAATAAGGATGTCTGGAAGCCGGAGCATCCTCTTTTAAATAAAAACCATTTGGAATCCACGGAATTGCTTCCAAAGGAAAAGGAGAAATTTCTTCAAATTTCTCCGCCTCCACTTTGGAAGTATTCACACGAAGTCCGCGGAAGCCCGACGACTTCCTGCTTTCCAAAAAAGCTTCGTATTCTGCTCCCAGTAAATCCTTCATATGTTCCAGAAATGCTTCTGGTAATTCCATTGCCATATTCTTATATCCTTTTCCTTTGTACTGCCTGATTAAGTGATTTTGGTGGTTTCTGATAAAGCCTGTGCCCGATAACCCTCGGCGATCATATCCAGCTGCTTGTCAAACCGTTCCAGCTTCTCAATATCATTCATGGCATAAATCCGGTAAAATTCATCCTGAATCTTCACAATCTCCCGTTTATTGGCCACATTATAAAGATTCTGAATATTATTCAAAATATCCGCCACAATATTCGCCTGAATCTGGAAAGAAATCTGCGCATCCATTATCTCACTGCGCACATTGGACATCTCATTATCCAGTACAATAATCGCATCTGCCGCATTCAAAAGCCGCTCCCTAATGTGCTCCGGAATATTCCGCTTATACTTATACTGGAGAGAGTGCTCCACCGTAGCCCAGAAATTCATGGCCATGGTTCGGATCTGCACCTCCATCTGAAGCCTCCTTGGACCCTCTAAGGTATCCACTTCATAGAAGATAATCATATGATAGCTGCGGTAGCCGGAGGTCTTCATCTGTCGGATATAATCACGCTCCTGCTTTACTTCCATATCCATCCGGTTTCGTATAATCTCAACCACCCGATCAATATCCTCTACAAACTGGCATATAATCCGAATACCTGCCAAATCTACGATCCGATCCCCGATCCGCTCCGGAGAAATCTTTTTCTTCTGGCATTTATCCAGAATACTGGCAATGGTTTTCACTCTGCCCTCTACCCGTTCAATGGGACAGTAGATTCCTTTGTCCTTATGCTCTTTTATCAAATGGTTAAACTTTGTTGTCACTTCTTTAACGGCAAGCTCGTAAGGATTCAATATTTCCCGCCATAATTGTATTTCCATTTGTAATCTCCATTCCTTTTCTGCCGCAGTATGACTGCCTCAGTAAGAACAGCGCAGCTTGCTCTGTTCCAGATATTTCAGGAACCAATAGGGATTAACTGCCAGCTCACGGATTTCTTCTGTACGTATGTAAATCCCAAGATGCAGGTGCACGTCAAACTTTCCGCTGGTCCCCTCTTTAACTCCGTAGCCAGTATCGCCCATATATCCTAAGATCTGCCCGGCCTTTATCACATCCCCCTCCTTAAATTCCTCTGCATAGGAACTAAGATGGGCATAGTAAAAGTATACATCATGAAGGCTTCGGATACCTATGCGCCAGCCCCCTTTTTCCAGCCAGCCAATCTTTTCCACTACCCCGTCGCTAATGCTTACCACCGGATAGTAACCGGCCTTTTGAATCCCGGCCATCAGATCCGTCCCCTCATGTCCATAGGAGCCGCCGTAAGTACGCTCAAACATCCAGCTATTTTCATAGGCAACCACAGCCTCCTCATTCTCTGTGGATTCAGGCACAGGAAAATAGACCAGATCCTTCCAAATATTCTCATACAGCTCGTAAAACTCTCGAGCCTGTTCTTCTGCTTCTGATTCCTCCTTAACCGAATGAGTCATTTCCTCCATCCGGACAAGCTGGAATTGAATCAGAAAACATACTGTGATAATCAGTAACAGATAAGAAGCAATTGACAGCCGCATATGCGCTCCACTTTTTTATACTCCATCCATTACTATATGCTTAATGAAGCTCTTTTAGAACCTCCAGGACAAATTCATATACACGTTTTACGGAAGAAATGCTCAGGCGCTCCTTAGGCGTGTGAATATCATACATATTCGGACCGATGGAAACACAGTCCAGACCTTTGAGCTTTCCGCTGAAAATGCCGCACTCCAAACCGGCGTGAATGGCCTCTACCTGGGGTTTTTCCCCATACAGCTTTTCATAAATCCTTACCATAGTATCCCGAAGGACAGAATCCTTCTTGTATTCCCATCCGGGATAGGAGCCGGTTTCCTCATAGGTTCCTCCCAGAAATTCCACGCAGTGACGAAGCCTGCTCCCCAGAGCTTCCTTTTCTGTCTCTACAGAGCTTCTCACACTGAAAACCAGATAAGCTTCCTCCTCCATAAGCTTTAAGGTTCCCAGATTCAAAGAAGTCTGCACCAAATCCGGAATCTCCATGCTGTTCCTCTGAACGCCATTCGGAACCATGTGCAGAAGATAAAGCAGCTTCGACGCACTTTCCGCTTTCAAAGCCTTTCCCTTTTTTCTTCCCTCTGCTTCAAAGGAAACGGTAACTTCCGGATCACTTGAGGAATATTCTTTCTTATAAACAGCATCCCATTTTCTTAGTGCCTCTGTAAGTTGTTTCTCCTTATCCCCGCCTATATAGATCTGAGCTTCCGTTCTGCGTGGAATCGCATTGTCCATCAAGCCGCCGTCTAAAGCGCCAAGCCGAAAATCCAATTCACGGGAAAGCTCACAGAGCAGCCGTCCCATCAAAATATTGGAATTTCCGCGCTCTTTGTGAATCTCCATGCCCGAATGTCCGCCCAAAAGGCCCTCCACTGCAATCCGGAAGCTTAGACCTTCTACAGCCTCATATGCCGCAGGCAGAATGCACTTGCTCCGCATACCCCCTGCACAGCTTACAGTAAAAATTCCTTCCAGCTCCGAATCAATATTAATCAGGCGCTTTCCCTGAAGACTGCTCATATCCATAGCATTTGCGCCTAAGAGCCCTATCTCCTCATCTGTGGTAAACACACACTCCAATCTGGGATGCGCAATAGACTCATCATCCAAAATTGCAAGAGCCATGGCAACTGCAATTCCGTCATCGCCGCCCAGAGTGGTTCCGTTAGCCGAAAGCAAATCCCCCTCCACTATGAGATCTAATCCATCCTTCGCAAAGTCTATGGGATTATCTGCTTCCTTCTCACAGACCATATCCAGATGTCCCTGAAGAATCACCGTAGGCGCATCCTCATAGCCTGCGGAGGCTTCCTTCACAATCACTGCATTCCATGCCTCATCCTGCCATGCAGTCAGTCTATGCTCCTTCGCAAATTCCATGCAGTAGTCGCTGGCACCTTTTGTATTGCCGGATCCATGGGGAATGGCGCACAGTTCCTCAAAATACCGAAATACTTTCTTCGGTTCAAGATTTATTAATTTGCTCATAAGCTGCCTCCTGTCTTTCATATATATGAATATGATGAAAAAAATACTTTATTTCTCCGTAATATTGATATTGCTGGCGTTCCTTCTCCTAGACCCGGTTCATGGAGTAGCTGCCTCAAAAGCAGGGCTTATGCTGTGGTTCCACACTCTGGTACCTACCCTTCTGCCTTTTTTGATCCTGTCCAATCTTCTCATAGCCATAGACGGAATTGCATACCTGACGCGCTTCCTCTATCCTGTCCTCCACAGGCTCTTTGGCTGTTCCAGAAACGGCTGCTTCTGCCTTGCCGCCGGCTTTCTGTGCGGATATCCCATCGGTGCCAAGCTTGCAGGGGATCTGGTACGGGAAGGGCGCATCACCCTAGAGGAAGGAAATTACCTTCTTACCTTCTGCAATAATGCAAGCCCGGCCTTTCTTGCAGGCTATTGCCTGACGGATTCCTTAAAAACTCCGGAGCTTCTGCTTCCTACTCTGATGCTGGTCTATGGCGTTCCCCTCCTGTTAGCTCTTTTTTCCCGTCGAGGAAGAAGCTTTGAAAATCTGACCGCAGAAAATAAGACATCCCGATCTCAAATCAGCTTCAAAATCGTAGATGTCTGTATGATGAACGGACTGGAAAGTATTCTGAAGCTTGGGTGTTATATCATCCTGTTTTCCATGCTGGCAAGACTTCTGATACGGATCCCCTGTCCGTCTTCCTCTGTAACCTACCTGAGTGTGGGACTTCTGGAAATGACCAATGGGATTGCTCTGGTTACATCCGATCTGTCCCTTCCGGTTCTTATGCGGTATCTCTCTGTTCTGTGCTTTCTCTCCTTTGGAGGGCTCTCCGGCGCTGCCCAGACGGAAAGCATGATCCTGGACAGCGGTTTATCATTTTGGAACTATCTCAAAGCAAAGCTTTTGACAACCGCCTTTGTTGTCTGTCTTGCTGCGGGGTATTTCATTCTTCCAGGTCACTGAGATCCTCTTCATTCAGGGCCGGCGCCAGCTCATTGCGGTTATTAGCCAGAATATCGCTGAAACTGCGTAAGGACCCCATCATACTCTCATACTTTGCCATATGGCTTTCCATAGTCTTATGAATCAGGTTTTGGAGATTGCCAAGCATATCATCTGTATAGTGCATGGCCTGCATCCGAAAATTGTTGGCCTCTATGGTTGCCGCATCCAGCTTCCGCTGAGCCTCCGCCTCCGCCGCTGCCATAATCTCATTTGCCTGAATATACGCCTGCTGCATGATCTCGTGCTCGTTGATCAGCTCGGAGGTATGTATATTCGCCTCCTTGATAATGGCATCCGCCTTTGCCTGTGCATCCGCAAGGATAGCATCCCGGTTGGCAAGTACCTTCTGATATCGCTTTATCTCCTCCGGGGTCTTCATTCTAAGCTCCCGAAGAAGTTCCTCGATCTCTTCTTTATTTACAATGATATTGGTCTTCGATAATGTCTGCGGCTTGCAGCCATCAATATACTCCTCAATTTCTTCAATAATCTGTTCGATTTTGCTGCTCATGCTTGCTCTCCTTTTCAAGATCTATGCCTCTGTTCCTTCTAACCAGCGGCACCCTTCTCACTGAAAACTCGGGTCTTATACTAGCTTACCCCTTTGGCAATATTTCCATCCGCTCCTGTATCTTTTTTTCTACATAAGGAGGTACAAAGGCAGAAATATTGCCTCCAAAGCCTGCCACCTCTTTTACGGTTGTAGAGCTTAGATAAGCATACTCCAAGCTGGTTGTCAGGAATATGGTATCCAGATCCGGACTCATAATCCGGTTAGTCTGTGCCATCTGAAGCTCGTAATCAAAATCGGTAATGGCCCTTAATCCCCGGACAATTACACGAGCCTCACACTCTTTTGCAAATTCTACTAACAGCCCTGTAAAGGATCTGATTTTCACGTTTGGGTATTCCTTTGTTACTTCTTCTAACATCTTAACACGTTCTTCCACAGAAAACAACGGAGATTTTGCACGATTATTCAAAACACCCACTACCAGTTCCTCCACAACCCGGGAGGCACGCACAATAATGTCCAGATGTCCGAAGGTTACCGGATCAAAGCTTCCTGCATAAATTGCTCTTACCATCCTTATCTCCTGTATCTTAAAAATAAATGCTGATTCGTCTTGTAATTTTTTATCTTCCACGGGGCAAAGCCGCTGTCCTCTATCCAGTCCATATCACTGTCCTTCGAGGTCTCCAGTATCACCATAGTATCTTCATTCACCAGTG
This sequence comes from Clostridia bacterium, assembly GCA_910574255.1. Lineage (GTDB taxonomy): Bacteria > Bacillota > Clostridia > Lachnospirales > Lachnospiraceae > Laedolimicola. The sequence goes on from CAJTAK010000013.1 coordinate 63,607, forward strand.
AAGAATCACGAAGAACCGCCAATACCTGCTGCTCCAGCCCCTGATTGTAGGGGGGATCCAAAAAAATGATGTCAAATGCAGGCTCCCCCTTAAGCTCATAAAGGGCAGCCACAGCATCCTTAAACAGCACCCTTGCCCGATCGGAAAGTCTGGTAAAGGAAAGATTGTCCTTTACACAGGCCAATGCCTTTTTTTGGTTTTCTACAAAAACAGCCTCTTTAGCCCCTCTGCTTAGAGCTTCGATACCGATGGAACCGCTGCCCGCAAACAGATCCAGAAACCGGCAGCCGGGAATATCCTGCTGAATCATATTGAACAATGTTTCCTTAATGCGATCTGTGGTTGGACGGGTACTCAGCCCCTCAATGCATTTCAGAGGAAGGCTTCTGGCCGTTCCGGCAATCACTCTCACAAGCTTACCCCCTTATCTGTCCTGTTCCGTAAATCTCATATTTGTAGGAAGTGAGAGCTTCCAGTCCCATAGGACCTCTGGCATGAAGCTTCTGCGTGCTGATCCCAATCTCCGCTCCAAAGCCAAACTCAAAACCATCCGTAAACCGGGTGGATGCATTGACATAGACTGCCGCTGCGTCCACTTCCCTTAAAAACTGCTCTCCATGAGCCTTGTCCTCTGTAATAATGGCTTCTGAATGCCCGGTATTGTAATGGTTAATATGGGCAATGGCCTCCGAGATGCTGTCCACAATTTTCACAGAAAGAATGTAGTCCAGATACTCAGCTCCCCAATCTTCCTCTGCAGCCTCTTTCATGGATACCACAGCCCTGGCCCTGTCATCTCCCCGAAGCTCCACCTGTTTTTCCTCCAGTTTTTGGGCAAGCATGGGAAGAAAAGCATCCTTCACCTTCTCATGAACCACCAGAGATTCACAGGAATTGCACACGCCAATACGCTGAGTCTTTGCATTGAAAACAATCCTAGCTGCCATATCCAGGTCTGCTGCCTCATCTACATAAATATGACAATTGCCTGATCCTGTCTCAATCACAGGAATGGTACTGTTCTGAACTACTGCGGCAATAAGGCCTGAACTTCCTCTTGGAATCAGCACATCAACATAGCGGTTCAGCTTCATAAAGGCTGCCGCTGTCTCCCTGCTGGTATCTTCCAAAATAGAAATGGCGGCAGCCGGACAGTCACATGCCAAAAGTGTCTCCCTTAAGACTTCTACAATGGTTTGGTTGGAATTCAGGGCATCGCTTCCGCCCCGAAGCACCACCGCATTGCCTGTCTTAAAGCAAAGGCCAAAGGCATCTGCCGTCACATTGGGCCTGGCTTCATAGATAATTCCGACAACCCCCAGGGGCACACGTACCTGACGAATCTTAAGTCCATTGGGCGGTGTGTGCTCCTTCATCACCTGACCAACCGGGTCCGGCAATGCTGCAATCTGTACAAGTCCCTCTGCCATGCCCGCTATCCGCTCCGGCGTCAGCAAAAGCCGATCCAGAAGTCCGGCTTTCATACCCTTTCCCCGTCCTCTGGCCATATCCTTCTCATTTGCCGCAAGTATCCGCTTTGTATGCTTTACCAGCTCTGCCGCTGCCTGCTTTAAAACCTGATTCTTTTTCTCTTCTGACAGGGTACGAAGAAAGGGCTCCGCCTCCTTTGCCTGCTGTCCAATCTGCTCCAATAACATCATAATAATTCTCCCATTTTCAGTTCCGTTATGTAAGTACTCTCTGCTCTGTCACTACCTTTTGGGGCCGAATATCAAATTCTTCAAAGGGAACTTCCTCTTTCACCTGAAATTCAAAGGCCAGCGCAACCGTAATAAGTCCCGGATGCTTTTCCAGAAACCGATCGTAAAAGCCTCCTCCGTACCCTACCCTGTGCCTCCGGGGATCAAACGCCACACCCGGCATCAAAAGCAGAGCATCCTCTGCTTCTGCCGCCTCGCCCTCCCTGGGCTCCTGAATACCAAAGCTTCCCTCCTCCAGGTCCTCTTCAAAGGAGGTAATATAGTAAAACCGCATCTCCTGTCCCTGAACCTTCGGCACTGCCACACGCTTTCCCTCTGCCCATGCCGAACGAATGAGATCCCGTGTCTCTACCTCATGTTTACAGTCCATATAGGCATAAAGAATCTCTGCCTTCTGATACTCTGAAAGCTTCAAAACCTGTTCCGTTACAGACCGGCTCATTGCATGAATCTCATCATCCGTTCGGGCTTTTCGAAGCTCTCGGATCTCCTTTCGCAGCAGATTCTTCTCTTCTTTTCTGTCAATATCTTTTTTTTGCATCTTTTCCTCTTTCTGACACACCTGATGCGTCATTTTGCAGATTTGGAAGTTTTGCTTCCAAACCTGTCTCCCAGATTGGTAATGCTTCCATCTGCTTCCTTAATATCAATACGGTCCAGCTGACCGCGAAGATTCATCCGAACTGCCTCAATATATTCCCGGCGAAGCTCTGCCTGCTCCTGCTTCTCCGCCTCCGTGAGGCCCTCCGCCTTGGAGCGATGATAAAGCTCATTGATCCGGGCTATCTTCTTCTCATCCATCATCTTAAGTTTCCTCCTTTTTAAGTTGCTGCGCAACAGCACTAAAGGGTAAAGTCACTTCAGCGCACACCTATGAGAGAAACTTTCATTCGAAAGTGCACTCATGAAAGTTCCTCTCGTGCGCTTTCGCAACTTTACCGTCCAGCAGAAAATATTTCTGTCAAACACTTGACATTTCTTAGCTGGACTTATCTGGATCCCAGCCCAGATAGCTTACAGCCTTAGAAAATATATCCTCTGCATATTCATAACCATGGTTATAGAAAGCAGTCAGCACTGCCACATCATCCTCTGTATTCTTCACCACCGGAACCTGGGGCCGAATCACAAATACCCGCCCCCTGCTTTCCAACTCTTCTAAAAGCTCCATGGTTCGGTTGTAATAGTAAGCCCGGTTCTTAATAGCCCGAATCAGATAGGGATACTTCTGGTACATAATCCTTGCTATCCGAAGGGACTTTCTGGCCGGCGGCTTCCGGTAACCCTCCTGTCTGGTGAGAATTACAATGTTTTTCTTCACCCCGTCATAAAGAGCCTTTCGGATAGGAATGGAATCTGCCACGCCTCCGTCCAGCATGGGAATCCCGTCTACTTCCACCATGGGCGAGACCACAGGAAGACTGGAGGATGCCCGGCAGACTGTCATAAGCCTTGCCCTATCTCTGTCTTCCGTAAGATAAGCCGCCTTTCCTGTAAGACAATTGGTCGCTGTCAAGATGCAGGTCTGTCCCGAAGAAAAATAGGTATCATAATCAAAAGGTATAATTTTATTAGGAAATACATCAAAAATCAAATCCATATTAAAAAGGCTGTGGTTCCGAACCAAATATTTCAGCCCCACATAGCTGCCGGCCTCCAAAAAGTCGATGGTACAGGTTTTCATTCTTCCCGGCTGATGGGATACATAATCTACTGCATTGCAGGCACCGGCTGACACGCCAATCACATAGGGCAGATACAGCTTCTGTTCCATAAAGTAATCCAGCACTCCTGCCGTGAATACGCCTCTGGTTCCGCCGCCCTCCAATATCATTCCTGCTCGTTTCATCTCACATACGCCTCCAATAATTAAAGGCCAAAGCCCTGGTCTGTCCATGCCCGAGTAATCTGCCATGGGTATATGAACACTTCTAATTTACACCATAACCAAAAGAATAGCAAGTTTTAACTGGAGTAATTCTCCAAAAAATCATAAAGCTCGCCTTTTCCGGAAAGCCTTTTTCCCCTTCGCACCTCTTCCTTAAGTTCCTCCGGAAGAGCCTCCATGATAATCTCCGTCTCATCATAAAGGGTCTTCCTATCCTCAAGGTAGATATTTACATAACCTTCCTCTTCCATCAGATAATAAACCTCTTTTTCAGTATCCGCCTGAACTGCATCCGCTTCTGCAGCTGCCTCCTGCCGGTATTCCTCCCACTCGCTTTTTTCCTTTTCCATCTGTACCAAATCTTCGCCGCAAGCCCAGAGTTCCTCCTTAAGCGGCTGGGCTATGGGGGCTTTGAGATGCATTTGTTCCTCCGCCAGAGCCTTTTCCGAATACAGAGAACCCGAATAATAAGCCAGTCCTCCCAGAATCCCTATGGTCAGAAGACCTGCAATGATCCTCTTTGTCATAAAAAAATCCTCCTTATTGTCCACGCACATCCCCGAAAAGGGCTATGACAACAGCATTTTTTGCTATTTTCCATAGTATGGACAAAAAAGGAAGATCTTATAAAGCTTTACATGAAAACACCTGTCAAAGAAGGCGCATTTTTTTCAATATTCTTACAAGTACATGGCCCTTCGGAAAAGCCCGAAGCTCTTTCTCTGTAATTCCCCGAAGAAGCAGCATAAAAAATCCATAGATAAAAACAGCCAGAACAATACATACCAGAGCTGTGGGACGAGGGCCTATGAGCTCCTCTAAAGACATGGAAAGCAGCCAGCATGAAAGCCCCATAATGGTCGCAGATACTATAGGAATCAAAAAAGTACGCACCAACTCCTGCCGATACCTAAGATGCTTTCGAATTGCCAGTCCATTCAAAATACACATCATCACTGCAAAAAACAGATAGGAAATAACCACGCCATAAATGTGCAGCTTAAATACTTGAACCAGTACCACCATCAACCCCAGATGAAGCACCAATGAAATCAAAGCATTGCGCACAGGAATCTGCATCTTATCAATTCCCTGCAAAATTCCGTTGGTCAGGGTAGACAAGCCATAGAAAATCACAGCCATGGAGCCTGCTATAAATAGCTTTGGCGCAATGGGATCTGTATTCCAGGAAAGCAGGTTTAGAATCGGTTCTGCCAGAGCCGTAAGCCCAAAGGCACTGGGAATGCAGATAAACATCACCATGCGGATGGCCCCATCCGTCTTTTTGCGCATCTCTTTGCAGCTTCCTTCCATCCGTGCCCGGGTGAGAGCCGGAATGGTTGAAGCCGACAGGGCGGATGCTACAGCAATGGGTACATTGGTCAGCAGCTTGTATTTTCCCACATAGATTCCCCAATAAACCTCAACCGTAGATTTTTCTACTTCCTGCACATCCAGCATCAGATATTTGAAAAGCCCCTGATCCAGAACACCACTGATATTATAGACTGCTGTACTCAAAATAACCGGAACAACGGTCAGTATCAGAAGCCTGAAAATTGCTCCGTAGCTCTCCCTGCGTCCTGTGCGATCCCGGCGCATCTGCCGCTGCAGCACACGATTGTACATGAGCATTACAAGGATCAGAAAAATAAGGCCTGCAAGAGCCCCCATACTGGTTCCCAGCGTGCTCCCTGCCGCCCCATAGATAGGACCGCTTCTGCCATCCGTAATCCCGGCTTTTTCATCTAAGGATACGCCGTACCGGAACAAAATACTGGCCGCAGTAATGCTTACCGCCGCATTGAAAATCTGCTCAATTACCTGAGATACTGCTGTAGGCATCATGCTTCCCATGCCTTGGAAAAAGCCTCGAAGCACACCCATGACAGCAAGAAAAAATACTGCGAGAGCCAGAACCTTAAGGCTCAGCTCACTCTCCGGCGTATTCAGAAGATTTCCCGTGAAAAATCCGGCTCCCAGATAAGTGACTACAGAGCCTGCAAGCCCCACCACAAGGGCCATATACAGGGCGCCCCTGAAGATGCGGTGAGCATTCCGATACTGTCCAAGAGCCGCTTTTGCCGAAACCAGCTTGGAAACGGCAAGAGGCAGACTATAGGATGAAATCAGCAGAATAATATTATAGATCTCATAAGCCGCAGAATAATAATCATTGCCGTGATCCGTAATAATATTCGTAACCGGAAGGCGGTAGAGCATGCCAATGATCCGGCTTAAGATGGAGGCCGCTGCCAATATACTGCCCTGCATTATGTAATTGGAGCGGTTCTTCGTCTTTGTCTTTTTCTGCTTGCTCATATCTGCCCTTCCATCGGCATGTTGTACAAAATTTATTGAATTACCACTTCATCTGCATAATCCTTCCAAACAATGCAGATAAAAGTTTTTCCGTTATTCAGTACAACTCTATTATTTTCTTTATCGTAATACCGAGCCGGAGATCCCAGTCCTTCTGCAGTATTCCAATATCCTTCAATCATTTTTCCATTTGTAAAAACGATACACTCATTATTAAAAGACTGGCTTGCAAAGTGAAGATAATCATTTTCATCCAGCACTGCGCCGTCGCAGTATTGGAAAATCACATTGGTCACTGCCACCTGCTCTCCCGTCAGCTCATCTATATGGGGATTGCCGTAGCTGGAACGGTAATACTTCCGATCCTCTGAATTGTACTCAAAGGTCGCCTTTACACCTCCGAAGCCATTCGCTCCGCCGTTGCCGCCGGGCTGGAGGAAAACTGCGTCCGGATAGTCCTCATATTCCTCAATCTCCCCTATAGGGGCAAAGGTGAACTTTCCGGAATAATCCTCCGGCATCTTCATATCATATCCCTTCTTCTCAATATCCTTGTGAATTCCCTCCGGGAATGCGTACAGGGTATGCTCATATGCTTTTCCGGGACGTGAAATCCTGTCATACATGGAAGTAACCGGATGCTCAATCCCTTTTGTTCCGCCGGACAGCACGTCAAACTCTCCGCTGTTTAAAGATTCCAGCGCATACATAGCCTGTCCAAAGTGTGCGTACACTGCATCATATTCCTGAGCAAAATGCAGGAAATATAAACGGCAGCTCCGAACAGAGCCAATCCGTTCCAGATCATCCCATTCTTCAAATATCCCCATCCACCGGGTAGTCCGCTTCTCTACGGGACATTCATAAATCACACTGGCACTGGTTGGGCCTGACATGGGCAGAGCTGACGCCGCATTGCTCATCATAATAGCCAGAGGACGCCTGTTTCCATATTCTTCATCAATCCATTCGCCGGTAAAATAGCTGCGCACCTTGCCGTCCTTCACTTCCCGGCCATTTGAATAAGAGGTTTCGTCTCCCTCAAAAACCTCATCCTCCGTATTGTATTCTTCCTCATCCGGTTCGTTTTTTTTGCAGCCTGTAAAAACAATTGCGAAAACCAGAAGAAGGAAAAACAACTTTCCTTTTTTCATGTTTTGCATCCTTTCAACGTAAAATATTTAAAGAATGAAGAATAGCTTCCTGCCGGTTCTCCATTTCCTTTGCCTCATCAGGTTCCATATGGTCATAGCCGAAAAGATGCAGCATACTGTGGGTGATCAGAAAGGCAAACTCTCTCTTTTCACTGTGGCCGTACTTTTTCGCCTGTTCACGCATCTTTTCCATGGAAATAATAATATCCCCCAAAAGCAGTTCTCCAGTTTCAGGATTAAAGCAGTCCTGGACCTCTGCTTCTGCCCAGGAAAAATCCGAAGGACTGTCATATTCAAGCATGGGAAAGGACAGCACGTCTGTGGCTCTGTCAATATTCCGGTATTCCCGGTTAATTCTCCGAATCTCTGTATTGCCTGTAAGCAGGAGGCTCAATTCTGCCTCATAAGGGCAGCCCTCGTAATCCAAAGCTGCTTCCGCAATCTTATGCGCCAGATCTTCCAGATCTGTTCCCGGAATCCGAATCTGAATCTCATCTTCTATATTGATTGTCATAAACATCCTTTCTTGTGCCCCTGCGCGCCTGTGATTGTTCATAACTGTCATATGCCTGTACAATCTTTTGAACCAGCGGATGACGCACCACATCCTTGCTGGTCAGAGCGCAAAAGCCAATCTCATCCACCCTGGACAGCACCCTTAAGGCAACCTCCAAACCGGATCTCGTACCGGAGGGCAGGTCTTTCTGGCTGGCATCTCCTGTCACAATCACCTTGGATCCAAAACCAATCCGGGTTAAAAACATCTTCATCTGCGCCGGAGTGGTATTCTGTGCTTCATCCAGAATAATATAAGCATTGTCCAGTGTTCTGCCCCTCATATAAGCCAAAGGAGCTACCTCAATCAGGCCTCTCTCCATATTCTTCAAAAAGCTGTCTGCCCCCATAATCTCATACAGCGCATCATAGAGGGGACGCAGATAAGGGTCTACCTTGCTTTGAAGATCCCCCGGAAGAAAGCCAAGCCGCTCTCCGGCTTCAATAGCCGGTCTTGTGAGGATAATCCGGCTGACCTCATTATTTTTAAAGGCCGTGACAGCCATGGCCATGGCAAGATAAGTCTTGCCTGTTCCGGCAGGACCTGTGCCGAAGACAATCATCCGATCCCGAATCAGATCCACATAGCGCTTCTGTCCCAAAGTCTTGGGCTTGATGGGCTTGCCGTTTACAGTATGGCAGATAAGATCCCGATCTATCTCCGTCAGAGCCTCTTCCTGTCCTTCCATGGAAAGGGCAAGGGCATAATCTACATTCTGTTCCTGTATTATATTACCCCGTTTGGATAGAATTAATAACTGTTCCAAAACCCGGACTGCCTGTTCTGTGCGCTCTTTGGATCCCAGAATCTTTACTGTCCCGTCTCTTGGAATCACAGAGACCTTTAAGGTTTGTTCAATCTTTTTAACATAGCTGTCAAACTGTCCGAATACATTGCGCTCATGTTCTGCCGGAATGTCTATCAGGGTTTCTACAATATTCAAGTTCTGCTGCTCCTGTCTTCTTCATTTCTCTTAAGCTGTGCACACCTCCACAGCTTCCTGCACAAACCTGCTCAAATTCTCTCATTTCTCATCCTCCTCGGAAGGCATGGCCGGCTCATCCAGAATCTCTGCTGGAACGCTGCTTCCAATCTCTTCCACTGCCGTAATTGTTCCGACAGCTATGCAGGTATTTGTGCCGACTTCTATTTTAACATTATTTTCAATAATTTGAACCCCCTTTTGTATTAAATTTTCCAAAAATTCATGTAAATTTGCTTCTGCCAGGGCTCTGGCCTCCTCTTCGCTGTAAGATTCTGTATAAATTTCATATTCTTCATAGCATGTGGTTCCAAAGGTCAGCGGCAGATAAAAGTTCTCCGTGAGCTTTAACGGATACTCGGTATTCAGGGCACTGAACCTTTCAAACTTTGGTCTGAGATCCACGGAAATGGTTTTTCCGCCCACTTTTGCATAAATTCCATAGCGCTTTTTTCCCGTAGGATGGCGTTCTTCATGGGAAAGGACAAATTCATCATAATAGGTGTAGGTGGTTCTTGCATACACATCGGCGTCTGCCGCTGTATACTGATAGCCGGATACCTCTCCGCTGTCATTCAGTATGTCAATGCGGCCCAATACCAGAAGCTGTCCCTGCTCCACCTCATCCCCCACCTGAATCTGGGACACGCCGCTGCGAACCAGAACACTTGTGATAATGCCCTCTCGGGCTGCTGTGATATCCCTTGGTTCCTCTGATCCTGCTTCTTCCTCTATGGGTATACTGTCCATATTTTCCCGAATCCGAATCAAGAGTCGGGTTCCTTTGATTTCTGCAGAAACCCAAATGATGTCAGGAAATTGAATGCGGATCATAGATTGAATCTCTTTACAGTCTACCTTGTCTTTACGCATACCGTGGACAATATGCTCAGATTCCAGGTAGTCCAGTATCACATTGGTGGTTCTGGAATAGTTTCCCTCTATGTGAATATTCCAAATGAACAAGGACATGATGTACAGAAATGCAATGCATAAGGCGATTCCGACCACGAACATTTTCCGATTTCGATAGTGATGCAAAAAAAAGGGAAGCCCGTGCCGCTCTGTGACCAGCAGATGGGCTTTCGTCTTCCTCCGCAGGGGCTTAAGCCTCCGAAAATCCCGGATGCTCAAGTTCATTTCATAATAAGCGCCTTCATTCTGCAAGTCCCAGATCTCAATGTGATGGGTCTTGCAGAGGTTTAAGAAACGCTCCGGCGAGTAACCCGTAAGCCGGATGCGTACATATCCATAAAGGTAACGAAAGAATGAAGTCAGCAATATTTCACCTCCTGAATCTCTCCGGTGATCTTCATTTCGTCATTTGTATAATAGGAAATGTACAGGTTTATCCCGTGTATCTCCAGCTTGCAGGTCTTTGTCTGAATGCGGATCAGACTTTCCGTATATTCAATGAGGCTCATGTAGTTTTCCACATAAGCCTCATGTTTTCCGGTAATGGTTATGATTACCGCGCCGAGCATCAAATCCTTGGGCAGATTTAATGCGTCTGTCATTTCTTCCTTCCAGTTCATTGGTCCCGGACTTTCTCTTTTCCTTACTCTTACTATATGCCTCTCTGCCTGTTTCTATGACGTTATCTGAAAAATCCGGCCGTGTGTTAAGTGTCCTGACAGTCCAGCACAATCTTAATCATGCCGGAAGGACTTTCGATAGCCAGCCGCATAGCATCCTTATAGCGGGACAGAGGAAAACGGTGAGTAATCAGACCGTCAGTCTTGTAAAGCCCGTCACGTATCCACTCCTGCACCAGATCAAAGGTATACAGCCTGCGCCCCTGCCATTCCTCCATGCCGTGAGCATCCACGCCAATGATTTTTAACTCATGCCACCAGATGGGAGTCTCATCAAAGGTGATGGATGTCATGTGATGGCCTACCTTTACCAGAGTGCCTTTGGGACGAAGAAGGCGGCAGCATAGGGTATTGGCCTTTCCTCCTCCGGCGCAGTCATAGATTCGATCAAAGCCGCCGAACATCATCTTGTTTTTATTCATTCCCACATAAACCCGGCTCCCCTTTGTAGCCTTTGCTGTTTCCTCATAGGGATCTCCCTTTAAAATATGATCTGCACCAAAGCGTTTTGCCATCTGCTGCCGTGCTTTTTTTCGGGTTGTTACCCAGATTTCACACTCCGGCTGGATGATCTTTAATGCCTGAACAATTCCGAGCCCAATCATTCCGCAGCCGTAAACAAGGATTTTTTCGCCCTTTTGAGGCGGATCTATCAGCACAGAATGAACCGAGACGCAGGAAGGCTCCAACAGTACCGCCTGATCGTCTGTCAGTTCGTCAAAAATCTTTGTCAGCTGCTGCTCCGGGGCCAAAAACTGATCTCCAAAACCTGCGCCTACATCCGGAAGCTTTAGAGGGCTTGGCTCCCCATAGTTGAAGCAGAGATTGTAGTTGCCTTCTGCGCAGTATCTGCAGGGCGGATGAATATCCTTGTTGCCGCAGCCGGACATATATTCCCGAATCGTCACCCGATCTCCCTTTTTAAACTTTGTTACGGCAGGACCTGTCTCTATGACAACGCCCACGTTTTCATGGCCCAGATAGGTTCTGGCCGAACCGGGAATTGGCTCGAAGGCAGAACTTGTTCCGGTAGTAGCCTTAAAAAAGCTTACATCTGTTCCGCAAAGGCCGCAGGCTATATTTTTTACTCTCAGCCAGTTTGGCCCCGGCAGCGGAGGATTGGGTAATTTCTTATTATATTTTACCCCATTGATGCCTGTGTACAGAAGCGGTCTGCAGCACTTGGCAGCGGCTTTGGTGGCAAGAATCCGGGGGATATCTTTTTCAAAATAAATGGTCTTCATGGGATGTCCTTTCTCTGTCTTTTGAAACAGGATGCAGCATGCAAAAATTGCTTATATATCTCGGTATAAAATCAAACTGAACCAGGTTACAAGGTTATTTCCATTCATAAAAGCTATGCCGCACTGCTCTGCAAGGCCGGTGACGAGGACTCCAAAGCCTTCCAGACTGGGGAACATTCGCTCTGGGAAGCGGCAGGGGGCATCCGGGTAAGTGCAATGCTCACAGACGGCGCAGGACTCTGTGGATAGAACCAGGACTTCCTGATTCTCTTTTAAAAACAATTCTCTTATCTGACGCGTGATTTTCTCATGCTCTGTTCTGGTGGCCAGCATTCCCTCCAGATCCTCCATATCCGGAACCTCTGTCATAGTGGTAAACAGAAAACCGCCCTCATATTCCTCACAGCGGCTCCTGCATTCCTCTACAGTTCCCACTGCCGGCGGGCAGGACCAGGACCTGCCGTATCGCTGACATTCGGTTTTGCAAATGTGGCGGACTTCTTCCCGAAAGGGGATGTCCTTGATTTGAATAAAGGCATAATCACAAATTGGGTAGGCAGCAATGGCAGATTCGATGGTTTGAAAGGTCATAGGCACTCCTGTCATATAAATGCTTTTCTGTCTGCTTATATCAAAAGCACTCAGCAGACAGAAAAGCAATCCTGATTACAATTTGCGGTTTCTACAGCATGGAAGCTCTAAGCTCTTCCCCGCTCTTGGCGCTTAAATATGCCGGAGCAATATCAAATACGGTTTTGCAGCCATGATCTCCTTCTGCTGAAAGCCGATAAGCGGCCCGGGCGTAAGCTGCAATGACGCTTGAAGTAAATTCCGGGTTGGAATCCAGCTTTAAGCTGTACTCAATCAGGTGATGGTTTTCTTTCTCCCATCCGGTTACGCCGCTTCGCAAGACAAAACCGCCATGGGGAATCCGGCTGTGAGCCTGCTTCATTTCTTCTTCACTGATAAAATGTACGGTGGTATCATAATCTGCAAAATAATTGGGCATGGTTTTGATCTCTTCCTCTATCTTTGCTGCATCTGCACCATCTTCCAGTACCACAAAGCACTCTCTGGTATGTTTTTCTCTGGTGCTTAGATCCGGATTCTCACCGGCACGTACGGATGCCAACGCTGATTCTACGGGAATGGTGTACTGCTTGGCATCCTTTACACCCTTGATTCTCCGCACTGCGTCAGAATGTCCCTGGCTTACGCCCCGGCCCCAGAACGTGTAATCCTTCCCTTCCGGAAGAATGACATTGGCATAGAGACGGTTTAAAGAGAACATTCCCGGATCCCAGCCCACGGAAATAATCGTTGTCTTCCCCGCTTCTCTTGCCGCTGCATCTACTGCATCAAAATGCTCCGGAATCCGGGCATGGGTATCGAAGCTGTCCACTACATTGAAAAGCTTTGCATATTCCGGGGTCTGTACCGGAAGGTCTGTGGCACTTCCGCCGCAGAGAATGAGTACATCAATTTCTTTTTGCCAATTTTTAACCTCATCTACATGGCAGACTTTTGCCGTGTCTGTCAGAATCTTCACATCTTTTGGTTCTCTCCTGGTAAATACTGCCCGAAGTTCCATATCCGGATTCTGGCGAACCGCACACTCTACGCCCCTGCCCAGATTGCCATAGCCTAAAATGCCAATTCGAATGCTCATCGGTGTCATCTCCTTTTTCCTGTTAAAAATATTAAACGCCGAAGATGCTTCTTAATCGTAAAAGCATTCCCGACGCTATCATTATAAACGCATGATATTTTTTGTGCAAGCAGCATCTGTATCACGATTGCAAAAATTTCTCTTGTACTGCTGCACATTTTATGCTATACTTTTAAAAATGGGGCATTGGCGCAGCTGGGAGCGCGCCACACTGGCAGTGTGGAGGTCACGGGTTCGAATCCCGTATGCTCCATTTATTTTTTTGTCTTTTATTCAATAATCTTGAAAAATGTGTCTTTTTATGTCGAATATTATAGAAAAATGTGTTTTTATGTGTCGAAAAGTGTAGAAAAATGTGTTGAATCCAGATTGTAAAACCAAGAAAAATGTGATACATTATAATTATTCCATTTTCAGGAAGGAAACTATAAATGAAACGCAATGCAATCTATGATTTAATAAAATGGAAATCCAGTGAGGACCGCAAGCCAATGGTATTAAAAGGCGCGCGGCAGTCCGGAAAGACATGGCTTATGAAGGAGTTTGGTAAAAACGCTTATAAGAGCTTTACTTATTTCAATTTTGATGAGGAAGAAGAACTGAAGTCAATCTTTGAAACAAACAAAAATCCTCAGCGGATTATTGAACTTCTCTCCCTTATTGACGGAAAGAAAATTCTTCCTGAAGAGACCCTGATCATTTTTGATGAGATCCAGGAATGCCCCCCTGCTCTCAATACCCTCAAGTATTTTAAAGAAAAGGCAAATGAATATCATGTAATCGCAGCCGGAAGTCTCCTCGGCACACTTCTGGCCCAACCCAAATCTTATCCGGTAGGAATGATTAACCTGCTGAATATTTATCCGTTGACCTTTGACGAATTTCTGAATGCCACAGATCCGCCGCTGTATGCATACTACTGCAGCATTGAAAAGGAACAGGATATTGAAACTATTTTCCATAACCGCCTTCTGGAAGCTTATAATCACTATCTTATTATCGGAGGTATGCCTGAATGTGTTGAATCCTGGATAAAATATAAGGATCCGGCCAAAATCCTGCAAATCCAGAAGGAATTGATTGAAATTTATGAAAATGACTTTTCCAAACACAATGGAAAAGTAAACAGCGGACGGATTCTTATGGTTTTCCGCAGTATTGTAGCACAGCTTGCAAAACCAAATGAGAAATTTATGTACGGAGCTGTTCGGGAAGGGGCACGTGCGCGGGATTTTGAAGAAGCTATCGTATGGCTGGTCTCTGCGGGTATGCTGAATCAGGTTTACAATGTATCAAAGATGGAGCACCCTCTTTCTGCTTTTGATAAATCGGATCAATTCAAGCTGTTTCTCTTTGATACCGGGATTCTGAAGGCTATGGCCGGTATTGATAACAGTGCGATTCTTTTAAAAAGCAATTACCAGTTTAAAGGGCCTTTAACGGAAAACTTTGTCCTGCAGCAGCTTCGCGGCCTGTTTGAGGTGGAGCCGCGCTACTATTCGGATAAAAATAATGAAATTGATTTTATTTTACAATATGGAACAGAGATTATTCCTGTGGAAGCAAAAGGCGGCGAAGATAAGTCTGCGCCCTCTTTCAAAAAATACGTTGCAGAGAAAGATCCACAGTATGCTCTGCGTTTCTCGAAGCGGAACTACCGGAAGGACGGAAGGATTACGAATCTTCCGCTGTATCTGGCGCCAAGGACGAGGGAGCTTCTATAGTTATCAGAAAGATTTGTCAGTTGCTTGATATAGCTTTCATCCTGTGATAATCTGATACTATACATTCTCAATCAAGAGTAATACGGCATTTGGAAAGGAGTGTAAATTATGAAACGCTGCTTTAATGTTACAGGCGCATGTGATCCGCAGCTTCACTATATGGTCAACCTGCAGGAACGCTGGAAAAAATATAGACTTTAGTAGACAGCGGTGCATATTTTACAATCAGCAGGGCAAGACCGTATGGAAAAACGACCACTCTTATGGCTTTGGCGGATTACTTAAAAAAAGATTATATTGTCATATCTCTTGATTTTCAAAAGTTAGGCAATTCAGATTTTGATGACGAACATATTTTTTCCAAGGCTTTTGCCGAGTTTTTCCTGGCAACGGTAAAAAACCGTTGGAATCCAGTGGAGGGATTCCAACAGAACATTTTAAATGAGCTATCTGCTGATATTCAAGAAAATATACGCTTTCCTTTACGTAAACTGTTTATTTATCTAAGTGAACTTTGTGGGACAGCAGATAGACCGGTTATTCTGATGATTGATGAGGTGGACAGTGCTGCGGATTTTCATGTAGAAATGAGTTTTTCTAAAATCGGAATAGAAAGAATGCTTAAGGAATATGAAGCAGACCACCATACCAGTATGAACACTGACGAATTGGCTGAATTAATTGTTGACTACTCTTCCGGTTACCCGTTCCTTGTATCCCGTATCTGCAAACTTACGGATGAAGTTGTAGCAGGAAGTACAGATTTTCCGGACAAAGCATCTGCATGGACAAAAGAGGGAATTCTTAAGGCCGTTAACTAATTATGGTCTGAGAAAAATACCTTGTTTGAGTCTTTGATAAATAAACTGCATGATTTTAAGAGCTTGCGGCAAATCGTATATGCAATTCTCTTTTCTGGGGAAAAGATCGTGTATAATCCTGACGAGCAGTGGCTTGATATGGCTGTGATGTTTGGTTTTGTAAAGAATAAAGACGGCAGTATTGCAATCGCAAACCGCATCTTTGAAATGAGATTGCATAACTATTTTCTGAATGCGAGCAACGCACAAAACAGTGAGATATACCACCTTGCCTCCCAAAACAAATCACAATATATTTTAAACGGCCGTTTAAATATGGGCATGGTCCTTCAGAAATATGTAGAGCATTTTAACGGTATTTATGGAAGTGCAAGTGAAACTTTCAGTGAGGAAGAAGGACGTAGGCGTTTTCTGCTCTACCTTCGCCCTATTATCAATGGCACCGGCAATTATTATATTGAAGCTGAAACCCGGGATGCACGACGCATGGATATAGTCGTTGATTATCGGGGAGAGCAATTTGTTATTGAACTGAAACTATGGCATGGAAACGCTTATCACGAGCGGGGCGAGAAGCAGTTAATTGATTATTTGGATTATTTTCATCTTCAGAAGGTGTATTTGCTGAGTTATAACTTTAATAAAAATAAGGAAATTGATGTGAAAGAAATATACCTTGACGGACGGGTGCTGGTGGAGGCTGTGGTGTAGAAATTCAGAGCTTACAGTACAAGAGAGTGCCTAAATCGCTGGCACTCTCTAAAATGCTTTGTTATTTATTCACTTACAAGCAACGGCTGCCGATATAGCTTTCTTTCAACTTGAATTCAGGAAGATTGAAACTACTTACTATGTCCGCATTCATTTCGCCAAAATCTAAACACACGATACGATTTATCAGCCGGAAAGCATTTTGAATACTATCAGCCCGGAAAATTACCCAGGTGACATTTATAAAGGAGAATGTCATAAACCAGTTGAGCGCTGGATGCAGCTTTTCAAACTGTGTTTTATACCTTCTTGTGATTACAGAGAACATTCCATGACACGCTCCCCATAAAATATAGGTCCAATTGGCTCCATGCCATAACCCGCTCAGAAGAAATACTATCATCACATTCGTATAGGTCTGTATTACCCCCCCCCCGACTACCTCCAAGGGGTATATAGACATATTTTGTAAAAAATCGGGTCAACGTCATGTGCCACCGGCTCCAGAACTCTGTAATCGTCAATGCTTTATAAGGTGAATTAAAATTCAACGGCAGATCAATGTTCATCATCTTTCCAATTCCGATTGCCATATCGCAGTATCCGCTAAAATCAAAGTATATCTGAAAGGTATAAGAAAGCATTGTCAAAACCGCATTCGTCGTATCCAGACCTGCAATATTGGCAAATCCCCAATTAGCGGCATTTCCAAAAGTATCAGCCAGCAGCACCTTTTTAGACAATCCAAAAGAAAATATATAAATCCCCTCTGCAAAATTATCCCATGAAAACCGTTTTTTAGATTCATCCATAAACTGTGGAATCAGTTCATCATGCGTTACAATCGGGCCCGCTATCAATTGTGGAAAAAAGGTTACAAAAGAAGCGTAATTAACAAATCCATATTTCGGTATTTCTCCCTTATACGCATCTATCACAAAGGATATCTGCTGAAATGTAAAAAAGCTGATACCAAGAGGCAAAAGAATGGTCTTTAAGGCCAGATCCTGTTTCCATATGATATTTATATTTTCGAGAAAAAAATTATAATACTTAAAGTAAAACAAGACCCCAATATTCATAGCCAGAGCTATAAATAAAAGCATTTTTCTTCTGTTTTGATTCTCCCCTTTATTCAGTAAAAGATAAAACATATAGTTGCAGGTTATGCTTGCGAGAATGATTAAAAGATATTTCAAATTGAAATGTGCATAAAACCACAAAGACATACAAAGTAAAAAAATTTGTGCTGGCATTTTACGGCCGAAATGATTCAGCGAAAAGTATCCCAGAATACATATCGGTAAAAAAAGAAGAACAAAAATATATGAATTGAAAAGCATAAAACAGCCCCTTTATCTCATATTTTAATAGTATTAAGCCTTACTCTTTCCTAAAAATCATGATTGTTCTTCCATAATCTCAATAATCTTCTCCGCCGTATGCCCATCACCAAAGGGATGATAAGACGCATCTATTTCCTGTGTACAAGACAATTTCTCTAATATCTCAGATGCTTTTGGACCGCAAAGCTGATTGCGCTTTCCTACCATAATCTGAGGCCATACAACTCTGCCAAACACAGTCACGCACTGTTTTCCCGCATAAAAAGCCTCACATTGTAAACCGCCCGAATCTGTCACTACCTTTTCACAGCCATTAAGCAAATGTATTGACTCCATATATCCTACCGGCTGAGTTAATATAATCTTTTTAAATTGATTTTCGCTGCAAAGACGGCAGGCTCTTTCCTGATTTCTCGGGTGAACCGGATAAATTGTTTGTGCATCCAATTGATTCATAGCCATAAAAATTTCTTTCAAAGGCTCATCATCATAGGTATTTTCCTGACGATGGCAGGTTAGATAGTAATACCTATCTGGTATTTTGATGGGCTGATTTGTAAAATCAAGTATCTCTGCATGTTTTTTATCCCATGCCCGATTGACACAATACAGATAAGAATCATACATAATATTTCCAACTACAAATGTCTCTTTTCCCAGATTCTCTTTCTCCAAATTCTCTTTTTCCAATACTGTCGGTACAAACAGGAGCCTGGAAATGTGATCGGTTACAACTCGGTTTACCTCTTCCGGATTTGACAGGGTCCCCAGGCGTACACCCGCTTCTACATGTGCAACAGCGATTCCAAGTTTAACCGCAGCCAAAGCCCCTGCCATTGTTGAATTGGTATCTCCATAAACCAAAACCCAGTCTGGTTTTTCCTTTAACAATACCTCTTCGATCTCTCCAATCATCGTTCCTGTCATTTTTCCATGTGTTCCGCCGGATATACCCAGATTATATTCAGGTTTTGGTATATTCAACTCTTCAAAAAACACATCTGACATATTCGCATCAAAATGCTGTCCTGTATGTACCAGAATTTCTTCGTGTCTTCCTTTAACTGCTCTCGAAAATGCGGCTGCTTTTATAAATTGCGGCCTGGCGCCAATGATAGTAACAATTTTCATATTCTAAAACTTTCTCCAATCAAACGAATAATCTGCACTACAAAGCGAATTTCTGCTCCGAAGTATAAAATCCCCCAATTAATATACATAAGTTTCTATGCTGTTTCTCCAACATTCATATCCTTTTGCATTGATATGTACGCCGTCCCCATTATACTGCCCCTTCAACCATCCACTGTCATCTGAAAACAAATCGTACAAATCAATATATTCTATCCCTTTTTCCATGCATACCTCTTGAATTGCATGATTGATCCTCAATATTTCTTCTTTTGATATGCCGCTATTTGGGGCTACCGGCAAGATGGATTGTACATATATTTTAATATCTGTATGCGCTGCCATAGCATCTAAAATATAAGAATAGTTATCAAGGATTGTCCGTTCTTCAACCTGCAATGAAATATCATTGATTCCAATCATAATAAAGACCTTATCTGGTTTTGTTTTTATGATGGAATCAAGCCTTGCCAGCATACCCTCTGTTGTATCTGACGGAATTCCCCTGTTCTTAGTGCTTAGCTCCGGAAACATTTCATTCCACTGACACCTATACGTGATACTGTCTCCTGCAAACACTACATCCGTTGGATAAGAATACATTGTCATATATTGAGACTCACATAGCAAATAAGACGGATTTTTATCTGCACATTTCATTTTATTTTCATAATTAGATAAGGAATCCTGTTCGAACTCTATATGGCAGCTATTTATCAACCCAATTTTCTTTTTAAAAAAAAATACTTTATTGAACATTAGTAGTCCAATAAATATGAATAACAAGAATAGCAAAATAAAAAGAAAAAGCCTTTCTTTTACCCCCCCCCACTCTAAAGTCAATTTTTCTATGGCTCATCTGAATCCCCCTTTACTTCCTCCATACCATCTTGTTCACAATTCCTGTATAGCTTTGTATTATTTTAACGACTTTTTCACTCACATTTTCATCCAGATAATCCGGAACCTTTCCTCCCTTATCTCCACACTTATACATACCTGTTGCCAACTCAACAGCTTGAAGGACCTGTTCCTTCGTAATATTCCCAATTACAAATACCCCTTTATCCACAGCCTCCGGACGTTCCGTACTGGTTCTGATAGAAACTGCCGGAAATTTTAGAAAGGCCGCTTCTTCTGGTATCGTCCCGCTATCCGAAACAACACAAAATGCATGCTGTTGGAGGTGGTTATAATCAAAGAATCCGAACGGCTGCAGCGGTGATACAAGTGAATGAAATTGAAAGCCTCTTGTTTCAATAAACTTTCTGCTTCTTGGATGCATACTATAGATAACCGGCATCTTATACGTTTCCGCCATCGTATTTACCGCCTCCATAAGTTCAAAAAAGTTTTCCTCTATATCTATATTTTCTTCTCTATGTGCTGAGAGTAAAATATATTTTCCACTTTGAAGTCCCAGCTCATCCAATATTTTACTTTCTTCAATTGCTTTTATGTTCTTATGCAATACCTCTGCCATAGGAGAACCAACTACATAAGTCCTCTCCCTGGCTACATCCGCTGCATTCAAGTACCTGCGTGCATGTTCTGTATAACATAAATTAACATCGCTTGTAACATCTACAATTCTACGATTGACTTCTTCTGGTAAGTTTTCATCAAAACACCGGTTACCGGCCTCCATATGGAAAATAGGTATTTTTAATCTCTTCGCTGACAGAACCGACAAACACGAATTCGTATCCCCCAATACCAAAAGCGCATCCGGCGTTGTCTCCTGCATCAATTCATAGGATTTTGCCAGAATATTTCCCATAGTCTGCCCTAAATGCTCCCCGACAACGTTTAAATAAAAATCCGGCTCACGGATGCCTAATTCTTCAAAAAATATCTGGTTCAGCCTATAATCATAATTCTGCCCTGTATGGACCAGAATGTGTTCAAAATATTCATCGCATTTTTGTATTATCATTGATAATTTTATTATTTCCGGCCTTGTCCCAACAATGGTCATTAGTTTTAACTTCTTCATAAACGGCTCCTTTTCCTATCCTATTTGAAGATCGTATAGGGGATATAAATAAGAGTGCTGCTTTACCCAGACTGCTAATTCTGAAACCATCCTTTCATAATCCGGTATCTCATAATCAAAATCAAATCTTGTTCGTACCAATGTTTTATCAATCCGTAGTGTACTGTCCGGAATAATTTTGATCATATCCTCTCTAAAATAGTGATTAAATAACTTTAATAATTCATATTTGCTGATATTTTCTTTGTATACCATATGATATAGGCCGGCTGCGCCTTTCCATGCAGCTTCCTCCATCACTTTTGCCAGTTGCAATGTTGTGACCCCTGTCCACATCACCTTTGTATATCCCTTTACCCCTGTCTGCTGTTTCATAAACCAGTTAAAAAGACCTATCCCGTCTGCATGAATATCCGGGCCCACAATAGAAGTTCTCAGTGTAAGATTCTTTTCATCTTCAAGCTCTCCAACTGCTTTAGTCCGATCATAAAAGCTTTCCCCATCCCGGAAAGAATCCTCCTTATACCTCCCCTCCTTTCCGGAAAAGACACAATCTGTGCTCAAATGGATAATCCGGGTATCCATTTGCTGCGTTATTCTAGCAAGTAAATGCGGCAGATAGCTATTTAAGAAGACAGCTTTCTCTTTCTCCGTTTCCGCATATTGATTCAAAATTCCAATTACATTGATAACAATATCATATTTTCCGTTCCGGATAATTTCCTCTAACAACGGAATATCTGCTGCATCTCCCACTATGGTTTTTACATAAGGAACCTTTCTTCGGCAGAATCCAACTACCTCATGCCCCTGCTCCTGTAGGAAAAGGCTTATCATGTGCCCTGCCATTCCTGAAGCGCCAAGTACCAAATACCTCATTTTTTTCGCCATCCCCGAAGCTCCTCCTGAATATATGGTAAAGCCATCAATCTCTCTTTTACTTGTTCTTTATTTAATAATTCCGTATTATTACTGTTAAACTCCTTTAATACATTTCTCTCCACATCTCCATGTATAAAATACTTATCATAATTCAAGTCACGTTTATCTGCCGGAACCCGATAAAAATTCCCCATGTCAACTGCATGTGCACACTCTTCATTTGTCAATAAGGTTTCATACATCTTTTCACCGTGTCGAATTCCGATTATTTTTATTTCGTTATCCGCATGGAAAATCTCTTTCACTGACTGGGCTAATATTTCTATTGTACATGCCGGAGCCTTCTGCACCATGATGTCACCGCTCTGGGCATTCTCAAATGCAAAAAGAACCAGCTCTACAGCCTCATCTAAGCTCATAATAAATCTGGTCATGGCCGGCTCCGTAACTGTCAATGGCTGCCCCGACTTGATCTGCTCGATAAACAACGGAATTACGGAACCTCTGGAGCACATTACATTTCCATACCTGGTACAGCAGATGGATGTCTTATCCGCTTCAATTGTTCTTGATTTTGCAACGATTACTTTTTCCATCATTGCTTTGGAGGTGCCCATAGCATTCACAGGATATGCTGCTTTATCCGTAGAGAGACAGATAATCTTTCGAACCCTCTCTTCGATTGCGGCAGACAGTACATTTTCTGTTCCAATCACATTTGTTTTCACAGCCTCCAACGGAAAAAATTCACAGCTTGGAACCTGTTTTAAGGCTGCCGCATGAAAAATATAATCAACTCCATAAAGGGCATTTTTTACACTTTCCTTATCTCTAACGTTGCCAATATAGAATTTTATTTTGTCATTTTGGTATAAATGGCGCATATCATCCTGTTTTTTTTCATCTCTTGAAAAGATTCGTATTTCTCTGACATCTGTTTTCAAAAAACGATCTAAAACTGCATTTCCAAAAGAACCTGTACCGCCTGTAATTAATAATATTTTATCTTCAAACATTTCTTTTCCTCATTTTTAAAATCATAGCATTTAACTATTCTATCGAAATCCGATTGGTTTAAATGAAAAATATGCATGTCATAAACTATCTTGACATGCATATCTCACTTATTTCTTTTTATTTATCTAAATATCTTTTTTATCTTTTGATATCTTTCCCTCATCTTTTTACTTGACGGATAATCATCTTCCGTTTTATTGGGAGCTTTCATAATCTCGTCCCATTCCTCTGAAGAAATATCCAGCTTTTTAATCACATAATTCTTTTCTTCTTCTATTTCCTGCTCTGCACTAGGCAAAACTGCCATCTCTTTTAAGCCTTCTTCTCTGGTCATCTCTCCGCCGGCTATTAAACTTGAAATGTGATCACGGCGTTTATCCCAGCCAAATTTTTTGGGAAGATAATATTCCTGAAAAAACTTTGTAAATCTTGACTCATAGTGCTTTCCGCCATAATATTGCCAGTCAAACTCCTGCTCCAGTATTTTCATGGCATCTTTTTTGGAATAATCAATGTAATGCAGCAGGCGGACCATCTCCACCTTATAAAGCCGGGGCAAAATAAAATGCAGATCAAAATAAGTTACATGGGGATACTTTTTTAGTGACTTTCCGCTTCCAAGTTTTTGATAAACTCCTTTGATATGCTTATAATCCAATGCCGTATATTGATAAGCATTGGACAAAATTCCTTCTGTCGCAACATTGCCGCCATTCAAAATATATTTTATCCTGTATTTTTTTGCCATCTGATATACGGCTGCAATAAAAGCATGGTCCTGCGGAATGTCCAGATTAGCCAATCCGGAAAACATAAACGCCCTTTGTACCTCCTTCATGGTAGGCCAGTCTATTACAACCGTGTGTAAATCATAATTCAATTTTTTACACATCTTTTCAATATTTTTGACCGCGATCTCAGAATTCCACCCGGCATCTACATGGACTGCCAAAACCCTCAAATCATATTTTTTTGCCAGATAAGCGAGGTAAGAACTGTCTACGCCGCCTGAAAGTCCCAAAATACAGTCGTACTCTTTTCCCTGCCCATCTTTTTTCATTTTATGAATTGCTTCTTCCAGTAATTTCTGCCCCTCATTTCCCGTAATCCAATATTTTTTCTTAACCTTCTCAAAACGACGGCAATAATTACAAACTCCCTGGCTGTCCAAAACCAGATTGGGATCGCTGGTCGTATCCATAATACATCTGCTGCATATTTTATATTCTCTCATTTTGT
The DNA here is from genome assembly GCA_910574255.1 of Clostridia bacterium. Taxonomy (GTDB): domain Bacteria; phylum Bacillota; class Clostridia; order Lachnospirales; family Lachnospiraceae; genus Laedolimicola. Next base: position 87,605 of record CAJTAK010000013.1, read on the forward strand.
TTTCTCCATTTTTCTTAATACTACATATTGAATATCATGTGTGGGTACATAAATATTTATCTTACTCCAAAAACCGGTTTGAAATATATGGATCACACGTTCCGGCACAATTCCAGGCATTACTCTATTCATTTTATATAATATAAAACCAAAATTCGCCCACTTTCCTCTGTTCATTCTTTTTACCATTTTTAAGTTCATACACTTTGCAAAGTACTGCATACTCTTTTTATTAAAAAAGCTCAAATGCTCTGGCGGTGTCATAAACGGCCACTTCGAACCTGTGATCTTTGCAAAAAAGGCTCCTATATCCGGCGTTGACATAAAAATATATCCATTCCTTTTTAAGGTGCTTAAAGCATGATGCATCGCTTCCTTGGGCTCATCAATATGTTCTATCACATCCCACATGCATACAGCATCATAATATTCGCCGTCTGCCGATAATTCTTTTGCAGATACTGTCCGGAATCGGTTCTTTATCCGTGGATGTTTCTTTTTTGCCATCTTAATTGCATTCGATGAAAAATCACATCCAAAAATATCAAATTCGTCTTTTACATGTGAAACAAATTCACCGGACGCACATCCGATGTCAATTATTTTACTTCCCTTAGGGCAAAATTTTTGAACTATCCTTTTTCTTCTTTCATTTTCCCGGCTTTGGCACTTATTATCTCTGTATTTATTATTATCAAAATATTCTTCTTTGTAGTCATAAGCTGCTATTTCTGCCATTTGTACAAAGCCGCATCTGCTGCATTGTATCATGTCCAGCTGTTTTATGCGAAACAACAGTCTCATTTTTTGATATCCGCAAATTCTGCATTCTTTTCTCAAGCTTAACGCCTTCCTTTTCCCATTAAACTTAACTATCGTTTACTGTTTACGATAAATCCCTTCTTCGAACAGCGTCTGTTCATCCGGGAAATTTATAAGCACCGCTTTTTTATTTCCAAAATAAACAAATAAGCTCCCGGCTGCCGCCGCACTTGCCCTTCCTTCACATAACACCTGTCTTATATCCTTTAGACTCCCTGCGCCACCACATGCAATCACCGGTATGGCAACATTCTCTGAAATTTTTTTAATGGTTTTTATATCATATCCCTTGCCAGTCCCATCATGATTGATCGAATAAAGCAAAATTTCTCCTGCGCCCATTTGCTCAGCCTTTTTTGCAAGTTCTAATGCATCGCAATTTATCCTCTGACTTCCATCTCTTATATAGCATCTATCTATATAAATATCTCTTTTATAGTCAATAGAAGCAACAATACTCTGGCTTCCAAATATAGCTGCACTGTCCTTCACCAGTTCTTCGTTTTGTGATAAAGATGTATTTATAACCACCTTTTCAAAACCAATTGCTAAAATTTTTTCAATTTCCTCCACACTTTTTATTCCTCCACCATAGCTAAGGGGCATGAATGCTTCCGAGGCTGCATCATGTAAAAATCCGTAATCAATTTTCCGCTTTTCCTTTGTAATCGTTATGTCTAATAAACATAACTCATCGACCCCCTTCTCATTAAAAATTTTAATTGCATTAATCGGATCTCCCAGATAATCTGGTTTTTTAAACTTAACCGTTTTTACTAATTTTTGATTATCAATCAATAATGTGGGAATTATCCTTGGACGAATAATCATAATCAGCACCTTTTCACAAAATTCTCCATCAAACGAAGCCCATAGACATGACTCTTTTCCGGATGAAATTGTGTTCCATAAATATTTTCTTTTACAACCGAAGCTGTAAATATATAAGCATATTCACTTGTCATTAAAACATTTTCCGCATCTTCGCAAACCGCATGATAGCTATGGACAAAATAAAACCTCGGCATATCTCCTAAATCCGCAGCTAATGGATTATCCGGCATCTTAATATCCACATAGTTCCACCCCATATGGGGCACCTTGTACCGGTCGGGTGCCACTTCAAATTTTTTATTGATAAATGGAATTAAGCCAAGCCCCTTGGATGTTCCCTCCTCACTGACTGTTCCTAAGAGCTGCATTCCCAGGCATATTCCAAGCAAGGGCTTCTTTTTTCCTAATGCATGCTCATAAATCATCTCTGTCAGACCAAACTCCTGCAGTTTCTTCATCCCAGCATCAAAGGCGCCTACTCCGGGAAGTATCATTTTATCTGCCTTCTTCAGTACCTCATAATCTCTGCTGACAGTCACGTCACCGTATCCGGTTTTTTTTATCATATTATATATGGAGCCAACGTTTCCCATGTTATAATCCAAAATTACTATCATCATACCCTCTTCTAATAATCTTCCAGGCTTTCTTTTCTCACCTTGCTAATCTGCGCCACCGTAATTCCCCAAAAAAATATCTGCAGCCCAAAAATAATTATGATTGCTGCTAAAACCGGAACTCCTAGACCATATATGATTGCTTCCGCTATTCCATATATGCTGCCTAGCAATACGACACAAATACCAAATATTCCGAAAAACCGCATTGGATGAAAAAGCAATACCACATTACTAATTAATGCAATCGTCCGCATCCCATCCCGGATTTGTTTGACGGAACTCTTTCCTGTTCTTTTTCGGACTATAATCTCCACCTCTGCCCCTTCCCAATTTCTCTCTTTCATCAACAAAGTCGTCACTGTCGATGCTCCAAAACGTTCCGGCAGCAGTCTTAGATACTTATATAATACCTCTCTTCTGAATGCTCTAAGGCCAGAATTAAAATCTGTATCCACCCCCCCCGTCTGATGCCCATTTGACAATTTGATGCAACACCGCTTTTCCGATGACTCTGCTTTTTTCCACATAAGACTCTTTGCCTCTTACCCCAATGCAGTAATCCAGCTTATTTTCATACAGTGTACGGACTACTTTTTCCAAATCGCATGGCCGATGCTGCCCATCTGCATCATACCAGGCTACCAGTTCCCTCTCGCTCTTTTTTACACCCGACACAAGAGCCGAACCATATCCTCTGTTTGTCCGATGATTTACAATGGTAATTTTCCCTTGAAACAGTTTCAATTTTTTGTATGTTTCATCCTTTGAGCCATCATTTACTACTATAATTTCTGCTCCTGATAACGGTTCATAATCTAACAATTCCCGAATCGTACTCTCTATTCCTTCTTCCTCGTTATAAGCAGGAATTATAATGCTTAGTTTTTCTGTAAATTCAAAAGCTTTATTATGGTCCATTCTCCGCCTCGTCTCAATATAAGGTATTCTGCTTATTTATGATTCGAACTGCTTCCAATGCGTCAATTCCTATTGTTTTGCAATACTCATTAAACGCTTCTGCCCTGGGCCGGTTCTCTTCATAAATATGGGAGAGCGCTTCTTCCCTTGACAGCATGCCCTCACGTATCTGATTGCTCCTAAATGTATCATATTCTGAAAACCCACAAATCCTATAATATATATAATTATAGAAGGGAGCCGTGCCGTCACCAATGCGCCAGGTACTATTTGTATCATTTGCCCTCTCCCATCCGTAATCATTTAAGATCGTATTCGATATCATATCTTCTTCCCATCTTATATAATCAAAGAATTGCACGTAATTTTTAGGCAGTAGATAATAGGATACATAGCCCCCCAAAGTATCTAAAAGGGAAGCATTAATAAAAGAGGGGTTTTTCACAAACTCCCTCCCGTAGTACAAGCACATTCCAATTTTATTTTTAGGGGATAAATTATAAAATATATGATCTTTGCTCTTTCCATTCATCCCTGTAAACGCTACTTTAAAATTTGTTTCCTCCAAAGAATTCATTCCAAAAAGAACGGTATCTATTTTCATCTGCTTCTTCAGCATTTGCGCATAATAAAAAAACTGCTTATCCCCAGCCATAAAAAGCGGTACCGTTGCTATATTGGGTTTCTTCAGCCAGGCTTCAACATTTAATTTCACATTATGCCGCTTTCGCAAAATATCCGCTGAAATAAGTATGTGTTCCACTTGTAATTGACTACACATTCTTTGAATATTCCGTCTTGCAAGCTCTGTCACCATTCCCCAGTCATATGTGTATGCGACCGGATGTAATCCAAGCTCCCTGACGGCGTAATGCAGGCAATAACAGCTGTCCCTCCCGCCGCTTACCGGGATAATGCAGTCATAATTCGATCCTTTTTTCCTGTTTTTATGAACGATGTCCAATAGCTTTTTATCACCCAGAAATTCTTTCTTTTTATAACTGTGGCAAATGGAGCACACACCATTTTGATCAAATTGAATACCTGGAAAGGTTTCCGGAAGTAAACATTTTGAGCATCGTTTAAGCTTTTTAATTTTAGTGTCGTCAACCTCCATCAGTTTTTCCAATTTTATGAGATTCAAAGGAGAATAATTACTTTGATATTTTCTTTTTTTCTGTTTGATATTCCGACAGCATATATTTTTATTGTACCTCGGAATCTCCCTTTCCCTGTCCATCTCATAAAAGCTCAAGGATTTCAGATCTAGTATCAGCCCTTTCCCTGGTATTAATTTTCGAATGGCTCTTCTGGAAAACTTTTGCCCTATCTTTATATCTTTGATAACCTTCTCAATTATATAGCGTTCCGAAGCAAAAAGTATATCTTTTCCATTTCTGCTCTTAACCACATACAACGAACCCGTATTTGTATAAAGCAGCAATTCATGTGTGTAAACACTGGTCAATGCTATACTTATACTCCCCTCAATTTCTTTTATTGCCTGACTGAACGCTTTGCCCAGATTGTCTGCACCATATTTCTTTACTAATTCAATTAATATTTCTGTATCCACTTGTGCTTTTTGTTCTAAATCTCTGTTTTCTTTCCATAATTCCGAATCATTCACTATAATACCGTTATGGATACATACAATCTCCGAATTGAAAACAGGCTGATTATTTTTCGCATTGTATGCATCTCCATTTGTTACCATTCTGGCATGTCCCAGAGCTATACGCTCTGCCATGCCTGACTGCTCTTCAATCGCCTCAAGATATTCTCTCGTTTTTAAAAATCTTCTTGCACGATCTGCGGCTTTTACAATTGTTATCTTTTCTTCATCAATCGTACACAAACCTGCCGCCTCTTTGCCCCTTGACTCAGACAGGACAAATAACCGATGCAAAATACAATTATATTCCTTTTTTATTAAGCCGCCATCTATACTCAGTAAACCGAATATCCCACACATTTCTAATCTTTCCTTTTTATTATTTTTGCCGGGTTTCCAACAACTACACTGTTATTTGGAACATCTTTTGTAACCACTGCTCCACAGCCAATAACAGAGTTTCGACCTATTGTAACGCCTTTCACAACATTGACACCATACCCAACCCATACGTTATCCTCTATTTTAATCGTATCGATTACAAATCCCTGTTTGCGTATTAGTCCCTCTGCATCATATCTGTGATCTGCCGTATGCAGCCCGACATTCCCGGCTATCCGTGTATTGTTTCCTATCACAATTCCACCTGTCCCATCCAGTGTACATGAATTATTAATGGAAACATTCCTGCCTATGCTTATATTCCAAGGAAACCATATGGTTATATTTTCTCCCAAATACATGGAATGAATGGATTTGCAGAATAGCTTCAATACGATATATCTCAAAAAATCAAACCAAGGAGACGGCAGATATTTTACCCCCCCCCACAGCATTGCAAACACCCCTGAGCGTAACAGATTATAAGTTGATTTCATTTGTTTATTCGTAACATTTTTCCTCATATACTGTTTTCCTCTGAATTTCAAATATCTCTCCAAAGCAGGCTGAAATCCCCAGTCCTATTGTTGGAACAATATGCAGAAACATACGGCAGGCAGAATCACCATATCCTATTCTGGTATGATTCACACTTAACTGCATCATTAAAATAATTAACAAAATATAAGAAATACCTGCATTCATCAGCCTTAGACCCGTCTCAAATCTTAATCCGCTGCGGATTCTCAATGCTAAAATTCCAATTCCCACACTCAGCAATATGCCATAATACCCTGTTGATATGATATTAATGAGGAAATTTTGAACCGTTAATACAAATTTTTCCGTATCACACAAGCCTATAGCAATATTAGCCATTACAAGTACTAGGCTCATAATTATTTCCAAATGATTAAATAATTTAAAGCTTTTTTTTATTTTCCTTGAACTGACAGCATAGATATCAAAAACGATCAATAGTGCCAAAGACATTCCTCCATTTGCCGGAGTCCAGAATCCCTCTTCCATGCTCTCAATCATCATGTAATACAGGAAAAACAAAACGCCATACAAAGCGGTAAATCCAAGACTTACTTTTAGCTTGAACCGATCGGAAACTTCATCTGTTTTCAAAAGGAGAACTAAATATATAACCGCAAAAACTCCGCCTTCAATTCTCGCAATTCCTGCTATCATAAAAAAGAAAACAGAAACAAATAATAACAAATTCGTTTTTTCTGATCTATATTTTTCTAAACAGCCAAATGCTGCCCCGTACCAGATGCCGATACTCAGATTGTTTAAAATCCAACTGCTTCCCAGTATATATTGAGGCGTCACCACAAAAGCAAAGCCTGACAAAATGCTTAATAACCACGCCCATTTTTTATTCATTCCCCTGTATATGAAAAACTCACTTTGAAGATACAGGATAAGGCCGGTTCCTATCACGGTAAATACCGGCTGAAAAGCATAGTTTAATGGAATGCCAAACAAGGCGGCTTCAGCCTGCAGATTTGTTGACACCAAAGAAAACATAATTAATCTGCCAAGGATTTCTCTGCATCCCCCGTTTAGTGCTATCTGCTTGCCAATCAATATATTACAATAGGAATCATACGTAAAAAACACCTGTGGAATCAATGAAAAAAAGAGCATAATCCCCAAAAGCGCTCCCAGTAGCGACCTGTTTTTTCTCTGCGATAGCTCATAGAGTCTTTTCCAATAACCTCTTTTCCATAAACCAGCAACCGTCAGCCCTTCTATCAAAAGGTTTGCTGCTAATACAATCCAGATATTTTTAAGCACTCCTGAAATACTTAAGAAAAAAGTCAAAAAAATCTGGATCATTGTTCCTACAGGGAAAGCCAGAAGAAGTATTCGTGCGATACTGCCTTTTTTATTCTCTATAAAAAGCAGCGGCACCAGACCGCTGATAAAAATAAAACACATATATGCAAAATTTTTAAATACAAGCTGCCACTTATATCTGCCTTCTCCAAGCCCCCTGTAAATTGTCTCATCCATATGGAAATCCATCCGGACAGACTCTATGTTCCATCGATTTCTGTCTGTCTCCACGGACTTTACTCTTTCCATTTGGTTATATATTTGATCCGGCAGTGCAAAAATCGTATTTCCAGTATTAATGATATGGATGCTTTTACTTTGTTCCCATATAGATCCTGTCAACAAATACCATTCCCTGGTTTCCCCCTCCTCTGTTTCTGCCCATATTTTCTGCCCGGAAAAACTGTCTTTAATATCCTCAAGATCTGTATTGGAATATATAGAATCCTCATCAGCTTCTATATAATCAGTTCCATTTATCAAAGGGACAAGCAGCTGCTCGTCCATCAGTTCCTTATCTATATAAACTTTTTTTCCTGAAAAAATATCATTTAATATGATGGCCCATTCAATAGAATAGCTGTCATATCCATCCGCCATTTGTTGTAAGCTTCTTCCGCCCGTTTTAGAAAAATAATTTAACACCGTATAAGAATTCCGTGGCTGATTCCATTGTCCTGTGCATACGATTCTTACCATAATTGCGCTGCATATGAAAATTGTCAGTAAAATGCCAGACAACAGCTTTTTTATACTCACCCCCATCTGCATATTCGTACAGAGTAAAATTCCCGTCAGCATTATGACTGCAGCAGTTAAAAAATATTCAAAGCCCGGCATCATCTGTTCATAGTTTTGCATTCCCCAAACGGCTGCACTTAAATTCAGACCAATTCCAAAAAGCAGACATATATTACAAATCTGTTTCTTATATTTTTTCATACTTCCGTTGTTAATAAATCCTTCTCCATATTTCTTCGAATCATGAATGAATAAACAAAATACGAAGCTGCTGTTGCGATTGCTGCTCCAAGTATCCCTAAGATGGGAATTAGAACTACATTAAAGCATAAATTTGTTAACACTGTTATGACATTCGTTTTTGTCTCCTGCAAAGGCATTCCCCTTTGCGACCAATAATTTCCTAAAATAATGTAATACCCATTACATACAATGCTAAATAAGATGATTGCCAGAGGTTTCATTCCCAACAGGTATTCTTTTGATACGAATATGGAAACGGTATAAAAAACTCCTATAACTGCGAAAGCCAACAGCATGCTTAAACAAACGAATTTCTTTTTATTTATCTGATATACAATCATCTTGTCTTTGGCTATCTGGGGATTAATGCTTCTTCTGAATACAACAAAGAATTGATAAAAGCCTTCTGCAAAAAGTACTGCAAAGGAATAAATTCCAATAAGAGCATCATCTCTCACTATCCAGCTCAAGCACAGAATATCCACCTTTGTGTTTAATTCCATCACCAAATTTGCCAGGAAAACCTTACTTCCAAATAAAATGTGCAGCTTTATTCCATCCCAATCATTTAATCCCCACTTACATCCTTTGGAACACCAAAAAAAGAGGAATGCAGATAATACCATCTCTCCTGTAAGAAAGCATAAGCTTATATCTTCTGCCTTCATGTGAATGCAGTAAAAAATCAAAATAGAAAACGCTATGAAAATACTTCTTAAGCACTGAAATACGGCATAGGATTTCATTTTCTGACATCCGTTCAAATAGTTGAGATATACCTTATTAACAGAAAAGAACGGCAGAGCCAGACACATTTCCAAGAGTCCTTTTTGAATTGAAAACTGATTCATAAAAATCTTGATCAATAACGATGCGCTTGTTACTGTTAGGACAGAGGTAAAGATGGCTGCCAAAATACCACATTGTAGTATTCTTAATTGAATGGTATTATTTTCAGCTGTAGATACATATTTTAAAACAGAATTATGTATCCCAAATGCTGCAAGCTGTGATACAACAATATAATAGGAATACACCTGGTTAAACATTCCCACTGCTTCCATATTATAACAGATTTCGATCAAAACATTATAGAACAGACCACTGACCCCAAGAATAAATACGCTAATATAATTCCAGGCTAATCCCTCTGTAAAATCTTTATTATTTATATGAAATGTATGCATAACTCCTTGCCTAATCTATGCCCTATTTAATGTATCCCACATATTTTTAATTTGCTTCCTCATTACAGCCAAATAAATAATTCCCCATACTGCCCCCAGTAAGAGTGCTTCCGGAATATCCCCTATCATCCGATCCAGTGGACTAATGATTTTCAGCACTCCAAAAACACTTCCCAATAAAATATTTATCCCACTGACAGACGCCACCTTTTTCCAGGGGAAAATTTTACGAAAAGAAATCCCCGTCCTTTTTGCTGATGCGTATAACTGAAATACTGCTACTAAAACGGTTGTAATTAAAGTTGCAATCGCAGGCCCTTGAAAACACCAAATAGAATAACATACAAAATTCAATACAACATTCATCCCTAAAGCAATCATGGAACTGTAGAATATCATCCTGGATTGTCCGATTGCATTTAATACCGTCCCAAAATATGCACATTTTAACAGCAATACAATGCTATATATCCGAAACACATTCATTCCTGGTAAATACTTTTCAGAATATAATAAACACATCGCTTCCGGCGCATATACAAATAGTCCTGTACACAAAATACTAATTAATATATAGGACAATACGATGGAATTTCCCCAAAGAGCCACCGCTTCCTGACCCTTGTCTTTTTTAAACAGCCGAACCATACGGGGCAGCAATACTGCCGATATAGAGCCGGCTACCACTGATACAGGCAGTTCTTTTGAAGCCATCGTATAGATAGCCAGTTCCTCTGTCAAAAAGTACCTTCCGATAAATAATTTATCAAATTCTATATGAAGAGTCCCTACTACGGTTGCCAGTCCCATCGGTATAGAAAATGCTGCAATTTTTCTGAGAAGCCCTTGCTCAAAAGAGATACGGAGATGTCCATCGATGCCATTAACCATACAATATACCACAATCGCAAACAAAATCTCGCCTGCTAACAACAGCCACATATAAGCATAAAAATTCCAACCTGCCAATTTTACTATAAAAATAAGCAGTAACAGAAATGAACTATGCAAAACTCTAAAGCACACAAGCTTATTTGTTTTACCATAAATAATTAAAACATTATCAATACTGGACATTACAATTTGTGTCCAGGGATAAAGGGCAAGAAAAAAAATATATTTTAGAATCTCTGAATTTTCGAAATATCCTGCCAGCAGCGGCGCTGATAATGCCAACGCAAATCCTGATAATATACTTAGAATGGTTGATATGCTGTAATAAACAGATAAAAATTGATTGCGCTCCTCCCGCCTTTCCATTTTCGCCAGAAAATAATTGATACTATTTGGAAATCCCAACATAAAAATTGAATTTGCCAGATTTACGGCCAACAGCAATTGAGAGTAAGTTCCATTCTCCCCCAGGGTCCGAAACCTCGCTAAAAGCATAGCTGCCAAAGTATTTATCATTGTTGTCATAATTCTGGAGCCTGACAGCTTCACAGAATCTTTGGCAATGGAATTTCTCATAAACCATCTTTCCTTCTATCTCTTTACAATTTGCTGAATGCAGACACATATTCTTTCTACCTCATCCTTTTTCAAATAAGGATGCATAGGAAGAGACAAAACCCGCTTACAAATATCTTCTGAGACAGGATAACTCCCGCCTCCGCATCCGGACTCCACAAAAGCAGTCTGTAAATGCATTGGTTTCGTATAATATATCATGGCTGGAATGCCTTTTTCCCCTAATTCCGCTTTCAACCTGTCTCTCTCTTCTTCTGTTTTCAATTTTATGGAGTACTGCGCCCAACTGGAAGTATATCCCACAGGAATCACCGGTACTTCAACACATCCATCTAGTTCTTTTGTATACCATTGTGCCACCCGGTTCACTTGGTTCAATTCAAAGTCCTCAAAAACAGATAACTTTGCCAGCAGAACCGCAGCCTGTATTGTATCCAATCTGGAATTCATGCCGATACGAACATTGTCATACTTTCCTGTCCCTTTTCCATGTACCTTATAAGATCCAATTAGTTTTGCAATATCTTCATCATCTGTAAATACCGCTCCACCGTCACCGTAACATCCCAATGGTTTTGCCGGGAAAAATGATGTGGTAGAAATATCCCCGAAGCTGCATGCTCTCTTCTCCCCTATCTTTCCGCCAAATCCCTGTGCCCCGTCTTCTAAAAGCTTCAAATAATAGCGTCCCGCAACTGTCCGAATTTTTTCATATTCTGCCGGAAGTCCAAACAAATCTACTGCAATTACCGCTCTGGGCCTTAGTTTTCCATCTTCCAGAACTTTTTCCACGGCTTTTTCCAGATTGTCTGCGGATATATTATATGTTTCCGGACAAATATCTACAAAGATCGGAGTTGCCCCCTGGGCCGCAATCACTTCTGCTGAAGAAAAAAAAGTGAAATCCGGAACAAAGACCGCATCTCCCTGTTTAATCTCCCATGCCATTAAAGCAAGCTGCAGCGCATCTGTTCCATTGGCACATGAAATACAATACTTTTTTCCTACATATTCCGCAAGCTTATCTTCCAGTTCTTTCACCTGCTCTCCGCCAATAAAATTTCCTGCCTGTAAAACTTGTTTTATCTGTGCGTCAATGAGTGATGCATTCTCTCTATATTGTGTCTTTAAATCCCTGAATTCCATAACCTTTAAATCCTTTCCGCAAGCTTTCCTTGAACCATTTCATACCTTCTTTGGCATACAGGGCATTCCAGTTGATCGTTTAATTTATTTCCACATTCACAAACCCAGCCAACCTGCCTTGCCGGCACGCCGCACATCAACGCATGATCCGGCACATCACTTGTAACCACGCTCCCTGCTGCAATCATTGCCCATTTCCCGATTATGTGTCCGCAAACTATGGTTGCGTTTGCTCCTATCGTGCATCCCAATTTCAACACGGTCTTTTTATAGTTGGAAGAGCCTTTGGGATACTTGGCACGGGGAGTCAGATCATTGGTAAATACGCAGGAAGGGCCGCAAAACACATAATCCTCAATTTCTACTCCTTCATAGATCGATACATTGTTTTGAATCTTTACATAATTACCAATAAGTACATTATTAGAAATGTTTACGTTTTGTCCAATTGTGCATTGATTCCCAATGCTTGAACCACTTTGTATATGAGAAAAATACCATATTTTAGTTCCACTTCCTATTTTCGCCTGTGGATCAACATAACTGCTTTCATGCACAAAAAAATCACTCATTCACAAATCTCCCTTTAAAGTCCAAGGTACTGCAATCCTCAAGCGGTAATTTTACCGTTGTTCCCTCTGCTGCAGACTTATATATTGCCAAAACAAGTTCTAATGCCCGCTTTCCGTCTTCGGCTGAAACATAAGGATCTCTGTCATTCTGAATTGCTTCTATCATATCCGCATATAAGGGTGTGTGCCCATAGCCGTACACATTGGGCGGCGTTTCATGGTACATTGCCTTTACTTCTTCTGCGTTATCAAGCATATCCGAAAATCTCCATTCCTCTATCATATTTACGGATTGACCTCCGGCTTTCACTGTACCTTTTTCCCCGAAGATATAGAGCGTTTCTTCTAAGTTATGAGGATATACATCGGTTGTCCCCTCAACCACTCCATAGCTCCCATTGGAAAATTTAATTAAGGCAAGACCCATATCTTCCGCTGCGATATAGTCGTGGTTTAATTTATCCGTATATGCCACCACCTCATCTATGTCAGATCCCATCATCCATCTTAACAAATCGATATTGTGGATACACTGATTCATTAAGGCTCCTCCATCCTGTTCCCAGGTGCCTCTCCATTTTGCACGTGAGTAGTATTCGTATCCTCTATTCCATCTTACATGCGCCGTCCCATAAAATAATCTTCCAAAGCGTTTCTTTTCTACGGCCTCTCTTATTTTTTTAATTGATTTATTGAATCGATTCTGATGGTTGGCGCATACCTTCACCCCTTTTTCTTTTGCCTTTTTTATAATCAAATCGGCATCAGCAATTGATAAAGCGATTGGTTTTTCAATAATAAGATTGCATCCATATTCTATACAGTTCAATGCTATCTCTGCATGCTTTCCGCTTTCTGTTGCTATAGCCACCAAGTCCAGATGTTCCTTTCTTAGCATCTCCTTGTAATCCGTATATTTCTTTACACTGCTGTCCAACCCGAATTTTAAAATTTTATCCTCCATATTGCTTTCGCATATGTCACAAATCGCAGCAATTTCAAGCTTATTTGCCTGCGCTGCAACAATATGATTTGGTGAAATTCTTCCGCATCCGATTAATGCATATCTCATTTGTTCATCCTCCATGATTTTCTTCTATTATCCTTATACATTTTGCCGGGTTTCCGGCCACTACCCGATTTCCTTCCGGAAAAGATTTTGTAACTACAGAACCTGCTCCTACAATTGTATTTTTTCCAAGTACAACTCCGGGCAAAATAACGGCATTCATGCCTATCCAGCAATTATCCCCAATGAAAATGTCCTTTCCCGGCATATGGCCTTGCACATTCGAAAAATCATGGTTTGCAGTAATCAGTCCCACATTGTTTGCAATTAAGACATCTTTACCCATATGAATCTTAGCGGCAAAGCACTGAAAATAAACGCCTGTTCCTTGAAAATTGTCTAAATTGTCAATGCAGAATTCTATATTTTCTTTTGGACCTACGACTGTATTGCCCGGTGATACCGGCCACGGTATCTGTTTGTTTATCCCCTGTATTTTTTGGGCAAACCAACACTTTAGCACCCATTTAAATCCGATAGAAGATGTATCAAAAAATTTTCCGCACAAATATTTTCTGGAATAAAAAATGCCTGAAATTATTTTTAACAATTTATATTTTATATTTTTCATCTTTTTCCTCAGAAATGCTTTTTATATAGGTCCAGAACTTTTCATTTTGAATTTTTCGAGAATACATTTCAGGTTTATCACATCCTAATTCCTGAATTTTTTCATCCATTATTTTTTGAATTGCCCAGACTGCGTCCCTCCGGTTTTCGCACCTGTATGCACAAGTACATCCATTCAGCACATCACTTATAGAACTGTCTTTCTGTGCAAAATACACGATAGGCTTATTTACATAAATGTAGTCAAATATTTTTGTTCCCAATCCACGCTTATAGTGAACAATCAAAGAACACATGGCCGCTTTTTTTAACAAATCGATTCCCTGGGCATAGTCCAAAAAACCCGTGTTTATATACAAATTTTCCGGAAATTTTGTTTTATTTAAAGCTTTCTTTGTTTTTTTATCAAAATCTCCTATATGCATGATCTTAAGGCGTTTTCCACTGCTATTTATTTCCTTTACCGCTAAAAGCATTTCTTTCAGATATTTGAAATCATAGTAACCAAGCTTTCCAAAAACGGCAATGTATGGAAAGTCAAAGCTTTTACCCTCAGACAGGTCTTGATTCATTTGTGTTTCATCATATCCGTTATAAATTACCTTGATTTTATTACTGCATTTTCGATATTGTCCTTTCAGACATGAAGCATCCCTTAGTGTAACAGTTGTAACCAAATCTGCCATTTCAACAGCTTCTTTTTCCAGATTTCTATATGGAATCCTGGTTATATATTTTTTAATCTTTTTAGGCACGGATCTGGTCAATGCCTCGTCTCGAATCCAGAGATCCCGAAAATCCAAAATATATTTTGCATTGAGCATCTCTTTCATTTTGGCTGCAGCCGGGGCTGTATAATATGGATTGCAGGAATAGATGGATATATCTATCGCATATTGCTGCAATATTTCCCGTATCATTTTTACATATGCCTGCTTGCACATTTCAAAATTGCCGCTGGCATCTACATCCTTTACAATAACCCCTTCTGGTACTTTGCTTCTTCTTGTATGCTCCGGCCACAGCTCCGGTTTATTTCTTAAAACAATGACTGTCTGCCCTTTCTTTACTAAATATTTTGTCAAACTCATCATCCTTGCAGCCCCTACCCCTGTATACGGTGCATACGCAGGACTAACCACTAAAATATTCATCCTTTATACCTCAATATATCTTCTGCTCGTATTATCAGATATCTTTCTTGCCGGGCTTCCGGCTATTGTGCAATTACCTTCCACAAAAGATGTGTTGACAACCGCATTGGCTCCAATAGCAGTATTATCTCCGATTTGAATCGGACCAAATATCTTTGCTCCCGGCCCAATATAAACATTGTCACCGATGATCGGAACCCCCGACTGCCCTTTTGCAATGGCATGTCCAATATTTACACACACATGGATTCGGCAGTTTACCCCGACCTTTGCATCAGCCGCAACCACAATCGTTCCTACATGTACGATCGATAACCCCTCACCAAAAACATTGGGTAAAATTGTCCACTGATACTTATTACACAGTCTTGTATGCAGCATTTGAGCAAGCTTTGAAAAAATACCATGCCATCCCGGATGGCAATTCATAATCCATTCTGTTCTTCTCAAGCTGCGATAAAATTTATATCTCCGATCTTTTAACCTATGAAAAATAGAGCGTTTCGCTATACCTGTCTGTTTTAAATCTGCATAATAATAACGCTTATAATCTGACCAGGATTGTATCATTCTTTCTCCCTAACCTTGATAAATCTCATTTATCAGGCGCACAATCTGCTTATTTACCTCTGAGGACAAATGCTTTTCCTCTGCCATCATCCGATTGGCATGACCTAATTTTTCTGCTGTTTTTTTGTTATGGAACAAATATTGTATTTTTAAAGCCAGATCTTTTTCATCCCTTTTTTTGTAATATAAAACATTTTTCATATTTTCCGCATTATCCCTAAAATTTTCATAATCAGGTAATATAACAGGCTTCTGGAAAAGCCCTGCCTCATATAAAGGGCGTGCCTGATGTACTTTTCCTACCGGAAAGACCACCACATCACAGGCATTCAGCCAGTCATCCATTTTTCTCTGCAGCCCTTTTAGTTGTATCCTGGACTCCGTTTTATTTATCATCTCAATCTGTCTATATACCTTTTTAACGTATTTTGCTTCTCTGTATTGTATAAGGCTTTTCAAAAAAGAACATTGGCGGAGATTCTCAGCAAGATCCCCTAATATTACAGTCTCAACAAAAGGTTCCTCCAGCCACTCCACAGCGCTTACAATTTCACCGGCTCCCTTAATGGAATTGATCCCCCCCACATACAGTACATAAAATTTTTCAATATCCAGTCCCAGTTTTTTTCTGCTCTCTTCCTTTGTTCTTGTCATATCATAATTATCTTTATTTACAGAATCAGGTATCACATATTGCTTTACATATGTTGGAAGATCCCATTGTTCCAGATCATATTTTGTTAGAAATGTAACTCCGTCTGCCTGGCTAAGCTTTTTACGAATGTACCTGTTTATCAGCCCCAGCTGATTTTTTCTCATAGTTTCACGGACAAACAAAATGCTTTTGATGCCTTTTCTTTTGAGCAGCTTAATCATTGGCCATTGTACGGAGCTGTTAAGCAATACGATGTCTGGGCTGATTTCATCAATGAGCTTCTCCCATTTCGCTATATACCTCTGCATTTTTAAATATTTTAAAACACATCTGACAATTCCCGAACTGCCATTGTGATAAGTAAACTGTATTACTGGCGGTGCACCATCAACTGCTTCTATATTTAATTTATCCGCCATCCGTCTTGCTTCATTTTCTCCAGCAGGCACCGAAACCACCGTATGATGCCCTGTTTCAATTAACGCTCTTGCCACATCATAGCAGCTTAGTGTTGCTCCTCCTAAACCCGGATAATGATGTATGATCAAAATATTCATCGTTCCTCTTTCTCTATCCTGCCCATAAATTCTTTTGCCTCCGGAACATAATTATGAAAATCAAAGGGCTGATAATTCCTGGTGAATTCCTTCATTCTATCTATTTCTTTCCGGTTCATCCGCATAATTACCTGTAGTTTTTTATGCGCAGCAGATTCGTCCATGGGTAAAATAAATCCGTTTTTCCCCTCTTTTATATAAAGCTTTATATCACTCGTATTTGTAGTAATCGCCGGAATTCCACAAGCTATACTTTCACTAATTTTTGTCGGGAACCCTGCCATCGCAACCCTGTCAGGATTTCTATATAATATAGTAAAATCAGAAGCAGTTATGATAGAAACGCACTCTTCATGAGACAGCTTCCCCAAAAATTTAATTCTTGCATCGGTACAAACATGTGAAAAATCTTTTTCATACTCTTGCTTTCCAATTCCAATCACTCTGAGCGTATATCTTATATCTGAATCCATTTGCGATAACAATCTCAGTACTTTATCTATTTTATCTTTATTCTTTCCCGGGCTTCCAGCATAAACCAGATTTATCTCATCCTGATCGTATGGTTTGACATCTTTATTCCATTTTTCTTCTCTGACATCAATGACTGCCGGGATCCGAAATGTGTCTAAATCAGCATAGTATTTTTCAAGGAAGGTGCTTGAAACAATCATTGCCTTTTCCTTTTTTTGCAGCAGACACATTCGAAATATAATGTCCATTCCTTTAAAAATCTTAACTAAAAAATTTCTTCCCTGTGTTGAATACCATTCCGTGACAATTGGAATTAATGTAATCTTTTTACTTGCCGCATATCTTTGGAATTTAAAAATTCCGATAGACGGATAGTTATAATATGCCAGGCATATGTCATTCGTTTCTCTGTCCAGTAATCCCAACACCGATTTTTCTTCCGTATAACTTTCAAATTTACCAAGCCACGTATAAGGATATAAAATTTTATAGATTGTATAATCCTTTTCCTCCACTCTCACAATCTCTTTTGTTTTAACCTTTGCTGACACTTCCTTATCAATAAATACCGTCTGATATCCTGTCTCTCTTAAAATTTTCCCAATTCCCTTTATGAGCTGTGCAGCAGCCGTACCATCAGGTAACCGAAACCTGCCTACAAAAAATACTTTTTTTATCATCTTTCCCTCATATTTTTATCTGGTTACCAAAAAAACGAATATTGATCAATTCCAATGGAATTTCCCGGAATTGATATTATAAATTGAAAAAGGGGCAATATCACACATGCTATATTTGCCCATATCTTTGTACTCCTGATTCTTATCGTTTCTATTGTATTGGGAATCAGAATCAAATTTGCTGACATAAAATAAAATGAAAGCCGCCCTGCAATCTGAATATCTCTTGTTAATATACAAAACAAAGCATACATACAAGATATTCCCTGAGCCAGTCGAAATATTATGATCTCTCTTTCATCCATATTTGCTCTTACCGCAAATAAATTGCATACCAGCGGTATCAGAACCGCTATAAGGATAACCAAAAAATTGACAGAAGTATTTTTAAAATAATCCGAAAAATATATGCTATAGTCAAAAGGACTTAGCTTTAAAGCAAACATAAATATTTCTTTTGAAAAGGCTGCTGCAAATATTGCTGCAATCCAAAAAGCACTGAATTTCAATTTATCAAACTTTATAAATCGAAAGATATAAACAATAAAAAATATACACGCCGACTGGTGGAATAGTGTAGCAATCCCTACAATGATGAGAAACCGAACCAGGTCCTTTTTTAATATATAATCATAGGCAAATAAGGTTATACAAATTGCCAATGACTGCCGAATACCTGACATAGACATTGGTAATAAGCCTATTGTCAAATGCAGAAAATAGCTGTAAAAAGTATTGTTTGAATATTTGATAAAAAATTTTGTATAACAAAAAACACAAGTCAATGCTACGATTGCCAGATACATTTGGTTTGTAAAATGCAAATTATAAAATAATGTCCGGTACAGATAATATCCGAACTCAACTCCCTTAAAAAAATGATCGTTTCCCTTTTGGTATGCAATCAAATAAGTTTCCGTATCTGTTCCCACTTCCGCAGCCCTTAAAGCTCCTAACAAAAAAACGCTAATCCCTAATCCGATTGCAACGGCAACATTTCTTTTCCGTTTATTTTTTATCTTCTCTTTGCATACAGCATAATATGCTATCCACAAAACAATAAGCACATAGTAAATAAGCATATCCTTATTTCACTTTCTTTAACTTTGCAAATTTTTCTTGTACCAATTGATTGCCAGTTCAATTCCTCTCTCAAAATTATACTCAGGATTATAATTCAACAGTTTTTTTGCCTTACTAATATCAGCATTGGAATGTTTGATATCCCCCAGTCTATCAGGGCCAAAATTGGGTTTTACATCTTTACCAAGTGCATTGCAAATATGATAGTATATATCAATCAAATATTCCCTTCCGCCATAAGCAATATTAAAAGCTTCCCCGGCAGCCTCTTGTGGTGCCAGACAAGCTTTTAAATTTGCCTCGATTACATTATCAATATACGTAAAATCCCTGGACTGTCTGCCATCGCCATGAATGGTGGGAATCTCATCTGCTAATAACTGTTTTATAAACTTAGGTATCACTGCAGCATAAGCTCCGTCAGGGTCTTGTCTCCTTCCAAAAACATTAAAATACCTTAGACCATATGTGTCTAAGCCATATAACTTTTTATACAGTTTTCCATATTCTTCATTTACCCGTTTCGTTAATGCATAGGGCGACAATAGATTTCCCTCCTGCCCCTCTGCTTTCGGTAATACCGGGTGATCTCCATATACAGAAGAACTAGAAGCATAAACAAACTTCTGAACCTTTTTCCTGCACGCCGCCTCCATCATATTCAATGTTCCACGGATGTTAATTTCCTCATAATACAATGGCATCTCGATACTGCGCGGTACGCTTCCCCAGGCTGCTTCATTCAAAACAAAATCGACACCTTCACAGGCTTGCAGACATGTATCAAAATCTACGATATCGCCTTTTATAAATGTATAATTTGGATGTTCCAAAAAAGGATCTACATTTTCCTGTTTTCCTGTTGACAGATTATCCAGGCAGCGTACCCGATATCCCATATTTAAAATCGCTTCACACAAATTAGAACCTATAAACCCTGCTCCTCCAGTGACTAAAAAAAGGCTGTCCTGTGGGAATATCAAATCATTATACCCCATTTTTATCTTTACTCCTTATAATCTCCAATAGTTATATCCTGCTGAAACATATTCTTCTTTATCCAATACTCCTTTTACGTCCACAATTACCTTTTTTTTGTTTTCTCCCTTTTTAAACATTGCATCCAACTGCCTCATAGAAATCTTTGCAAATTCTTTATGAGATACGGCTAAAATAACAGCATCCATTTCCCGAATTTTTTCTACTTCCGTAAATTCAACTTTATATAATCTCATTGCTTCTTCTCGATCTGCTGCAGGATCTGAAATTACGGGTTGTATTCCATACTCTTTCAATTCATTTATAACGTCAATAACTTTGGTATTCCTGGTATCCGGACAATTTTCTTTAAAAGTAAATCCCAAAACTGCTACCCTGGCATTTTTTACTGTAATATCAGATTTAATTAAATTCTTGACTACATTTTCGGCAACATATTTTCCCATATCATCATTGATTCTTCTTCCACTGAGTATAATCTGGCTATGATATCCTAACTGTTCCGCCTTATATGTAAGATAATAAGGATCTACACCAATACAATGACCTCCTACTAATCCAGGCGTATATTTTAGAAAATTCCATTTGGTCCCTGCAGCGTCCAATACAGCCTTTGTATCAATGCCTATCCGATTAAAAATAATAGATAATTCATTCATAAAAGCTATGTTAATGTCCCGCTGGCTGTTCTCGATTACCTTTGCCGCCTCAGCAACCTTAATGCTTTTTGCTTTGTAAACACCGGCTTCTACAACCATCTCATAAACTCCGGCTATCTCTTCTAAGGTTTCTACGTCCATTCCTGAAACAATTTTAGTTATGGTCTCAAGCCTGTGTATCTTATCTCCCGGATTTATCCGTTCCGGGGAATATCCCACCTTAAAATCTATTCCACACTTTAATCTGCTTTCTTTTTCAAGAATAGGCACACAGATATCCTCTGTTACACCTGGATATACGGTGGATTCATATACGACTATGGAACCTTTTGTTAAATTTCTTCCTAAAATGCGGCTTGCGCCTTCTACTGGTGAAAGATCCGGCGTGTGATCTGCATTTACCGGAGTGGGAACTGCAACTATATGGAATTTTGCTTCCTTTAGCATGGACTCGTCATCCGTGAAATTAACTGTTGTATTTGCTATAACATCATTTCCTACCTCATTTGTTGGATCAATCCCGGATTGATATAATCTGATTTTTTCTTTATTTAAATCAAAGCCAATCACTTTCGCTTTTTTTGCAAATGCTACTGCAATCGGCATTCCGACATATCCAAGACCAATCAAACTAATTTTCTCTTCCTGATTAGCAATCTTTTGATATAAATTCATTATTTAAAGCTCCTTTATAATTTTTAAATATTTTTCAATGACAATATTTCGATCAAATTTTTCTTCCATTTTCTTCCGGGCGTCCATCCCCATTTTAAGCTTTTCTTCAAATGGCAGCTTTATAAATCTTTCAAGCATTTTGCATAGTTGATCACTGTTTTTCTTCTCAAATAAAAAACCAGTCTTTCCATGAGTAATGATTTCTTTACACCCCGATATGTTGGTCGCTATTCCAGGTCTTCCGTTCGCAGCTGCTTCCAATAACACATTTGACATGCCCTCATGGTGACTGGGTAATATAAGACAGCTCATATCCCGATAAACCGTCCGCATGTCCTTTACCATTCCGTGATAAACGACAATCCCTTTGTGCTGCAGTGTCTCTAATTTCTGTTTATATTCCTCTTCACAGAAACCACAAATGTGAAATTCTACTGCTGGATACATTTTTTTAATAACTTCCGCAGCATAGAGATATTCTTCTATTCCTTTCTCGTACATAAGCCTTCCGGCAAAAACAAAGACGATTTTATCCTTTGGATATTCCTGAAATTGATTGTCTTCTATGTTTACACCAGAACCAGGCAATAATCCAAAGTTTTGATTGCCAATATGCATTTTGCGAAATAATCTTAAATTCTCATTATTTTGAAAAAAGACATAATCTGCTCTTTTTAATGCCAACTTATACAAAAACAGGGAAATTTTTTGTATGATTCCTTTATTTTCAATGGCACTTCCAAGTCCTGTAATATTAACTATGCTGGGAATCCCAAGAATTCCGGCTACAATATTTGCATAAATATTAGGCTTTATCGTATAAGTCAAAATTACATCCGGCCGCTCCTTTTTTAAGATATACCAATATTTAAAAATTAATTTTATATCTCTCCATACGCTTGTCCCACGTCTATCCACTTTTGTTTCATAAAACAAACATCCCTCATCTATAAGAAGCTCTACCTTTTCACCATATGGAAGGATTACACCAACCAAATATCCTTCCTGTATCAGCTTCTTTATTAACTCAATCCGGAAATTATAAATTACAATATCGTGATTACCTATCAAAAAAATCTTTTTCATTTTTTCCCTCAGTTTTATATATACTTTCTATTAGCGCTTCTTTTTGATAGGAACCCTGAAAGTAATCACTCATTTCTTTCTTATATGTCAAATTTCCAAATGCTTTGTTTACAATTCCAGATACTTTCCCCGGGATTTTTCCCATTATCCAGACAGCCGGATTTAACATTTTCGTAATCCAGATCTTATGTTCAGCTGTCTTTGCAATCTCCCGCACAATTTCACTTGTTCCCACATATTCTGCATTCTGCGGAAAATAAATTCCGCCGTCACCGCTCATCATCAGCAAACAAAGAAATTCGCATAAATTATCAATATAAAGCATGGATCTCTGATTGTTCACATCGGGAAATACCGGAAGCCGCTTTGCCAGCTTCGACAAAACAGGATAGTTTCCTTTGCTCCCCGGTCCATAAATCATCGGTGGCCGCAGCACTGCCACATGAAAGCTCTCATCCGCCAGTTTTCTCACACCCTTATCCGCCTGCCACTTACTATCTCCGTAAAAGTTCGCCGGAGCCGGAAGTGTATGTTCATCAATCATCTTTTCTTTCCCATAAGGGGCTGATTCCCCATAAATAATCATGGAGCTCATCAGTACAAACTGCTTAACACCTGCAGCCTTAGCTATCTTGGACACTTCAATTGCCAAATCAGTATTTACCGCATAATATTTTTTCTTTGTTTCTTCATCCACATGTCCAATATCTGCATGCGCAATTCCTGCCACATGGAAAACGGCATCATAGGATCCAAAATCCGTCTGTCTCCAATTACTGTCAAGCATATCTGCTGTATTAATAAGAAGGTTGCTGCCATAATGCTTTTTGGCATACGCTTCAAAGGATTCCCCAATATAGCTGCCTGCGCCGGTAATTAAAATACGTCTGTGAGCAGTTCTGTCAATATGGAAGCTTTTCTTATATCCGTAATCCTCAAAGCCCGCATCAGAAGCCTCGACAGCTTGTATGTCATTCTTGTGCAGTTCTCCGGTTCCTCCTTCTACCACCCCATCGCTGCCAAGAACAGATTTTATTGTGCCGAGAAAGCATTTCACATCAAAAAACAGGGCCTTAATTCCGCCCTGATGCAAATGGTCCACATATTCCCCATCCAGCTTCGCTTTCTCTTCTATCTCCAGCTCATCTCTCCCATTGATCTGCGCCCACCCCGTCATCCCAGGCTTTACATCATTCACCCCATACCTTTCCCGCTCCGCCACCAAATCCTTCTGATTCCAAAGAGCCGGTCTGGGACCTATGATGCTCATATTGCCAGCAAAGATGTCCCAAACCTGCGGTAGCTCATCCAGAGAGGTTTTCCGCAATATCCTTCCCACTCTTGTTATATATTGCTCCGGATCAGAAAGTAGATGGGTCGGCACGTCATGAGGGGTATTCATCTTCATGCTGCGGAATTTATGGATGAGAAAGAAATGCTTTTCTTTTCCTACCCGCTTCTGTGTAAAGAGAACCGGTCCGGGATCGTCTATAAAAATAGCAAGGCTTATAACGCTGTAAAGCGGCGCCAGGATTAATAAGCCTGTGAACGCCAGGACTTTATCAAGCATCGGCTTAAATTTGCCTTCATACCATCCAGCCTTGCGCTGACATTTAAAGTTAGTGTCATCCAAGTAAGCATTATCATCATCTATGTTCTTTACATCCTTTTTTTTGTTTCCAATATAGTTAAGGAAGGCATATACTCCTGTTAAAACTGCTATTCCCGTAATTATTTTTTTCCAATTGCTTTTAGACATAATTTACAAATCTCCAAACAATAAAATAAGCCGCAGAAACCTACGGCCTTCTTCTATATTATTTATGTTACTTAGAAAGCATATAGCTAATCAAAAGCTTCATTTTATTCTTATTCGTTTTTTCCAACGATCTCGATACCAAGATGAAGAATGGTTTTTCGATTCATAAAATCAACCTCAACCTCCGCAATCCGTTTATGAAGATTGATTTTCTTCACAAACCCTTCTATATTCTTCAGTGGCCCTGATAAAACAATGACTTTGTCCTGCTCTGCCACTACCTGTGATAGCCCCACCTCGCTAAAGTCTCCGGCTGGCCCCATAAGTCTTTCCAGCCATCCTCCTTCATCTTCTTGAAGGGCTACAAATTGCTCCCCGTCTTTTCCTAATAGCTTGGTAAGCAACGGCACCTTTTGCAATTCCAAATATAACTCCTGGATTGAATTACTCATAATAAATACATACCCTGGAAGCAATTTCTCATGCTGATCCTTCCATTCCCCATGAAATTTTTTTCTCACATGACGGACAGGATGAAAACAGCGAGCATATAGCTCATTTCTTACTCTCCTTTGAATCAATATCTCCGTCTTTTCTTCCATTCCTGGAGCAACCTGGATTACATAATACATGGTATCTTCCTTTCATGTATACCTCTTCTAAGTCAGGCAAACTTCATCTACAGGGTATGCTTCGCCATCTGCGCCTTATAAAACAACTCATCATTGCCGCAGTAATATGTCAAGAATATTCTGCAAAAAACATTTGTATTTGCAGTTGTAATCCCGACAGCAAATATGTCATACTGCAGAAGTCCAAGTGCCCATGCTGCAAGGAGCTACTTCAGTAATCACAGTTAACACAAACATGTAAAAAGTGTCTAGCTCTTCGACACAATCTCCAACCCAACCTGCATCTCCCAAAAGCGTCCCGCAGACGGCATTCCCACCCGGGCAATCCGCTTATGCCGGTCAATCCTCCGGATCAGATTCTCCCTGCCCCGAAGCGGCCCTTCCGTCACAACGGTCTGTCCATCCCGGATATATCCCCGGGACATCTGCGAGTGATGGCCCTCTCCGCAGAGCATCCGAAGGAGCTTCTCTTCCTCCGGCTCCACCCGAATCAGTTTTCCGCCGCTCTCAAGCACCGGAAGCACAGGGGAATACCTCTTTAATTCTTCCGCCAGTTTCCCTTCATCTTTACTCTCCAGGAACAAATAATGAGGAAACAACAGCTGCTGCTCCAGATGCCAGGCACCACCGTGCCGCCGCATGCGATCATAGGTGAACACAAAGGCATCCTTAAGAGCCTCGCCAGTCAAATGCTGCTTACAGGCGTAGAGCAGATCTTCTTCCTTTTGATTCGGACAATAAAGCACGTACCAGATATCAAGGACCCCTTTCTGTGCTTACAAGCTCTCTGTAAATAAGAGCCTTGCTGTCTCTGCATTTTTTCGTAGAGTAACCTACTCTACGAAACCCGGAGTATGAATTTTCTTATGTTTTCCAAAATTTGTATTTCCAAAATCGTTTTTCGCTCTTATATCAGTACATTTTTTTGTTTTTTGTAAAAATATGGGATATTTTTAATGATTTGGCAAAGAATCACATGAAAAAAATAGAATTTATCTTGAAAATCTCTATAGATCTGGTTATAATAATAAACGTTGAATACTGAACTCGCAATTTTTTTCTTCGTAGAGTAGGTTACTCTAAGAAAAAATCTTTATATTTCTTGCCTATATGTCAAAAGCCTTCTGCTTTTATAGCCATTTTTTATCATTTTACCCCCTATAATAATTCCATTATTTTACGAACCTCTCTGATTTTCACAGACTTGAAAATCTTTCCCAAAACCTCTTGCACTCCCGCCGCCGTTTTATTATAATATCGCAGATATAAAAAGAAGCAAAGCTCTTCTTAACTTCTGTCAATGTGAGGATAAATATTATGGAAAAAGATATGACAAAAGGCAGCCCGGCCAAAATTATTCTTGGCTTTACCCTGCCCATTTTTATAGGAAATGTATTTCAGCAGCTTTACAGCATGGCCGACACCATTATTGTAGGAAAATTTGTGGGAACGCCGGCGCTGGCTGCCGTTGGTTCCACCGGAACCATAACTTTTTTGATTCTCGGTTTCCTTATGGGAATGACTGTAGGCTTTACCGTACTGACGGCCCAAAGATTCGGAGCCGGGGATATGAACGGGATGCGCAAAACCGTTGGAAGCGCCGCCCTGCTTTCTCTGGTGGTTTCTCTGCTTATGACAGCCGGCAGTATGCTTGGCATGCGCCCTCTGATGAAGCTTATGAACACACCGGAGGATATTTTTGCGGATGCTTATACATACATTATGATTATCTGCGCCGGAATTTTTGCTCAAGTGCTCTATAACCTTCTCTCCTGCATTCTGCGTGCTCTGGGGAACAGTAAAACGCCTCTGTACTTTTTGATTCTGGCGGCACTTCTGAATATTGTATTGGACCTGGTGCTGATTATCAGCTTTCACATGGGTGTGGCCGGAGCCGCCCTTGCAACCGTTATTTCTCAGGGCGTTTCCGGTATTCTATGCTTGGTTTATATAATAAGAAAGGTTCCCCTTTTGCGGCTTAAAAAGGAAGATTGGCTCCCCGACGGACATCTGGCGCGGATTCAGATGGGGATTGGTTTTCCGATGGCCCTTCAGTACTCTATCACGGCTGTGGGAACAATGATGATGCAGTCGTCTCTGAACCTCCTTGGTTCTATGTCCGTAGCCGCTTTTACGGCCGCAAGCAAGATCGAGCAGGTAGTTACCCAGGCTTATGTGGCTCTTGGCACCACCATATCTACCTATTGCGCCCAAAATGCGGGCGCTGGGGATATCCGGCGCGTACGGCAGGGCTTCCGGGCCTCTACCCTGATCGGCTTTGCCTATAGTATTCTGGCTTCCGCCTTTGTAATGACCGGCGGTAAATATCTGACCTATTTGTTTGTGTCGGAGCATGTGACGGATATTATCGGTGAGGTTGATCTTTATCTGAACTGCATCGGCTATTTCTTTATGCCTCTGGTTATTGTGAATGTCTACCGAAACGGTATTCAGGGTATGGGCTTTGGACTTCTGCCCATGACAGCCGGTATCGCAGAATTGATTGGCCGAGGCGTGGTGGCTGTTATCGCTGCAAGGCAGCGCAGCTATCTGGGCGTCTGCCTGGCAAGTCCGACTGCCTGGGTACTGGCCGGAGGGCTTTTGATTGGGATGTATTTTTATATTCTGAAGGTTTATGGAAAAAAACTTGGAACTATGCAGGCGGAAGATACATTGGGAAGAAAAAAACATTCTCCCTGCAGCATCTAGCTCAACTTGCTATGCTATCCACAATACTTTCTCCCCGCAAAGCAGGGGTGTATTTCCCTGCTCCTCTATCTTATAGCAATACCCTATGGCATTTCTGGGACCAAAGTAACAAGACAGGTACAGGCATGGGATTTCCTCATTGACTGCAAACTCCGCCCATGCTTCCGGATAAAACATACCGGATACGGGTGTCATTACCGGTTCCAGTCGTATATCTGCTTCTTTTAGTGTCCCGTTTGAATCAATGTCATTAAGTTAAACAAAGCTTGTCAGAGGAACCCTGCCATAAATCAGCCATATATTGTGATGATATGAGGATTCTGTTAGCTGTCAGAAGTTCTATAAGCTGATCTGCAGTATAATGGGAAGTTTTTTGGTATAGCAAA